>CAZYAF010000005.1:0-186372 GCA_964645975.1 uncultured Acidobacteriota bacterium
TTTTTCCATGTTATTTTTAACATAGCCTCAATACCTCAGGTACTCAAAAACGCGACGAACCATAATTTTTTATTTTTGAAAAAGTGTAACAGTATTACTGTCGTCATAGAGCCCCATCAGAGTTTTTAGCTGTCCACTTTCCATGATGAATTTTATTCGGTAATCTGGCATTTCCTTAAACATAAATAATTCATTTTTCAAAATGAATACTCATATATCTCAGAATGCTTCTGGATGAAAAATGTCTAAATAGAGAAGATCCTCATATACTTCCCCAATACCATGTTTAAATCCTTTGGGTACTCTTACAAAGACACCAGGATAGAGGTCTATAACACCAGTATCCTCAATAAACATCTCCCCTTTCCCCTCCAGAATAAACAGGTAGTCATCGGAATTATCATGAATATGTACATCTATTTTCTTACCTTTTGCCACCGTGGCTAAAAAATAGGTAATGCCAAGTTGGTCTTTCGCGGAAATAAACCTCTTTATTTTTACAACTGAGAGGAAAGGATGGTTTTGCCAGGGAATTTCATCCTGGTGAACATAAGAACTTTTCTGTTTTTGCATGAGCACCTCCATGAAAGCTTTGTTTATCTTAAAATGAGACAATTTCAAAGTTGAATTCTTTGCAGAACAAACTGATAAATCTTATTTATATTAACTATAAGCCATTTAGTCATTTTTAGATATCTCTGCTCTAATCCATTTCATAAAAATAAAGCAGAGAAATTAAGTTTATCTCTGCTTTATTATATATGAGTATTTTAAAATAACCAGAATAATTACTTATTTTTTAAAAAGGGTGACAGTCTCACCATTATCATAAAGCCCAATAAAAGATTTTACCTCTCCATTTTCTGTTATAAATTTTACCCGATAATAGGGAATCTCCTTAATCATGAATAATTCATTGGACATGGGAATCATTTTATATTTTGGTCTGCCTTCCAATTGGTAGTAGAGTACTCCATTTTCGAATGTAATGGTTCGAGGACCATATTTTCCTGCATATGATTTTAGGATCGATGACTCAACTTGAACAGGATTTAACTCTATCTTAAGGGAATCGATATACCAATTATAGGTAAATTTATCATCTTCATCTTTTGCTTCGGCGGCCAGTTTTTCCAGCGCTTTGAGATGAGCAGTTGTTAGAGCGTCCTGCTGAGGTACTTTGATATGAGGTTCTACACCCACTCCCTCCCAGTTGGTGTTAGTGATGGGATTTATCGCTCGACCTTTAGGTACCCATATATAGAAGTTATCATTAATAACAACTGGTCCCCCAGGGTGGGCACCGCCGCCTGTCGTTTCACCTATTAATGTTGCGCGTTTTAGATTTCTTAGATTATAGCAGAATTCTTCAGCAGCGGAAAAGGTTCGTCTGCTGGTCAGGACATAGATATCAATATCCGCCATTTTGTTGCCCGGGATATAAGGCAATGTCCAGAATTGCACGGTTTTATCAATATGACGCCAATAGAAGCTGTTTAAATGGACTGGTTCTTCTTGATCATAAAAATAGCTGGTTATTAATTGAATCATGTCCGGGTTTCCCCCACCATTCTTTCTTATATCAATAATAAGAGCATCACAATTAGCGAGAAAATTCATTGCCGCTACGGCAGTTTCCCCGGCATATTTTGTCTCTGCGAATTGTATCAAATCCAGATATCCCACATTACCGTCCAGGATCTTTACCTCTTTGAAGCCAAAGTTGTTTTTCCTTTCTTGCTTAAGCCATTTTTCAGGAGTTTCCGGCTCATCTTTCTCCTCTCCCTCTCTTAAAAGCTTAACGGTTTCAGGATCATAGACTACCTGTATATGCTTATCATTACTGATTTTCCGCAGGTCTTCCATCACCTGCTCAGCAAAATCAGGAGCAGAAGTTAAAGAATCATACTCACCTTTTTTCAACCTGTCCGATATATAGTCGCTCATCTTTTTCGCAGTCTCGGGATATACATAATTCTTATTTAAAATTTCACTAATTTTAGCCATTACTTCATTCTGCTCAGTCTTATCTATTGTTACCGCTTTTTCCTGAGCAATACCAACGGTAGTTAAGCAAGTAATTGTTATCACCACTATGAACAGAGGGAGATATTTAAATCTGATTTTCCCATAATGTTTTGCATTGTTAAAGTTTTGATAATTTTTTACATTCATACTTTTCCTCCTTCTTTATACTATTACCTGTTATTTAATAAGACAGTTGGTCAGGTGAAAAGTTTACAGTAACTCTCAAATCTTTTCCTAATTTTTCTTGATGTGGTTAATGTCAACCGTAGATAGTTTGAAATTTAATAAAATATCTACTAAATTCTATCTGTTTGCCATAATAGATATGCAGAGATACGTATAGTATCTCTGCATCTAATGACGAACCGATAATAATTTTTCTGATCAATTAATTAACAAGCTTTACTTCTTATCTTTTAAGATTCGGGCTTTTATGATGGTGACTAAAGCGGTATCATCAGAAGCAGAATTTGAAATGCCCACTACAGCTGTCTCCCCATCTTCAATCAATAAAGAGGTATGTAGCAATGGTCCGCCATCTTTTCCAACCCTTATTATATCGAAATGAGAGATGTTTATTACTGGGGAATCAGCAGAAAGGAGTGACCATTTAATATCGAGCAAGTATTTAGAAGAACCCCCTAGACTTAAATGCGAACTCGAACTTTTGGAATCAGAGCTTTTAAGAAACGCAGAATCAAGAAGACGGTAATATTTATATGTGAAGTTAGTTTGAAGTTTTTCTACTACCTTCGCCACTGGTGGAGGTAAAGGAGGTACAGGTGGGGCTGATTTAACAGGCTGTTCCGGCTCGACGGGTTCAACAGGCTCTACGGGTTTAACTGGTATTGGAATATCAGAAGCTCCCAATAGATAAAATGTAAATTCGACTTCAATAGGTTTGACATCAAACTGCTTGATAACTTCCTCTATCACCGCAATTTTTTCTGGATAATCTTTTATTGTTATTGCGTTAAAGCGTTCATTCACTATAATTTCTCCAAATATACTTCCTTTGCTGGTTAGAAATGGAGTAAGTACTCCCTCCAAATCTGTAGCGTCAGTATATTTGATTTTAAATATCTTAGTTACGAGCTTTTCTAGTTCTTCTCTATATTTTTGTATTTCTTTTTTCTTTTCAGTTTCTGTTTGTCCCCATGCTATTAGGGATGCTGTGATAAGAAAAACAAGGACAAACATAAAACATAGTGTTTTATTTAACCTCATTGTTTCCTCCTTTTTTTCATTAATTAAATTAATGTATTCATCTAATTAGCTCTTATAAATCCAAATGACTTTTATTTTCGGTTCTTCATAATAGAAGGTCATAACCATCGGTTTTTCCTCCTGCTTCTGTTCAATTGTTAATGGAGTTTGCACAGGTGGTGTTGTTTCTCTTTTTTCTTTTCTGTGTATTCTTTGTGCAATATCTTCTTTTTTAACCTGATTAGCAGCAAGGCGTTCATCTTTTTTTATGTTGTTTTCTGGGGCTTTTTTAATTTTCTCCCCTTTTTCCTCAGTAAAAGTTTGCTCTTTAGAAATATTTTCCGTAATAGGTTGAGGCGATGTGTTGAAGAGCTGATCATAGATTATGACTGCTGAAGTTATTATTATAATAATACTTATCAGGGCTACAGCGATACGATTTCTATAAACAAATGGAACTCAGAAGTATTTATTCTTATGAGCATCTTCTCTAATTCTGGCAATGGTATCGCTTTTCACCTGTTGCCAGAAATCAGCATCTAATTCAGGGATTGTGCTATTTTCTTTCAGGATAACTCGACTCCGGCGAAGCTCTTCCACTTCCCTTGCACATTTGGGGCATTCTTTAATGTGTTCTGTAACCTCTCTTTCTTTAGACTTTGAGAGCTCGCCGCCCACATAAAGGGCGAGGATTTTTTCTGATATCTTACATTTCATGGATGCTACCTCTTCATTTCAGGGTATCTTTTCACAAGATAATTTTTTATCTTTACTCTGGAAGAGGCTATATGGCTTCTCACTGTAGCCTCGGTGCAGCCCAATATTGAAGCGACTTCCCTGGTACTAAATTCTTCCAAATCCCGCAGGCAAAGAGCTGCTCTTTCTCTTTCGGCTAAACAACTCAGGCTCTCTGCTATAATCCTCTATTTTTCCTTTTGCTGCATGAAATATTCTGGGCTCGTTGTAGAGAAACTGCCTTTTACCTGACTGGTTTTGGCAATTTGAATAAAAGGAATATGGCTTTTTCTTTGCTTTTTTAACCAATCCATACAGGTATTTATGGTTATGCGACAAAAATAAGGAAATGGTTTCTTTACGTTTTTTAGCTTATGGATATTTTTATATATCTTCATAAAAGTTTCCTGGATAATGTCTTTTGCATCTTCTACTGTTCCCACCAATCTATAGGCTATGCTAAAAAGTTTTTTTTGATAAAGCTCTACTACTTTTTCAAAAGCATCGATGTCACCCTGTACAAGCTTATCTAAAAATGTAATTATACTATTTTGAACTTGTTCGAATTGTTCCATAGAAATCTCTGAAATTATCTCTTCTGTCCTCATCCATTTTTCTTTATCTTTCACTATATATAGACCCCTACTAATATTGAATCGTGCAGAAAAATCTAAACATTTTTTCAGTTGTTAATATTATATAAAAAAAATACAGCCTTTGCGGCTCTATTTATAATATTCCTTGTAATGTGGGGCAAAAATCAAGAGGTGATGCATCCGTCTAATTTTCTTTTCTTACGCATTCCCTGTAGATTTTATTGAACAAATCTTACTGCTTTATCATTAAAGATGAAATATAAAGCTTACGTTTTAATATAATCCAGCAATAATTTTTGTTTGACCTGATTGGTGGCTTACTTTATTATAAAGACTGCACTATGAATTATAATCCTTTGTTTGCGAACATTAGGATCTCAAGGAGGGGTAACATGAAAAAGATTACCATACTATTCTCCATTTTTTTCTTATGCCTGTTACTCAATGAAGGAGTACTGAATCAACAGGAACATCCTGATAATATTGTCGCCACTTTTTCCATTGTTGGCTTCGATCCGGATACCGGGGATTTGGGTATAGCAGTGCAGTCGAAGTTTCTGGCAGTGGGTTCCGTGGTTCCCTGGGCAAAGGCGGGTGTTGGTGCTGTTGCCACCCAGTCGCTGGCTAACACCAGCTATGGTCCCGAAGGACTTAAGCTTCTGGCAGAAGGCCTCAGCGCTGAGGAAGTATTACAAAGACTCGTTTCCAACGATAAAGAGAAAGACCTGAGGCAGGTAGGTATGGTGGATTCAAAAGGTCGCTCAGCAGCGTTTACCGGGGAGAAGTGCTTTGACTGGGCAGGGCATATGTGCGGTGAGAATTATGCCTGCCAGGGAAACATCCTGGTCAGTAAAGAGACAGTAGAGGCTATGGCTCGTACCTTTGAAAAGACAGAAGGTGACCTGGCGCACCGCCTGGTGGAGGCTCTGGCAGCAGGACAGGAAGCTGGTGGTGACAAGCGCGGAAGGCAGTCTGCTGCGCTTCTGGTTGTGCGGGAAAAAGGAGGCTATGGGGGATTTAATGACCGCTATATTGATTTACGAATTGATGATCACCAGACGCCCATAAAAGAGCTTAAACGATTGCTCGAGCTCTACCGAGTATATTTCTTTAAAAGCAAAGAGGATGAGTTGAAAAAGATCGATTCCGCCCTTTGCAAGGAACTTCAGGAGGTGCTCAAACGTTTAAAATATTATGAGGGAGAAGTAAACGGTATTTTCGATGAGCCTACCAAAGAAGCACTGAAGAATTTCCAGTATTGGGAGAATTTTGATGAACGAGTAAGGGATGATGAATATATTGATATTAATGTGCTAAAATATATCAGAGAGAAATATGGCAAACCTAAAGAATAAGAATTTGGTGCCTTTAATGAATCTAATAAAAAGAAAACTATTCACAGCTAAGGAGGTAGTATGTTAGGAAAAGGGTACATCAAAAAAGCCTGGAACATCTACATGGATGATTTAGGAAACTTCCTGCTGGCATATATAATTCTTTCCATCATTAACTCCGTTGCTTTTAGCCTGCTCACCGGTCCTGTGATGTGTGGCATGATGTATATGACATTAAAAAAGATGCGCGGAGAGAAAATAGAGTTGGCAGATGCTTTCAGAGGATTTGATAATTTCGGTTATACTTTTGTCGCTGGCATAATATATGTAGTAGTGGTAGCTGTTGGAGCTATGTTCTTAATAATTCCTGCCTTTATTCTCGGAGCTTTATTTATATACATGTTTCCATTTCTTGTAGATAAGAATATGAGATTCGAAGAAGCTTTTAGAGCAAGCATCGATCTTGTCAAAAATAATCTGCTGGAACACACCTTATTCTTTTTTGTAGTGAGCGTAATAAGCATTAGCGGTGTAATCTTATGTGGAATAGGTGTGCTGTTCACCCTACCTCTTTTCTATTTGGCCTTTGCCGTGGCATATTACAAGTTAGTTTACCCCGCTGAAAAAGAGGAAAAAAAAGCAAACTAAAGCTTGAGGTTCTTAAGCTAAGCATAGATATAAACTTGAGCAGCAAATCAAAAGAAGTTCTAAACTCTCTATTTTAAGAGATACCCTCAATCATATAACATATATGTCACTGTATTTTATCTACTAATAAAAATTAGTAATAAATTATGTCTCAACGTAATATTAATCTTTTCTTTTTATGTATCGTCTGTTTATTTATATTCTAAAGAGGTAATCCTGACATTCTTTAACAATTCTAAAATTCTTTTTACTTCTTTTTTCCCCTGCTTTCCTTTGAAAAACAGGCAATAGTATTTTATTAATATAATAAGATAAAGTTCTTTCAATAGTGCGAAGATATTGGTAATAATCTATAGAATAATGACTACATCATTATGAATGTGCTACAATATATTTGCATAAAATAATGTGCTAAAAAATAAGTGGCATATTTTATTATTCTTTTATAGCTATGAAAAGAGAAAGCTATTCTTTGCAGAGGAGGTAGAATGTTAGGAAAAGGATATATTAAAAAGGCCTGGAAACTCTATATGGGCGATTTGGCACCTTTTCTATTGGCCTGGATAATTCTCTCAATAATAAATGCTGTTGCTTTTGGTATTCTTACCGGTCCTGTTGCCTGCGGAATGATATATATGACCCTGAAGAAATTACGCGGAGAGAAGATTGACATTTCCGATGCTTTCAAGGGTTTTGAAAACTTCGGTTATATTTTTCTTGCTGGTATTGTCTACAGTATAATAATAGGAGTTGGGTTTATATTTTTAATCATACCAGGATTTATTTTAGGTGCTCTTCTCATTTTTATGTTCCCCTTTATAGTAGATAAGAAGATGGACTTCGTAGAGGCTTTTAAAGCAAGCGTTAATCTTGTTAAAGACAATTTGTTAGAGCATACCCTCTTCTTTTTTGTCGCCGCTTTAATCGGTGCCAGCGGGATAATTTTCTTATTTATAGGGATATATTTTACTTTACCTTTATTTTATATAGCTTATGGGGTTGCCTATTATAATTTGGTGTATCCTGCAGAAAAAGAAGCTGGCAAGCAGATTAAAACCTAACTATTTTTAATCATACCCTTGCAATTGACCATGATCTGATAAGTGCGGTTATATCTATATGAGGAGATTGAATAAAGAAATTTAAATAGGTGGGAAAAGGTACGGTAATATTTTCCAAATAAAATTAATTGATCCGATAAAGTAAATAGGTACAAATGAGCTAAATTTGTAGAATTTCTTCTCTCTTTTTATTCATAGCTTCATCTATCTTCTCAATATAAGAATCAGTTGTTTCTTGAATATTGTCATAAGCACGGTGCTCATCATCCTGAGATATCTCCTTGTCTTTCTCCAGCTTCTTTACCTTGTCATTACCCAACCTCCTGATTTGGCGGATAGCTGTTTTACACTCTTCGGCTATTCTTCCGACTAAACGTGCCATCTCCTGACGTCTTTCTTCAGTAAGAGGAGGTATGGGAATCCTTATGATTTTTCCATCATTCATAGGATTAAATCCTCTGTCTGATTTCAAAATAGCTTTTTCAATATCGCCAATGATAGAAGCGTCATACGGTTGTATTATCAACATGCTGGTCTCAGGAGCCATTAAATTAGCCAATTGATTTAAAGGCGTATCGGTATCGAAGTAAGAAACCGTTATCCCGTCAAGTAAGCTAATAGTCGCTCTACCTGTCCGAATGGTTCTCAGTTCCCTGAAGAAACTTCCTAAGGTAAATTCCATCTTTTTTTCGATTTCAGAATATATTTCCTCCAACATAATCTTACCCCTTAATCAGAGATCCTAAATTTTCTCCTAAAAGTATTCGATTGAAATTTCCTTTTTCTAAAAGGCTAAAGATGATAATGGGAAGCGCGTTTACCATGCATAAAGAAATTGCTGTCTCATCCATTATTTTGAGCCCTCTCTTAAGAATCTCTAAATAAGATATTTCAATAAATTTAAATGCTTCTTTATCCTTTAAAGGGTCATTACTGTAAATACCATCAACCTTCGTAGCTTTAAGGAGCACTTCAGCTTTAATCTCAACAGCCCTAAGGGCTGCAGCTGTATCGGTAGTAAAAAAGGGATTCCCGGTACCGCCAGAAAAAATTACAACTCTCCCCTTCTCCAAATGACGGAGGGCACGACGTCTAATATAAGGTTCAGCAACCTGATTAATTTCTATAGCTGTCATCAGCCGAGTCTCAATTCCTTTTCTTTCCAAAGCATCTTGTAGAGCAAGTCCATTGATAACTGTGGACAGCATACCTATTTGATCTGCTGTAACTCGATCCGCCTGTTTCTTTTGATTTGATCTCGCTCTGAAAATATTGCCACCACCCATTACTATTGCCAGCTCAACACCCGTCTCTAATCCCTTAGAAATTTCTTCTGCTAAATTATCATTCCTTTCAGGATCTATAACGAGGCCGCTCTTTCCTGATAGCAGTTCACCACTCAACTTCAATAAAACTCGGGAATATACCCTTTTTGACATGGCTATTTGTAAAAAATATTATGAATAAGGATAAAAGCTAAATATCTGGGGAAAAGATAGCTATTATTTAGCCTTTGTGTCTTCGCCAAGCTTAAATCTTACAAACCTACCGATGGCAATCTTTTCGCCCATCTTTGCAATATTGGAGGAAATGAGCTCTTCTATAGTTATGGATTGATCTTTAACAAATGGCTGCTCAAAAAGACAAACTTCGGAATAGAATTTCTCCATTTTGCCGTCAACAATCTTTTCAGTCACTTGCGGGGGCTTATTAGAGTTTTGCAGTTGACACCGATAAATTTCGCGTTCTTGCTGGATAACATCTTCTGGAATTTCTTCCCGCTTCATATATTTAGGATCAGTTGCAGCAATATGCATGGCGATATCCTTGACTAATTGCTTAAAATCTTCATTACGAGCAACAAAATCTGTCTCGCAATTGACTTCAACTAAAACTCCAATCTTCCCTCCAATATGCACATAAGAACCTACTAGACCTTCTTTGGCAATCCTGCTTGCTTTTTCTTCTGCTTTTGCTAATCCCTTTTTGCGCAAAATTTTTACTGCTTCCTCAATATCACCCTTCGCTTCAATGAGGGCAGATTTACAATCCATTATTCCAATACCGGTTTTCTCTCTTAAAGTTTTAACCAAGGAGGCTGGTATTTCCATAGTAAATCGTCCTTCAATAACCTATTCTTTGAATAAAAATATAGTAATAAACGGTATGCTTACCCTATCCTTTAGCTTTCTGTATCCTTTGTTTAATTTCACTTTATTGTAAAATTATCTTCTTATAGAATACTATAGCTGAATTCATCTTCCCCTTTCAGAGAAAGGTTTATTTCTTTTTCTCCACATTTTTAGTCTCTTTTCCCGACTCAGCTCTTCTCATCTCGTGCGCTCCTGAAGGTTTATTTGAGCGAGGGATTGGTCTCTTTTTCTTTCCTGTTTCTCGACCAGTTCTGGTAAATTCCTTTTTTGTAGTTTCCTTTCGTCTTCTATTATCTCTTTCTCTCCTAGCTTTAAAAGTACTTTCTCTCTTTTTAGTTGCAGCTTTTTTAGTCTCTGTTTTCTTTCCTATTTTGGATGCTTCTTTTCGTTGTTCTTGTAATTTTCTATCAGCTTCTCTAACGAGCCAAGCCTCTTCTTCTTTTTTCTTTAAAATTTCCTTTCCCGCTAAAGTGGCATCAGCAATTTTAGAAGCGAATAACCTGATAGATCTTATAGCATCATCGTTGCCTGGTATCAAATAGTCTATGCCATCTGGATCGCAGTTTGTATCTACTATTCCTATAACAGGTATATCTAATCGCCTGGCCTCATTAAAAGCAATGCGTTCCTTCTTTATATCAACTATAAAGAGCGCATCAGGAGTTTTATTCATCTCTTTCACACCGCTCAAGAGTTTTTCCAACTTCATTCTTTCTCGCTCAAGTTTTATGACTTCTTTCTTTGGAAGTTTCTCATAAGTACCATCCTGGCTCATATTCTCTAAGTCTTTTAGGCGCTGGATGTTTCGCTGGATAGTGACAAAATTGGTTAAAAGACCTCCGAGCCAACGTTGATTTACATAGAACATATTACATCGTGTACTTTCTTCAAAGATAACCTCTTGTGCTTGTCTCTTGGTTCCGACAAATAGGATTACCTTCCCTTCGCCGGTAATTTGTTTAGCAAACTCTAAAGCTTTTCGAAAAAGCTTGAGCGTAATCTGCAAATCTATAAGATGAATACCATTTTTTTGACCAAAAATGTATGGATTCATCTTTGGGTTCCAGCGTTTGGTCTGATGACCAAAATGCACCCCTGCTTCAAACAACTCTTTAATGGTGACTTCTACCAATAAAGCCTCCTCTTCAGTTTAGTTATATAAACAAAATATTCCGTTTGGGAAATTTCATAAAATCTCTCTAAGAGATAATGATAACTATGTTAAATTATCTCTTGGAGAACTGGAAGCGAGCGCGAGCTCCGCGCTGTCCATATTTCTTTCGTTCTTTTACTCGAGCATCACGAGTAAGCAGGCCGCTTTTCTTCAATTTTTCTCTCAGTTCGCGATTGTAGTCTACAAGTGCTCTGCCAATGCCATGGCGAATAGCGCCTGCCTGTCCGGAAAGGCCTCCTCCTCTTACGGTAACATAAATATCAAATTTATCGATACACTCTGTAATTTGTAGAGGTTGTTTTATCAATACCTGGTGAGTTAAATTAGGAAAAAAATCCTCGATTCCCCGTTTATTTACAAGAATTTTTCCCTTACCAGGTCTTAAAAATACTCTTGCGCTCGAAGCTTTTCTCTTTCCCGTAGCGTAATATTGAATAGAAGACAATGTTTTAGTCTCCTGGATGAAAATTATTTGTCAAATTGTTTCAATCCCTCTAAGGGATATGGTTCTGGTTTTTGCGCTTCATGAGGATGTTCGGAGTCCGCATATACCTTCATTTTTTTGAACATAGCTCTTCCCAATTTAGTATGCGGGAGCATTCCCTTAACAGCTTTCTCAATAATTCTTTCGGGAAATTTACCTAATAGATCAACCGCTTTTACTTCCTTAAGGCCACCCATATATCCTGTGTGATGCCGATACAATTTACCATTGAGTTTCTTTCCCGTAAGAATTACCTTACGCGCATTAATAACCACCACATGGTCTCCCATATCCATAAAAGGTGTATATGTAGGCTTGTTTTTACCTGTAAGTATTTCGGCTATTAAAGTAGCCAATCTCCCCAGGATTTGCCCATCAGCGTCAATCAGATACCATTTACGTTGAATTTCACTTTTCTTAGGAAAAAATGTTTTAATCATTTCTCTTCTTCCAGAACAATTTTTCGAAATTATAAATTTACTATAAGTTTCAAGTGTTGTCAAGGAAAATAAAAACTATGTTAAGGTTACGTGTTGGTGTTTCTTTGTTTAATTTATTTATTTAATTACCGGGGATGCTTCGCTGTCAAATGGATTCGTTCTCACAGCAAGAGAAAACAGGTACGGATAATTATCCTTCAAATGTTCCATATATTCTATCCATTGAGCAACAAGAAGTCTGTAAGCCCTCCTTATATCACCAGACAGATGATCATAGTCTTTATCTGGTAACTGTTGGACATCATCTCGATGAACTAATTCTTCTGTCAAATGAAATACTGCCCAAAGAAGCTGGGTAAATGACTCATGCTCCAGCAAGTTGGGGTTCTGCAACAATCCAAGCAGAAAATCTCTTTTTAACAATAGAAAACTGGAGAGATTCTTCAACTCCCCTTTTTTGATTTCAATTTTATAATCATAGCTTTTTAAGCGATGACTAATTTGCAAGAATTCCTCCTCTGTCCATTGGGTAGTCGGAATCAGGTCTTGACCGATTGTATGAGTGTATGGATCAAAAGCTGAAAAGAAACTCATAAGCTTTGTTCCAACTTCACTAAAAAAAGCTCCTATAACCATATTGAGCTTATTGAGCATAGCCCGTTTTTCTCTAATGTTTAATAAACGATGTATAATAATGGTAACCAGCAATACCTCTATAGGTACAAAGGCTATATCTCCCACCAAATATATAAAAATATGATGAGCATCTTCAAATATCAGATAGTGGAAGAAATAGAAAAGTATTGAAGAACCAATTAAAACACAACCTAAAATAATTTGCCATTTATATTTTCTCATAGTGAAAAAACCTCTTTATTTTTTGCTCTGTTATAATGTTAGTAATCTTGTGATTTAAAAATTATTATACCAGAATAAGTTCTGTAATTAAGAAATAATATTAGTAGGTAAAATAAGATTTTTGAGAAACCAAGAAAATTTTATGAGGAATAATCTCTTTTTTCGCAGATTGGATAATAGAGCTAAATATTTAATCTCCAAAATAGTTGCCGAAGATGCTTAGCAATACTGTAGATAGTAAGCTAATGATGCTGCCGAATATAAAGGTTGCTTGTGGAGCAAGGCTCTGCCATAGAGCTCCTGCAATTAATCCTGCTGGCAAGCTAACTAAGCCAATTATTGTATGGAAGCTTCCCAGAGCAATACCTTTCAGGTTTTCTGGTGATAAATCGGATACAAAAGCTCGCTGGTTGCCCTCAAGTATTGCATGGACAATTCCATAAAGTGCAAAGAGAAGAAGGAAAATTGGCAACGAATAGAAAAAAACAAAACCAAGGCAGGTAAGAGAGAAAAGGAAATAGCCGAGAAGAATTACCTTTTTCCTTCCTATTTTATCTGCCAGGATACCAAAGGGTATGGAAAAGATAGTATAGAAAATATTAAATAAGATATATAAGAGGATTGGAATACCGATTGATAATTTCCCGGTAAAATAATCTTTGACTCTAAGAATAAAAAACATATAGCTGAAGTTGCTTAGAGCAAATAAGCTGGAAATAAAAATAAAGAGTTTTAGAGGCTTAGATAATTTCCTGAGACCAATTCTTAAAGTTATTTCCTGTGGCTTTCTTCTTTCATCCTTTACAAAATAGAGAGGAATGAGAGAAAAAGAAGCAACCAGGGCAGCTAAAAAAATGATTGTTTTAAAAGAAAAAGAAAAGGACCAAAAAAGCAGGAATACTATTATTGATCCCAAAATGGCACCAAGTGAATCCAGAGCCCTATGAATGCCGAAACCTTTGCCCTTCTCTTCGGGCATAGAATCTGCAATAATAGCATCCCTGGGTGCAGTCCTGATGCCTTTACCAATTCGTTCCAGCCCCGCAAAAAGTAGAATATGCTGCCATATTTGAGAAAAAGCCAAAAAAAACCTGGTTATGGGAGAAGAGAGATAACCGTAAAAAAGTAATATTTTTCTTTTCCCTATTTTATCTGACCAATAACCACCCAATACCTTTAGCAAGCTTGCAACGCTATCTCGAACTCCACCAATTAAGCCCACCCATATGCTGGTGCCTCCTAAAGCGGTTATAAACATAGGCAAAATGGGCATTATCATTTCACTGCTAACATCGTTTATAAAGCTAATAATACCAAGTAACAGAACATTAGCACTGATTCCTTTTAGATGTTTGTTTTTCATACTAATTGGTACCTTATTATTCAATTATTACCTTTTTATCCCGCAGGCGAATATAAGCATATAAACATAGATTTACTATTCCTAAAAATTATGAAACCTGCAAATCCGGTAGCGCATGTCATTAAGCCATTACCCTCTATTAATTACCACTATTGAGAGCCCTTAGTTACATTTGAGGATTCATTCGTTACAGCTAAAGCTACAATATACTTTGCTTTAATAGGAATATATCTAAAAGAGGTGACAGGATTTAGTAAAATGATATGATCGTAAAGACAGTTGGAATAGGATGTTAGGGATAATTATGTCTCAGCAAAATTAGCGGCACATGCCATCTCCTCCATATAAATCCAATGATAAATGAGGATTGCCAGAAACCTAAATAACTCAATTCTTTTAGTAGTAAACCTGGCCAACTAAATCCCTCGCCCAAACTGACCACAACAGCTATGATTATTCCTGCTATAAGCCCTTGAAACAAGGCATAGCAAAAAGGATAAAATGGAAAAGCTGCGGTTTATTTTTCCATCTGCTGTATTTGCTATGACGAGCTGTTTGACAGCTCCTGATACCGTTTATATTATAACTCTCTAATATACTAATTTAAATCAATAAAAAAAGGAGCCCCCTCTAAATTAATGTTGTAGAAAGAGTTCCTAAAGTTTTCAGTCTTTTAGTAAGGTTATATTAAACTGCAAAATAATTTGATAATGGTGCTGATTTTAAATATTAACGACCTCCTGAATAGCACTTTAATAGAAAAACCTATATTTTGCTGCTAAATCATTCAAATGATTTATCAAACACAGTAACATTAGCTAAAATTTCATTTTGAAAAAAATGATTTAGTACTTCTTCTCTTGGTGTCAAATCAACGGATCGATCCCAGAATTCCTGTAATGCTATTAAAGATGCTAAAAGAAAGTAGGTTTTACCGTTATTATTCCAAAGCACAGCTTTAAAAAGATAGGGTCTTTTGGCTTCTTTATCTCCCCTCTGGAGATAATATGTAAATGAGCCTTCACCAATTATAAAATCATCCTGTGACTCAATTTTCTCTATCTCCATGTCAGTTATTGTCCAGGTTGTTCCACTTTTTGCTTTAAAAGAGTTCCCTTCAAAAAGCTGGCTATACATCCTAAACAAGTCTTCAGTTACTTCATTTTGCTGGTTATCCCACAGGAGTTCAACATATTTTTCTGAATCTGTTAATAGTATCCAGAGGGAACCATTATCTTCGGTCATACCATCAGGAAACCACTCAGGATCGTTAAATTCACTTGTTCGCCAGTTTTCAGGGACATAAAAGGAGAGATTGTATTCTTCAGAAACATATCTTTTTTGTAATTGTGGAAAATTTTGCATTTTTGCATCAGGATGACAGCTAATAGTTAATGTAATATCTTTTTGCAATTCTAACAGCTCTATCGGTGTTCCTCTACCAGTATTTATATTACGATCTGCAATAAACTGGCGTTTGCTCTCCGGGCAATTCCATACAATAAATCTACTGCGGACATTCCCCTCATAAATAGTTCCGTCAATATAAAAGGCCCTATGGCCTGCAATCTCAATCAATCCGCCCCTATCACTAAGTGTAAAGGGCATATTGAATCCCCAAAATGAGAGCATTAACTTGCACACATAATCCATGGTAAGATTCTCTTTTTCCTTCGTCAACGGACGCCAATAAACAAAATACATTAACCATTTATCCTGATATAGCTTGATTTGACCTCCCTCTGGAGAGCTTTGCTCCGAGATAAACATCCAATCATCTCCGTTGCCTCGAAGTGCCTCAATATCGATAAGTTGGTTTTATTTCTGAAAAATGTCGCTGGAGAATAATAAAGTGAATCCAATACACAGAACAGCTATTAATACTATGAGTTTTTTCATTATTTCAACCTCTCTCTAAATATAACTCAACCAATAGTTTATCAATAAATGTTATTTTTTAGAGAAGAATATTTTGAGGACATTATTATTTTACCATATTATGTTCTTATCTGTCTGCTCTTTTTAGCTTAAATGAAGATTGGACCTAATATGTAAAAGGATAAATTTAAAGAACAGTATGAATATGATGGAGCAAAGAGAAAAAAGGGTATAATACTGAAGATAAAATATTAGCGCAAAAAAATAACATTAAATAGAAAATGAAATAACAGATTTTTTAAGTGTTTAAAATCGTATTACGGGCACTTACCAATAAGGGTGCAAATTTTTAAACGTTATTTATATCATTTAATCCTCTACTCTTAATCAAAAGAATTTACTATTTCTTTTCTGCTATTTTCTTGGTGTTATCCTCTATACGGAATATAACGATTACTATTTCAAGCCACACTCGAGCAAGAATTACATAGAGAAAAAAGACTAATGGGGATAGAATTATATACAAGATTCCCATGGCAGCGGAAGTACGAAATCCAGTAACAATAAAAACCAGAACACCAATACCAGCCAGAACTATAATTATCCCGTATAGAATTTTAATTATTTTTATGGTAATAAATTCAGTAAAAGAAAAGTCGAAAAGCGATGCAAAAAATCCCTTTTGTATTTCCATTATTTAGCCCTCCCTTTTAAATAACTATGTTTCTTAATTTCTAGGTGATACTTTTTATCGTTATCTTATTATATAGAGCGTAAAAGAGTGAGTCAAGAAAAATAGACAGTATTCAATCTTATATTAGTAAAATACCAGCACTCTGATTTACTGATTTATAAATAATAACTATATTATTATAATAACTAAAAATAATTCCTCGGGATTGAGATACTACCTAATATCTAGTCCATAGCTGCAAAAATATTTGCCTAACTATCGCTCCAATTTTTCTTATGCCCTGCTTTTAGAAAAAGAAAGATGAATATAATTTGTGGCCAAGTTATTATAGTTTATAGCGGTAACTACTTAATATTTAACAAATTTTTTCCTGGTTTAAATCTTATAGTCTTTCCTGGTGGGATTTTAACTTCAGCACCTGTACGAGGATTGCGCCCTACTCCCTTTTTTCGAGGTCTAACCTCAAAAACACCAAAACCTCTGAGCTCTATCCGTTTTCCATTTTTCAGAGAACTTTTCATCGCTTCTAATATAGCTTCGATAGCAATTTCCGCCTTAACTTTCGTTATATCGACAGTTTTAGCTATTTCATTAACTATATCTGCTTTAATCATATAAGACCTCCCTTAAAAAAATTATAGATGAACTTTGAGGATTATGTCAAGAATTTTTCCTCTTTATTAATTTTTTATTAAGATAAAAACCTTTTGTTTACAGTTAGTTGATTGAACTATATAATATTAGAGAGATGAATGAGCTTGTTTACATTAATAAAAAAAGCAATATATTAACTTTTAACATTTGTTTTATCGCCGGAAAAAGTTAGAAAAATGCTGCCAGAAGTCATCATTGTGGGTAGACCTAATGTAGGAAAATCTACTCTCTTTAATCGGCTTTGCCGCCGTCGTAATGCGATCGTTTTGGATACCCCTGGAATTACACGGGATTTGCTTTATAGCGTTGTTCAATGGAAAAACTGCAAATTTCAACTAATCGATAGCGGTGGATTAGAACTCTTTACCAAAGATACCATCGTTCATCAGATTAAAGAGAAAGTTTTACAAGCAATTAAAGATGCTTCTTTAGTACTCTATATGGTAGATATTTCTTCAGTTGCCTTAGATGTCGATAAAGAAATTATCCAGTTGCTTAAACGCAGCAATAAACCCATTATTATAGTGGTTAATAAAATAGATAATCCATCCTTAGAATCTGAGGGTTATAAGTTTTATGAATTAGGTATAGAAAAGGTCTATTTTATTTCTGCCGAACATGCCAGAGGCATTGGGTCCTTGCTCGATGGGATAAGTGAGACAATTCCGGAGACCACTTTTGATGAGGAAAGAGAGGAAGAGATTAAAATAGCAGTTATTGGTCGACCCAATGTGGGCAAATCTTCTTTAGTCAACTCTATTCTGGGAAGTGATAGGGTTTTAGTAAACGAAGAACCTGGCACAACTCGCGATTCGGTAGACATAATTTTTAACTATAATAACAATAAATTCAGATTAATCGACACAGCAGGAATACGTCCGAAGTCGAAACTCTTCCAGAAAGCAGAAATCATAAGTGTTCTTAAAGCTCGAAAAAGCCTGGAAAGAGCTGATATTGTACTGCTTATTATTGATGCTTCTCAAGGATTTACTACTCAAGATGCTGCCCTGGGTGGATTAGCCTATAAAGCAGGCAGAGGTTTGCTCTTAGTAGTAAATAAATGGGATTTGATAAAAGAAAATTCTGAATTATCTAAAAATCCTGAAAACTATTTACGGGAAAAAGCAAAATTCCTTTCTTATGCTCCAATTGCTTTTGTTTCAGCCAAAACAGGTGAAAATGTATTTGAGCTCTTATATTTAATTATGCAAATACAGGAGAATCAATGCAAACGCATTCCCACAGGCGTGCTAAATCAATTCTTGCAAAAAAAGATATTGCAGCTCAAACCTCCTTATGCTAAAAAAGGTGCTGCTAAGATATATTACCTAACTCAAATAAACATAAAGCCACCCACATTTATAGCCTTCGTAAATTACCGCAATAGGTTCTCCACAAGCTATATTAATTACATGAAAAATAAGCTGAGAGAGGGCTTTGGGTTCCGAGGAACTCCGATAGATGTCAAATTAAAAAAACGTACATAATCTAATGATATGCCAGAATAATATTTTTTTTGTTGCTATCAATATAAAATATAATATAATATTTTTATAACTATTATTTTATTTTGCTGGATTCAATAGCGGGTAGCTATCAAGAGACTGGAACCTAACCTTAGAACGATATGGTAGTTCTATAATCAATAATAGCATCACTAAGGATATCATTAACCTAACCATTTTATTGAGGTAGGCAAATGAAATTAAAAAAAACAGTAGTTCATTTTCTTATTCCATTTCTCATAATATTAATTTTTACCGGAGCAACCATAGAGAAAAAGGGGAAAGAACTCTACCCCCAAAAGCACTGTACAAGTATTATTGTCGGGAAAAAGGCAACAGTCGATGGTTCTGTACTCCTGGGCCATAATGAAGACTGGGGAAATATTCTAAAACCATTATGCTATGTTCCTCGAGAAAAACATGATCCGGGGGACACAATTCAATTAAAAGATGGTCAAAAGATTCCCCAGATAGAAGAAACGTATGCTTTTATCTGGCCGGCGGCAGAATGCAATGGCATTAACGAACATCAAGTTGCTATAGCAGATGATACCGGTTCCTGCCGAAAAGAGCTTTTCCAAAATGAACGAGGATTAGACCTGGAAGAATTTGTAAAGTTAGCCTTACTACGATCTAAAACCGCCAGAGAAGCGGTAGAAAATATGGGAAACCTGGTAGAAAAATATGGATACAGAAGTTATAACGGCAAATGGGGTGACATATTTAGCATTGCAGATGCTCATGAAGGCTGGTGGATGGAAGTCACCATCGGTGGCTTATGGGTAGCTCAACGAGTACCGGATGATGGATTCGTGGTCTTAGCAAATAGGTTTCGTATTGGAGAGATAGAGTTGAAAGACAATTCTCGATATCTTGGTGCGGAAAATCTCATCAGCTACGCTACTGAAAGCGGATGGTACGATCCGGAAAAAAGTCCTTTCAATTTTTCTCAGATTTACGGAGAGATAAGGGAGGGTAGAGAGTTCTATAATACCCGACGTGAATGGCGGGGGAATTGCCTTTTGGCAGGTCAGAAATTTTCTGAAGAAACCAATCCTCTCATCGTAACAGCAGTTAAAAAGATTACTCCACAGGATATAATGCATGTATTCAGGGACCATTATGAAGGTACGCATTACGATTTGACCGAGGGATACACAAAGGGTTCACCGCATCATACTTCTGAGAGGGTAATCTTCACTATTTTCACAGATGCCAGTACCGTCGCTCAACTGAGAGGCTGGCTACCACCTGAGATTGGAGGAGTTCTCTGGCTGGCAGTGGGCACTCCCTGCTCAAGCGTATATATTCCCTACTATCTTGCCTGTCATAGATTCCCTCATCCTTATTCTTTTGTAACAAAAGGCTATGATCGTAATAATGCCTTCTGGATATTTAATTCTTTAGAAAATTTAGTCGACCGTTATTATGCAAAAAAGATGAAAAACGGAGCAGAAGAACAAAGAGCAATCGACTATGTATCCGGCTGCTGGAATGAATTTGAAGAAAAAGAATTTGCTCTTCAAGAGGCTATAGAAAAGACAGCTCTTGAGCTCTACAAAAAAGATAAATCCTTAGCTCGCTCGTTCCTGTCAATATATTCCAATTCCCTGGCAACCCAGGCATATATGAAAGCCCTTAACCTCGGTGATGAATTAAGAAGTACATATTATCAATAGAATACTAATAATAGCTAAGTATTAAGATTAAATAATACAAAATTTTAACCTGCGATTTAATATCTATAAATTAGAAAGTCGATTCGGAAGCATATGGTATGAAACTGGAAATGCTGGATATATATAAAGGGGATCAGTAATATATTTCTACCCGGGTACCAGCTATTTTATCATGCCAGCCGCGGGCTTCATTATCAAAGGTAATCCAGAGAAAACCAAGGAAAAGAATTCCGGCCGATATAAGATATCCTATCCATCTCAGAAAAGCCATGGGAAAGCTAACACGACCATTCCTATTAGATATTACTCGTATCTTGAGCGCCATTTTCCCAATGGTCTGGCCGGAGAAGCCGGTAAAATAGACAAAGTAGGCCAAACTTAGAAGCAACAATAATCCCGTGAGAGGGATGGGTGCAGATTTTAATAGCACGAGATAGTTAATATTCATTATTTTTATTGTAGAATATACTATGGCAAGATAAAGAATTGCCAAAATCATAAGGTCAAAAATGCCGGCAAAAAAACGGCTTTTTACGATTATCTCTTTGTCAGCTATATCCGTTTCTGGGGCAATGACTGCTTTTTCTTCCTCTTCTTCTTTTAGAGGTTCTTCGTATACTTCCTCACTCAAGGGTTCATACTCCTCAACTAAATCTTTAAGATCATCGGGGTAAGCTTTCTCTTCAGGAAACTCCTTTTTCGATTCAGTTGGTTCTGAAGATGAGGGCTCTTCTTTTTCTTCACCTTCCTCCATGGAGAAAAGGGAAGGCTCTTCCTTTGCTGGTGCTTCCTTTTTTGCAGCGGGTCTTGGCTTTTTAGCTGGCTTTGTCGCTTTAACTGGAGCTTTCTCTTCTTCTGCCTCTTCCACTTCTTCAGAATCCATTTCTTCCTCTAAAGCTTCTTCTTCTGTACTTTCGACGCTGCTCTTCTTCTCTTGCTTTTTTTTCTCCTTTATCTCCTTAACCCTTTGCTTGAGCTCCTCTCTCCAATCTTTGGAATAGCTCTGTTCTTTTGTGTCACCCTCCTCATCAGCTTCTCCCTCATTAC
Organism: uncultured Acidobacteriota bacterium; assembly: GCA_964645975.1. Taxonomy (GTDB): domain Bacteria; phylum Acidobacteriota; class B3-B38; order Guanabaribacteriales; family CAZYAF01; genus CAZYAF01. Next base: position 21,538 of record CAZYAF010000005.1, read on the forward strand.
CCTGTTCTTGATCCTCTTTGCGCTCTATGTGATAGACTGCCCCATATGATTTGTCGTTTTCTGATTCCTCTTCAGAATCTGTCACATCCATCAATCCGTGAATCCATTTTCCGCAAGAAACGCATACCTTCTCGTCCTCTTCATTTTCAAATCCACAGTGAGGGCACTTCATAATTTAACCTCCTCACAAAATAGATTCTGCACACATCATTTGATTGATGGAATTTTAGCAGAATAATAAATATAATTCAACTATAATGCAACAAAATGAAATAGATTTTCTAAAGCAAAATTGACTTTTTCCTGAAGCAATGAGAAGGAGGTTAAAAGTTTTTAAGGTGCTCTTTTTTATGAATTCAAAATATGCATGAAAAAATTAATTATTTGGGCTATTAAAACAAATTTAATAAATACCCAGAGTTTTTATTTTAATTATATTGGTTTCAAAATTGTATATCAAAAGATGCAAAAAGATATTATGATGTAGCTCACGCTTTATCTTCAAGTATAGCTAACTGTTCTTCAAATTTCTCAACAAAACCTGAAGTTTTTAGCAGTTCAAGACATTCATTACAAATATCAATAAGATCAGAAATGCGCTTTTTAATTTCCTGAGATAAGGTATTTTCTTTAATTACAATATTAAGATTAGAACGGATTCTCACTCCGTAATCCAAAAAAGACCCATGCAGTGATCTTTCAATTCCAATTCGATCTTGAGCAGCTCGCTCCAATTTGTTTTTTGCTATTGTAAGATAATCTCTTTCCAAGGAAATATATGAATCTATTAAAGTATCATCATTTATATTTTTTAAAGGATATGTTATTTGATAAGCATTTGAAAAGTAGTTTCCTAATGCATAAATATTTGGCCCAGAATTAATAAATTGCCTAATTAATTCAATTTTTCTTTCTGATGATCTTATATTTGAAAATGACCTCTTAAGTATATAAACACCAGCAGAAATAAGAGCAAGAGTGAATACTTGGAAAAGAAATGAGATTGTGCTTGAATCCAATGTCCCTTTGCTTTTTGATTGCAGTTGCATAAGTCTAACAATTTCTGATTGTATTAATTCTCCATTTGTTGGATTAGAATGCTCTTTTATACGATTTAATGCGTTTTTTATACTCAGTTGTATCCTCTTATTAGTAAGTTGAAGATTATAATATGCTGAAATTATAGCGCTAGAACTTGTGATCATCATTACTATGAACATAACAATCAACAGAAAACTGCCTAGGCCCTCCATAATTTTACGATTTCTATTCATTAATTCCTCCTCTCGACCATGCGAGCGATAGCCTTAACTTTTCTCAAAACATGTCCTGTAGGTTTGGTAGAACCTCTCTTAGCAATTAAGCGGATTCCCTCTAAAAATTTGCTTTTCACGTGCTCTTTTAATTTGTCCATATACTCCGTATAGATAATAGTTTTTCGTTTCATTTCTTCATTATCTGTAAAGACATAATTGCTAAGCCAGACCCACCCTGTTAAAAGACCTCCTTTCGTATTCTTTATCTCCTCAGGTTTCAGACCATCTGGAGGCATATTTAGATCAGCAATAATGCAATCAATTTCATTTTGCTTTTCCTCCCAATAACTTTGCGCGTCATTAAAATTAAAGGCACTGAATATTGTATGCCCCTCATTTATTAAAGCATCCTCCAAATAGGATGAAACCGAACCGCGATCTTCCAATATTAATATGTTCATTTCTTTCCCTCCTTTGCTGGGATAATTACTGTAAAAGTAACTTTATAGCTTGGCTTATTTATAGAATTGATAATTTCAAGATACGATGGATAATATAATGGTAAATCTTCATATTTGGGTATTGCAATTATTTTATCATATTCTGCTGATTTTTCTAATCTTTCATCTTCTTCTCTAAGTGGCTGAATTAAATGCATTTTCTTTCCGATGAGTTTTCGTTCTAAATATGGCTTAATAAGCGGAACATTAAACCCAGAAATTTGTTCACAATCATGATCTATTGAGCCATCATGCGCATAAACTATTTGTTTTGCAATATACAAGCCAATACCTAAACCTTCTCCTTTATATATATTAGAGCCACGATTATATAATTTATATGGATTTTCTCCTTTCTCCATTTTAATACCATAATTTGTAATTGTTAAAATATGAGGGCTGTTCGGTTTGATATCTAATTTTTTACAATCCATATAGATTACAGTCCCCCTATGGCAATATTTTATGGCATTACCAATTATGTTATAAATCAATTGCTCAAGGAGTATTCGATCCCCATAGATAGCTGGCCGATACGGATCCTTTGAATCTACATTAGGTATTTTGATTAAAATACTTTTTTTAATTGACTCTAATCGATATATATCTCTCCATTTAAATAGCAGCTCCCCAAAAGCTAAAAAATCGGTCTTTTTAAGCTCTGGCTCTGAAATAAGCATATCTGCTTGTTTAAATAAATAATTTAGCTGTTCTAGAAACCCATCTAAATCGCGTAATATATCATTAGCTTTCTTTTCTTTCAGGTTTTTTAATCTCTCGAAATCAGAAAGATAGCTTTCTCGAAGCGAATCAAGACCGGACGTTAATTGTCCAGTTTCATGTCCAAAAATCCTCAGCGTGTTTTCCAAATAATCTCTGGTAGTTGCAACCAAAATGCCCGAAAACGTAGATGCTATAATTGATATAAATGATCGCATCGAGCTTTCCAGGGCTCTACCGCTTTCTGCATCAATTGTAGAAGTATTCCAAATTTCATCTTCATATCCGGCCCAGGTTACAATCATACTATAGGGCGAGAATGCTACTGGAGATGTTCGGATGAAATTATTGGTTTTATCCAAATAAAAAGGAAGACCATCGAACAGTTGAAGCATTCTGGTGCTTGTAGTTACTTCATTTCGAGCTTTTTCCGGTATTTTTGTCAAATCAAATGTGCACTTCTTTTTCTTAGCTTTTAATGAGCTTGGTAACTCACCAGCCTCTGCTACTATATCCAATTTTGAAGGATATTCCTTTGTATAATGATTAACTCCGAAAAGGAATATATGACTAAACGAGAAATCGCGGCAAATGTCTTTCAGGATTTTTTCTACAAGCCGCCATAAAATAATAATCCCTTCATCTCCCAGAAGAGTTTTTTCAGGTAAACCATCATAAAAAGCTCGGTTGTAATTTTTTGTTCTTTCTACAACATATCGTTCTCTTTGCCTTGTCTTTTCCCTGGAAAGAGTTGCTTCCAATTTCCCTATTTCTTTAGCTGATTTATTTACTAATTTTTCATAAGCTTCCTTTGTATAGATATTCTTTATATTCTGAACATATCTATTATGCAGAGTAAGAATTTCTCGGCGACATGATTCAGGGGTAGTTTTTTTATTCTTTTTACAATATTCATCAAAGCAATGTGGATGGTTAACAAAAAACTCTTCATGCTTTCTATTAATAAAATCTAGTTTTCTTTTAAGAATTATTTCCCCCACATATATCACCGCAACAATTCTTTCCTCGAAGAAAATCGGGAATGCTAAATTACTATATGCTAATAATGGGCAATCGAATTCAAGATAACGGTGTCCCATCGTCTCCTTCAGAAAAAAGCTAACCTCGGTATCATCAAGATATTCCTTTAAAGATGCATCCTTATGAGCCCGCTGCCTCAATAGTTCAATATTTAGCTCTGTTTGAGTAAGATTTCGAAATAATTTAGCTAACTTCTTCTCTACCATATCACACAACAATCCACGATTATATTTTTTAAAAGCTCTGCACGGTTGGTGGAAATCAAAATGTATGGATATAGCTTCTGTTCTAACGACATTATCTGTTGATTCAGGCACCTCATCTTTTTCTGGTGAAAACTCCATTGCCATAATAGGGCTTTTTAATTTATTAGCTATGGTAAATAAAATTCCTTTTAAGTATTCATTGGAAATAATTCCCACACCATAGAGTTTATTAAGCTCTGAGTCTTCAGGATATTTTTCTCCATCGTTGGTTATATGCTCCGGTCTAAAAGGCCACCTTGCTGGTTTCACCTTAATAATCCTCCTTCTTTTATGAGCAACACATTATATATTCATAATACGAGTTGTGCATAAATATATTGTCTTCCAGTATATTCTTTAGCTCTATTCCATGATAATACAATGGTATTATTATCAGAAATATCTATTACACCTCTATGCTCTCCTTTCTTAAATAATATTTTTAATTTCTCAAATGCATCATATTATCCATATAAGCAATAAGTGGATAAAAATTTCTCCTAAGATGCTAAATGTATAAAAGTGGCTTCATATATATATAACGACAAATTTTTAAAAACATTACAAAAAAATAATAAAAATTATTATTGTTAATAATAATTTAATAAATGCTAATATTTGCTTTGTTTTGATAATTTTTCTAATATTTTGAATGAAGATTCTGCTAAAGATTTCCCTTTCTGCTTCAAAAACTAATGAAATAAAGGTACAATAAAATTAAATATAGGTTGATATAAGAATAAGCAATATCCCAGAAAGGGTTTAGCATTATCACCTTTTTTGGGAAATGTAACTTTATTATGGGGGGTGATGCTAAAATTAATACATTATTGTTTCTCTCGCCTTTTTACGATTATCGAATAACGAAATTAACCAAGGGGGATTAAATGTTAACAAAAAATTTTAGATCGTTAAGCTGCTTAGCAGTTGCATTGTTAATCTTTTTTGTGTATGTAATTTCCGGATATGCCCAGGAGATCAATCCTGATTTGTACAAGCTGCTTAAGTATCGTTTTATCGGTCCTCAGGGTAATCGTTTTATCGCAGTGGTTGGTGTTCCCGGTGATCCCAATATTTGCTATGCCGGAGCAGCATCAGGAGGAATATTCAAGAGCACTGACGGTGGTATTCACTGGGAGCCAATTTTTGATGACCAACCGGCTGCTTCCATTGGCTCGCTGGCTATTGCTCCTTCGGATGCCAATATCATCTGGGCAGGAACGGGAGAAATATCCATACGCAGCAACATCTCACAGGGAAACGGAATCTACAAATCCACTGATGCGGGAAAAACCTGGAAGCATATGGGTCTTACGAAAACTGGAAGGATTGGTAGGATAGTAATTCATCCTCATAATCCGGACATCGTCCTTGCTGCATCTATGGGTCACTGCTACGGGCCGCAACAGGAGCGAGGTGTGTTTCGAACCACTGATGGAGGCAAAACCTGGGAAAGGGTACTTTTTGCGGACGAAGATACCGGCTGCTCAGATATCATCATGGACCCCAACAATCCTCGTATTCTATTTGCCGGCATGTGGCCCAAGAGGATATGGCCCTGGCTGGAGAGAAAGAGCGGCGGACCGGGTGGCGGTATCCACATGTCGAGAGACGGTGGCACAACCTGGAAGCACCTCACAGGGGGCCTGCCGGAACCACCGATTGGTAAGATAGCCCTTGCCATGTCAAAAAGCAACTCCAACAGGGTCTACGCTTTGATTGAGCATAAAGATGGAGTTCTGTGGAGATCGGATGATGGCGGCGAGAGCTGGAAATTGATCAACCGTCACCATGAGCTTACTCACAGACCATCGTATTACACCCGCTGTGCTGTGGTACCTGACGATTACAATGAGATATATTTTGTAGCCACAACCTTCAGTGTGTCCTATGACGGCGGCGAGACGTTTAAAATTGTACCTCGCAATCAGTCTCCGGGAGGTGACAACCATGATATGTGGATCGATCCCCTCCTGCCCGACCGAATGATGGTGGGCAACGATAATCCCTGTGTCAGCATATCTCTTAATGGTGGCAGAACATGGGATAGAGTCCGACTTCCAACTGCTCAGATGTATCATGTACATGTAGACAATAAAATCCCATATTTTGTCTATGGTAATCGTCAGGACGGACCCTCCACCAGAGGACCCAGCAATAGCCTTACTGGAAGACATATTCCATCAGGATTGTGGCATTCAGTGGGCGGCTGCGAATGCGGCTTTGCTATACCAGATCCGGTGGATAATAACATCGTCTGGTCAGGCTGCTACGAAGGGATACTTGATCGCTTTGATCTAATTACGGGGCATAGTAGATCAGTGAGCGTATGGCCTGATTCATGTATCGGCACCGAGGCAGCTCCATTGAAATATCGCTTTCAGTGGACTTTCCCCATTGTAATCTCACCCCATGATAATAATAAAGTATTTGTTGGCAGTCAATATGTCCATCAGACAACCGATGGCGGGCACAGCTGGAAAATTATCAGCCCCGATCTTTCTACCAACAACAAAAAATATCAACAGCCCTTTGGAGGTATCACTCGCGATGATGAAAGCACCTATTGCTGTTGTATTTTTGCTCTGGCTGAATCGCCCGTGGAAGAGGGACTAATCTGGGCAGGTACCAATGACGGGCAGGTACAGGTGACAAGAGATGGAGGAGAACACTGGACCAATGTCACAAAAAATATACCTGATTTTCCGCCCATGGGCACGGTCAGCAACATAGAGCCATCTCGTTATAATGCTGGGACCTGTTATATCTCAGTGGACTTTCACAATGCCAACATTCGTGATCCCTACGCTTATAAAACGACCGACTATGGTAATACATGGGAATTGATAACCAAAGATATTCCCAAAGGTGAATTAAGCTATGTTCACTGTATCAGGGAAGATGCGAAGAGGAAAGGACTCCTTTATCTGGGAACGGAAAATGCTGTCTATATCTCCTTTGATGACGGCGATCATTGGATGGCTTTACAAAATAACCTTCCCCATGCGCCGGTGCATTGGCTTGTTGTGCAGGAGCATTTCAATGATTTGGTAATTGGTACCTATGGCCGCGGTTTCTGGATCATGGACGATATTACTCCATTTCAGGGGCTCACATCAGCAGTACTCAAGTCAGACGTTCATCTCTTCAGTATTCGCCCTGCCTATCGTTTTCAAATGGTTTCAAACCCAATGGGCGAAGAAGATGACTTAAACCTTGGTGAGAACCCACCTTATGGAGCGTCAATCAATTACTATCTAAAGTCTGCTCCCCAGGGTGATGTCAAAATTTCTATTCTGAATGAGAACGGACAAAATATTAGGACACTTGATGGAACAAAGAAAGCGGGCATCAACAGAGTATGGTGGGATTTACAATATGAAACCTTGGATGTGGCAAAGATAAGAACCAGCCCCATCGGAGAGCCGTGGGTAAAAGTAGGAGCAAAAGGATATCGAACCTTAGTTGGTGTTGGCGGTCCTCCCAGGGTTCTTGTTGCCCCCGGTGTCTATGCGGTAAAGCTTACAGTTAATGGGAAAGAATTCACCCAGCAGCTCACCGTGGAAAAAGACCCAAATTCAGCTGGAAGTAAGGAAGATATTCAAAAACAAGTTAAAATGCTATTGGAAATCCGAGATGATTTTAATAAGCTGGTTAAGATGATTAATCAAGTGGAATGGGTCAGAAAACAGCTTTATGGTTTAATGGAGATTTTAAAAGATGATAAAAGAGGAGAAGAGATAATAAAAACGGGTAAAGAGCTGGATAAAAAATTTATAGACCTGGAGGAGAACTTTTTTCAGATGAGGCTCACTGATTCCGATAACGATATCCTGCGCTGGCCCTGCAAACTGCATTACAAACTATCCTTTCTTGCTCAACGAGTGGCTCAAGCTGATTTTCCACCGACCACTCAGCAGATTGAAGTACACAAAATGTTCAAAGAACAGTTAAGAAATCATCAAAGTCGTTTAAAAGAATTGATTGATAAAGACCTTGGTGCTTTTAACAATATGCTCAAAGAAAAAAATATATCGAACATTATTATTCAAACACCTTGAAGAGTTTTGCATATTTTTTTACCGCTTCCAACAGCAATAGCATGAGGAGGCGGTATGTTTAAATGGAAACGGGAGCATAGTATTAAATTATTATCTTGATGAAAATTTTCGTCTACCTCATGCTCATAATATGCTATAGTAAAATATAAACAGCAGCACTTTGATTAATAAAGCACTGAAAAGTCTATATCTATAATTCTAATTATATACCTTCAATGAGAATCAATTATCTTATTAAAATTAATAAAGTATCATATATCAAAAATCCGAGGAGGAAAATATGTATTCAAATAACAAATCGTTAACTCCCATCATATTGATTACTGCAATGACCTTCTTTATTGTTTTCGTAATCCCTTTTCACTGCAATGCCCAGGAGATTAATCCTGAATGGTTTAATCAGCTCAAATATCGTTTCATTGGCCCTCAGGGAAATCGTGTTATTGCGGTGGTTGGTGTTCCTGGAGACCCAGATGTTTATTACATTGGAGCAGCTTCGGGCGGTATATTTAAAAGCACTGATGGCGGAACTCATTGGAAATCCATTTTTGATGAGCAGCCTGTTTCTTCTGTTGGTTCTCTGGCAATTGCTCCCTCCGATCCCAATATCATCTGGGCAGGTACTGGTGAGACATTTATTCGCAGCAATATTTCTATCGGAAATGGCATATACAAATCCACTGATAGCGGAAAAACCTGGAAACTTATGGGCTTGGAAAAAACAGGGAGAATAGGCAGGATTATTATAGATCCCCATGACCCAAATATCGTATTTGCTGCGGCGATGGGTCATTGCTACGGACCGCAAAAAGAGAGGGGAGTGTACCGCACTATTGATGGTGGCAAGACCTGGGAAAACGTCCTCTTTGTGGACGAAAACACTGGTTGTTCGGATATAGTTATGGATCCCAATAATCGACGGATTCTTTTTGCTGGCATGTGGCAATTGCAAATAAAGACCTGGGGAAGAGTGAGTGGCGGACCGGGCAGTGGACTTTATATGTCACGAGATGGTGGTGCTACCTGGAAAAAGCTCAACGATAACGGATTGCCGAAATCACCGATAGGAAAAATTGCATTGGCCATGTCGCCTGATAATTCCGAACGAATCTATGCTTTAATCGAAAGCGATGAGGGAGTACTCTGGAGGTCAGATGACGGAGGTGACAACTGGAAAATGATCAACCATGATCATATGTTGACCCAGCGCCCTCATTATTATTCACGCTGTGCAGTGGCTCCGGATGACTACAATGAAATCTATTTTTGTGCTGTTCAACTCAGCATCTCTCTCGATGGCGGATTAACATTTAAAGGAGTACGATTGGTGGGTGGTGATAATCATGATATGTGGATCGATCCCCTTAATCCAGCCCGAATGGTTGTGGGCAACGATCAGGTTGTTGCCATCTCCGTTAATCGTGGTAAGTCATGGTTAGGAGTACCTCTTCCCATTTCTCAAATGTATCATGTGGCCGTTGATAATCAAATACCTTATTATGTGTATGGAAACAGACAGGATGGCCCTTCTACCAGGGGGCCAAGCAACAGCTTAACCTATGGAGGGATTGCTTCTGGAATGTGGCATTCGGTGGGTGGCTGCGAGTGCGGATTTGCAATTCCTGACCCAGTGGATAATAATATCGTCTGGTCTGGTTGTTATGGAGGGTCGCTGGACCGTTTTGACCTACGAACAGGACATAGTCATAGAGTAAGTGCCTGGCCTGATAATCCTATGGGATGGCCGGCTGCTGATTTAAAATATCGCTTTCAGTGGACCTTCCCCATAGCAATATCACCCCATGATCATGACAAGGTATATATAGGCAGCCAATATGTACACCAGACAACCGATGGTGGCCATAGCTGGAAAATTATAAGCCCGGACCTTTCCACAAATGATAAAAGCAAACAACAAAGCTCAGGAGATATTACGCCAGATAACGCCAGCGTTGAATACTGCTGTCTAATATTTGCCCTGGTAGAATCTCCTGTCGAAGAAGGAGTTATATGGGCTGGTACCAATGATGGACTTGTTTGGGTTACTCGCAATGGCGGAGAAAATTGGACAAATGTCACTAAAAACATACCAAAACTTCCGCCCTGGGGGACAGTGAGCAATATAGAGCCATCGAGATATAATGCCGGTACCTGCTATATTACCATTGATTTTCATCAGGTTAACAATAGAGAGCCATATATTTATAAGACAGCTAATTACGGAAAGAGCTGGAAATTCATAAGTTCGGATATACCGAAGAGTGTATTAAGCTATGCTCACTGTATCCGCGAAGACCCGGTAAAAGAGGGATTGCTTTATCTGGGGACGGAAAATGCTCTGTATGTATCCTTTAATGATGGAGAAAATTGGCTGCCTTTACAGAGTAATTTACCGCATGCTCCCGTGCATTGGCTTGTTGTTCAGGAGCACTTCAATGATCTCGTGGTGGCCACCTACGGACGCGGTTTTTATATACTTGATGACATAGCACCGCTTCAACAATTAAATAAAGATATTATTAATTCGGATGTTCATCTTTTTGCTCCACGGTCAGCATATCGTTTTCGATTTAAAGCAACTCCCATGAGCCAGCCAGGTGATCCATGTGCCGGAAAGAATCCTCCCTATGGTGCTTCTATGAACTACTATGTAAAATCAGAGCCGGAAGAAAAGGTAAAAATTACCATTCTAAATGAAAAAGGCGAAAAAATAAGAACTCTTGAAGGTACTAAAGAAGTGGGTATAAATCGTGTCTGGTGGGATTTACAATACGAGCCGATTAAAGAAGTTAAATTGAGAACAAGCCCGATTGGCTCACCTCATGTGAAAGTAGGAGAAAAAGGATGGAGACCTTTAGCCACATGGGGCGGAAAAATTAGCATTTTAGCTGCTCCTGGAACATATACAGTAAAGCTTGCCATAGGTGAAAAGGAATACAGCCAAAAGCTTACAGTTAAAAGGGATCCTAATTCAACGGGAACCGAGGAAGACATTGAAGCTCAGACTGAGCTGTTGTTAGAAATTCGCAAGCATATTAACAATGTGGTAGAAATGATTAACCAAATTGAATTAATCAGAAAACAGATTTATGATCTAAACGAACTACTGAAAGGGGAAGAAAATTCGGAAACACTCATTAAAGCGGGTAAAGCACTGGATAAGAAGTTTATAGCTATAGAGGAAAATCTCATTCAAATGAAACTTACAGGAGCATGGCAGGATGCCTTGAGATGGCCCATTAAGCTCTATGCTAAGTTGAATAGTCTTGCTGGTGGTATAAGTAGTTCTGACTTTCCTCCAACTACACAGCAGATTGAAGTATATGAAGTGTTCAAAAGGAAGTTAGCAGAATATAAAAACAGCTACAAAGAATTACTTGATAAAGATTTTTCTAATTTTAATAATCTTCTAAGAGAAAAAAAATTACCGAATATTATTGCTGTTAAAAACCCTTAATTAAGGTTATTCAGTATTTTAAGGTTTCGCTCCTTTGCTCTAAGTGCCGCAGGTGGGTAATGATTTAGATGGAATAAATATAAAAATTTTTTAAAATTTATTTTGACTTCTTATAATTTTAATGATACTATTTTTCCAAGTGATAATTCCACAATAAAATATGATGATCGTGACGAGCAAAATGTAAACAAATAAAAGGAGGGAGTAAATGAAAAAATTAAATACTCTCGATTGGATTGCTTTAATCCTGGTAATCATCGGTGGCTTAAATTGGGGATTAGTAGGTATATTCAATTTTGACCTGGTTGCAGCTATTTTTGGAGCTATTTCCATTATCGCGCGCATTGTCTATATTCTTGTTGCCTTATCAGCTCTATATCTATTAATCATCATAGGTAAGCTGGGTAAGAAATAATATTTTAGTGGTGCGGGGAAATTTATTTTCCCGCACCAAATTTTACATTGCAAGCATCATAAAGCATTTCAAGGCGATATAATTTAATTTTCATAATCTAATAAGTACAAATAACTGAATATTGTTTTTTATACTCATATCATAATAATCTTTTTAATTCTTATATGCATCACTTCTCTTCATTCCTAAAACTTTAAATATACAAAATCATCTTTATTACGAATCATTATAATTTGCAATTATAGAATAATTGAAAGGTTTTAACAAATGAAAAAAATACTTTACAAAATAATTCTTGCAGGTATCTTGTTCCTTTTGTTACCACTATCGAATGTTTATGCACAGTGGTTTATCGACTTCGAAACAGGTATAGCCTTTGGTAGCTATAATGATGTGCAGGTCCCAAAAGAAACGGGAACAAGGTTTTCCCTGACAGATGATTTTCAATTAGACAAATCAGATTTTTTTAGGGTACGATTAGGCTATAAGCACAATGATAAACACAATTTCTATCTATTTGTAGCACCTTTTAGCCTCGAGGCTTCAGGTGTTGTTGATAAGACAATTTACTTTAATGAGGAAGATTTTCCTGTTAATACTCCTTTAAATGCCAAATACACTTTTAATTCCTATCGACTTACTTACAGGTACGATTTTCTGAGGTCAGACAAGTGGAGAATTGGCATAGGATTTACGGCAAAAATAAGGGATGCTGCTATCAAGTTGGAAGGTGGCTCAAAATCAACTGTTAAAACAAACGTTGGTTTTGTCCCGCTCTTAAATTTTTGGATAGAAAGAAAATTTAGTGATAAGGCCAGTTTTTTATTTGAAGGGGACGCTCTGGCTGCACCTCAAGGAAGAGCTGAGGATATCTTATTAGCGATTGTATACAAATTGAATGATAACTTTGCTATTAAAGGAGGATATAGAATACTTGAAGGTGGTGCGAATGTCGAAGAAGTCTATAACTTTGCTCTTATTAATTACATAGTTTTGGGATCAATAATCACATTCTAATATGTAAAGAAACCTTGATTCAAGAAGAACGAATTAAAATACTCAATAAAAATCCCATAAGAAATAATAAATTTGTAGTTTATTGGATGCAGGCTTCACAGAGAGCTGAATATAACCATGCCCTGGAATATGCTATTGCGCAGGCAAATAATTTAAATAAACCACTTATTGTTTTTTTTGGATTAACAGATGATTATCCAGAAGCAAACGAAAGGCACTATGCTTTTATGCTGCAAGGTCTCCATGAAGTAGATAAGGTTTTGAGAAACCGTGGAATTAAAATGGTCGTTATTCATCAATCACCAGAGTTAGCAATTGTTGAATTGTCAAAGGTAGCTTCATTGATCGTTGTTGATAGAGGTTATTCCAAAATTCAGCAGAAATGGCGGAGGATTGCTGCAGAAAAAGTCAACTGTCCTTTGGCACAAATAGAAAGCGATGTAATTGTTCCTGTAGAGCAAGCCTCCTGGAAGGAGGAATACTCAGCAGCTACTTTAAGGCCAAAGATAAAAAAGAAGATCAACCATTACCTACTCCCATTAGACCAGAATATTCCAAAAAAGGATGCTTTACATATAGTATCCGATTCTATAGTAATTGATAATATAGATCATGTATTGGCAGATTTAAAAATTGACCACAGTGTGAAGAGGGTACAAAACTTTATTGGTGGAACATCGCAAGCAAAAAAATTACTGCAGGATTTTATTGATAAGAAATTAGCTCATTATTCCAGTGCGAGAAATGATCCTACTGCAGATGGTAGCTCTCACATGAGCCCTTATCTTCATTTTGGTCAAATATCACCTCTCTATATAGCTCTGAAAATATTGGAAAAAAAAAGCCTAGGAAGTGATACTTATCTTGAAGAGCTTGTTGTTAGAAGAGAACTTAGCATGAATTTTGTCTTTTACAATCCGTATTATAATCAATTTGGTAGTCTGCCAGAATGGTGCAAAAAAACACTCAAAAAACATGAAAAAGACCAGAGGGAATTTAGTTATAGCCAGGAGGAATTAGAGAAAGCGCGAACTCACGATCCCTATTGGAATGCTGCTCAAAAAGAGATGGTCTCATCAGGCAAGATGCAAGGATATATGCGTATGTATTGGGGAAAGAAAATCATTGAGTGGACAAAAAAACCAGAAGATGCCTTCAGGAGAGCACTTTATCTCAATAATAAATATGAGCTGGATGGTAGAGATCCCAATGGGTTTGCGGGTGTTGCCTGGTGTTTTGGTAAACACGACAGGGCATGGCCAGAACGACCTATTTTCGGCAAAGTGAGATATATGAATGCCAATGGGCTGCGAAGGAAATTTGATATGGATACTTATGTGGAAAAAATAGAGGCCATCCCATATAAAAATAGCAATATCTAAGCATTTTCATCTTCAATTATTATCTTCTCCAATCTGAATAACAAGAAAAGTACTTACATATGGTTGATAACTTATTAGCTGCATACTATAATTCTTAATGAGGTATGCATGCTGATATGATGATGTAATATTCTGGAGCTTAATAATATGCAGAAATTAACTAAATTTAGAAAATTTTTAAAGATTTTGCTCATTATTTTAGCTGTCTATTATGGTCTGATTTTTTTTACTCCCATTTCCAGATGGCTGGCAGACCAGCTGATAGTTCCTTCAGCAATAAGTGAAGCAGATGTGATACTTGTGCTCAGCGGGGGTACGATAAAGCAACAGTATTTAACTCACCAAACACTTAGTCGATTGGTTCACGGAATTACTATCTGGAGACAAGCTAAAGCTCCCTGTTTACTCCTCAGCGGCGGCACATCTGCACATGGCGGAATTCCAGAGGCTTATCTTATGGCAGATATGGCTCGGAATTTAGGCATCAAATCAGATAAGATTTATCTGGAGGATCAATCTATTAATACCAGGGAAAACATATCTTATTCAGCAAAGCTTATGGAAAAGCAAGGATGGGAAAAAGCTCTCCTGGTAACCTCAGCTCTGCACATGAAAAGAGCTCTCAAGCTCGCTGAGGAAAATGGATTGAAATGCATTCCTGCTGCTGCTCCTTATAGTGAAAGATATTTAAGCCGATACCAGTTATATCTTTTGGTAAAACATGAATATTCTGCTATATTAGCACAAAGCATTTTGCGAGGGAAAAACTATGAAAAGCTTAGCCGTTTTTATCGATGGGTGGTAAAAATAAAAGGTAAGATTTTCAATTATTAAGAAGAATATGATTTTATTCTTACTAAATTTTGTTGGTGAATTTCATCAAAAATATGAGTCAACTTTTGAGTAAGCTCCTGGCGAGAAAATTGCTGTCTTTGTTCGTTTGAACCTTCAGGTTTCAATTCATTTTTTCTCCATTTTTGGTATAGTGATTTAAGAGCTGATGTTATGCTATCAATCTGTTTAGGATGACAAATGATTGAGCTTCGGTGGCTCTGTTTCACTATTTCAGCAGCTGCCCCCTCAGGGTGGGCAAGAGCCAGAATCGGCTTATCCATTAACATATACTCAAAAACCTTACCTGTCTGTTCCTGTAGATTATCACCACATATCAAGAGCAAAACATCTGCTCCGGCCATAAAATTCAAACACTCATAATGGGGAAGAAAACTAATTAGTCTGATTTGCTTCTCTAAATCCAAGAATTTTACTGTTTCCTTTAGCTTTGGGTCAATATTGCCCACAAATAAAATTTGAGCGCTATCCTTAAATTTTTTTTCCTCATCTACTACTTGTCTAAAAGCTTTTAGAAAAAATTCCGGCCGGCGAAAGGTTAAATTTAATGAGCCGACATGGATAATGGTAAATTTATCATTCCGTATGGGTTTAACATTTTTCAAATCATCTTCATCAAAGCCATTGGTTATGGTATGAAATTTATTCTTAAGTTGAGGATATTTCTCACCATAATCATTTTGCATTGGCTCCGTTGCCATAATTATCGCTGCAGCTTCTTTTATAAGTCTTTTTTCTAAAGCTGCATTGATTTTCTTTTTAAGAAAGCTTATTTTCTCTCCATATGGTGCCACCGTCCAGGCATCACGGAAATCAAGTATATATGGAACTCCACTCCATCTTTTTAGCTGGTTTGCAATCAAAAAACTGGAAAAAGGATTGCCACTAACAAAGATGAGGTCGATTTTTTTCTTACGCAATAGCCAACCGCCAGCTAACTCAGCAAAGAAAATCCAGCCAATACTCTTATCAGGAATAAAGAGCCAATTATTAAGCCAGTTAACAAATCCAAGAATTAATGACCTATATAGTTTGCTCCATTTTGATTTTGTAGCATGCAATTCTGTTCTGCTGGCAGCGCTCAGTTTAAGGGAACGGTGGCCTGGTTCAAGAGAATAAGTTCTTATTATTTCCACATCAGCAGCTATTTCTCTCAGCAACGTTTCATCTTTCTCTCGATAGTAACCGCCTTTAGTAGTCAACACAATAGGCTTCCAACCAAAGCGAGGTAGAAATTTGCAGAATTTCACAATTCGATAAACACCACCACCTGCGTCTGGAGGGAAAAGATGGGAAATTATAAGTACTCTTTTTTCCATATTATAATTTTAGGTAGCCAAATATTTCTAATAAAAAGCAATCAAACTTCTTTTTTTTCTACTTCAAAAAGAACACCACCATAAGGTTCAATACAGCGGAGTGTGCCTTTATTTCCTTGCCCAATTCCAAATTCCTCAAAAGTAGCCCCATGCGCCAAGGATGTAAGAATAGGAAGAAAACCAGCTAAAGCGTGAGTGCAAATCTTATCCGTCTCTTTTGTTAATACCTGCGGTATATCTATCACCATTATATCACCAGTTTTATATACCGGGCAATTCTCAACTTCTACTGCTTTGAGAATTAATCTTACCTTTTTTTGCATTAGCTTTCCTCTTTATCAGAAATATGAAAAGATTTTCTTTATATATTGACTGATTACTTGATTACTATATTTCCAATTCCTTTTTCTTTCATGAGTTTCTCAATCTCAGCAATTTCTTTAGGAACTGAAGAACTAAGCACTTTATGACCTTCTTCAGTAATGAGGATATCATCCTCTATTCTCACACCCAGGTCTTCTTCGGGTATGTATATCCCCGGCTCTACAGTTATTACCATTCCCGGTTTGAATTTTGCATCATGATCCCCCACATCATGTACGTTCATCCCCAGCCAATGTGACGTGCCATGGATAAAATATTTGCCGTACCCTTTTGATTTGATATAATCTCTCGCTACTTTGTCAATATCTTTAAGTGTAGCTCCTGGTTTAACCGCTTTAATTGCTCGTTTATTGGCTTCGAAGACAATGCTGTATATATCCCTTTGCCTTGGAGTGAATTTACCGGAGACGGGTATGGTTCTGGTAATGTCAGCGGAATAATTTTCGTACTCTGCTCCTATGTCCATTACCAGTATGTCACCAGGTTCCATTTTTCTTGTACATTTCTCATAATGCAAAATACATGAGTTTGAACCCGCACCCACAATTGAGGGAAAGCCCCAACCAGTTGCCCCTCTCTTCTGGTAGACATATTCAATAACAGCCTTAATCTCGTATTCATAAATCCCCGGTTCCACTGTTTTCATCGCTTCTCGTTGAGCAGTGCTGGTTATATCTATAGCTCGCTGCAGCAGTTCCATTTCTTCGGGTGATTTTATCAACCGCATTTTTGCCAATTTCGGAGATAAGTCTTTTATTAGCAAATGAGGATAGCGCTCCTTAATCTGATTTACGAAATATACCTGAGCAGTAAGAGGTTGATTTCTTTCCATAATTTTTGATGGCTTAACATAATAAAAATCATCTATAACTCGCAGAAGCCTTGAGGTTATCCGTTCAAATTCATCTATGCTTAATACCGTTTCGATTCCGCACATTTCCTGCGCTTCTTCACCTGGCCCCATACTCTTTCCTTCCCACCGTTCCCGCGTGGGGGTGTGCGAAGGGAGAAAAAGAATTTCTTTCTTCATCTGACTCTTAGGATATAAGACCAAAAAAGCTCCCGGCTCTTTTATCCCCGTCAGATATAAAAAATTATTATCCACCCGAAAAGGATAATATACATCACCATTACGAAACGGAGGATATCCACTCATTAGCACGGCAATGCCCGAACTTATCTCTTTCATTACCTCCGCCCGCCGCTGTTGATAAATCTCCTTATCCAGCTCTAAAGCGAAAACTGGAAAAGCTATTAAAGATATAATTATAAATAATAGTAACAATTTTGCTTTTTGCACTAATTTATCTCCTCATTTCAATCTTGATAAATTTGACAAAAAAAATAGCCTCTTTTGGCTATTATATGAAAAATATTTAATCTTCTAAAAGATTTTATTAATTAGGGACTTTTCCTATTTATCTATTGTTATTACGTATCCTAGTTTTTCTAAAATTTCAATTGCTCTTTCTAAGGAACTTTGGTCAATTTTCCAGGCAAAAGATTTTGCTTTTTCCCTGATTTCTTCAGGAGTTATCGGTTTTCCTTCTTTATCAATGAAATAGTAAGCTTTTGCTGCTACAGATAAATCCATATAATCAATATTTCCTAACTGTTTCAATTCTGAGAAAAAATTTTTTATTCCATTCCATTCATCTTTATATTTTTCTGCAATCCTTTTAGCTATCTTCTCTCCTGCTGGTGTTAATTCACAATCAAATCTTTTTCTTTCAAAACCATGGCTATTGAAAATTCCGAGGTCTTCCTCTTTTTCATTGATTATTCCTATAGCGATTAAGTTTGATAATTCAATATTTATATCTGGCGAATAGGGACCGTAATAATGTGGAATAAATCTCAAATCTAGACCTATATTTTTGTTAAGGAAATACATACATTTTTGCAGATATGTCTTCCCTTTGATATTGTTGTCATTTGCTAATAATGCTAATAATATTAATTCATTAGCTTTCATTAGCGACTCCTTTTTTATTTTTAAAATAATCACTTATTATATTATATATGATTTTATCATGTTTTTTATACATTTTTTTCTTATCAACATTATCTTTATATTCTAAAGGAGCATAGCACTCTATAAATCTTTCTGACTTTTCTAAAATCTCATATAATTTAGATTCGTATTTAATTTCTACTGGTTTGTCTGCTTTAACTACAAATAAATCAAGACCTTTATTTTTCTCGAAAATTCCCATAGAAATAATCTTTAAAATAACATCATTTTTATTTTCACTAATATTTCCAGCTATTTTATCTTCTAATTCTGCCTTTTCTTTTGTATCCATATTTTCTATTTGTAATCTTATATCTTCTTCGAAATTATTTATTTTTTGTGAAAAAACTCTTTTTAGCAATTTTCTATTGTAGAGATTGGAAAAGATTCTTCCGGCGTTAGTATTTTGATAATTTTCAAGTAATCTTATTGTTAATTTTTCGTCATTCCAATTTAAATATTCCTTCAAATATTCTGGTGAATCTTTGTAAATATAAATTTCTTTTAAAAAATCAATATTATCTACTTCAACACCTAATTCAATTGCACGAACTATCATTGAATCAGTTATCAGTCTTACCTTATGCATATATACTTGAGAATCTATATAATATTTTGCTAAGAGAAATTGTTCAAAAGCTCTGATCCCATCTTCATGTATCATTAAAGAACGATCATATTTATCAATTGGTTCAGCTTTTATACTCTTGATAAGCTGATAATAATCATAAATACCATATTTAACTCCGCAATGATAACTATCTCTTAGCAAGTAATCTATCTTATCTACATCTAAAGGTCCTGATATAATTTCTCGCAAATAACTTTCCTCATACCCTTCTTTTATTAAAGAAGAAATTGCTCTACATCTATTTTTTCCCAATATTCCGCACAATTCTTCATTTTGCTCTATTATTTTGCAAGTTATGGTTTCATGAAAATTGATTTTTCCGTGAATTCCTATATTTTCAGAAAGATTTTTCATAACCTCTTCTGATACATGAGAAAAAGGTCCATGACCTATATCATGCAATAATGCTGCAAATCGTAAGATTTCTTTTTTATCTTGGTCAATTTTTAGCTGTTCTGCAATTAATCCAGCTAAGTGCATAACCCCTAATGAATGCTCAAATCTTGTATGATTTGCTCCGGGATAGACTAAATTTGCTAATGCTAACTGCTTGATTCTTTTTAATCTTTGAAATACTTCGGTGTCTATTATTTTTTGCTCAGTTTCATTAGGATGAATAAATCCATATATTGGATCACGAATATCAAATCTCATAATATTTTTCTAAAAAAATATTTCATATCAACATATAAACAATTTCACCATATTTCAGTCTAAAATAATATAATTATTTTTTAATCTCATCTAAATTGATTTTCATTCCATCGCGGGCGGCTATGACTTTTACTCCGAGGCTTTTCTGTAATTGTGCCGCCAGTTCCCACGGTTTGGCGCGAAGCATGGTCATGCCGAAGTGAGTGAGCACTGCTAACTTAGGTTTTACTTCAGAAATTATCTTCTCGGCATCAGCAAATTTCAGATGGTCAATATCGCGTTTAACCGCACCGTCAGGCTCATATCTGACAACATTAAGGATAAGCACATCACCGCGATAATACTGTGTGAGCTCCGGGAAGAATCGTGTATCAGCTACATGCGATATCGTTCCTCCCGAGTATCGAATGTTCAAGCCATAAGTCTCTACGGAATGTATATGGCGGAGGGGAGTAGAAAATGTAATCCTACCTAATTCATACTCCTTACCTTCGTGCAGCATAACAATTTCCTCAACAAATCCCTGAAGATACTTGTAGACCACTCCTTCCTCACCCAAAGCATCTGCAGGTAAAAAGAGCTTGCCACGTTTGTTGAAACCTCCATTAGTCATAGCTTCGATCATGATATTTATATCGCCGGAGTGATCCAAATGCTTATGAGTAAGGATAATGCCTTTTAATTTAGCTGGATCAAGGCGAGGCCGACTGGAGGTACAGCGTACAAGAGAACCAGGTCCAGGATCAACTATGAAGTCACTCCCATCCAAGCTATACCATAATCCCCCTGAGGCACGCGCCTGCCGGCTTACAACAATACGGGCTCCTGCTGTACCCAAAAATTTTATAAAGTTTTTATCATTCATTTAATAATGCTTCATCGCTCCACATCATCCATACGAAAAGGCTCGCTCAGGCCTCTGGCCTCCAGAATTTCTCTTATAGATTTTGCATTCTTAGGTGCATTGCATTGAGGATCATTATTAAAATAGATATAAATCCTTTCCGTCTCTTCTGCTGCTTTTTCTATAATATCAGCCCAGCGCTCTAACTCTCCCTGGCTGTAATCATAATGTATCATCCTTTCAGCCCCATGGAAGCGAAAATATTTATGGTTGCTGAGCACATCATTAAAGGGCTCTTTTTTAGGCCAGCTCAAACTAACTAAATCGCAATTATTCTCTCTTAATAATGTGTACACTTCCTCGCTATACCAACTGAAGTGGCGAAATTCGAAGGAGAAATCAACTTCCTCCGATGGCAGGATTGATAATAAATCTTTCAATCCTTGAATGTATATAGAAAAGGACGCAGGAAATTGAAAGAGTACTGCACCCAACTTTTTTTCATCCACCAGCGGTGCTAAAGTAGTCCAGAAGTTTCTCCAGGGTGAATCAATATCCAGCAATCTTTTTTTATGCGTTATAAGCTGGTTAGCTTTAATTGTGAAGCGAAATCTTTCACTCCCCTTTTTAGCCCAATTTTTAACCGTAGTTATTTTTGGATAGTGATAAAATGTAGAATTTACTTCAACGGAGTTAAAGTTCTCGAGATAGAAATTGAGCATTTTATACGATTTTATATCCTCGGGATAAAAGCATCCTCGCCAGTGCTGATAACTCCAGCCGGAGCAACCAATGTATATAATGCATTTTTTTTCTGTCATGTAAGCCCCCTGGTGCTGGTATATTATATTTTATTACACTATAATAATTTATTAGTAATTTATCAATAGTAAAAAATATATTATGGAGTTGGTAGTTTAATATGAGTAAAAATAAGATTTCCCGCAGGGATTTTATGCTGCTCAGCTCAGCAGCTGTTTTAAACAGGTGGGAAAACAACAACATTTTCCAAGAAAATAAAAAAATAAGATTAACAAAAACATCTGTTTTTATAAAAGTTCTTGGTACTGCTCAGGATGGAGGCTTACCACAGGCCGGATGTTACTGTGCTCATTGCTTAAAAGCAAGGAAGAATAAAGATTTTCGCCGTTTTGTCAGTTCAGTAGCTGTTATTAATAAAAAAAGAAATCAAATATATTTAATAGATGCAACCCCTGACATTCGCGAACAAATCGACCTCCTTTTTCTGCCGCATGAATTTCAGAAGCGGGGAAAAAGAAATCCAATAGATGCACTTCTCTTAACCCACGGGCATACTGGACATTACAGCGGTTTGGTTCATCTCGGCAGGGAAGCCGCAGGTGTCAAAGGTTTAAGTGTATATTGCACCCATAGTATGGGAGGTTTTCTTGATAAGAATGGTCCATGGAGTCTAATGGTGCAGCTTGAGAATATAAATTTGAAATGTTTCGAGGTAAATAAAACTATCAAATTGGATGAAGAGATAAGCTTTAGAGCAATACCCGTACCCCATCGTGCTGAATTTACTGATACAGTTGCTTTCGAAATAATTGGTCCCCAGAAAAGATTATTATATTTGCCGGATATAGATCGATGGGAACTGGTAGAACAGGAAATAAGAGAGCTTCTATCAAAAGTGGATTATGCTATGCTGGATGGGACTTTTTTTTCTGCTGATGAGCTTCCTGGAAGAAATATGTCACAGGTTCCTCACCCCTTAATACCTCATTCTATTGAGCTTTTTAAGGATATAGCGAGCAAAAAGAAGGGCTCTATTTTCTTTATCCATTTAAATCACACGAATAAACTTTTGAGTGACGATAAAGCGCGCGGTTTAATAAGACAACAGGGATTTGAAATTGCAGATGAGAGGATGGAATTAATCATTTAGCAGTAATGATCGTAAAGAAGGGCAGGGCATTGACCCCACCCTTCTCTATTCTACCATGAATAAGGTTAGCTTTTTTTAATCTTCCTCAGGAATCTCTATTGGAATATAAAATACTCCTCCATCGCGTTTTATTACCAGTAATATCGTATCTCCCTTCTTTACCTTATCTATAATACTGTAATAATCATCTGTGCTCTCGACTGGTTGACGATTAACTTCTATAATTAAATCTCGCACTCGCAAGCCAGCATCATAGGCCAGACTTCCACGCTGTACATTGACAACTACAACACCCTTTTCTGCTTCATATCCCAGTCGTCGTGCCAGACTCGGTGTGAGCGTTCGTACCTGCAAACCTAATTTGCTTTCTACTTTTTCTTCTTTCTTCTCTTGTGCCTGATCAGTTTTCAATTCTCCTAACTTCATTTTAATGACTTTCTCTTTCCCTTTTCTTAGGATAAGAAGCTCAACCTCTGTACCCGGTTCGATTGCAGCTACCATCATCTGCAATGCAGAAGTACTTTCAGGTTTTTTTCCTTGGAATTCTAAGATAATATCTTCTCTGTTTAGACCTGCCTTTTCGGCAGGGGAGTTTTCATCAATCTTTGTGATGAGAATACCCTCAGCTTTTTCCAGGCCGAGAGCTTTAGCCATTTTTTCATCTATTGCACTGATTTGCACACCAAGCCATCCACGTACTACTCTGCCTTTAGCAATGATGGAATCCATAACCATCTTGACCATATTTATTGGGATGGCAAAACCTATTCCTTGATAGCCACCACTTCCTGAGACTATTAATGTATTAATCCCAATAACCTGACCACGAAGATTTACTAAAGCTCCTCCACTATTACCGGGATTAATAGCAGCATCGGTTTGAATAAAATCTTGAAACCTGGTAGGTAACGCTAAATTGGACCTTCCGGTGGCACTAACAATACCGGCTGTTACTGTATGCTTTAAAATCTCACTAAAGGGGTTGCCAATTGCTAATACCCACTCACCTACCTCCAATTTCTCAGAATCACCCAAAACAGCTGCAGGTAAACTATTTTCATCAACCTTTACTACTGCTACATCCGTCAAAGGATCGGTTCCAACTATTTTAGCCTTTACTCTTCGTCCATCTGATAAGGTGACATAAATCTTTTTTGCTTTCTCAACCACATGGTTATTAGTTATGATATAACCATCAGTAGTAGCAATAACTCCTGAACCTAATACTGGTCGTACTATTTCCCTTCGCTGATCTTCTGGAAATTGGAAAAATCGATCGAAGAAATCCTCAAAAGGACTATCAAAAAAGCCGCTCGTTGGCCTTTCAACTACTTGCTCGCTATTAATGGTAACTACAGATGGTGTTACCTTTTTAGAAACTGCAACAAAGGCTTTGCTAAGACTTTCTAATCCCTGCAGCTCTTCTGATGGTTTCTGGAGAACATATTTGGGAGAATCTGAAGCTGCATAGCTCTTTGCATTAGTATCCAGATTTGAGCTTATAATCAATCCTACTATTAACCCGGCTATGCCAAAAATCGAGGCAATTAAAATAAGTTTAGATTTCATAGTCAATATCTACCTCCTTGTTTTATCTTTCTATTTTTAAATTAATAAATCCATAAAATTATTACTGTACTCGCTATTACGGATAAATGAAATTTTTTTATTATTTCGGCACCTTTTTCCAATCGTCCAAAAATCTTTTTAAGCCAATGTCGGTTAAAGGATGGTGAATTAACTTATCAATTACTTTAAAAGGGATGGTGGCAATGTGCGCCCCGGTAAGGGCAGCTTCTACTACATGAACTGGGTGTCTTATACTGGCAACAATGACTTCAGTTTCAAAATCATAATTGTCCAAAATAGTCAAAATGTCATGCACCAAATCCATGCCAAAATGACTGATATCATCCAACCTACCGATAAAGGGGCTTACAAAGGTAGTACCAGCTTTAGCAGCCAAAAGAGCCTGCGAAGGAGAAAAGACTAAGGTAGTATTTGTTTTTATTCCCTCAGCAGTCAGCATTTTTATAGCTTTCATTCCTTCGCGGATAATAGGGACCTTAATAACGATGTTATCCGCAATTTTTGCCAGCTCACGAGCTTCTCTAACCATGGGCTCTGCCTCAATACTCACTACTTCGGCGCTTATAGGCCCATCTATTAGTGAAGCAATTTCCTTTAACAAATCTTTGGCTGGACGGTTCTCTCTGGATATAAGAGTAGGATTAGTAGTAACCCCATCTAATACACCTAACTCCTTTGCTTGCTTTATCTCATCTATATTGGCAGTATCAATAAAGAACTTCATTCTACCTCCTTTTTCTATTTATTTTATTGGCTTTTTGTCAATTGCCCGCTTTTTTTACTAATACTACCATAAATATTTAGTTTGGTAAAGTGAGAAAAAGGTTGACCAATATTAAAAAATAATGTGTTTTTTATTTTTGTCAAGCCGATATTATATAAAAATTTATAACATTTAATCCTTTCTCTACTGTATCTTGTATGTTATAATTTTTAGCCCGCATTAATTAATAAACAAAAGCTCAAAGGAGTTGATCCTTATGAAAATTCACAAAGCCATCCTGCCTGCCGCAGGTTTAGGAACCCGATTCCTCCCAGCAACTAAGGCCATGCCTAAAGAGATGCTCCCCATCGTAGACAAGCCTCTTATTCAGTATTCAGTAGAAGAATGTGTAAACTCTGGGGTAGAGGATATTATTATCATTACAGGTCGGGGAAAGTATGCTATTGAGGACCATTTCGATGTATCTTATGAGTTGGAAAAAATCCTGGAGGAAAGGGGAAAGCTTAAATATCTAAAAAAAGTTCGAGCAATTTCTAACCTCATCAATCTTATCTATACTCGACAAAAGGAAGCCCTGGGCGTTGGACATGCTGTTCTCATGGCTAAAGATATAGTGGGCCTCGAACCCTTTGCTGTTTTATTTGCCGATGATATCATCGACTCTGAGGTACCATGCCTAAAGCAAATGATAAACATATTTAATAAATATGGGTCTTCTGTTATCGCCATTCAGCAAGTTGCAAAAGAAGAAATCGATAAATATGGCATAATCAAAGCAAAAAAGATAGAGGAGAGGCTCTATGAAGTGGAAGATATGATTGAAAAGCCTCCCCGCGCTGAAGCTCCATCTAATTTGGCCATAATAGGTCGTTACCTATTAACTCCTGAGATATTTGCTGAGCTGGAGAAAACCAAAATAGATCACACTGGCGAAATTCAACTGACCAATGGCCTTAAAGGTCTACTTAAAAGCCAGAGAATCCTCGCTTATCAATTTCAAGGTACTCGATACGATGCAGGCAACAAACTCGGCTTCCTCCAGGCTACTGTTGAATTAGCCCTGAAGAACGAGGATTTTAGTGAACATTTTAGAACATACCTTAAATCCCTGAAGCTTTAACCTGGATAAAAGAAACCTCTTTAATTATTTAATAATGAAATACGAATCCGAAACTAAAAAGGTTTCCCCCCAAATCAAATTTCTCAAATCCCACAAAATCCTCTGACAGTTCACCTTTAATAATATGATGGCTGAACTCTGCCATAAAAGCAACGCTACTTCCGAGTGCGATTTCTACACCACCTCTGAGATTAACACCCAAATCCGTTCCATTGGAGAGAAATTGAGTGGTGTATATAGAGCCATCAGAGAAGTCAATGTAATCTCCTAACTCCTCATAACGCCAGATGTAAAGACCTAATCCAGCACCCACATAAGGAGCGACACTGCGGTATTCTGTCCTGCCACGAAGCTCTTTTCGGGTAGTTTTAGCAATAGGGTAGAATTTTCCATTAAACATGATGGGGACGATTCTGAGAGAGATCTGTTGAACTATTGAGTCTCCCCATTCATCCACAAACTCCCGGTATTCTGTATAAGCAGTGTCTTTGTAAAAACCGAATTCTAATGAAATGTCAAAGCGCTTATCAACAGGAAAACCTAATTCCAGGGCACCATTGAAATTGTTAAAGTCTTCCACCGAAAGCGTCAAAAGCTCTTCGTTATACTCCCACAAATCGCTCTTGCCAGCTGGCATGTAGTAGCCGCCTTTTATGGTGATGTATTTCTCCTTATGGACGGCATAATATTGCCCTTGAGTCCATCCCAAGGCGCTGATGCCTAATAAAATCAATACAACTAAAATTCCTGTTCTCTTCATTTCTTTCTGCCTCCTTTCACTGTTCCCTCTATTATACTATAAAGCAAACTTCATGCCGAAGTAGATAATCAATTAATTTTTCATAATCTCCCTTTTTTCAATAGGTTATGCTTATATGCTTAAAATCAGTTTATCCTTCTTTGTCCTCAATAGTGGACAAATCTAAGAGATTGAGTGCATTAATTCTTGCTAATACAAATAGATAGCTTAAGAGTCTGCATACTCATTTGAACAATTAATATATTGCGAACAAAGGAATTTGCTTATTCTGCTTTCGAGAAATTATTATATATTTACGTCACAATTACCACTATATAGCTATCAACATCAGCAACTTAGACGTATCCCTCAACAGATTCTTAAAATTTTAAGTAAGCAATAATCACTATATAATCTTAAATTATAAAGAATGCTCCCTTTCGGACAGCTAGATAGGCTGTCCCTACAAAGCATTTCTTCGCAGGGAAAGAGTTTGCATATGTCCAATGGTCAACAATAGCACCTACACTAAACAATTTTGGGGGAACTTCAGATTTATTTTAATCTTGACTTTGCTAATAGTGTACCATAAGATTTATCATAGCCAATTCGAAATCAGATGGTTTTTAGAAGGGATATGGAGCGTCGATATCTTATCGGTAAAATTATTACAATCCTCCTTTTTATTTGCTTAATCCTCTTTATTATAATTTCCTTAAGCCTTCATTCTCTTAGCAATTTCACCTGGTTTGGAAAACTCATCGTTTATTATAAGGTTGTCACCTGGTTGTTAGGGATTATCCTGGCGTTGAAATTCTTCAATCCCACAGGGCTTTTTTCTGCAAAAAAATCAAAAAAACTTGGATGGTTGGAAAAGCTGCTTGCTTCCGACCGTATTTACTACCTCTTTTTTATCATCTTGCTCGTCTGTAGCTATTTCATGGTAAGCCTAACAGCCGGGCTTCTGGATTCCGATGGGCTATTCTATTACTTCTATGTGCGTTCTTTATATATGGACGGCGATCTGGAGTTCAGCAACGAATACAAAGCCTTGAGCCTGGACTGGCGCAACGACCTCAAGGTGGTCCCGCAGACCGGACATCGGCGCAACATTTACTCCTTCGGTACTGCATTCTTCTGGCTCCCTTTTTACCCCATAGGCATGGCCACTGCATCCCTGCTTCACCTGTTTGGAGCTGATGTACCACTCAATGGCTTCAGCTATCCCTATGCCGTGAGCATCCACCTTGCCAGCCTGCTCTACGCTTTCATCGCCCTGATGCTCATTTATAAGATTCTCAAAGATTTTTTCTCGCCCAAAGTATCAGCTCTTGCTGTGAGCGGTATCTGGTTAGCCAGTCCCCTTGCCTGGTACATGATTTATCAACCTCACATGGCTCACTGCCTCTCCCTCTTTACCGTAACTCTATTCACTTATCTCTGGTATAGAAGCCGAGAGGAAAGAAGCTGGAAAATGTGGCTTCTCATGGGAATTGTCGCCGGCTGGATGATAATGGTGAGAATACAAAACGGTATCTTCATGCTTCTACCCGCTGTTGAGTCCCTTCTCGCTTATATCAGCCATATTAAAAGAAAGGAAATCAATCACATTAAAAAACTTTTGCTCAACAATCTTATCTTTCTTGGTGCAGTCTTTATAGGATTCTTCCCTCAGATGATAGTGTGGAAAATCATCTTCGGCCGCTTCTACATCGGCAATCCTTATGGTGATGCTTTCCTCCGCTGGACCTCTCCCCGGATAATGGAGGTGCTCTTTTCCGCTCGTCATGGTCTCCTCTCCTGGACGCCTATAGTGTACTTCTCAATCATAGGCCTTTTTATTTTCTTACGTAAAGACAGGAAGCTCATTTTATTGTTCTTAATTGTATTTCTTGCCATGCTCTGGGTGAACAGCTCAGCCGCCTCCTGGTGGGCTGGCGGTTCCTTCGGCGATCGCCGTTTCATAAACTGCGGGCTCATTTTCGCTCTCGGTCTGGCAGCCTTCATTCAATGGCTTGGTGGATGGATTAAAAAGAGACCCCTGGCTGCAATAGGAATCTTATTAGCTCTACTAATTGTTGGTAATGCTTTAATGATGAAGCAATTCAAAAGCGGAATGATACCCACCGAGAAGCCCATTTCATTCACCAAAACAGCACAGAACCAGATAGCACTGCTTTTCTCCCGCATCGGCTATCCTTTTTCCTACCCTGCCAATCTTATATTCAGTCTCCGTTGGGGATTGAGCCCCGATAGATACGATAGGCTGATGGGACGATACCTCTTTTATGGCGTTGGCAATTTAAATGGTTATATCGATATAGGCGGAGAGGATGAAGACTTTATCGGCTCTGGCTGGTCGTACAAAGAACAAGATAAAGCTGAACGGACATACCGCTGGTCTTTCGGCAATAAATCGAGCTTATTTGTCTGCTTAATGGATACGAATGATATCACCCTTTCCTTTGCAGCACAGCCTTACACCTTCTCTCATGCATCTCGACAGCACATAAAACTCTATATCAATGAGCACCCCATAAGCAACTTTGTCATGAAAGAAGACTTCCGAATTTATTCAACAGCAGTGGGAAAGGAGTATTGGCGTCGTGGAATTAATAGAATAGACTTGAAATACAGGTACAGCATTTCACCACATGATGCCACAGGCAGCCTGGATAATCGTCCCATAGCAGTGGCATTCGACTTTTTCAGATTTAACCGAAAATAGTCCTTATTAATTTTCTTTTCTCTTCAGAATCTCCACCAAATCATCTTCAATAGAATTAAAGGGATTTTCAACAATTCTCCCGAATTCTTCATCTCTGGAATATACTATGAAAGTAGGTACACGCAGTATATCTTTTCCCCAGAGAAGCGCTGCAGGTTCTCTCTTACTACGATCCACCCCGATAAATCGTGTTTGAATATTGGGATTGTTTGCTTCCTGAATAACTTTAATAAATTGAGGCACATTTCGTATACTGTCGGGACACCAACTACCATAAACAACTTCAATCAAAATCTCTTTATCATAATCTCTAAGGAATTCAATAGCCTGATCAGAAGGCTCATAGGTATCTATTTTATTTCCAAAATCCTTTTCTGCGGAAACCACTTTGTTAAGATTTGCTTCTCCCAGAAGCATAGGCGATTTCTTAGCTCAACATCCGTTGAATAGCAAGATTATACAGATTAAAGCCAAAGATATATAAATTTTCATAACCACTTCCTTTCATTAAAATACTTCTTCCAATTTCTACCATATCCTATACCATAATTATATAAAAAAAAATTGAAAAAAAATATATTGCATTGATAAAATCTATCCCTTATAATATCTTGCTCAGGTTTTGGGCTTTCATCAGGCTTTAATAAAATATTTGACATAACTTTTTAACTTAATAGCTTATATGAAAGGCGGTGATTTCAATGGCTATGATAATTAACGAGGAATGCATTAGTTGCGGTGCCTGTGAACCCGAATGCCCCAACGAAGCCATTTCTGAAGGGGAAGAGAGATATGTCATAGACCCTGGAAAGTGCACCGAATGTGTCGGTTTCTATGATGAGCCCCAATGTGTGGCTGTTTGTCCGGTGGACTGCATCGAACAAGACCCCGACCACAAAGAGAGCAAAGAAGAGTTAGAGGCGAAATATAAAAAATTGCATCCATAATGGGAGCTCATATTTATTTCATTCCTTACATATAGCATCGTCAATAAAACCCGGTACCATAATGCCGGGTTTTTTTTTAGATTTTCGAACTAAAAAAGAGAATCTTTCGTTATTCATTAGAGGAAGGAGAAAGAAAAGGGTTATGATCATCCAGCTAAATAATCTTTCCGTGGCATATGGAGAATTCTTTGCCCTTAAAGATATATCTTTTGATCTACCTGAGGGAGCTACCGGCCTGCTCGGTCCTAATGGAGCAGGTAAGACTACTCTTATTAAGACACTTTTAGGATTTCTGAAACCAAATCAAGGTGAAGCCTATATTTTAGGGCTGAACGCTCAAAGACAGGGGAGGGATATTCGCCAAAAAGTTGGTTATATGCCGGAAGATGACTGTTTGATACCCGGTATGAGCGGTGTAGATTTTGTATCTTATTTTGGGCGGCTCTGCGGCTTACCCAAAGAAGACGCAATTCAACGAGCTCATGAGGTGCTCTTTTATGTTGGCCTGGGAGAAGCTCGCTATCGAAATGTAGAAACCTATTCCGCTGGGATGCGGCAGAGAATAAAATTAGCTCAGGCTTTTATCAATGATCCTCAGCTCCTTTTGCTGGATGAGCCCACAAACGGTATGGACCCACCGGGAAGGGCCGAAATGCTGGAGCTTATTAAGGACATCTCCAGTAAGAAAGGGATCAGTCTGATCCTATCATCTCATTTGCTGCCCGATGTTGAATATACCTGCGAAGAAGTGGTTGTTG
Organism: uncultured Acidobacteriota bacterium; assembly: GCA_964645975.1. Classification (GTDB taxonomy): domain Bacteria; phylum Acidobacteriota; class B3-B38; order Guanabaribacteriales; family CAZYAF01; genus CAZYAF01. The sequence continues at coordinate 52,848 of CAZYAF010000005.1, forward strand.
TACACCAGGGAAGTCTTGTGGCACAGGGCAATATTCAGCAGCTCAAGGGAAAACATCAAAAGCTTTACGAGGTGCGAATTAAAGGAGATATGGAGAAATTTGGTGATGAGCTTGAAAAAGCTGGCTGTAAATGGCAGGTAGATGATGAGGGAATGATAAAAGTATTTTTGAAACAGAATTATGATACCGATTTACTATTTCGAGCAGCATTGAGAAGTAATACACAAATACGGCATATGATCTCAAGTAAACATACGTTAGAAGATGTATTTATGAAAGTAGTAACGGAGGAATAAATGCCAATCTTTGATCAAAGCTATCGCCATTATGAGGGTGAAGTCAAGGGATATTCCTTCCGCTGGTGGGTAATAACCCGTAGGGGCATTATGCATTTCCTGCGAAAAAAGTGGTTTATTTTACTGCTGTTGCTGACCTTAATACCATTTTTAGTGCGCGGAGTGATGATATATGTAGCTACTCATTTTCCTGAAGCCAAGATGCAAATATTAGATATCAATCCACGGTTCTTCTACCAATATATACTTCAACAGCAATTTTTTCTTTTAATTATAACCATCTTGACAGGCTCAGGTCTAATAGCCAACGACCTGCGATATAATGCATTACAACTCTATTTATCAAAACCCATTCGCCGCTTTGATTACGTTGCAGGTAAACTGGGAGTGATCTCCTTTTTCTTATTTCTCATTACTCTGTTACCGTCTCTTTTCCTCTTTATTATTAGACTCCTTTTCTCAAACGACTTGAGTTTTTTAAAGCAATACTATTGGCTGCCCCTATCCATAATCGCCTTTTGCATAATCATAATAGCAGTGACAGGCTTTCTTATTATGGCGATATCCTCTCTGTTTAAGAGCACTCGGTTGGCTGCCATTGTATTTGCTGTAGTATTTATGTTTAGTGCAGTAATGTATCAGATTTTATATCGAATTTATCATAATGACAAATTTGCTTTAGTTTCTTTTATTCATAATTTAGACCGGCTTGGCAGCAAGTTATTTGGAGTAAATATTAGATATAAATATAATTTTCATTGGGCCTGGTCTCTCCTGGTTTTAATTGGCATAATTGCCTTATCTCTATACATTTTACATAAAAGAGTCCGCGGTGTGGAGGTAGCAAAATGAGCGCTGTATATGAAGCCCAAGGAATATGCAAATGGTATGGTCAGATTATAGCTTTGAATGACCTCAGCGTGAGCATAGGTACGGGTGTTATAGGACTGCTTGGGGCAAATGGCGCTGGTAAATCCACTTTTTTGAAATTGTTAACCGGACAGTTAAAGTCGAGCAAAGGGAAACTTACCTTACATGGGCAAACCATCTGGAACAATTATCATCTTAATAAACTAATCGGTTTCGCACCCGAACATGACGGCTTTTATCGCGGGATGACTGGACTTCAGTTTGTTACCTTAATAGCTCGACTCCATGGCTATCGCCCATCTGAAAGCAGAAAAAAGGCTCTCGAAGCATTGGAACTGCTCGACCTTATAGAAGCAAAGAACAAGAGGATAGCTGCTTACAGCCGCGGAATGCGGCAGAGGCTTAAGTTAGCTCAAGCCTTATGCCATGAGCCAGAGATTCTTCTCTTAGATGAGCCCCTGTCAGGTATGGACCCCATAGGTCGCCATAAAACTATTAATCTTATCAGAAAATTGGGTAAAGAGGGAAAAACTCTCGTTGTTTCAAGCCATATATTGCATGAAATCGAGGCAATGACCAATAATGTGCTTTTACTTCATAATGGTAGGCTATTAGCAGAAGGAGATGTTCATCAAATACGTCAGCTTATAGACGAGCATCCGCACAATATCTCTATAATTTGTGATAATCCACGAGATCTGGCAGCAAAGCTAATTGAATATGACGATGTGATTAGTTTAAAATTCCAAAAAGATGATGACAGCATCCTGGTCGAAACTCTTCGACCGGATGATTTTTATTCCCGTATTCCAAAAATTGCTTTGGATAACAAAATTAAAATTGATATGTTTACATCCCCGGATGATAATTTAGAAGCAGTATTTAAATATTTGGTGAAATGATGACAAAAAGCCTACAAACAGCAGAAAACAAGAAAATTAAGGATATCAAAATAAATAATAAAGCATCATTGAGAGTAATTTTTTCTTTATCTTTCAAGCAGCTTTTCTGGAGTAAGAAGAGCATATTAATGTTCTTTATTGCCGCATTTCCTCCTGCTTTAGCTGTCATAACAGTAATGGTAAAAAAGCTCGGCTTGGGCTCAGTAGGTCTTACCAACCTGGGACTCTTCTCCGTCATGATGTTTTTTGTGTTCCTTCAGTTTCTGGTGCTTATAGTGCCACTATTTTATGGTACTTCACTTATATCCGATGAAATTGAACAAAAAACACTTACATACTTATTCACCAGCCCCATTCCCAAAAGCATCATAATACTAGGTAAATTTTTAGCACTAATTGGAATTAGTACCTTAATCATAGTACTATCTGCTCTGATAACTTATTTTATCTTAATTGGACAAATGGGAGCTTATAGGCTGGTCGAACATTTACCAACACTTTTCAAAGATACTGGAGTGCTTCTATTAGGAATCCTCTGCTATGGAGCTTTCTTTACTTTCCTTGGAACAAGAACAAAACATCCTATTATTATCGGTTTGCTCTTTTCATTCGGCTGGGAGAGCATTATTAGCTATATCCCAGGGCAGGTAAAACGGCTCACAATAATGCATTACCTGCAGTCCATCTTCCCTCACCAGATGTGGCCTTCGGATGTCCGCGGATTATTAGCTATCTTTCACAAAGCTACCCCTTTCCTTCCTTCGCTCTTGACGCTTATAGGTATATGTGTTGGATTTGTGATGCTTTCCTTGCTTACTCTTTATAATAAAGAATATCATCTTGAGACATAATTTTATATATAATCAGTATTTACTATTTCAATCAGAAAAATCTTTTGTGTTGTCCAATTTGTGGTATTATAATCATGACATTCATACATAAATGTTTTGAAATTTATATATTCTGCATGTCTCTTTAACCGATATAAAGATAATTATGATATAACTTTTTAATACGAGGTTTAAAATGGCAGAACCAAATGAAAAAAACAAAAAAACTGAAACCCCATCAGAGGAAAAACCAAGAAAGGACTCACTATCCGGTATCATCGGCGGCTTAATTGTAATACTGTTAGGTGTGCTCTTCCTGCTGCGTAATATGGGCTATTTATGGTGGACTAATTGGTGGGCTTATTTCCTGGTTGGTTTAGGAGTAATACTTCTTATTGATGCTTTCATCAGAAGCACCGTACCTCAATATCACCGTCCAGTGATTGGGCGGGTCATTGGGGGCATCATCCTCATCTTTATAGGAGCAGGTAATATATACGGTATTTCGGATTGGTGGCCTTTAATTCTTGTGGGAGTTGGTGTCGGAATAATTATTGGTGCAGTCTTAAAGCATAGAAAAGCCGAGGAGAATATTTAAAAATCCGCAATTTAGCTATATATCGAAAAATAGATAATAGCTCTGAAAAGGCTCAGGGAGGTTATGAATGAAAGAGCAGGAAAAACACCGAGAAATTCGGCATTGCCACATCAAGGATTCTATCTCTGTGATTACAGGTGGATTAATTGTAGTTTGGCTGGGAGTGGCATTTCTTCTGCGCAATATGGGTTTCCTCTACTGGCGCAACTGGTGGGCTTACTTCATATTTGGCATTGGTGTTATCCTCATTCTGGAGAGTATCATAAGAAGCACTATACCTCAATACCGCTGTGGTGTTACAGGTAAGCTTATGGGTGGAATAATTCTTGTCGCTGTAGGTGGTATTTTTATTTACGGAGCACGTGACTGGTGGCCACTTATTATCATTGCTGTCGGTATAATTATAATTTTTGGCACTATTTGGAAATTCAGGAGTTCCGGAGGCTAACTCTGCCAGTAATTCTGATAATAAAAGCCTATTTTATTCCTCAGGTGGTAATGCTTTTTCTTCCTCATCTCCAATCTGATGGGTCTCAGTAATTTGCAAAAAACGATCGCCCAGTCTATCTAACCTCTTTTCCGCTTCGTCATATTTGCTTTTGCTGTGTGAGATGTGTGTCCCTAATACTTCGAATTCTTTGGCGAAGCGATCCAAATCACCCTGCAAACGAGCAAGACTATTGATAATGAGCTGAGTACTCTTTTCTATCTGCATCCCCTTCAAACCCAAAAGAATGGTCTGCAGATAAGCATAAAAGGAATTGGGGGAAACCGGGATGACCCTCTTGTTTAGAGAGTAGCTAAAAAGCGCTTGCTCCTCACCGAAACACTCATCTTTGATTATAATTTCATAGTAGACATTCTCTGCTGGAATATACATTAAGGCAAAATCAAAAGTTCCTTCATCCGGCAGAATGTATTTACAGGCAATAGTATCAATATGCTTTTTCACATCGCGCATGAAATTACGACGATTTAACCTTCGTTCTTCTTCACTTTGGCTTTCAACTACCCGGCGGAAGTTTTCCAGAGGAAATTTGGCATCTATAGGTACCAGCTTGTCTCCCAAAATGATTACAGCATCCACTGCTTCCCCGCTTTTAAAGCGATGCTGAAGATTAAAATACTTATGGGGAAGTATCTGTTCTAAGAGTTCACCCAGAAATAGCTCACCAAGAGAACCTCGCAGCTTGGGCGCGCGCAGAATATCCTGCAGTGTGGCTATGTCCTTACCTACTTCCAGCACGCGTTTTGTTGCCTCTGAAAGCTCACCCAAACCTTTGTGAACTCGATTTATGGCCTGTCCAGCGCTGTCCATCCGTTGGCCCATCTGATTGGTCATCCCCTCCAGGCTTTTGCGCACTGTCTCTCGAAGGGACTCAATATCCTGCTTCATAAGCAGAAAAGACTTGTCTTCCGTCCTCTCCTTGCGCAGACGAACCAATTGAATAAGTATTACAATGAAAAATATAGCCAAAACGGCAAAGACTATATAAGTTAATTGTATAGAATCCATTTCTAATTAGATTTATATTCCTAATCTCAAGCAATAATAAGTAAAATAATATACGCTATAGAGTATTCTCCACCTCTTTTACTGCATCGATAAAAATATCAATCCCTTTCTTTGCCAGTTCTTCTGTGAGCACTAATGGAGGAAGGAATCGTGCTACATTATCATAATGGCCTCCTATCTCAATAAGAAGTCCGCTCTGATGGCAAAGAGTCCTCACTTTTTTAGCCAGATCCGTTGCTGGCTCTTTCGTATTTTTATCTTTGACAAATTCAACCCCAAGCATCAAACCTTTCCCCCGTACCTGACCTATAATATTCGAATCTTTTTCCAGCTCTTTAAGCGTAGCCAGCATTAATCCACCAAGTTGAAGGGAATAGAAAGCTAAATTGTTTTTTACCATGAATTGTAACCCGGCGTTTCCTGCAGCATAGGCAATCACATTGCCCCGAAAGGTGCCGATATGCTTACCGGGTGGCCATATATCAGCTTCCTCTTTGTAAGCAATACAGGAAATGGGGAATCCCGCGCCACCAAGAGCTTTGCTCAAGGTTACAACATCGGGCACTATTCCTGAATGTTCGAAGGCAAACATCTTGCCCGTCCGGCAGAGACCAGCTTGTACCTCATCAACAATCATAATAATTTCATATTTATTGCAGATATCCCTGATCTTGGGAATAAAGAGGTCCGGTGGAACAATTGAGCCACCTTCCCCCTGGATGGCTTCTACGATTATTGCCGCCGGTTTTCCCACGCCTGAATGAGGGTCTTCAATAATATGCTCCAGATATTGAGCACAGTCGAGCTCACAGGTTGCCGGTTCTTTGTTAAAAGCACAACGATAGCAATAGGCGTAAGGTACAAAATGAACCTCCGGTACCATGGGCAGGAATTCTTCCTTGAAACCCAGACCGCTGGATAGTGAAAGCGCCCCGGCAGTCATTCCATGGTAAGAGCCTTCGAAGGAGATCATAGGCTGCCGACCGGTGTTAAACTTTGCCAGCTTCATGGCTGCTTCCACTGCATCCGATCCTGTGGGGCCGCCAAACTGAACTCTGTTGAGCTGTTGAGGCAGCAAATTTAATAGGGTTTCTACTAACGCTCTGCGAGCTGGATTGGGAAAGTCGAGAAAATGGGTAAGGTCGAAGAGCTGCTCGGCAGCAGCATCAATAACATCGGGATTTGCATGCCCCACGTTCATCACCCCGGCACCGCCGAAAAAGTCTATGTAGATGTTACCATCAACATCTTCCACCGTGGCACCCTTGGCTCGACTTACTGCCATGGGCATCCCCTTGGGATAAGAAACAGCAGCGCCTTCATTCATGGATTGATAGTCAAGAAACTCCTGTGACTTCGGTCCCGGTGGAGTAATATTTATTAACGGTGCATTAGCAAACGATAACTTCGTGAAATCCATATCTCCCCTCCCGAGGGATAAATTATAATAATCTATAAATGCAAATAGGCGTATCTATTATAAACTATTATAAGTCAGGTATGCAAAGCTTATACTCATGATGGCTTGATTTTTTAATTATTTAATAGCTTTATCAAAATATTCTCGAAATCAGATATTTTTATATCAGAAAATAAATAATCCATTTAATAAAGGTGGATGTCCGAAAAGATATTGGTGCCTCATCATGGGACATATTCTTGAAATAGACACAATGTTCGCCTCCCAGATATGCTAAGGCGGCTTGCAGGGACATGAAAAATAAATTGATATTTTTATAAAATTTTCTTGATTTGCACTGCTCCTGTGCTAAAATAAATGAAAAGTTTGAGTAGGAGGACTTAGACCACAGGGTCGGAGATGCTCCGAAAGGAGCATCTTTTATTTTACATTTCCACAAGCTTCCGTCATACTCTTCGTAGATAATCTTAAAGCAAATTAATAATGTCTCCACAATAAGGTATCTGCACTTCCCCTACACAGCCTGCCCTTCTCAGTTTAACTTATTTCATGAAAAAGAGCATCTTTCGGACGACTAAATAGGATTTCCATACACTGATTTCCAATGCAGAATTATTGGAAGATCCGAAGATAAATCCCTGAAACTTTTTCCCTCAGAGATGGAAAAGTAGCATAACAAAAATTTATGATTACAACTTAAGAAGCAAGCTTTACAGGCTCTTTTTTATATTCTCGGCAGGTTTCTTACCAAGGAGCTGGCTGAGCTCTTCCAGACTGGCTTCCCTTATTTTTTTAATTGAACCGAAGTGTTTGAGCAAAAGTTCCTTTCGCTTAGTACCAATACCAGGGACGTTGTCAAGCTCCGAGACAATGGTACGCTTTTTTCGTAGTTTGCAATGGTACGCATGGGCGAAGCGATGCGATTCATCTCGAATCCGTTGTATCAGCCGCAGCGCTTCCGAGCCCTCTTGCAGCTTCAACGGTTCCTTTACTGTAGAGGCATAGAGTATCTCCTCCCGTTTGGCAATGGCTGCTGTGGGCATATTCTCCAATCCCAATGCTGTCAGTACATCCCGTGCAGCCGAGAGCTGCCCTTTGCCGCCATCAAGCAGCACCATATCAGGCAGTGCCTTCTCCTCGCGCAACAGCCGCTTATAACGTCGCGAAACCACCTCGGCCATGGAGGCAAAGTCATCCAGTCCCTTCACTCCCTTTATCTTAAACCTGCGATAATCCGCTTTCTTGGCTTTGCCATCCTCAAACACCACCAATGAGGCTACCGCATCGGTGCCCGAAATGTTCGAGATATCAAAGGCCTCAATCCTCCTCGGTAGTTCGGGCAAATTCAACGCCTGCTTAAGCGCATACAGCACGCCTTCTCCCTCTTCAATAGCAAACTTATTGCGAAAAGATATCCGAGCATTATCCAGTGCCAACTGCAAAAGCTTCCGCTTCTTTCCCCGGCTGGGCGAGGTGATGTACACCCGATTTCCGCGCAAACGTGTTAACCATTGCTCCAGCAGCGGTCGCTCCTCAAAATCGAGCTGCACGTATATTTTCGGTGGGATGGGCTGATCCCCATTGTAATATTGTTTGATCATGGAGCTGATGAATTCCTCAGGCTGAAAATCCACCAGCCCTTTCCAGAAGAACTCACGCCGTCCTACTACCAGACCCTTGCGTATATGAAAGACCTGCAAGCACACCTTATCAGCCAGATGATAGAAGCCGAAGAGGTCCTCCTCTTCCATTCGAGTGGAAGCCATGCGCTGCTTGCTGGCCTGCCGCTCCAGCACTTTGATGGCATCCCGATAGTGCGCCGCCTTTTCGAATTTCTCCTCACCCGATGCTTTCTCCATCTTCAGCTTAAGTCGTTCAAGTAATTCCCTGTTCTTGCCTTCTAACAGAAGCCGCACATCCTCAACCGCTGCTTCATACTCCTCTTCGGTTGTCAGCGCCGCACACGGTGCCAGACAGCGGTTAATCTGGTAATCGAGGCAGGGGGTGAAGCGTTTACCCGGCAGTTTCAAGTCGCACTGCCTGAGCTGCATATGGCGGGCAATAAGGCGCATGGTCTTGCGAGCCAGGCTGGCCGGGATATAAGGCCCGAAATAGAGCGCTCCATCCTTTTTCACCCGGCGCACTAACCGAACTCGCGGATAGAGCTCGTTGATGCTCAACCGCAGATAGGGGAAGTTTTTATCATCCCGCAGCCGAACATTATATTTGGGCTGTTCCTTTTTTACCAGGTTGTTCTCCAGAATGAGGGCTTCCAGCTCGCTTTCGGTGATGATGAATTCGATATCAGCCGCCTCGCTGAGCATGGTTTCCTGCTTGATGGGAGCTTCGCCCGGTGCTTGAAAATAGGAGCGTACCCGATGGCGCAAGGATTGAGCTTTGCCAATATATATGGCCTTTTCCAGTGCATCTTTAAATATGTAAACGCCGGGTTTTAGGGGGAAAGATTCGACCTTTTTTTTGAGGGTATCCAGGATGTTATTCATTAATCTACAAACAGCTCAATGGCTTTTCTTTTAAGTTCTTTAATGCGGTCTCGAAGCTGAGCGGCGCGCTCAAATTCCAGCTTTTTTGCCGCATCTTGCATTTCCTTATCCAGTTTTTTGATGAGCTGGCGCCGTTCCTCGCTGGTCAGATATTCCTCTCGCTCCTCAGCGGCCATGGGTATTTCATAATAATCCGCTTCGTATACGCTGGTAAGGACATCCTTGATGGATTTCTTAATGGTCTCCGGGGTTATGTTATGAGCTTTGTTGTATTCTATCTGAATCTGGCGGCGGCGATTGGTCTCGTCTATGGTCTGTTTAATTGAATTGGTGAGATTATCGGCGTAAAGCACTACCTGACCATTAACGTTGCGGGCTGCTCGACCGGATGTCTGGATTAGGGAAATGGTGGAACGCAGGAATCCCTCCTTATCGGCATCGAGAATAGCCACTAGCGAGACCTCAGGTAGATCCAGACCCTCACGCAGGAGATTGATTCCGATAAGGACGTCGAAGTCGCCGCGGCGGAACTCGCGGATAATCTTGACCCGGTCCAGGGTATCAATGTCGGAATGGAGATAGCGTACCTTAACGCCGAGCTCCTCATAATATTCCGTCAGGTCTTCGGCCATGCGCTTGGTGAGGGTAGTGACCAGCACTCGCTCTTTTTGCTCCGCTCTCTCACGGATGCGCTGCAGCAGGTCGTCCACCTGGTTCTGTGCCGGCTGGATGATTATCTCCGGGTCAATGAGGCCGGTTGGTCGAATTACCTGCTCCACTACTTCGCCACCAGTCTTCTCCAACTCGTAAGGACCGGGAGTGGCTGAGACGTAAATAATCTGCTTCGCCCGCTCCTTGAACTCTACGAATTTCAGCGGGCGGTTGTCCAGTGCCGACGGAAGGCGGAAACCGTATCTCACCAGGGTGGACTTGCGGGAATGGTCGCCCTCGTACATGCCGCGCAGTTGGGGGATGGTAACGTGGCTTTCATCTATTACAATGAGGGCATCACGCGGAAGATAGTCCAGCAAACAGGGCGGCGGCTCTCCCGGCTTTCGGCCGGTGAGGTGGCGCGAGTAGTTTTCGATGCCCTGGCAGTAGCCGATCTCCTTCATCATCTCCAGGTCGTAGAGGGTGCGCTCGCGGATGCGCTGAGCTTCTACCAGCTTGTTCTCTTTGAGCAATTTTTTATGGTGCACCTCCAGCTCTTCGCGAATGGACTGAAGGGCGCTGCGCATTTGTTCCTCGGGTGTAACATAATGGGATTTGGGGTAGATGGGCACCCGTTGGACTTCTTCCCTCACCTTGCCGGTGAGAGGGTCCACCAGCCTGAGGTGGTCAATCTCGTCACCGAAGAGCTCGATGCGCACGGCTTCGTCGGCATAGGGTGGGAAGACTTCAACCACATCGCCGCGCACGCGGAAGGTGCCGCGCCCGAAGCTCATGTCGTTGCGCTCGTACTGTATGTTCACCAGCTTGTGCAATATCTCCCGGCGAGAGATCTCCATGCCGTGTTCCAGCAGGAGCAGCATGCCGTAGTAGGCTTCCGGAGAGCCCAGGCCGTAGATGCATGAGACGCTGGCCACGATGAGCACATCGCGGCGCTCGAAGAGGGCGCGGGTGGCGGAGTGGCGCATGCGGTCGATTTCGTCGTTGATGTCGGCATCCTTGGCAATGTAGGTGTCTGTGGCGGGTACGTAGGCTTCGGGCTGGTAGTAGTCGTAGAAGCTGACGAAGTATTCAACTGCGTTCTGCGGGAAGAAGCTCTTGAACTCCTGATAAAGCTGAGCAGCCAGGGTCTTGTTGTGGGAGATGACGATGGTGGGGAGCCTGACCTGCTCCACCACCTTGGCCACGGTGAAGGTCTTGCCCGAGCCAGTGACGCCCAGCAGCACCTGATGCTGCTTGCCTTGCAGCACTCCCCGGGCTAACTCCTCGATAGCCGTGACCTGGTCGCCTTTGGGCTCAAACTCCGAGATAAGCTTAAATTCACTCATGGTTATTAAACAAAACAGTACCAAAAAACAGTAATAAATTGTAGTACAGGATGAAATAATAGTCAATTTAGCAATAAATGATAATAATATAAAAAACGATATAAGAATTTTAATTAATAAACGGGAAGATATCAATTAATTTCTATAAGCTGATTTAGTGCATCATTTATTTCTTTAGCATTAAATTTAGCTGATACAATATATTTTGTTAATTCATCTTTTTTAATAGAATCAATAAGATTTTCAAGAAATTCAGAAATGGTTTTATAGTATTTCTCATTCTTTAATTGAGAAAATTCAGCGATAAGATAATTTTTTACTTCAATAACAGCATCACCAAGATTTTCCTCTTGCTTCCTAAATTTAATCCTATATCGATTATATAACTCAATTTCAAATTGATTTTTGGATGAGATTAATTGTTGAATTTTATGGTAATGACCAACTATTTTTTCCAAAGCTATAAGCAAAGCTTGGATTTTAAGGTTAATTTCATTTTTTGGATAAGGTTCAAATTGAATTTGTGGAAGATAGCTCCAAATTTCTTTTGGTGGTTCTCTTGGCACTAACCATTCCCAAGTACTTAGGTTATTAGGATCAAATTGGGAAATATTATTAGAACTTATTACGTAAGCACCTGGAATAAACCTTTTATCATTGAAAATAGGAATAATACAGAAAAATCCTGCTATATCTTTGACTTTATGAAGTTCTTTTATAACTTTTAATATAGATTCTATTAATAGAGAGGGATTATCTACAGAAAAAGCAAAAGGAAGATAAGTTATAGGATATTCAATATGTTCACCAGATGGAAGTATTATTTTCATACCTTCTACTTCAAGAGTAGAAAGTGCTTTGGATAGGAGATTAAGCTTTTCCTGACGTTTTCTCTGCCTTATAGTTTTAATATACAAATTAATATTTTGCAGAGGTTTTTCAGGAGGATTAAGTATCCATACTTCTAATAAATCCGCTAAACACTTATAAGCTTTTAATTCTAAGGAATCTAATTCGCATGAATTGAAATAGTCTGGTGCAATATTGAAAATATATTTAAAAACAAGATGCATTTTTGGAAGCTGTTTTAAAGAATCAAAAAAGTTATGTACCGCTAATCTGCCTGTTTTAATTTCTTTCTTTCTTAAATATTCTATTAATTGTATAAAAAAATTTTTGAAACTTAAAGAGCACTTATCAGCTGCATTTTCCTTTAGAATATCTTTTAAAGGTTGTTTAATTTCTTTCCCCATTCTTTTAAAGTTTTCAATAGAAATAGATGGAGCAAATTTTTGCGACAGTTCTAACTCCTCTATAAGTCTACCATCATCGAATAAAGATTTAATATCATATTTTTTATTAGTTAAGATACAATTTAAAAATTTTGAAAAATTCTGTACAAAGAGCAATGATTTTTTTCGAAGAACGTACCAATGTTCTTCTAATTTATAAAAAGTATCAGTAAAATATGCTCTCTCTATAATATTACGCCATACTATATTCTTTTCAACATCAAATTCTAAAGGTAGATTTTTTTGGGGAATATTTTTATATGTCTCATCTATAGACGGCTTTAAGCCTAAAGGCAGAAGCCATAAGCCTTGTGATTTATAATTTCTACAGAAGGGGATAGCAGCTCGTAATTTCTGAAGTTTTGATACCGCTTGATCATTAAAGCTTATCTTATTATCTGTTTCTGGTATAAACTCCATATATAACTCATTATTTTTAATTTCTAATGTAACACAGTCTGTATGTAATTTTAAATATCCTATAAGGGTATCAGTATTTTTTAAAAACCAATTTTTATATGATCTTTCATCATATCTATAAAGACCTTGAGTAAATTTGCAAAGAGTGTCTATATTAACTTCAAAAAACCTATTATATAAAAATATATTATTTTTAACTTTTTTCCAACTAGACAATTCAATATTGCATAAATAACACCAATCAAGAATTTGTCCTATTTTAGCTAAATTATTTCGGATTATATCAATATCCATGTATGCATTTATTTTGCTTAAAAAATTACTGCAGAATTCTATTCCTCTTGGAATATTAGTAAATCTTGTTTTTATTTCTTTTAACTTTCTAAAATTTTCAAAAAGATCTCCTTCCATTTCAGCTATAATATCTATCATATCTATTTTTGCTAATGGTATAAAAGCAGTGCTTAGCCAAAATGGACCGACTGATCCAACTAACTTGTATGCTTCATCAAATAGTCCACGATTAGCTTCAAAGAATTTTCTTTCACCTGCTTCAAAAATACCATCGAGGAAAGCTAAAATTGTATCTATTTTTGCATCTTTTGCCTTCTCAATTAGTCCATTCATAAAAAGTTCTGTATCGAGTTCTTTTTTGGATATAGCATTTAATACAAAATTACTCATATTTTCTGATGGAACAGCATCTAAGATTGAAAGTGCTGTCCTTGCAGGATTAAGATACTGCTCATGAAGGATCTTAGAAAGGTGATCAGATCGTACCCAATGAAGCTCAATAAGCAGTTCGTCTTCTATGCGCAGATATTCTTCGGATAAAGATTGCAGTACTTGTTGTGGATCATGTCTTAGTTGTATCTTATCAAGGAGTTTATTAACCAAAATAGGTGATCCCAATTCATGAGCCAAAGATACTCTGCGTAATATTTCTATTTTAGCTGGATCTTCATTATGAGCTGTGATCTGTTTTACTTGGTCTCGAAGTCGTTCTTCGAGCATTTTTCCATGTGTGATAAAATAAACATATTCCATCAGCAGAGGAGGCTCTCCAATTTTCTCGAATGCCCATTCTGCTGAATCAACAGAGTCGTGAATTCGATTTTGGATTTGAAAAGATTTAAATATATCCTTTGCTTCATTGAGATCAAGTGCTGGTTCAAGTATTTCATAATTTGTTAAGCTTAGACGAGCAGTTCTATACCAATCTTCTTCTCTGATTGAGACTAAAACATAGAAACCAAGAGAAGCACATTCTTGTGCTATATTTGGCCAGAGTCGAGTCTGCCAGCTGGCATTGTCTATAAGTAATAAAATTGGTATTCCCAGTCTTGCCTTTAATCTTAGGTATCTGCGTATAATCTCAACCTGTTCTTCTGATTTTGCTATCCTTAAAATATGTGTGTATTCCGAGTCCCAATTTTCATATGCATATCTGTAAAGTAATGTAGATTTTCCTTGTCCGCTTGAAGATTTTAGAATACAAACTTTGGAAATTTTTAATGCTTTATCAATCCTTTTAAGCCAACTTGGGCGTTTGACATCAACATTAGAAACTATATGACCTGGTCTAGTCCCTTTGCCTTCGAAAAAGTCTACAATCTTTTCATCTTCTTGCCATATAATTCTATCAATTAATCCCTTTCCAGAAGCTTGATATTCACTCTCTTGAGCTAAATATTCACCTATTGTATCCCTAAGTTTTTCAAGTTCAAGGCGAGTAATTTCTTTTCGTTCCTTTGCCCAAGATATAAACTCAGCAGTGAAAGCTTTTATATATATGTCAACAGCATCGCTTCCTAAATTAAATTTTTCTGAAATAACCTTACTAAGTTTTTTCCACAATTGATCTTCAGGAATTGATTCAATTTCTAGACGCTGAAGCAAATTATGGGCTTCATATTCATTTGAACCTTTCTGATTGCATAAATTAATAAACTTATTCTTAATACGATTTTTTTCCTCATAGGAAAGCAATTTAAGTTTTGCTAGTTTAGCAATATCCTTCTTTAAAGAAAAGTTTGTTATAAGTTTAAAATGAGCTTTAGGATTTATTTGTAATACTTCTAAGAACTTATTTATTGGATCTTTTAGTTTACTCCATGGCCATGGATTAATAGAAGTTTTAACTTGGATGTATATATCATTTATTGAATGTAAAACTAAAAGATCAACATCTTCAATCCCTTCAAGTCTTATAGAATGATATTTACAATCATTTTTTAAAAGATCAAAAGCACATAGTATAGAGTATAATAGTTGAAATTCAATACCACGAATGTTTTTGGCTCCACCGCCTCTTTGTTCAATAAGTTTAGTAAGATTAGTTTTTATACTTTTATTATTTGATTTCATATCTAAACTTGATAAATGATTTATTACTTTTAATATTACTATATATAGCTAATTTGGTCAAGAGAATTTTTTATATTTAATGGCTATTGAATGTTTTGTTGATATACAAATTTTTATTGATAAAAAATAAGCAATGCAGCACATTATTGGATGAGAAATAAGCAGCTGCGGACAGAGGCAAGTCCCTACACAGGATTCCTTCGTAGGATTGACGGACAGACACAAGGCCTGTCCCTACACGGCTGCCCTTTGAAGGATAAAAACAGAGCGGCATGGCCGCTTGTCCCTACACGGAAAACGGTGGTCAGTTATCGGTTGTCTGTTGTTAGTCTCCAGTTGTCAGTTATTAGTATTTAGTCGCTGGTTGCGAGTTATGAAAGGATATCGCTATAGCCTTCGGCTATAACTATCGGACAGGAAGCGTGGCTTCTTTGCTATCTGATTGCAAAAACCGTACTTTTTCGAACCAATATCAAAAAATTGAATTGTTTAATAACAAAGCGGCTGTGCCGCCTATCCCTACATTGTGTTCCTTTGCAGAAGCATAACAGACTAACTATGCTGGCGGACAACCAATAGGTTGTCCCTACACGGAAGTCCTTTGAGGGTAAAAATAAAAGCAGCTATCGCTGCTTCGGACAGGGGCAAGCACTGTCCCTACACGGGAGTCCGTTGTAAGGAAACCGGGGAGGGGAAACGGGGGTTATTGTTAACATATTACATCTAAGCACATTTTAATTTATGTAGCAAATCTGTATTTATATAGAAATGCACATATAGCAAAGCGGTTATACCGCCTGTCCCTACACGGGAGTCCGTTGTAAGGAAACCGGGGAGGGGAAACGGGGATCATTTTTAACATATTACATCTAAGCACATTTTAATTTATGTAGCAAATCTGTATTTATATAGAAATGCACATATAGCAAAGCGGTTATACCGCCTGTCCCTACACGGGAATCCGTTGTAAGGAAATGGGGAAGGGGAAAATTTTTTTGTGTCGAATAGGTTTATATGGTATTCTTTATTTAAGAGTAGGGGAGATTCAATTAACTAAAAACGATAGATTATCTTTATCTGATAGGAGGGATATAGTATGTATTGTCCAAAATGTGGGAAGGAAGTGTATGAAGGGGCTCAATTCTGTCAACATTGTGGTGCTGAACTGCAAGAAACGGCGCCACCTCATAAACCTAAAAGGAGCCCGGCAATAATAGCGCTCATAATCGCAGGGATCATCATTGGCATTATTATAATTGGCATCATTGCTGCGATTGCTATTCCCAGCCTTATTACTGCCCACCAGGGAGCAAAACAGAAAAGAACCATGTCAGACATCAGGAGTATGGCAATAGCTATAGAAATGTATCAAGTAGATTTTAAAATCTATCCCATGTGCCAAAACCTCGATGAATTAGGGGATGTTCTTGTCCCTGAATATACACAGACGGTTCCTACGGTTGATGGATGGGGAAATCTTTTCGAATATGAGCTTAAAGGAGAAGGGAAAGGTTATTGCTTAATCAGTTTTGGTAAAAATGGAGTGCGAGATACTTTTGAGCCCTATCCCGAAGTCCACCAGAAATTTTCCGGTTTTGACCAGGATGTAATCTTTTGTAATGGTGAATTTATCTCGTATCCAGAATAAGTGCAGTGCGGACAGACACAAGGCCTGTCCCTACACGGCATTCCTTTGCAGAAACATAATAGACCAGCTGCGCTGGCGGACAACCAGATAGGTTGTCCCTACACGGATGCCCGTTGAAGAGAAATTGGACAGGGAAGTGTGGCTTCTTTGTAATATATTATATCTAAACACATTTTAGTTTATGTAGTGAATCCGTATTTAGATGGAAATGAACCTATAGCAAAGCGGTTATACCGCCTGTGCCGCCTGTCCCTACAGAGGCATGGCCTCCTTGTTATTTATCTATTCGATGACTATTCATTTTTATTAACATAAAAATATTAATGGCAGTATAACAAACCAGCTGTGTTGGCGGACAGGAGCAAGCCTTGTCCCTACACGGATGCCCGTTGAAAGCAAATTGGAGAAGAGAGGTACAGATTCTTTGTAATATATTATATCTAAACACATATCAGCTTATGTTATAAATCTATATTTAGATGGAAATGCACATATAACAGAGCGGCCGTGCCGCTTAAAAGCGGGATTTAATATTTGATATCAGGGATTTTTACGTTCAAGGGCTAAAAGCATATCGCTGTAGGAGAAGCTGATCAGGTCTTTTGATTTAATGCCAAAGAGTTTCATATATTTTATACATTGGCAGTTTTTTGAAAAGGAGGAATATTATATACATAGAAGAAGATTTGCATTAATTCGGCAGATTCACTATACTATATCATATGCTAAAAGCAGGAGGTATTTAGCAATTATACTTAAAAACATCTTTATCTTCTCGATTCAACTAACCAAATCATATGATAGTATTGCCCTTTTAGAAGAGCTGATTAAGGAGGTATTATTATGTTTTGTAGAAACTGCGGGGATGAAATAAGCGATGAGGCTAAGTTTTGCTCAAATTGTGGAGCCAAGCCTTTATTGGGAAAGAAATATTGTCAAGAATGTGGAGCAGAAACCAAGGAAAATCAACAGGTATGTCTCAATTGCGGTGTTCGCTTAAAAACTCAAGCACCTGAAGCTCGACCACTCAGTCGTCTTCAACTGGAGAATATTTATAAACCAACGATGAATATTTCTGTTATACCTGATGCCCAGAAGGAGGAATTCAAAAAGCATTTAATAACTGAAACCTTTCCCACAGCTCTGGTTGTTTTGCTTCATTTTTTGACAATAGGATTGTTTTCGACCATCTATTTTGGATTGAAACATTCAAAATTCCCCATGATTAAGGAGGATGATTTTGATGGGCGTAAAGCTATAGGATATCTTTTTATTCCATTATTTAATTTTTATTGGGTTTTCGTCTTCTGGCTTCGTCTCATAGATAGAATTAATTTTCAATTTAAATTAAGAAATCTAAAACCGCCAATACCACGTAACATAGCTATTGCTCCATGGATATTAATTTTCACTATTTTTATTCCGCGCATAGGTATTGTCACCTGGGCTATTGGCGTATTTGTATTAATACCGATTATGTTAGCGCTGATTCAATCGGCATGTAATAGGCTGGTGAAAATTTCTGAACAAGGTGAAGTATTTGCTCCGCCAAAAAAAGCTGTAGCAACCAAGCCTATGACAGCCAAAGAAAAATCGAATTTAATAAAACTAATTATTGCAATTAGCGCAGGAGTATTAGTCATTATTGGTATAATTGTAGTTCCAACCATCACCAGGGAAATGCGAAAAACAAAACAGCGAGAAACGATGTTAATCATGAGAAATCTTTCATACGCAATCAAAAATTATAAAGTAGATTTCGGTAATTATCCGAACTGCACAACTATTACAGAGCTGCAAGATGCTCTTACTTCATTTTACATCATAAATTCCCCAATTAATGATAGCTGGGAAAATCCCTTTATATATGAGCTTATGGATGAAGATGAAGGATATTGCTTAATAAGCTCTGGAAGGGATGGGACTCGGGATACTTTTAAACCTTATCCTGAACGTCCTCAGTCATTTCACTCTGAGTTTCCATCTGATTTTGATAAAGATATAATATTATGTAATGGTAGATTTATCTCCTATCCTCATTATTAGATAAAATAGCTTGCATTGTATCCTCATGCGGACAGGGAAGCGGGGCTTCTTTGCTATTTGATAGCAAAAACCATGCTTTCTCGAACCAATATCAAAAAATTGCACTGTTTAATTACAAAGTGGCAGTGCCGCCTATGCCGCTAATTGCCAATGATTAGATTTTATTTTTGGTTGCTGTTAAGAATAAAAAAAAGTATTGATTTAATACAGAGTAACTGGTATACAACTTGTAGTAAGTAGGAGGTTACACGTCGATTAAGAGTAATAATTGTTTTTACAAGGTAGGAGGAAATTATCATGTTTTGTCCAAAGTGTGGGAAGGAAGTGAGCGAAGGGGCTCAGTTTTGCGAGCATTGTGGTGCTAATCTGCAGGTAACGGCGCCACCTCATAAACCTAAAAAGAGCCCGGTGATAATAGTGGTGATAATCGCAGGGGTCATCCTTGCTGTTATTATTATTGGTATCATTGCTGCGATTGCTATTCCTAATCTTTTATCCGCTAAGCAAAGAGCAAACCAGAAACAAACGATGGGAGACCTGAGGAGTATTGGCACTGCAGTGGAAACCTATCAGATTGATTTTAATATTTATCCATTATGTAATGATATAGATGCTTTAGAATAAGTGCTTGCTCCGTTTTATATAAGAATAGTACCGAAGGTAGATGGTTGGGGGAATCCGTTCAATTATGAGGTCAAAAACGATGGAGAGGACTACTGCCTGATCAGCCGGGGAAGGGATGGAATCCAGGATACATTCGTCCCGGATGAATTTGATAGTTATTCTTCTTTTCCTGAACCTCAGAGATTCGAAGATTTTGACCATGATATCGTTTTTTGCAATGGGCAGTTTATCTATTATCCGCAGTGAAGTGCTTATGGTGGAATGGTGGAATAGTTTTTATATGACATCCATCTGTATGAATTTTGCTGTTTTAACTTTTTAAGGTGCTAAGTAGTCAAAAGGGAAAAATGGGATGTTGCGCAGGATCCAGTAGGTGATGATAAGGGCGAAGAGGAGCCAGAGCCAGAAAGCGGGGATAAATATGCGGGGGAGTGCTTTTCCTCTTAGGAGCAAAAATATACGAGAAGTGAAGGCATAACCAAGGAAAGGCAGAAGCAGAACCATTAAGGGATTGAGGCTGAGGGCGGTCAGGAGGTGTCCGTGGAGCAATTGGTGTAGGGCACGCAGAGAACCGCAGCCGGGGCAGTAGAGGCCGGTTAATTTATGGAAGAGGCAGGGAGGGTACCATTGCGATAATGTAGGATTAAAAAAGAAAAGGAAAGCCCCACATATGATAATAACACCCACAACAGCACCCGATTGGAGACGTTGATTCTTTGATGTATTAAAGCATTGCATAGAAAATATACTGTATTAAAGCTATATAATTAAAAATTGCCGAAATTACCAAGCAAACCACCAACAACAATCATCAAATAAAAAGCTATAACGACTGCTCCAAAACCGAAACCGACCCAGCACCAGGTTTTAGCGTTCTTGGATGATTCCAGAGCTCCCTGGTAATCGCCTGCTTCCAATTTGGCATTAACCTGGGCAGCGTATACGATGGCAACAATTCCGAAAGGCAAACAACAAAAAAGAGTAACCAAAATAGAATGGACAAGGTAGTTGGGCACCGATGGGCGAGGCGCTTCTGCTGCTCGAGGCTGTATAGGTTTACCACAGGTGGTGCATCGCAGAGCATCATCCGGATTTTCAGCACCACAAAATCTACAATACATAAATAATATCCTCCTTTCTGCCCTAAATTATCTGTATTTTCTCAAGAAAATCGAGGGACCTGGTCATCGTTTTGCTTTATATATTTTGTCCTATAATAGATTTAAGGGCAAAAATAATCCTCATTTAGTTCCCTTCCATATGTTTTATGCAAATCTCTTTGGTGAAATTTTGTCTCAGCGACCTAATTTTTTTATAAGTTAAATAGCATGGTTAAGTCAAGAAAATTTTTGCAAAAAGCTCAGTTCGTTCTCTTTATTGACATAAAAGAGGAATTCAATTTAGCTTCAGATTCCTAATTTTTTCCGATTGGCTTCTATATGGTTCAGGATGCCATCTGCTGCTTTAGCTGCATCTTTCTCAACATTCAATATTCCACCCGTTACTTCCTTGCAGTCCTGGGTTAGCAGCTTAACCAGATTTGGTCCGCCGGTTATTGTGGGTACCGGATTTACATAGGTATAGAGCCCTAATGCCAGTGCAAATACTGCGTCGATGGTGGCCTTTTGTTCCATGTATTCTGGTGCCACTGCTGCAACAGGGAGGTCGGGTAAGGGCACGTCACCCAGCGCATGTGATACAGCTCCCAGCAGGTCGGCAAGGCGACCGGTATCGGTGCAGGTACCGAAGCTGAGGACGGGAGGCACTCCCAGTTTATCGCATAATCCTTTGAGACCTGAGCCTGCTAATTCTTTTGCTTCCGGGCTGCACAGGCCGGCAACCTGCATGGCTCCATTGCCGCAGCCCATGGAAAGCACTAAGATATCTCTTTTAATTAGTTCCTTAGCCACGGCTACGCTGTGAACATCCTGACCGCTATCTCTCAATGTGGTGCAGGAAACCAGACCGGCAACTCCTCGGATAGTTCCGTCTTTTATTGCCGTAAGCAGCGGATCGAGACTACCTCCGAGTGCCTGGAGGATGCTTTCGGTGGAAAAGCCAACCATGGCGTCTTTTATAGGCAGTGAGGTCACTGGCTCCACTGATGCTCGACGCTCTTTAAAATTATCTACGGCCATCTGCAGGAGTTGAGCAGCTTGTTCTTCAGCCTTATCTGGTTTGTAGTTAATGCGGTCGGTAATGCCTTCAAAAGCCACTAATTCACTGACTGGCACTAATTTGAATTTATATTTGGAAGCATAGAGGGGATCAACAGGCATGGAGCAGTTCATATCGGCAGCAAAGAGGTCAACACAGCCACTGGCGAGTACTGCCTCCTGCATTATCCAATTACCAGTGAAACCATAGAAGGTGTCGTCCATTTCCCATCGCTGGATCATCTCCTGCCCGGTTTCAATATTGGCGATAACGCGTAAGCCCTTGGCACCTGCAGCTTTTGCTTTTTCCTGCCATTCGGGTTTTCTGGCCAACTGTACCATGGCGAACCCCAGGAATGGCTCATGACCATTGGGCAGCACGTTGACGTAGTCCGGGTCAAGTACTCCCAGGTCAACCCGCATCGTATGGGGGCGGGGAAGTCCAAAGAGTATATCCTGGCAATATTCATTAACTATCTGGCTCTGATAACCCATTGCCAGGCCGAGGCGCATGGCTTTGAGAGCAAGGCTGGTGTAGAAGCCATCAACATTGGTTAGGCAGGAGCTGGTGGATAGCATCATTTCGCCATAAATACCGCCGGGGAAAATGTCCAGCTTTTTCCAGAGTTCCTTGCGCTCCAATGGGGCTATTATCTCTACAATTTGGCTGGGTTCATAATATTTTTTGTTAAAGTCACTTTCAGCAAAATCGCATAGACGAAGAGCGATCTCATCTATGGAGCCCGATGTATTGACTCCCAATCGCCCGGCAAAGGTTTTTAATTTATCTGTCTCTTTAATTTCAAAGGGAGTCTCACCCCTGGCTGTAGCTCTGAGCGTTTTAATAGTCTGGTCGGTATGGTATTGATATGTTGATGCACCCATTACATTTCTGAGAAGCATCATTCGCATAGCCATACCATCTGCGGTGATTCCGCATACACCTCTCTTATCTTTCTCCGCATCAGCGCGACAGGGTCCATTTGAGCATAAATCGCAGCGAGCGCCTGCCATACAAAAAGGACATCTTTTATCAGGATCGCCTCCAAATCCCTGGGCTTCATAACGGTCCCATATGTTATTCATATTGTCCTTTTTGATTCTTTCATATATTTTTCTCACTGATTCATGATAGGAAATTCTATCTTCTTTCATTTTAGGCACCTTTATTTTTTAAATAATTAATTCATGAACTTATTTTTTAAAACATTAAGAGAATATAAATATACTCTCCAAAGTTTATTGCAATTATAAGGAACAATAATATGTAATATTCAACAACAGATAATTTACATTATAGCTGAAGTATAGAGGTTGTAAAATACAATCTAACAGTATAAAAACCTAATAATAATTTATAATTTCTAACCTACTATATCTATAACTTAAAGAATTAAATTTAAAGATTGGTATTAAGGAACGGGATATATTTTATTTATTCTCATATTTATATTCTAAATATCTTAAATATATATCCGTTAGATAGGGATCAAATTGTTTTCCTTTCTCACGAATAAGCTCTTGCTTGGCTTCTTTGTAAGTGAGAGCTTTTCTATAGGGTCTGTCAGATAACATTGCATCAAAGGCGTCGATCAGGGCAATAATTCGAGCACCAAGAGGTATCTCTTCACCTTTAAGCCCATCGGGATAGCCTTTGCCATCGTATCTTTCGTGGTGATGTCTGATTAATTTGCTGGCACTGTGGAATTCCGGAATATTTTTGATGGCTTCTTCGCCTAATTGTGAGTGTTTTCGCATTATTTGCTCTTCTTCTTTGTTGAATTTGCTACCTTTATTGAGTATTTTTCCAGGTACTTTAATCTTACCTAAATCGTGTAAAATGGCTCCTATTTCTATATTCTTAATATCTTCATCACTCATATCTAATTGTAATGCCAGATATATGGAATCCTCAACAATGCGCCTGGAATGCTTCTCCGTATATAAATCTTTTATCTCCAGGAAGCTTGCTATAGCTTTTACCAGTTCTCTATAGTTTTCTTTCAGTTTTTCTTCTAATATTTTACTTTCGGTAATATCCCTCAGCATAGCCTGTAATCCTATAATATCATCATCTTTTAATATCACATTAGCGTTGATATCTAAATATCGAATTGCACCATCTTTAGTAATGCCACGCGTTACAAATCGTTTGTATCCTATTTCTCCTGAAATCGCTCTATTAAAATACATCAGGATGTCATCGCTATCCTCAGGATATATAATCTGAGAGAAATGAATTTTGCTTAAATCTTGATTTCTAAAACCGGACAATTCAAAAAACCTTGGATTGGCTAAAGTTATAAATCCCTCTTTATTTATAACAATAATGGCATCATGAGCATTCTCAAATATACCTTTAAATCGTTCTTCCGATTCTTTTAACTTACTCTCAAGTTTTAGTTGTTCAGTGATGTCTCGAACAATCCCCTGGCTGCCTATTATCTTTCCATGCTTAGCAATATGAGCTGCATTGATGCTGAGTGTCCTTATTTCTCCATCTTTTCTTCTAATCCTCAAAGAATAGGAATGTAATTCTCCCTTAAGGATTTGTTTAAATCCATGAAGAGTCTTCTGTCTTTCTTCCTCGAATAAAAGAGTAAAGAAATGCTTACCGATAAGTTCCTCTCGACAATAACCTGTAATATTTTCAGCCATTTTGTTTCCTGAGGTAAAATTGCCTTCTAAATCTACTGTATAGATAGCATCAGACGCATGTTCAAATATATCCCTGAACTTTTCTTCACTATCCTTAAGAGCTTCCTCTGCTCGTTTACTTTCAGTAATATCTCTAACAGTACTAATTGCTCCAACAATATTCCTACGAGCATCATATAAAGGTCTTGCTTGAACCCAAATATATATCCCACCTTTAAGCGAAGGGATATAATTTTCGGTAATAAGGGTGTCTCTATCTTTTTTAACAAATGGATAAAGTTTCTCGATCTCTTTATTATGAGGTTGCAGCACCAGATCCATAAGTACCGGACGTCTTTTATCATAAAAAGGAAGTGAATATTCATGATTGCCTTTGCCTAACATTTCTTCAGCCTTAACACCGGTGAGCTCTTCCAGAGCTCTATTCCAGGCAATCACTTTGCCTTCACAGTCAATAACACAGGTCGAGTCCGGAAGGTATTGGATAATGTCCGATAGGCGTTGTTCTGAGTCTCTCAAAGCATCTTCAGCTTTTTTACGCTCTGTAATATCCATATAAGCCACCTGCTGTGCCGGGTGGCCTTTAAAAGTTATGGGGTTTGAAAATACTTCCACCCAACGTACGGCTCCATCTTTTCGAATTGACCGAAACTCATATTGCGGTGTAATTTCACGTCCAGCTGCAATATCTTCAAACCGCTTCTTAATTAATTCAAAATCATCAGGGTGGATACTTTTTTTCATCCTTTCTGGTGTGATTGCGAGCAATTCATCGATTGTGTAACCAGTGATTTCCGCTAACGCAGGATTTACAAAAACGAACCGGTTATCCTGGATAATCGAAATACCTTGGAGAGACTTTTCGACTAACGTGCGATATTTCTCCTCTGATTCATGTAAGGCTTCCTCAACTTGTTTCATTTCCGTAATATCTGTTATGATGGCATTAAATCCAGCAATTTTATTATTATAAATTAAAGTAGTAGGTTTAGAATACATGTAGATAGTGTGCCCTTTTTTGTGAATTAGTCTAAATTCTAAGGGCATACCACCCTCTGGATGTTTAATAGCATTACGGAATATTTGCAGTATTATATTCTTATCCTCTGGATGGAGAAAATCGGCAAAAGGTTTTCCAGTCAATTCTTTTTCAGAGTAACCGATCATATTACAGAGTGCGTTGTTGACAAAAGTAAGTTTTCCTCTCAAGTCTGTTGTAGCTATACCTGCTGCTGCATCTTCCACCAGACTTCGATATTTTATTTCGCTCTTCTTAAGCTTTTCTTCTGCCTTTTTTCGATCCGTTATATCGGTTACTATTCCAAGGATGGCTTCGTCATTCTCATATTTTATAATCTTTGTGGTTACAATTGTCTCGATCCTTTTACCATTTTTTGTAATCAGTGTATACTCATACGGATAGACATCTTCTCCCTTTTGCTGTTTTTGAAAATTTGACTTTATTATATCCAAAAACTCTGGTACAAAAAGGCTGAAAAAATCAAAACCTGGCGAATAAAACTCATCTCTTTTATAGCCCATAATATCTTCGCATTTCTTATTTACATAGGCTATTCTTCCCTTTTTATTGATAAAAATCATATTTGGCGATTCTTCAGCCAGACTTCTGAATTTTTCTTCACTTTCCTTTAATGCTCCCTCCGCTTTTTTACGGTCTGTAATATCTATTAAGGCTGCCTGGACAGCAGGCCTTCCACTATAATCGATGCGCTTTACAAACATTTCTAACCAGCATACAGTACCATCCTTTCTAATGGTCCGTATCTCATAGTACGATGGCACATCCTTTCCTGCTAAGCGATCTTCAAGACGTTCCCATGCCATTTCCTGGTCATCAGTATGAACGAGAACTCTAACCTGCTCCGGTTTAAATAACAATAATTCAGCATTACTAAATCCTGTGATTTCAGATAAGGCTGGATTGGCAAAAACAATTACTCCCTCCTGTATAATTACAATACCTTGCAATGACTCTTCAATTAAACTTCGATATTTCAATTCAGATTCTCTTAAAGCGATTTCTGCTTTTTTGCGTTCGGTAATAGTAGTATTAGCGAAAACACACTCTATTATTCTCCTGTCATTATCAATTAATGGATATAAGCGAGAGACCATGAAAAGCTCTGCTCCATCTTTAGCTTTGAAAGAGATATCTATATCGCTCAAGGATTGACCTTGAAATGCTTTTTTTATTGCATGCTTGATGACCTTTTGATCTTCTGAGGAGGATAAAAGCACTAAGTAGTTTTTCCCAATAATGCTTTTGTCATATTGAAAGGTATTTTCACATGCACGATTCCAGCTTTTAATAATTCCTTTCTCATTAATAGAGAAAATTGGATTAGGTGAATTTTCAACAAAATGACGGTATCGCTCTTCACCTCTTTGAAGAGAATCCATTGCCAGCGTGCATTCTTTCTCAAATTTTTTTAAGTGGGAAATGCGCTGGCTCAATTCAGCTACTTCTTTTATTAACTGATCTTTATTTTTATCTTTCATGTGCTCTTATAAAACCAAAAAATAATTCCCCAAAGTACTATATGGAAAATTAATCCCCCAGATTAATATTAAAAGACACACTTACTATTTCTTTTTAGTAAAAAAGGAGATTAATAATAAATGGATTTTAAATTAAAAAAATATTATTTAAGCTACCTCCTGGGTAGACAGAATAAACTTAAAATCCTTTATTTTTTAACATGTATTTAAATAATATTTTTCTTGATTCTTGCTAATCAACGCATACTAAGAAAACAAATCTTGCGAAAATTTTTTTACTTATATTGTCAATAAGGTTGATATTCTTTTAAACTTAAGATGAGCTAAATCTTTTATCAGACATTTATATGAATTCCAAATAACTTCCACTTGGGGTATTCGTAAATAAACTTTAATTCGAAATAAACTGTATATGGTTTTGCTGTATAATATCCCTTTAATATCAATAGTTCTTCACTGTTAAGATTCGGTTTGTCACTGTAAACTGGGGATATATTTTTTATAGTTGTTAAATCAATATTTTTTTCTATAAATTGCTTGAAAATATTTCTTAATTCATTTGCATTAGTTTGATTTTGCCATAATTGGGAAATTGAATTATAAAAACCTGAAAAATCGTCATTATTGATAGCAATCCCTAAAGCCATTACAGCATTATTGGTCATCATTATGAGCTCATTCATCGGTGGAATTTCCTTTTGTTGTACTTCAGTCTTCTCTACCTGTTCAGTCTTTTCTGCTGGTTTTACCGTTGCATAAATACCAAAAAGCTCCCATTCTGGATATTCATAGATATATTTCAGATTAAAATGAACTTGCGAAGGAGTTGTAGGATAATAGCCTTCCAATATTAATAAATTTCTGCTGTCCAAGTAAGGCTCTTTGCTATAAATGGGAGTCATATTTCTGATTCCTCTCATATCAATATTTTTTTCTATAAATTGTTTGAATATGTTTCTTATCTCACCGGCATTCGTCTGACCTTGCCATAATTTAGAAACCGAGTTATAAAAATCAGTGAAATCGTCTTTAACTATAGCTTCAGATAAGGACAGCACAGAACGATTAGTCATCTCTATTAGTTTATTTTTCGCAGGGATTTCTTTTTCTTGCGACTCATCTTTCTCTAATTCTTCTTCCTTAATAAGGCCGCCTTCTGTTTTATTAATATTCAATATTTTCCAACTATTATCTTCTTTAACAAGCTGAACTTTTACCGGAATAATGCCTCCATCTTTCGTTTGTATTGACCCCTCTAATTTACCTATATTATTCTGTTTTGAACGAGTGCTCCAGGATGCGCTCTCATACTTCGCGATGGCTGAACTATTAAGGAAACTCTTAAAATTTTCTAAAGAAGTGGTTGCCTGAAATTCTTTTGAAGTAGATTGGTAAGCTCCTTCAATATTTTCACTATTAATTAATGAGAAAAACTCATCAGCGGAATTGGCTATATCACTGGTCATGAACAGTGCTAATAAAACTATACCCCCAATTATTACTATCAAGGCCACAAAAATTGTAATTATTATCTTCTTCATTTCTTGCTCCTATTTTAATTTTATTTATCTTAGAGCTAGGGATAATTTCAATGATTTATTCTTTTGTAGCAATTTTTATTACTCTGCTGTATTTCTATGTATACCAGATGAAAAAATCTCTGTCAATAAAAATTAATCCAATAGAAACACTTACACAATACAGCAGGAATATTAGATTTGAATAGCATTCCATATTTATTGCTCAAGATAAAGACTTCTCATATAATAAACTTATATTTAATCCCTTGAATTATTGAGGAAAAAGGATAAATTATGTACTTATTTTTAAAAGGAGGCCAGATATGATAAAGCAATATCCTTATGGAAAAGGGATAGTGAAATGGATTTCTGCTGATTGGTTAGAAGAACATCTGGAAGATAGCAACATAATGATTCTCGATTGTCAACCGAATATCCACGATTACATTCATGAGCATATTCCTGGTGCTGTTTATATGAGCGAGGGATTGCTGCGAATCTCTGAGAAAGGATTACCGGGAAAATATATCCCAACGGGTGCAATGCAATCCATTTATCAACGCGTAGGCTTGAAATCTGATATTCCGGTCGTCGTTTATACTGGTACCGGTGCTTACAAGGGCTGGGGCGATGGTCTGGAACAAACAATGATGGCTTATAGCCTGGCACGTTTTGACCATAAGAATATTTATATCCTTGATGGAGGAGTTGATAAATGGAAGGTAGAAGGTAAGCCTTTAACAAAGGTATTTCCCCAAGTGGAAGAATCTGATTTTATTGTTGAAGGACATTGTGACTTTTTTCTGGAATATGAGCAGTTCAAGGTGATGAAAGATAAAGAAAATGTGATTTTGTTTGATGCACGACCATCTGCGGTGTATGAAGGTCAAGGCCCCTGGATAAAACCGGGACATATACCTGGTGCAGTTAATCTTCCCTGGGCTAGTCTGATGGACGATTCTAACAAACGCTTGCTCAAGCCGGATAAAGAACTTCAGGCCATCATAAATGCGCATAATATAAGTCCTGATAAGACTATAATTTGTTCCTGTGGCACTGGCCGTGAAGCTACAAATGAGTTTCTACTGTTCAAATGGTATTTAGGCTATCCTAAGGTTAAGATTTATGAAGGCTCATTTACAGAATGGACTTCTTATCCTGAAAATCCGACAGTAACGGGGAAAAAGCCACGCTAATAAAAGCATTTGCACGCTCAATGAAATATTATTGATAAGAGGAGGAAGAAAATAATGTTTTTTGAACGGATAGAATCAGTAGGCTTAGCGCATTATTCCTATATCATTGGCGATAGAAACGAGTCAATAGTAATCGATCCCCGGCGTGATTGCGAGGTTTATATAGAAAAAGCATATAGCCAAGGTCTCGGCATCACCCATATTCTTGAAACTCATAGAAATGAAGATTATGTAATAGGTTCAAAAGAATTAGCTTCCCGGACTGGCACTGAAATCTGGCATGCCGACTCACAGTGGGGATATAAATATGGCCAATCAGTTGAGGATGGTCAGAAATGGAAGGTAGGACGGTTTACGATACAGGCTATTCACTCACCCGGGCATACCCCTGGAAGCATGAGCTACCTCCTGTATGAGCCTGCTGGTAATCCCTGGATGATTTTTACCGGTGATGCCCTCTTTGCAGGAGATGTGGGTCGAGTTGATTTATTGGGTACGGATCGAGCCAATGAGATGGCAGGCCTTTTGTACGATACTCTATTCAACAAAATTTTGCCGTTGGGCGATGATGTGATTATCTGCCCGGCCCACGGTGCTGGGTCTGTTTGCGGAACCGCCATTGCCGATAGAAAATGGTCAACCATAGGTTTAGAGCGCAAGCTTAATCCAAAATTGCAATATGCAAATAGAAGTTATTTCATTTCTCATGTTGCCAAGAAACTGGAAAGACCTCCATATTTTAAACAGATGGAAAAATTGAACCTTGAAGGAGCCCCTATTCTGGAGAGATTGCCGGTTCCAAGACCATTATCTCCCGAAACCTTTGCAGCAAGAAAGAAGAAAAGTATTACACTTGATATCCGCATGGAACTTGGTTTCAGTGCTGCACATGTGCCAAATTCTTTATCAATATGGCTGCAAGGATTGTCCAGCTTTGCCGGATGGTTTTTACCATATGATAAATCCATTATGTTAGTCAACGAGATTGATAATCTTAGCGATGCTGTACGTTATCTCATTAGGCTTGGTTATGATGACATAGCTGGCTACCTTGCAGGTGGTATGCTATCCTGGCATACAGCAGGAATGGAGAGTAATGCCATCAAAACCGTGACTGTTCAAAATTTATGTCGTTTGCTTGACAACCAGGACGGTCTCTGGATTCTCGATGTAAGAAGCGATGAAGAACTTGATAGCTCGGGTGAAATTACTGCTGCTCATCACATCCACATCACTCAGCTTCCACAACATATGAATGAAGTACCAAAGGATCGAACCATATACATCTTCTGCGGCAGTGGTCTTCGTTCCATGATTGCTGCCAGTCTATTACAACGACAGGGTTGGAAAGATTTAGTTGTTGTCCTCGGAGGATTGGCGGGATGGAATTCGGTATCTTGCCCCATTAAACAATAAAGCTAATTTCACTATTGTTACCAGGTTTACCAATTTTAAAATGGAAAAATGTGCTTAAAATGATAAATGGAAACTTATATTCATTTTAGTACGTTTTATTATTATAAGAAGCGCGAAGTAAGGCAAGGGAAGGTCAGGTAAAATGAAAAAAATTCAATACCATCCTATAGGAATAATTCATTCACCTTTTACAGATCCAAAGGGTATGCCCATTCAATCAATTGGTGCAAAAGGTGTTGCAGGAACTATAGAATTGAGAGCTGAATATAAAGAAGGACTCAAAGACCTCGAAGGCTTTTCTCACATTATTTTGTTATATCACTTTCATATGTCAAAGGGCTATTCATTAAAAGCAAAACCTTTTATGGATGAGACACCTCGAGGTATCTTTTCGATGCGCGCACCCAGGCGTCCAAATCCCATAGGTATATCTGTTGTGCGACTTGATAAGATTGAAGGGACAACACTTTACATATCAGATGTCGATATTTTAGATAGCACACCCCTATTGGATATTAAACCCTATGTTCCTGATTTTGATGTAGTACAGGAGGAGGTAAGAATTGGATGGTTAAAAGATAGGTCTTTTAAGGCTCATGGCAAAAAATCTAATGGAAGATTTGATGAATAATACATTTCGAGGTTTTAAAGAAATAGACCATGAAACACTACATATAAACTGCTTTTTAGTGGAATAAAAACTGAAATAACATAAAATTAGCTTCTTACGAGGTGAAGAAAGGGATTATTACATGAGTAATGAACAAAAGGGAAGCATCTTAAGTGGAATGATCTGGATGTTTATCATTTCTATTCTATTATTCTGGTTGCCTATTTTTGGTCCATTAATAGCCGGATTAGTGGGAGGAAAGAAAGCCGGCGGTGTGGGACCCGCTATTATGGCTGTTTTTTTGCCGGGAATCATCATTGCATTGTTACTTTTTGCCTTTGCTGGAAGCATTACAGGGATTCCCTTAATAGGTATGATAGCTGGCGCTGGGGGTTTTATTCTATTTCTCGAGCATATTGGTTTTCTATTAGTAGGAGCTATTATCGGCGGTCTTATTGTCTAAGGTTTACACAATTCTTCTGAGTGTTTATGTTGTTTAGCACTTGACTAATATGTTAGCATTCATTATAATTAGCGCTTTAAAGGTATCTATTTTAAAAGGATTATAATTGATGTCTTCTCCAATAGGCCATTCATTAATCGGTGGGAGCTTTTATTATCTTTTTAATCATGGATTGGGCATAAAGAAAAAATGGAATCAGCTCGCCTTTTACATCTTTGCCTCAATAGCTCCCGACCTGGACCTTATACCAGGTATTTTTATCGGAGCTGCTAATAAATATCACCATGGTGCTACGCACAGTCTGGGAGCAGCACTTTTATTCGGTCTTTTTATGGCCGTTATTTTTAAATGGAAGAAAAATACAAGTTTCCACATTGCTTTTCTTATATTTTTTGCCCTTTACTTCGTTCATGTTATAATTGACGCAGCTGCCGTGGATCTGCGTCCCCCTGCAGGGGTAGAGTTATTATGGCCTTTCTCCAGCAAATATTTTATCGCACCCTTCAGAATATTTCCGCCTGTACATAAGAAAAATATAATGGACTTAATTAGTTTTGATAATTTTGTAACCGGAGCCATCGAATTAGGTATATTCTTACCTATCTTATTTCTCTCCTATTGGTATAGAGTGCGCAATCTAAATAATAAAAATGCGGATATACTCCATCTAATACCTAATATTAAAATACAAAGAAATAAATAGTAAAATAGCTTATTTAAGCTCGGGTTTTTTAGATTTTGAGCAGGATGAGCAGGCTATTATGTTATATTGTTTTATTTAAAGGGTAGGAGCATAATTCCTTCGTATATCAGTCTGGCATCACCTTCGATGGAGAGGCATGAAAATTCATTATCTTTATACGTGAAGTCCACTTTTATAATTGTACCACCCTGTGTGTGGCAGAGGACTGGTGCTTCAACTAATCCCAGGGCAGCACATACTAACGTAGTAGCCAGAGAGCCGGTTCCACAACTCAGAGTTTCTTCTTCAACGCCACGCTCATATACTCTAAGCCTAATCTTGTTTTTCTCTTCTACATTAAAAAAGGAAACATTAGTACCTGCGGAAAAATCAAAGTAACTATGATGGCGAATACTGCATCCGAGCTGCTCAACGGGGCATTTTTCAATATCTTTATATGAAATAACAAAAAAAAACGCTCCCACATCTATAGCATGTCCCACAATTATCTCATTCTCAAGTTCAATTTCTGTATTTAATGCAAGTTTAGTGGGAGGGAGCATCTGCAAACGTATATTTTCTCCACTGTCCTCGGCCGTAATAATACCGGCACCGGTTTCAATTTTTATCTTGTCGACAGCAATATTTCTCATAAAAGCTAATCTTGCCAAACAGCGTACACCATTACCGCATAATGGAGCTGAGCTGCCATCAGCATTAAAATATCGCATAGTAATATCGGCCATCTCTGATTCATCCATTAAAATTAAACCATCAGCTCCAATTGACACTTTCCTAGAGCAAAGCTGTTTTATATCAGTGGGAGAAAAATGAAGGGAAGGATTAGCGCGTTTGTCGAAGATAATAAAATCATTTCCACCTGCGGTCATCTTCCAGAAATGTCTATCTTTTTCCTCTATCATCTTTCAATATAATGTAAAAATTAATTCTTGTGTCTTTAACTCCACTCTAATGAAAAAATCATCTTCACATGTGTATATAGTAGCTTTTTGATTGTGCTATATCGCTGAATGCTATGGTTATGTAAAGAAATTATGGAGAATTAAGAAAAACTACTGTGCCCTTATTTTTATCTCTGCTGACTTTTCGCTTTCATTAGGCGATTCGGCATTATCAAGGGCAGTTATCGCATAAATATACACCTTTCCAGGTGTGGCTTTGTCATCTTGAAAGATTGTCTTCTGGAGCGGCTCCTCATTCAGTACTGTAAAGACATCTTCCTGTTCTTCACGACGATAAATTCTATAGCCGAACAGGTCTTTCTCTTTGTTTGGATTCCAGGAGAGACTGACAATTCCTGCTCCCGTAATAGCCGAAAGGCCTGCAGGTGCTAAAGGTGGAAAAGTATCTAACGGGATTATCTCCAGTTCCTGGGAGTCGCTGCTTTCTCCAGTAAGCCCCCACTTACGACTAACAGCTCTCACAGAATAAAAATAGCGTTCGCCAAAATTAAAACTTTTATCTGAAAAAGTATTTTCTCTTAATAGAGCAAAATCACCATTTCTAATAATATCTGTTGGTTCCTTCTTCTCCTCTGCTACTTCTTGCGTTTCCTTATCTGCTTCTTCTTCTTTCTTTTTTTCCTCTAACATCTCTTCCAGAAGAGCTTCTATTTTTTCCTTCTCCTTTTCTTCTTTGCTTTTTTCCCCTTCCATCACCAGGGATTGTACCTTCTTTATTTGAAAAGCAAGGTCGGCGGGATATAAGGTTGGTTTTATGTAAAGGGTTAGCTTTATCGCATTTTCATCTATTGGAATATTAAAACCAAATTCTTTCCATTGATTTGTTAAGTTCAGTTCCTTTTCATTCTGGCTTCCCCATTTATTGACACCATCATCAAGCAAAATACTACCATGTGCTTCTTCTTCTAATGTTCGAGCTTGAAATTTAATATTGAGTGTTTTTCCTCTCAGCTCCGTAAGATTCTGATCTTCTGTTAAATCCTGATATAAATAGGATGAGGTTGTCGTTTTATCTACGCTGAGCTGTAATAGGTTTTCTTCCTCTTCCGTCTGCATTACGTCTATTGCTGTTAGTCGGCTGAATTCCCATTCTTGTGGACCACTGAAAAGGAGTCGATCATTTATTTTTTTTATCTTTTTATCTTTCTGTGAGTAAAGATAAATATTATAACCCAAAACATGGGGTGGATAGGAGCCGTCAATATTCTCTTGAGGTGGTTCCCAAGTAATTATTATCTCATCTTCTTTCAATTCTGCTTTCAGATTTTGAGCAGAGTTCGGCACTTCCCACGGGACAATACCAGCTATATTTGACCACCTCGACCTCTTGCCATTAGGTCCCACAATTTTAACAGCGAAAGAGAATAATTTTTTATAATTAATAGGATTCTGCTCTGAATTGAGTTCTGCTTCATAGCTAAATTTTTTATTTATGAAAAACTGCTTTCTGTTGGTTTTATCTATAGTAAATATTTTTTCCGCCTTACTTCTAAATTTCTTTTTCCAATCCCTATCAGATAAAATATCTTTAAGGGTGAAATTCTCTTCAGATGATTCAAGGGTACTAATATTTTGCGAAAAATTGTATACTTCCGCCTTACTAAAACCAGTTAGAGGTGTTTTATCCACTGTCAGTTGCGGCAATGTCCAGGTAAGAACCGCCATACTTCCTTTCTGTGATAAACTCAGGTCATTAACCGAATTAGGCGTTGTATCTACTGGAGCCATTGGTGGGCCTTTTTTACCACAAGCTATCATTAGAATTAATAAAAGGGTACAATATAAAATTTTTCTTTTCATATCATTGCTCTTTTTTAGAAATATTTCACTTTTATATGGTATATGGTGGAAAATTAAAGAATATAGCGGCTTAGGTCCTCATCTTTCACTACATCTTCAAGCATCTTTCGCACATATGCAGCATCTATGGTGATAGCCTTCCCTTTTAAATCAGGTCCTGAAAAAGATATCTCATCAAGAAGTTTTTCCATTATTGTATGAAGCCTTCGCGCTCCAATATTCTCCGTGCGTTCATTAACTATGACAGCGTATTCTGCAATTTCAGCAATAGCATCCTTCTTGAATTGCAGATTTACCTCCTCAGTTGCCATTAATGCTATATATTGCTTAATCAAAGCATTTTTAGGCTCTTCAAGGATTCTAACGAATTCCTCTTTTCCTAAAGCATCAAGCTCTACTCTAATAGGGAAACGTCCTTGAAGCTCCGGAATGAGATCAGAAGGTTTACTCACATGGAAAGCCCCAGCTGCTAAGAATAGGACATGATCTGTCTTTACAATTCCATATCGTGTATTTACCGTAGTACCCTCTATAATTGGAAGCAAATCTCGCTGAACTCCCTCTCTGCTGACATCTGGACCATGGGTGCTTTCCCTACCTGATATTTTGTCTATTTCATCAAGAAAAATGATCCCAGATTCTTCCGTACGTTTTACAGCCTCTTTGGCTACCTGATCCATATCGACTAAACGTTGCTCTTCCTCGTTGATCAAATATTGTCTCGCTTCCGAGACTTTCACTTTCCTTTTCTTTTTCTTTCCTGAAAATATTCCAGGAAATAAATCCTTTATATTAATATCCATCTCCTCTATGCCAGAACTTGTAATAATTTCAAACGCAGGAAATGAGCGATTCTGCACTTCAATTTCTACCTTTCTGTCATCTAAAATGCCAAGGCTTAATTGTTGTCTTAGTTTTTCCCTGGTCTCTTCTTCTTTTTGCTTTTGCTCTGGAGTCTGAGCTGAAACCCGCAATGGAGGGAGGAGGAGATTAAGTAGTTTTTCTTCTGCATTTTTTACTGCTTTTTCGTGTACTTCTTTCTGCTTTTCGTGCTTTACCAAATTAACAGCGAGTTCAGTGAGGTCACGAATCATAGATTCCACATCTCGACCTACATAGCCCACTTCGGTAAATTTTGAAGCCTCTATCTTAAGAAATGGTGAATTAGCTAATCGAGCCAGTCGTCTGGCTATTTCGGTTTTTCCTACCCCTGTCGGTCCAATCATTATTATGTTTTTTGGGGCAACTTCCTCAGCCATTTCAGCAGGCATCATCTGTCTGCGAATTCTGTTTCGCAGTGCAATTGCAACTGCTCGTTTAGCTTTATGCTGACCAACTATATATTTATCTAATTCTTTTACAATTTGCTGTGGAGATAATTGATCCATGATGTTTTTCTTTTCCTCTATTTTACCTGGTAAAAAAATTGCCATTTTTCTTAATCCATTCTACTTTATATATGCAACCCCATACTATACCACATTTTGTCCCAAGAAAAAAGGATTAAAATAGTTGAAATTCTTCTGCCTTTTAACCAAAAAAACCTACTATATATTATATGTGAATACGCATGCCATCCGAGGCTATGATGATCTCACCCTTGTAAACTTCTGCACATTGCTTCTTTATGTCAGAATCTTCGCATTGGGGATAAAGATGGGTAAGAATAATTCTCTGGCAACTCGCTTCAGCAGCAATTCTTCCTGCTATTTTAGGTGTGAGATGACCTCCAACTTTATTTCCCTCTGGAAAAGAACACTCTATGAGAGCTAAATCAACTCCCTGAGCTAAATCAATCAATTGATTACTATAAGCCGTATCACCTGAATAAAATAAACTTTTCCCTTCTGGGGTGGTAATTCTAAAAGCGATACTGCTTGGAAGATGTTCTGCAGGTGCAGTTTTGAGAAGAAAGAGAGGAAAAGAAATTTCCTTTGAAATTGCTTCAATCAAGGTTATAGTACGCGGGGGCTCTACCCAGGAACCATATATACTATTAATTTTTTGAAAAAAATGTTCAACTCCTCTTCCTCCAATTATAGTTATTTCTTTCTGAATTAGTGGGAGGTCTGGATTCCTCAAGGCAAAGAGGAAAGGTACCAAATCAGCAATATGGTCAGGATGAAGATGGCTTATAAGGATATAAAAAATATTAAGAAAATTGAGCCCCGCTTTTGCTAATCTGTGCAAGCTGCCAGGTCCACAGTCTAAGAGTATGAGCTCATCACCAATCTTAATCACTGCACCTGGGGCACCTCTCCCTGCTGATGGTATTGCAGTCCCTGAGCCTAAAATAATGAGTTCCATAATACGATTTCCCTATCTATTATTTCATTATTTACCGCAATTTGACAGATAAAACTAAATATAGTATCATCATTTTTTACAAACGGTAAAGAGTAAAAATATAAAATTTGTTTAATCTTAAATTAAGATAATTGCATGAAAATAATTTTAGCAAAAAATGCCGGTTTTTGCATGGGAGTACGAAAAGCGGTCGACATCGTTCTAAGAGAAGCCGATAGTCGTAACGGGCCTATATATATATATGGCCCTCTGATTCATAATCCCCAAGCAATGGAATGGCTGCGAGCTAAAAATGTATGGGTGCTTAAGGATTTAGAAAAGCTGAAAGAAGATATGGTTATGGTTATTAGGACTCACGGAATAAGCCCGCAAGAAAGAAATATAATTAAAGAGAAAGGATCTCAGATATGTGATGCGACTTGCCCAAGGGTAGGCCGGATCCAATCAATAATTAAAAGACAGAAGCAAAAAGGGTTTTGGACTCTCATTATTGGAGATAAGGGGCATCCTGAAGTGGAAGCACTCTTAGCTTTCGCCGGCGAAAAAGGTATTATAATAGAAAATGAAAATGATATTAATAGCTTACCTGCCTTAGAAAAGGTTTGTGTTGTTTGTCAGAGCACACAAAATCGCAAAAAATTTCGCCGTTTCAGTAAAAAGATTAGAGAAAAATATAAAAATTGCCTTATTTTTAATACTTTATGTAATTCAACTCTTGAGCGACAGCGGGAGGCAAAACGTCTGGCAAAAAATGTTGACGCTATGATTGTAGTTGGGGGGCGGAATAGTGCGAATACTCATCAATTAGCTACTATCTCCAGGTCTACGGGTACACCCACCTTTCATATTGAAATCGACAAAGAGCTAAAGCCCGAAATGGTTAAGGATTATGATATTATTGGCGTTACAGCAGGTGCCTCAACTCCTCACTGGATCATAAAACAAGTCATAAGCAGGCTAAAAGAACTGAAGAGAAGAGGTCGAATTACAAACTGGTTGATTAAAGCAGCACATTTTTTAATAAATAGTCATCTTTATGTCGCCCTCAGTGCGGCTTGCCTCAGTTATGCCACTTCTATTCTATTGGGAATTACCCCCCAATGGAAACTTATAATGATGGCTTTTTCTTATATCTTTTCTATGTATATTATAAACTATTTTACTGATAAATCTGCCTTTCAGCTGGCACAACCGCATCGTCTGGATTTTTATCTGAGAAACAGACATTTCTTGGTAGCGGCTGCAACTATATTTATCTCACTTTCCATCATTTTTTCGTTATTACAAGGTCTATCCTCATTTATTATTCTATCTATAGCAGTTTTTCTCGGTATAATATATAATCTAAAAATCATTCCTCGCAATTGGCTAAGCAAATTAAAAATTCAACGCTTAAGAGACATCCCTGCCTCAAAAGATTTAGCAGTTGCTTTAGCATGGGCTACTATTATGGTTATTATTCCGGTAATAGAAGAGCCAAATAAGCTCTTCTCCCCTGGCTCAGTAGCTGTCTTTCTCTTTATCGCTATACTAAGCTATATTAGATCTGTTATCTTTGGTATTCGAGGTATACAGGAAGATGTTATTGTGGGAAAAGAGGCCACTTCGACTGTAATTGGAAAGGAGAAAATAAAAATTATCCTTGGATTGTTAACTGCAGCTATGGCTTTCATACTTCTGCTATCGGGTATATTGGGATTTACAACAGAATTGAGCTATTATATGATATTAGTAGTTATATTGACCGCCATATATCTCTATTTGTATCATAGGAGAATAATCGCTAAGGGCATCTGGTTTGAGGCAGTAATTGATGTTCAGTTTTTTATTGCCGGTATTATCGCCCTATTATGGTCAATATATAATAACTATTCTTAGAAAAGAGATGCAGCTATCAGATTTCGATTACTACCTCCCAAAGGAGCTCATCGCTCAATTTCCTCCGACTGAAAGACATCATTCTCGCATGATGATAGTCTACAGGGAAAGTGGAGAAATTGTAAGCAGCCATTTTATCCATCTACCTGATTTTTTGCAGGCTGGTGATATGCTTGTTGTAAATAATAGCAAAGTAATACCAGCACGACTTTTTGCTAAACATTTAAATAGCGGACGGCCTATGGAGCTCCTTCTCATCAAGGAAACACAGACTAATCGCTGGGAGGCACTGGTTAAAAAGGCACGATATGTAAAAAAAGGGGATATATTGTCGATCCCAAATGAAGACCTAAATATAAAAGTTGTAGAAGAACTGAAGGAAGGAAAGAGGGTATTAGAATTCAACCATAAAGGTGATATTTTCACTTTACTCAATAAAATTGGTAGTGTTCCATTGCCACCTTATATAAAGAGGAAAGCAATAGAGGATATAGATAGAGAAAGATATCAGACTCTTTTCGCTCGCAAAACTGGATCAGTTGCAGCTCCTACCGGAGGACTGCACTTTTCCCCTAAAATAATAAATGAGCTTAAAAAGATGGGAATCGAGTTTACAGAAATTACTCTTCATATTGGTCCTGGTACTTTTCGACCGATTCGAAGTGAAGTAATAGAAAAGCATAAAATGGATGAAGAATATTTTATTATATCATACGATTCTGCCAGGCGAATCGATGCTGCATTAAAAGAGCAAAGAAGAATTATTGCAATTGGAACCTCAACTACCAGAGCTTTGGAAAGCTGGGCAATAAAAAGAAAAGAAGAAAAGAACTATATAGAGGGCGGCACAAATTTATTTATTCGCCCCGATTTTGATTTTCAAATCACGAAGGCGCTCTTAACAAATTTCCACTTACCAAAATCTTCTCTTTTGCTTTTAGTCTCTGCTTTTGCTGGTCGGGAACTTATTTTAAAGGCCTACAGACATGCAACGAAAGAGAAATATAAATTCTACAGCTATGGGGATTGTATGCTTATTCTCTGAATAAATGCGTATGCTTCAAATCATTTAGATATCCTGTTCAAAACGACCGAATATCATCTTACCTGCTGTTGTTTGCAGCACACTTGTCACAATTATTTCTATATTCTTTCCAATATGTTTTTTAGCATTATCTACTACTACCATAGTTCCATCATCCAAGTAAGCGACTCCCTGTGAAGCTTCTTTTCCCTCTTTAATTATGAAAACTCTTAAGGATTCTCCAGGTAAGACGACAGGTTTAAGAGCATTTGCTAACTCATTTATGTTTAGTACCTTAACGCCCCTTAATTGAGCAATTTTATTCAGATTAAAATCATTAGTAACGATTTTTCCACCTAAATATTTACACAGCTCAATTAATTTATGGTCTACTTCCTGTATATCGGGAAAATCGGTGTCTGAAATTTGAACATTAAGTCCCGAAGTTTTCTTCATCTTCTGCAGAATATCTAATCCTCTTCTCCCTCTGTTTCTCTTTAATGTATCGGACGAATCTGCAACTTTTTGTAGTTCTTTAAGAACAAATTCAGGCACAATAAGGTCTCCTTCCAAGAATCCACTTTCCAAAATATCATAAATTCTACCATCTATAATGACACTGGTATCCAAAATTTTAAATTGCTTTTCTATTTTTTGACTTGTAAACGCAGTTTTTATGCCCTCAATACTGAACTTCTCTCCTTGCTTTGCACCTACTATTAATCCCAGATAAGCCAAAGCAATAAAAGTTAATATTCGAACTGCAGATTGACTGAAAAGGTTAATTTTACTATATTCAGTGAAATTGACGATAAAATACGCAATAAATAGGCCTACCATTAATCCGATTAATGAAAATACTATTATTCTAATGGGAACGGTTCGAAGCTTGAAATCTAAAATAATTGCAAGCAGAGCAAGTAAAATACCAAATATTAGTCCCCAATATGAATTTAATCCTAAGGGAGAAGCTAAATAACCGATTAAAGCACAGATAATTATGAATAAAATTCTGATTATGAAATAGGTCATTAACCCTCCTTATCTATTTAAGATAAAAAAATAATATAGCCGCTTTACACTTTTTAAGTGTGAAGCTTCAAGGCTATACATTAGTAATATAATACAAAATTATAAAATCCGCAATAAATTATACTATTTTTTTTATTAAAATAGAAGCTCTAAGGCCTCTTTTATTGATTGAACGCTTTTTATTTCAAGGCTCTGCTTTTTATGAGGCACACTTGTATTGCCCTTGGGTATAATAGCTCTTCGGAATCCCATAGATGTCAGCTCCTTAATACGAAGAGCAGCTTGATTTATTGCGCGAACTTCTCCTGTAAGTCCCACCTCACCAAAGAAAGCGGTATGGAAATCTACAGGTTTATTTTTATAACTTGATGCTACAGCAGCAATTACTGCCAGATCCGCAGCCGGTTCTGAAATTGTAACTCCCCCGGCAACATTTATA
The DNA here is from genome assembly GCA_964645975.1 of uncultured Acidobacteriota bacterium. Classification (GTDB taxonomy): domain Bacteria; phylum Acidobacteriota; class B3-B38; order Guanabaribacteriales; family CAZYAF01; genus CAZYAF01. The sequence goes on from CAZYAF010000005.1 coordinate 94,862, forward strand.
AAAACATCGTCTCCCAGCAGTTTGAAATCCATTCGTTTCTCTAACACCGAGAGGAGCAAGGAGATTCTATTATAATCTAAGCCGATACTCATACGGCGTGCTGTAGCATAGCTACTTGGGCTTATTAAGGCTTGGAGCTCAACTAATAGAGGTCGAGTTCCCTCCATACTACAAAATACAACTGATCCAGGTGCATCCTTAGGGCGCTCTGCCAGAAGCATCTCAGAGGGATTAGATACACCTTTAAGACCATAGTCGGTCATTTGAAAAATACCCAATTCATTTGCAGGACCGAAACGGTTCTTTACTGCTCTCAATATTCGATGAGAATAGTATCTTTCTCCCTCAAAGTAAAGTACTGCATCAACTATATGTTCCATCGACTTGGGACCAGCAATAGAACCATCCTTGGTAACATGCCCGATAATAAAAATCGGTATAGCTAATTTCTTGGATAGGAAAAGAAGCTGAGTAGCTGCTTCCCGTACTTGACTGATACTACCAGGTGCAGACTGGTAGTTAGTGGAGAAAATGGTTTGTACAGAATCTATAATGACTGTCTTGCATCTTAGCTGCTCTATTTTCTGTATAATACGCTCCAGGCAGGTTTCTGATAAAAAATAAAGATCCTTAGGTTTTAAGGCCAAACGTTCGCCTCTTAATTTAATTTGTTGTTCCGATTCTTCTCCGGAAATATAGAGTACTCCGCTTAATGAACGAGAGAGCTTCTCTGATACCTGGAGCATAAGAGTAGATTTTCCTATGCCAGGTTCACCACCGATAAGCACTAAACTTCCTGCTATAATACCTCCTCCTAATACTCTGTCGAACTCGCTTATAGCAGTGGTGATCCTGTTTAAATGAGCACTTTCTATTTTGTCGTAAATTTTTGCATCTGCCGAGCCAGATACCAATTCTGATAAATGTGTGCTTGAGGAGGTGATTAGCTCTTCGACAAAACAATTCCAATTAGCACAATCAGGGCATCTCCCGAGCCATTTGGGAGATTGATAGCCGCACTTTTGACAGGTAAATACAGTCTTTTCCTTGGCCAAGAGATACTACCTGTGATTATTTAGTGATTAAAATATATAACCGATACCGAAGAAAAACTGGCGCTTATCGCGGTCTATAAAATCATCATAGCCGCCACTAAGGAATAAGCCTTTATAGGGAAAAAGATTGCTGGTTAATTTGAAATGGGGTCCAACTTCTCGCCCAAAATCATACCCCTCGAGGTTAAAACTTAATTTTTTTCCTACAAGATAGCAATCAACTGCTGCACCGGCTTCAGATTCTATTATACCTCCACGTAAGCCAAAATAATCCCATTGTTGTCCCACCTGGGCAGAAAAAGTAAACTCATGTTGCCGCTCCAGACTGCTAAATTCCTGAATTCGAGTTATTCTGCCATTATGTATGGTTTCAATTGTGCTTCTGGTTTCTATGAGATGGCCCACTCTGTTGTCAATCAGTTCAAAAAGAAAGAAGCGATTTTTTTTAGGTTGAAGCTTTATGCTAAAATAGGTTTTGAAATTTTCCGCATCGAAATAATATTGAGTGCGAAAACCGAGGGATATATTGAATTTTCCCATTCCACCCATCATCTGATTTGCTCTTGTGAATGTATGATCGATGGTCTCAATTGTGCTTTTTATTTTTTTGTGGGTATCTTCGTCAGTTAGCAATTTTCCTACTGTTCCCTCGCCTCGGTTGACTTTTTCTAATATTTGGTTAATCTGCTCAACAGTCTGGTCTAACTTCTCGCTTATAGTATTAAAATTATCGATTGCCGCTTTTAATGCCTCTTTGTTTTCTTTAGTTATATCGTTTGTAGTTTTAATCAGCTCCTGTAAATTTTGTGCTGTATCAGGGATGCTTTTGCTCAGCTCTTCAGAAATTTTTTGAATGTTGGTGAAGGTTTCATTTATCTTTTCTTTATTTTCAGCAGAAAGTTCCCTAAGATGTGTTGATAAGCGATCAAAGGTATCTAAGAAGGTGTAAAACTTTGTCTGACTTTCTTCTGAACCTACAATACCTTTTATGGTTTCGACGGTTAATTGTATCTCTTCTCCAATAGAGTTGAGAACTCCTACCATCTGATCGATACTTGTAGGTTTAATTCCTGTAATATATCCACCGGGGCCTACTACTGGTTGGAATTGGGAGCCAGGATTTATCTCAATATATTTCTCTCCTAATAGGCCGATAGTACTCACGGCTGCTCTTGCGTCACTATGAATCTTTACTCCTTGTACTATAAGCATTGTTACTTCTACTTTTGGTGGCTTTAAGATTATTTCTTGAACTCTTCCTACCTTAAAACCAGAAACATGCACCTCAGCACCAGCTACTAATCCTGCAATATTATCAAATTGTGCTTTAATTATATAGCCTCGCTCTTTCTTCCAGGGCATCTCCTCAGTTTTTAATAACAAGTACGCTAAAAGAGCTAAGGCAATTATTACGAAAATTCCCACTTTTATCTCTGTTTTCATTATGACCCCCTAATTACTATTCTAAAGTGGAGATAGGTCCCTCAGCCCTTCCATTTATAAATTGCTGGACTATAGGGTTAGGGGAATTTTTCAACTTCTCTGGTGTACTTATTTCTAAAATTTTCCCCTCATAGAGCATGGCGATTCGGTCAGCTATCTTATAAGCGCTCACCAAATCATGGGTAATGGCAATGCTTGTAACATCCAATTTCTCGCGCAGTTCAATTATCAAATTATTAATAACATCCGCCATAATGGGATCAAGTCCAGTGGTTGGTTCATCATAAAGAATAATCTCAGGCTTAAGAGCAATTGCCCGGGCTAAGGCTACTCGTTTTTTCATTCCTCCGCTCAGTTCTGAAGGCATAATATACTCTATATCTTTAAGACCAACCAGTCGCAGACACTCTTTGGCCCTTTGTTTGATTTCCTCCTCATTCATTTCACTATGCTGAGCAAGGGCAAAAGCTACATTTTCCTCAACGGTCATTGAGTCGAATAAGGCTGAGCCTTGAAAGAGCATTCCAAATCGTTTTCTTACAATATTGAGTTCTTTTTCCTTTAAAGCGTTGATCTTTATGGAATCAACCCAAACATCGCCCTTATCTGGCATTAACAGTCCAATAATATGCTTAATTAGAACTGTTTTACCAGAACCACTACCTCCTATGATTACCATAGCTTCTCCGGTCTCAATTTCAAGATCGACTCCACTTAATACCATGTTACCGCTAAAAGATTTATGGAGATTTACAATTTTTATCATTGTTAAAAAAGAATTTTTGCCAAAAAGAAATTAGATATAAGGATAAGCATACAGGATATTACTACAGCTCTATGAGTAGCATGTCCTACTCCTTCTGCTCCACCCTTGGCGAAGAAACCATAATAACAGCCAATCTGAGCAATTATAGCGCCAAAAACTGCAGCTTTGAAAAGACCATTGGTAATATCAGCTAATTCTAATATCTCAAAAGATGAGCTTAAATATATATTTGGATTAGAGCCCATTAGATTGACGCTAACAATATAACCGCCAAAAATGCCGCAAAAATCAGCCACTATTGTGAGTAAAGGAAGCATAAGTATTGCCGAAAGAAATCGAGGTACTACTAAATACTTAATTGGATTACTCGCCATGGCGTATAGAGCATCTATTTGCTCTGTGACTCGCATAGTGCCGAGTTCAGCAGCTATTGCTGATCCAGCTCTACCAGCTACCATCAGGGCTGTAAGTGCTGGTCCCAGCTCACGTGTGATAGAAAGCGCTACCGCAGGCCCGATGAGGGTTTCAGCACCAAAACGTCTGAATCCGCTATAACTTTGGATCGCAAATACCATGCCAGTAAAAGTAGCGGTAATCAATACAACCGGTAAAGATTTGATACCAATTTCCTCCATTTGAGTAAATATGAGCCTCAGGCTGAAGGGTGGTCGGAAAATCCATATTACAGTGTCTTTGAATAAAAGAACAATTTCCCCTACCTCCGATAAGAAATTTTTTAACTTTTTGATAATAATCTCGAAGATTTCTTTCATTTTGATATGGTGCTCACAGAGTTTATTACAATTCTTCAGTTTCTATGTATTCGCTTTTTGCTAAATCGAAAAAGCGGGTATATTTCTTCTGAAATGCCAGTTTAATTGTGCCCGTAGGTCCATTTCTATGTTTTGAAATGATAAATTCCGCCAATCCTTCATTTTCAGGGGTGGAATTATATTCCTCTTCTCTGTAGATGAAACAAACCAAATCTGCATCTTGTTCAATAGCTCCTGATTCGCGCAGGTCAGAAAGCTGTGGTCTACGGTCTGCTCTTACTTCGGGAGCCCGACTAAGCTGGGAAAGTGCAATTAAGGGTATATTAAGCTCCTTTGCTAAGCCTTTTAAAGCTCTGGATATGGCTGAAATTTCCTGGTTGCGATTTTCAAATCTTTGTGGCATGGTCATAAGCTGCATATAATCAACGATAAGTAGACCTAATCCATATTCCTGTTTTAGCTTCCTGGCTTTGGCTCGCATTTCAACTACGGATATACCAGGCATGTCATCAACGAATATTTTTGCATCCGAAAGTACGCCCATTGCCTCATATAATTTATGCCATTCTGCATCTTTTAAAAAGCCGGAGCGCAGCTTTCGGCTGTCCACTTCTGCTCTGGAGCACAGCATTCTAATTACTAACTGCTCTTTGGACATCTCTAAGCTGAAGACGCCAACGGTTTCATCAGTCTTAAGCCCAACATGTTGGGCAATATTGAGGCTGAGGCTGGTTTTGCCCATAGCAGGACGCGATGCTATTACTATATAATCGCCTGGTTGAAGCCCGCCGGTAAGTTCATTAAATTCAATAAAAGGTGTGGGAAGACCAGTTATTAATTCCTTCTGCTCATAAAGTTTATCAATATTTTTAATGGTGTCTTTTGCAATCTCTTTGAAACTAATGAATCCTCCAGTAACTTTTTCCTCAGCAATGGCAAAAATAGAACGCTCAGCATCGTTAATTATGACATCTGTATCTTCATCTTGAGTATAGCATCGGGATATTACTTCATTGGAAGCAAAAATAAGCTGTCGAAGAACAGATTTTTCTTTTACAATACGAACATAATACTCAATATTTGTAGTTTTAGGAACGCCATCTATTAAAGATGCTAAATAAGCTGTGCCACCAATAGATTCCAAATATCCGCTCTTCTTGAGTTCTTCGCTTAAGGTCAAAGGGTCAATAGCTTTTGATTGCTCCCAAAGGGCTTCCATTTTTGCATATATTTTTCTATGGGTTTCTCGATAAAAATCATTTTCTTGCAGCATCTCGGCTGCTTCGTTGAAGGCTTTATTTTCTACTAAAATGGCTCCAAGCACCGATCGTTCTGCCTCAATGCTGTGAGGCACCACTTTTTCTAAGGTAATGTCATCTTTCATGATAATATATTTTAATTCATATTTTAGTAATTTCAGTTACTTAATTAAATATTTAATTATTTGGCTAACTTTAATGCTTTTTTCTTTCGTGCGCCGTTAATAAATCCATTAATTTTTGATTCTTCCTGTCCCTGATAATTCACCCAGCAATCTATCTGCCTCAGAAAGTAAAAGTACAAAATTTCCATTATAATTAATAACAGGGGGTAATGAATTGGGCACAAAAGCCCAGTAACCTCGAGATGTTTTTTTACATTTTCCGGCTGTGGAATTCTCAACATCTTTTGGACTCAATATTTCTTGCCTTATCTTATTTACCTTTGATAACAAGTACTATTATTGCTGAACATCACGGCAAGTGGAATGAATATAATTCTTATTAACGGATATACCCAAATCCGTAAATAGAATATTATTCATTTCTACCACTATTTCATAGCTTTTTGCTTTGTAAATTGTTAATTTATATAACTATCCCTAAGTAATACTCAATAATAATCTTCATTATATAAAATAACTCTTCTTAAATTAGTAAAATTATACACTATATTTTGGGGTTACGCAAAGGAGATAATGCTAAGATTATTCTCTAATAACTACGAGGCTTATCTGAGTACTAACCTCGGGATGGAGTTTTATACTAACCTGATATTCACCTAATTTTTTGATTGATTCTAAAATTAATATCTTTCTTTTATCTATTGAGAAGCCCTCTTTCTCCAGCAATTCTGCTATATCTGCAGTCGTCACTGAACCAAAAAGGATTTCCTCACCTGCTTTTTTACTTACGGTAACTGTTATGTTATTTAATTTTTCTGCTATTTTTTCGGCATGTATTTTTTCTTTTTCTTCTTTATTCTTCTGTAATTCTTCCTCCTGTTCAAAGCGCTTAATGTTAGCTGGAGTAGCTAAGATAGCTAATTTTTTCGGCAAAAGATAATTGCGTGCATATCCATCAGTCACATTCACAATACTTCCTCTCTCTCCCAGTCGTCCTACTTTCTGGTTGAGTATTACTTTCATAATTAATCCTCCCTTTATCGATTCGCTTTAACAGTAATTTATAATATAATTTCGCCTGCTTTCCAGAAAAAATTAACGGGCTTAATAGTTATAAAAGAAGGGCGGTATCTATAAAGCAAAAATTATTTTCACAACTCTATCAATATATTGTTATTGAGCCTTAACTACCGAGAACCATTAAGCGAGTACCGTAAAAACTGCAACAGAATTTAAATTATAGGTTTAATCTGTGGTGTAAGGAAGAAGAGCAATATGTCTTGCACGCTTTATAGCTTTAGACAGCATTCTTTGATGTTTGCTGCAAACGCCTGATATTCTTTTAGGTAATATTTTGCCTCGCTCAGGAATATAGGGTAAAAGAATTTGCACGTTTTTATAATCAATATAATTTATGTTGTTTTCACAAAATTTACAAAATTTTCTCCGCCTAAAGACATACCGCCTTCGTTCTCGATCTAATTTGCTACTTCTATTTCTATAAGCCATAGCATCTCTCCTTTAAGAAGCCTCAGTGGCTGGTTGTTCCTCTTGCTTATCAATCCTGATATTTTTTAAATCCAGCTTAACAGTAAGATACCGTATTATATTCTCACTAATCTTGAGTTTCCGTTCAAATCTCTGCACTATTCCTGGAGGGCCTTGATAAATAAAATGGACATAGAGGCCTTCTGTAAATTTTTTCACTGAAAAGGCTAATTTTCTCATACCCCAATTATCAACTTTTTCAATGGTTCCCTTTTCATTAGTAATGTAGTTCTTAAGCTCCTCTAAAATCTTTACTCTTTCTTCATCGCTTGTAGTGGGAGCAATAATCAATAGAGTTTCATAGACTTTCATAAATATTCCTCCTTATGGATAAAAGCCCTATTTTAAAAGAGCAAGGAGTTATTCCCCACAATTTTTGTCATTACATTATAACATATGTTCGCTTTATTAAAATAAGGAAATAAGTATTAGAGAAAGCAAGGGAATAAATTTAATCACTATACTCATCGAAGGTCCAGCTACTTCTTGTAATGGATTACCAATCAATCTTCCTACTAAATAAGCATTATAAAGAGATTCATCTTCCTTTTTGGGGGCTATCTTATCAATATAGAAGATGGTATTTTCCCAGGTAATACCTCCGTAACTCAGGAAAAAGGCTAATAATATTCCGGTAAAGATAACTCCTGCTAAAAATCCAGCTAATCCCTGCTGCAGACCAAATAATGGAGTGAAGCAAATTGGTGATCCAATAATAAGGAGTGCAGGAAGAATTACTTGTTTTAAAGAAGAAGAATGTGCTGATTTAATAAGATTTTTTAGAAAGGAGTCTTCTTCTCCTTGATTTTTCTCATCGGACGACTTCAACATTTTCATTCTATTTTCTAATCCCTGCGTCACATTAACAACAGCAATGATGGCTAAGGAAGCTACTAAAAACGGAATAATAGCACCTGCAAAAGACCCAATGACTACTTCTACTCTGGTTATGTCTATCAATTTAATCATTGCCAAATTTTTAAAGGCTCCAAAAAGCGTGTAGCCTGTTAATGCTGCAACGGTAATGGATAATCCCTTTCCAAAAGCGATAGCAATATGACTGCTCGCTTTTAAATCTTTCCCAATAGAATTTTTACTCTTAATTTTTAATGTGTGTAACATATTGAGGCTTACCTGCCCTGCAGAGCCCCAGGCATTCATGGCTGAAGCCATTAGCAAAAAGGAACTTAAGGTAATTGCGCTCAAAGAAGTCCCGTAAAAACCATGAATACGATAGCTCAGGTAAATCGCTGCACTGATCAGCAATACTGGAAAAGCGGTGCTTTTCATCGCCGATGCAAGTCCAGTTATTATATTAGTGGCTGCTCCGGTTTTACTGGCTTCAGCTATTCCCTTTACGGATTTTCCTATTGTGTAATATTTTGATATGAGCATAATAGCAAAACCAGTAATTACCCCAATAAGAATAGACCAAAAACACGTAAAGGGAAGTTCGAACTCTATTATCAGGTAATAAGAAATAACCATTAATAATATAAAAGCTATTATTGGTAATGCTAAATTATCTGGTTTCCACTTTTTTCTTGTGATAATTTTCACTAAATAAGCTGCTATGAAAAATGAAATAAAACCTGCTGCCAGAATAAATAAAGGGAGAAGCAGCCAATTATTCCCATATCCCTGTTGAAAAATACTGAGTACTAAAGCAGCAGTTGTTGACGCAATAAGAGAATCGAAGAAGTCTGCCTCACGAGAACCGATTCCATTGAGGTGATATTTTAGATTAGTAAGGTAATTAAGCGCTTGAAGAAATTTACTATCCTTTTTTGTTTGTTCTTTATTAATTAATGCAATTTCACTTTCAGCTACTTCGCCCATGATACCTGCTGTTATCCTTTCGAAAAGAGCAAAAAAGCATACTCCTAATGCAAAGCTTATAATATGATATATATCGATTATTTCTTTCTGTAAGAGATAATAAGCACCAAATAATACTAATAGTGTCACACTTGAAATTCGTAAAGCTGAAAGCATTCCACTTTTAAATAGTATCGCCGTGCTATTAGTCTCATCATTATTTACATAAAGAGCATGAGCTGCTTTTTCGCCTGAAAACAAAGAGGAATTTATACTCAATAGATTAATAAAAAGAGAAACAAGGGTCCCTACAAAAAATGCTATTCCATTTTTGAAATCCCATTGCCAGGTAATGAGCAGTGCTAAAATAATTGTAAAAACAAGCTCTAAAATATACTGCTTTTTTTGATAAGCTCTGGTTCCGTGGTTTATTGACTTACTCAAAGCTTTAATGCTCTCATCCGTAGATTTGCTGCTTTTTATCAAAAAATAAAAAATAATCCCATTTATTATGGCTATCAGCGCTAATACTGGTAGGCTAAGAATTATTCCGTTCATTTTTCCTCCACTTGCAAATTATTATAGTTTTTTCGATTAAATATAGTCATAGCTTTGTTAGTTCCTTCAGTTAATATTGTAATAATAGCTTTTGTTGCTCGATCTAAAATTTTTTCGACCAGAAGTAATTCTTCATCGGAGAAAGTTTGAAGTACATAATCAGTTAATGAAATATCTAAAGTTTCTTCTGGACCTATTCCTAAACGTATTCTGATAAAATTACTGTCTTGTAAATTATTAATAATTGAAATGAGACCTTTATGTCCTGCTGGCCGCCCTCCTTTTTTTATTCGTAAGCTTCCTAATGGAATATCAACATCATCATGCAAGATGATTAAATCTTCTACGGAAGCTTGGTAATCGCTCAATACTTGTTTGATGGCAATACCGCTATTATTCATATAGGTTTGAGGCTTTACGAAAAGCACAGGAATATCGTTAATCTTGCTCTTCAGGTATAAATAAAAATGCTCCTCTTGCTCAATCTTTTGATTGATAGTGGAAGCTAAATAATCAAGTGCTAAGAAACCAAAATTATGTCGGCTCCATGCAAATCTTAATCCTGGATTCCCTAAACCAGCTAATATCCTCAATTGGAAAAATTTTTTCTTATATTAAAATGATAAAAAATGATATTTCACTACTTCTAATGGAAAATTTGATTTAGTGAGCTTAAGGAGATTGTGTTAAAGAAGCAGAAATGATGGCATCAAGCCACTTATCAATCATTTTTATCTTGAGCTTCTTCCTTTTGCTCCCGCTCTTTCTCCACTTTTTTTTCTGCTTCCTTCTCTCCTTCTTTAACTTCTTCTTCTTCTTCTTCAATCTCTTCAGGTACTGCTTCCTCTACTACTTCTACTTTAGTTGGAGGTACCACATTTGCAACTAACTGCTCTGGGTCACTAAGTACTTTAACATCTGCAGGTATTGTCAAGTCTTTTACTCGTAATATATCATGAATACCCAATTGCGATACATCTACTTTAATGAGCTCAGGAATTTTATCAGGAAGACATTCTATTTCAATTTCCCGGGTAGCGAAATTAAGGATTCCACCGAAGTCTTTTACTCCAGGAGCTTCTCCAATCGTAACAAGCCTCACAGAGGTTTTAATAGCAATATCTGCTGAGGTGAAGTAAAAATCAACATGCAAAAGAGTCTGTTTTACCGGCTCTAATTGAATGTCTTTTATCAAGGCAAGTCTGGGCTTTCCTTTATTGTCAATTTTTAATTTGATCATGCTGCTTTCTCTTTCAGTAGACCGTAATATTTCGCTCATTTCCTTCGTTTTTATCACGATAGGTAAGGCTTTTTCTTTTGGGCCATAGGCTACAGCTGGTATCAAGCCTTCTCGTCGTAAACGGGACGCTGACCCTTTACCTGTATTCTCTCTTGTCGTTGCATTTAAGATGTTTTCTTTCATAATGCTTACCTTTTGGTAAAATATCACATTAGATAAATAAAGAACTTACAGAAGATTCTTCGTGAATTCTTTTTATTGCTTCTCCTAACAATTGTGCTACAGAAAGCTGGATAATTTTCTCTGATTTTTTTGCTTCTTCGGATAATGGTATTGTATTAGTAACTAAAACCTTTTTTAAGCACGATTTTTCAATACGACTTATAGCTGGACCGGATAAAATTGGATGGCTTCCGCTTGCATAGACTTCTTTTGCACCATTATTAATTAATGCTTCGGCAGAATTAACCAGCGTTCCTGCTGTATCTATCATATCATCTATAATAAAAGCTGGCTTTCCTTTTACATCACCTATCACATTCATTACCTCGGAGACATTTGCTTCCTCCCTTCTTTTATCAATAATAGCAAGGGAAGCTCTTAGACGCTTACCGAAAGCTCTTGCTCGTTCTACTCCGCCTGCATCAGGTGAGACTAAGACTAAACCGCTTAATTTCATTTTAGTGATATAATCAATAAAAACTGGAGCAGCAAAAAGATGATCCACAGGGACATCGAAGAAGCCTTGAATTTGGGGGGCATGGAGATCCATGGTTAACACCCTATCCGCTCGAGCGGCTGATATTAAATCTGCAACCAGCTTTGCGCTTATGGGCACTCGTGGCTTATGCTTTCTGTCCTGGCGAGCATATCCATAATAAGGCATTACAGCTGTAATTCTACGCGCGGAAGCTCTTTTAAAAGCGTCTATCATGATGAGAAGCTCCATCAAATTAACATTCACTGGGGGACATGTGGGCTGTATTATGAACACGTCTTTTCCCCGAACATTTTCTAAAATTTGACAAAAAATCTCTCCATCGCTAAATTTGCAGAGCTTTATTTGCCCTAAAGTGAGCTTCAGATAATCACAAATACCTTCAGCTAAATCTCTATTTGCACTGCCCGTGAATATAGCTATTTCGTTATGCACGCATCCTCCCACATTCTATATTAAATATTAATCTATCTCATCGGAGCTACTTCCTAAAGAAGCAATAGCAACAAATCCTAAAAATAGCTGGCTGGGGCGGGAGGATTCGAACCTCCGAATACGGGATCCAAAATCCCGTGTCTTACCGCTTGACGACGCCCCATTTTAAAAATAATTAATGTGTAAATAGATTTAAGTAATTTATTTTTTGCAAAAACTGAAATTATAATTGCAGCCAATTTTACGATTATCTTTTAAGATAGTTCTTCAGAGGTTTGCATCTCCTCAGAAATTATATTTTCATATTTAATGAGAATAACATCCTCCATCGCCTTACGAGTTTCGCTGTTCAAAGGATGAGCTATGTCTCTAAATGTGCCATCTTTCCTTTTTTTGCTCGGCATGGAGATGAACAATCCTTTATTGCCGTTTATTATTTTTATATCACTGATTATAAAGCAATTATCCAATACAATAGAGACAAATGCTTTTAGTTTCTCATCATCTTTAACCGGGAATACTCTTACTTCTGTAATTTCCATTTGCTATTGCGCTCCCCTCTTAATAAAGTTGTTAAGGTGAATGGATAGTTTAGAACTAATGAAAAAAAACAAAAAAGCTTACAATTCCCCCCTTTCTAAAACTTATTTAAATATTAACTTTTTATATGCATTGGAGCTAATAGTTTTGCTGCTAAACACATTATAGCCTTCATCTTTAAAATGGAAATATGCTTTTTCTGCAGAAACCTTATTATCAAAAATAGCAAAGACAGCTGGTCCGCTTCCTGACATTGAGCAAAACCTGCTGCCTATTTTTTCCATCTGAGTTTTTATTTCTGCAATCAAAGGTGCTTCTTCTATTACATCTTCAAAGTCGTTTCTTAATCCCTTGTCTACTTCCCCCTTGTAAAAGGCAAATTTCCTTAAAATAGTATTACTATTTCGTTTTTTTGTCAACTTTAAATTCCATTTTTTATAAGCATTTGCACTATTTATATGAATCAAGGGGCATGCTATTATTATATATTTCTCATTAATTTCCTTTAAAGCAAAGAGCTCATCTCCTCTACCAAGTCCTAACGCCGTTCCCCCTAAAATAAAGAAAGGAACATCAGAACCGATTGCTGATGCCATAGTAATAAGGGACCTATCATCAAGTTTTAGATTCCATAATTTATTGAGTCCAAGTAAAACCGAAGCTGCATTACTACTTCCACCACCTAAACCAGCGGCTATTGGAATATTCTTTTCGATTCTTATATGAAGACCTTTTTTAATACCGCTGAAAGACTTAATTTTTTGGGCCGCTTTAAATGCTAAATTATTTTCATTTAACGGCATATCTGGGTGCTTACTCTCAATTTCAATGCCCCTGGTTATTTCCCTTATATAAATAGCGTCATGTAGGTCTATAGTTTGAAATATGGTTCGTAATTCATGATACTCATCTGAACGTATGCCTACAATCTCTAACCCTACATTTACTTTTGCATAAGAATTAATTCTTATTGATGAATATGTTATGACCTTTTCCCGTGGCATTATGGTATCTTTGTGTCTTTAAGATAATCTTTTAAGCAAAATGGCAGCTTGTCCTCTTAATGATTCTAAATTAGTCTCCCTGGCATCATGCCTGGGATAAAATTGGAAAGATTCTGCCTTTAACTCCTTCACATTAAACTCAATATCTTTTGCTTTCAAAATAAGTTCAATGTCCTCCTTCGGTACTTTTAAGCTGATTTCTCTGGGAAATATAGTTTCTTCTTCAATTCTATAATCAGAATAATGAGCTCTTAAAATTTCTTGCTGGTTAGTAAGATCGAAAATACGTGTAATAAGGATGCTTTCGACCTTAGGATTAACATAATAGTGAATTTCTCTATTCAACTCTTTTTGTTGCTGTTTAATTATTATCAAATCATGTTTGCTATCCCATTTAATAGTTTCTTCCTGAGTATCAGTGGAATATAAATACTGATTTAGTAAAATATCATTGAGATCTTGAGCTTCAATACGCAAGCCTAAAAGCTTAAAAAAATTCTCGGATGTAGGAGATGCTGTATAATACTGCTTTTCCTTTAGCAGATAAAAATTTACCTGCTTGTTATTTGAAACCATGAGCGCCTGGGCCACACCAAATGAGCTGGAAAACTCCATCCTAATAAGATTGGGATACTTAATAAGAGCTAACTGTTTTAATGTGTACCATTTATTTGATACTTTCATCTTCAGCTTATAGCGTGCAGCAAAGGTAGATATTGTCGGTTTCTTTTCTTCAAGCTGTGAGATATAAAGCTCTGGATTTCTTTTTGCCAGTTCCCAAACCTCAGGATTAATCTCTGGTGGCAACTTGGAAGCAGCACAAGCAAGTATTAACATAGTGAACAGGGTAGAAAAGATTAGCTTAATTTTTTTCATCTTATCCTTTCATAGTTCGATTTTATGTATACTTCTTCTAAGCTACTGCTGAATCTTTTGTGCATTTTCTATTTTTTTCCTAATGAGCTGTTCATTTTCCGGCTTCAGGCCAAGAGCATCTTGCCAATGCTTTATAGCTTCGGATAACTCACCTAAGCGATAATAGAGGTCACCAAGATGGTTACGGATCTCGGCTGATCTTGGTTCTTTTTTTGCGGCTAATTCCAAGTATTTTTTTGCATCATTGAGCTTATCGAGCTGATAATAAGCCCAGCCAAGACTATCAAGGTATGAACCATTCGTGCTGTCAATCTCCAAAGCCCTTTTTATATAATCTATAGCCTCTATTAGCCTTATCCCCTTTTCTGCTAACATATAGCCTAAATAGTTAAGAGCTTTATCATGATCCGGATTCTTATTTATTATTTTTTCGAAAACTTCTTCTGCTAAGTCTGATCTACCTGTTTTTTCATAGGTTGTACCTAAAGTGAAAGTAAGATCTTCATGTTCGGGAAAAACCTTCAGTGCTGCGAAAAGGGACTCCTCTGCTTTGGAATATTCCTTTGCATCCATATATATGGTGGCTATACCTAAATAGATTTGCGGAGTAGCATTTCCTTTCTCAATAATCTTGTTTAGTAGTGTTATTCCTTCTTCTATTTGGCTTCTATCTGCTAAAATCTCGCTCTTTATCATATGTAAGGTGTAATTATGCGGCTCCCGGGCAATTGCCTCATCGCATTTTCTTAAAGCTTCCTCGCTCTGGCCGGATTCATGGAGACTCATTATTAAAAGGTTGTTGAAATTGGCTGCTAATTGAGGGCTCAATTTTTCAGCACGACGAAGGTTTTCCGCTGCTTTATGATATTCCCCTCTTTGAAAATGAATCCAACCTTTGTTTGCCAGAATTATGGAATGTTCTTCATTTCTTACAGCACTCTTCTTCTTATTTATTTCTTCAACCAGGATATTATATGTCTCTATGGCCTTTTCATAATCTCGGCTCTCCCCATATACTTTTGCCAGATTATAGCGTGCAACAATATCTTCGGGATGTTTCTCTAAATGATGTAAAAAGATTTTTTCTGCTTGAGTATATTTTTTTAGTTTTTGATAGGTAAGGGCTAAATAATTCAAGGTTGTAGAATCATCGGGCTTTGCTTTTTGAACCTTTTTGAATTCAGCTTCAGCTTCCCGCCATTGCGAATTTTCGAAATAAGCCAATCCAAGCTGAGCGCTTATCTCAAGGTCGTTAGGTTTAAGCTGGAGGTACTGATTGTAAAGTTCTATTATTTTATTATAGTTTTTGAGATATCGATAAACACCTGCCATCAGGTTTATTGCATTGGAATCTGTGGGGTGCATTTCCTTGAGCTTATTTAGATACTCTAAGGCATCACTAAATTTCCCGAGATTAATATAGTTACGGGCGATGAATTGAAGACCCGCCGGGGAGTGTGGATCATATTGTAAATGAAGAAAGAGGTAATCCAAAGATCGTTGATATTCTTTTTTAAAATTATACAATTTGCCCAGGGTTAGATAACTTTGCTCATCATCTTTTTCCAGGGTTACTACCTGTTCCAGTTCACTTATTGCCTGGTCCGCATAGTGCTCGTCAAAATTGCTGCTTATAAACAGGTGGAAATAAACATTCCCCAAAAGCCTGTGTGCGGTAGCATTATCTGCATCTATCCCAATGGCCTTTTTACAGTATTCGATGGCTTTTTCATCTTCTCCATTATAATAATAAGCTGAGGCAATAGCTGTATTAATGTCTGGTTGCTGTGGATCGTGTTCCAATGCCTTCAGATACTCCTTCACTGCCTCCTGATACTTTCCTTGAACTTCAAGGATATGCCCCAGGGAGAAGTGAAAATACTGTTCCGCCTTATTATTAACTGCAGTCGTAAAAGGCTTTTCATCACTATTGTAAACCTGAACTGCAACGTGAGTACTAGCAGTAAAGGAATACAACATGAAAAATACGGATAAAGCTAACCAGGATTTTTTAATTTTTTTGATTATCATTTGTAATTCGTTGTTATAGTAACAATTTCTGTCAAATATCTATCCCCCCTTATTATTATACCACTGCAAAAATATGTCAAAAGAAATTTAATTGACAATTTCATGTAATTTTTTTATTAATACATTACCATACGATACTATAATAGCTTAATAATATAATAATTTTTTATATTTTTGCTTGACATCTGCAAAAATATAAGATATATTTATATTGAGGAAAAAAGGAGGCTTTTATGGAAAGGGATGATTTTTATATTAAATTGGGAGAGAAGCTTAAGAAAGCACGAAAAAAGGTGGGTATGACACAGAAAGAAGTGGCAGAGCACGTCGGTTTTGAAAATTATCAAACTTTATTATCTATCGAAAAAGGAGAACGCCCAATACAAACATGGGAGCTTTTGAAAATAGCAAAAATTTATAATTATGATATTAATTATTTTCTATATGATTCTTGGGATATATATGATACTTTAAAATTTGCATGGCGCAAAGCTATTGATTCGCCGCAGTTAAAAATATATGAAAGACAATTTATTGATTATTGCCAAAGGTATTTTCTTCTTGAGAAAAAAATTGGCTTGGATAAGATAATTTCGGAATTTACGCCTTTAGATGAAAAAGAAAAGATCGGATTTAATTATAATCGGGCTAAAGAATTAGCTACCAAATATTGGCAGGATTATAAATTAGGTAATCGTCCAGCTTTAATTCTAAGTAAAATCTTAGAAGAAGACTTAGGGATAAAGATATTATATTTACCCTTAGATGACTATGGTTCTGGTGTTGCAACTATTGGTGATTTTGGACCTTCAATTCTAATTAATTCTTTAGAAGTACCTTGGAGACGGAATTTTGATTTAGCACATGAGTTTTTTCATCTTTTAACGTGGAATATATTTGACCCAGAGAAAATACATTGTAGTGATAATAAAGATGAGAAGAGCATAGAAGATAGTTACGCTGATTGTTTTGCATCTACTTTATTACTACCAAAAGATGCTATAATTGATGAACTTAGAAAAAAAGCTGAAAATAATACCTTATCTGATGTAGAAAGTATCAATATAGCACAAAAATTTGGTGTTTCTATAGATGCTCTTATATGGCGTTTAGTAAGTTTGGGATTATTAAGCAGTATTAGTGCAGAAGAAATTTTAGAAAATCCCGAATTACGAGAAAAAAGCAAGCAATTGAGATCATATGAAAAAGGCACAGAACCTAAATTTTCTGATCGATATATTTCAATAGCTTTCTCTTGCTATAAAAAAGGTTATATTTCACGAAGAAAATTAGCAGAATATTTTGATATTGAATTGCCTGAATTATCTGATTTTTTGGAAGATAAAGGTTATTTTGAAGAAGGTGATTACGAAATTGAAATCAATACTCCTTGATGCAAATGTAGTAATTGAACTTCACAGTTTTGAGATTTGGTATAAATTTATTTCAGTTAATAAAGTTCATGTACCATCTTCAATAGTTAGAGATCGTAGAGGTATAAATGAACCCGGTGAAGCTCATTGTGCTTTTCCAAAAAAAGGAGAATGAGTAGATTATGATTTAAGGAGTGATGTATCCCAAGGAAAAATAATTGAAGTCCAGTGTGATGCTTATGACACTAAAAGAGTTCAAGATAAATTAGATTCTATTAATGGGCCAACTATACATACAGGAGAATTAGAAGCAATAGCATTTTTATTAAGGGAAGAAAGGGACGATATAAAATTTTGTACGACAGATAAGCCTGCTATAAGATCATTTTGGTTTTTAAAGATGGAAAAAAAATTTAATTTCCTTGGAAACAGCTCTTAAGAAATGCGGTTTATATAGAGAATTAAAGGATCAATTTTCCGAAAAACGTTTTAAATCGTGGATGAGAGAAGCGGAGATTGAAAGGATCCACCACTTTAATTTATCGGATGACGATAAAAAAGACTAATAATCGGATTACGAAAAAAGTAAGTCCCAAAAATCCTCAATTCAAATCCTCTATAATTAGCCTTTAAGTAATAAATTTGAACTTGCAATTATGCAAGACAATAATTTAAAATGAATTTAGGCAGGAATACATTCTTCTGTTTATGATTTTTTTGCAATAGGAAAAATACGTATGAGCAAGAGAGCTTTTTTAATAGATGGGTCTGCGCTGGCATATCGCTCATATTTCGCTTTCATTCGGCAGCCCTTATTAACCTCTCGAGGAGAAAATATTAGTGCTGCTTTTGGCTTTACCAATACTTTGCTCCGCATTCTTCAGCAGGAAAACCCGGATTATCTGGCGGTAGCCTTCGATTCCGGCAAGCCGACATTTCGTCATCAAATCTATCCTCTATATAAAGCCACCAGGCAAAAGATGCCTGTCGAGATGAAGCAACAGCTCCCCCGCATCTACCAGATATTGGAGACATTCAAAATAAAGAAGTTTGAAATAGAGGATTACGAAGCCGATGATGTCATTGGCTCACTGGCTAACCAGCTTGCCTCCCGCGGGATAGACACCTTCATCGTTACCGGGGATAAAGATTTTATGCAATTAGTACACGATAAGCTGAAAATATATGATTTAAAGGCAAGCAGCAAGGATAATGCAATCATTAATGAAAAAGATGTGGAGAAAAAATATGGTATCCCGCCGAACAAATTAGTGGATTTATTTGCCCTGATGGGTGATAAATCTGATAACATCCCCGGAGCTCGTGGTATAGGTGAGAAAACAGCTTTAAAACTTATGCATCAGTTTGGCAGTTTAGATGAATTGCTGAACAATATAGATAAAGTGAAACCGGAACGAATAAAAAAAATAGTGCAGGAAAATACCGAGCAGATAGAGCTTTCTCGTCAGTTGGTGACTATTAATAAAGACATAGCTTTAGACGTCGAAAATGAATCACTAACGGTCGAATCATATGACAGGGAAGAAGTAATTCAGCTTTTCGTAGAACTCGAATTTGCCAAAATGTTAGAGCAGTTCATATCCGATGAAAAAAGCGATAAACACCACTATCACACAGTTAAATCATTGCAAGAATTAGATACCTTAATCAACACATTAAGAAAACAAAAGGGATTTGTTATTGACTTGGAGACAACTTCAATAAGTCCCATGAGAGCAGATATTGTGGGCATCTCATTTTCTTTCAAAGAAAGAGAGGCTTTCTATATACCAATGGAGCTCGATGGAAGTGATTTAAACCCGGAAGAAGTTCTGAAACGATTGGGGCCCATATTAACTAATGAGAAGATAAAAAAGTGGGGGCAGAATATCAAATATGACTTACTGGTGCTGAAAAGGAATGGAATTGAACTAAAGGGAATTGAGTTTGATACCATGATAGCTTCTTACGTCCTTAATCCCTCACAGAGACAGCATAATCTCGATGCTCTCAGTCTGCAATATCTCAATTATAAAAAGATACCAACCTCAGATTTAATAGGAAAAGGACGTAAACAGATAAGCATGAAAGAGGTGCCGCTGCAAAAAATATCTGCCTATGCATGCGAGGATGCTGATATCACCCTAAGGATAAAAAATGTCTTAGAACCTCGGTTGACAGAAGCAAAGATTACTAAGCTGTTTGAAGATGTAGAAATACCTCTTATCCATGTCCTGGCAGAGATGGAGATGAATGGTGTTTACATTAATAAACAGATGTTGAAGCAGATGTCCCGGAGCTTAGAGAGTGAATTGATAGAGCTTGAAGAAAATATTTACACCTTAGCAGGGGAAAAGTTTAATATAAACTCACCCCAGCAGTTAGGAAACATCCTTTTTGAAAAATTAAGAATCCAGGATGCCATAGGAGTTAAAAAAGTAAAGAAGAGCAAGACGGGTTACTCCACCAATATAGCTGTGCTGGAATCTTATTCCTTTCATCCTATTATTCAGAATATCCTTCAATATCGGCAATTAACCAAGCTCAAATCAACCTATGTGGACGCACTGCCAAAGCTCATAAATCCCCTTACTGGAAGAGTACATACCTCTTTCAATCAGACAGTCACAGCCACCGGAAGGTTAAGCTCCAGCGACCCTAATCTACAAAATATACCAATTAAGTCGGAATTAGGCAGACAGATTCGCAAAGCATTTATCCCCTCGGAAGCTGGCTATAAAATACTATCTGCCGACTACTCACAAATAGAACTTCGAATAGTTGCTCATATATCTGGCGATAAAACACTTATAGATTCTTTCCTGAGAGGAGAGGATATTCACCGGCGGACTGCATCTCTGATTCTGGAGGTTCCTCCGGAGAAAGTAACAAGAGAAATGCGGTCTCAGGCCAAGTCTATAAATTTCGGCATTATCTATGGAATGGGACCATTCAGGCTTGCCTCGGAGACAGGAATAACCATGACAGAAGCAAAGAAATTCATCGCGGCATACTTTGAAAAATATCCTAAAGTCTATGAATATATAAATAACACCATAGAAAAAGCTAAGCTTCAGGGATATGTGACCACTATTTTGAATAGACGGCGATTGCTGCCGGAGATAAATTCAGAATATAATCAAGTACGCTCCAATGCAGAGAACATAGCAATAAATACGCCAATTCAGGGTTCTGCGGCTGACCTCATAAAAGTTGCCATGTTAAGGATTGCTGAGGAAATTCGAGAAAAAGGGCTTCGCACTAAAATGATACTTCAGGTACATGATGAACTGGTTTTCGAAATACCAGAAGGTGAATTAGAGGAGAGCACAGAACTGATTAAAAAGAACATGGAAGGTGTCTACCGCATGGTGGTGCCCATAAAGGTAGATGTAGGCATTGGGAGCAATTGGCTGGAAGCTCATTGATTTTTAGCTATAAAAAAGAGATGTCATACTATATAATAGCTTAAGTTTTAATATAAACGAACCTAATTATTGTTAAAGTTTCTTAAACATTAAAACCACTATTTCAAAAGGGGTTCAAAGATGCTGAGATTTAAAAAGATACTTTTTCCTACAGATTTTTCACCGTGCGCAAACCATGCGTTGAAATACTCTCTGCTTTTAGCTGAAAAGTATCAAGCAGAACTCATATTATTCCACGCCATTATTATGTTCATGGATGATCCCAATAATCCCGATTACCGCTTTCCCGATTTAACTGAAACATATAACCAGATAGAGAACGTGTGCAACCAATGCTTCCAGGAAGTAATGGATGGAGACCACGAAGTTAAAACTGATAAGGTCATTGTCAGAGGTATCTCACCTCCGGACGAAATCTTAAGATATGCCGAGGAGAATGATATAAGCCTCATCGTAATGGGCACCTGTGGCAGATCAGCGCTCGGCCGTTTCTTTTTTGGCAGCACAGCAGAAAAAGTAGTCCGCCATTCTCACTGTCCAGTGCTTACCGTATTGGAAGAACCGACGGAATTTATTAAAATGGGAAAATATGATAAGATTCTATTGCCAACTGACTATTCCGATACTTCGAAGAAAGCAATTCCCTGGGCGGTATCATTAGCAGAAAACCATGATGCTGAGTTAATTCTTTTCCATGCTATTGAGGAGAATATACCGCCGCAATATTATGCTGCAGGAATAACATCCATTTTCGAGCTGGACAGAGAGCTTAAGAAAAGAGCAAGCAAGGCATTAGACATTTTCATGGAAGAGATTAAAGGTAAAAAATTAAAGACAAAAAAGGTTGTGGTAGAGGGTAAATCTGATGAAGAGATAGTGAAATACGCCAAAGAAAACAATATTGATTTGGTAGTTTTAGCTTCTCATGGCCACAGCGGCATAGAAAGGGTATTGTTAGGTAGTACAACAGAAAGGGTTATTCGAAAAGCTCCTTGTCCAGTTTTAACTATAAAATAAAAGTTTTATTACATTTTAATTGATCAGCCACATAAACATAAGAAGACGAGTACGGTCCTCTAATGTAATCTTTATTTATCGTATTAAGAGCAGATACATTTAATATGTTAAAGGAGAGCAAAAAAGAATTACTTTGCACGCAAAAGGACAATGGAATAGTTATTAGCGTTTATGTCCAGCCTCGCGCAAGCCGATCAAAATTGGTGGGAATTATAGAAGGAAGCCTAAAGATTGCCCTCACTGCACCGCCACTGGAAGGAAAGGCAAATGAGCAGCTCATTTCGCTACTATCTAAAAAGCTCGACACTAAAAAGACAGCTATTACATTATTGAGAGGAGAAAAAGCTCGGAACAAACAGGTCAAAATCGAAGGCTTAACCTGCAATGATTTACAGAATAAATTGAACATTTATTTACATGAATAACATTAATAAATACAAAACCTTAAAGGAGGCACATGGATAAAATAAAAGCAGACTTAGTAATAGAAAAAGCCTCCCAGTTAATAACATGCCAAGGCCCCGCACCAAAGGTGAGAGGAGCACTCTCTCAACTGGGGATAATAGATGATGGATGGTTAGCATGCTATAAAGACAAGATAGTCTTTATCGGTAATGAGAAGCAATTTGGTGAAATGGTTTCACCTTCAGAAGATTGTCGGGAGATAGATGCATCTGGTCGTATCGTGTTACCCGGCTGGATTGACCCGCATACTCATCTCATCTTCGCAGGTACGCGACATGAGGAGTTCGCTCAGAGGCTTAGAGGAGCCTCGTATCTTGAAATTGCCGCATCTGGTGGTGGAATAATGAGTACAGTTAAGAGCACGCGCAGAGCCAGCAACGCTGAGCTGGAGCGCATGGGGCTTTTACGATTGAATTCTATGCTACAGAGCGGAATTACTACCTGTGAAGTTAAAAGCGGTTACGGGCTTACGCTTGAAGACGAGATGAAAATGTTGGAAGTGGCAGCTATTCTCCAGGAAATGCAACCCATTGATCTCATCCCTACTTTTCTTGGTGCACACACAGTACCGGAAGAATACAAGGAACGAAGAAGAGAATATATCGACTTGATAATTGAAGAAATGCTTCCTCCAATAAAAAAGAAGCAGCTTGCAGAGTTTGCGGATGTTTTTTGTGAAAAAAGTGCTTTTACCGTGGATGAATCGCGAGAAATACTTACTTCTGCTGCCAATTTAGGATTTAAGCTCAAAATACATGCGGAACAGCTCTCCTATCAAGGAGGAGCAGAGCTTGCAGCGGAACTGGTAGCAGTTTCTGCGAGCCATCTTGATTTCATATCACCCAATGGTATTACCACCATGGCAGAGAAAAAAATTGCAGCTGAAGTAATGCCAGCAGCAAACTTCTTTATGATGAGCCAAAAATATCCGCCCGTTCGTGAAATGATCGATGCTGGTGTTCCCATTGCTTTAACCACTAATTTTAATCCGGGCTCGGCCATGAATGAATCAACCACCATAACAATGGCTTTAGCCGCTTTCCTTTTGAAAATGTTACCTGAAGAAGTTATCAATGCAGTTACTATTAATGCAGCCTACGCCATAGACCATCACCAAGAGATTGGCAGTTTAGAGGTTGGAAAACAAGCAGATATAGTGATTCATAATTGCTCACATTATCTTTACCTTTTTTATCACTGGGGTATCAATCATGCAATGAAAGTAATTAAAAAGGGGAAGGAAGTTATTATTTAGTTTTATAATGAGCTTGAATCTGTAATATGAGAATTGCAATACCTAATTTATTTTAAAGGAGTGAGATATGCTAAAAGAGCTATCCATTAGTGACTTCATGCAGAAATTGAGTTCCTCAGATCCTACACCGGGTGGAGGAAGTGCCGCAGCTTTGGCAGCCTGGCAGGGCTCATCGTTAATCATAATGTTCTGTGGATTTAGTTTAGGAAAAGAGAAATTTAAGCAATATGAGGCGGTATTACAGAAGGCAGATAAAGAGGCACGCACGTTAGCCGAACAATTAAAAAAAGCAGTTGATGAAGACACAGAGGCCTTTGATCAGGTAATGAAGGCTTTTAGGTTGCCTAAGGAGACGGATCAGGAGAAAAGCGAAAGGAAGGCAGCCATACAAAAAGCCATGCGTCGAGCTGCAGAGGTTCCACTAACCGTCAGCAAAAACTGTTTATCGTTATTGAATATTTGCCAAGACATCGTTGATAAAGGAAATCCTAACTCTATAACAGACTTGGGGGTAGGGTGTCTTTTAGCTCATTCCGCAATGGAGGGGGCTATATTAAACGTGAAGATAAACTTATCTTCTATCAAAGATGAAGATTATGTTAATAATCTGTCACAGCAGATTAGGAATTTGAAAGCTGAAGCAAATGCAATAAAATCTGACGTTTTAGCTAAGGTAGAAGAACTAATATAAAAATACCTTGCCAGAAGTTTGCTTTATGTAAAAGTTTAAAGCATTCAATTGCGCAAAATAATAAATTAATTAATATATCCTAAAGCCTTTAACTTTTGCCTGAACTCCTGACTTAATTCTGGTGGTTTTATTTTTTCATTTTTTGATAGTGTTTTTGAAAGCCTTTCTGAGTCTTCCAATAATTTCATAAGCTGGTTGTGCATTGATGAAGTGATTTCAGGAAGTTGCTTATGTATATCTTTCAGCTCAGCCGAATCATTTTGCAAATTATATAATTCCCTTTTTTGAGATTCTGTAAAATATATATATTTATAGGAGTTATCAATCAGGGCTTTTTTCTCTTCATAATAATGCATATATTCGCTAATGAGCGCTCTATCATAACAGTTTGTACCCAAGATTAAGGGCATCAGGTTATCGCCATGAGCTGGTCCTTTATAATTGATTTTCAAGATATCCAGGATTGTCGGAAAAATATCAATAAGTCTAACTTGTTCTTTAATAATTTTCTTATTTAATCCGCTTTTTTCATTAAAATTGAATATTAACGGCACATGAAGCAATTCATTAAAGAGCGTATGTCCATGCTGTACGAAACCATGTTCCCAGAATTCTTCACCATGGTCGCTTGTCAGTATGATTATGGATGAGTCGAGAATATCAAGATCTTTCAACTTTTGTATTAGCTTTCCAATTTCATCATCAACGAATTTGATTTCTGCATTATATAATAATTTCAAATAATTCTTATCTTCTAAATTTAAATTTAATGCTCCTGCTTTGATCCGATCAATGCTGTTCTTTAGATCTTCGTTTAAAAGCTTTCCCTGATAATTTAGATTTTTTTTGTATTTCTCTGGTGGAGAATAGGAATCGTGAGGATCAATATAATGAATCCATAAAAATATTTGATTTTTACCATGGTTTTCTAAAAATCTGTTAGCCTTGTTAGTAACTATATTGGCCGGAGTATAGAAAGAAGAGTACTTTCTTTCTTTATAAAACTTGAAACAGAATAGGCTGAGTGTACGTGCTTCAGTATTTGGCTCAAGGTCGAGATTTTCAAAATATGTAAATCCGTCAGCAAAGCCAAATTTTTTATCGAGCCATAAATTTGTAACAATTGCACTTGTTAAGTAGCCATTTTCACTCAATATCTTTGCCATAGTGGGAATTGAAGGAATAATTCTTCCCCATCTTTTTTCACTTCCATTCCAAATTATTTCTCCTGCTTTATGAGTTGATGGATAGAGACCTGTCAGTATAGAAGCAACAGAAGGTGTTGTCCAAGGAGATTGGCTTATTGCTTTTTCGAAAAGGATTCCATCCACTGCAAGACTATCAATATTTGATGTCTTTATCAGATTATTTCCATAACAACTTAAAGAATCAGCTCTCAAGGTATCTATTGTAATTAGAATTATATTAGGCTTATTTTTATTTGTTTTTGCATAATCTTCTATGGATTTTGCGTCGGGTTTATCATAGCTAATTTTTATAAAAAGAGTAACTGCACCTAAAAACACAAATAATGAAAAAATAAATACTATTTTTTTCTTTACAGAAAAAGTATGGCCTTTTATAGTAGCTAAAGCAAACTGCGAGAGTAAAAATATGAATCCAAACAATAATAAAGAGCCGGCTAATAAAATAGCATTTATTAATATAAAAGTCTTAATATGAGAAAAAGTGTCATAAAGATTGTTCAGATATATTCCGCCAATAATTAATACACTTGCTGAACATGTTAAAGCTGCATAAAACGGTAATAAAAGATTTTTTTTATCAAAATATTTTAGCCATGTATATAAAGCTATTAGAAGAAGCGAAGATAGTGCTATTGTGCCTATATTTATTATTATATCCTCTGATAAACTTGTAGGTGTTAAGAACAATTTACTTATTATGAAAGGGAATAACCCATAAAATTTGATATAAAAATAAGAAATAAAAAAAATAAAAAAAGCGGAGAAGAAGGATTTTATGTTTAATTTGTCAATCCATTTTTGCCTAAACTTATACAAAATCAACAACGCTAAAGTTAATGTTAGTGCAAGAAATATGCTTACATAAGCGTAAACATAAAGTGATTGTAGGAAAGTATCAATGTTGAAATTAGATCCCCCTAATAGATATATTGAATACTCAGTCAAGCAAAAGATTACTCCTCCTATGATTACAAATACAATGCCTTTTAAAGAATTTTTTATAAATTGTATAGTTTTCATCTGCATAATTCTCCTCTACTTAGACTTTGAAAGATTCTCCTGAATATTATCATATTACTGTTTACTCAGTTCTGATAACTTACAGATGCTATATGGGTAAAAAATCTCGGACAAGGATATTTTGCGCTACTTTTGCTTCAAATTGCCTGTGAACATATCGACTTTATAGATGCATATGATAAGCAGTCAAAAACTATAAAGCTTACCAAACAGGCATGAAGCTTTGCTAAAAGATAGGATTTTCATGCTTGGGTGTAAAGTGGCGTTTGAAGGTATAAACAGGAGTCACAACCTCGATATAATAATCCACCTCAATAGTTACATAGCTGGCATTTAGTTCTACTTTGATATTATCCCTCGTAATATTTAGCTCAAGTTCTCTGGCCTTGTCGATAAGATTCCTTTTAATAACATCTTCATAACCGGGTCTTCCTTTGGCCGCTCTGGCTTCTTTTTTTACTTCTTCAGTGAACTTATACGATTTATGAAAGGTAGGGAAAAATTTTACCATCAGGTAGACTAAAAGGAATAAGATGATTATTACGATAATAGTCTGCAGAGCACCTTTACCTTTTTCGCTTCTTAAAGCAATCATCTAATGATTACCTCCATTTTTTTGATTCTAAATAGGAAAACATTATTAAAATAGTTTAATTAGCGAATAAGTTTAAAAGTTCGGTCCCACCGTGTTTTGGTAAAAAAGTGCACAATAACATTGAATATATTTTTAATCCTATCAGATAAACGAGTACGCAGATAAGCACCTCTTTCTATCTCAAAAGACCAATATATTATTATAGCTTTTCCTTTAATAAGGTTGCGAGGAACAAAGCCCCAGTATCTACTATCTCGGCTATTATCCCTGTTATCTCCTAATACAAAATAGCAATTATCTGGGACCTTAACGGGTCCATAATTCTCATTTCTGGACCTAAAGGAAGGATATTTATGAAATTTATAATCCTCTATTATTGGATTGTCATTAATATATACTTGTTTACCTCTTATTTGTACTTTTTCTCCTGGCAATCCGATAACCCGCTTTATAAAATCTCTGGTGGGGTCTTCAGGATATTTGAAGACAATTACATTGCCCCTCTTAATATCTTTTACCGGGAGTATCTTTTTTTCTAAGTTTGTGTAAGTAGGGGCAAAAGCAAATTTGTTGGCTATTATATGATCACCTATGAGGAGATTATCCTCCATGGAGCCAGTGGGTATTTTAAAAGCCTGAAATACGAATGCATTAACAAATAAAGCCAATATTACCGCAATAATTATTGTTTCAATATATTCGCGTATTACTGATTTTTTTATTTCCTTTTTTTCTTCTTCTCCCATAGTGCAAAAGCCTCCCCTTAGCTTTATTTTCTAAGAATATGATTATATCATCAAATTCTTTTTTTATCCAGCCTCTTAGATATAAAATCATGATTTTATGAACAGCTATTTATGAGCCATCAATTATAGCAAGAAAAGCCTGTTATACAAAGCCTTATGCTCTATACAATTCAATGAAAAAAATAGAGTGTAGGAATTATAATATTATGAGGCAAGATAAGATCTGCGCTTTTTAAAACAATTTATGATTATACTATTTGCAATAACTTAGCGAATAAGCTTAAATGTTCGATTCCAGCGAGTTCGGCTAAAAAAATGGATAATTATGTTAGCTATATTCTTTAATTTTTCATCTAAACCTTTGCGCAGATAAGCTCCCCTTTCTATTTCGAAAGACCACCAAATCAATAAACCTCTGCCTTTAACCAGACTGTGAGGAACCACTCCCCAGTAACGGCTGTCTCGACTGATATCCCGATTATCGCCCATAACAAAATAACAATTCGCAGGAACCATCACAGGCCCAAAGGTATAATCCTTGCTGCTAAATGATGGGTATTTATGAATCTTATAATCTTCCACTAAGGGTTGATCATTTATATAAACCTGATTGCCTTTTATATGCAATTTCTCTCCGGGTAACCCGATAACTCGTTTGATCAAGGTTAAATTCAAATCCTCCGGACACTTTAATACTATTACATCACTCCTTTTAATTGTTTTAATAGGGAGCAATCGCTTCTCTAAAGACCAAGCAGTAGGGGCAAAAACAAATTTATTGGCTATTAAATGATCACCGATTAGTAGATTATCCTCCATTGAGCCGGTCGGGATTTTATAATTTTGAAAAACAAAGGTATTTACAAAGAGAGCCAATATAACAGCAATAATAATAGTCTCGATATATTCACGTATTACTGACTTCTTTAGTCCCTTATTTTCTTTTTCTCCCATAGCATATACGCCTTTTTAATTTGATTATTTACTTCAATAAAATAAAACCCTCTATTCCTATTTTATCATTCAACCTATTTTTGGCAAGAATATCAAAAATTATTGTTTAGATTTTAAAAGAGCCAGAAATGCTTCCTGAGGAATGTCAACCTTGCCAATACGTTTCATCCGTTTTTTGCCTTCTTTTTGCCTTTCCAGCAACTTTCTCTTTCGTGTGATATCTCCTCCGTAGCATTTTGCAATAACATTCTTGCGTATCGCTTTTATAGTTTCTCGGGCGATCACTTTCCTCCCTATTGCTGCCTGGAGAACTACCTCAAAGAGCTGCCGAGGAATAACCTCTTTCATCCTGGAAACAAGCTCCCGCCCTCTATTATACGCTTTTTGCTTATGGATTACGAAGGATAAAGCATCTACCGGCTGTTGATTCACCAGTATATCCAGCTTAACCAGGTCAGCCGGTCGAAAACTTGAATATTTATAATCCAATGAAGCATAACCACGAGATACAGATTTTAGCTTATCATAGAAATCAAAGATAATTTCATTGAGAGGGAGCTGGTAAATAATCAGAACCCTCCTTTGAGAAAGGTATTCAATCCTTTTCTGTTCACCCCTTCTTTCTTCAGCCAACTTCAATATCTGACCAATATAGGTATCATCCGTTATAATGGTAGCATTGATATATGGTTCCTCAATGACCGCTATAGAGCCTTCTTCAGGAAATTTAGCCGGATTATCTACCTCAAACTCTTCTCCCGTTTTGGTTACTACTCGATACCGCACTCCGGGAGCTGTGGAGATTAAATCAAGGCCAAACTCTCTTTCCAGACGCTGTTGAATGATTTCCATATGAAGAAGACCAAGGAAGCCGCAGCGAAAACCAAAGCCAAGAGCAGTCGACGACTCAGGTTCGAAAGTAAACGATGAATCGTTGAGCCTTAGTTTTTCTAATGCATCACGTAAAGCTTCAAATTGAGAGGTATTAGCGGGATATAATCCACAATAAACCATAGGCTTAACTTCTTTGAAACCGGGGAATGGCTTCGCTGTCGGTCTTTTATCTTCAGTTACTGTATCGCCAATTTTTGTATCGCTTATCTCTTTTATACCTGCTGCCACCCAACCAACCTCTCCCACAGAAAGTTCCTCCACCGGTGTCATCTTTGGAGTGAAAATTCCTACCTGACTCACCTCATAGCTGCGATTTGTTGACATGAGTCTAATACGATTCCCCGGAGTAATACTTCCATCCACTACCCTTACCAGAATGATTGCTCCTTGATAGGGATTAAACCAGGAATCAAAAATGAGTGCTTTCAACGGCTTTTCATAGGAGCCTTCAGGTGGCTTGATGCGTAAAATTATTGCCTCCATTACATCCTTGACTCCCCATCCCTCTTTGGCGCTCACCTCAAGACACTCGCTGGAATCTAATCCGATGAAATTCTCCAGCTGCTCCTTTACTCGATCGACATCGGCGGTTTGGAGATCAATTTTATTTATAACAGGAATAAGAGTAAGGTCGTGATCAACTGCCATATACGTATTAGCTAAGGTTTGTGCCTCAACTCCCTGAGCTGCATCTACTACCAAAAGAACTCCTTCGCATGCTGCTAAACTGCGGGAAACCTCATAATTAAAGTCAACATGGCCGGGTGTATCAATAAGATTTAATATATATTTCTCACCATCATTGGCAGTATAGTTGAGCCTTACAGAATGGGACTTGATGGTAATACCTCGCTCGCGCTCCAAATCCATATCATCGAGCACTTGATCCATCATTTCACGAGGAGATAATGCCCCGGTGAGCTCCAGCAAGCGGTCGGCCAGAGTCGATTTACCATGGTCAATATGTGCAATTATTGAAAAATTACGTATATTTTGAGGTTTCATTCGCCGATATATCCTGTGCATTTAGCTGCCAGTAAAGCAGCTCCAAGGAGCCCCGCATGCTCTCCCAATCGGGAAAGCTCGACGGTGACGGATTGGAAAGAACCTTTTATTGCTCTCTTCTCCAGTTCTTTTAAAGCCGAAGGCAAGATAAAGCCGAAGGCTTTCATTACTTTTCCCCCGAGCACAATAAGCTCTAAATTTAAAAGATTGACAACATTCGCCATAGCCAGCCCAAGGGTCTTCCCGGTTTCCTGCAATATTCGAATTGCAAGGGCATCTCCTTTGAGCGCTTCCTTATGGACTAATTCTGCACTCATGTGCTCCGAATTATAGGAATTCAGGCTGGAGCACTGACCTTGATCTATATATTGTATTGCACGATTTGCTATGCCAGTACCGGATACGATGGTCTCCAGACAACCGAAATTTCCACAACCACATTTGATTCCATCAGGCTCCATAGTGATATGCCCCAATTCTCCCCCAAATCCCTTGGCTCCATGCCATATTTCACCTTTCAATATAAGGCCACTCCCTAATCCTGTGCCTATGGTAATAAATATAAGGTTCTCCACCTCTTTTCCCCAGCCAATGATTTTTTCTGCTAATGCTGCAGCATTGGCATCATTTTCAATGAAAAATGGAAGATTGACTTTACGCTCTATCTGTTTCTGGAGATTCACTCCATTTAAAATCTGCAGATTAGGCGATTCTTCTAATGTATTAGTATTAAAATTGATAAATCCTGGAATGCCAAAACCTAAAGCTTCAATTTTATCCTGAGAAAATATAGTGAGTAACCGATTAATTAGATTACCTATTTGGTTGAAAAAAGATTCAAGATCGTCGTCATTAATTTTTTCTTCTAATAAATGCTTTATCTCCCCACGTATATTTACAATAGCAGCTCTAATGTTGGTACCCCCGATATCCAATCCTAAAAACAATTTATCATTTTTTTTTGTCATTTTATATTTTATTTAGTTATATTATAAATTTTCAAATTATTATTTCCTCATTTTAATATCAAATTTGGGTCTGCATCTAAATCAAGTGCAGAACGCTCTCCTTGCCTTAGTTTGAAATATCCCAGGGAAGCAATCATAGCTGCATTATCAGTAGAAAGTATTGGACTGGGATAGTAAAACTGTTTACCGGTATTTTCTGCTAACGATTTAAGCTCTTTTCTCAGCAGGCGATTACACGCCACACCACCGGAAATTGAAATAGACTTAACTTTACATTTTTTGAGCGCTGCTCTTATTTTTTTAATCAAAGTCTTAATAACAGTGTACTGAAAGCTGGCAGCAATATCGTAAATATTTTCTTCGCTTAAATCCTCAGCTTTTTTCATGTTTTTTTGTACATAGCGTACGACAGCAGTTTTGATACCGCTGAAGCTAAAATCAAGACTACCATCACTTATTTTTGCTATGGGAAAGCGAATAGCTTTAGAATTGCCTTTATCAGATATATCGTCAATAATTGGACCGCCAGGATAGCCGAGTTCAAGCAGCTTAGCTACTTTATCAAATGCTTCTCCAGCAGCATCATCCCGATGGCGTCCAACTACTTTATAAATACCCCATTCAGGCATGTAGAAAAGAGTTGTATGACCGCCAGATACTACCAGAGTCAAAGCAGGCAATTCTACATCCTGATGCTGCAAAAAAACCGATTGAATATGGCCCTCAATATGATTTATTCCTATTAGCGGCTTCTTAAATGCATATGCCAAAGCTTTTGCGAAGGAGAGACCCACCAATAAAGAGCCTACAAGACCGGGACCATAGGTAACAGCGAATGCATCAACCTCATTTAATTTGACGCCCGCTTTTTTTAAAGCTAATTCTACTACTGGTTGTATATTCTGGATATGGTGTCGAGAAGCTAATTCAGGAACCACACCTCCATATTCTTTGTGCACATCTATCTGGGAAGATATAATACTGGAAAGTATTTTATTCCCATTTTCTACTACAGCGGCTGCTGTTTCATCGCAAGATGTTTCTATTCCCAAAACAAGCATAACGTTTAAGCATTAGCAGTAAAAAGTTTGTTAATTTCCTTCTTATAGTTACCCTCAATTACCTTTTTTTCAGTAATGATTGCAGAAATATAGCTATGCGGTGTTACATCAAAGGCGGGATAAGCCACTTTAACTTTTGACGGAGCTATAAGCCTGTCTTGTACATAAATAACCTCTCGAGAATCCCTCTCCTCGATTGGAATATGTTCGCCGGAGGGACAGTTTGGATCAATGGTTGATAAAGGAGCAGCTATATAGAAGGGTATTTTGTGCTCTTTTGCTAAAACAGCTAAACTGTAAGTCCCTATTTTATTTGCTACATCACCATTGGCAGCTATGCGGTCGGCACCAACAATAACAAGATTAATCTCGCCGCTCTTCATAAAGTGTCCCGCCATGTTATCAGTTATCAGAGTTACAGGGATTCCTTCCTTCATGAGTTCCCAGGTGGTTAGCCGTGCTCCCTGTAGATAAGGCCTGGTCTCATCAGCAAAAACCTTAATCTTCTTTCCCTGCTGCCAGGCAGCTCTAACAACTCCAAGAGCTGTACCAAATCCGGCAGTTGCCAGCGCTCCTGCATTGCAATGGGTAAGTATGGTGTCTCCACACCTGATAAAATGACTTCCATTTGATCCAATGCTTTCATTGATCTTTAAATCTTCTTCATAAATGTTGAGAGCTTCCTCTTTCATGAGCTGCTTAATCTCTGCCAGGCTTTTATCCTCAATGCTTTCATATAGTTTTTTCATGCGTTCAATAGCCCAGAAGAGGTTTATTGCTGTAGGTCTCGTTTGAGCAAAAAGCTGACATATCTCATCAAATTTCTGGCGTCGTACTGCTTTATCTTCATCTTCAAAGGCTTGTACACCTAAGGCAATACCCATGGCAGCAGCAACACCAATGGCTGGAGCTCCTCTGATTACCATATCTTTAATTGCAGAAGCCACCTCATCACAACAACTATATGTTTCATAAACCTCCTCTGTTGGCAACCTTCTTTGGTCAAGCATGACAACGCAGCCATCTCGCCATTCAATGGTCTTAAACACCGCTCCTGCCTCCTAT
The DNA here is from genome assembly GCA_964645975.1 of uncultured Acidobacteriota bacterium. Taxonomy (GTDB): domain Bacteria; phylum Acidobacteriota; class B3-B38; order Guanabaribacteriales; family CAZYAF01; genus CAZYAF01. The sequence continues at coordinate 128,796 of CAZYAF010000005.1, forward strand.
TAAACCACTTATTAACGTCATTATTCGAATATAATATTTATTAAATAGTTTATATTTCAAAAAGATATTATAACATAATGCCCTTTCATTCAAAGCACAATTTCCATGCAGCTTAAATTAGGTGAAATTATCTGTTAGGAGGATAATTATGCCTATATTAGTTCTGAATAAATTTCGTGAACTAAATAAGTACTTAAAAAAGCTGATGGTATTAAGAGGAAGAAGATGAATTAATCCTCTTTTTGAGGGAAATAATCTTCGGCTGATCAGGCTTTAAAGAAAGTGATTTATTCACCAGCTCTAAGGCCCTGGAACTCTTACTTTGAAGATAATATATCCGTGCTAATTGGTTAAGTACATCTAAATCGTCAGGTTTCTCTATTCGAGCTCGTTCTAAATACTTTATAGCATCATCAAATCGCTTCAGTGCGCAAAGGCTGTGACCCATATGCCACAAGAATTCGTATTCTCTTGGATGCGTAACAAGTTGAGGCTCTAATAATGTAACAACTTTATTAAATTGCCCCTGCTGATAATAAATTTTTGCTAATAAGGAAACACCGGCAACAAAATCAGGCCGTTCTTTCAATATGCTCTCTAAAGTTTCAATTGCTTGCTTTATTTGACTGTTTCGCAGGTATTGCTGGGTCTTGATGTATTTATGTGCTGGAGATGTGAAAGGTGCGGTACCTTTCGTTATAATCCAGGGACTATTTTTTTCTTTTACTACCTCAAAAGCCTTTTCATCGCTCCAGGAAAGCAATTTATTATTATCATAAAGTTTTATAATAAGCTCGTAGTTTCCTAAGTTAAGACCAGCTAAATCTATTGCTTGAATCAAAGGAAGGGTTCCTTCTTCCATAGTACCCATACCTAATTCAGCTATAGATTGTGTTTGCTGGCGAATTAACTCACCCTTCTGCTTGATGTCATATTTTACCAGCAAATGCATCGGATTGAGCGAAACAGCCTGTACAGGAAAAATAATCTGTGTATATACAATAAGCTTTTCGTCTGGTATAAAGCAGGAATTAAGAGCAGGATGAACCACAACATTAGAAAATTGGAATGGTTTTATATACTGCATCGGGTTACCAGAAATATCTTCTAATGCATTTCCTAAAAGTACCGGATAAAAAAAAAGGATAATTATGCTTTTTTTCATTAAATATGTTCACATAGCCAACAAGGGGAATAGCTCTTTTAGCTACATTATCTTTAATTAAGAGCGATATGAAATAATTACCAGGAATGAGAACTTTCCTCCCGAAAATATGGAGTGGTCTATTGCGGATTTTATTGAACTTTTCCTCATCCAAATCTATATCTACTTTGTGACTAATGGTATCAATTACTTCATCACTCTCATTCTTTATGTAACCTTCTATTGATAAATTTGAATAATACTTATCATTAAATTGCTCCATACCTAAATCTTCAGGTTGTATCCGGAAACCATAATCAATGAAGAAATCTCCGCTGGAGGCTTGCGACCAGTGGAATATTTTATTCAACGTAGTAGGTAAAAAGTTGTATTTTACCTCAACCATTGGACGGTTTGCCAGAATCCTCTCTGCATAACCAATTGGTGCTTGATAATTTTTAGCATCCTCAATTTTAGCAAGTACCATCTCCGAAGCTAAGGGATTGGACTCCAGTCCTGCTCCTGCATAGCCTGGCTCGCTGGGTATAAGATTGAAACAAGCATGAGCCAATTCAGGATCAATTTCACGATATACATAATCATAGAGTTGTGCCATATTTTTTTTCATAATATCTGAAGTCACGTGAAATAACCTCTGGATACCATGCATTGTAGGGGAATAAAGGCGGTATTCGCCCACACCTCGATCTTTAAAGAAAATGAGATAAAAGCTGGTAGGAAGCCCATATTTATCAACACTTATATAATGCCATAGCTCAGTAGGATATATATTAAAATCACCACTATGATCATGCTTAAAACGAGGTTCACCTAACAAAATATGTACTCTTCCTCGATCAGTCATCCATCCCGGCCTGGTGGTATCTCTACCATAGAATTTATTGGCATATTCGATCCTCTTATAATGCTCTTCTTTAAATTCATTCTTGGGAGTACCCGGTGTTGGGTCGCGGGCTAACCAAAAATTAGTTATAAATTTACCTCTAAATTCATCCGATGGGAGTTGCCTAAAAATTGATTTCTCCTGGTCAGAGATAATATACACAACCTCTTCTTCAAGCCAGCGCTTATGCGTTTTGCTTAAAGGATGCAATTTATCCTTGGGAGAATCTTTCTTGTTTGCATTTGTACTTACATCATTACCTGTAAGATAGAATGAGAAATTCAGCAATAAAAAAGTAATAAGGAAAATCAAAATAAATTTCATGTGCTTCATAATAAGCTCCATTTATGATGATCATGATAGGTTTGCCAATATACGTTTCTCTTACACATGGATTTTTCAGTTCTTTAGAATAAAAAGAATAGAACTTTCTGTCTGTTTTTTTGCCAAATTATCAATTATGGTCATTTTAAATTGATACTCTCCCGGAGGTTTTCCTTCGATTATGCATTGAAAATACAGCTCAAAACAGCCACCCTGCCCTTGCGTAGGTCTGCTCATTAATGAGATTTTCTGCAGCTTTTCAGAGTTACCCTGGAGATCAATAATCTCGAAATTCATGGTCGTTTGAGGTATCTTTGCCTCAGGGTGGAGCATAAGATTATACACCTTAAAGCAAAATTGTGCTGGTTGGTTTAATCTCAACTCGGGTAGGACAGCCGGTATAAATTCTTGATTTTCTATGGTAAAGGGATAATTTACCGGAAGCCCTTGTCTTCTTGCTTCTGGCTTATTGGGGTCATATCCTCGAGACAAAATCCAATCCGTGTCGTTGTCCACAAATAGCGGTGAGGTCACGGCAAGCTCTTTACTCATGAAATCTGGCACATCAACTGAACATATTTTTGAGCCAATTTCTCCTGTATCATGTGACATAAGGAAAAGGGTACTTTGCCCTGTTTGTGCCTCATCGAACCTTCCAGCAGCCTTTTCTCCTCTTAAGCCGCCTATATCAATAGTCTGAATTATGCAATCAGAAGCAACAAACTCCTGCAGCATCTTTTCCATCCTTAACCTTATACCAGCATCACCAAAGCGTTTGTCACTATCTATGGTATGAAACTGCCCTCTGAGAAAAGCATCCGTATCCTTGTCCAGCTCTTTAAGAGTGCTTCCTGTTAGTATTTTGCCATCAAAGCCTTCGGAAAAATAGATTATGTTTTTCTTACCCCTGATTAAGTTGAGCGCTGCTCCCAATTTCTTAAGCTGGTTAATAAAGTTAGCTACATGTGATTTATAAGTTCTGGCATCTGTCTTTTTCATCGAAGCAAATAATGTAGCAAGGGTTGAGTTTAACTCTAATTGCAAATCAGATAATAGCTTGCCTCCATCAGACATAGTCGCCGATTCTAAAGTGTCCAACAAACTTTCAAAATTATATCCATTTGGATCTGAAATGAGATGACCGGCTTTTATAAGACCTAAAGTGCTGATCACCTGCCTTAGTTGTCTTTTGTCGTTTGTAAAATTTACTAAAGGTTTAAAGCCTTGATAAGCTGAGAAGGTCCCAACGGCTATAAGGTCTGCAGAAAGAATTTGATTCTCTATGAAATTAAGGGCAGCCTTTCGTGCATTTACAATTCCTTTGGCTGTAGCAAAGGTAAGATCGAAAAGAAGAAAAAAGTGTCTTCTATAAGCAGGAGAGCCGCGCTTAATTAAATCTACATGAAACTCATCATGGACTACGTAATCAAAATGGCTTATCTCTTGTTGCTTACCCTTATCAAGAATGATAAAATCTTCCGCTTTAAGTCCTTCAACGAAGTTACCATCTTTATCTACAACTGTAACCTGCAGGTTAACAAGATTTACTTTAGCTTTAAATTTATAAATCTGCTCTTTCTGCGCATACGTTGCCGAAGATATAAAAAGCATAAAAATTGCAATAAACGTTAATTTACCGTGCCGGCTTTTCATAAATATCCCTCCTAAATAATTTAATAAATCCTATTGCTGTTCAATATTATTTAAGAATTCTTTCGCAATCTCTGCATTAGGCGAATCCGGTGCTATTTCAATAAATTTAGCCAAATTTAATTTTGCCTTTTCCACGTCTCCCTTGTTCAAGTAAGCCAACCCTAATTTGAAGTATGCATCAGCAAATTCTGCATTGAGCTCTATCGCACGAGCAAAAAATATTATAGCTTCATCTGTTTGCCCTATACTAAAATAGCTCTCACCAAAGTTATAGCACATTGCCGGATCTGTTATCTGATTTATATCCAGTTTTTGCGGAAAGGGTAAAGCTTTTTCATGGTCACCCTTTAATCTGTGAGCGTCAGCCAGGCTCAAATTAACATCAAAAGAATCCTGGTTATTCTTCCAGAATTCCTCATATGCAGCAATAGCCTTATCCATTTCATCCAGTGCTTTGTAGCAGTTACCAATATAAAGATTAACTTTATCAAGTTCCGGGTGTTCACTAAGAGCTTTTTCAAACTCCTTCAAGGCAGCAGCATAATCTTTCTGAGAATAATAATCATTACCCTTCGCCAATATCTTCTTCATCTCTTTTGCTTCTTCCGGTGAAAGCACACTCTCTTCTGATTCTTTCAGTTTACATAGGGTCTGCTGAAAAATGATTTAGTTTCTCTTTCTAGACAATTTATTTTTTAAAGCCGTGAGTTATTCTTTTTTGTGGCTATTATTTTATATCATTTGTCTTATCTCTTACGATCTCTTGGCTGCTGTTTTCAGGTTCATTGCCAGTATGCCTGCTCTTATCCACATCTCTGAGCCGTTCTTAATGGAATATCGCACTCTATCCAACCCATAATGTTGCTTACCGTTACCAAAGCTTCCTTCTATCCGGTTGCGCTCCTTCTGTTTGCGCTTGAACCAGCGCTCATCCTTATGCTCCAGCTTTGCCTTGCGCCCTAAGGGCTTGAAGCAAGGCCGAACTCCATATTCCTCCAACAGCCTGCGGTTATCTCGTGTTCCATACTTCCTGTCAGCGGTAAAATAAGGGGGCAGCTTGCCAAATCTTTCCTCATAGGCTTTAAGCTGCTGCTCGGCTAACTCAGCCTCGGAAAAGGCTTCATGCTGGAAATAATCTAAAAACAAAAACTTACCCACCTGCGCCCGTGCCCCTTTACCACCATTGTTCCCGGAACCGATGTTTACGACGATGTGCAGTTGACCTTTTATGCGTTATCAAATGATGCTCCGGATATCTACTTCCGTTTCCGTGGTTATAACGAGTCAGACCTCTATCGAAAATATCAAGCTCTGGAATTTACCTTTAATAAACGGATGTCCAATCGCTGGCAGTTAACCGGATCAATAGTATTCAGCAAGGCTTATGGTAATGTCGGAGGATTCTATAATCAATCCTGGGGTTGGTCCGCAGCAGAGGACGATGCCAATGCATGGGTCAATGCTGATGGAAGACTCAATATAGACCGACCATTCGCTATTAAGCTGATGGGTACTTATGAGCTGCCCAAAGGATTCCTGCTCAGCGGATTCTTCCGCCATCAAAGCGGTCAGGCTCAGTTCAGACAGGGCTATATGGCACCTCCAGGAGATTGGTGTGCAGCTAATAATGCTCTGCAAGACTACTACTTCGTTAATATCGAACCACTGGGATACATCAGGAGAAGATCCGAGGATTATTTAGACCTGCGATTGGAGAAGCAATTCAATTTAAGCGGCAGAAAGAGACTGGGTGTCTATATTGATGCCTTTAATGTGTTAGGCTGGGCTAATATAATCGCGGTAGAAGATGATGTTTACATCTGGTATCCGGCAGCAGAGAATACTACAGAAGGATCTAAATCAATAGGTACTTAGGGAGACATTACCAACACGCAGGGAATTCGAGTTATCAAGTTCAGCTTCCGCTTTCTTTTTTAATATACAAGATGCCTAAGCATATATATAGGGAGGAGAAAAATCTCCTCCCTCTTTTTTTTCTGCGGATAGGTGACCTGCTTCATAATTGAGCTTAAAAGGTTTTTTTTGCTTATTGAAGAAATAGCATAGATATTTTATAGGTGAATAGTTCTCTACTGTGCTGGGAATTTCAACTACTTAGAATTCCTCATCTGCCCTATTGTGTTACCCAATGAGGAGAAACTTATTGCTTATAAATATAAATGAGGCTCCATCAATGGAAGATGGAGCCTCTTATAATTTTTTCTATGCTGGCATTAAATTAATGGATAATATGGAATTCTGTTTGCCTGCCGTCGATATAAAATACCCCATCGTGGGTGAAAACGGCATCCTGTTCCAGGGCGATGCGAATCTCCTGTCCATTCCATTCGGGTAGCTCGGTCTTGATATTGAGCTCAATGGCGTAGCAGGTATCGTAGAATAGGGGATAATCACCCTGACCCGGCACTCCTTCCTGGTTATCCCAGAGACCAATGGTTGGACCAGCAGCATGCCCATGAAAACCCAGAGGATGGGAATAGATGCTGGCTTTAATCCCCTCTTCCTTGGCTTTCTTCAACGATGCAAGCAGAATTTCATTGCCGGTTCTGCCCTCTTTGAATTCTCCGGTCAAAATATCCTGACAACGGTTGCCTATCTTAAAAGCTTTCTTTAATCCTTCAGGCACATCTGTCTCCCCCTGACGCAGCACATAAGCATGCTCCTGGGTGTCGGTATTGAGCCGTAGATATGTGATGCCGATATCACAGTGGAGCAAGTCTCCTCTATGAATGATACCTTCGCTTATATCTTCGAAAATAACACTCTTACCTTTCTCCTGTTCGCCTTCTTCCTTGGCTTTCATGCGCTGGATGGAAATTGAAGGATTAAACCAGGAAAGCAGCCCCAGATTCCGCATCTTCTGAGCTATCCACCACTGTACTTGCTGTGTGGTGGTAACTCCGGGAGTTATGACTTCGTTTGAAAAGGCTTCTTTTATGATAGTGTGAGCAATGCGAACGATATGGTGATAGGTTTCCATTTCTTCCGGCACCCGGGTTTCCAGCCAGCCTACAGCTAATCTTTCAGCGGAATGGAGCCGAGCTGTGTATTCAGTACCTATAGCTTCAACCAGTTTCTTTTTGTGCGAGGCAGAGAGCCCATCACCGAAAGCGAAGAGGTCGGATTCATTTATGCCAATTTTCTTTGGGTCTCGCTCCTTCACTACTTTTCCCAGGCACTTCCATTGGTCCATCTCCTTCGGATCCCAGACCACTTTGTAGAAATCACCAATTCCATAACGACTTACGCTTAATCTCTCCAATCCTTCCTTTTCGCCTCTATCGTAAAATACCAGGATGGTAAGACGTCGGGCAGCGTAGCTGGTGGCAGTTGCTAAGCTGTAGTATACCGGGTCTTCATTATACTCCCGGCAAATGATTATCCACATGTCGAAACCTTCTCGTCTCATTAGCTTCGGCAGAAGTGTTTCTATTCTGACCTTGGTCCAGTGGTTAATTACCTTGGCACGTTCCTTCAGCGACAGGATTGAAGGGTAATCATCCTCAGCTAAGGATACTGCGGAAGCTATTAAGAGAGAGAGGAGTATTATTGCTAATAATTTCTTATTTCTTATCATCATAACCCTCCGTTTATTAATACTATTATTATCTCATTTAGCATAACAAGATTCCCATGATTAAGTCAATAAGTTTAAGATAAGGAAGATGTCGTTTTCAACTTCACAAAGCTTGACAATATAGAAGCTTCTCTGATACTATTATTTTCTACAGTCACAATATTATTGTATTAATATTTTTGTAAGGAGGGAACCTAAATGGCATCGGCAGTAAATATCTTGGGACAATGTGTTTTCATTATACTTTACCTTTTTATCTTGTTTTATTTTTTACTGAACAGAAAAGCCTACAGCTTTGTTAGGGGAGTTTTTATTACGTCATGTTTGTTTATCATCATATCCAATATAATAATGATATTGGGATATATGTTGGATATAGAAGCTATTAGAAATATTTTTTACTATGATGGACCTCTCGCATTTGTTCATCATTATTTGGGATCAATGGGTTATTTCTTATTAGCTTTTGGGATTACACTTCTTATTGATAAAGAACGGAAAAGCGAGGAACAGCCAGAATCAAGTTTTCCAGCTTTAGAGGGTAAAAGAAGAAATATCGGTATTTCATTGCTGTTGTTTTTTATAACTTTAGGAATTTATGCTTTTTTTTGGATTTATAGAACAGTTAAAGATCTGAAGACTAATTTTGAATCTGATATCCCTTATACTCCCGGAAAAGCTGTGGGATTTCTATTTATCCCAGTTTTTAATATCTTTTGGGCTTTCTATCTTCTTTTTTCATTGGCTTTAAAAATAAAACGAATTGAGGATAAACATTTTGGTAAAGTTGTAGGTTTTAATTTTCATCCGTTTTTAATCATAATATTATTTCTGATATTCTTTGCTACTTTGGCTATTCAGCAGTACGGAATTGATCAAACAAACATTACCCAGCTCTTACATCCTTTGATATTCTCCTTGACTTCTATTTGGTTTCTCTGGCTCACTCTTCAAGCGAAGTTGAATGCTTTTTTCGATTTTAGCAGGCAGAGCGAGCAAAATATGTAATTGTTTGATTATTTTCTAAAAGAGGATAAATCAATTCTGTGCCTGAAAATTTAAACAGCACGTGAATCTCTGTAATATCTCAACAAAACAGTTTGTTGAAATTAACACTCATTATTGATGTTAAATGTGCTTAGAGTGCTGCAGAAGAATTAATACTATAATATTACCACTTCTTCATGATTTCGCCGAAGCATTCCAGGCCGCTCCAGAGAACCCCGCCATAGCCATGACCGGGGCTGGTCCAGGCTCCCGAGAGATATAGGTTTTTAATTGGTGTTGCATGCGGTAGACGGTTAGGACCAGAATTGTTCAGTGTCTGGTCCCATCCATAAATGGCACCTCGATAATTGCCAGTGTAGCGAGCATGTGTTAAAGGAGTACCGATTTCCTTTAGCTCAATTGCTTTTGAAAGTCCCGGGAGAAGTACTTCTTCTGTTCTTTTTATTAAAATGTCAGCCATACGCTCTTTTTCAGCCTTATATTCTGCTTTTTTGCCTTTATGGTAGTCAGCTTCATATTTCTCCCAGTGTTTATATCCCTGGAGCACGATAATATTGAGGGTGTTTTTTCCCTTCGGCGAATAGCCCTTATAAATATTATCGTAGAGCGTAACACCTAAACCGCTATTTTCTAAATCAGCATTAAGAATTGCTTTATACTCTCCTTCGATATCATACCCGGTGGCGTAAAATATCTCAGAATCTTTAATCCCCAGCTCTCCTATCAAATCCTTTTTTAATCCCAGAAACACCTGGAAAGCTGAGAGACTAACAGAATAGTTATCCATCCTGGCCAGATATTCTTTTAGATAATCATCTTCATGCATCATAATATTGAACGTATCGTAAGCATTGGCGTTTGAAACTACTACCTTCCCTTTATATTGTCTTCCATCAGCAGCTTCAACTCCATAAACAATATGATCCTTGATGAGTATCTTTTCCACTTTGGCACTCAATTTTACCTCACCACCGTGGTCTATTATAAATTTCATCAGAGCATTGCTTATAGTTTGCGACCTTCCTTTAGGGTAATAGCCCCCTTCTTGCAGATATCCTATGGTGGGCATGGCATAATAAAAACTGGCAAGCTTGGACGGTGGCAATCCAAAATAACCCCAGAGAGTGGAGATTATGGCTTTTAATTTCGGATTTTTTATTCTGGTGTCCATCATATCGCCCCAGGTGCTATTGTAGCATTTGAAGAGATAAGGAAAATCCACAGGAAAACGGCTCATATCAACCTGGCCACGAGGGCGCGACAATTTGCTTATATCATCGCCCACACCCTTCATATCCTGAAATAGTCCCTCAATACCAGCTTTCTCCTCTGGAAAATATCCTATAAGCATAGTGATATAACCCATTAAATCTTTCTGCGGCACACGATAATCGTAATCTGGATAAATTGCCCTATAGAGATTGGGATGAGGAACAAATTCAACATCCTTTATCTCTGGAAACCCAGGTATGAGGTTGTATATTCCCTCTCGTTCTCCGACCGTCGTGGAGTGCAAAGAAACATCGAAGGTATAACCACCCGGTCGCTGAAATGTTGTGGCGTATCCACCTGGTTTGAAGTGCTGCTCTAACACTAAAGGTTTAAATCCCTGTCTGGCAAAAGCAGCAGCACAGCTAAGTCCACCCAAACCAGAGCCAATGATCACAGCATCATAATCTGTTTTATCTGATTTATCTCGAGAACCAACTGGAAAACTGTTCCAATCAAGGGTTACCAAGGGGATACCTGCAAGCAAGGATTTTATAAAATCTCTTCTTTCCATTTTTTTATCAGACATTTTAGCTCTCCTTTTTAAACGATACTTTTTCTCTTTGCTAATACTATAAACGAATTTCTATCTTAAAGGTTCTCTTTATAACTATCTTAACAGACAAATAGAGCTATTTCTATAAGGAAAAATATCTTCTTATAAAAATAATCCAATTGTACATTTCAGAAAATTTTGAATAAAAAATACCCCTTCTACAAGAAGAGGTAAATCAAATTCAATTATTTTTGTAAATAAAATTAAGAAAAAATGGTGCAGAAGTTAGGATACCAAATTATTCATTTCTGCAACGTACTAAAATACAGGAAGATGCATTCTAACTATTCGAAGATACAATTTTTTTTATGGTGTTTCTTTTATTCTTATTTTTTATATTTATTAGTTTGAAGTGACAATTAAATAGTCACAAATTAAGTTAAAATGCTTTTAGGTTTTTCAGAAGACTTCAGATTTATAAATGGAGCTTCCCTTTTCACTGTGATGAAAAATGTGCTCTATAATATTTTAACTTATTGGGATTTACACAAAAATATTGAATGACTTCGAATTTAAATATAAAGATAAAGGCACATAAGTTTATTATCTGCTCAGAGAAACACTTCCTCTTTTAAAGGGCTGGGACCTATCTTTTTTATTTCTTTAGTATATTCCTCGATTATTGCTGCAAATGCTGGTCCCTCAGAAGCAGCTATCCATTTTAGTTTGATCCTTTCTCCTTCTAAGCCAAGACTTTCGAAAACCTTTTTGACCAGTGCAAACCTTCTCCGTGCTAAATAATTTCCTCTATTATAATGACAATCACCAGGATGGCAACCGCCAATCATAACTGCATCTGCACCCTTTAAAAAGGATAGTAAAACAAAGAGGGGGTCAACTCTACCGGAGCACATAACCCTCACAGTCCTGAGAGAAGGTGGCATTTGTAATCTGCTTACTCCTGCTAAGTCTGCACCGGCATAGGAGCACCAATTGCATAAAAACCCTAAAATCTTTGGAGTAAATTCTTCTTTCATTTTTTTTCCCTTATTCACCAATTTCTTTGAATTCTTCCCTTTCAAAGGTAGAGATTGGAATTGTTTGTTCTAAATTCTTTCCGGGAAGATAATCGTATACCTTCTGTACCGATTCACCTACCTTTGAGAATATAGTTGAAACAGGAATATCTGCAGGACAAACATCCGTACATTGACCGCACCCAACACAAGAAATGCTCATATGGATGAGCCGCCCAAGTTGGAAAAATATAGTGCCAGGAGGAACCCTGAATCCTTTCTTCCTTTGAAGCTCTCTCTCATAATTAGGAGGTTTGTATTCCTGGGTTTCTGATTCAAAATGACATAAACCGCAATAGCAAATGGGGCAAACTTTGCTACATACATGGCACCCTATACATCTCCCAAAGGTATTTATTAATCCGCTCATACCAAAATCTTCAACAGGAGTATTTTCGAAAAGTTTCTTCTTTTCCGCTGCTCTATTGTTGCGCATAACCTCAAATTCTTTTTCTTCCAACTCGAACTCTTCCCATTTTCCTTCTACGCCTTCAAGCATTTTTTCTGCTTTATCACTTTGCAGAAACATCTCACATTTCTCATTGATATTTGTATTGCCAAGCAAAGGAATAATAATATCTGCATTATAGGGGACAAAGTGCTCACAGGCTTTACAAGTAGCTCTTATATCGGCGGGAATCTCACCTTTTTTAACTGACTCCAAGTATTGCGGCAGCCTTTCTGGAAGATTATTGGTGCTCATCGCTTGTAATGGAAGAACTCCCCCACAGGTAGTGCTAATAACTAAGAGATTTTCCAAGTGTGCCTGATGTCGTTTGGCTAATTCTATTAAAGCCCTCAATTCACAAGGTTTCACTAACACAGCTATAGGTTCTGGTGAAGGAGCCAATAAAGTATAGCGGGAAAGCATTTGAGCGGCATTTGCTGGCATAATGGGATAAAAGGGTAAAGCCTCTGTAAGCTCATCAGCATTGGTAAACATATGATAGGATACTGCTCCAGTGTCATTCATTTTTCTCAATGCAAAAACTGCTCTTATTTTTTTATTTTTCAGCAGAGAGCTCAAGAGTTCCCTAAGACCATTCTCAACACTTTCATTTATTGTTAAAACCTTAGACATTTTATTTCTCCTGCTTAACATAAGTTTCAACATAGGGTTTAATAACATCTTGCAGCTCTTCTTCTTGATAAGCTACTAAAGGAATTGGCTCATCCTTGCTTCTACCCGGGATGTATTCGAAAACCTTCTGGGCATCTTCTCCCACCAGGCTGAAGATCTGGCTTATCGGAATGTCCATAGGGCAAGCATCCTCACATGTACCACAAGACACGCAGGAAAAGCTCATATGTGACATTCTTCCCAGATGGAAGAGAAGTGTATCAGGAGGAAATCGAAGTCCGGATTTGCGCTCTGCTCTCATTAAATAATTTTCTGGTGAGAGTTTAAGAGCATCCGAATCAAAATAGCACTGGCGGCAATAGCAAAGAGGACATACTCGCATACAATTATGGCAATTTATGCATTTGCTTAAAGTATCCAAAAGTTTGTCCGCCTTAAAGACCTTCGATTTTATCTCTTTGCGTTGTTCCTCTTTATTCCGCACTATCATCTGCATTCTTTCATTAACCTTCTCTTCCCAACTATCCAAATCCTGTGTAGGGGATATATTTAGTTTCTCTAATATCTTTCTGCCTTTAGGGGTCGCTGGGATGAGAAAAATATTATTTTCCTGTGCTCCTAATAATCCAATATGTAAATCTGATGATAGCATACTAAAGCTGCTACATATCTTGCAAAGAGGCCTTACTGAATCGCTTTCCCATTCCTGAAGTGCCTGCTCAAAATCTGCATCACCTTTAACTGGATCGGCAATATAATCCCCCAAAGGTACTACTCCGGGACAGTCCACGCTTATAAGAAAAATATTTTCCAAATCTATTTGTTCTAACTTAAATAGTTCAATGGCGGCATTTATTTCACAGGGACGCATGACCACAGCAATTTGCTCCTTTAAGCCTCCGCATCTGGTTAAACTATATAATGCTTTTGCTCCTTGCACCGGCATAACTGGAGGTAAAGGTGAAGCATTTTCTAAAAGTGATTTATCCTTCACTAAAACCCAAGCAAAAGAATCTCCTGCAGGTACTCTTAGGGGAATAAGGATGGCATTAAAACTACCACTATCTAAACCTCTTTTCAAGAAATTAAGGATAGATTTTTCCATACCATTCTGCGAATTAAGAATTGCTCCTTTCATGTATCACTCCTTGTTCTCAGTGGATTGGGTCCGAGTTTTTTTATATGGTCATTAAATTCAGCTGCAGTATCGACGAACTTTCTTCCCTCACCGTGAGCAACAAATCTGAACCATATTCTTTCCTGTTCTAACCCTAAAGTATCAAGAATTGACTTTATTAATGCTACTCTTCTTCTTACTCTATAATTTCCATCATTATAATGACAATCGCCAGGATAGCAGCCGCTTATGACCACTCCATCTGCTCCCTCTATGAGCGATCTTATAATATGAACTTGAGAAAGGGAGCCAGTACAATTAACTCGAGAAATCATGACATTTTCTGGATATTGCATATGATATGCTGATGCAGTTTCTGCGCCGCCAGTGCCACACCAGCTGCAAAGAAAATAAACAATTTTAGGCTCAAAATCTTCTTTCATTTTTCCTCCTCTTTTTAAATCATTCTTTACATCCTTATAACGGTAAGACTCAGAAATAAAAGACAATTTATAATTAACTATGTTGCTTCAACCTAACAGAACATCGAGGGCAGAAATGGCTTGTGCACCCTTGAAGTCACGAAGCAAAGAGGCATTATTGGGACATATGGCTACACAAGAACCACACGAATCACATAAGAAAGGACGAACCACAGCTACTTTTTTAATGCTATCTATATATCGAGCAGAGTAAGGACAAATATCTACACATATCCCACATCCCATACAGAGCGATTCCTTTACTTCTGCTACATACATTGCATTAGGAGAAGGTATTCTCTTTTTCCCTAAAAAAGTAAGTGTTCTTCCAACAGCATCCCGTGCAGTAAGGATGCACTCTTTAAAATTCCTGGGAGAATGGGCAAGTCCAATTGGGAAAACAGCATTGCTTGCAAGTTCAAATGGTTTGGTTAACTTTTTAGTTGCTTCTTCAAAAGGGTAAGCAGTAATGTCACTATCAAAAAAGCCATCTTTATCGAGTGGGTATCCCAACAGAGCAGACAATTGCTTATTATTCTCACTATCTGGTATGATTGCCGTACTCAATGCTACCAAATCGACGGTCTCGCTGTATTTTTTATTTCCATTTGCAGTAACTATCTCAAGTTTACCATCTTTTCTTTTTACTACAGGATAGCTCTCTGGATTAAATCGTACAAATTTCACTCCAGCATCTACTGCCTTTTGATAATAATCCGCTTTCCCATAATTAGTGATATCCCGATAGAAAATAGTTACTTCCGAGCCATTTTTCCGAAGTGACAACGCATTTTCTAATGCCTGGTTGCAACATACTCTCGAGCAGTAAGGATATTTTTTATCCCGAGAACCTACACATTGAATCATAGCTACCTGCTCAGCAAGTTTCTTTCCATTCATTCTTGCCATCAATTCAGCTTGGGTCATTACTCTATCATCTTCTCCATAAAGAAAATCTTTTGGCTTGAATTCCTTCGCTCCGGTAGCAATGGCTATAACTCCTGCTTTTATTAACTGATCTCCTTCTTTGGAATTCACAATGGCATGAAAATTTCCCGCATACCCTTCTACATTCTTTAAATTGGAACCCTTAAATATGGTGATATTCGGATGGGTTTCCACTTTTTCTATAAGTTTATTAATATAATTTTTTTCTTCTGTTTCAAGATATGCTAAGTTTCCACCTAACTTCTCCTCTCGTTCTATCAAGCTCACAGGAAAATCATTCTCTGCCATCTCAAAAGCAAACGTTAGTCCTGAGATACCACCGCCGATGACAATAACATCGGGTATGATCGTATCAGTTAAAGGAGGAGCTGCTTTTCCTACCCTGGCACTTTCTACTCCCGATTTTATAAGAGCTAATGCTTTTTTCAACATCTTTTCTTTATCGGTATGAACATTTATCACATCCTCTCTGAATCGGAGGAATTGAGAAAGCAAGGGATTTAAACCAGCCATCATAACTGCTTTTTGATATTTGAGAAGTTTTTGAAGTGGGGTGCATACTGCGAGAACTACCCTATTTACCCCTGATTTTTTTATTTTTTCTGCTGTCTCCTTTATCGTAGGAGGAGTACAACATGCAGGAATAATTTCGACATGGGATACACCCGATAAGCTACCAACTTTTTCCTCAAGAGCTTTCAAATCTATTTTCTCACTAAATTTACCGAAACAACTGCAGATAAAGACTCCTAATCGAACTCTCTCTTTACTTATATCACGAAGAGCTGGAGGAGTAGGAGGCTTGAAATTCTTGGGACCAAGGTATTTGAGAACTTCAGAAAGGGTAGCACAACCTTCCCATATTGTCTCCGGATTGCCTTTTGCTCCAGAGAATTCCCCCACCGCAAAAATTCCGTCAACATCTGTTTCTGAGCAGGAAAAAGGTTTGATATGGCAAAAACCATTTTCATCGGCCTTTACACCACAAAGCTGCGAGAACTTGTGCATAAGGTTTGGTGGCTTTTGTCCTGTAACTAAAATAGCCAGCTCTACTTCTTTATTACGAATTTGCTCATCTTCTCTGAATTCTATAACAGCTTTTTCTCCATCACTCTTGACCTTAACATTTTCGGTCCTCACTACTATTACGCCGTTATCTAAAGCTTTTTCATACCAGCGATAATGCCCCTTTCCGAATCCTTTATAATCTCTCAGAAAAACAGTAACCTCGGATTCTGGCATAATTTCCTTGATCTTAACCGCTCGATAAATTGCTGCAATACTCAGGTTATAGTTTTCGTATTCTGCGCCTGATTTGTTAAAATGTGGAGTAATAACAATGCCAAAGCTTTTCGGTATTTCTCCAGATGGCAATCTTACACTGTCCTTCACAAAATTTGTGAGCAGTGATCTTCCAGCAATTTCAGAATTTTTGATTACGTGAGAGGACTTCCCCCAGGAAAAATCCGTAAGGTCTTCCTCATCTGGCTCATCAAATTCAGGAGCTAAAATAATTGCTCCCACATCTGCTTCTATTATCTCCTCAGGCCTTTCAAGTTTTAGTGCTCCTGTTGGACAGATTTCTTCGCATTTTCCACATTCAGTGCAGTGTTCAGAATCGATTAAATATATATTTTCCCAAGCTGCTTCAGGATGCACCCATATCGCTTTCCGGTCTTCAACTTCCACGGGGCAGACTTCGATACATTTATCACATTCAGTACAGGCAAAATTATTTACTAATTGGTCTCTTTTTTTGAACTTTACTCTAAAATTCCCCACTTTACCTGATATACTGAGAATATCTGCATTATAATAATCCTGCAAGCATCCAAGAGCTTTGAATAATCGCTGAGGCATATGACCACATATCCAGCAAAAATCTAAAGGTAATTGAGATAAAAGCTGATTTTTTTTCTCGTCTACATAGCTGCCTTGATTTAGAAAGATTACTTTATGACCAGCCTTGCATAAAGCATATGCAGTTCTATAGCCTCCCATATTAGTGCCATAAATAAGTACTGTGCTTTGATTTTCCATTTAAATCCTCTTTATTATTAAGTTTATTTAAAATAATGGACTAACTTATCAAATGTTCATAAAATAAAGAAGCATCTATTGAAAAGACGACCGAAAATGGCAAATTGCCCCATATCTTATCAAAGAAGGAACAAATTTTCAAGAATTTTTCTCTGGATTTTCCCAAAATATTGCATGATAATATGATTTCTCCAAAAGCAATGAGTTTTATTATGGTTAAATAAAAGCTGTGGGCAGCTTTCCCTGGTGGTAAAAACTTGTAAGTGGCAGCCATTTAAGGATAGTAGCATACCAACTATCCGGACCTAGTCTAAATTATCAGATTGTAAATAGGGAACAACTTTTATATAGCCAGCAGAGAATTAGAGGAGAGATTTTATGATTTAGTTTTGAGATTTCATAAGCAACTTTGGCTTAATTAGCAAAAGCGGATGTTTTCAACACACTATAATCTTATAATATTACCAAAGCTAAAAATCTTTTCCTGTTCAACAAGGGAAAAAATAATATACAATTTTTGCCTTTCTATTATCAATTTCCCCTAAAAATTAAAGAAGAGGATGATTTATGTATCTTAAATTTTTGGGAGCAGTTCTGATTAATTTTGAGTAAGTTAGGAAGGAATAATAGATATGGTGCCGAAGGCGGGACTCGAACCCGCAAGGGAATAATCCCACTGCCCCCTCAAGACAGCGTGTATACCAAATTCCACCACTTCGGCCCTTATATTAAAAAGAGCAAGCTTTTTTTATATTTATTTTTGCTCGTTATTTTCTTCTGCTTTTTTTGTTTCTTTGGCTTTCTCGCCTGGCGGAGCCTTTTCCTCTTCCTTTTTTTCACCCTCTTTCTTGGGTGCCACTGTCTCTTCCTGAACTGTTTCCTCTGTCAATATTGGTTTTTCTGAACGAGTATATAGTATTGCCAAGGCAAGCGAAGTTATCATAAAAATTATAGCCATAGCAGTCGTTAAGCGACTAAGAAATGTCGTCGCTCCACGAGGACCAAAGGCAGTTTTACTCCCGGCGCCACCGAAAGCCCCTGCTAAATCTGCTGATTCTCCACTCTGCATCAATACCATCAGAATAAGGACGATGCAAGCGATAACATGTAAAATCACAAAAAAAGTAATCATCTTACTCCCTTTTTCAAGAATATTCCATTCTCAAGCTTCATACTATGGTATCATTATTTTACTAAAAAACCATCACTTTTTGTATGACTTTTTTAATTCTCAATAACTACTGTGATGATAATTTAAATTTAACTAAGGCGGCAAATGATGATGACTTAAGACTAGCACCACCCACCAGGGCACCGTCAATATCGGCCTCAGCCATTAAATCATTAATATTATTCGGCTTAACACTGCCCCCGTATTGTATTCGTATCTGAAGACCGATTTTTCCGAAAAGAGAACTTAATTGCTGGCGAATATGAGAATGTATTTCTTGAGCTTGTTGCGGAGTAGCATTAACTCCGGTACCAATAGCCCATATCGGTTCGTAAGCAATTATTATAAGCTCGGCTTGCCAGGGTTCCAAACCTTCTAATCCCTCATGAAGTTGTCTCTCAACAATAGCAAGAGTTTTTCCTTTTTTCCGCTCTTCCAGAGTTTCTCCTAAACACATTATTGGTGTCAAATTTGCTATCAAAGCAGCCTTGATCTTCCGATTTACCAGGCTGTTGTCCTCATAGAAATATTTGCGTCTCTCGGAATGTCCAATTATTACATAACTGCATCCTATCTCAATCAGCATTAAGGGAGATATCTCTCCAGTAAAAGCCCCTTTTTCTTCCCAAAATATATTTTGAGCAGCAAGTTTAACATTGCTCCCTTTAATAAGCTTAGCTGCATCTGCTAAAGAGGTATAGGGTGGCGCTATAATAATATCTCGATCATCAATACCTTCTACCAAAGGAAGAAATTCTTTAATAAAATCCTTAGTTTCTGAGACAGTTTTGTTCATCTTCCAATTTCCAGCAATAATTGGTCTCCGCATCTTTTGACTCCTTCTAATTCTCACCTTTATAAGTAAAGATGACTTAACCTATCACTAAGAGCTTCAATTGCAGGAAGACTCTTACCTGCCAGAAATTCTAATGAAGCTCCGCCGCCTGTGGAGATATGGCTAATCTTATCGGCCACACCTGCCTGATGTACTGCAGCTACTGAATCTCCTCCCCCAATAATTGTTGTTCCTTTGCATTTTGCTATTTCCTGAGCAATTGCTTTAGTTCCTTTGGAAAAGGGCTCCATTTCAAAGACACCCATGGGTCCATTCCAGACTATTGTCTGTGATGTGCCTATAACTTTTGAGAAAGCTTCAACCGTGCTATCACCAATATCCATCCCCACCCAATCCGCGGGAATTTCAGAGGCATAAATTTTTTTATAATGGGCATTGGATTCAAATTTTTCTGCCACAATAAAATCAGAGGGAAGTATAAAATTGAGTTTCATTGCTTTTGCCTTCTGATAAATTGCTTTTGCAATGTCAAGCTTATCCTCTTCGACAAAGGAATTTCCAACTGAAGTACCTATTGCCTTCAAAAATGTAAAAGCCATAGCTCCACCGATGAGAAGATTGTCAACTCTATCGAGCAGATTTTCCAATAGTTCAATTTTAGTGGAAACTTTTGCGCCTCCCAGAATGGCAGTAAATGGTCTCTCAGGATTACTCAATGCAATCCCAAGATATTCTATCTCTTTGGCTAACAGAAAGCCTGCAGCTGATTTCTCCGTATACCTGGTTATTCCTACGGTTGAAGCATGAGCTCGATGTGCAGTTCCAAAGGC
The DNA here is from genome assembly GCA_964645975.1 of uncultured Acidobacteriota bacterium. GTDB lineage: Bacteria > Acidobacteriota > B3-B38 > Guanabaribacteriales > CAZYAF01 > CAZYAF01. The sequence goes on from CAZYAF010000005.1 coordinate 148,733, forward strand.
ATCATTTATGTATATCTTTGCTAATAAAGCCAACTTGCGGGAAAATTCAGGGTCATTTTCAGTCTCCTCTTTATGAAAACGAAGATTCTCTAATAAAAGAATCTCACCATTAGCTAAATTCTCTGCTAACTGCTTAACTTCCTCGCCAATGCAATCAGGCGCCATGATTACCTCATGGCTTATATGCTGAGAAAGACTCCTGGCAACGGGTTTGAGGCTCATTTCTGGTATTTTCTTCCCTTTTGGCCTTCCTAAATGTGATGCTAATATAATTTTAGCTCCCTGCTTACGTGCATATTGGATAGTTTCGAGGGAAGCAACTATTCGAGTTTCATCGGTAATCTGACCATTTTCGTTCAGCGGGACATTGAGGTCTGCCCGAAGAAAAATTTGCTGACCTGCTATATCTAAATCGCTTATACTTAGTTTGCTAAACATGGTTATTATTAACCTTAATATCAGCTATATATATATTTAATTAAATCCTTTATTCGAGCAGAATAACCCCATTCGTTATCATACCAGGCCAGAATTTTAGCAACATTCCCTTCTATTACTCGTGTAAAGGGAAGGTCTACAATAGCAGAGTGTGGATTTCCATTGAGATCAATAGATACAATATCTTCTTCGCTTACCGCAAGATATCCTTTAAGCTCTCCCTGGGCAGCTTTTTTGAAAGCCTCGTTTATCTCTTCCGCAGTAGCATTTTTCTCCATATTGACGACTAAATCTACTATGGAAACGTTCGCAGTAGGTACTCGCATGGCTATGCCATCAAGTTTTCCTCTCAGTTGAGGTAAAACCACACCAGTGGCCTTAGCTGCACCTGTTGTAGTAGGTATTATGGAAAGGCCAGCTGTTCGCGCTCGTCTAAAATCCTTATGTGGCAAATCAAGAATCCGTTGGTCACTGGTATAGGAATGCACAGTGGTCATCCATCCTGACTTGAAGCCAAAAATGTCAAGTATCACTTTAGCAACGGGAGCAAGACAGTTTGTTGTGCAGGAGGCGTTGGATATTATACGATGATTATCGCGATCCAGGTCTTTTTCATTAACACCCAGCACTATAGTAATGTCAGGCTCCTTGGCTGGAGCACTTATAACGACTTTTTCTGCACCTGCATTAAGATGCTTGCTGGCAGATGCTCGATCGCGAAAAAGTCCGGTAGATTCCACTACTAATTGTACTCCTAAATCCTTCCAGGGAAGATTTGCTGGATCGCGTTCGGAGAGCACTTTTATTTTCTTATCATTTATTACCATGTACTCCCCTTCAAACCTGACTTCCCCATCATAAATACCATGAACAGAATCATATTTAAATAAATGCGCTAAGGTAGCAGCATTGGTAATATCATTTATTGCTACAAAATCAAGGTCATTATCATTTATGGCTATTCTTAGAAAATTCCTCCCAATTCGCCCGAAACCATTTATGCCTATTTTTATTGCCATTTTATCTTCCCCTTCCTTATTAAAGGTAATGTATTTGCGATAGCGTGTAAATAATAGTAAAATACTAAAGCAAAGTCAAACTGTTTTTATATTTATCTCACTTATCCTTTTTTTACTTTCAGAGATGCTTTAGCTGTAATAAAATAATCTGAAATATAGTATAAAAATCTACAAAAATACTATTTATCGGATATAATATTTATCGCATGAAGTAATGGTAAAAAAGCACATAAAAAATATTATTATAGTACTAAACAAAAAAAAATGGCAAAACCAGGAGAAAAAACAGTAGTAGTAAACAGGCGAGCTCGCCATGATTATGAGATCACCGAGATATATGAAGCGGGAATCAGTTTGACCGGTCCGGAAGTGAAGTCTCTGCGCGCCGGAAAAGTGAGCCTGACTGAAAGTTATGCCAAGGTCATTAAAGCGGAGGTATGGCTTATGGACTGCCGCATAACGCCCTATACACATTCCCGTTTAGTCGAACAGGATCCGGTCAGGCCGCGGCGGCTGCTCCTGCATAAGAAGGAGATCAAAAGGCTCATCGGCAAAACCACGGAACGGGGCTTTACCCTCATCCCCCTGCGTATCTATTTCAAGAGAGGATGGGCAAAAGTTGAGTTCGGTTTAGCCAAAGGGAAGAAACTCATAGATAAAAGAGAAAAGATCAAACGGAAAATCATGGAGCGCGAATCCCGTGCCGCTATGAAACAAAGAGAACGGTAACGATATACCTCCTTACTTAATCTGGTAATCCACATCCCATTTTTCTCAATCCTTAAAGTATGCAATTTATAAATTTTCATCTCTGTAATGCCATCCAATTTATTTTAGCATAAATCTTCATTACTCCTCTTCCTCCTGCTTGATTAACTTAGAATTCAATTAAAGTACTCAACAAATATTTCAATAAAAATAAGGATGCGAATTCTCAATAACAAAAATTGTCAATAAAAGTGACAAATTTTGTCACTAAGACCTATAATTTAATCACTATTCAGATAAGAAAATGATTAATCATTTAACACACATGTTATTTAAGGTGCTTATTATTAGTGTATTAGGAAAAAAATGTTAGCAAAGCAATTATTATATTAGTAATGGCATATTATTTGCGTAATTTAATGAGCAAATGTTAGAAAATGCTATTTTTTATTTTTTAATATATTTTAATGCTTACTAATTTATATTTAAGGAGGGGTAAAATTTATGCTTTCTCAATATTTTAAAGCTGGATATTTAGTGTGCATCTGTTCTTTATTGGTACTAATGATAGCCAGCGACCAGGTGCTTTCTCCTCGTTTCGTAGACCTTGATAAAGCTGAGGAGAACATCAGGATTCTGGGCGATGATGCTGGTGATGGTTCTGGCAGGAGCGTTTCCAGCGGTGATATCAACGGCGATGGATATGCTGATGTCATCATTGGCGCACCTTATGCTAATCCAGCAGGTGGATATGAAGCCGGTGAGACCTATGTCATCTTCGGCAGCGCTACTCCACCAGCAACCATTGACCTCAACTTAAGTCCAGCCGATATGACCATCTACGGCGATGATGCTTCTGAACATTCTGGCTATGCAGTTTCCAGCGGTGATATAAACGGAGACGGCTATGATGATGTCATCATCGGTAATCCTTTTGCTGATCCAACAGGTGGTGCTAATGCAGGAGCGACCTATATCATCTTAGGTAGCTCTTTACCAGCAAAAGAAATAAATCTTTATACAATTCCCAGTCCAGCTGATATGATTATTTATGGTGATGATGCTGGTGATGCTTCTGGCTGGGCAGTTTCCAGCGGCGATATCAATGGTGATGGATACGATGATGTCATCATCGGTGCACATTCAGTTAATGATAGAGGCGGCACTTATGTTATCTTCGGAAGCGCTTCTCCTTTGCCTGTAATAAACATTAACAATACAGAAGCCGATATGAGCATCTACGGCCATGCTTATTATGATTATTTTGGCATAGCAGTTTCCAGCGGCGATATCAACGGCGATGGTTTTGATGATGTCATCATCGGTGCTTCTAAATCTTATTTATTTAGCTGGAATCCTATTGGCGAGACCTATGTCATTTTTGGCAGCGCTGCACCGCCAGCCACCATAGACCTCAACAGCGTTTCAGCCGATATGACCATCTACGGCGATTATGCTCCTGATCAATTTGGCTGTTCCGTTTCCAGCGGTGATATCAACGGCGATGGATATGCTGATGTCATCATTGGCGCTCGTTTTGCTAATCCAGCAGGTGGATATGAAGCCGGGGAGACCTATGTTATCTTCGGCAGTACTGCACCGCCAGCCAGCATAGACCTCAACAGCATTTCAGCCGATATGACCATCTACGGTGATGATGCTGGTGATAAGTCTGGCTATTCCGTTTCCAGCGGTGATATAAACGGCGATGGCTATGCTGATGTCATCATCGGTGCTTCTGGTGCTGATCCAGCAGGAGGAAGATTTGCCGGGGAGACCTATATTATCTTAGGCAGCGCTGCACCGCCAGCCACAGTAGACCTCAACAGCACCTCTGCCGATATGACTATCTCTGGAGATGATGCTGGTGATGGTTCTGGCTGGGCAGTTTCCAGCGGAGATATCAATGGCAATGGGTATGCAGATGTCATCATAGGTGCTATAGGGGCTGATCCAGGAGGCGAACTTTCTGCCGGGGAGACCTATGTCATCTTAGGTAGTGGATTGCCCATAGAGTGTAATTTCACAGATACTGACATATCTGATTGGGAAAAGGTAGGCACTGGAAGAGCTGTTGTGAGAGATGGACAGCTCATTCTTCGCCGCACCAGCAGCCGTTACCGTTTATTCCCAAAAGGAGCTCTTGCCAGTAAATACGATATAGAAACTCAGTTAATACGAAAAGGAGGAAGAGCTTCTCGGGTAAGCAGCTCCATTTTCTTTAGCTATCTGGATAAAAGGAATTACTGGGAGCTCAAAATGCTGCTACTACCCGAAGGCAAGAGAGTTGCCGGCAAATGGATACTGCGGCATAAGAAAAATGGCTTTTTGGTAGAGAAGCAGGTGATTAAGGACGATATATATCGCAATCAACAGTATCAAGTAAAGATAGAGGTAAGGACAGACCAGATAAGGGTGCTGGTTGATGGGGTGGAGAAGTTTAATATAAAACCTGACGAAAAACCTGGATGGGGCAAGGTTGCGCTGGGCAGCGCCGGTTCTGGCCAATCCCTCTTCGATGATTTGAAAATCTATTGATAAAATTTAATAGTTAACTGTATAATATTTCTACATCAGATTCAAAAGGGACAATCCAATAGGTTGTCCCTTTTTTTGCAAAGCTTGAGAAAGGATTGTATCCCTTCATTATTATTAGCAAATTATTTTCTTGATAATTTTGAGATTATTTAGTATAATATATTTGTTAATAATTCCCTTGCCTCCATTTCTTTTAAAAAAAGTAGAAAATAAATCTAATTTTAAAAAGACATTGAATAATAGAAATAACAATTTTTTTTAAGGCTTTAATTCTTTATTTAGTATTAAGGATTAACTATGTATAAACATCATTTTAAGATTATTATCATAATTTTCTTTTGCTTCTTAGCCACCTTGCTTGTTGTAATTGGCCAGGCGCTTTCCCCTCGTTCTATAGATTTGCATAAAGGAGAAGAGAACATCAGGATTTTAGGCGATGATTCTTATGATTATTCTGGCTGTTGCGTTTCCAGCGGTGATATCAACGGCGATGGCTATGCTGATGTCATCATTGGCGCTCCCTCTGCTTATCCACCTGGAGGAAAAGAGGCTGGTAAAACTTTCGTTATCTTTGGCAGCGCTGAACCTATAACTAATGTAGACCTCAGCAGCACCTCAGCCGATATGACCATCTATGGGGATGATCGCTATGATAACTCTGGCCGGTCAGTTTCCAGCGGAGATGTCAACGACGATGGTTTTGATGATGTCATCATCGGTGCCCGTTATGCTGATCCAGCAGGTGGTAATGAAGCTGGCGAGACTTATGTCATCTTCGGCAGTGCTGCACCACCAGCCACAGTAGACCTCAACAGTGTTTCTGCCGATATGACCATCTATGGCGATGATGCTGGCGACTGGTCTGGTTATTCCGTTTCCAGCGGCGATGTCAACGGCGATGGCTATGCTGATGTCATCATTGGTGCTCCTTGGGCTGATCATCCTTCCAGAATTTATTCCTTTAAAGTGGGTACGACATATGTCATCTTTGGCAGCGCTGCACCACCCACTACCGTAGACCTAAACAGCACCTCAGCCGATATGACCATCTATGGTGATGATGATGATGATAGGTCTGGTTATTCCGTTTCCAGTGGCGATATCAACGGCGATGGCTATGATGATGTCATCATTGGTGCTTATTTTGCTAGTCCAAAAGGAGGTGGTAATGCTGGACAGACCTATGTCATCTTTGGCTGTAACGAACCACCAGCTACCATAGATCTCGATAGCGTTTCTGCCGATATGACCATCTATGCAGACGATGGCGGTGATGAGTCCGGTCGGTCAGTCTCCAGCGGCGATATCAACGGTGATGGCTTTGATGATGTCATCATCGGCGCTTATAATGCTGATCAACCAGGCAATCCTTATGCAGGAGAAACCTATGTTATCTTCGGCAGCGCTGCACCACCAGCAACCGTTGACCTCGACAGCGTTTCAGCCGATATGACCATTTTAGGAGATTATATTTATGATTGGTCTGGCAGGTCCGTTTCCAGCGGTGATATCAACGGTGATGGTTTTGATGATGTCATCATCGGTGCACCTGATGCTGGTTCAGAGGGCAGCAATGGTGCTGGAAAGACCTATGTCATCTTCGGCAGCTCTGCACCACCAGCCGCCATTGACCTCGACAGCGTTTCAGCCGATATAACCATCTACGGCGATGATGGTGAAAGCCATTCTGGCTGGTCCGTTTCCAGCGGCGATATCAACGGTGATGGCTGTGCAGATGTCATCATCGGTGCTCCTACTGCTGATCCAGCAGGCGGATCAAAAGCAGGGGAGACCTATGTCATTTTAGGTAGTGGGTTGCCCATTGAGTGTGATTTCACAGGTACGGATATATCCGATTGGGAAAAGGTAGGGCCTGGAAGAGCCATTGTGAGAGATGGACAGCTTATTCTTCGGCGCACCAGCAGCCGGTTCCGTTTATTCCCAAAAGGAGCTCTTGCCAGTAAATGCGATATAGAAACTCAATTAATACGAAAAGGAGGAAGAGCTTCTCGGGTAAGCAGCTCCATCTTCTTTAGCTATCTGGATAAGAGGAATTACTGGGAGCTCAAAATGCTGCTCCTGCCTGTGGGAAAGAGAATTAAAGGTAAGTGGATACTGCGTCACAAGAAAAATGGCTTTTGGGTAGAGAAACAGGTGATTAAGGACGATATATATCGAACCCAACAATATCAGATTAAGATAGAGGTAAGGACAGACCAGATAAGAGTATTAGTCGATGGCGTGGAGAAGTTTAATATAACACCTGGTGAAAAACCTGCCTGGGGAAAGATTGCGCTGAGCAGCGCCGGTCCGGGCCAATCCTTCTTCGATGATCTGAAAATATATTAACCAGAGCGAAGAAAAAGTAACCTGAAAACCTGAGATTTTCTTTAGTATTATGCTGGGATAGTGCGACTTGGATAAAACCTGAGCAAATCTGCTTTATTAAAGGTTTCTGTAAGACACCTTTTTTGTCACAAATTTATATTTAGTTAGCTATCACTTTCTGTATGCTTTTTTACATAGCATGGTAAGTTTTTTATCCAACAGCATTCTATTTGGAAACGAAATTGTTTTCGAGTTGATAAATTAACTATAAACTGGTATAATTTAATTTTAGAAAATCCTCTTCACGATATCCATCAGTCACTTAAGCTTATTAATAACAGCCAATATTTTGAGCTTCATTTTATGTTAAATACTGGCTATAAAATAAATTATAGCTTCATTTTTTCCCAAAAAATCGAAATGTCATTATTATATTTTTTTTCCTATTATAAGGATTAACAAACAATGGTTAGCTTAAGTATAAAGCCTCTATTAATATTCTTTTTTTGTTTTTTTATGATATTTATGGTTGCCAGTGGGCAGCCGCCTTCTACCCGGGTGATAGATGTGGATAAAGGCGAGGAAAGCGTCAGGATTATGGGTATATACGGCGGAAGCGGTAGTTCAGTTGCTGGAAAAGATATTAACGGTGATGGCTTTGATGATATTATCATTGGCGCGCCATGGGCTCCTGCTCCCAATGGTCGACTTAAGGGAGCTGCTTATATAATTTTTGGTAATAGTTTTCCTAAGATCATCAAAGATTTAAGCATCCAATCACCTAATATGACCATTTATGGTGAGCATGGTTTTGACGCTTTTGGCTGGGCTGTATCCAGCGGTGATATTAACGGAGATGGGTATTATGATGTCATTATTGGAGCACGCGATGACGATCCAGCATTAGGCAGAGCTGATGCAGGCTCGACCTATGTGATCTTCGGCAGTGCTTATCCGCGCAGAAAAATAGACCTACAGTTTAAATCGGCAGATATGACCATCTATGGTGAGAGCTATAAGGATATGTCTGGGCAGGCAAATTCCACCGGTGACATCAATGGGGATGGGTATGATGATATAATCATCGGTGCTTACTTGGCTTCTCCAGGGGGCCGCATAAATGCAGGGAAAAGCCACATTATTTTCGGAGGGCCGGCACCATCAGAAGTCATTGATTTAAATTCTCAACCAGCCGATATGAGCATTTACGGCGATGATGATTATGACCAATCTGGCTATTCCGTTTCCAGCGGTGATATTAACGCCGATGGTTATGATGATGTTATTATTGGCGCTCGGGGAGCTTCTCCAGACCTTCGTATCCACGCTGGTGAAACCTATGTCATCTTTGGCAGCACAACGCCTCCCACCTCAATAGACCTGGATTCCCAATCAGCTGATATGACCATCTACGGCGATGATGATGATGACCAATCTGGCTTTTCCGTTTCCAGCGGTGATATCAATGGCGATGGATACGATGACATTATCATCGGTGCCCATTTGGCTGATCCTGCTGGTGGTGATAAAGCAGGAGCTACCTATGTTATCTTCGGCAGCGATTCCCTTCCAACAAGCATAGACTTAAACACCGAATCAGCGGATATGGTCATCTACGGCGATGATGAAGGGGATCACAATGGCCATGCAGTTTCCAGCGGTGATATCAATACTGATGGCTATGATGATATTGTAATCGGAGCATGGGGAGCAGACACACCCGGTGGTACCGATGCAGGAAAGACCTATATTATCTTTGGCAGCGCATCACCCCCGACAACTATAGACTTAAATTCGGAATCTGCCGACATCACTGTCCATGGTGACAATGCGGAAGATTTATCTGGCACATCAGTTGCAAGTGGCGATATAGATAATGATGGTTTTGCTGATGTCATCATTGGTGCTTCGTACGCCAAACCTGGTGGCCGTACTTACGCTGGTGAGACATATGTGATCTTAGGAAGTGGGCTTCCTATAAATTGTGATTTCTCAGATGTAAAGGTAAAGGACTGGCAGCAAATAGGAACAGGTAGAGCACTCTTGAGAAATGAGCAGCTCATCCTGCGAGATGCCAGCTTGTTTTACCGTATATTTCCACCGGGTGCTGTGAGTAATGAGTGCGATATAGAAGTGAAAATGCAGCGCAACGGAGGAATAGATTATAGGGTAAGCAGCTCCATCCTTTTCAGCCATAAAAATAAGAAGAACTGCTGGGAGCTCAGGATGCTGCTTTTGCCAGTTGGGTCGAGAGTTGCCGGGAAATGGATACTGCTGCACAAAAAAGATGGTGTTATTGTGCAGCGGGAGGTTGTGAATGATGACATCTCCAGGCGTCAGCAATATTTGATCCAGATTGAGGTGAGGGAGAGCCAGATAAGAGTGGTGGTAGATGGTGTGGAGAAAATAAACATAACACCCGATGAAAAACCCATCTGGGGCAAAATTGGCCTGGGCATCAGAGGAGAAGGAGCATGCTTCTTCGATGATCTGATAATCAACTAAATAGCAGCTACATATTTTATTATTTCTTTCATTTAGATTATTTGGCTAATTCTTTATAGAGCTTGAGGGTGTGGAAGGCGGTTAGAGACCAGGAGAAGTGCTTGGTCATCTCCTTGCTTAATTGAATGAGCAATTCTCTTAAGGATTCATCAGAGAGCAAACGCTCCATTGCGCTGGCAAAAAGCTCAGGATTGGGTTCATCCAATAAGACGGCAGCCTTGCCAACCACCTCAGGAACTGAGGAGGTGCGAAGGGCAACGATGGGCAGACCCGACGCCATGGCTTCTACCAGAGGGAGGCCAAAGCCTTCGTAGAGGGAAGGAAAAGCAAAAAGACGAGCCTGCTGGTAGAGAGCTCGAAGCTCTATTCGATTGAGATATCCGGTTATAAGCACTCTTTCCCGAAGCCTGTCATCTTCCAGTTCACCATCAAACTCCTCACAGCCCCATCCCCGCTCACCAGCGATAACCAGTTGAAGCCTGGGATAGCCCCGGTCAATAAGCTGTCTAAAAGCGCGCAGGAGCAGAGGAAGATTCTTGCGCGGCTCGATAATCCCCACGAAAAGAATGAAGTCTTCTGCTAAGGGAAATTTATTTCTTATCGCTCGAATTTCCGCCTCTTCGGCTTTATCCCAGAAGAGCTCCTCAACTCCCAGGGGGATGACACGGATTTTTTCTCTTGGGATATTCAGCATTTCTTGAATGTCCTTAGCTGTATGGTGCGAAACCGCTATGATAGCATCGGCTTCTTGTGCATGATCCTTCACCAGTCGAGGATAGTCCCGGCGAACCTCCGCTTTGGTAAGTTCCGGGTAACGAAGAAAGAAGAAGTCGTGGATGGTTACGATTTTTTTGCTCCCTTTCAAGGGGAGGAGCAATGGCGAGGGGGAGTGGCTGATGTCGCACTTTCCCAACAGCCAATTAGCCGGTGGAAACCTGAGGTTATGCCAGAGATAATTGAGCATCCTCACCGGTATACGGCAGTCTTTTACGAAGAAGTTGTCTGGCAAGTCAAATATATCCTGTGAGAATCTATCTTTCCAGGAGCTGGTAAATAATACGTATTTATTATCTCTGTCAATCTGAGTCAGATTGACAATTAAATTTTTGAGATAAACGCCGACACCGGTACCTTTTCTGAGTAAAGGTCTTATATCTATGGCTATTCTCATAAAATAATCTTTCAATAATCAGACTAATATACCATATATTCGGGTGAAAAATTAAATATAAAATAGCTATTTTTTTCTTCATGGAAATAAAGATAAAGAGATAAATCAATATTTGCTAAAAAAATATTTGCTTAATAGAATTATTTTTTTTAAAATGATACATATTTTAATCGCTCATTTTAACGGGTCTTTTTTTATGAGAATTTCAGCAAAAGGCGTTTTTTTTCTTATATTCCTCTTATTAACAGTAGGAGCAGAATTATCCATTCTGCCAGCTTCGGGACAATCTTCCCAGGAAAAATATTCTTGTTTCAAGAGAGAGCACGAAATTAATATCGATGGTAACCTCGCTGACTGGGCATCGCTCAATCCAATCCAACTGCGATGGAAGTGGCAGGTTAAAGGTACTGATTGGAAGGGCCCTGAGGATTTATCCGCTCTCTGCTGGTTGACCTGGGATGAGGAGAAATTATATTTTGCCTTTGATATTTGGGACGATTTCACTCAATCGTTACTTCCCACACAGAAACCGTGGCAGGGTGAAGGAGTCCTCCTCACATTGAAATTTCCAAAAAAAGAAAATAAATCGAATATTAGAAACAGGGATTTCAACTCCCTCTTTTTAGCTTTTGCCCTCTCTGAAGAAAGGGGGATTGGAGTAAAAATAATTGATTCAGGCCGGGGCTTTTACCTTCAAGATTTAATAGAACTGGAATTAATAGTGATTAAGAAAAAATCTGGTGAAGGCACTCTTTATGAAGGAGCAGTGCCCTGGGCTTCATTATTGCCAAAGGGTTGTGAAAAACCAGACACAATCAAAGCAAATATAATTATTAACGACATTGATAAATCACCTGCCAAAAAGAAATCGCTTCATTGGGCTCTTTCACCCGAAGAGGAGCCGAATGTATTGAGTTATAAACCGGTCAAGCTCCTTACCAGAGAATCAGCTCTGAGCGTTTCTGAAGTTGCAGATACACCTACCAGATACTACCGAAAAGTCCCCCTGGTACTGCTTAATGTTACTGTTATGGATCAAAACAATAACTACATTTTGGACCTTGAAAAGGATGAATTCATGATATATGAGGATGCTGAGCTGCAAGAAATAGCATATTTCGATCGTACCGAAAGACCAATAACAATGGCGATATTACTTGACACCAGCGGCTCTATGGTAGAAAAATTGGAAACCGCCCAGAAAGCAGCGGTAAAATTTGTTGAGTCCTCTCTCTGTCTCCAGGATCAGGCATTAGTTATGGAATTTAATTCCAAACCTACAGTGCTGCAAGACTTTACTAACGATGTTGAAGTAATCTCGCAAGCCATTAAAAAAACTAAATCCTTTGGGGGAACTGCCCTCTATGATGCTCTTTATCTCACCATGGAACGACTCAGATTTTTAAAGGAAACCAAAGCTATTGTGCTTTTATCAGATGGAAGAGATGAGGCCTATATTGGACCCGGTCCAGGCAGCAGGCGCACCTTAGCTGATGTGGTAAATCTGGCCAAAAAGACTGACGCCATAATATATAGTATAGGACTGGGTTATAGCGATGCCAAAGCAAGTTATGTACTCCAAAGGTTAGCAGATTACTCTGGCGGAAGGTGTTACTTTCCCAGGGAAGCCTCAGATTTGAATTCTGTTTATTCTAAAGTTGGAGAAGACCTGAGAAGTCAATATATCATAGGTTATTACCCGAAAGACCTGCGTTTTGATGGCCGTTGGCGAACTATTAGAATTGATATGAAGAATAAAAATCTCATTGCGAAAACAAGAAAAGGATATTATGCACATAAGAAATAACTTCTACCTTATTTTATAAAGATCATTTCCTGTAAATATCACGATTTATTACACAAATAAAATTATAATTATTTAAATATAGAGCACATAATGAAGAGAGATAAAATATTTGTTGTTATTTTTTCACTCATATGTATTACTTCAGTTTTCTCTTATGGTAATTACTGTAAAGGAGCACCTATGGAAGGAATAAAAAATAATAACTCTTTCAAGGTTGCAATTGTTCTCCAGCCTTATACTGGACATCGAAGAGGACCGGAACTTTCTCCCGGCCCCGAGGTTATCTACAAAGAGCTGGTAAAATTATTGGGTGAAATGAGAATCGAGCACGGGATGAAAGAGGAAGTAAAGCTCACTTCTGAAGAAGAGAAAGATTATGGTGCTTGGCATCGTCTGGGATTGGCCGACGGTCATCTGGGAAAAATAATAGCCCGTTTAAAAAGAGAAGGAGAATTTCCCTTAGGCCTTTTAGCGAATTGTAACAGCCTCATGGGAATGTTAGCTGGCTTGCAGCATTCGGGTCCCACTCGTCGTCCCCTTAGCGTAGGTCTCATCTGGTTAGATGCTCATGCAGATTTCAATACACCCGAAACAACCTTGAGTGGAATGTTAGGCGGCATGCCTGTAGCCTGTGCTGCCGGAAGGTGTCTTTTTAGACTGCGTTTTAAAGCAGGCCTCGATCCGGCTATTGCAACGAGTAATATCATCATGATGGCCGTGCGTGATGTCGATCCTTTAGAGCAGGAGTTGATTGATGACTCCAATATCACAATGATTTCAACAGAAGATTTGATAAAGCGTAGCAAAAAGTTGAAAAAAACAATTGCTAATTTATCTCAACGAGTGGATGTAATCTATATACATATTGACCTCGATGTCTTAGACCCAACAGAAATTCCCGGAGCAAACCTCACTGCCCCTAATGGCCCTACAGCGGATCAATTGGCTGAATCCTTAAAACTAATGATGGGTTATGAGAAGGTAGGAGCTTTAGGCATAGCTTCCTTTCCCATTGAAGAAGAAGGACGCAAAACAAGTTTGAAATCTACCTTAAAGGTTATTCAAGGAGCTTTAGCAGGCCTTAAATCCCGTTAATTTATACCATTTATTAGCTAAGAAGTTTTTTACGAATTCCCTGTGGATCGAAGGCATTCATAGCCTTGAGCTCTAAAAGTGAAGGTTGTGGATTAATACATAATTTGGAAGAGTACTTTACTTTAAAACCGGTATTTTCTAAAACCTCTTCCTCTTGAACTCCCGGGTTTAAAGCAATCAATTCTAACTTTCCATTCTTTAGAGAAAATATTCCTAAATTACTAATTATTTTTGTATTCTGATTGATTGCTGCCGGTGTGGAGGTAATAAAGTCAACATATTCCACAAATATTTTTTTTGAATGATTAGGGAGAAAAAATATTATTTTTTTGCACAATTTTCGCAGCAAAGAAATGCCAGCCACACCAGGTAGCTTTACCCGTGGGTGCTGATATTCACCGATGCAAGTTGTATTAGAATTAGCGGAGCAATCTATTTGGGCAGCTCCAAGGAATAAAACATCTATATAAGATTTTGCTGCTAAATCCCATATTTCATGCAAGCTTAAAAAGGAATTCTTTTTTTCTAAGAAGTTAATATCTACAGAGGAAAAAGTAATTTCCCTTATCACTGGATCAACTGCACCTACGCAATTTAAATAGGTTGCATGAGGGGCATGAAGTGTTTTTGCCACGTAGATAGCCAACATCGGAATAGCCGAGGCAATACCTGAGAAAACAATCTCCCCATCTTCAATTTCTCTTGCCAGGCTGGCAACAAAAATATCACTAAAAGAATAAGTCGCAGTTTTTTGCATATGATAAAAACTCCGTATGATTTTTTTTTGATAATATAAATTCCTGCAAATATTTTTCTGCTTTTTGCTCTTTTGAATATTTAATGTAGTGTTGTATATGTCTACTGCAATGACAATAATAACCAAAACATGCGGTAGGAAAGGCACCATAAGGTTCATATATTATATAATCTATTAAAAAATAGGGGATAGTTACCTGGTGACAAGTTGCTACAATTTCCTCAACGGAGACAATGACTTTTTTACTTGCTTTTATAAGATATTCATCAGTAATAGGGTCAGCAATAAAAATATTCCCTCTTTTATCGGCTTTCTGTGCATGAATTAAAGCTACATCTGGAGATACTGCTTCAACAACTTTTACCGATTTACTATCAAAGGGATTGGTTGCCTCTCTTAAATCTAAATGCCCGGCATACTGTGAATCATCATTTACGGCGACAGGAATGAAAGGAATATTCATTGAGGCTGCTCTTAATGCTTGGATTATATAATAAACATCGCCTTCCTTCCATTCTATATTATTGCTCTCAATGGCTCTTCGCCAATTAGGTGGAATTACAAAACCATGCTCATATTGAAAGCCATTATATCCAAATTCGGCTGAAGCAACTAAATTTGCCGCAATTAACATGTCAAGCGCCAGGGGATTTGGAGGCGTTATGATTTGCAAATCTCTCTTATTCTGTCTGATTAACTCAAAAATCAACGCCATTGGTGCGCGACTAAGCTGAAAACCACTTAAAGTTACGCGGCTTCCTGCTTTCACCTTATTAATTGCATCAGCTAAACTAATAATTTTATCCATGATTACTGTGCTTTTTTTTTGAAATATTTTTTATTTTGCTTCTGATGGCTTTAAAAATCCGTTAAAGAAGAGGTTAACCATATCATCTATCAATTTTTCCTCGGAAATCCTTCCATCAGCTTTATACCACTGGTAAAACCAATTAATCATTCCCAGGAGAGCAAAGGCAGAAGAGGTGACATCGATATCCTGGGTTTGCTTTTTCTCCTTTAATTCAGTCAGAGTATCGGTAATAAAATCCAAATACTTACGTTTTCTTTGTATTATCTTATTTTGATATTCTGGTGATAATGTATTTCTCTCATGGATAGCAACCTGGTACTCTTTATGTTCTCCCGTGATTATTCTAATATGATTAGCAAAGATGAATTTTATTCTTTCTTCAGGGTCTTCAATAGACTTCGCTGGTCTCATTACCTCACTCTCCAGCAAATCCAAGCCATAATTGATTATTTGATAAAGAAGGTATTCTTTATTCTTTATAAAGTGATAAATGCCAGCTTTAGTTATGCCTACAGTAGATGCAATATCATTAATCGAGATGGCATCGAAGCATCTATCATAAAAGAGCTTCACCGCGGTTTCTATTATCTGGTCTTTGCGGCTTGTAGTTGTTTTTTTATTTTTAATTTTTTCCATTTAAATAATCCTTAAGCAGGACCTATTAGTAAACTTACCGAACGTTCAGTAAGTTTATTGCATATGTTTCTCTCTGTCAAGAAAAAAATACTAAATTATACTTCTTAAATTAATTTTTGAATCGCTTAAAAAATTTAATATGGAAGCTATTGTGCCGGAATATAAAAACTGAAGATAAAAAATGGTGAGCCGTGATGGATTCGAACCATCGACCCTCTGCTTAAAAGGCAGATGCTCTGCCAACTGAGCTAACGGCCCACCGACCTACATTATAGTAAATAATCTCTTATTAATCAACTGTAAATTGTCTATTTATTTACATCTTTTCCCAGAATTTTTTCCACGGATTCTACTTTACGTTTTAGACGCGAAGTCCTCCCTTTAAAGTCATCAATTGCAATGGTCGTATATACCCTATCTGCAAAGCTGAATGCATGTTTATGGCATTTTTCTATTAAATCCATTATCTCTTTCCAATTTCCTTCAACAATAGTACCCATAGAAGTCAACTGATAATCCAATCCACTCTCATTTATAATGTTTATTATTTGCGCAATTTGCTTTGAAAGGTGTGTCCCCTGACCCAGGGGAATTATGCTAAACTTAGTAAGCATCTAACCTCACCCCCTTCTATGCACAATTTTTCCACCTACTATAGTCATACGGGGCCTAATCCTGAAAATCCTCTCCACTGGAATAGTCATAATATCTTCATTAATAATTACCATATCTGCCAGTTTTCCCTCTTTCAAAGAACCTTTGATATCTTCCTCAAAAGCAGCATAGGCAGCATCTATGGTAAATATGCGCATCGCTTCTTCACGGGAAAGTTTTTGTTCCGGATGCCAGCCGCCTTCGGGCCATCCTTTTTGGTCCTGTCGGGTGATGGCTGCGTAAATGCCAAAGAATGGATTCTCTGACTCAACAGGAGCATCAGAACCTGCGGCAATTTTGACGCCTTCCTCAAGAAAAGATTTCCAGGCATAAGCTCCTTTAATTCGATCAACACCTACTCGATCTTCCGCCCAATACATATCTGAAGTACAATGTGTTGGCTGCATCGAGGCTATTACTCCCAGTTTCTTAAAACGCTTAATATCTGATGGTTTAACAATTTGAGCGTGCTCAATGCGAAAACGATGGTCCTTAACTGTAACTTCTTTGAGAGCTTTTTCATATAAATCCAGGACCTAACTATTTCCTCTGATGCCTATGCAGTGGATATTTACCTGAAAATTATTTTTTAAAGCAGCGATCATTAATTTATAAGTTTTATCAGGATTAAAGGTAATAAGCCCGGTATTTCCAGGATCATCACTATATGGCTCAAAAAAGGCAGCCCCTCGAGAACCAAGAGCACCATCTGCTAACAGCTTAAAACTGCGAACAGTGAGTTGCTGATTACCATAGCCAATCTCAGGACCATTCTTTAAATATTCCTCAGCAGCCCCACTTTCACCGCTAATCATTGCATAAATCCGAAAATTGAAGCGGCCTTCATCTATCAGTTCTTTATAGATTTTAATAGTTACAGCACCTACTCCGGCATCATGGATACCCGTTAGCCCCACCCTCAAGCAAGCGCGGATAGCATTCAGAGCATCCATTTTCTTTTCATTATAGGTTGGTGGAGGTATATGCTTCGCTATTAATTCCTCCGCAGCATCGATAAATATTCCGGTAGGCTCTCCACTTTCTGTGTCTTTATGGATTTTTCCTCCTGAGGGATCTGGAGTATCTTTGGCTACTTTTGCTATCTCAAGTGCTTTAGAGTTAGCCCATCCGGCATGACCATCAATTCGTGTGAGCCATACTGGATGATCTGGCGCCACCTTGTCCAGGTCATAACGAGTAGGAAATTCTTTTTTCGGCCAATCATTCTGGTCCCAACCGCGACCAATTACCCAGGTCCCTTTAGGTAGCTGGGCGGTTTTGCTTGCCACGATTTTCTGAATTATCTCTAAATTTGGAGTGGCAACTAAATTAAGAACTCGTTTGCTCTGGCCCAGGCTTAAAAGGTGCAGGTGTGCATCTATGAGACCTGGAATAACTGTCTTTCCATTCAGGTCGAGCTTATTGCACTGTGGTCCTGCCAGATTTTTGATTTCCTCATCAAATCCTACCTTAAGGATTTTCTCTCCTTTAATGGCAATAGCTGTTGCTCGTGGCATTTCGGGTTCCATGGTTATAATGTTGCCATTATAGAGGATGAAATCTGCTTCTTTATTTTCCTTATTGTTCGCATCAAAGGAATTTAGAAGCAGCGGGATGAAGAATAGCACCAAGATAGTCACAAATAATAATCTTTTCTTCACGCTATGCCCTCCTTAATAAAGATTCAATAAAAAATAATTATTTCGCTCATATTATTATTTTGCTTTATAAACTATTTTTCCACCTACGATGGTCATTACAGGTTTAATCTTAAAAATCTCAGAAGCAGGAATGCTCATAATATCCTGGTCAATAATCACCATATCTGCCAGTTTACCCTCTTTTAAGGAACCTTTAATATCCTCTTCGAAGGCAGCAAAGGCTGCATCAATAGTGAACAACTTCAAGGCCTCTTCTCGAGTAAGCCTCTGCTCCGGATGCCAGCCGCCTTCGGGCCATCCCTTTTGATCCTGTCTGGTGATGGCTGCATAGATACCGAAGAAAGGATTTTCTGACTCCACCGGCGCATCGGAACCACCAGCGATTTTTACTCCATTATTAAGGAAAGTCCTCCAGGCATACGTTTGATTGATGCGTTTTGCACCAACACGGGCCTCTGCCCATGGCATATCAGATGTACAGTGGGTGGGCTGCATTGAAGCTACCGCTCTTAAACGAGAAAAACGCTCAAAATCTGCTGGTCGTAATACAGAGGCGTGCTCAATGCGAAATCGATGGTCTTCAACTGGTACTTCATTCAAGGCCTTCTGATAAAGATCCAAGACCATACCATTTGCTTTGGCACCGATGCAGTGAATATTAACCTGGAAATTATGCTTAAGAGCCCGTATCATTAATTTATAGGCTGCATCTTGATTGAGAGTAATAAGACCACAATTGCCAGGATCATCACAATAAGGTTGGTAAAAGGCGGCACCTCGGGAGCCGAGGGCACCATCGGCAAAAAGTTTGAAGCTTCGTAGGGTCAAGCGATGGTTTCCATAGCCAATCTCCGGCCCTCTTTTTAAATATATCTCAGCAGCTTCATCTTGTGCGCTAATCATGGCATAAATTCGGAAGTCGAAGCTTCCTTCATCAATCAATTCCTTATAGATTTTGATAGTGTCAAGATCTACACCTGCATCATGTCCACCGGTTAATCCCACTGATAAGCAGGCCTTCATCGCTGTTATAGCATCATCTTTTTTCTCCCGGTAACCTGGTTCAGGTATAAGCCGAGAAATTAGTTCCTCGGCCGTATCTACTAGTATCCCTGTAGGTTTTCCTGTTCTGTGGTCTTTATGGATTTTCCCTCCTGGAGGATCGGGGGTATTTTTGGTTATCTTAGCTAACTCCATGGCTTTAGAATTAGCCCATCCAGCATGGCCGCATATTCTGGTGAGCCAAACCGGATGCTCCGGAGCTATTCTGTCAAGGTCAAAGCGAGAAGGGAATTTCCTTTCTGGCCATAAATTTTGGTCCCAGCCGCTGCCAATTATCCATTTTCCTTCTGCTAACTGAGCTGCCTTATTTGCTACCATTTTTAGGATAGCTTGCTTATCTCTTATACCGGAAAAATTTAGTATTCGCTTACTGTAACCTATGCTCAGAAAGTGAAAATGAGCATCAATCAATCCAGGGATTACCGTTTGGCCATCTAAATTAAGAATTCTGCAGCCCGGACCTGCAAGGCTTCTTATTTCTTTATCGGAGCCAACTTTTAAGATTTTTTCTCCTTTAATAGCAATGGCAGAAGCCCGAGGCATATTAGGCTCCATGGTTATAATAGTACCATTAAGAAGAATTAAGTCAGCTCCTTTATTTTTTAGCATTACTTTTGCCGAGGATAAAACGAGAAGATGTGCTATTAAAATTCCTGCAGCAGATAAGAATAATACATTGATTTTCACAAAATACCTCCACATTTTAATTATTATAATGGAGGTTTATTCAGATTCTGCCAATTTATTTTCTAGAACTTGAGATGGGCTGAATCCTGCTAATTGCAGATAATATTGAGCCGTATCTATTAAAGCTTCGCTGGGGACTAAACCAACAACTTCGCTGTCGACTATATGTACACCATAGCGGCGTGCCTCCGCTCTTATAAGCTCAAATACGCGATAGATTGGGGTTTTCTGATAATTTACTAAATTCATGCTTACCTGGGTTAAATTTCTCTTTTCTATCATCATTCCCAACGCTTTGACGTATCGCAGACCACCGGAAATATGTCGTACTGCTTTGCCGATTTTATCTGCTATTTCAATATTATTTGTGCTCAGGTATACATTGTAAGCGATCAGAAACATACGCGCTCCGATGGCTACCACACCTGCAGTTGGATGAACTTCTTGCGGGCCAAAATCTGGCTTCCATTCCGGTTGTTTGATTTTTTCAAAGAAACCTTCAAACTGCCCCTTTCTTATTTTTGGTAAACTTCTGCGCTCAGTACTACTTGCAGATTCTTCATAGAGGTAGACAGGTATATCAAACTTATTAGCTACCTGCTCACCTATTTCTTTGGAAAGGGCAATGCAATCCTCCATAGTAACCCCTTTTATGGGTATAAAAGGTACTACATCCACAGCTCCCATTCTGGGGTGCTCACCTTTATGTTTGGTCAGGTCAATGTGCTCCACAGCTTTCTCAAAAAGGGTGAGGATTGCATCTTTTAGACCATCCTCATTACCCACCATAGTGAGAACGGAACGATTATGGTCTGGATCAGAGCTTATATCAAGCACTTTTGCTCCTTCTGTTTCTCCCACTGCGGAAACAATATCCTGAATGACATCTTTTCTTGAACCTTCACTGAAATTTGGAACGCACTCGATAATCTTTTTCAAACCTGAACCTCCTTCGTTATAGTTATAAAATATTTACTTTGGCTGAATAATAATAACAAGAGAGATGAAAATTGTCAATGTCAGGAGGGTGGTTGGTTTAAGAATTGCGAAAGCATTGATTATTTTTGCATTGTTTCACGGTATAAAGTGAGCACCTCCTGTGCTGTTTTATCCCAGGAGAATTTATGGGCTTGTTTAGGACCGAGTTCACTTAAATTATTTCTAAGACTATCATCTTTCAAAACTTTGGTAATTGCGTCTGCTAATGTGGAAGGATGGTCTACTTCTGTTAAAAACGCTGCTTCGCCTAAAATCTCAGGTAAAGAAGATGTTTTGGCTGCAATTACCGGTGTACCACAGGCCATTGCTTCTATAGGAGGCAGTCCAAAGCCTTCATAAAGGGAGGGAAAAACAAATATTTTAGCTAAACGATAAAGCCCGGGAAGCAAATTTTTAGGGATAAAACCCAAGAACCGTACTGCCTGCCTCAAACCCAGTTTTTCTGCCGAACGCTTTAACTCTGGATAGCTGACAACATCCCTCCCCACTATTATGAGCTGTAATTCGTTTTCAACTTCTTCCTTGATAAGTCTGAAGGACTCAATAAGACAGGTCAAATTTTTATGGGGTTTTAGATTTCCTACATAAAGAATAAAGGGTTGGAATAATTGATATCGCTCTTTGGTGGATTTGAGTTCATGGGAAGACCAGGGATTAAAAAAACTCTCCTCAACACCATTATAGACTACCTTTATTTTATCAGGATTGGCAAATAAAAGCCTTTGTATATCTGATTTTGTAGACTGAGAAACTGCTATGATTTGTGTTGAGCGAGTCACAGCTTTTTTTAGCATGTAGCGCGCATAGTAATAAGCTCTTCGATTAGGGAGATATTGAGGGAAAAGAAGATGTATGAGATCATGAATAGTAACTATGTAGTGAGGTGTGGATGTGAAGAGAGGAAGGACATAATGAGGTTCATGAAAAAGGTTAAGCTTCAGTTTCTTGATTTTCCAGGATAGGGAGATGTGCTCTTGCAGGGAATACTTAGTTGAATTATCAATGATGATATGGAAGTTATCAGCTAAATCTTTCAGCAAGTGGGAATCTTCCTGGTTGCAAAAGACGAAATATTCTCGCTCTTTATCTAATTCGGAAAGATTGATAAGTAGATTACTAATATGGGTGCCTATACCATAATCGCTTAATTTGCGTGCATCAATGCCAATTTTTTCCATATATTGTAATTAGTAATTCTTGCTATCTTATCAAATTCGATCTGAATTTTTATCTACTTTAAACTCCTCTAACTCGTTATAAATAATAGCATAAACCAAGTAATAAAGTCAAACTTAATAATTTGGGTGGCCTATTTGATATCGGTATATTCTAAAAAGAGATATTGTGGTTCCCCATAGCTTTTTTTCTCTCTAAATATTGGCAGAGAAGCAAAATGGATTTTAATTAAGCATAACTTTATATATGCTAATATAAAAAGAATTATAACTATGTTTTAATTAATTCTTTAAGCAAATAATTACTGTATTACAAGGTCATCGAAAAAGGCGGTACCAGCTCCTTGATAGCTTAGGGCAATTTTACCCCAGGATGCCTTTTCCTTTGTTATTTGCTCCATAATCTTTTGACCATCAACAAAAACACTTATCAGGTTTTCTCTAACTTCAATTTTTATTAAGTACTGCTGACTGCGATTAATAATATCTACAACAATTTGCTTCCTTTCAAAAATGCCATCCTTTTTGTGCTGTAGTATCCATTGTCCAGGAATTATGGCCCCAACGGCATAAAGCTGCATTTTAAGCTCCCAGAAATTCTTCTGATCCTTATAGCTGAAGAGTATTGAACTACTTACCTTCGATGTTGTTCCGCCATTGCGGGTAACTTTGGCCTCAATATCACACTCATTGCTCACAGTGCCAGCAGGGAAAATTCGTAGAAATCTGGTGGTATTTTTCATTAGGAGCTGCTCATCTTGCACTATTGCGCCGCCCGTTCCCATCTTCAGCCAGTCTGATATATCGGTACCGAAGAAATCGTATGCTATGGGAAGTCCGCCACCAAAGACCACATAGGTCTCCCCTGCAGAAGTTCCGCCTGCTGGAGAAGCATAATAAGCACCGATAATGACATCATCAAAGCCATCACCGTTGATATCGCCGCTGGAAACTGAATTGCCAGAAGCATCACCAGCATCATCGCCGTAGATAGTCATATCGGCGGCTGTATTGCTAAGGTCTATGGTTGCTAAAGGTGTGGCTTTACCGAAGACTACATAGGTCTCTCCTACATCAATCCCTCCTGCTGTATCAGCCTTATTGGCACCGATGATAACATCATCATAGCCATCGCCGTTGATATCGCAGCTGGAAACTGAAGAGCCAGCATAATCATCGGCATCAGCGCCGTAGATAATCATATCGGCTGGACTTGGACTATCGTTGAGGTCTATGGTTGCTGGTGGAGTAGTACTGCCCAAGATGACATAGGTCTCTCCTGCATCAGTGCCACCTGCTGTATCAGCTAAATAAGCACCAATGATGACATCATCATAACCATCACCGTCGATATCACTGCTGGAAACGCTCCTGCCAGAACCATCATCAGCATCATCGCCGTAGATAATCATATCGGCTGGACTTGGACTATCGTTGAGGTCTATGATTGCTGGTGGAGTAGCACTGCCCAAGATGACATAGGTCTCTCCCGCATTAGCACCACCTGCTGGATCAGCATAATTGGCACCGATAATGACATCATCATAACCATCACCATCGATATCACCGCTGGAAACGCTCCTGCCAGAATAATCACCAGCATCATTGCCGTAGATAATCATGTCAGCTGATTCGCTGTTTAAGTCTACAGTTGTTGAAGGAGCAGGGCTGCCGAAGATGACATAGGTCTCCCCTGCATCAGCGCCGCCTGTTGGATCGGCCTTATGAGCGCCAATGATGACATCATCATAGCCATCACCGTTTATATCACCGCTGGAAACGGTCCTGCCAGCAAAATCATTAGCGTCATCACCGTAGATGGTCATATTAGCTGCTCTTGAGTTGAGGTCTATTTTCCTGCGAGGAGTAGCACTGCCGAAGATAACATAGACCTCCCCTGCATTAGCACCGCCTGCTGGATCAGCCTTATAAGCACCGATGATAACATCATCAAAGCCATCGCCATTGATATCACCGCTGGAAAGCGAGCGTCCACATTCATCACCAGCATCATCGCCGTAGATTTTTATATTTGCTGAAGAAGAGTTCAAATCTTTAGATACTATAGGTGAAGCGTTGCCGAAGATTACATAGACCTCCCCTGCATTAGCACCGCCTGCTGGATCAGCTCTATTGGCACCGATGATGACATCATTGTAGCCATCACCGTTGATATCGCCGCTGGCAACTGAAAAGCCAGACCAATCATCAGCATCATCGCCCAGAATCCTGACGCTCTCCTCTCCCTTATCCAAGTCTATCACCTTCTCCGAAGGCGGCTGACCATGTGCGACCATCAAAATTAGCATAAAAGTAAAACACAATAATGCTAATATCCTAAAAGGTTTTCGAAACATTATTTAACCCTCCCAGTTAAATAATAAAAATATTGAAAAACATCACACTTTCAAATTGCTCACATCGAGCAAGGATTTGGGAAGATAATTAATTGCCGTTATATTATACTTAATTTTCTCTTATTTAACAAATTTAATTTGATAACCAAAAATTACCAATATAATCTAATTATACAGTTTTTTCTCTCTTATTTTTGTATTTTTTACAATTATTTTTTATCTTAAAGAGCGACCTATAGTAAAGCAAAGCTGCTAAATACGAGTGAATTGCAAATTTTTTAATCAGAAAAGCAGTTGAAAATTACTTAAGCATAAATCTATTATACTAAATTATAATTCCGGTAACAAAATTTTATTATGCAAATGCAAAAAAGAGAAGGTGCTAAAAGTTCCATATAAGTTTTAAAAAGCTTTTTATTAAATTGGCTTTATAGTGCTTTTCATTTTTTATTGTGATAATAGTTGTAAAATAAGTGAAAGAAAATTTGCAGAGTAAATAAACCTTTAATAAAAAAAGCCCCCATTTCCCATAATATTTGCGATAGAAATAGAGCTGGCTACGGCGGTATTCTATCTGCACTCTATCTATATTGGTAGAAGCACTTTTACCTTCCAGGTGCATGATTTCTACATCAGGAGTGTAGAAGATTTTCCACCCCTTCTGACTCAGGCGGTGGCAGAGGTCAACATCCTCGCTGTACATGAAGAAGTTTTCATCAAAGAGCCCTGCTTGATCTATAGCTTCTTTTCTCAGCATGATGCAGGCGGCGCTTACCCAATGAGGATGGTAGCTTTTGTTGCTTCGTTTCTCTATATAGTTTTTTATAAATCCCTTTTTCTTGCGCGAGCGGGTTTGAAGGAATTTCTGCCAGGCTTCATTCCAGAGGCTTATCATAGGCCCATAGGATATTTGTACCATGCCATCTTCAAATAGCAATTTTGGCCCCAAAGCTCCGATTTTTTTGTTCTCCTTCATTATGTCTACCATTTTTTTAATGGCTCCTGAGGTAATGATGGTATCGTTATTAAGGAGCAAAATGTAAGGAGCTGCACATTTTTTAAGAGCGCTATTATTAGCACGGGCAAAACCTATATTTTCTTTGTTAGCAATGAGTTTAACCTGGGGGAAGTTTCCTTTAATCATCTCAGAGCTGCCATCAATAGAGGCGTTATCTACCACCCATATTTCAGCTTTGAGGTTATCGAGACCTCTATCGACCGATTCAAGGCACTGTTTGAGATATTCTCTGGCATTATAGCTGACAATAATTATGGAAACTTCGTACAATTTTCCTAATCCATAAGATTTTCCAAATAATACATAATCTCTCTGGCTGTTTCTTTATAGGAGTATTTCTGTAAAAGCTTTTTACTATTTTCCACAAGCTCTGAACACAATTGCGGATCATTAAGGAGCTGGGAAACAGCTTTATAGAGCTCTTCCACCTCATTTTTCGCGATAAGCAATGCAGCAGAAGGAAATATCTCTTTCAGGGCTGAATTATCTGAGGAAACTGCGGGGGTACCGCAGGCCAGAGCTTCCAGCACCGGGATGCCAAATCCTTCATATTCCGATAGATAGACGAAGATATCAGCGACATTGTAGAGCAGCAGAAGGGTATGTTCGTCCACAAAATTAAAGAAGTGCGTTTTATTACTGATGCCCAGCTTATGAGCTAAAGCTGGCAGATTTTGATAAGGACAAGTTCGATTTTCGCCAACAATGAGCAACTGTACATCTTTATAATCCTTGCTCAATCTTTTAAAAGCTTCCATTAATAAGGGAAGTCTTCGTCTATTAAAAATACTACCAGCGTACAGTATGGTTCTGCCTGTTATATTGTGCTTATTTTGGAACTTTTCTATACTCTGTTCATTTTTTACCGGCTGAAAATTTTTGTCCACGCCATTGGGAACAACAACTATTTTCTCCCCTAAAATACCATAGTATTTTATAATCTCTGATTTGGAGAACTGGGAAACTGTGAAGATTATATCCGTAGCTTGGGCAGATTTTTTTGTAAGAAATCGGCGAGAAAATCTCTCCTTTGGCCGAAACCATTCGGGGTGTGCTTCGAAGGATATGTCGTGTATGGTTACAGCCCTTTTGACATTACAACGCAAAGGTATGGAATAAGAAGCACTAAAGAAGATATCAATATTATCTTTTTTAATCTGAGGAGGAAGCTGTATCTGCTGCCAATACATATTAAAAGATAGGATGTTCGATGGAATTAACTTTTTGATAACATTAGGAAAATTTAACAACTCAATATTTGAAGATATGTTCTTGAAATAAAGATAATAGTGATGATGTGGAGATTCCTTTATCCAATGGTAGAGGATATTGCTCAAATATCTTCCCACTCCAGTGGGTTTATCACCTATTTCACGGGCATCAATTCCGATTCTCATGATTTTTTCATTTAATAATAATAAAGCCCAAAGGAATTATATCATAGTTTAACTACTCTTAAAGTTTACCATGTAAATAAAAGCAAATTCAGATTATTTTGCTGCGGGAATAAAAATACTCAGTCATACGTAAGTGGATATATTTTCTTGTCCCACCAATTGTAGAGCAACTTATAGAGCGGGTAATAGGCTAATGCTCCAAAAATTATTCCAGCAAAAATATCACTGGCGTAATGATACCAGCCATATACCGCCCCAATACAGAGACCAATGGTGGCCGGGAAAAGAAAATAGAACACCTTTCGGGCATATTTATAAGCAAAAATCACCACAATGATAGAAGTAGCTATATGAGCGCTGGGAAGAGCATTTCCGTGCACTCCTCCACTTGCTTGAATCAAATGAACCAGCGAGTCAAATAGATATCCATCAACTCTGGAAGCCCGCAGGTGGATTAAGGTATGGTGGGGTCCCTCAATGGGAAAAAGGAAATAGCAAACAAAGCAATTAATATAAGCAATAAAAGAGGCAAAGAGAAAATTATTGAAATTATTTATTTTCTTTTTAGCATAAAAATATGCTCCTAATATGGGAAATTGCAAATAATAGGTGAAATAGAAAAACTGAAAAATTTCAGTTAGCCAGGGATTTGAATGCCGGGAAAACCAGATAGTGGGATGAACGCCAAAGATAAATTTTTCAAATTTTAAGATAACGGGATCAAACCATTGAAGAAATATTATATGGTTTAACCTGGCAGCCTGTTCAAATCCGAACAGGAAGATGAGGATAGGATACCAGTAATAAAAAAAGTCAAATACATGGCTATTGAATTTAGGATGAAGCCAGTTCATGAACGCTATTATGGCTATAATAAAAAAGTTGAGCAGTATGTATACAGACCAGTTTTTCAGACTTCTATGAAGGAATATTAATAGTAAGCTCAATGCTAAAAAATAAATAATACAGATACCTTCTACGGGCCGTAATTTTTTAAAGATCTTACCTAACCAATCATATTCTTTTCCCATATTTACTGAATCTTGCTCCTTTTCAATCAATCTTATCGAAATGTTCAAACTACAAGATAATAGAAATTATTGTTCATGATTATTATTAATTATCTTTTACAGAAATCTTAAGAGGGTGATCGAGAATACTAAGATACATTTCTTCTTGCCCCACTTCAAAATGAGATGGAAAATACAAATAGGTAAATATTTGATGTTTTCCTGTTTTTATTGGAAGAATGCTGTATAGATATCCTATTTGGGGAAATTGGCCTATCTCTCCCTCAGGAGAATCTTCGGCAGTGGCGTTATCCAGATAATATAACTTATTTCTTAGCATGTTCAAGGTTGGACCAAGAACGACACGATTAATCATTGTACCCTGAGGTCCTGTTAGAACCATCCAATTTTGATGACCGAGGTCCAAATGCTGTTCCTGATTATCCATCATTCCATCTATGATAGTTGGTACCAGGTTGTTATTATTATAGAAACTCATTCCCTTAGCATTACTGTTAAAATCGAAGCCCGCCATAAAGCTTGCGCTCATACAATAAGAACCAATATTTACTGGTGAGCTTATCAGGCTCGTAACTTTGATTTGATTATTATAGTAAATAGAGTCAAGTTCCTCTGAGGGGAGCTCCCAGCTCATGATTAGTTTTAATTTAGGTTTGCCTCGCAGAATTAACCTTACTGCCCCATCCTTATATGCTCTTATATTCATCTCCACATTATCCTCGTTCTTGCTGAAGCTTTTCAAAGCCATAAAATAAAAAAGCCACCATTTTAATCTTACGGAGCTTCGGAATTTGGTCCGATCAATAATATTATTCTCTTTTCTCTCTCTATTATTCTTAAGCGCTAATTTTATATAATAAATTTTGCCTTTGTGAAAGGAAATGGAATAGTTTAGTGTGTTAACATTCAAAATGTCTTCTTCGGTTTGAAATTCAATATAGTCTTTGCTGCTCGTGGCTTCAGGATGTTTAAATAAATAGCAATATACCCATCCTTTATCTCCTGTCAAATGGTCTTCAACCTCTATTTCTGCAAAGATTAAATGTCCCTCTAACAGTTGAGTTTCTGCAACCTTATCACCCAGGTCATTACTCATTATAATAACCTCATCATTAGCATCGAAAATATCCTTTGACTCGTCATCAATAGTAGGATTTGATCCTTGTGGTAATACCAAAAGGCCTCGAGAGTCACGCTCATCAATTTGGAAAGGAATTGCTTCCCATTTTTCTGAATAATAACGATATAACCTGATATTTTCTATTGGATAATCAATAAACTTTTTTAGCAAATTTCCCTGAATAACTATTGCTTCTGGTCGTTTAATAGTGCATTTGATTGGCAGATTTTTTTGAGAAAAAAGCGGTATAGATAGAAATATAAGAAAAATAAAGATGCTGTAACAAGATCTTTTAATCGTTCCCATTATTTTAACCTTTATGATCAGATGAATGGTTTCTAAGTATTTTTGCAATCCCTATATTATTATATAGTTTACTTTTCAGAGCAATGATTTTTTATAAAACATTAGTAACAAGATAGCATTTTTTTTATTTGTATTTTAGTATGTTTAATAAATCATTTTTATTAACGGTTTTCCTACTATTCTTTTTTATTGCTTTGGGATATACCTTCTGGTAAATTAATGATGTAGCGGGAATTTTTATTAATTGACCATAATTAGAAAGAATAAAGAAACAATAATGAATATAAAAAAAGGCAGTAATCCAGGTATACGTTTGCTAAAAGCTATCTTCTTTCTATCTGGAATTACTTCTCTTTTTTACCAAGTTGCGTGGCAGAGGATTTTAACCCTCTTCTATGGAGTGGGATTTATCTCAATAACTTTAGTAGTGAGCGTATTTATGTTTGGTTTGGGTTTTGGGGCTCTATGGGGAGGTCGTATTGTCGATAGGATTAAAGATAAAATAGCACTATATGCTTTTGTAGAAATAGTAATTGGCGCTTTTGGTTTTTTGAGCATTTCTTTTTTAGAATTTTTATCTAAACATACTGCTGGTGCTGATTATCTATATATACTTTTATTCAGTTTCATTTTTTTAGCGCTGCCAACTTTTCTTATGGGTGCCACTTTACCAATAATCTGCCGAATTTTCAGTGAGATTGATAATCAGCTACTAAAGAATGTAAGCTTTCTCTATTTTCTAAATACATTAGGTGCTGCATTTGGCACTGTATTATGTGGATACCTGTTTATTAGCATAATAGGTCTTGACGGAGTTGTTTATTTTGCTTCAGCTTTGAATTTTGCACTTGGTTTGAGTATTATTGGTATGAAGCGAAAGATTACTAAATGTATAGAAACTTATAAGACGATAGAAAAAACTATTACAAGCTATGATGTTAAAAATTACTATATCTATTTTTTCGCTATAGTAGTTGGTTTTCTTGCCATTGGTTATGAAATCGTTTGGTTCCGACTTATTTCTGTTTTTATAAAAAATTCCCCTTATGCTTTTTCTTCCATCCTTTTCGTCTATCTTATGGGGATAGCTCTCGGTAGTTATGGAATGAATCACATGGTTCAAAGAAAAAGATTTGTAGAGGCGAAATATTTCTATATTTTTCAGGCTGCGATTAGTGCTTATGTATTATTCAGTATCGTTGTCTCATATTATTTAGGAAAATATACAGCTATAGAAAAGTGCTTTGAGCTTTCATTTAATGAATATTTTCATCCAGGCGGCTTTACTACGATCGAGTATTTTTTGACATTAAAAGGTTTTCTAAAGACAATATTTGTTAATTTTGATATATTTATATGGCCATTATTCTTTATGTTTGTTCCAACTCTTTTCATGGGCGCTACATTTCCCTTATTAGGCAGAATTGCGACTAAAAAACTCCACCGTACTGGTTCTAAAATAGGAGAAGTTTACTTTTTTAGCGCCTTAGGAAATGTATTAGGTGGGTTTTGTACTGGATTTGTAATTCTTCCTTATTGCAAGACTGAAGGTACATTGCTTATTTTTGCAATCATTGGGATTCTTTTTCTTTTTCCTGCTTTTCTACATTGTTATTTCAAAAGAAAGAAGCTCTATGCTGCTATCTGTTTTCCTGCGGCATTTATTTTAATATTACTTTTTCCACAAAGAGGAGAATATTATAATTTTGCACATCTTGCACATAAACATCAGAAAGCATATATAGAAGAAGGAAGAGAAAGCGTGGTGGCAGCTTTTAAAGATGGAAACATCACAGATGTTTATATTAATGGTGTGCCTCATGGAGGAAGACCAGGTGGGATTTTTATTAAAGAGGCACTTGATTGGATGAGTTATGCAAAAAAATTGGTTATTATACCTTGAAAACATGTAGAGGTTAATATATAATGAAGTTTATATTTAATATAGTATCATTTATAGATTATCATTTTTTTGCTGGGGGTATATTTGCTATAATACTTTGTCTTATTGGAGTTTTTTTACAAAAATCTATATCCCCCTCTCAATCCGAGCACAAACAAAAAATAAAATTATTTCTTAGTTACATGCTGTTTTACTTGACTTGTGCGATAATGGCAATTATTTTTGTTTCTATGATTGCAAGAGTTTTTTTAATATATATAGGTTTTTCAAAATGAAAATTAAAAAAGATATACCTGCACAAATATGGCATATTATTAACGACCAAAAAAATCCATTGGCTATTTTTTGCGATTTTGTGAGACCAGAATTAACTGCTTTATTAATAGCATTATGTATTCTAAACCAAAATATTATATATAGAAAAGTAATAAATAAAGAAAATACAGATAATTTTGTTGATAAAAACAAAATTTCTATATCAAATATAGATATGCTTTTTGGGCAATTCATAAAAACAGAGTAATTAAATGAAAGTATATAACCCAAAATTGAAAGAGAAAAACCCAAAATGGCTATAACAAATGAATTTTTGAGATTCCAAAAATGTCTCATATTTTATTTATTTTCCTTAACCACCTTATATATAATGACTTACAAAATATTTCTTGACTTTTTAAGATATAATTGTTATTATATATATGCTAAAGAGGCGTGGTTTAATAATAATTTTCTAAATCCCAACAAAGTTAATAACAATGTAATTTTTAAAAAATGGTGGAGGCGACGGGAATCAAACCCGTATCTCTTGTGTGACAAACAAGCGCTTTCTCATTTTGCGACGCCCCCACCGATAAAAAAACGGCAGGGAGGGCTGGATTCGAACCAGCATCATGCCGAGCGAAAATCGGGTATTCTACCATTAAATTACCTCCCTGCTATTTATTTTTATAACTCATTAAGTACCAAAAATGGGGATAACTCTTATCCCTTAAAATCTCCGCATTCAAATCTAAATAATATCACAAAATATAGTATTAGTCAAATGCATTTTGGGCACATATTGTATTTAGTGGGGGATTATTATGAAGAAAAAAAAAGTTAAAAAAGAGACAAAGAAACAAAAGGAAGATATCACAAAAGAGGAATTTCATAGGATACTTGACAAAGCAATTCAACCTATTAAAGAGGACAAATCTGATTCAAAAAAGTAATAAACATCGGGATTTCATCATTCCTATGATTGTAACGAAATGTATATTCATCTAAATAAGCTTGGAGATGTTTAGGACTAACAGAATGATAAACACCGCTAATACCACGTTTCAAAAGACTCCAGAAGCCATCAACGGTATTCGTATGAACATCGGCAACGACATAGATTTTGGCATGATGGGGAACACGTCTATGTCTAAATCCCATATACTTAAGCTTATTATAGCTTGGCAGTTCATCTGTATGTATAGTGGCGTTATTTTTTACTTTTTCTTGAATCAACGGCAAAAGAGTTTTGGCTTTGACATCGGGAACGATAGTCGCAAAGATTTTACCTTTTCGCTCTGCGATCCCGGCGACAATAGTTTTGCCTTCAGCGCCACGACCACGTTTGCCAGGTCTCTTACCACCGACATAGGTTTCGTCAGCCTCTATTTGACCGACCAATGGGTTTATGTTTTCTTTAAAAAGTTTTCTAATCTGATGAAACATGCGCCATGCGGTCTTGTAAGTAACTCCAGTTTCTCTTTGAATTTGTTTAGCAGAGATACCACATCTTGTAGAGGACATCTGATAGATAGCATGAAACCAGATTTTAAGCGGTGTAGTAGATTTATGAAAGATAGTACCAGCGGTAGGATAGACTTGAGTACCACACCAATCACATTCGTAACAGGTGCGTTTCTTAACTCGATGATGTTTAGTTATCTTTTTGCATTTTTCGCAATAGATACCATTAGGCCAGCGATGATTCTTAATCCATTCAAGACAAGTATCATCATCTTGAAACTCTTGATTAAAATCTTTAAGTGTATATTTTTCCATTCCCTTGACTCCTTTCATTATATATTATACTACATTATTTACATGTTGTCAAGGGATAATTACCAAAAAATTAGATAACATCTTAATTATAGGTTTTGGAACAGGAACGACGACCGAGATTATATTGCGTAATCCTGAAAGCAAAAATATAGAACTTGTAGAGATAGATGGCACCCTGTTGAGAAATCTTAAGAAAATGGAATTTTATTCTGAAATACTGTCAAATCCAAGGCTTTCAATAATTATTGATGATGCTCGAAGGTATTTATATCGTAACAAAAGAAAATATGATCTCATAGTAATGGACCCTATAAGCACAATGCGAGCTTATAGCAACAATGTTTATTCAAAGGAATTTATTACT
Source organism: uncultured Acidobacteriota bacterium (assembly GCA_964645975.1). GTDB lineage: Bacteria > Acidobacteriota > B3-B38 > Guanabaribacteriales > CAZYAF01 > CAZYAF01. The sequence continues at coordinate 182,317 of CAZYAF010000005.1, forward strand.
TTGCTAAAGTATCATCTTCGAGCAGACGGTATTTTAGGTATATGGAGCGACAATCATGATATTATGCCTAAGACTATGGTTAGTGTTTTTCCAAGGGTCAAATATTTTTATGTATATTTTGTAGCCTCACAAAATCGTTTAATATTTAATGAAAAAAGAAACGAAAAATATTTTCATTCATTGTTAACCGAAGAAGAGAAAATATTAATTACTAGTAAAAAAATAAAAGCTGCAACTAAATATATTGGGGATGAGAAATATATAATGAAAAATTTTAAAAATATCACCATAAATACTGATTATAGACCACGTATGGAATATTATATTATAAGATTGTTTAAAAAGCTTTTTATCGAAATGAAAAATTAAATGTTCAAAAAATTAAAAGCTTTTTTAATTATAGCTATATCAATTGATTATCTTATTTTTAGTTATTTTTTTGAAAATCAATAATTGAAGGAATAGTCTGATTGGAAAAATAATAGTTTATTTGGATTGTTCAGAAGAGCATAGAAAAAGATCTATTTATGCTCTTGAAGTCATATCTGATTTTTTGGGAATAAATATTTCTACCGCAGAGAGATACGACCAGAATAGCACAGATATCTATTATGGACCTGTTGATTCAGCATATAAAAATTTTCCACTATTTATTCCTTTTAATCAAACGGGCAAAGAATCTGAACCGCAGCTCACTTATTATCGAAACATTCCTCTGCTCAATTTTTCTCCCATACCGAATGCTTTTTCTAAAATTTCTGATTCGGAGATACCTTTTGATTTAATTACTGCTGTTTATTATCTACTTATTGGCAGTGGAGAAAGGGAGTGTCCAAGGGACATTTATGATAGACCCATTGATTATAAAACATTTTTAGGTAGAATGAATATTTTGGAAAAGCCATTGGTGAATATATATTGTGCCTTATTAAAGAAGAAGCTCATAGAAATAGGCAAGAAGAAAGAAGCTTTTCTTCCCCTTTGGCCTCAGCACAAGTCTTACGCTGTTGCACTCAGCCATGATGTTGATTTACCAGAGAAATATATCTCAAGCTGGAAATTATTACGTACATGGAGAGGAGATCTGCGACCTAAAATTTTATTAGCGGCTTGTACAGTAATAAAAAATAATATCATGCAGCTCTTTAGGAGAACACCAGACCCTTATTGGAATTTTGATAAGTGGGTACAATTAGAGGGAGAGAGAGGTTTTTGCTCCACTTTTTTCTTCGCTTCAGCACATATTTTTTCTCCCAAATCTTCTGTCTATGATCCCCTCTACAGCATTGAGGAAAAAAAATATTCTCATATAATGCACCTGTTAAGGGAAAAAGGGTGGTCAATCGGTCTTCATGCCAGTTATGATTGTTGGGAAGATTATAAAAATTACAGGGAGCAAAAGCAAGGTCTGGAAAAAATAAATGGAGAAAAGATTATCGGTCTAAGAAATCATTATTACCATCTTAATCCGGAACATCCGGAAGAAACTTTGGATTATCAGAGAAAAGCCGCTTTTGTTTATGATTCCTCATTGACTTTTAATGATGCTATTGGTTTCCGCAGGGGTATTGCATTCCCCTATAATCCTTATAATTTAACAAACCAAAAAGCAATAGATATATTAGAAATTCCAACAACCCTGGGAGATGAAGCACTTTTTCTCAACAAACCTTCACCCCAGGAGGCACTAAATAATGCTATCAAACATTTTCAAGAGATTAAAAAATATAATGGCTTAGCTGTATTAAACTGGCATTGTCGCAGCTTGGATCATGGAGATTATCCCTATTGGGGGGAGGTCTACACTGCAATACTTGATTATTTGAAAGAAGAAAATGAAGCCTGGATTACGAGTTTAGATAATATTGCTTTGTGGTGGAAAAAAAGGAGGCAATTAATAAAAAGCGAGGCAATTTAAATAAGCATTATTATTATTATCTTTTTCCTATTTTTTTAAAATAGAGGCAAGTTTTTTAAGGCATATATAAAAGGCAAGTCGTCGAGACCCAATATATGAGATTCGAAAATAACATATTTGCTTTCCGCCAAATCCTCTAATAAAATGCTCAACTCCAGGGATATCTGATCCTTCGAAATCAAAGCAATTTACTTTTTGCGCCATTTCCTTTATTACTTCCCACATGAGTAATGTCATAGCCATCCCTGAGCGTATACCCGCTTCTTTATTAGTTCCTCCAAGAAGATAGTAGGCACTTCGTTCATCCCATACTATATAAGTGGCAGCTACAATAGTATTCTCCTTGTCATATATCACGAAGGGAGTTCCTTTTCCAGAATGTTTAAGGCGTTGATGAACTCGTATAAAAAGAGATTCATTACAACCTAACTCTTCTGCTTTTTGCAGAAAAATTTTAGTTATAATATCTTGGAACTCATTTTCATTAATACCCTTTCGTATGAAAAATCCTTTATTATGTGCATCTTTGATATTTCTGCGATGGTTTTCTCTCAAACTGCTCCAGATTTTATCAATATCATGCAAAGGACTGATTATATAGGTATAACAGGGCTCGCAGCTAAAGCTTTCCCACATCATAGGTTGGCAGTCGCGATAATTTGGATGGAAGCTTTGAATAAAGTAATCTGCTTTTTTTATCCATTGAATAAATTGCTTAGATATCTCTTTCTCCAATGTTATTTTTCTGCCCTGTTTAATATTTTTATCCCAAGATTGAATAACAATACCCATCCAGGGAGTTAATGGAGGATGGGATATGTAACGAATTCCGAATCGCTTGTTTTCAATTAACGGCATTCCTGCTATGAGCTTATCTCCCTGAAAGCAACCCAGTACTCTCCAATTTTCTGGAGAAACTGTTTCTAACCAAAAGGTAGTGTGGAAAATTGTTCCCATTGGGCTTGTTCCTACAAATTTATCCCATAGGGAATATTTTTCAGGCGACAAAAAGCAGATTTTGTATTTAGTCATTTCTTAGGGATTATTATACCTGAATAATTGCATCATACCTTGTTTCATGTAACGCATAGGGGGGATTCTCTCTCATAAACATTCTGAAATCTTGCACGTTTGTCTTTTTTAATACATTCGCGACAAAATTTGGTTCAATAGTCAGGGTTGTCAATGGTAATGGCCTTTTTACTATTCGGTAAATGTATCTGCGATAGCTTAAAAATTGAGATAATGCATTTCTTATCCATGATCGATTATTGAAATCTGGAGGTTTTATAAGATCTCCCAATAAGATTTTTCCACCAGGTGCTGTAACCCGTATGAATTCAGTAATAGCTTTTTCCGCATATGCAAGGTCGTGAAAATAGGCAAAAATGCTGAAGCAGAAAGTATGGTTAAAGTAATCTGTTGGGAAAGGTATGCATGCAGCTTCCCCAACTAAAAAGAGAATATCAGGAAATAGCTCTTGAGCTTTTATAATCATCTGCTGCGAATAATCAATTCCAATTACTGTTTGTGCTTTAGGAGCAAATTCCTTGAGAATTAATCCACAGCCACAACCTACTTCGAGCACCTTTTCATGAGGATTTATTTTAAGGTAATCGCCAACCAATTTTATGACTGTTTTGTACTCCTCCTCTGATATAGGTTGTTCTCCTTTTAGATATTGAACAGCTTCAATCGGATTTTCTTTTTGCTCAGCACATCCATCCCAGAAATCTAACCAGTTCTTTTTTTTCACTATTTCCCTCCCTCTGTTATCCTTGCATAAAATCAACTTTGAGTATATCATAAGACTTTTGAACCAGCAAGAAAGATGCTATAATCCTTTTTTGCAAAAGCATTGATTAATTTCTATTTTTATGAATAGGATAATATAGAAGAAAAGGCCAGATAAAAATTATTTGTTGAATCCTGCATTAAAAATTTAGTATAATTTAGTATAGCAAAATCTTGTTGTAAAGTACTTTTTATGTCTTTTTCAATATTGAATTTACCAGGTACTCCAAAATCAATAACATTTCCAGCTATAGCTATTTTTATTGCCATAAGTAATGGGTCATTTGCTTTTCTCACTTGTTCTTTTAACTCAGGATAAAGTTTTAAGGCAGTTTTGTTGCATT
>CAZYAF010000006.1:0-180179 GCA_964645975.1 uncultured Acidobacteriota bacterium
AATTTATTTAATGAATATTTAATAAAAAATTAAAAAGGAGAAGGAATATATGAAAAAGCTATTATTTTTTCTTTTATTAATAATTTTATCATCTTTCCTTGTTCTCTCCCAACAACCAAAGAAGGTTATGACTGTTAATGATTTCTTCAAGCTTAAATTTCCTTCTAACCCTCAAATTTCTCCGGATGGAAAATTTGTTATTTTTGTAGTTAGAACGCCTGATTTTGAAGAAAACAGATACAATGCAGACCTCTGGATGATCTCAGCTCAAGGTGAGGAGCCACTGAGGCTTACTTATCACAAAAAATCAGACAGCTACCCACTATGGCGTCCTGACGGCAAGATGCTTGCATTTTTATCGGATAGAGATGAAAAAAATCAAATCTGGCTCATAAATCCTTTTGCAGGAGAAGCTGATAAATTAACAGATGTCAAAACCGGTGTAAATTCTTTTGCCTGGTCACCTGATGGCAAGAAAATCGCATTTCTTTCCGCTGAGCCTCTGAGCGAAGAAGAAGAAAAGAAAAATAAAGAAAAAGATGATGCTATTGTTGTGGATAAAGATATCAAAATGACAAATCTCTGGATTATGGATGTTGAAAGCAAAAAAACAATTCAGCTTACAAAAGCTGCTTTTAACGTTGATTCCTTCGATTGGTCACCGGATGGCAGCAAAATAGCGTGCTCTATCACTCCTACTCCAAAAGCTGATGATCGATCTGAATCAGACCTCATAATAATCGCAGTTGATGGAGAAGAGCCCGATACACTGGTAAAGCGTATAGGTATTGATACCGCTCCGTTATGGTCACCTGATGGAAAATATATAGCTTTTTTATCTCGGGATGGACAGAAAAACGGGACTGGTAACAATTATATCTGCATGGTACCTTCGTCAGGAGGTGAACCCATAAACTTAACAAAACAATTTGATGGCTCTGCAAATATGATTTCCTGGTCAAAAAATGCAAAGACAATCTATTTTTATGCTGGAAAGGGTGTATTGTCCCATCTCTATGCAGTAGAAATAGCGGACGGTAAAATTAGCAAGCTGACAGATAACGATGATTATGTGGTCGGTTCCTTTTCATTCAATAAAGATACAAGCCTAATGGCTTTTATTAAAGAAGATCCCTATACCCCAGAAGAAGTGTATATTTCATCAGTTGCATCTTATAACCCAAAAAAGCTGACTGATTTTAATCCCTGGATAAAAGAGCTTCAGTTGGGCGAGATAGAAGCAATTCAGTGGAAAAGCAAAGATGGATGGGAAATTGAGGGTCTGCTGGTAAAACCTGTTGGCTATCAGAAAGGAGTAAAATATCCGATGATAGTTCTGGCACATGGTGGACCTGCAGGAGCATGTACTAAATCTTTTCCTGCTTCCTGGGCTCAATATGACCATATATGGGCGGGTAAAGGTTATGCTGTATTCCTCCCTAATTTCCGCGGTAGCAGCAATTATGGAGAAAAATTCCTTCAAGGCGATTTCAATGACTGGGGAAATGGCGATTATCAGGATGTTCAGAGTGGTATTGATTATCTTGTAGAAATTGGGATTGCTGACCCGGATAAGTTAGGGATTGCTGGCTGGAGCTATGGAGGCTACATGACGGCCTGGACTGTTACTCAGACCAACCGTTTCAAAGCTGCCAGCCTGGGAGCAGGTTTGACCAATCTGTACAGCATGTATAGCCAGAATGATATACCGAGTACTATGGATGACTATTTAGGAGGGGCTCCCTGGGATCGCTATGAAATTTATCAGAAATGCTCACCTATGACCTATATTAAAAATGCTAAAACGCCAACACTTATACTTCATGGTCAAGAGGATAGAAGAGTCCCACCACCACAGGCAAAAGAATTCTATATGGGACTGAAAAAGAATGGCGTTACCGTTGAATGGGTACTTTACCCCAGAGAACCACATGGACTTAGAGAACCGAAACATCAAAAGGACAAAATGAATCGCGAAATAGCGTGGTTTGATAAATACATTTTAGGAAAGGAAGAAATAAAAAAAGAAGAAGAAGAATAAGATAATATATGTCCATAAAAAAAATTGTATATTAATAACTGGAGGGTAAGATGATATTCGAAATTTTGCGTAAAGCTTTTTTTAGAATATTGTGTGTGCTTTGTTTGAATTTTTTATTTCTTATATCAATACAGGGATTACCGCTAAACTCTTTTGAAGAAGAACAATATGACTTAATAATCAAAGGAGGCCATCTTCTTGATGGCTCTTTGAAAAAACCGTTTAAGGCAGATATTGCGATTCGAGATGGAAAAATCTTACAGATTGGAAATTTAAAGAATGCAAAAGCTAATAAAACTATAAATGCAAAAGGTCTTTATGTTACTCCTGGATTCATAGACCTTCACTCTCATGTTGATAGAGGAATGTACTATCCTGAGCTACGTTCTTGTTATAACTATCTTACGCAAGGAGTGACCACTTCTATAGTAGGACAATGTGGACGAAGCGCCTGGCCTATATTTGAAAAAGTGACGGACCAAATTGAACGATGGACAAATGAGGGTATTGGCATTAACACAGCACTTCTTGTAGGTCATGGACAGGTACGAGAGATGGTAATGGGAGTAGAGGATCGCGAGCCTACTAAAAATGAGCTTAAAAAAATGAAGGAACTGGTAAAACAAGCTATGGAAGGAGGTGCCCACGGTCTTTCTACCGGACTTGAATATATACCGGGAAGGTATAGCAAAACTAATGAGCTCATTGAACTGGTAAAAGAGATTGTTCCTTATGGTGGTATATACCACACCCATATTCGTAATGAGGGAGATCATTTAATAGAATCAATTGAAGAAACCATTAAGATAGCTGAAGAAACCGGAGCTCCTACTAATATCTCCCACTTCAAAGCTGTGAGTCGCCCAAACTGGGGAAAGGTAATTCAAGCTAGCCAATTAATCGAAGAAGCAAGGAAAACTGGATTAAAAATCACAGCAGATCAATATCCTTATCCCGTGAGCAGTGGTTATCCTTATCGTAACCTTATACCAGGAAAAGCCTGGTATGGAGAAGATGAAAATCAAACAGATATCAGAGATGAAATAATAAATGCTTTTAGCAGCTTAAGAGATAGTCAGTTAATTAGCTTATATTGTACAGCTCTCCCCTATCCTCTTTTAGCGGAACATTTTGAGGAATATCTCGATAATCTATCAAGGGATGAGCTTGTCAGAATAGTCAGCCAGTTGTTTGCCTCTGGTATAAGTGCTCGAGGGGCAGAAGATATGAGAGCGAGAGTTGCATTCTTAAAAAGAATGAATCAACCAGAGGAAGCAGAAGAAATTCGCCAGGAGATAGAAAAATATATCGAGGATTGGGTGGGCGCTGAAAATATTATGATTGCCATATCAGTTGAACCTCAGTTAGTTGGAAAAACACTTAAAGAAATTGCTACTATGAAAGCAAAGAGTATAGCTGATACCGCAATAGAGCTTGAGCTTCAAGGAGCAAAAGCCATTCCCTACCAGATGAACCCAGAAGACGTTGCTTATATAATGAAAAAAGATTATGTATCAACAGGTAGTGACGGGACTACTCCTTTCTTCGGAATAGGGTTAGTTCATCCTCGTTCCTATGGAACATTTCCGCATAAAATCAGATACTATTGTTTGGAGAAAAAGATCATATCTTTACCTCATGCTATTCGCTCAAGTACTTCACTCCCCGCCAGTGTCATGGGCTGGAAGGACCGTGGAATGTTAAAAGAAGGCTATTGGGCCGATATCACTATATTTAATCCAAAAACCATCCGACAGGTAGCAAGCTTCACTGCTCCTCACTGTTATAGTAGCGGTATTGAATATGTTTTAGTTAATGGCAAGCTCGCGATAGATAAAGGAAAGTTTACTGGAGAACTTACTGGCAAAATTCTTAAACCACAACAAGATTAAATATTAATATATCTTTATATAAATCAAAAAAGGAGGATAATCATGAAAACCTTCAAGATCTTACTTTTCCCAATTATCGTATTTTTCCTTATATTATCTTGGCCTACAGTATCGCAGGAAAAAGCTTTCGAGTTCTGGCCAGGAGGAACCTATGATTCTAAGATTCCTACTCCGGAATCTGTTCTTGGTTACCAACTGGGCAACCATTACAGCTACTATCATGAAATGGTAGACTATATTAAAGCACTGGAAAAGAGCACTCCGCGAGTAAAGGTTGTTCAATATGGTACTTCCTTCGAAAGACGCAAGTTGTTCTATTTAGTAATAAGCTCCGAAGAAAATATGTCTAAAATAGAAGAAATCAGAGCAAACATTGCTAAATTAGCCGATCCCAGAAAGCTCTCCTCCGCTGATGAATCTGAATCCATTATTAATGCTTCTCCAGCTATTGTCTTTTTAGCTTATGGTGTTCATGGTCCGGAAGCGAGCCATTTCGAGGCTGCCATGCAAACAGCTTACCAGCTTGCAGCTGGAACTGATAAGGAGATATTGGATATATTAGAGAATTTGGTTACTATTATTATTCCGGCCCAAAACCCAGATGGCCATGAGAGCTTCGTACAATTCCAGAATACCGTCAATAGGATTCACCCAAATCCCGATCCCAATGATATATCCAACAATCTCCCAAGAGAATACTATGGAGGGCTGCACAATATCAATCGAAACCGTGACTGGTTTCTGGTAACCACACCTGAGACCAAGTGCAAGATTCAAGCCTTTCTGCACTGGCATCCACAGACCTTTTCTGATTTTCATGAAATGGGAGTTGACAGTCCCTATTTCTTCTTCCCACCTCGAAAACCAATAAATCAAAATATACCTCCATCTCACATGAAGTGGTGGGAAATCTATGGAAAAGGCTTTGCAGCTACCTTTGACCGCTTTGGCTATGGCTACTATACTAAAGAATCCTTTGACTTGTTATTCCCTGGCTTCGGAGATTCCTGGCCTTCTCTAAATGGTGCCATTGGTATGACCTATGAAAAAGGTGGAGGTGGCATGGGCGAAGCAGTTAAAAGAAACGATGGAACTGTCCTCACATTAAAACAAAGAGTTCATGAGCAGTTCATCGCTTCCATGGCAACTCTCTTAACTACAGTGAAACATAGAGAAGAGAGACTGAGGGATTATTATGATTTCTGCAAAACAGGTCTGGAAGAAGGTGAAAATGGATCCATCAAACAATTCGTGATTCTCCCCTCACCGGATGCAGATATTACAAATCGACTCATTAATACACTCCTCAAGCAAGGTATAGAAATTCATCGAGCTGAAAAAGATTTTAGCTCAACCAAAGCTCATGATTATTTTTCTGACAAAGCTGCAGCTAAAAAATTCCCAGCCGGCAGTTTCATAATTGACCTGGAGCAGCCTGCTAAACGATTAGCAAAGACTTTGTTAGAACCAAGAACCCATGTAGACAAGAAAGAGACTTTTTTCTATGACATTACTGCCTGGTCACTGCCTTTGCATTATGGCGTTGAGGCTTATTGGTTAGAGGATAGACCTTCAGTTGATAAGCAAAAGGTTGAAGAAAAACCAAAGCGCGCAGGTGCAATTGTTGGAGGTAAAGCAACCTATGCCTATCTTTTGAAAAATGATTCCATAAATCATATGAAAGCCCTGGCCTGGTTGCTGCAAAAAGATTTTAACTGTTACCTGAGCACTAAAGCATTCAGCATAGTTGGGCAAGATTTCAATCCTGGTACCATTGTTATCATAATAAATCGAAATCCTGAAAGCATACATGAAGCCATTTCCAAGATAACAGAGAAACTTGGTATAACTGCCTATGCTGCAAATACAGCCCTGAGTGAGAAAGGTATAGACTTAGGCTCAGACCACATTGCTACGCTAAAAAAACCTAAAATTGCTATAGTGCTTAATGGCGAATCCGATATTTACTGGCATATGCTCGATTACCAATTCGGTATTATGGCAACCTTTATGCCAGTACATGTCTTTAAGCGAGCTGATCTCCGTGAGTACAATGTCATCCTCTTCCCCAATGATACACCTAATAGTTATAAACAAGCTCTTGACAAAGCTGCTCTGGAAAAGCTGACACGGTGGATCAAAGAAGGTGGCACCTTTATCGGTATTAAGGGAGCAGCACTCTACGCTTGCAAAGAGGAGAAGGATAAAAAGATAATTAGCGGATTTAGCTCCGTAACAGCGAAACAGAAATCCAGCGCCGACGACTGGATGAGAAGAAGGCGAGAAGCAGACTATCCGCAGGGTGTCGTTTTTAGAGTTAAACTGGATAATAAGCATCCCCTTACCTATGGTTATGGGGAATTCACCAACATTCTATGCAGCACCAAGACCATTTTTGATCCTGAGCATAAAGGTAATAATGTTGCCATCTATCCAGAGAAAAGTTGGGTGAGCGGCTTTATGCCGGAGGGATATGAAGAAAAACTAAAAGAAACTCCTTATCTAACCGAAGAAAATTTCGGTCGAGGAAGGATAATTCTATTCCAGGAAGAGCCCAATTTCCGTGCTCATCTTCCGGTTCTCAACCGACTTCTTTTAAATTCCATCCTCTTAGGTCCCAGCCTTGACTACCTGGGTAGAGCCAGAAGAGAAATGAGGTAAGGCTTTATACAATAAATAAGAAATGGGCGCTGAGCTTCGCAATTAAACTCAGCGCCTTATTTTTTATTTAAATAGAACGATGAATTATGCAGTAACATCCTCTTTATGAGCGATAACTTCAATTTTCTCTGCTGTTATGGTGCAGTGACCGCAGTCCTCATCTACCTTCCCTTCAATGATGAACGGTCCCCGGCTAACGATGAGGTGACCATATTGTTGATAAACTTTAGGGAAAAGCACTGCGTCATACACCCCGCTCATATCCTCCAGGGTGACGAACTTCATAAATTCTCCCTTGCTGGTGGTACATCGTTTAGTAACGACTAACCAGCCAGCCAGCTTAACTCGTTTTCCTCGGTAGTGAAATAGATCTTTGGACTCAATCAGTTCAATTCTCTCCAATTTCTTGCGATAGCTTTCCAGAGGGTGATGAGAAACCGTCATTCCCAAGATCTGCTTTTCCAATCTTAATTTTTCCTCAGACGAATAATCGGAAATATGCGATGAAATGTCAGGAGTATCCAGGAGTTTATTAAGAGAAAAGAGGTCAGTTTCTCTTTTTCCATTTCTTTTTAACCGCTGTATCTTATCAAAGCTGAGCTCCAATATCCACAGGAGTTCCGGTCTACTTTGTGGAAAACAGTCCATCGCTCCACATTTAACAAGGTCCTCTACCTCCTGGAATTCAGCTTCGGTACGCATCAGGAAGTCGCTGAGAGAATCAAAAGTCGATTGCTTTCGGGCCTCAAGAATTGATTCAATAGTTTTACGACACATGTTCTTTATTTGCATCAGGCCGATCCTTATCCAGTCGTTTTTACTGGTGTAATGATAATCGCTAAGCTTTATATCAGGCAGGAGTATCCTGATCCCCATCCTTCGAGCCTCTTCCAGATAGACCGAGGTGTGGTAAAAGCCACCCTGATTGGATATTACCGCTGCCATAAATTCCGCTGGATAGTGCGCCTTCAGATAGGCCACCTGATAGGAAAGTTTGGCATAGGAAGCGCTGTGAGCTTTGCAAAAAGCATAGCCGGCGAAGCTGGCAATCTGCCTCCATATTTCCTGCGCTATTGGTCGAGAAACTCCATGAGCCATAGCAGATTTGATGAAATCACGAGCCAGGCGCTCCATTGCTCCCCGACTACGCCCCTTACCGCTCATAGCCCGCCGCAGCAGGTCAGCCTCTCCCAATGACATCCCGGCGATAGCATGGGCTACCTTAATAACATCCTCCTGATAAATCATCACGCCGTACGTCTCAGCCAGAATCTCCTTCATCTTCGGGTGGAGATACTTCACTTTTTCCCTGCCGTTGTGCCGGCGGATGAACTGCTGCATCATGCCGCTCTGCGCTACCCCGGGGCGGATAACGGAGCTGGCAGCTGTGAGCATTTCGAAGCTGGCCACTTGCAGCTTCTTCAGCAGACCGCGCATGCCTGGTGATTCGATATAGAAACATCCTATAGTATTACCTTCGCGGATTAATTGTACTGTTGCAGGATCTTTCTGTATTCGTTCATCGCTATTTAAATCGAGCTTCTTGCCGTAGTTTTCTTTTATCATCTTCAGGGTATCTGATGCTACAGCGAGCGAGCGCTGGCAGAGTAAATCTATCTTTATGAAGCCCAGTTTCTCGATATCGTGCATATTGTACTGCGTAATGATGATTCCCTTGGTTGCCCGCTGCAGAGGAACTTTGTCTGTGAGTGTATAGGGACTTATCACTATTCCACCGGCATGGACTGCCAGATGTCGAGGGTATCCCTGAATGATAGTGCCCACTTTCACAATGCTGCGAAAGGGCTCTTCTTTGATGGGGAGCTCACGACATTCGGGCAATTTCTCCACCGCTTCTTCAATGGAACGGACGAAAAAGTGAGGCAATCGCGAGGTAAAGGGAGCTATCTCATCTTCCGGCAATCCAACAGCTTTGGCCACCTCCCGGACAGAAGACCTCAAGGAAAATGTGTTGAAGGTGCAAATCATCGCCACCCGATGAGAACCGTATTTTTCGTATACATAATCCACCACTTTATCCCTATCCTTCCAGCCGAAGTCAAGGTCAATATCAGGAGGTGTTTTACGCTCCGGATTTAAGAAACGCTCAAAGAAAAGATTATATCGTAGAGGATCAATGTGGGTAATACCCAGAGCATAGGCTACCAGGCTGTTAGCTGCCGAGCCCCGCCCCAGGGTAGGCATTCCTCGCTTTTTGGCAAAGTTGACGATATCCCAGACGATAAGAAAATAGGTGGAGAATCCCAGACGGTCTATTACATGGAGCTCTGAATTAAGCCGATCCATCACCTTTTCGGAAAGGGGCTTATATCTCTTTGCAACCCCTTCAAAACAGAGCTTACAGAGGTAGGAATACGGTGTTTCTCCTTCAGGCAAAGAGAAAGGAGGGAAATAATACTTTTCCAGTTCCATTTCCAGGTGGCACTGCTGGGCAATTCTCAGGGTATTATCGCAGGCTTGAGGTAACTGGCGGAAGAGATGCCGCATTTCTTGGGGGGATTTAAGCCAGCCCTGGGGAGAGACGGTGCTCTTTGGGGGAAGGGTTCCCAGGGTAGTGTTGCCACGAATAGCAGTAAGGATGCGGTGGATGCGATGATATTTTGGACTAATAAAGTGGACATCATTGGTTGCTACCAGAGGGATTTTGAGCTCTTCCGCCAGTTGGATAAGCTTTCTCATTTTCTTTTGACTGGAAGTGTCCAGTAGATTGGTTATCTCCACGTAGAGCCTTTGTGGAGAAATAAACTTCGATGCCTGGTGAAGGAGCTTCGGACTCTGACTGAGGACAAAAACCTCTTGTTCTGCATCTGTCAGCTCCTGTCGCAAAGCCTCGATAAGGGAAAAACTTTCATCAAGCTGCCTTCTGGTTGTCAGTCGGCAGAGCTGAGCAAAACCGGTCTCACTGCGGGCTAATACTACTGCCTTACCTTCCGAATCATCAAGTTCTGCTCCCAGAATCGGTTTTAAGCCTTCAGCCTTCGCCATCTGAAAGAAAAGAATTGCTCCGTAAAGGGCATTGGTATCGGTGAGGGCCAAGGAGGTCATTCCCTGGCGCTTTGCCTCTTTTATAAGTTCTTTAAGAGTATTAGCACCTTCCAGAAGGGAGAAGTTGCTGTGGCAGTGCAGATGGACAAAACTCAAGGTAAGTACCTCCTTATAAGTTAAGGTGCCGTTCAGGCGAAGAAAAGGCGAAATCTGCCGACAAAAAATTTTCACCCCTCCCCTTCTCTTTTGCTTCCGAAGCCAGCAGTCGCCCGAAATGAATAGAGTGAAAGCCATACTTCTGTCTTATCCGATCTACCTGCTGATAAAGTCGAGCTAAACGAAGGCTCTTTTCCTCCTGAAACAGATTGAGCTGCCAGCCGCTGTGGCTGAGCTGAGTCAGCATGAGACGAAAGGATCGCAGCCTTACCCGCCGTTGAAAAGCATCGTGAAACAGCCTTTCCACAGCCTGAAAGAGTTCCATATCCAGACCAGTGGGTTCTCTCAGGGTTATAGTGCGGCTTACCTGTTTAAAATCGGTGTAACACATCCTGAGGGTGAGGCGCTTTGCTCGCATACCCAGTCGCCGAAGTTGCGTTCCCGTTCTTTCGCAGAGCTGATAGAGAGCGGCTTCCAGTAAGCCCAGATCAACTGTATCGCGGGGGAATATCTGTTGTCTACTGACGGATTTTACCGCGGGGGTACTCAAATGGACTGTTCCGCTATCCTGTCCTCGTGCTCTAAGCTGAAGCAGCAGGCCGAGAGGTCCGAAGCTCTGCTGTAGGAACTCCGGTTTCAACCGAGCCAACTGGCCAATGGTCCTGATGCCCAAAGAAAACAGTTTTTCTTCTTCCTCTTCTCTTATGTGCGGAAGTTTATTCAACGGCAGGGGTGCCAGGAAGCGTTCCTCATAACCGGGGAGAACACGAAGAATGCCCTTGGGCTTTGCCTGACGGCAGGCCACCTGAGCCACCAGGCGAGTGGCGGCCAGTCCAACGGAAGCGCTGAGATTCAAGGCCTGCTCTATTTCCTTCCTGAGACGCTCGGCTGCTACCAGAGGATGCCCCAGGAGCCTCTGAGAGCCGCTCAGGTCGACGTTTAGCTGGTCAGTGGATACTTTGCACACCAGAGGGCTGTAGTGTTGTGCTATGCTAAGCAGAGAGCGAGAAGCGTTCCGATAATACTCCTGGTTGCCAGTCAGAAAGATTCCGTCTGGGCAGAGCTTCCGTGCCTGGCTCAGGGGCATAGCCTTACGAACCCCACATTGCCGGGCCTGGTGCGAGGCGGACATCACCACTCCCCTGCCCTGCGAATCGCCTCCGACTACCACTGGTCTTTTCCGCAGCTCAGGGCAGCGAGCTTGCTCCAGCGAGGCGAAAAAGGCATCAATATCAATATGCGCTATCTCTGACTGCATTATTTTATTGACCGTTATTATTATTTACTGGATGACCAGATTCAGACTTAATTTTAATGGGCATTTGCTTCTCATCCATAAATTTACCGGGTGAATATTTTAAAAAATTCTTATAGGCTTTTTTTCTTCTTTTGTAAATTGCAAATGAGTATATTATCCCCCCAAAAGCAACTAGGAGTGGCAGCAGATGTCCCAGCTTTCCAAAAATATTGAAATCGCGTTTTTCCAAGTGATATATTAAAAAAAGACCAGCAAAAACGCAAATCAAGCACAACTGAATTTTGATGTGAAAAATTAAGGAGAACTTCCTATGTTTTCCAAAATAGTAATGTATCTCTTTTGTATCTTCATAATTCAAAAATTGTCTTTCAATATTAGCAATGATTACTAAATTTCTGTTATACCAATACCCGGAATCAATTAGGGTAGCTATTGACCAAAAGCATAGTAGGACTACTATGCTAACAGCATAATCTAATGCTAGAACATCTTTTTCAATCAATGCAAAAATAGCAATAGAACCAATAACAACGCTAATTGCTTGCCATATGACTATAATATGTCTATTAATGTCATTAAACATCTGATTATACATATTAATCAGAAATTCTTTTCGATAGTTGTTATCGTCTTGCTTTTTCATTTTTGTTTCCTCTCAAGGATTACTTTTTTATTTTTATAATCTTTCCATAAATTATTGATGTTTTTGATTGAATCAGTAATACACTGGTAAAAACCTCCACGTGGATGTGGTCTAAAAATTTCGCCGTCGAAGTAATCTCCATAATATGCATCATGAACTATACGGTTTAGATCGATACTCGCAACATTCAATTTATCAGCTAGTTTTCTCTGAATTTCTGGTCGACCTCCTAATAGATGGACTGTTCTCTTAAAACTTTTGATTGGAATATTCGTACTACCGTACTTTGTTGGAATACTATAACCAAAGATAAAATCTTTTGGTATTAGTTCTTCTAAGTTGTCTTTTAACGCTAGATCCTTAGGAACTATAATTACATTTTCGCACCAATCATTCAATTCATAAGCCTGATCTATGATTTTATCTAATTCGTTTATATTCATTATGTCTTTCGCGACTGTAAAAATAGGTTTTACTTTACGTACAGCCTTTAGATGTTTTTCGAAATTGTAGTTGCTCCATTCTATATCTATCATACCAACGACTTCATAATTTTTTATATTCCTTAAGTTATTGTAGTTCGCACCTGGTAACCAGCCATATTTAAGTGCAATTTTAGTAATTTTTTCAGAAGCACAAATAATTTTTATGACTCCATCTTCAGCATTTACTGACATTTTTTTCATTTCTTGTTGCTATCTTCTGACTTATACAACTAAAAACTACTATCAATATTTTCGTAATACGCCGATGACGATACCCTGGATGCGGAGGTCTTCTTCTTTAACCCGGATAGGCTTCATGGCCGGATTAGCCGGCTGGAGACGGATGTAGCCGTTTTCCCGATAGAATTTTTTCAAGGTAACCTCCTCACCCTTGAGCAGGGCGATGACTGTCTCGCCGTTCTCTGCGGTGGTGCGTTCTTCAACTACCACATAATCGCCGTCGCGTATCTGCTCGTCCAGCATGGAGTCTCCTTTTACCTGAAGCACATAGGTAGAACGGCGCCCCACCATATTGGCAGGGACGGCGATGGTCTCCTTCTCCGGTACTGCTTCAATGGGCTTGCCGGCAGCCACCAATCCCAGGAGGGGAAGTTCTACGGCTTCCACTGTCATATTGACTGGCACCAGCTCGATGGAGCGGCCGCGGTTATAACTGCGACGGATGAGCCCTTTCTCCTCCAGGCGGCTGAGATGTTTGTGCACCGTTGCCAGGGAGGAGAGGCCAAAGCGGCTACCGATCTCCTGCAAGCTGGGTGCGTAGCCGCGCTGCTGGATGAAGCCGGTAATAAAGTCAAGAATTTCTTTTTGTCTTTTGGTAACATACATAGGAACTATCTCCCGTGATATTAAGTTTTACAATAACGAGTATAGGCGAATAAAAAGCGAAAGTCAAGAAAAAAATGCAAGGCTTCCCATTATTTTTTTCTCTGTGCATAATTGTTGAAAATACTTCTATAAGATGATAGACTTTAGTAAATTAATTTACGTAATGTATTTATGAATGAGTAGTTTAGACTAAATGGGGATTATTTTATATGGGACTAACCGGAATTGATAAACGTTATCCCTTTATGGACCGGGATGGCAATCCTTTGGATATAAAGGGACGCCAGGTTGTTGACCAATCTGGAAAGGTATATAAAGAACAACCAGCAGAGATGACCTCAGTTATTATTATTTCTGCAGAAAGAGGAAATTATACCAGGGCTTGTGTGGAAAGCCTGTTTGAAAACACCAAGGAACCCTTCGAGGTGATATTGAGCGATGTCGGTTCGGGTTCTGATACCAAAGAAATTCTTACTCACCTGGAGGATAGATATACGAATGTTCATGTCATCTATAATAAAAAAGGCAGTGGTACAACCGGTCAGCGTAATCAGGGAGTGCATTTCTCAGGAGGCAAATGGCTGGTCTTTATGGATAACGATGTCCTTGCATTGCCGGGGTGGTTGAAAGGATTAGTAGAAAAAGCTAAAAGTAATCCTGTTTTTGGAATGGTAGGAGCGAAGCTATTAACACCGGATAGTGAGAAAGTATATTATTGTGGTATACATGCTGTAACTCTTGAAAGCAAGGGAAGGATATATGGAGTTGGTTTAAACAAAGAGGGTGAGAAAGGCTCACTGAGCAGGTTTGATGAGAGAGTTATGCAAGGAGGTATAGTGCCCTGGTATACCACTACCACTCTTCTCATCAAAAGAAAGGTTTTTTACAAATTTAATGGTTTTGATGATGTAATAAAGGGCAAAGGGATATTTATTGCCAATGAAGATAAAGATTTGTCTCTGAATGTGAGGAAAATGGGTTACAAAATCGTATATCAACCTGAGTCAGAAACCATTCATAACCACGATTACAGCAAAGTAGATCGAAAGGATAAATATCACAGTCAGTACCGGCTGAGGATGGAGCTGATTGAAAAGGATACACTCTATTTTATGAAGAAATGGAATTTAAGGTATATGCTGGAAAAACTGCCGCATGAAGATAATACAAAGAGGTTAGTTGGCGATAAATTGATTCCAGCACAGATCGATTTTTTCCGAGAACCATTCCGCTCTGATTTAGTTAGGCTAACACCAACGTCCTGATTAATTTTATTCTATATAGGGAGTTCGAGAAATGAAAGCAGTTATGGTAATACCTACGTATTGGGGGAGAAAAAAGGAAGTGGGCTGGCAAGAAGGTGATGCCATATACGATCACCCTACCCCTTTAGATGAAGAAGGAACATTATTAAGATGTTTGCAAAGTACAGATATGTTAAAAGATAAGGATTTTTCTCTCGTTATTATTGGAGTATCGACAGCCAAAGATATTGAAGAAGAGGTAGAACACAGAATTATAAAGATACTTCAGTCCTTTAGACCTAAATTTCCTGTATATCTTTTCAGCCATAAGCACATGGGCGCACTTTCTGAGATTGTAATGAAAAATGAAGGGCAAGAATTTAACCAGGTTTTGCGTCTACATGGTTACTCTAATATCAGGAATGCCTGTCTTATCGCAGCGCATTTACTCTCTGCTGATATTGCTATATTGATAGATGATGATGAAGTATTCAAGGATGCTGATTTTTTGTCTAAAGCCAAAGAATTCATGACAGAAAAAGTGAATGGGAAAAAGGTGTTGGCTAAAGCTGGATATTATATTAATCCTGACGGTAATTATTTGATCAACCGAGAGGTAGAGCCCTGGATGACTTATTGGAATAAACCAGCCATTATGAACAAGGCTTTTAAACTGATTATCGGTCAACCACCGCGAATAAAGGAAACTCCTTTTGTTTTTGGCGGTAATCTTGTTGTGCATCGCGATTTATTTACCAGAATTCCTTTTGATCCCAATGTCAGCAGGGGGGAGGATATTGATTTTTTGATAAACGTCAGAATGTTTGGTTATTCTTTTTTCTTAGATAATGAATTATCCATCTATCATTATGCACCAGCTAAAAGTCATCCGAAATGGTGTCAGATAAGAGAGGATATTTATCGTTTTGTTTATAAGCAAGAAAAACTTAAAGGACAGATGAACAAAAAGGGAATGGTTAGGCTAAGGACTGAAGATTTGGATCCCTATCCCGGTGTTTTTTTGAAAGATAATTTACGTGATATGATTTTTAAATCAAATCAGATGTTGTCTATGAAATATTTGCAAGAAGGTGACATAAAGGGAAGTCAAGAATGTCAGAGGAACATTTTTTTGGCCGAAGGTGATGCGCTACCGTGCTTTAATCCCTTTGAAAAGCTCATAGAGCTGCAAAAACTATGGGGAAAATTAATGGCTTCTATAGAAGAAGTAATGAAAAAAGAAAACATAAGGGAAAATATGTTATGTCCAATAAATAGATAATATTTGCATTCGTAGGGGGAGGAGAAAAATGAAAAGATACGTCTCATTAATTATTTTTCTTGTTTTCATAATTGTTTTGACTTGTGATTATAGTAAATCGTCAGCATCGCAGGAAACTACACCTGGTTTAAAGATGGCCATTGCTCAGCTTATTAAATATTATGAGGAAGAAGATATCAAGGAGCTCCGGGAAATATATTCTCCAGGGATCAATATTTTTCTATCTTATGTGCCATTTCGAGTTGAAGGCATAAGTTCTTTAGTAAACGAGTTGGAACAATATTTTAAAGACTATTCACGGATAAAAATCTCTTTAAGACAGGTAAACATCGATATAAAGGATGGTATTGCCATAGAGTATGGCTATTATAGTACTAGTAGCATGTATAGAAATGAAGCCTTAGCTATGCATGGTCGATATACCCGGCTCTGGGAAAGAAATGGTGAGGGTAATTGGATATGTTTTCATGAGCATATATCTTATCTTCCCATACCGTAAAGTATTTTTAGTAATTTAATATAAGGAGTGCTTAATTATGGAGAAGCGAGATATCAATAATTTATTATCTCGGAGAAATTTTCTTAAAAAAAGTGCCGGAGGAGCTATCCTTTTGGGATTGGGAACTGCTCCATTAACATCACTATTGGGAAAAAGCAGAATGATACCATATCAGGGTAAAGCACCATTATTAGCACGGCTAAATTTTAATGAAAATCCATTAGGTGCTTCACCGCTTGCACTTAAAGCGTTAATGCAAGAAGATGTTCCTTATAATCGGTATGTCAAAACAAATACATTAAGGGAAGAACTGGCACGATTTCATAATTTAAAACCAGAAAATATTCTTTTGAGTGTCGGCTCCACCGAGATATTAAGAATTGCTCCTATGGCTTTTGCCTTTAATAAAGGGAGTGTTATTACTGCATTACAAACTTATAAGACATTAGGAAGATATGCAGAAAAGATTGGGATTAAAGTCAAATGGATTCCGCTTAATAAAAAATATCAGTTTGATCTCGTGGCCATGAAGAATGCCATCGGCAGCGATACCAAGCTTGTATATATTTGTAACCCAAACAATCCAACAGGCACGGTATTACCTTATAAAGAATTGGAGGGATTCATTAACTCTTTACCAGATAATATTGTAGCGCTTGTGGATGAAGCTTATAATCATTATATCGAAGAAAAAAAATATCCCAGCACAATAGAACTTATTAAGATGGGTAAAAAAGTTGTTGTACCGCTTACCTTCTCAAAGGTATATGGTATGGCTGGATTACGGATTGGCTATGCCATTGCTTCTGCAGACCTTATAAAACAAATGAAAAACTACAGTTTCGGTTCATTAGGTCTTAATATTGCTGGTATTACTGCAGCTCAGGCAGCTTTAAAAGATATTGATCATGTTAACAAATCTGTTAATCTGGCAAAAGAAGGAAGGGAATATTTCTATAATGAACTAAAAGCTATGGGCCTTGAATACATACCAAGTCAAACACCCTTCTTAGCGGTTAATGTAAAAAGAGATTGTACACAGGTAGTAAAAGCACTTAAAAAACGAAATGTATTGATCCGTCAGGGTAAAGATTGGCAAATGCCGAGTTTTATTCGCATATCAATGGGATTGATGGAAGAAAATGAATTGTGCATAAAAGCTTTAAAGGAAGTATTGGCTTAATAATATACAATGGAAAGCATTATTTTGCATGTCGATATGGATGCTTTTTTCGCATCGATAGAGCAAAGGGATAATCCTTTCTGTAGAGGTAAACCGGTAATTGTTGGATCAGATCCAAAGGAAGGAAAAGGCAGAGGTGTTGTTGCTGCATGCTCATATGAAGCAAGGAGATATGGCATTCATTCTGCTATGCCCATATCGCAAGCCTACCATCGTTGCCCAAATGCTACCTTCCTCAAACCAAGAATGAAAAGGTATCAGGAGGTTTCACTAAGTATTCGGGATATCTTTTACTATTTCACTCCTTTAGTGGAACCAATTAGCATTGATGAAGCATTTTTAGATATCACAGGAAGCTTGAGGCTCTTTGGCACTCCCAAGCAAATAGCCAATGCTTTGAAAAAGGAAATTAGAGAGAAAGAAAATTTAGCCGCT
The DNA here is from genome assembly GCA_964645975.1 of uncultured Acidobacteriota bacterium. Lineage (GTDB taxonomy): Bacteria > Acidobacteriota > B3-B38 > Guanabaribacteriales > CAZYAF01 > CAZYAF01. The sequence continues at coordinate 17,632 of CAZYAF010000006.1, forward strand.
TCTGTAGGCATCGCTCCAAACAAATTTTTATCCAAAATGGCATCTGCCCATTGTAAACCTGATGGCTTGCTTATTATCAAGGAAAAAGAGATTAAAAATTTTCTTCATCCACTACCAATTAGCAAACTTTGGGGAGTTGGCAAAAAGACAGAGCAAAAGCTGGCAGGTCTCGGGATTGAGACAATTGGTCAATTATCTGCTTTAAAGAAAGAATATCTTGAATCTCTTTTTGGAAAAGCGGGAAGCCATCTCTGGTATTTATCCCAGGGAATTGATAATAGAGAATTAGAACCAATCCATGAAGCCAAATCTATAAGTCATGAGATCACTTTTGAGGAAGATATTGATGATATAAAAATAATTAAAAAACTATTGCTTTTGCTGGCACAAAATGTAGCTCGGCGAGCTCGACAAAATAATATGCGTGGATATACAGTTACCCTTAAATTGCGTTATTCTGATTTTCATACTATAAATCGGAGTCAGTCAAAATCAGAGCCTTTAGATACCGCAGAGGAAATTTTTTATAATGTGAAAGATATAATAGAAAAAATCAATTTGTCGGGGAAAAAAATTCGATTAATAGGAATATCTCTTTCCAACCTGGTCAGCGCTGAATTTGAGCAAATATCTATGTTCCGAAACGGCAAAGAGAAAAAGAAAAAATTAAGTCAAGCAGAAGACAAAATCATAAATAGATTTGGTCATGATTCGATAACCAGAGCACTTCTTATTAAACCGAAAAAGAAAGATCAGTGAGCTAAGGTATTAATTTTTATTTTTTCAGCTATTTTCAAGAATAAATAAAAATTAATGTTTTATTGTTGAATTGCTTATCCATAACCAGAGTCAAAATCCACTAATATATATTTTTTTGCCATACTCTTTAATTGATTTAAGCTCAAATATGCTCTATAATATAATGCTTTTTTAGAGTTGGTAAAAAATGCTTTTTAATCGCATAGGTAATAAACTAATATTTTTAGTAGCGATAGTACTATTTATCGGTATTGCAATCTTTTCCTTTATAATTATCACATCTCAAAGAAGTTACATGACTGATAGAGTAGTTTTCGAGGCCGATAAGTTAAGTGAGACCATTCGTAGTGCTACCCGCTACGATATGCTTAAAGTACAGCGAGAATCCGTGCATAAAATAATGGAAGCCATTGGACAACAAAAAGGCATAAATAAAGTAAGGATTTTTAATAAAGAAGGCGTGATAATGTTTTCCTCTGATAAAAATGATATGGGGGAGTTTGTGGATAAACAAGCTGAAGCTTGCTTTGTTTGTCATTCTGCTGAAAAGCCATTAGAACGTTTGTCAATTCCACAGAGAAGTCGCATCTTTCGAGCTAAAAATGGTAACAGAGTTTTGGGAATGGTTATGCCAATATACAATGAAAAAGATTGTTATAATGCTGAATGCCATGCACATCCAGCTTCCCAAAAGGTGCTGGGAGTTTTGGACATTACTATTCCCCTTGCAAGCATTGACAAAGAAATTTCAAGTAATACAGCTAAAATGATTCTTTTTGCTATCCTTATTATTCTTGGCATTTCTATAACTCTTTCCGTTTTAGTTAAGAGCTTTGTTTCTAAACCAGTAAATAAATTAGCGGAGGGAACAAAAAAAGTTGCAACTGGGAATTTGCAGCATAGAATTATTGTCAACCGTAATGATGAAGTCGGAGAATTGGCTGAATCCTTCAATTTGATGACAGAAAATTTAAGTAAAGCAAATGATGAGATAATGCAATGGGCAAAGACTTTAGGACACCGAGTTGAAGAGAGAACTGAGGAATTGAAAAAAGCGCAAAGTCAATTGGTTCAGAGTGAAAAAATGGCTTCTTTAGGAATGATGGCAGCAGGTATTGCACACGAGATTAATAATCCTCTGACGACAATTCTTATTAATAGTCATTTGCTTTTGGAGGATTCTGATTATAGTAACTTTGGACGGGAAGAATTGCAGTTGATAGCTGATGAAGCAACTCGTTGTGGCAAAATAGTTAAAGGCTTGCTTAATTTCGCTCGACAAACCAGAGCGGAGAAACGATTAACTGACATAAATTTAGTTCTAAAACAAACATTAGCAATCATTGAGAGCCAAGCTTCTTTTCATAATATTACAATAAATAAGAACTTAGATGATAGTATTCCGAAAATATGGGTAGATATAAACCAAATAAAGCAGGTCTTTATGAATATAATCCTTAATGCTGCAGAAGCGATGCCAGAAGGAGGCTCTCTCAATATAATCACCAGCCTTACTCCACATAATGGAACAGTAAATATCGGTTTTGTTGATTCTGGTTGTGGAATTTCTAAAGAAAATCTTGGCAAGCTTTTTGATCCTTTCTTTTCTACCAAGGAGAGCAAAGGTACTGGCTTAGGTCTTGCATTAAGTTATGGTATTGTAAAAAAGCATAATGGTAGCATTGAAGTAGAGAGCGAAATAGGTGTTGGCAGCTCTTTTATTGTAAAGCTCCCATTAAAAACGACAGAAAATGGTAATTAGCCTTTTTTAAATTATAAATTAGAATTTATAAATAAGATAAATTTCATTATAAGGAGGAAAGTATTATGCCCCAGGTAAGAAATGTACTGATTGTTGATGATGAGCCCCAAGTTTGTGGTAGTGTTCGCAAGGTTTTGTTAAAAGAGGATTATAATGTAGACATGGCTTTTAGTGGTCAAGAAGCCTTAAATAAGATAAAGGATGGATCTTATAGCGTAGCTGTTATTGATATCAAGATGCCTGGAATGAGCGGTATGGAGCTTTTACGTATATTGCGTAAAGATTATCCCAATTTAAAACCAATTATAATGACTGGATATTCTACTATTGAAACGGCAGTTGAAGCCATAAAATTAGGAGCTCTTGATTATATACCTAAGCCTTTTACTCCAAATAAAATAAGAACAACAGTTAAAAAAGCTTTTGAGCCTGAAACAGAAGGCGAAGAACGTCAGAGAGAAATAATAGAGTCTCTTAAAGAAATGGGAAAAGAAGAAAAAGAAATATATGGTTATGAAGGTAAAGCATGGGCTCAAATTGAAGAAGGAGATTCTGTAAGAATTGGAGTAGATGATTCCTATCGAAAAGAGCTTGGTGAAATAGAAAGTGTAAATCTTCCTAATAAAGGAGACATAATTAACCAGGGAGATAATTTTTTGGAACTTCTGACTACGAAAAGAAAACTTTATAAATTACCTTCTCCTCTGACTGGTGAAGTAGTAGAAACAAATTTTTCTCTTTCACAAGATGGGACTTTAATTAATAGAGACCCCAAAGGTGAAGGGTGGGCTATAATCTTAAAACCGTCAAACTTAGATAAAGAGTTAGAGAAGCTCAAAAAATAGGGTTGCAACTTTTAAAAATCTTTGTTCCCAAAATAATAACCTGCAGGAGTCTAAAAATATGAATATACTAATTTATAATCCAGCAAAAGCTTTAGACGGTAGACCATGCGTAGGTTGTGGTCTTTGTGTTCATGTCTGTAGTATAAAAACGAAAGATGGAAAAGCTATTAGACTTGCGCAATTATCTAATTACCCCTATGAGATTATTATTGATGCAGAAAATTGTGTTGACTGCGGTAAATGTGAAAAAGCCTGCGAAAGACATATGGTAGATTATGTTATACTTAAGAGAGATGATAAGTGTATCGGTTGTGGTTTATGCGAAGAAATCTGTCCATATTCTGCTATTGAGATAGTTAATAATAAACCAGAAATCAATTTAGATTTATGTACAGGTTGTGGAAACTGCGCGGCAGCTTGCCCAGCAGGTGCTTTGGATATGATAGCATCCTCTTCTGAGGAAGTTATTGGGTCTATTGCAGTAGCTATTGAAAAACCCGTATTGCAAATTGGAACTCGTCAAAAAGCTAAACAAGACTAATCATTAAAAACATATTTTCTGAAAAGTAAATTATATTGGAAAAAGATATAAAAAAATTAGTAGAAAAATTGAGTGTATCCCTTAGTAAAGCACTTTCTAATTCTACAGAAATTAAAGAAATTGTTCAGCAGATTAAAAAGAAGGGATATAATATTTTATTATTTTTAGAAGCTAGAATTGCATTGAGCAAAAAATCTGATCAAGAGAGCTCTTTAAAAGAAAAGCTTGAACAGGGAATAGATCAAGAAGAGACTATATCTCTTGAAAGTAAAATAAGCCCTGAAGATAAAGAATTCCTTCGTTCTATCAGAATAAAAATTGATAATAATGGTTAAATCCAGTTCCACTCTTGTAATTTTATTATTATATTATTTTAAACAATTAAAGAGATGAGATTATGATTGATAAAGAATTATTAGATATATTAGCTTGTCCGGTCTGCAAAGTTAGTGTAAAGCTTACAGAAGATAAACAAGGCCTCAAATGTCCTGAATGTCATCGTATTTATCCCATAAAGGATGATATACCTGTTATGCTTGTTGATGAAGCAATCGTAAATCATTCTGAGAAGAAAGAATCAGGTGGGAGCAATTAATTGGCACCGAATAAACAAAATCCTCCTCATTCGGCTTCGTTCTATGGGAGATATAATATTAATGACCCCAATAATATCCTCCCTCAAAAAATGGAAGCCAGATCTTCAGCTATCAGTTTTAATTGAAAACCGCTTTAATGCCTTGTTAGAAGGAAATCCATTAATTGATTCAATTATTTATAGCAAAGCTGCTAAAGCAGCGAACAGCTCCTTTGCTGATTTAAAGCTCCTATTAGGGGGATTGTATCGTCAGGAATTTGATATGGTAATTAATCTTCATGGTGGTACACGTAGTACTTTACAAACCATAGCTTCTTTAGCTGCTTATCGGGTAGCACCAGATTATTTTCGCTATGGCTTTGTTTATAATATCAAAACTCCTCATCCACAAACAATATGGCATACAAAAGAACCACTTCATACTGTGCACAATCAGTTATCACTTATAAAAGGATTAGAAATTCCCATTTCTGATTGTGAACTTATTATACCTTGTGGAGCTGATACTGAGGAGGAAGTAAAAAAAGAGCTTATCTCTATTGGGATAGATGTGGAAAAGCCTTTTATTATTATCCATCCAGGGGCATCTCTGCTCAGCAAGAAATGGAGTACGAAGAAATTTGCACGTTTATCAGATTGGTTAATTCATAGGTATAAATTTCAAGTTTTGATAATAACTGCTCCTCAAGAAAAAGAGTTGATGGATGAAATTTTAATGAACGTAAAGCATAATCTCTTTTCCTGGTTTGCTCCACCATTAAAAAAGCTTATAGCTATAATTAAATCCTGTTCGCTTTTCATTGGGAATGATGCAGGCCCTACTCATATTGCCGCAGCTTTTAAAAAGCCAATCGTGGTTATTTTCGGCTCCTCCGACCATACTCGTTGGTACCCGTGGAAAACAAATTATTCGCTTATAAGACATTCATTACCCTGCAGCCCTTGTTCTGGCAAAAAGTGTTATAATAATAAACTATTAGAGTGTATGAGCTCTATAACATTTGAAGAAGTTAAAAAGGAAGTAAAAGAACAGTTATCCAATATAATATAGTTTGAAAATGATTAAACTAAATCCAGATGTTACTAGATTAAAAAAAATTATAAGCCAATTTCATAAAAGCACCATCCTGGTAGTTGGCGATGCTATGCTTGATAGATTTATCTTAGGCAGAGTTAATCGAATTTCACCTGAAGCTCCAGTTCCAGTAGTTGAAGTCGAGGGAGAAAACGTAGCTTTGGGTGGAGCTGCAAATGTGGCTCATAATATAATTTCTTTAGGTGGTAGCGCTTTTCTAACTGGAGTTATTGGCGCTGATGCAAATGGTGATACTTTAAAAAATATGCTCAATGAAAAAGGAATTAGCACTGATGGTCTTATAAAAGATAAATCAAGGCCAACTACGCTAAAAAGTCGAATTATTGCTCATGAGCAGCAAGTGGTAAGGATTGATAGAGAGAAAAGAAATAAATTGTCATCAGAAATTGAATCTAACTTAATAAGATATGTGCAAAAAGTTATCGATAAAGTAAAAGCTGTTATTATTTCTGATTACAGCAAAGGTGTTATAAGTCCAACTTTAATATCTGAGATTTTTTCCTGTGCTGAACAAAAAAATAAGCTAATAGCAGTAGATCCGAAAGAGGAAAATTTTATTATTTATAAAGAGCCTTATATAATTACGCCTAATCAAAAAGAAGCAGAGAATATAAGCGGAATTAGAATTTCTGATGATTCATCGTTAGTAAAGGCTGGAGAGAAGTTAATGTCAATGTGTCATTGTCATGCTCTCATTATTACTCGAGGAGCGAAAGGGATGAATCTTTTCATTCGAGATAATGGTATTAAAGTAATGCATATACCTACATACGCTCGCGAAGTTTATGACGTTACTGGTGCAGGTGATACCGTAATTGCCACTTTAACGCTTTCCTTATCAGGCGATTCTTCTTTAGAAGAGGCTGCTTACTTAGCTAATTATGCTGGGGGATTATCAGTAGGGAAATTAGGCACTTCTACTATCGATGCTAAGGAGCTCCTTAATTCTATAATAAGTTAATTAATCCTCAATAAAAATTCTATTTCAAATATCTACAATTTTACAGCTAAAAGCTCCTTTTCTCATTGCATGTTATATAATTAATCACGAAGTCGTCTCAATGCAAGCCTTAAAACGATAAAAAAAGCTTCAATAATTATTAGTTTAGAAATTTTGGAAGAGCCTTTTACTCTTTCGACAAATGTGATGGGGATTTCCTTAACGCGGTATTTATTTTTCCAGAACAAAAAAGAATTTTCTATGAGGAATGCATATCCCTGTGATTTAATCAAATCAAAATCAATATCTTCTAAAACCTCTCGGTGAATACACCTATATCCGCTGGTAGCATCATATATACCTAATCCAGTCAGCAATCTGACATATATATTAGCACAATAGCTAAGCATCTTACGTTTCAATGGCCAATTGATTATTCCTCCGTCCTTTATATAACGTGAACCTATGACCACTTGATGGTGTTTGCTCTGGTTTACAAATTCCGGTAAATAAGAAGGATTATGAGAAAAGTCGGCATCCATTTGGATAACGGCATCGAATGAATTATTTATACAATATTTAAATCCTTCCATTACTGCCGACGCATAACCTAATTTAGAAGGCCTTTCTATTATTGAGATTCGATCATTTTTTTTCGCCAGAGCTTTTACAATATCTCCCGTTCCATCTGTTGAGTTATCATCTATTATTAAAATTCCAAAATTATATGGAAGTTGTAGAATCTCTTTTATGAGTTTTAAAATATTTTCCGCTTCATTATATGTGGGTATAATGATAAGATATTTTAAAGCATTTTTCATTTCTACATTTCACCATTCACATAATTAATTTTAGCTTTACCATTTTACCTAATTTAATATTTAATAATTACAGCTCATACCGCATCAGGTTAAAACTGTTGATTATTATACTTAAATATTCATAAAATAAAAATACTTTGCTCAAAAAGTTTAAAAATACTTTTGATTTAATATGATTTTCTTCAACTTTTTCTTTTTTATGAGATATAAGCTGCAATATATAATAATATAGCTATATATATTTGAAAAATAATACATTATTTGCTATAATCCAAACCGAGCTACAATATAGTTTTGAATTTATATCTCAAATTAAATTATTTTGATTAAAATAGTAAGCAATATTATTTTTCTACACTATTTTTATGATATAGTACCTTTGAGTTCAAGAATAGAAGTAAGATATACTTGTTACAGGAGGAAAGATGCAGAAAGAAAATAAAGAAGAAATCTCTGATTATCTTTTCGTAACTTTAGCGGCCCATAGATGTCGCCAATTATATGATGGCGCCGAGCCAAAAGTTGAAATGAAGAATAAAAAGCTTACAAAAGTTGCTCAGGAAGAGATTTTTAAAGGCTTAATTCCGTATAAATATGAAACAAAAAAAGCTGAAGAAGAAGAATAAGTAATAAAAAATAAAGATATTTACGGAACAATTTTGAGTCAAAATAAAACAATAATATTAGGAGTTACGGGCGGTATTGCTGCCTATAAATCAGTAGAGATAGTTCGTTTATTCCAAAAGGAAAAAGTAGATACTCATGTGGTAATGACGCATAACGCAACACAATTTATTTCTCCTTTAACATTGCAAACCATCTCAGGTAACCCCTTATACTTTGAACTATTTTCTGAGGCTGATTCTGTTGAAGCTTTGCATATTTCTTTAGCCAAAAAAGCACAGCTTCTCTTAATAGCTCCAGCTTCGGCAAATATTATTAGCAAATTCGCTTCTGGACTGGCAGATGATCTTCTTTCTACCTTATTTCTTGCTTTCAAAGGATTGGTTATTATTGCACCATCAATGAATGAAGCTATGTATAATCATCCCATATTGCAGAAAAATCTTAAAAAACTTAGAGAATTAGGAATCATTATCATAGAACCTGAAGAGGGAGCTTTAGCCTGCGGTTCTGAAGGAAAAGGAAGATTAGCTTCGCCTGATAAAATTGTTTCTTTTTGTCTGGATATTTTTTTCAAAAAAAAAACCTTAAAAGGTGAGAAGTTTCTCATAACCGCTGGTCCCACCAGAGAGTTTATTGATCCTGTACGATTTATTACCAATCGTTCCAGTGGAAAAATGGGATACACTATCGCTCAAGCAGCCAGAAAAAGAGGAGCCGAGGTAATTCTCATAAGCGGTCCAACTCAATTATCATGTCCTTCTGATATTGATATTAAAAAGGTTGCGACTGCTGAAGAAATGAAAAAACAAGTGCTTTCATTTTATGAGCAAAGCTCAGTTATTATTATGGCCGCTGCAGTAAGCGATTATCGCCCTTTTAGGGTAAGTAAAAAGAAAATAAAAAAGAAACACGAAGAATGGAATCTTCGACTGAAGCCTACGGATGATATATTAACTGAAATCAGCAGAAAATCTAAGAGAAAATTACTAATCGGCTTTGCAGCAGAAAGCGATAATATTCTCGAAAATGCCAGAAAAAAGCTCAAAGCAAAAAGACTCCACCTCATGGTGGTTAACGATATATATTTAACAAATAGTGGTTTTGAATCAGATTATAACACCGTAAGCCTTTTAGATAAACATGGCGAAGAAAAAAATTTACCTCGTTTACTAAAGGCACAGGTTGCAGAGATAATAATTGATAAAATTGAGGAATTGTTAAAACGTGAAAAACTATGAACTACAGCAACTCCTATCCCAAGCCAAATATCATCTCAAATTTTTAAAACAAATTGGCGTTAACTGGTATTGTAATAAATACTATAAACAAGAGGAAAAAAAAACCACAATGGAAGCTTTGCGGCAGCACGTTTACAATTGTAACCGCTGCCCATTAGCGCAAAGCAGAACCAATGTAGTCTTCGGTTCTGGTAGTCTTGATGCCGAGCTTATGTTAGTAGGCGAAGCACCAGGTTATTATGAAGATCAGCAGGGAATTCCTTTCGTCGGAGCAGCTGGTAAGCTTTTGGATAAAATATTGAAAGCAATAAATCTCAATCGTGGTCAAGTATTTATTGGAAATATATTAAAGTGCCGCCCTCCTGAAAACCGTGATCCTCTTCCCTTAGAGATAGAGCAATGTTATGATTATTTGCTGCATCAGATAGAGCTTATTCAGCCAAGAATTATCTGCACACTCGGCAGAATTGCTGCACAAACTTTGCTTGATACAAAAATACCTATCTCCCGATTGCGTGGTAAACTTTGGGATTATAAAGGCATCAAACTCATAGCCACATATCATCCTGCTTATCTTCTGCGGAATCCTGGACAAAAAAGGGATGTATGGGAAGATATGAAAATGATCAGGGACTTTTTAAGAAATATAAATTGATGCCTATGAAAAAATTTGCTGAAGTTGTAATTCCCCTGCCCTTACAAGAAATCTACGAATATTCTATACCTTCTCCCATGTCAAAACGAATTTATAAAGGTAGCAGGGTATTAGTTCCTTTCGGCCGTAAGCTTTTAACTGGTTATATTATAAAAGTTAAGGATTCCTGTAATTACCCTGAAGAAAAGCTAAAAGATATTAAAGATATACTTGATGAGGAACCTCTCATACTGGATCCGATTATGAAGCTCACACACTGGGCTTCGGATTATTATATGTGCTCCTGGGGAGAACTACTTAAAGCATCTCTCCCAGCAGGAATAAATATTCAATCAAAAGACTTTATTTTAATCACTTCAAAAGGTATTGAGAAACTAAAATCCCTTTCTTCACAAGATTTTCAAAAAGAAAAGAAATGGTTATTACTACAGCAAATCTCTCAACACTCCCACCTTCTTTTGCGCAGATTAAAAAAAATGCACTCCCCTACTCTTCTTTATGACTTATTGAATCAATTAACCGAGCAAGGTCTTATTGAAGTAAAACAACAGATAAAAAAGCCATCTGCAAAACGACCATATCAAGAAATAGTGCAACTCATTGAACCTGTTGAAGACAATAATACAGCTTATTACCAGCTCTGTAAACGTTCTAAAGCCCAGCAAAGAGTACTTAATGTACTAACCAAGGAAAAGACTCCTGTACCATTGAAAAAACTCCAGTCCAGCCTTAAAGTTACCCGTCCAGTTATTCTTGCGATGAAAAAAAAGCGTATTATACGGATTAACAACGAGCCAGCTAAAAATATAATAGATAACAGTGAAGAAATAAAACCTAAAACCATAAACTTGACTCCCCAGCAAAATCAGGTCATGAACGCTATTTATGATGCATTTCCAAGGAGAGAATTTACTCCTATTCTTCTCCATGGAGTAACAGGGAGTGGAAAAACCGAGATTTATATACTATCCATCATGAAAGTTCTTGAGCAGAGCAAAAAGGCATTGCTTCTCACTCCGGAAATATCCCTTACACCTCAGCTCAGTCGTCGTTTCCGTTCCCATTTCGGCTCATTGGTTTCAGTACTTCACAGCGGCCTGACTCTTAGAGAAAGGCTTAATGAATGGTGGAATATAAAAGAAGGAAACAGAAAAGTAGTAATTGGGACCCGTTCAGCAATTTTCGCTCCCTTAGAAGATGTAGGAATTATTATAGTAGACGAAGAACATGACACATCTTATAAACAGGAAGAAAATCCCCGTTATAATGGTAGAGATTTAGCTGTTATAAGAGCAAAGATTGAAAATGCAATTGTTCTCCTTGGTTCTGCTACACCTTCATTGGAAAGTTTCTATAATATTGAAAAGGGTAAATATCAATATTTACAGCTGGAAGAACGGATTTTTCCCGGAAAGCTACCCCAGGTTGAAATAATAGATATGAATGAAGAATTCAAAAAAGAAGGGAAACAAAGGCTTTTTTCCCAACGTCTCATATCTGAACTGGACCACTGCTTAAAAAGAAAAGAACAAGCCCTTATTTTACTTAATCGCAGGGGATATGCTTCTTATCTACAGTGTCGAAAGTGTGGTTATATACCTTCCTGTATTAATTGCAGTATGAGCCTAACTTATCATCTAACTGAGAACAAATTAAAATGTCATTATTGTGGATATAGTCTTAGACCACCTGAGCATTGCACTATATGCGAGGGAGAATACATTCATTACATTGGAATGGGGACTGAAAAAATTGAAGAAGAGCTCAGTCGTTTTTTTCCCAATGCAGAAATTTCTCGAATGGACCGCGATACAACTCGATATAAAGGTGCCACCGAGAAGATAATTTCTCGTTTTACTACTGCAGAAATAGATATTCTTATTGGTACTCAAATGATAGCTAAAGGACACGATATACATAATGTAACACTTATGGGTGTTATTTCCGCTGATATAGCGCTTGGTTTGCCAGATTTCCGAAGTAGCGAGAGAACTTTTCAACTTCTTACTCAGGCTTCAGGGCGTTCCGGGAGAGGTGAGTTACCAGGAAAAGTTATTATTCAGACGTATCATCCAAATCATTATAGTATAGAGATGGCTGAGAAACAGCACTATCGCTCCTTTTATCAAAAAGAAATGCGATTCAGAAGAATTATGAAGTATCCCCCTTTTACTTACTTAGTAAATATAATTATCAAAGGAAGAAACCTGGATAAGCTTAAGAAAAAAGCACATAAAGTAGCACATAAATTAAGGGAAAAAGACACCAGAGGTATATGGATTTTAGGACCGTCTCCGGCGCCACTTTCTAAGATAAAGGGAAACTATCGTTATCAGGTTGTCCTGAAGGGAAAGAACAGAAATCGGCTCAAAAAAGTAATTGAACCTACGCTTTTAGAATTACGGCAAAGCCGTATAGGCACGAAAGATATATTAATTGATGTAGATCCTCTTAGTCTCATGTAATTTTCTCTTCCGCTGTATATTGTAATATAATAAAGTGTTTAAGAACCTGATATCCTTATTTATTGTAAAGGATTCATTTTTTTTATATAATCAAGTGCTAAAAGCTAAATAACATTCAGAATAGGAATAAGGATTTGATTTTAATCCTCGATTTCGGTTCTCAATATACTCAGCTTATAGCACGAAGGGTGCGTGAACTATCAGTATACTCAGAAATTGTTCCCTTTAATGTGAGCCTGGAGGAGATAGCAAAATACCACTCAAAAGGTATAATCCTCTCAGGAGGACCAAGTAGTGTTTATCAAACAGATTCACCAAAAAGCGACCCTGCCCTTTTTACTCTCGGCATCCCTATATTAGGCATATGTTATGGCATGCAGCTCATGGCACACCAATTAGGTGGCAAAGTGCTTCCAGCTCAGAGTCGTGAATATGGTCACGCAACAATCAATGTTGTTGCTGACAGTCTTCTTTTTAAAAATTTGCCGTCTAAGCTTTCAGTTTGGATGAGCCATGGCGATAAAGTAGAGAAAATGCCTGAAAATTTCCAACTTATTGCCAGTAGCTCTAATTCTCCTATTGCTGCTTTCGCAAATGAACGATCAAAATTTTATGGTATCCAATTTCATCCTGAAGTTATTCATACAGCTCAAGGTAAAGATATACTTAAAAATTATGTCTATGAAATCGCAGGATGCAGAAAAACATGGACCATGAAATCATTCATTAAAGATAAAGTAGATGAGATAAGAGCAATGGTAGGCCAGCATCATGTAATATGCGCAATCAGTGGAGGAGTTGATTCCTCGGTTACGGCAGCTATTTTGCATCAGGCAATAGGTAATAAATTGCATTGCATTTTTGTTGATAATGGTCTTTTAAGGCATGGAGAATCAGAGTTAGTATTAAAAAATTTAAAAAATAAATTGGGCCTTAATATTAATTTTGTTGACGCTCATGAAAGATTTCTAAAAGATCTTAAAGGAGTAACGGACCCAGAAAAAAAGAGGAAAATTATAGGAAATCTTTTTATTAAAATATTTGAGGATGAAGCTCAAAAGCTCGGTCCAATAAAATTTTTAGCGCAAGGTACTCTTTATCCTGATGTTATAGAAAGCACTTCAGTAAGAGGTCCATCAGCAACAATAAAAACGCATCATAATGTTGGTGGATTACCAGAGAAAATGCACTTTGAGCTTATTGAGCCATTACGAGTACTCTTTAAAGATGAAGTAAGAATTTTAGGTAAAGAGCTTGAAATTGACAAAGAACTTATCACTCGTCAACCTTTTCCAGGACCGGGTTTAGCAGTGAGAATAATCGGTGAAATTACCCCGGAAAAATTAGATTTATTAAGGGAAGTTGATAGAATTCTTGAGCAGGAGATTCGAAAAGCTGCCCTCTATGAAAAGTTATGGCAATCTTTTGCTGTTTTGGTGGGAGCACGATCCGTTGGCGTTATGGGTGATGAACGAACCTATGGTCAAGTAGTAGCAATTCGTGCAGTAAAAAGCAAGGATGGCATGACTGCTGACTGGGCCCGAATACCTTTAGATATTCTCGGAAAAATTTCCAATCGAATTGTCAATCAGGTAAAGGGAGTCAATCGAGTGGTTTATGACATAACTTCAAAACCACCAGGAACAATAGAATGGGAATAGATAGAATAAAATTTGTTCATTTGCATAACCACACAGAATATAGTCTATTAGATGGAGCCATACGATTAGAGGAATTAATCAAACAAGCTCGCGATTATAAAATGACGGCTGTTGCTATTACTGACCATGGTAACTTATTTGCTGGGGCATCATTCATAGATTTGGCAAACAAGGCCGGCATACAACCTATTTTAGGTTGTGAGGTTTATGTAGCGTCGGGTAGTTATAAGCAGAAAAATGTGCAAAAGAAAAAAGAGCCTGGAAGCAATCATCATTTAATATTATTGGTTGAAAATAAGCAGGGATATAAGAACTTAATAAAACTCATAACGCTTAGCTATTTGGAAGGGTTTTATTATAAACCAAGAATAGATAAGGAACTATTAAAAAAACATAGTCGGGGATTAATAGCCCTCAGTGCTTGTTTGCAAGGTGAGATACCGAATTTAATTTTGCAAAATAAGATAGACCAGGCGCAGCAATGCGTTTTGCAGTATAAAGATATTATGGGCGAAGGAAATTTTTATCTTGAACTACAAGACCATGGTTTAGACGAACAAAAAAAAGTAAATAAAGTGTTGCTCGAATTTTCTGAGAAATTCTCCATTCCTATAGTAGCAACAAATGATTGTCATTACTTGAGGAAAAGCGATTCATTTGCCCATGATATTCTGCTCTGTATTCAAACCGGGAAAACGGTCAATTTGAATGAACGCATGAAATTTCCAAATGATGAATTTTACTTCAAATCGGCAGAGGAAATGCAAAAAATTTTTGCAGATTACCCGGAATCATTGGAAAATACGGTTCTTATAGCTGAGCGATGTCATTTTGCTCTGGATACCACAGATTACCTTCTTCCTCATTATAAAGTACCTGAAGGTGTTTCTTTTTATGAATATTTTGAAAAGATAGTAAGCGATGGTTTTTCCCAGAGACTGGAAAGACTAAAACAAATAGCAGCAGAAGGTCGATTGAAACATAGCCTTCAGGATTACGAGGCAAGATTAAATCAAGAGTTGGAAATGATTAAGAAAACTGGCTTTGCCGGTTATTTTCTAATTGTCTGGGATTTTATACGTTTTGCTCGGGAGAAAGGGATTCCTGTGGGGCCTGGCAGAGGCTCTGGTGCTGGAAGTTTAGTAGCGTATGCAATGAAAATTACTGATGTTGATCCCTTACAATATGGTCTCCTTTTTGAGCGTTTTCTCAATCCCGAGCGAGTATCTATGCCTGATTTTGATATTGATTTTTGCATGAGAAGACGTTCAGAAGTAATAGATTATGTTAAAGAAAAATATGGTCGCGAGAATGTCTCGCAAATCATTACTTTTGGTACTATGGCTGCTCGTGGCGCCATCCGAGATGTAGGTCGAGCGTTAGGTATTCCCTATGGAGAGGTCGATAAGATTGCAAAAATGATACCAGAGGAACCAGGTGCAAGTATCGACAAAGCAGTAAAGGCCATTCCCCAGCTCAAAAAAATAGAGGAAACTAACGAACAAATGGCAAAACTTCTAAAGGTAGCCAGGAGGTTAGAGGGAATAACCCGACACGCCTCTACCCATGCTGCAGGTGTTGTTATAGCCCCTGAACCCCTTACTGAACTTCTTCCGCTTTATCGCAGTAGTAAAGATGAAATTACTACACAATATGCTATGAATGATTTAGCTCGTATTGGACTGCTCAAAATGGATTTTCTTGGTTTAAGGACATTAACCGTTATTGATGATACTTTAAAACTAATTAAACAAACCACTAACGAGGAATTAAATCTTGATACAGTAGCTTTAGATGATCCAAAGACTTTTTCTCTTTACTGTAATGGAGAAACTTCTGGCATATTTCAGTTTGAGAGCTCAGGCATGAGGGATATCCTTAAGAAATTTCAGCCTAAACATTTAGAAGATTTGATCGCTCTCAATGCTATCTATCGTCCAGGACCTATTGGGAGCGGTATGATTAATGATTTTATTACGAGAAAATTAGGAAAAGCGAAAGTCAGCTACGAAGTGCCTGAGCTGGAGAATATACTTAGAGAAACATATGGTGTAATCGTATATCAAGAGCAGGTAATGCAGATTGCAAGCCGATTGGCCGGTTTTACTATGGCAGAAGCCGATTTACTTCGCCAGGCAATGGGTAAGAAGAAGAAAAAAGTAATGAAATCAATGGAAGAAAAATTTATAAAGGGTGCCTTACAAGGAAAGATACCTAAAGCTAAAGCTGAAAAAATATTTAAACAAATGGAATATTTTGCCGGCTACGGCTTTAATAAATCGCATAGTACTGCTTATGCTCTCCTTGCATTCCAAACTGCATATTTAAAAGCAAATTATCCTTTACAATTCATGTCTGCTCTGCTGACGAGCGAAAAAGAAAATAGTGATAAATTGCATCGCTATATTTCTGATTGCAAAAAGACGGGAATAGAAATTCTCCCACCAGATATTAATAAAAGCAAATCTGATTTTTACGTAGATGGTAATAAAATTAGATTTGGACTTAGTGCAGTGAAAAATGTAGGAGAAGTAGCAATTGATTCCATCATAAAAGCTCGACAGCAAAGAGGATCTTTTACTTCTTTAATCGAATTCTGTGAGCATATTGATAATCGTGTAGTTAATAAGAGAGTTATTGAGAATCTCATTAAATCCGGCGGTTTTGATTGTTTTGGGTACAATCGCTCTCAATTATTTTCTTTCATTGAACGAGCTATGGAGGAGGCACAAAGAAGCTGGAAGAAAAAAGAGAAAAAGCAAGCTACTATGTTCGAGGAATTAATTCAAGATGAAAAGACTGAAGAAGACATGATCCCTCCCTTAGAGGAGTGGACAGATACCAAATTGTTAGCTTACGAGAAAGAAAGTTTGGGCTTTTATATAACCGGCCATCCTCTCATGAATTATGAAAAAGAACTTTCTCAATATAGTACTGCAACAATAAGTGAAATAAAAAATAAAAACCATACAACCAAGGTTGCTATTGGAGCTGTTATAACTGTTGCTAAACGTATGAGCACCAAAAAAGGTGAACCAATGGCTATTCTTACTCTTGAGGATTTAAGCGACTCAACTGAAGCTATAGTATTTCCAAAAATTTATTCACAGTATTCTTTTATCATACAGCGAGATGAGGCTATACTTCTCCGTGGTAGAGCAGAGCATGATGAGGAAGGAACAAAAATCATAGCTTCTGAGATAATTCCTCTTAAAGAAGTGAGAGAAAGGATGGCGAAAAAAGTTGTAATTGAGATCTTAATACCTGGGATTGAAAAAGAGGCGATTACAAAATTATATGAGATTCTAAAGGAGAATAGTGGTTCCTGTCCGGTTGTACTGTATCTTGTTATGCCGGAAAGTTTTCGCGCGATTTTAGAACCTCAAGAGGGAGTAAGAATAAATCCTACTCCACAGTTAACCGAAAAAATAGAGGAGCTTTTGGGTAAAGGCTCCATTAAATATGTTACGTAATATTTATTTTTGTGAAGAATATCAAGGATAATGAGGTTAGGAATTTTTTCTGATGTTCATGGTAATTTAGAGGCTTTAAGTGCTGTCTTAGCCGCTTATAAAGAAGAAAGAATTGATAAATATATTTATCTTGGCGATGCGGTAGGTTACGGAGCTAATCCAAATGAATGCTGCAAATTGATAAATAATGTAACTGAATTTGCGATTTTAGGTAATCATGATGCAGCATGCTGCAACATGTTAAACTTCGATTGGTTCAATCCGCTTGCAAGGGATGCTATTATTTGGAGCGAAAAAAAACTTAATAAAGAGAATCGAAAATGGCTTGAAAATTTGGATTATACCTTCGAATACCAAGGCTTCCTTATGAGTCATGGACTTCCCAACAATCCAGGAGCTTTTGAATATGATGATGACATATTTAAAATAAGACGGTATTTCAATGTTTTAGGAAAATTATTTAAAGCTTGCTTTATAGGCCATACGCATAGGCCTTTAGTATTTATGTCTGATAGTAATAGCGAGAAAATAGTGCTTGATAATAGTGAGCAAATTAGTTTAAATCCTGATAATAAATATTTAATTAATGTAGGTAGTGTAGGTCAACCAAGAGACAGGAATCCAATGCCATGTTACACAATATTTGACACGGATAAAATGGTTTTAATCTATAAACGGATTGAATATAATATTGAAAAAGCTGCAAAAAAAATATTAAATGCCAATCTTCCTGAGAGTCTTGCTGAAAGATTAAGTCTCGGTATTTAGACTTCAAATTATTAATTTCCCTTACAGTAAAGAGAATATTAAATGAGATATTATCCTGTAAAGAGGGCTGTTTTACATGAAAAAATATTGGATTAAGACGTATGGTTGCCAGATGAATGTCCATGATTCAGAAAAGTTAGCTGGTTTTTTATCTCATATGGGATACAGGCCTGCTCTTAACATAAAAGATGCAGATATTATTTTGCTTAACACATGTACCGTTAGAGAAAAAGCTGCACGAAAAGTATATGCTCATTTGGGCAGGATTAAGGAACTAAAAACTAAAAATCCAGATTTAATTATAGGTGTTTGTGGCTGTTTAGCACAACAAGAAGGCGCCAATCTTTTTCACAGAGCTCCCTATATAGATATTGTATTGGGAAGTAGAGCAGTTGCAGAACTTCCAACCCTGATAGAAAACATTACGAAAACTGGGCAAAAAGTAATTAATATAGAATATTTGGCTGAAAGCACAAATTGTAGCCCTCATTATATTAGACGAAATTCACCCTTTCAAGCTTATGTTACCATCATGGAAGGGTGTAATAATTTTTGTTCTTATTGCATTGTTCCTTACGTTAGAGGACGAGAAATTTACAGACCTGCTGATCAAATTCTGCATGAAATTTCAAAGCTATCTGAACAAGGGTATAAAGAAATAACGCTTTTAGGACAAAATGTTAATTCTTATCATGATCCAAATAATAAGAAAATAAATTTTGTGAAATTATTAAACAAGGTTAACACCTTTTCAGGCCTCGAAAGAATAAGATTTATTACTTCCCATCCCAAAGACTTTTCTTTTGAATTAGTGCAGGTAATTAAAGATGGAGAAAAAATTTGCCCGTATGTTCATTTACCTTTGCAGGCAGGGTCGAGTCGAATTTTACAATTAATGAACAGAAAATATAGCCAGCAAGAATATTTGGAAAAAATAGATTGGTTGAAAAAAAATTTGTCACCATTGAGTATTACAACCGATATTATAGTGGGATTTCCAGGTGAGACAGATAAAGATTTTCAGGAAACAATAAAAGTGGTCAAAGAAGTAGAATTCGATGGCATTTTTTCTTTCAAATATTGTCCCCGGCCTTATACTGCAGCTTCAGGACTCGAAGATTCAGTAGCTGAAAAGGAAAAAAGTAGAAGATTAACCAATCTTCAAGAGCTGCAAAAGCGTATTCAATTAAAAAAGAATAGGGAACAAGTAGAAAAAACCTTTAAAGTATTAGTTGAAGGTTTTAGCCGCAAAAGTAAAGAGGAGCTAACCGGACGAACTATTACGAATAAAATCGTAAATTTCCCCGGCCAACCGGAAAAAATAGGAAAAATTGCGAAAGTGAAAATTACTGACGCTAATCCAAACAGTCTAAAAGGAGAAATTTGCTAAAACGTTTGACTTTCTTAATAAATTTCATTATATTATTAAAAGGATTAAGGAAAAAACGATGCTTATTAAAATGCAGATAAAAGGTTTAATGATTGATCCCATAACAAATATGCCTATCGTTATACTTAAAGATACAAAAACGAATTCGGTATTACCGATATGGGTTGGAATTTTTGAAGCTAATGCCATTATGCTCAAGATTGAGAATATTGAAACTCCTCGCCCCATGACCCACGATTTAATAAAAAGTATTTTATCAAATCTAAAAGCTAAAGTGGAAAAAATTGTTGTAACAACCTTAAAGAATAACACATACTATGCATTGATATTTCTTAACGTGGATGGCAAAAAAATTGAAGTTGATTCTCGCCCAAGTGATGCCATAGCCTTGGCATTAAGAACTGAATCGCCTATTTATGTTGAGGAATCAGTAATAGAACAGGCAAGAAATTTTGATCTTTCTTCGGATGTTAGTGACTCTGAGAAAATTAAAAAGTGGTTTGAAAATTTAGATCCTCAGGATTTCAGCAAATATAAAATGTAAGTACCATTGACTCATTAAACCATCTTATTAAATAAAGTCCTCTATCATCTCTTTCCAGTAAAACACTTAGCTTGTTCAATTATGATTAGTTGTTACCATTATCACCTTTTAATTGAACTTCACTTTTTACCTCTTTTATTTATAAAAAACTTTTACTTTAAATTGAGTTTATTTTATTATAGTATTAGTTAAAATATATTCTGTAGGAGGTCATTTTCTCTGATAACGTTTTTTGAACTTTTACTGATAAATTTTAGTTTTTGCCTCCATAAAGTTTAAATAAATTATCTATTCTTATGACGAAGGAGGAATGCATGAAAAAAAGAATCCTTCCTATAGTAGAATTGGTTATTGCATTTGGATTTATTTTATTCTTCAGCGTAAAGGCTATAAATGCGGATGAAGAGCTTAATCGAATTTGGGCAATAAAAGACTGTAGAATAGTTCCAATGAATGGTCCTATAATTGAAAAAGGGGTGGTAGTTATAAGAGAAGGGCTTATTGAAGCCGTTGGTAATAATGTGGAGGTTCCTGCAGATGCAGAGATAATTGATGGTTCTAAATTTACAGTTTACCCCAGCTTTATAGACATCCTGAGTAAATCTTTCCTTAAGCTTCCAGAAAAGAAATTTGACCCATCTAAATTCTATAGCGGCGAATTTACTGATGAAGACCGTGGACTAACTCCTGCTTTACGAGCATTTGATTATGTTGAATTTGGCAAAACGGCTCGTGAAAAATATAATAAAGCTGGTTATTCTGCCATCCAAATTCTACCGGAAAGAGGAATACTTACTGGACAGGCTTCTATTTTTACCATAAACGATTCTAACAAGCATAAAGCTCTACTATTAAAAGATTCTGCATTAGGTGTCGGGTTTTCAGTTGGTGTTTTTGGTACTTATCCGAGCTCCTTAATGGGAATTGTAGCATATTTAAAGCAGACCTTCTCTGACGCATCTTATTTTACTATGCATTCTCAGCGCTGGAAGACTGAAATGCTAAATCTCCCCAGACCAGTTTATGATCCAATGCACGATATCATATCTAGCTTTGTTGTTGAGAAAAAACCGATAATATTTCTCTGTCGAAACCAAAACGATATTAAACGAGCAATTAGATTAGGAAGAGAATTTGAATTAAATTACCAAATTTGCGATTTGGGAGGAGAATCTTTTCGAGTTATTCCGGAATTAAAGAAAGCAAAAAAACCTGTTATTCTAACACTTACTTTTAAAGCACCAGTTACCAGTATATACGCTCAAAAAGGAAGAGAGGAGCGATCAAAGGCTGAAAATGACTTATATCCCAAAAACCCGGCAAAAATAGCTGAAGCAGGCATTCCCTTTGCATTTGCTTCCTTAGGTGTTGATGATCCTGAAAAAATGATTGAAGGAGTGATGAAGGTTATAGAAAGCGGTTTACCTCGTGAAGATGCTCTTAAAGCCCTTACTATAAATCCTGCTTCATTTACAGGACTTTCTAAAGCATTGGGAACAGTCGAGCCAGGTAAAATAGCCAATCTAATTGTAACAGAAGGAGATATTCTTACAGAAGATACGAAGATACGGTATGTTTTCACCGATGGAAATAAATTTGATATAAAGGAGAAGAAAGCAGAAGAAGGTGAAAAACCAACTATAAATGTTACAGGCAAATGGGAATTGTCTATAGAAACGCCTATGGGTTCAATGAAAATTAATGTTGATTTCCTTCAGGAGGGTGCGTCGTTATCTGGTAAACTGTCTTCTCAATTTGGTGTTTCTGAGTTTTCAGGAGGAACAGTTTCAGGTAATCAAATCTCCTACAATATGGTTTTATCATTTGCGGGGCAGGAAACAGATCTTTATTTCTCTGCTATAATTGAAAAGGATACTATGACAGGAACTGTAATTCAAGGAACTATGGGTTCTGCTGAGTTTACTGGTAAACGTATTCCTTAAGGAGAAGATAAAATGAAAAATAAAATATTAACATTAACTATAGTAGTTCTATCAATTTTAAGTTTTAATGCTCTTTGCTCAAAGGATCAAGATGAGCTTTTGCTTAAAAACGGTAACATTATTACTATTAGTGGTGAAACTATTGAAGGTGGAGACATCCTCATTAAAAAGGGAAAAATCGCCAAAGTAGGTAAAAATATTAAGGTGAAATCTGAATATCAGGTTGTTAACCTTGATGGAAAATGGGTAATACCAGGGATCATTGATTCCCATTCTCATATCGCCGTTGAAGGTGGAGTAAACGAGATGGGCAATCTTATTACTTCTGAAGTTGATATTGAAGATGTTCTTAATGCAGAAGATATTAATATCTGGTATGCTTTGGCTGGTGGTGTTACATCCATCCATACCATGCATGGATCTGCAAATCCCATAGGAGGTTTAGGAATAGTTCTCAAACTTCGGTGGGGGAAAAATGCTGATGAAATGATTTTTAAGGGTGCGCCGAAAACAATTAAATGGGCGCTTGGTGAAAATCCGAAACAAGCTAATTTCTCCAGCCCAGGAAAAGCGCGCTATCCCAAAACCAGAATGGGTGTTGAGGCTTCTATTCGCAAAGAATTTGAAGCGGCAAAAGACTATCTAAGAAAATGGGATGAATATAATAAAAAAGCTAAAAAAGCCATAAAAGGGAAAGGCCCGGCTCCTCTTGCTCCACGAAAGAATTACCATCTGGAAGCAATAGCTGATATTCTAAAAGGAAAACTTTGGATTCGTTGCCATGCATATCAATCCGAGGAAATGCTCTCTATTATGGAGCTTTGCCGTGAATATGGAGTAAAACTTGTCTGCTTTGAGCATGGGCTTGAAGGCTATAGGATTACTAATGAGTTAGTAAAATACAATGTAGCAGTTTCCACTTTTGCAGATTTCTGGGGATATAAGTATGAAGCATTCTTTACTATGCCACATGCTGCAGCATTGATGGCAAAAAGAGGTGTTTTGGTTGCTATTAATTCCGATGATAACGAAAGAATGAGAAGACTGTTTATTGATGCCGCTAAAACTGTTCGCTTTGGTGATCTTTCTGAAATTGAAGCGCTTAAAACAATTACCATTAATCCTGCCAAAATATGTGGAATTGATAAGCGAGTGGGAACGATTGAAGTTGGAAAGGATGCTGACCTGGCCATATTTAACCAACATCCTTTAGATCCCTATACCGTTTGTTACATGACGCTGGTTGACGGTAATATATATTTTGACCGTGACAAATATCTTGAGCAAAGAAAATCAAAAGAAGAAGAAAAAGAGAAAGAACAACAGGAAAAAAAAGAAAAGCAAGAAAAACCTAAAATGAGCTTAATGGGAGGTGGAAAATGAAGAGGATTCTATTCTATGTAGTTGTCTTATTATTGCTAAGCCACCTGATTTGTTCTGAAGATTCGGATACAATTATCATAAAGAATGCTACTATTGTTCCCGTCACATCTGAAAAAATAGAAAATGGATCCCTCTTAATAAAAGATGGAAAAATTGCTGCTCTTGGAAAGGATATCGAAGAAATTGATGGAGCCAAGATTATTGATGCATCAGGTATGTTTGTTTATCCAGGATTTATTGATGGCTGGACCAGGCTCGGTTTATCTGAGATTCCTGCTTTTGCTAGCACAGTAGATATAAGGGAGTTGGGGCAATACAACCCAGAGCTCAAAGTCGCATGGGCCATAAATCCCCATTCAGTTCATTTTGCCACCAGCAGAATCAGCGGAATAACTACAGCATTAGTTGCTCCTGGTGGGGGAGTCTTCTCTGGACAAACTGCCCTTGTTAAATTGGATGGTTGGACTTTTCCCGAAATGATAGCAAAAGAGGTAGCTACTTCCATAATAAATTTCCCCATAACACCCAAACCACCACGAGGAAGTAGATTAACGAAACAAGAGGAAAGTAAAGCTGATGTTACTTCAAAGTTGGTCGAAAAAATAAAAGATTATTTAAAAAATGCCAGAAAATACAACGAATTAAAGAAATTAGCTAAAAATAGCAAAAATATTAAAACTCCAGCAACAAATTTGAAATATGAAGCATTAGGACCTGTATTAGACGGAACATTACCAGTGATAATTACAGTAGAAAAAGCAAAAGATATTGAATTGGCTATTAAATTTGTGCAAGAAGAGAAGCTTAATGCTATTTTTCGAGGCTGTGCTCAAGGTTTCAAAGTTGCGAACAAAATAAAGGAATCAGGCATTCCCGTAATCCTTGATAACCTCTATACAGACCCCGCAGATCCAGAAGATGGTTATGATGCACCGTTTCGCAATGTAGTGGAGCTTTCAAAGGCAGGAGTACTGTTCTGTTTTTCCACCGGTGATCCGTCTATTGGCAAAGATTTACCTTACCACGCTGCTCGAGCAATTGGCTTCGGGCTTGCTCATGAAGAAGCTATTAGGGCGTTGACTATCAATCCAGCAAAGATTTTTGCAGTTGATGACAGTTTAGGAAGCTTAGAGGTGGGTAAAGATGCGGACCTTTTCATTTGTGAAGGAGACCCTCTTGACTTGCGGAATAAAATTACTCATTTGTTTATAAGTGGCAATGAAATAGATCTTAGTAATTGGTGGAGAGAATTAGAAAAAAAATGGAAACAGAGGCCGCTGGAATAACTTGAGATTATTAAGATAACAAATATGGTTCATCACAATAATGCGTACCTGGTAAGGGGTGTGTTATAGATTTTCAGCCTGAAGTAGCCAGCATCTTTATAGTCAAAAGCTTCTCTTTTAATTTCTTTATTTTTAATAACTTATATAAACCAAACTTGCCTTCTGCCTATTTTCTTTAAGAAAATTGATATTAATCTAAAATATAGAGGAGTTAGGGGCTTGTGGAAATTGTGGAAATCTCGTCATAGATTTCCAAGCGAAGCGTCATTTCCACAGCCCAGAGAAAATGATTGCCCATTCTTGTATCAATGGTAGCTATCTCCCCGCTTATCTGTGCTTCCATTTACCCTTTCCTATTTTTTCCATGTTATTTTTAACACAGCCTCAATACCTCAGGTACTCAAAAACGCGATGAACCACAAATATTAAAAAAAAAGAGGGGAATTATCCCCCCTCTTTTTTTATGTAGGGAAAAATTATGCAAGAAAGGAATACAGTTTTGGAATTTAAATTTTAACGATATTCCTCTCGAGGTGGAGAAAAGGCATCCATTATCTCAGTCTCTTCAATTGCCTCAAAGGCATGTATCTCATTTGCAGCACAAACGTAACTATCTCCTTCTGTTAAAACCATTACTTTATTACCTATTATTGCTTTTATTTGCCCTTTTATTATTAATCCAGCCTGCTCGTGGAGGTGATGATGTGGAGGGACTTTTGCACCTTTTTCGTAGTACATAAGAGTCAACATAATTTTATCGCCTGTAGCTAATGTATTAAACCACACTTTCCATTTAGGAAAATTATGTCTAATAGCATCCTCTTTTTTTACAAACAATTAAATCCTCCTTCGCTTAACATTATTTAAAAAAAATATATTGACCTCAATGGTTAATATCTGCTATATCTTAGGTCATTCAAAAGGTATTTGCAATATTGAAAGGAGATAAACCTTGAAGGTGTTATTTATCAATACTGAGAAATATTGGAATGAGTATACGGAGCAGAATTTAATACTTGCCAGTGCACTTAATAAAAAAGGCCATCAAGTATTCATTGCCCTTGATTCAAAAAGCCAGCTAAGGAAACAAGCCTGGATGAGAGGGCTGCATATTATTCCATTAGCATATATGTTCAATTTAAATCCATTAGCAATTTCTAAGCTGTCAAGAATAATTAGAGATAAGAATATTGAAATAATACATATTTATAATGACAAAGCAATACCTTTAACTATTAAAACAGCTCAAAAACTCAATTTTCGTACTTTAATTTTAACGCATCACTTTGGATTTCCGCAAAGGCTGAATTATTTCATTAGGAAATACTATGTGAAAAAGAGCTTTCATATCATTTTATCCTCTAATTTTATAAAGCAAATATTAGACGAGCAAGTATTCCAATTTAAAAATTTATATTATATTCCTGAAGGTGTCGACTTAATTAGATATAAAAATACCCTACCTTTCGACGATTTCTATACTGAATTCTCAATTCCACCGGAATTTTTTCTTATTGGTATGCAGAATCCAGGTTCTAATAATGAAAATGTTAACTTCCTATTCGACACCTTTGCTTGTATATATCAAAAAAGACCTAACACTATTTTTGTCATATTTGCGAAACCTGAAAATAGAAATTTGTTAGAGAAAGTAAAAAAGCGAAGAAATCTGCTGAATAAAGTTCTTATTTATGTCCAAAACGATAAAGAGCCAAACATTTTCTCAGCAATAAATATGATGGTAGTTCCCTTTGACAGAATAGATTATAGATGTATTATTCTAAAAGCAATGGCAATGGCAAAGCCAGTTATTGCAGTAGAGCATAAAAGGATAGATGAAATACTAAACCATGAAAAAGATGGTATTATAATACCTGATATGGATTCAAATGTCTTATCCACTGCTGTGCTTGAGGTATTGAATAATAAAGAGAAACAAAAAAAATTAGGATTTAATGCAAAGAAAAAGATTACAGAACGTTTTGATATCAACATAATAAGCACTAAGTTGGAAGAAGTATACACTACTATACTTAGCGAAACTTAATTAATAGTACTATTATTATTTAAAAGAATAATAAAAAATCCCATATTATGGAAAAAATATCAGCCACTTTGATTACTTATAATGAAGAGGATAATATTGGAGCAGCTCTTGAGTCCATAAAGTGGATTGATGAAATTGTAGTGCTTGATGCTCACAGTAAGGATAAAACAGTCCATATTGCCCACCAATATACAGATAAAATCTTTGTTCAAACCTGGAAAGGATATGTGAAACAAAAAAACTATGCTTTTGAAAAAGCTTCCTTTGAATGGATTCTAAGTCTGGATGCTGATGAGAGAGTTACTGATGATTTGAGAGAAGAAATAGAGACGTTAAGAAAAACTGGTTTTACATGTGATGGATATTTTATTCCACGAAAGACTTTTTATCTTGGCCGATGGATTAAGCACTGCGGTTGGTATCCCAATTATCAGCTTCGCTTATTCCGTAAGTCAAAAGCATGTTGGGTAGGTGGTTCAGTTCACGAGCGCTGTAAGGTTGATGGAATTAGCTGCTATTTGAAAAACCCTTTGCAACACTACACCTATAAAAATATCTACGATCATATTGAGAGAATGAATCTTTACTCAAGCCTCAGTGCTCAAGATAGAATTAAAAAGGGCAAAAAAACCAGCCTGATAGAAATAATCATAGCCCCCATAGCAGCTTTTATCAAAAGCTATGTATTAAAGCGAGGATTTCTGGACGGTATTCCCGGGCTTATAGTCTCTACCGTGATTGCTCATTACGCATTCTTAAAGCGTGCAAAAGTATGGGAGAAAACAGCAGATAATGGCAAGAAATAAGAGAATAGTTACTTATCTTAAAACCCTCATAACAAAGTATAATATACTATTTTTTCTAAAAATAATTTTACTCTTTATTTTTCTTACTGAGATTTGCCTGGCAGATTACTACCCTTTTGTTCGTTGGAAAATTGCCCCTTTATTCTTATTGCTTGGGATATTAGGACTATTTATATTACAGATACT
Source organism: uncultured Acidobacteriota bacterium (assembly GCA_964645975.1). GTDB lineage: Bacteria > Acidobacteriota > B3-B38 > Guanabaribacteriales > CAZYAF01 > CAZYAF01. Next base: position 45,463 of record CAZYAF010000006.1, read on the forward strand.
TCTCTTTAAATTACGTTTAATGCGGGAGGAAAATGTCTTCCCTTACAATAGGTTGCAGGATAAAAACTATCTATACCTGATAATATTATTTATCATATTGTGCTATATCTTTCACAGCAATGGAGGAGCTCATTTTAGTATAGATGACAAGAAATATTATGCTTATGTGAAATCATTGGTTATTGATGGGGATTTAGATTTTCAGAACGAGTACAAAGAGCTACAGGTGCAAGATAACTATCATCTGAATTTTCGCACCAAAGCTGGCAGACCACCAAATATATATCCTCCAGGCTCCATGGCATTATGGTTACCTTTTTTTATTTTAATACATTTTGTGCTCAAAATAATTTCCCACTTTGATTTGGGACTCCTCATTAATGGTATGATTCAACCTTATAAAAATGCTTTGGGTTTAGCAACCATATTTTATGCCTGTATTGCATTTATAATCATATATAAGATACTCAAAGAATATGTGAAAAAATCATTTGCTATACTATCAGTGCTGCTAATTATTTTATCCACTTTTCTGCTTTACTACATTGTTTTTTCACCATTAATGTCAACAATTTGCGAAGTCTTCATGGTTTCGATTTTTATATATTTATGGTTGAGACAACGGAAAGAGCCATCAATTATCTTAAACTTATTCCTTGGCATTACTGGTGGCTTACTCATTTTTATAAGAGCAACTTTTATAGTTTTTCTCATACTTCCATTAGCAGATATAATAAGAAACATTTTTAAGTATAAAAACAGAAGCAGTAAAGCATTAACCGATAAAAATATATTACAGTTAGTCTCATTATTTTCAAGTGTAATTCTCGGTGCAATTCCACTTTTTTTGGTATGGAAAGCGGTATACGGAGAGTGGATTGTCAGTTTCTACCGCTATTTTTCCTGGCTGAGCTCACCTCGTATTTTTAAAGTTCTCTTTTCCTGGCGTCATGGTCTCATTTCCTGGTCACCTATAATTCTTTTCTCTTTGATAGGTTTAGTAATTCTTACCATCAAAAAAAGAGAAATTGGAATTAGCTTTTTCGTTATATTTTTACTTTTATTATATATAAATGCAAGCCAAAAAGATTGGTGGGCTGGCGGCTCTTTTGGCGCACGGCGGTTTGCCAGTTTGGCAATTATTTTTGCTTTTGGCCTTGCGTTCTTCTTGCAATGGATTATAGCTAATAGATATAAAAAAGCAGCAATAACATTATGGATTCTATTCTTTGTATTGATAGTTTTTAACTTCTTATTGTTGTATCAGTTTGAAAAAAATCTTATCAGCCGTTCAGAATCTGTTAGACCATTGGCTATGTTAAAAAATAGCGAGAATATCGTTAGGCAAAAAGTTCCTGAGGCACTTAAACTTATACCCTCCTGGGTTTATGGAATGAGATTCGGTGTATCTGCTCGAAAATATTATGAACTGGATAATTGTGAACCTTTTTCAGATGATTTTACCATCGACATAGGTGGAAATGACCACCTTTTTATCGGCAAGAATTGGGGAACAAAAGATCGAACTGAAGATATAAGTTTTCGTTGGTCTCTCCGGGGCTTATCAACTCTCCTATTCCCTTTAAAAAATCCCTCATCTTATCTGCTTTTGATACATTGTTGGCCTTATACTTACCCGGATTCACCTCCTCAATCTATTGAGCTTGAAATAAATGGTCATAAAGCAGCAACAATACCTATACGAAAGCAATCGAAGATATATAATGTCAAAATCCCAGAGAAATATTTAAATAATGGAATTAATGAGCTAAAAGTTATTTCTGCTCATTCAATTCGCCCCTCCTATTTCAGCCCAAATTTAGACCCCAGAAGGATTTCTGTAGCATTTGATTACTTCTCATTTAAAAGAATAAATTAACAAATCAAGATAATAAAAAAAGGGAAGCACTTTAAGTGCTTCCCTTTTATGCGAGTTAGAATGTCTTATAGTTTCATCAGAACATCAGTCGAAATCCCAGCATTATTCTACGTGGTGCCGTTACTCTTGCGGGTTGCAGGAAGTCTTCAGAAAGTCCTCTGGTAGTTAAGGTCTCTATCATAGTATCAGCATTGAAAAGGTTAAAAATGTCGAGGGCAATTCGAGCACCATATCTTTCAGTGAATTTAATGGTTTTCTCAATTCTCATGTCAAGCAGATTCCAGGAATCAAGCCTCCAATTTGAGCCTCTTGGTTCAGCCGGGATGGAGAATGGTCCCTGGTCCATGCCTAAAACTGTAAGGGTGCGCGCAACGGGTTTTCCGCTCTGAGCCTGATAGCTGGCGCTAATGCTGATATCGTAAGGCAAGAAATAGCTTCCCTGCATTTTAAAGGCATAGGTTCTATCACTCTGCAGCAAACCATCCCAACCGGTATTATTGATGAAGCCATTTGGATTTTCTAAACCTGCAAATCCAGCCTGGCTTAATTGTCCGGAGCTGAGTGAAACTCCATAGGCTTTTGAAATAACAAAGGAAGCGCTCATCTGCCAGTTATTGGACAGACGTTTCTGCATGGTGATAAAGAGCCCTTGATATTTCTGCTTCGAATCAGGAAGATTCCTCAGGGTGAGAAAATCATCGCCCGGATCAGTTAATTGGTTATATACCTGGATAGTCTGGCCTGAGTATTCATCTAAATAGCCAACCTGTTCAAAGCTTGCTGCAGTATTCCACCAGGACATGAGGTCTGTGGTATATTTATAAATATATGTCACTTCAAGAGCAAGATCCCGGGAGAGCTCCCGATTGAATCCCACAGAAAACTGTCGACAGAGGCTTGCCTTGACATCATCTGCTGTACCTAATCCTTCATTTGAAATCCAGGTCCACTCTAATATGTCATATTGATCGGTATCCCAGTTATATGAATAGCAACTAACCGGAGGATAAGACGGTGTTAGTCTGAAGAAAGTCGCAAGATACATTCCCTCATAATAGTGACCATAATTAAGTCTTAAAATAGTTTTCTTATCAGCAGTCAATTGATACACCAGTCCAAATCGAGGAGACCAGTTTTTCCATACTAATACATCTTCTATTCCATTAAACGTATTCCCAGTTCGATTTCTATTCACATCGAGCTCTGGTGCTTCCCATATATCACCATCCTGACGGTCGAAGCGAAAGCCCAGATTAAGGGTTACTCTATCGCTGATGGTCCAGGCATCATCTGCAAAGAAACCCAGTCTATGAATTGCATTTCCATATTCATAAGGATTTTGGAAATAGGCAAGATACGGTTCCCCAGCATAATCATAATAGGCAACTCCGCCTGAATAAGAGCCCAAACCCTTACCTGTACCTCTGCTATATTGAACACCGAATTTTATATCATGATTTCCTTTGATAAATTCGTCTGCGTAATGAGAGAGGTTAACATTAAACTGGCTTCGGGATATATCCCCTTTGTACCAACTCCATATTCCATTTGTAGAATAGCCGGTAGCACCGTCCCAATGGGTGGGCTCATCAAGATTGCCATCCATAGGCACCCATTCATCATGCGCATACCAACCGCCATATTTCACTTCCAGAAGGGTATTTGGCCCTAATACAGAGGTCAACTGCAGATTTGGTACTCCATAATTGCCAGGCTCGTCCGCACAGGCATCAAAAGGCTGCGCTGGTGTAATAACATCAGGTAGTTTGCACCATTCGTGCTGATAGGAGCCCATCAATTTATGATTTTCACTGAGCTGAACCGTGGTTTTGACAAAGAATCTATCATATTTTGCCAGAGTGGGAAAATCCGGTGGAGTTCCTAACTGGGAATAAGCATTTCTTTTGTACTGAATATTTCCATAATACCAAACCCTATCCTTTATGAAAGGACCTCCTAACTGCAGGCTGATGTCTCTATAATGATCTACATTATATGGGTATTCCGCATCCGGAACATTATTGCTCACCATTCCCGGAGTTGTGAAATAACCATTCACCTGACCAGTAAAATCATTTCCTCCTGATTTAGTAACAACATTAACCACTGCGCCCTGAAAATTTCCATATTCAGCAGGAGCTCCAATGGAAAAGACCTCACCTTCCTGATAGATATCAGGGTTGTTCCACACCCAGGTAGTACCATTCCAGTCAAAAGAGGTATCGACTCCATCAACCAGATAAGAATCGGACCAGTAATTTGAACCCAGAGATGAATGCCACTCTTCCTGTCCTGTCTCATTTGCTGAAACTCCCGGTGCCATCATCATTATATCTATATAGGTGTAACGTGTAAGCGGTAAATTGTCCAATAATTTTAAATCGTAAGTCGTTGAGGTGCCAGATTTTGTGACATCAACCAAGGGGCTTTCTGCAGTAACGGTAATGGTCTCTTCTATTGCAGAGATTTTTAGTGCTATATCTACGGTTGTTGTTTTACCTACTGATACAACTATACTCTCTTCTCTAATATTCTGAAATCCTTCTAACGTGAAAGTAATTGAATAGACACCAGGGGCTAAAGCATGAAAGAGGTAAATACCTCTTTCGGTAGTTGTAGAAGACTTTACACCACCAATAAGAGCCGGGCTTTCTATTTCAACTAACACTCCAGGTAGAACTGCTCCAGTCTCATCTCGTACTGTCCCACGAAGAGTACCAGTTAATCGCTGAGCATAGGTTAAAGAGCTTGTGATACAAAGAAACACAACTAAAAGAATCAATAAATATTTAGTATATTTATTCTTCATACATCTTACCTCCTTAAGATAAAATTATTGTATAGCTTACGCCAGTAATATAAAAAATTAAATATAGCTATATATAATTTTAGTTTTTTTTATGTTTTGATGTCAAGGAAAAATAATTTAAATATGAATAGGAAGTGGAAATAATGAAGGTTTTTAAATTATCACTATTTGATTAATAATTTTCTAAAGAGTGCTAAAGAAATGTTGCTTGTTAGCTTTTACTGGGGAGATATAGAATAAAGGTTGTTCCTTCACCGGACTTACTTTCAATTTCAATTTTGCCATTATGCTGCAATATAATATGTTTTACTATTGAAAGGCCTAATCCTGTTCCACCCTGCTCACGAGATCTGGATTTATTTACAACATAGAACCTTTCAAAAATCCTGTGTATATGTTCCTCTGGTATACCTATACCAGTATCCTCTACCTCGATTCTTGCCAGGTTATCCTGTTTCTGTAAGCGAAGGGTAATTTTACCTTTCTCAGTATATTTTATAGCATTATCAATTAGATTAATAAGGGCCTGTTCTAACAAAAATCTATCACCAATTACTGTGGGAAAATCTTTATCAGCTTCAATCTTTAGTGATAGCTTTTTTTCATCAATATGGGGTTGGAAAATTTTTGCTATATTTTCGATTATTTTCTTTAATTCTAATGTTTCCTTATGTATTATTACCTCTTTATATTCAATCTCCGATAATAATAAGAGGTCATTTGTTATGTTTATGAGTCGTTCAGTATTTCTCTTGATTATTTCAAGATATTTTGTGTTTTTAATTTTTTCTTCTTCTTCGAGAGTTTCAACAAAACCTTTAATAGCTGTAAGGGGCGTTTTAAATTCATGTGACATATTTACAGCAAATTCTTTTTTGATTTCTTCTAAACCCCGCATTTCTGTTATATCGCAAAAAAGAATAATATATCTTTCTTCATGAGGATTAAAAGCGAATCTGCAAAGATATAAGCGCTTATTATAAGATATTTCTTTATTAAAGCTTTTTCTTTCTTTTCTTGCTTTTCTTAAAATTTCTGCTAATTCAGGGCTTCTTATTGCTTCCCAATAAAATTTCCCTTCTGCTTCACTATCACCAATTATTTTTTTAAAACTATCATTTGCTAAAATTATTTTACTTTCTTTATCTATAACAACCAATCCTTCTTGTATTGATGAAAGAATAATACTAAGCTCGTTCCTCTCCTTCGTTATATCATCAAACAGCTCTTTTATATGAGTTGTCATATAATTGAAATTATCTGCCAACTCTTTAAACTCATCCCTCCTCTTTGGAAATATCTTTACCTCGAAATCTCCTTTTGAGACTCTTCGGGAAGCTGATAATAACTGTTTAATAGGCAGGCTAAAACTTCGAGAGATAATAATAGCAAATAAAAGCGAAATAAAAATAATAATAAGGGAGATTTTCATCATTTTATTTCTCAGCTCACCTGTGAGCAGCTTTATCTCACTGAGAGATAGGCTTAATCTTATAACGCCTATAATGCTACCTTCACTTTCTGCTGGCAAAGCGACATAGAGCATATCTCTATCAATAGTTCTGCTGAATCGCAGTGACTGTCCATGTTTACCTTCCAATGCTTCCCTTATTTCCGGTCGATGTCTGTGATTATCCATAAGAGAAGGATCTGCTTCTGAATCTGCAACAACTTTTCCATTAGGCTCTATAATTGTAATCCTTGTGTTGATTTCTTTACCTAACTCTTTTATCAGAGTATCAATGTCGCTATACTGACCGTTTTTCAGCATCGGTGTTAGCTTCAATGCGATAGTATTACACGTATTTTTTAAATTTATGGATAGAGTATCGATATAGTGTTCTTTAATAGTTTGATAGGATATGATAAGAGTAGAAGCGGCAAAGAAGAGGATAATGAGCACGTAACCTATAATGAGTTTTAAAAAAAAAGTATGCTTAATCATTATTATTCTAATTTATAACCGACTCCTCTGATACTCTTTACTAAATCTCCTGCCTTTCCCAGCTTATCTCGTAAGCTTTTTACATGAACATCTATTGTTCTATCTGTTACAATTTTTTCTCCTCCCCACAATCGATCAATAAGCTCGTCTCGGGTAAATACTCTTCTTCTATTTTCAGCCAAGATTAAAAGGAGTCTGAATTCAGTTGCAGTTAATTCAATTTTTCTATCATACACATAAATTTCATATTTTTGTGGATCAACTCGCAGTACGTCATTTATTCTTACCTCTTTTACTTCTGCTGCAGCTTCTTTTCTTCTAAGCACCGCTTTTACTCTTGCTACAAGTTCACGCGGAGAAAAAGGTTTGGTCATGTAGTCGTCTGCTCCAAGCTCTAAACCAACAACTTTGTCCATTTCATCTCCCTTGACTGTAAGCATTATAATAGGCAGAAAATGAGTTTTAGGATTCTGACGTATATTTTTACAAATATCGAGACCATCCATATCTGGGAGCATAAGGTCAAGGATAACAAGGTCGGGCACATTTTTATTTAAATATGATAAAAAATCTTCTCCGATTGCGAATTTTTTAGCATAAAAGCCAGCTTTTTCTATGGTTAAAGCGATGAGATCTAAAATATCTTTCTCATCCTCAACGATGGCGATTTCTTCTTTCATAATTGATTTATTTTTTTTATTTTTAAAAAGGCAAAAATTTTAGCGCTGCCATATCATTGAATACAACACTATTATACACTATTTTTCTAATTCTTTATTATGTCGTACAATTTTTCCTTCCACCATAAAAATTACATCCTCGCTTATATTGGTAGAAAGATCAGCAGCACGTTCAAGGTGTTTGGATATCTTTAGAAGATGGATAGAACGTTCTATTGTACCAGTATCAGATGTCATATAAGTAATAAGTTCTCTTAAAATCTGGTTATTCAAACCATCAACTATATCATCCCTCTCAATTACCTCTCTTGCAAGTTTAGTATCTTCGTTAATAAAAGCAGAAATACTATTCTTTAACATTGCTATGGTTTCTTCTGCCATCCGGGGTATATCAATAAGCGGTTTAACCAGAGGCCTTTCTATAAGGTAAAGACCGTGATCAGCAATATCCTCAGCATGGTCCCCTATTCTTTCCAAATCATTATTTATCTGCAAAATGGTAAGTATTAATCTCAGGCCTTTTGCTTTAGGTTGATAAAGGGCAATAAGATTTATACAAAGCTCATATATTTCGATTTCCAGTTCATTTGCATGAGGTTCATTTTTTTCGATAACTTCTTTAAGTATTTCACTTTTCTTATGCAATAATCCTTTTATACTCTTATCTATCATGGTTTCTACTAAAGAAGCCATTTCAATAAGACGTTCTTTTAAAGATAAAATTTTTGTAGGTAGCATAATACCCTCTTTATCCAAATTTACCTATCAGATATTCCTCTGTCCTATTATCTTTTGGGACAGTAAATATTTTTTCTGTCGTATTCATTTCGATCAGATCGCCGAGATAAATGAAAGCTGTATAATCAGAAACTCTACTTGCCTGTCCTACATTATGAGTTACTAAAATAATGGTAACAGTTTTCTTCAGCTCGACAATAAGCTCTTCAATATGTGTAGTGGCCTTGGGATCTAATGCGGAAGTAGGCTCATCAAGCAAAAGCACTTCAGGATACATGGCTAAGGTCCTCGCTATACAAAGCCTCTGCTGCTGACCACCTGAAAGAAAGGTCCCTCTTCTATATAGATGATCCTTAACCTCATCCCATAGGGCTGCCTTTACCAATGACTCTTCAACTATTTTATCAGCTTTGCTTCTCTTAAGTCTCATACTATTAAGCTTGTAGCCAGCAATTACATTATTATAAATGCTCATGGTTGGAAATGGATTCGGCTTTTGAAAAACCATACCTATTTTTCTTCTCACATTAGTTGGCTCCATTTTATAGATATCTTCATCCTTTAAATATACATTACCTTCAATCTTAGTTTCAGCTATGAGCTCGTGCATTCTATTGAAACATCTTATTAAGGTACTCTTTCCACATCCTGAAGGGCCCATAATTGCGGTGACTTTCTTTTCAGCGAATGACATGGTAACCGAATTTACTACTCTGTTATCGCCATAATAAGCGCTAAGATTTTCCGTTCTTAAAATTGTACTTTCCACTTTATTACCACCAATCTTGAAATTATATTGCCCGCTAATACTATTAATATTAGTACAACTGAAGCTCCCCAGGCAATGGTTTGCCACTCTTCAAAAGGGCTCATTGCATAATTAAAGATGAGCAGCGGTAGACTATTCATTGGTTTCATAATATTAAATGTCAAGAATGGATTACCAAACGCTGTAAATAATAATGGAGCTGTTTCACCAGCTATACGTGAAATACCAAGGAGAATACCGGATGTAATTCCGGGAATACCTGCAGGTAATACTACCTTAAGAACAGTCTTGTAATTTGGTACACCCAGAGAAAGCGAAGCCTCTTTTAAGTAGGCGGGAATAAGCTTCAAGACCTCCTCGGTATTTCTAACCACAATCGGTAACATCATTAGGCCAAGAGCTATCCCTCCAGAAAGAGTCGAAAATTTCCGCATGGGCACCACAATCCATAAATACGCAATAATGCCGATAACAATGGAAGGAGTACCATACAAAATATCCACTGTAATTCTTGTAATATAAGAAAGCTTTGTCCGTCTATATTCTGATAAATAAATCCCTGCTGTAATCCCTAAGGGAACAGCTATACATGAAGCAATGATTATTAAAAATACTGTTCCTACAATAGCATTAAAAATCCCACCACCTTCTACTCCCACTGGTTTTGGTAACTGAGTGAGAAACTCCCAGTTTATTACCCTCAGACCTTTTTGAAAAACAAAAAATAGTATGAGAAAAAGTGGAGTAAGTGTAAGAAAAGAAAGAGAATATATTATAAATTTAAATATTTTATTCTTTGCTATTCTAAATTTAATATTTTTATCAGCCATTCTTATTCTTCAAAACTTAATTTTTTTATTATGTATCTTCCAACCATATTTATTGTAATAGTAAGAATAAAAAGAGTAATTCCCACACCAATAAGTGCGGCATAGTGAATATCACCACCTGTTTCGGCAAATTCATTGGCGATAACACTTGCCATAGTATTTGCTGGAGCAAAAATGCTTTTTGGAATTACGTTAGCATTTCCAATAACCATAGTAACTGCCATGGTTTCGCCAATAGCACGGCCTAAGGAAAGTAATACACCAGCAAAAACCCCGGACCGAGCATAAGGAACAACTACTTTCTTAATAACTTCATAATTGGTAGCACCGAGAGCATATGCAGCCTCTTTTAAATCTCCTGGAACTAATTCTATAACTTCACGGGCTAATGAAGCTGTGTTTGGAATAATCATAACCGCCAAAATAATCGAAGCAGTCATTATCCCTACACCATAGGGAGCAACACCAATTTTCATTTCTATATTTTGTACTACCGGGACTAAAATCATGAGACCCCAGAAACCATATATTACCGAGGGTACGGCAGCAATTAAATCAACCATACTTTTAAAAAAAGATGAAATCTTTCCTACACGATGAAACTCTCCTAATAAAATCGCAATTGAAAGAGATAAAGGAAGGGAAATTATTAGTGCAAGGAAAGATGTAATAAGTGTACCTATAAAAAAAGGAAGGGCTCCGAAATCAAGATTGACCGGATCCCAATTGCTATGGAAGAAAAATTTGGCTCCCATTTTTTTAAAAATGGGTAGAGACTCCCAGAGGAGACTTATAAAAAAAATAAAAACTAATAATCCAACAATAAGGGTGCTAAAAATTAAAACTCCTCTGAAAGTCCCTTCTTTCGTTGCCTTCATAGTATTCATTTTAAAACAGGTTTTCCATTATAGGTAACAGATTTTATTATTTTTTCAGCTTTTTCTGCAGCAGCTTTAGGAAGAGGCGCATAAAGTAAGCTTTTATTATACTGTTGGGCGTCACTGATCATCCACTGGAATAACTTCAGCATTGCTTTAACTCTATTGAGGTCTCTTTCACCATAGTTCTGCTCTTTGTAGAAAATAATCCAGGTCCAGGCTGCAATTGGATAACCTTTGGCAGCATCAGTATTGGTTAATATTATTCTGGTATCATCGGGAAGGTCTACATCAGCAGCAAGAAAAACACTCGCAACACTGGGTTCTATAAAGTAACCGCTCTTATTGCGAACATGCGCAAAGGTAATATTGTTCTGAATTGCATAAGCAAGCTCTGCATAACCAATAGAGCCTTTGGTCTGCTTAATTAATCCAGCAACTCCTGGATTACCTTTTCCGCCAAGACCAACTGGCCATTTTAACGATTTGCCAACGCCAACCTTTTCCTTCCATTTGCTGCTTACTTTGGCCAGAAAATCGCTGAAAACGTTGGTGGTTCCGCTTCCATCAGAACGATGAACGACCACAATATTTCGAGAGGGAATCTTTACTCCTTTATTCATCTTGATTATCCTGGGATCATCCCATTTGGTTATTTTTCCCAAGAAAATGTCTGCAATTACTTCGCCGCTAAGCTTAAGAACGAGATTACCAGGTAGATTATAAGCAACTGCTACAGCACCCAAGCAGGTCGGGAAGTGGAGAATAGTTTTACCAGCAGGCATATCCTTTTCTTTGACAATAGCATCTGTTCCACTAAAATCAACGGTCTTATTGAGCAACTGTTTGATTCCTCCACCAGAGCCTATTGCCTGATAGTTAATCTTTATACCAGTCTCATTGTGGTATACATCGAACCACTTTGAATAAAGAGGATAGGGAAAAGTAGCGCCTGCTGCAGTAAGCTCTTTAAGCTGGGCTTCAAGCAGAATCCCAGAAATTATAAAGCCTACTACCAATCCAAGTGTTAAAACTGTTCTGAATCTCATGGAAGTACTCCTCCTTAAGGTTAAGGTTATTTTTACCATTTCCAATAAAAGGTAAATTTGCTGTAAAAATCATTAGTATCAATGTCATCATAGCTGACATAGGTAATGTTTGGAATAAAATTGAACCCTTTAATTATGTGTATATCAATACCAGCAAGCACCCAATAGAAAGGAGAAGTTGTATCAAAAGGAGAATAACTAACCTTGCTTCCAAAGGGAAGAGGATCAATCATTCTGTCCAAGCGAACGAGGAACTTAGCACGATCATGTATTTTGAAATTGGCAAAAGCAGAAATAAGACTCACTTCGTATTCATCTTCTGTACCATTTAAATCCAGCGAGTAATTTTGATAGCTATAATGAGCTCCAAAGGTGAAAGTCTCTGCTGTGTATCCTAAGAATCCCTGTACCGTATAAGAATCATGTTTTCCTACTGGCGCAGCAGCATAGTCACCATAGAATTCAAAGTAAACCTTTTTTACTGGCCTAAATCCTATAGCTGCATATACAGATTTATCTTTATTATATTCTGAACTTTTGCCCTCACCATTGGCCACCATGAAATGATAATGCACTTTTTTATCGGCGATATCACCTGTTAAAGCAAATCCAGTTTCTCTGGAACTTCTCATCTTATACAGATCGAGCGGAGTTTTCTCTACAGCACGATATCCCCATATCTCCTCTATTTCAGCAAAAGTTGGTGGTCCGGATATACCCATCAGAAGCGAATGTCCATCTTTAGAATACTGTATATAAAGGTCTTTTACAAAAGGTACGATATCTGCTTTCTCGAAACTCTTGCTTGCAGCCTCAAATCGTACTCTGGCCTTCCAGCTATCTGTGAACTTATGGTCATAGGTGAAGTACAGTCTGCGGAACCAGAAACCGTGCTGTCCATCAATGCTTTCATCATGATGGCTTACTACAAAATAATAGTCAGCATATACACGGCCTTTGATTTGCGCCATAGCTTGAGAAGTGAATACTAATATGAGAATAGCACTGATCAGTATTAAGGTCAATCTCTTAGCCATCTTTTACTCCTTTAACCTCCTCTGTTGTTAAAAATTGAAAATCCTTGCGTTTAGCAGCACATAGATTTGCTTTGCTAATAATATTTTTTAACTAACCACCTCCTTAAACTTTATATCAAAGCATCAAAATTTTCTTGATTGTATAGTTTTATTATTAGCTAAAGATGAAAATAAAATTAATTTTTGGTTAAAAAATTCTAATTATTTAGGAGTAGATGTTTTATAAAAATTTAAGGATTATGTTCCTTAAAGGGGTTGATTGGAATTGGAAGTAAAAAAAGCATATTTTTCAACATGGATTAAAAAAAAAGAAAATATGCTTAAATCAGGGAAAAATAATCTTTTTATCTTAGTAAATTGTATATATTCGTCTATAATTTGACATATTTTTCTTAAAAACGTATATAATTTGAAATATAAGTAAAAAAGGTCGTTTCACTTGGCTAAATGCATATTGACAAGAAATGATGCCTTTGTTAATATATTTAAAATTTTTATGAAGTTTAAGGTGAATATAGGATAGAGATAAGAAACAGATTAATGAAATGGTTAATAAAAAGAAAAACGAAATCGAAATAAAACTTTGGGATGGCAGTACAAGGCATTTTGTTAAAGGAATAACTATTTCTGAAATAATTAAATCAATTGATGAGAAAAAACATTTAGAAGCAGTAGCTGCCAAACTTAATGGTATTGCTGCAGACCTAAATCTTAAGGTTGAATCGGATGCTGCTCTTGACATTATCAGCCCAAATTCAGATGAAGGACTTGAGATTTGTCGACATAGTGCATCTCATATTATGGCTGCTGCTGTAACTCAGCTTTTCCCAGAGTGCAAAACAGGAGTAGGACCAGCTATAGAGGATGGTTTTTATTATGATTTTCTAAAACCTGTTCCTTTTACTCCTGAAGATTTAGAGCGTATCGAAGAACGTATGAATGAAATTATCAAAGACGACATTCCTTTCATCCGAAAAGAGTTGACCAAGGATGAAGCTATTGAGCTCTTTTCCAGTAAAGGGCAAGATCTGAAAGTTGAGCTTATTAAAGAAAAAGGCAATGATATAGTAAGCTATTACCAGTTGGGTGATTTTATTGATTTTTGCCGAGGTCCCCATGTACCCTCTTCTGGCATGATAAAAGCTTTTAAACTGCTAAAAATTTCGGGTGCCTATTGGCGTGACGATGAAAATAATCCTATGCTTCAAAGAATCTATGGCACAGCCTTTTTCTCCAAAGAAGATTTGCAGGATTATTTGGATAAATTGGAAGAAGCCAAAAAGAGAGACCATCGCAAGATCGGACCACAACTCGATCTTTTCATTATTCCCCAGGAAGCAGGACCAGGGCTTGTTTACTGGCTTCCCAATGGAGCAATTATTTATGACATAATTGAATCTTTCTGGAAGCAAGAGCATCAAAAAAGAGGCTATCAATTGGTTAAAATCCCTCATATAGCATTAGGTGATTTGTGGGAAAAATCAGGACATTTTCAATATTATCGAGAAAATATGTATACCCTTCAAGTTGAAGAACAGGAGTATGTCCTTAAACCAATGAACTGCCCCGGTCACATTTTAATTTATAAATCAAAACTGCGAAGCTATCGAGAGCTTCCCATCCGATATGCTGAACTTGGTACTGTATATCGTTACGAACGTTCAGGTACACTACATGGAACCTTACGAGTAAGGGGATTTACCCAGGATGATGCCCATATTTTCTGCACTCCTCAACAACTACCAGATGAAATTATAGGAGTGTTGGATTTGGTAGACTATATTTTAAAAACATTCTGTTTTGAAAAATATAATATAGAACTTTCTGTGCGCGACCCTAATCAAAAATCCAAATATGCTGGCAATGACGAGGAATGGGAGCAGGCAGAAAAAGCTTTAATTAACGCCTTGGAGAAGAAAAATCTCCCATATAAACGTATGGAAGGAGAAGCAGTATTTTATGGTCCAAAGATAGATGTTAAACTTATTGATTCACTGGGTCGTGGATGGCAGGCATCAACTATACAATTCGATTTTAATATACCGCGACGAATGGGAGTAACATATATTGGTTCTGACTCCAAAGAGCATACAGTACTCATGGTGCACAGGACCATCTTTGGTTCTTTAGAAAGATTCATTGGAACTCTTATTGAACATTTGAATGCTGCTTTTCCAATATGGTTATCACCAATTCAAGTGATAATTTTGCCCATTACTGATCGTCATATAGATTATGCTAAAGAAATAGCTTGTAAATTGCAAGAAAATCAGCTAAGAACAGAAATAGATATGAGAAATGAGAAAATTAATTTGAAGATAAGAGAAGCACAATTACAAAAAATTCCTTATATGATAATAGTAGGAGATAAAGAAGTAAAAAATAATACTGTTGCAATTCGTAATCGCCTTTTAGGTGATATGGGAGAACAACAACTTGGAAAGTTCATCAATCAAATAAAACAACAAATAGAAACAAAAGCATGTCAGCCTTAAAATTATTTCAGGAGGTGATAGAGTATCCGAAGGGAAGCCAGGGTAAACAGACAAATCAGGGTTAAAGAAGTAAGATTAATTGACGAAAATGGAGAACAGATAGGTATTGTTCCTCTTCATCAAGCTTTGACTAAAGCAGAAGAAAGAGGATTAGATTTAGTAGAGATTGCGCCTTCGGCTTCGCCCCCGGTATGTCGGATTATGAATTATGGCAAATATCGTTATGAGCAGAGCAAAAAGCAGCAGCAGATGAGAAAAAGCCAAAAGCAGATTCAGGTTAAAGAAGTAAAATTCCGCCCGAAAATTGAAGAACATGACTATCAATTTAAAAAGAAGCATATTATTCGTTTTCTTACTGATGGAAATCTGGTCAAGGCAACTCTTAGATTCAGAGGAAGAGAAATTACTCATATAGATTACGGAAAACGCATTCTTAAAAGATTAATTGATGAATTAGAAGATGTTGCTGTGGTTGAAAAAGAACCAAAACTTGAAGGAAGAAACCTTATTGCAATTTTATCAGCCAAAAAACCAAAAACTGGGGCGAAGAAAGAACAATAGATCATTGCTTTAGAATTAATTAAATCTCATCAGATTTAATATAGAAAGGAAGCGATTGCATGCCTAAATTAAAAACGCACAAAGGAGCAGCAAAGCGGTTTAAGAAGACAGGCACTGGTAAGATAACAAGGAGCAAAGCATATGGCAGCCATTTACTTACTAAAAAAAGCAGGAAAAGAAAAAGAAATCTAAATAAAAAAGAGTTAGTTAATAAATCCGAAAGAAAAAAAGTAGACAGAATGCTTGCAAACGGATAAAAGAAAGGAAATTCAAGAAATGCCAAGAGTTAAGCGAGGAAGTAAACATCTAAAAAAACGGAAGAGGATATTAAAATTAGCAAAAGGCTATTATGGGGCGAGAAGTAAACTATATAGAACAGCTCGAGAAGCCGTAGATAGAGCATTAGCATATTCTTACCGCGATCGAAGAACCAAAAAGAGAGATTTTCGTCGTCTATGGATTATCAGAATCAATGCGGCTGCCAGAATTAATAACCTTTCCTATAGTAAATTTATGTATGGTCTGAAACAATCCGGAATAATCCTTGACCGTAAGGTATTAGCAGATATTGCTGTGAGAGATCCAAATGCTTTTGCCCAATTGGCCAAGAAAGCACAGGAAGCTTTATCAGCCCATTAATATATTGACTGAAGATGAGTGAAAATATAAAACAAACCTTAAATGAACTTAAAAAACGATTTTCTGAAGAGCTTAATTCTGCTAATGATAAATTAGCCCTTGAAGAGTTAAGGAATAAATATCTCGGAAGGAAAAGAGGTATTGTTATACAAATAATTAAGGAAGTAGGCCAACTTGAACCAGCCTTAAGACCAGAATTTGGCAAATTAGCCAATCAGCTTAAATGTTATATTGAATCTGAACTTAACAGAAAATTAGAAGAAAATAAGAAAGCTCTTCAGCAAAAATCCTTAGAACAAGATAAAATTGATATTTCTCTCCCCGGAAGACTACCCGTAATTGGGAATCGCCACCCAATCACCATTGTACAGGAGGAGATTGAAAAAATATTCCTTGAAATCGGATATACTATTGAGGAAGGTCCGGAGGCTGAGACAGATTACTATAACTTTGAAGCTCTTAATATACCCAAAGAACATCCGGCTCGAGATGATTTTAGCAGCTTCTTTATCAGCGAAAACTTACTACTTCGAACCCACACTTCCCCAGTTCAAATTCGCACTATGGAAAAAAAGAAACCACCTATCAGGATAATCATTCCAGGTAAATGTTATCGCCGCGATTGGGATATTCGCCATACTCCTATGTTCTTTCAGATAGAAGGATTATTAGTTGATGAAGGTATAACATTTAAAGATTTCAAAGGTACTATGGAGTATTTCGTAAAGCGGTTATTTGGAGCGAAGACAAAAACCCGTTTTCTCCCTGATTACTTTCCTTTTACTGAGCCCAGTGCTCAAGTGCATATTAGTTGTTTTGTATGTCATGGAAAAGGTTGCCGCCTTTGCTCAAATAGTGGCTGGATCGAAATTTTAGGTTCAGGCATGGTTCACCCCAAATTATTCGAAAGAGTTGGATACGATCCAGAAAAATACACAGGTTTTGCTTGGGGGATGGGAATCGATAGAGTTGCCCTCCTTTTATATGGCATCAATGATGCTCGATTATTCTATGAAAATGACCTTCGCTTTTTAAATCAATTTACCAATTAATAGTTAGCTATGAATTTTAGTTTAAATTGGATAAGAGATTATATTAATATCAATTTATCGCCCGAAGAAATAGCCGATAGGCTATCAAAAGCAGGCCTGCTTGTGGAATCTATAACTCTTCGAGCAGGAGATTTCCTTCTTGATATCGAGATTCATGCTAACAGGCCCGATTGGATGAGTGTGCTTGGGATATGTCGCGAATTAGCTGCTGCCACTGGAGCCAAACTCCAGCAGCCTCATTTAGATTATGATGAAATATCAGATAAAACTTCAGATTTCATTACAGTAGAAATTCTTGACCCTGAACTCTGCCCCCGATATTGTGCAAAACTAATAAGAAATGTTAAAGTCGGACCTTCACCTGAATGGCTTGCTGAGAAACTCTCAATCATTGGGCTTCATCCAATTAATAATATTGTTGATGTGACTAACTTTGTTTTATGGGAAATGGGGCATCCACTCCATGCTTTTGATTATAAAAATATTGATGAAAGCACAATAATTGTAAGAAGAGGTAAAAAAGGAGAAAAATTAACTACAATTGATGAAGTGCATAGAGATTTAGATGAAAATGTATTGGCTATAGCTGATGCTCATAAACCTATAGCTATTGGTGGAGTGATGGGAGGAATTAATTCACAGATAACAAATCAAACCAAGGATGTTTTATTAGAAGCTGCCTACTTTAATCCCATTTCTATTCGCAGAACTGCGAAGAAATATAATCTGGATACTGATGCTTCTCACCGGTTTGAACGTGGATGTGATCCTGAAGCTCCTCTTCGCGCTATTGATAGAACCTGTCACCTTTTGGAGAAAATTGCCGAAGGGCGCGTTTGCCAGGAGGTAGTGGATGTCTATCCTCTAAAAGTTCCAAACAAAAAAATTCATCTGCGAATTACAAGAGCTGAAAAGCTGTTAGGAATTGAATTAGATAATGAGAAAGTCGAAGAGACATTTAACAAATTAGAATTGTCTATTGAGAAAAATAATAATAGAACATATGAAGTATCTATACCAAGTTTCAGAGTAGATATTACTGAGGAAATTGATTTAATTGAAGAAATTGCTCGTTTTTATGGCTATCATAATATACCATCTACTCTACCCCCCTTAAAAGAGATGGATATAAAGGATTCTGATAGAATTAAAATAAGAGCATTTATCCGCTCACTTCTTTGCGATTCTGGTTATACCGAAGCAATAAATTACAGTTTTGTTGATTATCATAAGAATTTGCTTTTTGATGAGCGGGAAAAAAGAGATTTAATCCATTTAAAAAACCCTATTGCTGATAATATGAAAGTTATGAGAACCAGCTTATTACCTGGACTCATGGAAAATATTGTTAATAATCGGAATTATGGCACTACTGATATTAGGCTCTTTGAAATCGGCAAATGCTTTTTTCCCACATCTGCAGAAAGCTTGCCAACAGAAAAAGAGGCACTGGTAATAGTTGCCTCTGGTTATAGAGGAAAGAAGCTTTGGAAAGACGATTATCGACAAACAGATTTTTTTGATTTAAAAGGAGTAATAGAATTTCTTTTCAAAAGGCTCAAATGCGAAGGAATAAAATTCGAGAATAAAGTAATAAAATATTTGCATCTTGGTCAATCGGCGAGTATAATATTTGATGAGAAAGAAATTGGTGCCCTTGGTTTGCTTCATCCTAAATTGGCGCAGTATTTCAACATAAAGGATGCAGTATATATAGCTCATATTTTCGTTGATATACTGTTAGATAGAAAATTAGAAAAAGCGAAATACCAAGAAAGACCAAAATATCCGGGAATCCGGAGAGATATATCGTTTATCATTGAGGAGTCATTACCGTTTTCAGATATCAAAAACTTAATTGATACTTTATCGGAGGAGATAATTTTTGATGTAAATATTACAGATACGTATAAAGGTGCTCATTTACCTGAGGGCAAGAAAAGCCTGTCGATAAGCATTTATTATCAGAGTCCTGATAGAACATTAAAGACTGAAGAGGTCACTCAGGTACATGAAAAGATAATTAATCTTTTAAAAAGCAATCTTAAGGCAGAATTACGCTAATGTAGGTTTTAAGTTGAATGATATAATTGGTAAAAATTTCAATATTTTAGAAAAAAGAATACTTCTGGTAATGGAAGCATGGGAAAAAAATAAAAAAGAAAAAGAAAATTTGCGTAAAGAATTGTCAATCTGCAAGGAAAAGCTGGAGATAAAACTAAAAGAAGAACAGGAACATCTAATAAAAAAGATCGATTTCCTTAGAAGGGAAAGAGAGGAGATAAAGAGCCGAATAAAGAAATTACTCGAAGCGACCTCAATTGAAGATTCTACAACTTATCAACCTGATAATATTGAGTAGAGTATGAAAGCTAAAACAACTTCTTCAGATGTAGAAATATATGGCCAAAGATATAAAATCAAAGGTGTTGGCGGAGAAAAATATATTGAAGAACTATCATCTTTTGTTGATAAAAAAATGAGAGAAATATCTGAACATACGCCTACTGTAGATTCCCTTAAGGTTGCAATTTTAGCTGCGATAAATATTTCTGATGATTTATTTAAATTAAAAAGGAAGCTGGAAAAAACAGAGAAGGCAGTTGCAGAAAAAACTGAAAAATTCGATCAATTGCTTAAGCAAATTAATTAATTTTTACATAAAATTAAATAAGATTCTTGAAAAAAAGAAAGAAATAAATCTTATCTAAAGCATCCATAACCTGCGGTGCAAGTGATAGGAGGTTAATACTTGAGCCAACACAAAGTAAAAGGGAGCCCGAAGTCATTTCGTGGTGTGCATGCCTTGGTTTTAAGGAAGCCTAAAGCAAATGCAGGGCACCCACCTGGACGAGTAGGTTCAGGGCAGTCCTTCACACTGTACCGCAGGTTTTATTCTATAGAATCAGTGAAATTTGCCTTCCTTTTTTCGCTTCCAGATTCACTTTAAATAAGCACCTTTTCTAAAAGATCATATCTTCGCTTTAAATTGGTTTTGAAGATTTATGCGAAGCAATATTCCTAAAGTTGTTGTATTTCCAAATTGATTAGGGGGTGAGTTTGAATGAGCAATTTGTTTTTACCAATTTCTATTGTTTTATTTGTAGCTTCAGTGATACTTTTCAGTATATATATTTTAAAAAAATCAAAGACGAAAACTGTACTTAAAGATGCAGAGCAAAAAAGCAGAATTTTAGTGCAGGAAGCAGAACGCAGTTCTGAAGCGATTAAAAAAGAAGCAAACTTAGAAGCTAAAGAAAAGATTTTATCGGCTAAAGCAGAATTTGATGATCAGACTAAAGATCGACGAAGAGAGTTACAAGAATATGAGAGAAAATTGATTAAGAAAGAAGAATATATTGAAAAGAGACTGAACATGACCGAATCAAAGGAGCGTGATCTAATTGAATGGGAGCGTCGCTTACGACATAATTCAAAAAGACTATCTAAAACTGAAAGACAATACCATATGCTTATAAGAGAACAGCAGCGTCAATTGGAAAGAATTTCTGAAATGAGTTCAGATGATGCAAAAAAAGCTCTTATGGATATCATGGAAAATGAAGCACGTAAACTTAGTGCAAAAAAATTAAAACAAATTGAAGAAGATACAAAAGAAAAAGCTAAGGAAAAAGCAAAAGACATTATCAGTTTAGCTATTCAACGATGCGCTTCAGAACATGTAGTGGAATCTACTGTATCTGTGGTGGATTTACCAAACGACGAAATGAAAGGAAGGATAATTGGGCGTGAAGGAAGAAATATTAGAGCCTTTGAAATAGCTACCGGAGTTGATTTGATTATTGATGATACCCCTGAAGCAGTGATTATTTCATGTTTTGACCCTCTCCGAAGAGAGATAGCGAGTATTACCCTGCAACGTCTTATAACAGATGGTAGAATCCACCCTGCGAGAATTGAAGAAATTGCTGAAAAAGTAAATGAAGAATTAGCAGAAAAAATTCGCCAGGAAGGAGAAACCGCAGTTTTAGAGTTGGGTATTAAAGGTCTGCATTCAGAACTTATCAAACTATTAGGTAAACTTAAATATAGAAGCAGTTATGGGCAGAATATTCTTCAACATTCCAAAGAAGTTGCAATTTTAGCTGGAATAATGGCAGTAGAATTAGAAGCTAATGTGGAAGTTGCTAAGAGAGGCGGGTTGCTACATGATATCGGTAAGGCTGTCGATCGTGAGTCAGAAGGAACGCATACTCAAATTGGTATTGATCTACTTAAGAAGCATAATGAAAGCAATGAGATAATACATTGTGTCGAGGCGCACCATTTTGATGTTGATCCCAATAGCATAGAAGCAGTATTGGTGCAGGCAGCTGATTCAATCTCGGCTGCAAGACCTGGGGCGCGAAGGGAAATATTGGAAAATTATATAAAACGCTTAGAAAAACTTGAGCAGATTGCAGACTCCTTTCAGGGCGTATCTAAGGCTTTTGCCATTCAAGCCGGACGGGAAATACGAATTATTGTGCAAAGCGATAAAATCTCTGATGAAGAAGCTACTTGGTTATCTAATGACATTGCAAAGCGAATAGAACATGAGTTAGAATATCCCGGCGAAATTAAGGTTACTGTAATTCGAGAAACCAGAGCAATTGATTACGCTCGTTAGTTAATGGATCTATAGAAAAACCTATAAAGATTTAAGCTCGATTATGCGCATTTTATTTATTGGTGATATTATCGGAAGAGCAGGACGCAAATGCTTATCCACCTGCTATCTAAAACTCAAAGAAGAGTTTAATATAGATTTTTCCATAGCTAATGTGGAAAATGCCGCAGGAGGATTTGGGATAATTCCTAAGATTGCTGATGAATTTCTTTCTTTAGGTATTGATGTATTAACATCAGGAAACCATATTTGGAACAAAAAAGAAATAATTGAATATATAGAAACAGAAAAAAGATTGTTAAGACCTGCAAATTATCCTCCAGATGCACCAGGTAAAGGAACTGTTGTGGTTAATAGCGAAAATGGTTATAAGATTGCTGTAATGAATTTATGTGGTCGTGTATTTATGAACCCTCTTGATTGCCCTTTTCGGGTTGCTGAATTAAAGCTGGCAAAATTAATGAAAAAGACAAATATTATTATACTTGATTTTCATGCTGAGGCTACTTCCGAAAAAATAGCTATGGGCTGGTTTCTTGATGGAAAAATAAGTGCGGTCATCGGCACACATACGCATGTACAAACTAATGATGCTCAAATATTGCCCAAGGGAACTGCCTATATTACTGATGTTGGAATGACTGGTCCCTTTGATTCAGTAATAGGTATTAAAAAAGAGATCATATTAGAACGATTTATTAATCAAATACCTTATCGACTAATACCAGCCAATAGTGATCCAAGGCTATCGGCGGTTTTATTAGATATCGACGATAAGAGCGGTAAAGCATCAAGCATTAAAGCGATACAAAAAATCTTTAAAGAGTAATCGATATTTTGCTACTATGGACGAGAAAATAAAAACTACGCCAAGAACTGAAAAAAAAATTTATACCATTTCCGAAATAAACCATCTGGTCAAACTGAGTTTAGAAGAAAACTATAGCAATATCTGGTTATTAGGTGAGATATCTAATTTTAAAACATCGCCACCGGGTCATTACTATTTTACCCTCAAGGACCCCCATAGCCAATTGAGAGCAGTAATGTTCCGTTCATGGAATCAAACCTTAAGATTTATCCCTGAGGATGGTCTTATGGTTGAAGTACGAGGAACACTAACACTTTATGAGCCACGGGGAGAGTATCAAATTATAGTCGATTATATGCAACCTAAAGGCATTGGTTCCTTGCAATTAGCATTCGAACAATTAAAAGAAAAATTACAGAAAGAGGGCTTGTTCGATTCGCAGAATAAAATGCCTATCCCCGTCTTACCCCATAAAATAGGGATTATAACATCGCCTCGAGGTGCTGCAATAAGAGATATTCTGCAGATCATTAATCGTCGCTTTCCTAACGTTCATATACTTATATACCCCACTCTGGTGCAGGGTAATGAAGCAGCCAGCCAGATTAGCGAAGCAATAGATTACATGAATAAATGTAGTGATGTGGATGTTTTAATTGTAACAAGAGGGGGAGGTTCTCTCGAAGACCTCTGGCCTTTTAACGAAGAAATTGTCGCACGTAGTATCTTTCGCTCTAAAATACCTATTATCTCAGCAGTAGGCCATGAAGTTGATTTTACCATATCCGATTTTGTAGCTGATGTGAGAGCCCCTACCCCTTCGGCTGCTGCAGAATTAGTAATTAAAAATAAAGTAGAACTTGAAGATAAGCTTTCCTTGCTAAGCAATAGAGTTATTAATGCTTTTCGATATACTATACAAACATTTTCTAATATATTGCAATCATTAAGACATCATCGCGCCTTACAAAAACCTATTGATACTATTAAGCAAAAGCAGCAATACATTGATGAAATTGCCTGGAAGCTAAAAGATTCGATTAATTTGTTACTAAATGATGCTTCTAAGAATCTAATAACCCTAAAAGGATGCTTAGCCCAATATATTCCAAGAGCTAAAATTAGAGAAAGTAGTCAAAAAGTAGACTATTTAAATATCATTATGCACGAAAAGACCAGATGGAATATAGCATTTAACAAAAATCTACTTAATGCTTTATCAAATAAACTCGAAACTCTTCATCCACGAGCAATACTCGAGAGAGGATACAGCATTTGTACTCACAAAGATAATCTCATTCCTTTAAAAAAAGCTGAACAGGTAAAGCTCAATGAGGAAGTTAAGGTTATTCTTTCCGCAGGCACGTTGGATTGTAAAGTGAAAAAAATATCTTCCTAATAAAATGTAAGGCAGGATAATTATGGAAAAAGAAACTTTTGAATCCTCATTAAAAGAATTAGAATCTATTGTTGATAAACTCGAAAAAGGAGAGCTCAGTTTGGAAGAATCTTTAAAATTATATGAGCAGGGATTAAAACTTGTAAAATTTTGCAGTTCCCAGCTTGATGCAGCGGAGAAAAAAATTGAGATTCTACAAAAAGAGCTCAACGGCCAAATGAAAACAGTACCTTTTGAAGAAGACGATACTGCTAATGAGGAAAAAACGTAAAATATCAGCTTTTTATTTGTGCTTATATTAATGTTAAGAACTCATGGAAATATCTTTATATTTAAAACAAAAAAAGGAACTTATTGATAAAAGATTAGACAAGCTTTTGCCTGCAGATAATGAATATCCACCACTAATTCATCAGGCAATGCGTTATAGTATTTTTGCCGGTGGAAAAAGAATTCGTCCTATTTTAACACTTGCTGCCTGCAAAGCTGTTAATGGCGAAGAAGCTCTTGTGCTTGATTCAGCATGTGCCATGGAGCTTATCCACACGTATTCCTTAATCCATGATGATTTACCCACAATGGATAATGATGATTTTCGTCGAGGTAAACCGACTTCACATAAAAAATTTGGTGAAGCAATAGCTATATTAGCGGGAGATGCGTTACTGACTATGGGATTTCAAATTCTTTCGTACACTTTACTACAGGACAACAATTGCTATAAAGGTTTAAAAATTATTTATGAAGTTGCTCAAGCAATTGGAAGTAAAGGTCTTATTGGCGGGCAGGTAATGGATTTGGAGTCCGAAGGTAAGCAGATTGACCTGGAAACCATCTCATACATCCATAAATCCAAAACAGCTTCCCTTATTACCACGTGTATTAAAATAGGCGGACTATTTGGAAATGCTCATGAAGATAATCTTGCAATGCTTATTAAATATGGCGAGCAAATTGGCTTAGCCTTTCAGATTGTTGACGATATCCTGGATATAGAGGGAAGTTCCGATAAATTAGGTAAAACTGTGGGCAAAGATAATAAAAGCTCGAAAGCTACCTTTCCCGGTGTAATTGGACTGGAAGAATCAAAACAAAAATCTTCCGAATTAATACATAGCGCAATAAACCTCATAGAACCACTGGGTGATTCAGCATTACCGCTTATAGAGATTGCACTTTTTATTCTTAGAAGACAAAGTTAATAAATAAATATTGTAATAATATATATTTCATAAGGTTACAAATGGTTAAATTATTAGATAAGATCGATTCTCCTGACGACTTAAAAAAAATGAAAACCTCCAGGCTGCCTCAATTAGCTCAGGAGATTAGAGAGCTTATTATAAAAACAGTAGCAAAAACTGGGGGACATTTAGCTTCCAATCTCGGAGTGGTTGAGCTCACCATTGCGCTTCATTATGTTTTTAACTTTTCACGAGATAGGATTGTCTGGGATGTAGGGCATCAAACATATACCCATAAGATACTTACCGGGAGAAGAAAAAAATTCCATACCTTAAGGCAATACAAAGGGATAAGCGGTTTTCCTCGAATTGAAGAAAGCTTATACGACCATTTTAACACCGGACATAGCGCAACTTCCATATCCTCTGCCGTTGGAATGGCCATTGCAAGAGACTATAAAAAAGCTGATTATCATGTTATAGCGGTAATTGGCGATGGCTCAATAGGTGCAGGAATAGCTCTGGAGGGAATTAATCAAGCTGGCTACCTGAGGCGACAATTAATTGTGATAGTTAATGATAATGAGATGTCCATATCGCCCAATGTTGGAGCTATCTCAGGATATCTACAACGAATTATATCAGGGCAGAGTTATCTAAAGCTCAAGAATTACATTATTAAAGTTATGGAAGCCATACCAGCTATAGGTTCTCAAATGGTCAAACTCGCTCGTATTTTAGAAGAGACTATAAAAAGAATTCTCGTACCCGGTATGCTTTTTGAAGAACTTGGATTTCAATATGTGGGACCAATTAATGGTCATAATATCGAAAAACTTATTGAAACCTTCCATCATATTAAAGATTTTAGGCGACCAGTATTAGTCCATGTGGTTACGAAAAAAGGCAAGGGTTATAAACCAGCAGAAGTATCTCCAACCAGATTTCATGGTGCCTCTCCTTTCATAATTGCAAACGGAAAATTTATTAAAAAGAGAGGAACAGCTCCTACCTTTTCCCAGGTTTTTGGTGATACAATGATCGAATTAGCAAAACAGGATAAGCGAATCGTGTGCATAACTGCTGCAATGCCAGACGGAACAGGTCTCGCACCTTTTGCTCGACAGTTCCCCGATAGATTTTTTGATGTTGGTATTTGTGAGCAACACGGAATTACTTTCGCTGCCTCATTGGCACTGGAAGGTTTCAAACCAGTTGCTGCAATATATTCAACTTTTCTACAAAGAGCTCTTGATCAGGTTTGTCACGATGTATGCTTAATGGATATTCCTGTTATAATAGCAATGGACAGAGCTGGTATAGTGGGAGATGATGGACCAACTCATCATGGTCTTTATGACTTATCCTATCTAAGGTTCTTACCTAATATAATAATAATGGCACCGAAGGATGAAAATGAGTTGAGGCATATGCTTAAAACCGCTTTAAAATGTAAGCATCCGGTAGCAATTCGTTATCCTCGTGGCGCAGGAGTAGGAGTAAAATTTGATAAAGAATTGGCGCCCTACCCTGTTGGCAAAGCAGAGATTCTTAAGCAGGGAAAGGATGCAGTAATACTTGCCATAGGTTCGATGGTTTATCCCAGCCTTAAAGCAGCTAATATACTCGCAAAAGAAGGAATTGAAATAGCAGTCGTTAACAGCAGATTTGTCAAACCACTGGATAAAGACCTTATTCTGAATACAGCTTCTCAATGTGGAAAAATTATTACCATAGAAGAAAATTGTATTATTGGAGGTTTTGGCAGCGCCATTATGGAACTATTAGAAAGCAATAGTTTATCGAATATCAAAATTTTAAGAATCGGCTTGCCCGATTGTATTATACCTCAGGGAGATACCAATCTGCTTCATAAAAATTATGGCTTAACACCAGAAAAAATAGCTCAGCGTGTTAAGAGCTTTATAAAAGGTAATAAAGCGAAATAAAGTAGCAATCTTTAAAAACTGTTGAAATATAGTGCTTCTTAAATTCGCTAAAATAAACAGATGAAAATGGAAAAACTGGCCAATATCTTTTCCAAATTAATCCCTCAGGCAAGCAAAAATAAAGAAAAATTTGTATTGCAACTATGCTTGCACGTCTGGAATAAATCTTTAGGTAATGCTATTCATCAAAATGCTAAACCAATTAAATATCACAATGGAATACTTTCTGTAGAAGTTACAGATGCTCAATGGAAAAAAGAATTAGAGACTATGAAGGTAAGGTTCTTGAAGCAGCTAAACCAATCATTTAACACTAAGCTCATAAAGGATATTAGCTTTGTCATCAAACAGAGATGATGTTTTTATTTCTATCCTTCTGCTCTATAATTAGAAATATTCAAGTTAATTATTATATTTTTTATTAATAAGCAAAAAGATGTTTTTCTCGCAATTGGAGTAATGAAAAAACGGTAATAAATACATTATGCTAAAATTCTCTTTTTATTTCTCTATTGATTTTTTATAAATTTCCTGAAAATTGTCTATATTTTCTGTATAAAATACGGTTCCTTTTACTAAATCAATAAATTTTGCATCCATAAGAGAAAAGGGAATAGCGGCAATCTCCAAGCTCTTTTGCCTCGTTTCAATTTTTTTTTCCTGATCGATTAGACTAATGATCTTCTCTGCTTCCCAGGAATAAATGTTTGCACCATAAAGTCTGGTCACTATTTTATCAGAGCTCTCCAAATCAGTTAGGGTAAAATATTTTGCCATTTTGATTAAATCAGTCCCTAAAAATGCTGGAATTAAAACCGCTCTATCTATATACCAAAACGGAAGATAGAAACTATCTGCTAAATTCTTCGGTGTATCAATCTTTCTTTCTACCACAAAGAGATTTCTCTCTAAAAATTTGCTCTCCCCAAGTTCCCAGCAAGTTTGACAATTAGGGCATAAAAAAACTACATCTTCCTCTAAAGCCTTGAGGTTAGAAGAACAATTGGAGCATTTCAATGGAAGAATAGTTATTTGATATCTATCCCTCAATGGTTATATCCTTATCTTCATAGAATACTCTGAGGACGTGCCCAGCCACTGTTCCCAATCCTATTAGAATGATAGTCAGAAAAATCCAGCTAATAGGATTACGAAATATAAATTTTGCAATTTCGCCACCAAAAAAGAGAGCACGCAAAATAGTTGAAATTATTATTGCTAAAAGAAGAGCAATTCCAATGATTCCAAGAACACGTCCTTTTTGCTGCCGGGGAATTATAGCAGAAATTATTTTATTATTAAGCCCATCAATAACTACCCGGTAAAATCTTCTACGAAATTTAAATTTGCATAACCAGACGGGATAATAAATAAGGAAGGCTCTTCTTCTAAGCTCTTGCAAACGTGCAGTATAGTCATGTAAACCACTTCCTCTGGTTTCCATGAATTGAGTAATTATTTTATCTGCTTCTTCCTCCGCCATCTTCTGTGAATACATCCGATCAATAATAACTGCGTTCTTTATCTTTGGTTTTTGCAGTAATCCTACATTAGGAAATTGGTCCATCCTTTTGTGTATCTCCATTGCTGAACACATTTGCCGGTATGAATTAAGATTTGGAACACCGACGTCGCTCATATTACTTGCAGAGATATTTACGATTATTATATTTTTAACCTGTTTTCGTGTTGCTCGCTTTAAAACCGGTTCGAAAGCTCTTTTGACGTATTCCTGGATAAAAGCACTTTCTTCTGCATTATCTGGCAAGAGATATCTGCGGTCTACTGTTTCGATTCCTTCTACAAAACCAAATATCGCAGTCTTAAATCTCCAGTAAGGAACGTAATAAAGGGAGATGTCGCTGAGAACCGCTTCTGTTCTTAATTCAATTGCTGCCTCTTCATCATCAAAAAGCGAACGTACTTTATCAACCGCTCCTCTTCTCGTTACTACTGCTGGTAAATAATAGGCTATTATTCCTTCATCAAATACCAGGAAAAGAGAGGAATCACAGTATTCGCAATTAACGATTTTAGCTCCTTCTTTGAAGCTTAAATTTCCACCACATTGAGGACATATTAAACCATAGAGCTTCAGGCTTTGTTCCATATTAGAGCCTCCTTATCCTTGCGAGAGCCCAGCGATAGAGTACAAAAAAGCTTGCTGCAAAAGCAGGAATTTTCCAGTTCCCGGGAATAAAAACACCTTGTGCGATGAAAAAAATTAAAGCTATTAAAAAAAGTCCTTGAGAAAAAGCTCTTTTAGCAGATGGTGGGGTTAATTCAGGTTCCGAGGCAATAAGCATATGGTGAGATGCATCAATCCATAACGAAAACTCTAATTTAGCTGAAGAAAAGTCAACTTTCATGAAGGGATAATGGATTAAAACTCCTTTTATAGCTTTCTGTTTATCCTCATCTATTGGCACATATGCTTTTACTATTTCTTGGTGGGTTATTTGTGGTTCTACCAGTATGTCATTCTTATTTAAATAGCTCTCAGAAAAAAATTTTAGATTGACACCTGGTAGTGAAAATTTATATATCCATCTAAAATGGCTACTTATAGCCGGTTGAATAAATAACTGATTTTGATCTCGTTCTTTATATTCAATTTTCCAAAAGGGGAAATAGAATAGTTCTCGATTAAAATTTTCTTCTTCGCCTTTAATGTTATATTGTTTTTTAAAATCCCTTATAATTTGTAACACATGTCTATCTTTTAGTGTTGCTGGAACAATGTAATGGAGAAAGCTTTGTTCAGTTAAGAGGCAAAGTGAAGTATTGCAATATGGACATTCTAAAAAATAAACATCCTCAACGACTTGAATATCTGCCCCACATTGACTGCATTTAATTTTCATTGCAAATGATTATATAATTTTCTTTCTGGTATGCTATTTCTTTAGTATAAATTGATGAAGCTTACGATATTCTGCTCCGGTTGGTTTCAAAATGCTTTGAAAAAGATAGTATGAATCTGCAGTAAATTCCCCTAATTCAACAGCTGCTCTTTCATTAACAATTTTTGACAAATTGGACAAACCTCGCTGGCTTTTGACTCGACCTAATGTCAGATGTGGTTTAAAAGCCCTATTTTCTGGAGCAAAACCGAGTGGTTGTAGATTTTTTTCTATCGCCTTTTGCAGTGCCTTTAAATCCTCCTCTATTACCATAGCGCCCAACCAGATTACTCTGGGACGATTAAGGTTCGGAAAACCGCCCAACTTGGCAAGCCGGATTGTTAATGGATCAAAGCCTGGTATATCATCCTCGATTTTTTTTATCACTTCTTTCACCTTTTCCTCAGTAATCTCTCCAAGGAATTTCAAGGTTAAATGTATGCTTGTAGCTTTTACCCAACGAACATCTGCAGCAGATTTTTTCAATGCTTCAATAATCCTTTCTATTTCAGAACGAAGATTATTGGGAATATCTACTGCAACAAAAGTGCGCATCGTAGCAATTTTTCCTACTATTATGTGATGATAATCATTTATTTGTACACGGAAGCAGGTTATAATGC
The DNA here is from genome assembly GCA_964645975.1 of uncultured Acidobacteriota bacterium. Lineage (GTDB taxonomy): Bacteria > Acidobacteriota > B3-B38 > Guanabaribacteriales > CAZYAF01 > CAZYAF01. The sequence goes on from CAZYAF010000006.1 coordinate 76,323, forward strand.
AATGCTGAAAATACTATAACACTATACAATTTTTTGATTAGTAATGCAACAAGACGAGCTGAATTTATCTTTTCCGAGTACTAAATTAAATTATTTAAGATATTATTTTTATAAAAAGTAACTGTTTCAAAATGTATCCGTAATATTTATAAGTACTTAATAATCTATAAGATAACAGCAGCTAAATTCCCAGAGTTTTACATTGACTTTGACCAGTTGCTATGATATATTTCAATATAAAAATATAGGTATTTATAGCACCATGCTATTCTATATGGAGGTCTAAAGAGTGCAGCCGGTTCAATTTCACCAAAACCTTGTTTCAATGATAATAAACTCAGGGCCTATGGCAAAGGGTGTTATAATAATATTATTCATTTTCTCTATCATTTCATGGGCAATAATGGCAGAGAAATATCGGCAGATAAAAAGAGCGCAGAGACAAAATAGAAAATTTATACACGTTTTCCGCAGCAGTGGAAAATTTTCAATGGTAAGCTCTGCAAGCAGCAAGCTTAAAAATAGTCCATTGGTAGGCCTCTTTCAAGCAGGACTTAATGAGTTAAATCATCAAATACGAGCAAGTTATGATAAGATTCAGCAGCAGACCAATCCAGTCACAGAATTGCATAAAGCTCGCTTACAGAATATTAATAGTATAAACCGGGCCTTGCTGCGAGCTTCTTCCTTTGAAGTTAATAAATTGGAAAGAAGTCTTAATTTTCTGGCAACTACTGCAGCTGTATCCCCTTTTCTCGGACTTTTTGGCACTATATGGGGAATCATGAAATCTTTCTGGGGTATTGGATTACTTGGCTCAGCCAACCTTTCAGTAGTTGCTCCTGGAATCTCTGAAGCCCTCATCACTACTGCTGTTGGATTGATAGTAGCTATCCCTGCAGTAATTGGCTATAATTTCCTCTTAAATAAAATAAAGATTTTATCATCGGAAATGGACGATTTCTCTCTTGAATTTCTCACTGTATCGGAGAGAAACTTTACGTAATAAAAGGAGCAAACATGGACTATCCAACAAAAGAAGTAAGAACAACTGGATCATTATCACAGATTAACCTCACTCCTTTAGTAGATGTTATGATGGTTCTTCTTATTATATTCATGATAACCGCTCCTTTTATGTTTCAAGGTGCACAGGTCAACCTTCCTAAGACGAAAATGGGTAAAGCACAAACTGAAGAACACTACGTTATCACCATTAAAAAAGATAAACATGTTTATATTAATAATCAACCAATTAATATACATCTTTTAGAAGAGAGATTGGCTCAATTAAGCGCAATCAGGCAGGATAAAAAAGTTTTTATTAAAGCTGATAATGATGTACCCTATGGATTTGTTCTCTTGGTAATGGATAAAGCTAAAGTAGCTGGCATTGAAAATTTCGGTTTAATAACTGAGCCTTTAATCAAATAGGAAAAACATGAATTATAGCGATAGCCCTCAATCAACTTCGAAACAATCAATAAAGTGGTATATGATTATCTGGTCGGTGTGTTTTCATTTATTATTGCTATTCGCGATTGTAGCTGCATCAAAGAAAATTGATTCCAATAGGCCAATTACAAATTATATCAACGCCCAATTAGTTACGTACCCTTCTGCAAGTTTGATCGCTCCTCCAACAATCAAAGCACCTCCAAAGAAAAAAGAAGTAAAAAAGGAGAAAGCACCGGAAACTATTCCAGATAGAAAAAAAGAAGAAATCGTAATCGCTCCTAAGAAGAAAAAGTCACCTTTTAAAAAATCAACACCAAAGATATCATCTGATCTACCAAAAAAGACATCAAATAAAACAGATAGTAGCGATACATTAAAATCAACGGAGCAATCAAAAAGAGATATTGGTGGAGTATTTCAAAGTCAACCCGGTATGCAAGCACTGGATATTCATAGCATTCATTATACCTGGTATCAAACTATTGTAACAAATATATTACGTTCTAACTGGGCGACTTCTATGGCAGATGAAAAATCTATAAATATTACGGTAACTGTTTCGTTTTATATTTTGAGAAGTGGAAGTATTACAGAAGTAAAACTTATCGAGCCATCTGGAATATTTATGCTTGATCAAGCTGTTTTAAGGGCAGTTATGAACTCTAATCCCCTACCCCCTTTACCTGCAGAGTTTAAACGAAATAAATTATATGCACAATACGAATTCGTTTATTAAAACTAAATGCGGAGTAGAAAAAAATGAAAAAAGCTGGTATCCCCACGATTTTCATTCTTATATCGCTATTGTTAGTACCGTATTTGATTGGACAACAACAGCAACCGGATATTAGGGATCGTATTGTCAGGAAAGGTTTGCAGAAAATTCGACTGGCAATTCCTGATTTCGCTTCTTCTGAAGCAACGGCATCCAATATTTTAGCTGCTAAAAATTTACATCAAGTAATATGGGATGACTTAGAATTCTCTGGAATATTTCAACTTATTGAACAGAGCTACTATCGCTATGTAGGGGAAACAAATCCAGAAAAAATAAATTTCGAAGACTGGGCCTCAATTGGTGCTGAAGCTTTATTAATCGGAAATGCTGCAATTGAGGAAGGCAAAATTGTAATGGAAGGTAGATTGTTCCATATAAAAAGTAATCAAATGATGGTCGGCAAACGCTATCGAGCTAATCCAGAAAATCTAAGGATTATAGCTCATACTTTAGCTGATGAAATCGTCCTGAGTTACACAGGACAGAGAGGAATTGCTAATACTCAGATTATCTTTACCTCGGATCGCAGCGGCAGCAAAGAAATATATATAATGGATTATGATGGACATAATCAGAGAAAAATTACAGAATTAAAATCCTACTCAATATTCCCAGATATATCACCCGACGGTAATAGCATCGTTTTTACTTCCTATTTTAGAGGCTATCCAGATTTGCACCTTCTCAACAGAAAGGGAGGCAAATTGATTCAGCTCACTGCTAAACAAGGACTCAATACAACTCCTGACTGGTCTCCTGATGGAAAAAAGTTGGTATTCACTTCAAGCAGAGATGGAAACGCTGAATTGTACATAGTCAATAGAGATGGAAGTAATCCATATCGCCTTACCAGAAATCACTGTATAGATACTTCTCCCTGTTGGTCACCCACTGGAAGAGAAATAGCTTTTACTTCAGATAAAAGTGGAACACCTCAAATTTACATTATTGACGCTGAAGGAACTAATTTGCGCAGAGTTACTCATCAAGGAAATTATAATGATTGTGCTGATTGGTCTAATGACGGATTAAAAATTGTATATGCCTCAAGAGTTGGAGGAATTTTTGATATATTCCGGATAAATCTACTTGATAAATCTTTACATAGAGTTACAATAAATTCTGGTAGTAATGAAAGCCCAGGTTGGGCTATTGATAGCCGTCATCTTGCCTTTGCCTCTAATAGAAGTGGTAAATACCAAATATATATTGCTATTGCAGATGGTAGCCAGCAGAAGCAAATTACTCATCATGGTAATAATTATTTCCCCTGTTGGGCTGGTTGGAAATAATATATAAAAAATATCGTTAAATTATTTACTCTTAAAAAAAAATCAGTATATTAAACCTGTTAGGAGGACGAAAACATTATGAAAAAAATATTAATTATCTTATTTATTATCACATTGGTTGTATTGCTAACCTTTACCTTTTCGTGCCGATCGAGAAAACAGGTTAGAACTACTCCTCAACCACCAACACAGGAACAAGCTGCAGAGGATCTCAAAGATACTGAAGAAGTTAAACCTAAGGTCTCAGAATGGGAAACTGGAAAAGTAGAGAAAAAAGATTTAACTCCTTCCGATTATAACGAATCAGGAGTACTTGAAGATATTAATTTTGATTTTGATAGATATGATATCCGATCAGATGCCAGAGAAATACTTATTAATAATGCTGAATGGCTCAAATCACATCCAGATATCCATGTTTTGATTGAAGGACATTGTGATGAACGTGGAACTAATGAATATAATATGGCTTTGGGCGAAAGAAGAGCTAATGCAGCAAAAAACTATCTTATATCCTTAGGTGTATCTTCACACCGCATGAGATCAATTAGTTATGGTGAGGAAATGCCAATTGACCCGGGACATAATGAAATAGCTTGGTCAAAAAACAGAAGAGCGCACTTTTTAATCACAGCAAAATATTAGATTAATTTTATGTAGTCACACTAGATAAAGGAGGAACGGATTGAAAAGTATGTGTACAATTAAACTGGTATTATATTGCTCATTAGCATTACTGCTTTTTTCATGTGCGCCGAGCAAGGAGATAATGCTTATCAGGCAAGATATAGCTTCATTAAAATCAGAATTAATCGCTTTACAAGCTGATAAAGAAGATATTCTTAAACAACTTAAGATAGTACAGAAAACACAGGAGCAAGAACTCAGTCAATTTCAACAAACGCAAGCTGATATGGGGCTTAGAATTGAGGAGGTAACAACAGAAATACAAATCTTACATGAAAAATTAGAAGATACAAATTTCCGCATCTCTTCTCTTTCTCAGCAGCTCTCGGGATTAAGATTAATGGAAAGACAACCTATGTATGAAAGACGACCAAGCACAACTATCGAAGAAGAAGCACAGACTCTAGAAACAACAGAGGACTCTCTATTAAACACTACATCACCAAAGAAATTATATGATACAGCTCATGCTGACTTTTTAAAAGGTAACTACGAGTTAGCAATAGAAGGCTTTAAGCAGTATTGTGAGCTCTACCCTAATTCTGAATTAACTGATAATGCACAATACTGGATTGCAGAGTGTTATTACAGTCAGCAAAAATTTGCCCAAGCAGTAGAAGAATTTGATAAAGTTATCAATAATTATCCCCGGGGCGATAAAGTTATCGGTGCTCATTTGAAAAAAGCTTTTGCTTATTTTGAACTTAATCAAATAGGTAGAGGTGTTATTCAACTACAACAGCTAATTCAAGAATTCCCAAATTCAAATGAAGCGCGTATCGCTCGTGAACGCTTGAAAAGTTTAGGTTTGGATGTTGAACCTTAGTACCGAAAATAACTAAAATCTTACTTTTCTAAAGGTTTTTATATCATGACAAGAAGTTATAATAAGGTTATGCTTATTGGAAATCTCGGTCGAGACCCTGAACTACGTTATACTCCCAACGGTCAGGCAGTAGCTAATTTTAGTATAGCTACTAATGAAATGTGGATAAATAAAGACAATGAACGTCAAACACGAACAGAATGGCATCGTATTGTAGCGTGGAGCAAATTAGCTGAATTTTCCAGTGAATACCTAAGCAAAGGTAAGCAAATATTTGTTGAAGGTAGGCTAAGAACTCGGACGTGGCAGGATCGCAATGGTAACTCCCGAACAACTACAGAAATATGGGCAAATAGTATAATTCTTCTTGGCCGCAGAGACGATTCACTAACTTCAGAAGTTGAGGAACCGCAACCGGCGGAAGAAGAAATTAGCGATGATGATATTCCTTTTTAAATGGAGTCATCTTTTTCATTATCTACCAAAATTCCACCAGCTTTGATAATATTTTTCTTTTTGCAATTTTTTTGCAATTTTTTCTTCCTCATCCGACAATGTGCCGGATATAAACTGGATGGAAAAATATTCCTCAAAACCTTTAATTAATGCATCGATCAATTCTTCTATAACTATTTTTTCTTTTGCTAACTCATTAAGTGCTATAAAATCAATCCCGGCACCACTTTTGTTCCTTATTCCACTTGCATTGAGAAGTTTCTCTTTATCCACCTCAATAAGAATCGAGCCATGTTGCAAAAATGAATTCTTCAATCGCTTCTGCGCACTTCCCACCATTTTTTTTCCTTTACAGGCCAGTTCATATTTAGATGTGGAAAAGAAACAAGGTTTATTCTTAAGTTTATTAGTATATTGACGATTTAACTGAGGAATAGCCAGTTGAGCTGGTATATTGATATTATTAAATCCACACACAAGGGCAGCTGAAATATGACGATAGGTCTCCAAGGTGGATTTGGAAAAAAAATCTCCCTTACAAAGCGATACTACAGAATATGTTAGCTCTTTATCGTGCAAAACCGCTCTACCACCGGTAGGCCTCCTGACAATATCAATTCTGTTTCGTTTGCAGAAGTTAAGATCAACTGTTTTCTTCCATTGCTGCGCATAGCCTAAGGATAAAGTAGGAATATTCCATCGAAAAAATCGAAGGACAGGAAAAAGTGATTGCTCTTTATTTTCTTGGCAATTTAATAATAGTGCTTCATCGATGGCCATATTAAGCGAGCTATTGAGAGCATTATCTATTATAAGTCGCCATTTATTTTTTGAATTGCTCAATTATTTGCTACTACTGCTATATCAAGGTATAGACATCTATATAAGGCTGGTTTTGACTATCTGCTACTGCCTGATTGGTTATTTTTCCTTTATAGACATTAACTCCTTTCTTTAATGGCTCGTCTTGTTTAATTGCTTCAACAAAACCATTATTAGCAATCTCTAAAGCATAAGGAAAAGTTGCGTTAGTCAAGGCAAAAGTGGAAGTTCTGGGAACAGCTCCAGGCATATTTGCTACGCAATAATGAATAATGCCATCTACTTCAAAAACAGGATCGCTGTGAGAGGTTGCTTTAGTAGTCTCTATACAACCACCCTGATCGACAGCTACATCTACTATCACCGATCTTTTTCGCATCAATTTTAAATGTTCCCTTGTAACTATCTTGGGTGCAGAAGCTCCGGGAATGAGAACAGCCCCTATTAATAAATCAACTTTTTTTAAGCATTCTTCTAAATTGAAATTATTACTCATCAGGGTTGAAATTCGTCCATTAAAAATATCATCTATGTAACGCATTCGCTGCACAGACATCTCTAAAATAGTAACTCGTGCTCCTAATCCTAATGCCATTTTTGCTGCATTCATGCCAACAACACCGGCCCCTATTATTACCACTTCAGCAGGTGGAACACCGGGAACTCCTCCAAGAAGAATACCAATTCCACCATTAATTTTTTCCAAATAAGTGGTACCCACCTGTACTGCCATCCTTCCAGCTACTTCACTCATTGGTGTTAGAAGCGGAAGAGAACCATTTTCTAATTGTATTGTTTCATAAGCGATGCCTGTTAATTTTCGATCAAGTAAAGCATTAGTTAATTTAATATCAGGAGCTAAGTGGAGATAGGTATATAATATTTGCTCCTCACGAAGATAATCCCATTCTTGTTTTAGGGGTTCTTTAACTTTTATTATCATATCTGCTTTATCAAAAACTTCTTTTGCTGAATTAATTATTTCCGCACCAGCTGCTTTATATTCTTTATCATCTATACCACTACCAACACCGGCATTCTTCTCTATCAGTACTTTATGCCCATTTTTAAAAAAACTCTGAACCCCTGCTGGAACTAAACCTACTCGATATTCATTATCTTTTATTTCTTTAGTAGTGCCTATAATCATCGATTTATCTCCAATTAAAATAGCATAAAATTAAACCGCATTTACATTTAAAAGAATCCATATTAAAAATCGATTCCTTCCCTTTAATTCAATTTTTTAATGACACATGTTGTAAAGAATAATTATTGGATTTAAGTTTTTTTCTCAGGTTTCGATTTATCCTCTGTTAATGAAGTGGATAGTGTGGCTTCCTTTGTAAGCTTCGATGTGATTTCAAATTTATTTGGCCTATCTTCTTTATTTTTGTTTGCATCTTTATCTTTTTCTTCAACTACCTGTCCCATATCAACATTTCCTTTGAAGAAGGAACCTTCAGCAATTATAATTGCTGGAGCCTTTATATTGCCTTCCAAATAGCCAGATGCTAAAATTTCTACTCGAGATTTAGCACTAATATCTCCCTGGATTTTTCCTTTTATTGAAACTGAATTAGCCTTTACTTGAGCTTTTACATCTCCATTTGGATTTATTGTCAAATCTTTTTCCACTTTAATATTTCCTTCAATTTTTCCCTCTATAATCACATCTTCATTAGCAATAATGTCTCCTTTGACCTTGCAATTACGGCCAATTAACGTTGCGCTGTCAACACTTTCAACTCCCAATGATGCTCTCCTGCTTGCAGCAGAATTTAATCCAAGATATCCTGCTTTGTTATCACCACTCTTTTTCGGTTTATCAAACAGACTCAATTTACACCCCCTTTATGAAAACCAAATTTAATTACATGAATATAAAACCATTGCTCATTATTAACCACAAATGGAGCGGGCAACGGGGGTCGAACCCGCGGCCTCAAGCTTGGGAAGCTTACGCTCTACCAACTGAGCTATGCCCGCTTTTAAATCAATAAATTAGCAAAAAAATCTTACCATATCACTATTGTAAATGTCAATATCCATAATTAATGAAATATATCAAAAAAAGCTTTTCTCATATCTAAATACAATAAATCAAAAGATTATTTCTTGTCTATGTATTTTGCTTGTGCTATATTATCTTGGGCAAGGTAGAAGAGAAAAAATGGGACAATCACAAAATTTTTTAAAAAATCTCATTCAAAGCTCAAGTACTATAACAAAAATAAAGCATCAAGAGATACATATACTATCTCTTAAAAAGCAAACAGTTATTAGCCGTAAGCAAAATATTTCTACTAAACAAATCGAAATAATAGCTTTAGAAAATCAAATCGTCCCGGAGAGATATATAAAAAACATTGGTACCATCGGGATTCAAGGACAGCTTAAATTGCTGCAATCCAGGGTAGCAGTTATTGGCTTAGGAGGATTGGGTTCATTTCTAATCGAGCTGCTGGCCAGAATGGGCATTGGAGAACTTTTTTTAGCTGATGGGGATGTTTTTGTTGAAAACAATCTGAATAGACAATTGCTCATGAATGAAAAAAGCATTGGCAATTTTAAAGCTAATATAGCAAAGAAGAGGTTGAAAACAGTTAACTCTGCTGTAGTAGTTGATATCTTTAGAGGATTTTTAGATTATGAAAATGCGCCTTTGCTGCTTGAGGCTTGTAATGTGATTGCAGATGGTCTGGATAATATCAAAGATCGTTACATGCTCCAATCTATAGGCAAAACTCTTAATATTCCTTATGTCTATGGATCAGTTGCAGGATTTTTTGGACAAGTCTGTTCAATTTTTCCTGGCGATGATAGTATTTCTTTAATATATGGAATGGATACGCCTTCTATTAACCATGGAGTAGAGGTAGAAATCGGGAATCTACCAGCCACAGTAGCAACAATAGCTGCTCTGCAAACTCAGGAAATAGTAAAAATATTGACTAACACAGGCAAACCGCTACGGAAAAAGCTGCTTATTATAGATACTGAATACGGAGTAACTAATACAATAGAGCTAAGCTTAAAAAATGAAAGTTAGAATCAAAGGTTTTGGGGTTTTAAGAAAATATATTGCAGATCAAGGTAAAAAATTAGATGTACCGGAAAACACAACTATTCTCGACATTATTCGTAAACTCAATATCAATCCACAACTTGTTGCTGTAGTCACTGTCAATGGAGAACTTACAGTTAAAAACAGAACACCCAAAGATGGTGACGAAATTTTTCTTATTAATACTGCTTCTGGTGGTTAAAAAATAAAGCTTTTATAAAATTCATATTATCGTTAAAGCCTACCTCGTTCCTTCAAATCATCTGCTGCAAAATCCAGACCTAATTCTCTTAACTTTGCCTCAGTGGGGATACCATTGTCATTCCAACCTCGTAATTCATAGTATTCATCCAATAAGCGTTTTTGGGTCTTTAGATTCATGGTATAACCTTTGATAGGATCACTGGTGGCAGGCTCTTCACTAAATCGAGCTGGCAAAGCATCCCATTTGCGGCCGAAATCATCAAACTCGCGAATCCAGAAGCAGCGATTCAAATTCCACACCTTTTCGGAGCATTTAAGCATCTCTTCCCAGGTGTAGCCAAAACCTGTTATAGCATTTAAAAGTGGTGGATAGGTGTCTAAGGGAAGCTCAACTTCCACCCATTGTAAACGACACGAACCCATCATATCGAATAAAGGCCGGATGTGCTGTAACTCAACAACTCTTTTTGCCTTTCCCTCAATCTTATCTCTGCCGATTTCGATATCATAGGTTATAGCCCAGGCTCTGTTATGGTGGGCACCAATATCAGTGGTCATATAAGCAAGCGCCATAGCCGGAGCTCCGTGTATCTCGTAAGCGCTTAATTCCATCCCTTTTACCTGAATAGCAAACTTCTCGCTTTCCTTTCCAAATTGCTTCGCTGCATGTTTTGCCCCATGAGATAATATTTCACCTATGCCCTTTTTATGAGCAATCATCTCAATCAGCTGAAAAATAGCATCCTCTTTACCCCAATCAAGCTCCAATCCATCGGTATCCTTTTTAGTAATTATTCCTTTTTTGAAGCAATCTATGGCAAAAGCTATAATGCCTCCGGTAGAAATTGTATCAATTCCCAGATCATCACATAAGAAGTTTGCATAGGCAATCTTTTTAAGGTCGTCAATCCCAACATTTCCACCAAGCATGCCAATAGTTTCGTACTCGGGTCCTTCAACATAGAAATCCCATTTATCAGTTTTCACATGTGAGTATTTACCACATGTAGTTGGACATGCAAAACAAGCTTTATCATTTATTACCAGCTCTTTTCGAAAAACCTCGCCGGTAATATTCTCAAAACCCTCGAGGGTACCTGTGGAAAAATTTCTGGTTGGAAAAGCTCCAACCTCATTGCACCAGCGGACGACAATTGTAGTGCCATAGGTCTGCCAGTTTTTCAGATTTGGGGCTTTTTTAATAAAAGTAAACATTTTATGCGCAGCAGACTGATAGGATTTATAATCAGCAACATCTACGCTATTAGTTCCTCTTATAGCAATGGCTTTTATGTTCTTGGAGCCCATAACTGCTCCTAATCCAGTTCTACCAGCTTGCCTACCCCAGTCATGATTTATACATGCTATATGTACCTGGTTCTCACCTCCGGGCCCAATAGTTGCAATCTGAAAATCATCGCCGAGCTCTTTTTTCATCTCTTTTTCTGAAGCTATAGTTCCTTTCCCCCAATACTTAGATGCATTTCGCAGTTCAATTGTATCGTCATCTATAAAAAGATAGCTGGGCTTATCAGCCTTTCCTTCTAACACAATCATATCAATACCAGCATATTTCATCTCTGCAGAAAGATAGCCGCCAATGTTGCTATCTGCATATCCGCCGGTAAGAGGCGATTTTGCAGAAAAGGTACACTTGCCACCACCAGGAGCAAACATACCAGACAATGGTCCGCTTATCATAAGAAGCTTATTTTTCTCGCCTAATGGTTCAATGCCTTTTTCCAATTCTGTAAACAAAGTATAAGAAGCAAAGCCCCGGCCACCTATAAAATTACGGGCAAGCTTCTCATCAAGGGGCTTTTTTTCAATGGTTCCTTTATTAAGATTGACTCTTAAAACTGAGCCACCATAGCCATTCATTTTTTTCACTCCTTAAATAATTACGTTCTCATATGAAATATTTATGATTGCTCTTCAAATAGACATCCGGTAGGGCAATAGTAAACACATAAACCGCAGTAATCACACTTTATAACATGGTCAATGTCTTTGTGAGTAAAAATAACTCCTTCGGGACATTCCTCAACACAGCTAAGGCAAAGAGTGCATTTATCCGGGTCGAGCTTATATATACCCTTTTCTTCATAAAACGCATCTTCTGGGCACACTTCAGCACATGTCCCGCACTGAGTGCAAACCCATACTTTATAATGACCTGGTTCGGGAAATTTAGCTTCAATTCGTAAAGCAGACTTTTTTGGATTTGTTTCTTGAAAGTGACACATGGTACATGATAAACGACACAGATGGCAACCGCAGCATTTTGTGCTATCTGCTTTTAGTCCTTTAATGGGCATCTCCTTTCCTCCTTCTTATTAATTAAAATTAAGGGACTTAATTAGGTCGTTGTTTTACTGATAGCAAATTACTTTATAAAGAAAACAGAATACCTACTATCCAGCAAATAACAACCAAGGAGACTGCACCGGAATAATAAAACGCTGGTCTTGACTCCTCCAGAGAAAGCAGTTTTGGTTGAACTTTTTTCCCGATCCAAGCACCAATGAGCACCGCTGGAAAAGATGCCAGAGCAGCGTAGCTTCCGCTTACAAAAATATAATCCATTATCTTTGACATGCCTCCTGCAACCCAATAGGAATATCGCACAATATACGTAATGCTAAAAGCAAAAGCGGCAAATCCGAGATAAGCTGAGATGCTGCCGATAAATCCACGAACAGGATTTCTTTCTGATAATCTTTTGTCCAAATAGCTATAAGTAAGGTCAAAAGCTCCTGCTTCAATAATGATTGCGAGCATTTGGCAGGCGTAGAAATCGAGGGACAAAACTTTAAACATAGCCGCAACAATTCCTATTAGAAAAGTTGAACCTGGTTTATTGTAGATTTTGCGAGCAATGGCTAAAACAAGAATTCCAATAGCGGTTAATATATAGGAGGTACGTTTAACATTTAAAAGCATCAGGCTATCTTTGAGCACAACTTCTAAACAGCCCCAAACAAAGCCAAAAAGGAGAATTGTAATTAATAATTTCTTATTTTTTAACATCACTCCTCCTTATGTAACATAAATTATTGCCCTTGTCATATTTATATTGGTAGTATATCTATCTCCTTATATGTATACCTATCATAAATGTTCTTCCCCTCCAGGGAAAGCCATCTTCTTTATAATAATCAACATCAAATAAATTTTCAATAACTAAAAATATCTTAAAGTAATCTGTTAGTTGCCTTTCTACCCTTAGATTGTTAACTGTATAAAATGGAACTTCGTATTTATCGTCGCTAATAAAATAATAAGATTGCGCGGCTGAGGAGGATTGAAATACTACATTTAGATATTCTGGGTAGAAAAATCGTAAATCAGCATAGAATTTATGCTTCGGTCTGTATTCTAATGGTGCATTTTTTGATAAATTTATAGCATCAAGAAATGTGTAATTTGTAGATAATCTTATTGAAGGTGTCAGAGAAAAATTCCCGAATATTTCCATTCCCATCATACGAGCGTCTTCTATATTCTCATAAACTCCCCATCCCCATTCAAAATATCTCCTGTCGATTAAATTACGAACTTTATTCCAGAAAAAGGCAAACTCCAGATTATGATGATTTTGAATAGACCAGCTAATACCCATCTCACTAATTATAGCTTTCTCGGCTTCGAGCTCTAGATTTCCGGAGCTCGTTGAATAAAGTTCTCTTAGGCTGGGAAAACGGCTCTTCTGGCTGACGGTTCCATGAATATTTAATGAGGGATTTATATAATAATTAAATCCAACCAATGGGTTTATGCTTTTCGTTGATGATTGTCCCCCGGTCTTAGTTATGAAATCTAAGCTGGTACCAGCAACCAGGAAAAGCCTCTGACCAATGGGAAATTCATCTTCTATTGCTATTGATGAAACATTTTGATGATATTTATCCCAGGGAAGCCCTATATCGTTCTGAATATTCACAATATCTCGCCGAATGTTCAAGCCCAAGCGCATATAATGACTTTCCATTAAATCGATGAAAGCATATGCAATTCCACCTACAGAGTAATTGTCATACTCACTCTCCCATCTAACTCTCTGGTATGTATTATCGGAAAAATCCTGTAAGATGTTATTGTAATGATGATAGAAAATCTTAAATTTCAAAGAAGTTTGGGAGGTAGCTTCTATTTGTCCGGTAGCATCAATATGATATTTTTTCCAATCTTTAAAATATCTGTGCTTTGCTCTTGAAGTGTATGCGTGAGGGGGAATACCATATTCCGCATCATAGTATCCCATGGAAATACTGTAGGTCTGGTTGTCATTAGGATACCAGTTGAATTTTCCAAAAATATTGAAACGTTCGTAATCGCTATTTTGTCTTAAACCACCATCTTCGTTAATCTCTGGTTCAAAAGAGCCTGCAAGGCGAAAGCCATCAGAATTTGCATAAAATCCGCTGAGAAATGCACCGATCTTATCTCCTGCGAGACCTAAGCTCAGGTTATGGTGATGGGTACTGTTGTTGGAGTAATATGACTTCCAGCTAAAGCTGCTTATATCCTTGGCTTTAGCAGTAATAATATTGATTACTCCTCCCATGCTATCTGGCCCATAGAGAACTGAAGAACCACCTCGAACCACCTTTATCTTTTCAATAGTATCTGTAGTAAGCTGTGCGATATCTAAGGACCGATAGTAGGGTTCATAAATGGGCATTCCATCCAGAAGAATAGTAATTCTTTGATTGTCAAATCCTCTAAGATAAGCTCGATGCTCATTTTTTGAGCCAACAGTCACATCTATTCCGGGCAAAACATCTACTGCTTCAGCCAGATTCTGAGCATTAAGAACTTCAATATCATCTTTAGTCACCTCATTAACCATCGCTGTCTCAGTAATTGTATCTTTCTTAGCAGTAACAATAATCTCTCCTAAATCTATTTTACGTAGCTCTTCTTTCTTTTCTCCCTCAGTTTTCTTTTCTTCTTTTTCTTCCTGTGTAAATGATAATGTGGCTAAACATAATAATAGCAGTAAAATTGTAGTAGTAAATTTATTAAAAACCATTGCGCACACCTTCATAAATAGATTAATTATTTCTGCTAATATTGAATTTATTGAATAATTGTTCTATCAGTGGCGATATTGTAGAGTGAATCTTCCACCCTTAGCACAACAGTATGCTCACCAGGTTTAAGCCCTTTAAGTACTATTTCAAATTCCTCATTTGGTGAATCGAGTATCCCATCCCTGGAATAAATAATCTCCCACGGAGCAGCATCTATGGAATAGCTTGCTCTTCGGATAAAACTAAATTCATCCCGGGCGCTAAAGGTTATTTTGATTCCCTGTGCTATATTGTTTACCATTATGCTGGAAATTTGGGGAGGTGTATTATCTATGTTGAAGGATTTGCTTATTTTATCTCCTTTCAAAACAAATTTTTCTGGATTTGAGGGACGGTCATTTGCTTCCACCTTAATCCTATACATGCCATCCGGAACTGAGGTTACATCCCAAAAAAAGAACTGCTCTTTTACATCAGATTTTAGCTCTTTCCAGTTTTTCTCATCGCCTGCCTTATAATAGAGGGCAAAAGAAAGCCGATCGCCATTTTCATCCTCGGCCTTCCAGGAAAAAAAACGAACTCCTTTCTTATAAGCTTTTTTACCTAAAGATTCAATCTGAGCGTTTTTAGCTGCTTTTTTATCTTCGTTAAATGATTGAAAATCTTCAGGTACATTTAAATCTTTATCCTCATCCATTGAAATTGTCTGCTTAAAATATCTCCCTGGCGGATAAATTTTTATTTCTGTAATATTTGGCTTTATATTTTTTTGCAGATATGCTATTGAAACCTCATGAAGTATCGGCGTATCAGAGAGGTTATTGCTAATAAGCTCTGCTTTCCATTGAATAAATCTTGCTGCTGGATTTGAGATAAGAGAGCCTTGAGCATCGTGATATGCGGGGGACCACTGGCTCCAGGTATTATCAGGTTTTGCTGTATTTCCGGTTCTGGTATACATTCTTAAATCTGTATTTGGTTTCAAGGAGGAATGCCATTTTACCATACCCCACTGCGATACTGTTTTTGTATCTTTAGCTTTAGATATATAGATTCCCTTGTTAGGGTAAATAAAACTGAGTTTAAAGATTTTGCCTAAATTGCTTGTAGCCAAATAAATGCTATTTCGTTTATCACTCTTAAGAGCAGTCACTTGTTTTTCACTACATTTCAGCAATATGGTCTCCTCTCCATCCGGAGAGAGCGAAAATATAATTCCCTTATTACCTGTTCCTACGATTAAATTGCCTTGTCTATCTAATTCGAGAGAGTGTGCTATATATGAATTAGAACTCCACATTTTTTCCACGGAATAATCTTTGCATATTTTATAAATAACACTCTTTTCTTTTCCCTTATCATTGGCTTTCATAGATGTGGAGGACTCACTATCTTCAATAACGCTTTCTTCTTGTTCACTATTAATATCTTTTTTAGCCGCATCTTGTGAAATAGCAGCAGCATATATGTTACCCTGTGAATCTATTTTTATTGCGCTAATTTCATGCAATGGAGAATCATAAAGAACATATACCTTCCCTTCTGGTGAAATGCGAAATACATGACCATTTGGTGCACTCCCGGCAATAATATTCCCTTCATTATCTAAGGTGAGGCATTTAATATGGGTTTCTTCACTGTTGAACAGCTCCTTACCCTGGCCTTTTGAGTCTATTTTAAATATAATTCCGTCAGTACCAGTTCCGGCATAAATATTTCCTCCAGCATCAACAGTTAAGCACCAAATATATCGAGCTTTGGGTGTGTATAATTTAGTAACCTGTCCTCCGCTTGTACTCTTATAAATGCTGCCATTGGGCAATGTGGAAGCTATTACATTACCCGCTCCATCAAAGGCAATAGAATTTACCTGAAGCTCATCGGAATCAAAAAAGAGTCGTCCTTGACCAGTTAAATCGACCATAAACATCTTCCCTTCAGTTCCGCCGCCAGCATAAATATTTCCTTTATTGTCAAGCGTTAAACACCACAAATAAGGTTCAGGAGTAGAGTACAACTCTTTAAGTGTGGGTGGTAGAACAATATTTCCTTCATGAGTAATGGAAACAGAAATTACTTCTCCTTTTTCTAAATCCTTCTTACCCTTTTGCTGCCATATTTTTAATGTTGAACCCATAACAAGAGAAAACAAAAATATGAATAGTAAAACTAAAAGCGAAAATCTTTTTTTACTCACAATCATTCCCTCTCCCATTCTAATGTAATATTTAAATAATCAATATCATTTTCATTCTTTGACAATCAGGCTAAGTTTTTTGCTGCCGCTTATAAAATACTCAGTATCTATCTTTTCTTCAGAAAGTAGATTGTAATTTAATTTGATAAGCTCTCCAGGTGTTTGTTGTTCATTAAACACAGAAAGCAAAGATGGAGGAATAGCAGGCATAAATTGACCTTTTACAATCATCCCTCCTTCTTCTCGAGAAAAATCTGCATATACTTTATAATTAGAGCGTATATTATTAAGCAGAGCAATTAAATGATTTAAATCCTTTGGTTGAAACTTACCCTGAAATAGTTTGCTTTCTTCTTTATTTATGGTTATAGCGTCTGCTACTAAGACGTCTATTTTACCAGGACTTATGCTTGGTGGAATCCTAAGGTCAAAATTTTTTAAAATTGGTTTTTCCCTAAAGGGCTTTATTAAAACAAAAAGCGTAAGTTTTTCCCCTCTCTTAACTTCATTTTTGCTAAACCACGCTCTCTCAATAGTCGCAACTTTACGTCTATCATTGTATTCCACGGATAAATCAATTTTTTCCACATCAATATGCTGAAAAGGATTGTCCTTTAAATAGTAAAGTACAGCTGCGATATATTTTGAAACTGTATCTATCGCAGTATCACCAGTAAAAATATTTGAAATATTTACTTCCGGTTTTTGTTTTAGCTTTATTTTTCCTCGTATTTGTAATGTGCTATCCCCGATAGCCTGTTCATGGGAATAAATTGCATTCATCACAGAGATATTGAGGAGAAAAGGTGATAGTAATCTATCAGCAACCATCTCAAATTTAAAATTATCTAGCAGAACACCTCCATTTTTTAGCTCAAGATTGACTGGTATCAATGTGGGTTTTTTTCCCAATATTCCAAAAATTCCAGTATATTGATCCTGAACTATTGTTCCAACAACTTCTAAGGATGTAGTAATTTTAAACGAAGTATAAAGACTGGGAAAAATAGTAAGAACCTTGGCTTTGGTTAAAGGAATTTCACATTTTCCTATTTGAAAAAAAGGATGACCGAAAGCTAATATGTCATTATTGTCAATATATGTTACTGTTCCATTAGCACTAATTGAAATATCGCCTCTGATTAATTGAGCAGATACAGATGAACCGGGCTCAAGGGGATTATCACCTGTAATGGTTGAGCTGCCCGCCTGTGATGTTATAAATCCGAGTTGTTTAAAAAGATGAGAAAAATTATCTATTACTTTTGGATGAAAGCCTGCAAAACCCAAAGGTGTTTCAATTGGCTTAAAATTATCGTTATCCGCATTTGCATTTGTATGCTTGAACGCTTTTTCTTGTGCTTTTTTCAGTAAATATTCTAATGGATGGAGGGGATTGAGGTTCTGATAACAAACTGAGGCAAAGGCACTTGAACCAGATTTTCCTCCATTTCCCTTTAATTTAAGCATATATTTAATTGGAGTAACTCCTGCTAAAGGGTCTTGAGCGAAAGTACCGATGCGATAAGAGATGGCACCCATTAATTTCCCTTCAATGTAAATAGGCGAACCACTCATTCCTGCAACGGTACCAAATTGCTTTGCCTTATCGCCCAAAAGTCGGATGATAACCATATCCATCTTAGGCCCTAAAGAATTCTCAAGAACTCCGACAACTTCTATGGGCAATTTATCCACTGTGCTTCCTTTTAGTACAGTATATGCTTCTCCCTTCATTCCAGGTTTTATCTCTTCCACGGACATAAATGTGCTTTGGCATTGAATAGCTGCTGTGAAAATCGTGATTACAATAGCAAAAGTAAAATAAATGGGCTTTTTTCTGCTCATTATGATATGTCCTCTCTCATATTTATTATCATTTTTTCTTTATTAAGTCTGTAATTTTAACAACAAATTAGTCATAATTAAAAATATTACATTCGATGTGGAACTTTTATTCCCATGAGCTCCACTCCTTGTTTAAGTTGTTCTGACAGCAGATATACCAAAACAATTCTAAGGTCTTTCACTTTTTTATTTTTTTCCCTTAATATCTGGTATTTATGGTAAAAGCTATTAAATTTTTGTGCTAAATTAAAACAATATTTTGCTAAAAGAGACAGCTCTAATGAATCAATTGCTTGATCTATAACTTCTGGCATTCGCGATATATAACTTATTAGTTCCCAATAGTCTTCTGCTTCAGACGATTCATAAAGAAGTGAGAAGTCAAGATCATGTAAAAGACTCGTAGTTTCTTCTTTCTTTAATCCATCTCTTTCAAAAAGTTTATTAAATATATTATTTGCTCTTACCACAGTATACTGCAAATAAGGTCCTGTTTCTCCTTCAAAATTTATGGCTTCTTTGAAATCAAAAGGTATGACTTTGTTACGGCCATACTTTATCATAAAATACCGTAAGGCTCCAACAGCAATTTTAGCAGCAAGCTCATTCATTTCAGAAGAATCCATTTCTGGGTTTCGTTTTGCTATTTCTTCCTTTGACTTCTCAATGAGCTTGTCGATCAAGTCATCCGCTTTAATCCCCATGCCCTTTCGTCCAGATATCTCAATATAGCTTCTGTTCTCATCTTCAGGTGCTAATTCAAAACCCATTTCCTTACAGCATGTTGGAGTTAAGGCAACCATCTCATAAGAAAAGTGTATGGACTTATCTGCCTCTTTGTTGTAATCAAGCGATCTAAGCCCTTGGGTTACGATTTTTTGCAGATATGACTGTCTTACATCTATCACATTATATACTCTACTACCGCTACCAAAATGTGGGATAGAGTCGATATTTTCTTTGCTACTACTGCTTGTCCAGAGGATCTCATTTTTTGAATATTTATGAAATGTCTTGTAATAAAAGTCTCTTCCCAGTAGACCAAATTTCCAGAGCTGATAGGCAATATCTTTGCCCACATAGGTCACTGTTCCATTAGACCTCACTATAACCTTATCCGGCTCTTCCAAATCCTGAAATTCAAGGCTATCTTTTAAACTCATAACCCAGCAGCCTTTATTTTTACCCTCTTGGGCTAAAAATATGGCTTTTCTTTTTTTGAGCATCTCAAATGCTTTTTCCCAGAATTTAAGTCGTAAAATATCTCCTTCCCAGGCAAGTAGGTTATAACGAACATTAATACGCTCCATGGTAGCGAGGTGAGCATAGACAATTTTATGAGCTATAAAATTCGCTAATTCAGCTTCTGGATTTTCTCCTCTCTCAATTTTTCCCAGGATTTCTTCTCTTTTCTCAACGTGTTCTGGGTGTTGTTCAAAATAATCTGTTACCTTTGTGTAAAGATCCCAGCAATAATAATCGAATTTTTCTTTGATAGCTTTTATTTTCTCTAAGTCCATCCCTCGGTGGTTAATAAAGCCAAATACTACATCAGCTACTTGTACTCCGGTATCATCTATATAATTTTGAATTTCTACATTCTCTCCCTTATAAGCAAGCAAATGGCCAAGAGTATCTCCGAGACAGGCATTTCGCAAATGTCCAATATGTGCCGCTTTATTTGGGTTAATATTCGTGTGCTCAATAATTATTTTTTTTCCGGACTTCCGCTTTTTTTTATATTTTTTCAAACTTGCTAAAAGATTTGTTAGATATATCTCCCTATCAAAAAAGAGGTTTATATAACCTCCCCCAGCAACTTCGAGTTTCTGACATCCCTCTATATGACCAATGCGGGCAACAATTTCTTCGGCAATCTTTCTGGGCGGACGTTTCAAGGTTTTGGCAATTTGAAAGCTTATGGGGAAAGCTAAATCTCCCATAGATATATCAGGAGGGTATTCTGTCACAATTTCTTCTAAGGAAATATCATATTTCTTTTTTATAAAATCAGCAAAATGCTGTTTTATTTTCTGCTGAAATTTTAAAATCATAAAAGGCAATACCTATAAATAACATCCTTAAATTAAAGTATTATAGAACATAGATTAAAGCCAGTCAATCGCTTAAGGGAATAATATTAAGATGAATATAATAGCCGCACCAAATAGACTGATGAAAATATGAGAATTTTAATGAATAATGCTGTTTAAAATCCTCCTTTAAATTGAGCTCAGAGAAATAAATAGAAAAGCTCCTCCATTAATTACACCATGGATAAAAATTCCTATCCAGGTATTTTTCCTTTTTTGGACTACATATGGAAGTAAGAAAAAAATAGGTGACAGCATAACGATCAATTTCCATCCAAAGGAAATATGAAAAATAGCCCAAAATAGGGCATTAACAAGCCATGCTAACTTTTTATGTTCTACTTCCTGGCGCGGCAATATATAACCGCGCCATAATAATTCTTCACCTGCAATATTAAAAAAGAAAAAAGGCATCCATACGATGAGAAACCACAATTGGTCTTTAGAAAGTGCTTCGATATTTAAAAACGATGGTGAACCCGTAAAATCAGACATATAAAATTTTTCGATGAAAAATATGATTCCCATCAGGCTAATTGTAAAAATAAAAACACTGATTGTCCAAATCCAATCTTCTTTATGCAACGGATTAAGACGAAATCTCTTTTTAAATGAAGCAAAGGAAATCTTAGTTCCCTCCAGTTTATATGCAATTATCGAAATAAGAAATAAAGATAAAAAAATAATAGCTCCAGCAATAAACCAACTTAATAATATCGGAATTCCTTTTTGGTTTATTAAAAAAGGCATTCCTATATGGGTGGCTAAATATAATGCAGCTGCGGGGATTCCAAAGAAAAGCAGCGATTCACATAAATGCATTGGCTTTAATGAAGAATTTGATATCATATTTGTACTACCAAATGCTAGGGATTAGTCTATATTTCACTCGTTGAGCATACTCAGCGTATCTGTCCAGTTCATTCTGGAGGGTTTTGTCTTCTAAATAGGTTCGAATTATAAGTAAAATGATGGCAACTGCAACAGGGATAAAAGCAAAAAAAGAACCCAAAATAAGTGGAGCTGCTATATAAAACAAAACACTTGCAAAATAACCAGGATGTCGCATAAATTTATATGGCCCTTCCATTATCACTTTATGGGCTCTTTCCTTCTGTATTCTGACAGTAGGTTCAAAATGCTTGTTGACGATCATTGCCCAAGTTACAAAAACAGAAGAGATACTATATAATACAAAACCTACCAGGGCAAAATAAATGTTAATTATAGACCATTGATATCTACCAACATCTAATCCAGCTATGAGGGGCAAAAATAATAAACCTATAAGATTAATTACCCTCATTAATACTTCATCCCATATTTTAGCACCTTGTTGCCTCTTTCCTCTTTGATTTAATAATTCAGGATTGTATTTGTACAACATTATCGAGCTGAAGCTATAACTTATAAAAGATATAGCAAAAAATAGCCATGCTCGTGGGATATTAATATGCCCAGCAGAAACAAAGAAAATTGTGGCCTGTAAAAGTAGGAAAAAATAAGGAATCATTATTACTATAATCCCTGATTTGCTCAATATATGATAATTTTCTTTGAAATTTTTAGTTTTATTCATTGTATCACTCCGAAATGCGTTTGCTTTTGTACATGTGGCAATACAATGCTTTTAGCCCTATAATTATCAAATTAATTTTTAAAGTATATTTAAAAATAATTAACATTACAACACAAAAAACAATTCATTTAGCCTGATATCATGTAATAGCAAAAAGTTTGCTGTTTTTATTTAATCTGCAGTAAAATATATAATAGTTTCAGGTTTTAGCATAATGAAAATACATTTTAACAAATTATGCCATATAGAAGACTGGGATAATCCCTGGCTCAGATTGGCTTTGCAAGCGGTTCAGGAAAAGCATCGTATCGGGCGTATAATTCATAGAAAATATTGGGAATGGGCTATGGGAGTGCTCGCTTCTTCTTTATCAGGGCTATTATCTCCTCAGGCTATGGTTTTGGGTCTGGGAGCCGGGCATGAGATCCCTATTTACTTTTTTACGAAATTCGCAAAATGGGTATTTGCTATCGATATCTATGGTAAAGGCAAATTTACCCACCATGAAGCAGATGAGATTATGATGCTTATTCCAGAATTATTTGCTCCCTTTCCCTTCTTAAAAGAGCGTTTAATAGTAGAATTTATGGATATGCGCAATTTACGTTTCCCGGATAACTGTATGGATATCGTTTGTTGCTTCTCCTCCATTGAGCATCTGACCTTAACAAAAGATAAAAAGAGGGCCTTCTCAGAAATGGTGAGAGTAACGAAACCAGGCGGTCTTATATTACTTGCCACAGAATATATTTTCAGTCAGACAAAAAAAGAAATCCCTGTAGAAGTGGAGGCTTTCAGCAAAAAAGAAATTGAAGATATATTTTTATCGCAAAAAGATGCTCTCCCTCTCGATTCTATAGATTATTCCATTTCTGAAAAAACCCTTAAAACCCTCCAACCTTTTTCGCCTGATGAAGGAACACCAGACCCTGCCCTTCCCCATATTGTTCTACATAATCAAGATGTTATATTCACCTCTGTCTTTCTTGGGTTTTGGAAAAAACCTATAGTGGCTTTACCAGCTTTCCCTTCTTTGAAAGAAACTGCGAATATGCCGTATTTTGCTGATCCTCAATTCTTTGCCCAACCACAGGGAATCGTATATGCTCCTAAAAACGTGAGAATAAAAACAAATGGCGTGCTAGATATAAAGTTAACATCAGAAAATACTGGAGATACACCCTGGTATTATAGTCCTTTCTCTAAGGTTCCGCTCTATGTTCTTGATTCCCACCTTTATAGCTTAGAAGGGAAAGAACTCAAAAAACATGTTTGCTGTCTACCCATTGAAAAGCACATAAATCCAGGTGAATCTATAAAGGTACATTATCAAAGCGCTATTAAGCTCATTCATGGCGAATACATCCTTCGTTTTAACTATGCTAATTGCAAAAATGAATGGTTTGGCAAACATGGAATTGCCTCCTGGGCAGGAGAATCCTATCTAAAAGCAAAATAATTATGTCTGAGAAAAAAAGATGCTGAAGCATTTATAGCAGATTATTCTCTACTAACCTGATAAGTTTTGAACTTAACACCCTATTAACTTATTTTAAATAGTTTAGAAGTGGTGATTATCTAATTATTTTCTGACAACGTAGGATTTCTCTGAACATAATCCATAGCATATAAAGCGGTGATAAGCTGAACAGATGCTAATTTCTTAATTGGTACAACTGTATAGTTAAGCTCAACCTCAACTTCTTTCGCCTCCTCGTCAAATTTTTCCAAGCTTTCATTTAATATCTCTTGTAACTGAGAAGGGAATGCATCTCCAACCTGCTCTTTTTCATGTTCCAGGAGCCTTATGAACATCCCAATTACAAAGAGGTTACTAAATCTTCTTAAATAAATAGCATCAAATTTTTCTGCAACAGTAGCTTGCCGCTCATATTCTTTTTCAGTTTTAATATTCTTCTCTGCTGTAGCTAATCGAGCCTCCCCAACTCTCAAAGTCTCTTCTATAGCATCTTTAAACAGAGATTCTGATGTCAATAGTGGCTTAACTTTCTCATATTGTTGCTTGAGTAAAGTATAAGAATCCTTAGTGAATTTGAGCCCTTTCAAGAGAGCTTCTCTTCTGGTCATATCGCTGGGTGAGGTATCTACAATTCTTGGGTCATAAAAATAAGGAAGTTCGCAGTTAACCGTAAGGGCGTTATATTTAGCTCTAATATAATCATCGCTCGAACCACCGCTGTTTAGAATCTGTTCTGGTGGTACTGGGGCATATTCCTCTAAATAATCATAATTCTCAGTGAAGTAAATCATTTTAAACATGGATTTATCATCAAATTTTTTACCCCATGGGACCTCGGGCTCACCCAAATGAAGTGGAAGTCCCTGCTTATCTATAAAGTCATACAAAACAGGATATAGTTCTGAAACATCGTGAGACCAATAGTAATAAACGCCTCCAAAACCGGAATTATGAAGTCCAAAAGAGAATTTTATCGGGTTATTATCAATTATCTTTAATAGTGCTTGAGCTTCAGGAATAGTTTTATCGAAGGAATAATTTTTGTATGTGATGGGAAAAGTCCATTCAACTTGCTGGTAGCTCGGAGGACGATAATAGTTTCTTGCATATTTTGTTACTGTAAGTTTCCCTTTGAACCAACCTTCGTTCAGTTTTGCTTTATCAGGTTCAGCGCAGACAACGATATGCCAGGTGAAATCAAAGTAATCCCTTAAATCTTTATTACTCGCTAATTCCTTAGTAAGATAATGGAGCATCATACTTCCTATTGGTTCATTAGGGTGAGGAAAACCGAAGAGCAAAGCATGATGCTTTCCTTCTCCAATCTGAAATTCGTATATTGGATTTCCTTGTTCTGACTCTCCCAGCATAGTTAATGTGACAAAATCAGGAAATTGATCTTTTAGATTTTTTAAAGATTGATGGAGCTCATCAACAGTTAAAAAATCTTTATAATCTGGCATATTGGCAGCAATTTTTGAGAAAAAATCATCCTTATTTGAAATTTTTTTGGAAGTGGAACAAGAGTAAAGAATTAATGATAATAAGATAATTAAAAATACTATTTTTCGCATCATAGCCTCCATAATTTATATTATTATCCATTTCATAACTAGTTTCCTTTTTTATTTTAAACCTATAAACATACAAAGAAGTTAAAATCAAATGTGAAAATTTATGATACCTGCTATTTTGTATTCAGAAAAATCTTTTATGGCTATAATTAGCTGAGGCACTCTAAAACCTTCAACGCCAGATCATAGCGACCTAAAGGTGGCATAATGTATACACCTTTTACCTGTTTTAATTCTCTGGTTTCTAAAAGAGCTTCTTGAGCTATTCTAATTCCCAACTCTTTAGCTTTTTCTGTTGAATTCGCTTTTTTCAAGCTTTCTCTTATTTTTGATGGAATTCGCATTCCTGGCACTTCATTATGCAGAAATTCTGCATTTTTATAACTCAGTAGAGGAAGAATTCCTACTAATATGGGAATATTCTGGTCAGAAGTCTGCCGTAAAAAATCTTCAAGCAAATGGGCTTCAAAAACAGGCTGTGTGAGGGCATATTCTGCTCCAGCTTCAACTTTTTGCAGGTATCTATTAAATTCAAGTTCATTATTTATAGCCCCAGGATTAACTCCCACACCAATATGAAAAGACGCTGGGTATCCTATCGAATTTCCCACTAAATCTACTCCTCGATTTAAATGGCTAACTAAGTTAACTAAACCAATTGAATCCACATCAAATACTGCAGTTGCTGAAGGATAATCGCCTAATTTTGGAGGATCTCCAGTAATAATGAGCAGGTTTTTTAAGCCATTAGCATGAGCTGCTAAAAGGTCTGACTGCAATCCCAGCAGATTCCTATCTCTGCAGCAGAAATGTAAAATTGTCTCTATTCCCAATCGAGATTCTAATAGAAATGCAAGTCCCATAGGGCTCATTCGAGCTGTAGCTCGAGGACCATCAGGTATATTGACAGCATCAACTCCATAAGCTTTGAGACATCTAACTCCATCAAAAAGTTTGCTGAGGTTGAAACCCCTGGGAGGTTCTATCTCCACACTTACCACAAACTTTTCTCGTAATTTTTTGGCAAATGGTGATTTGTCTTGCGTTTTTGTAGGTGCTTGATCTAATTTTTTCTCCTGTAGTTTTGCTATAAGGCTTATCTTTGTTTTTTTTGGTCGAGAGGCTCTAATAGCCTGACTAATGGCCTTTATATGTTCAGGAGTAGTACCACAACAACCACCGACTATATGTACTCCTACCTGAATAAAACGTCTGGCATATTCTGCCATATACTCAGGTGAAGAAAGATATATATAGCGGCCTTCGACATATTGAGGAGCTCCTGCATTAGGCTGCGCTGATATGAATATATTCTGACCATGAGGAATCATTCTTTTTAGACATTCAAGCATACCCCGTGGCCCTAAACTGCAATTAGTACCAGCAACATCAGCTCCCCATTCTTCCAGCTTTTTTATCACATTTTCCGGAGAATCGCCGGATAAAGTTTTCCCCAAATCAGTAAAGGTCATCTGGGCAACAATGGGAATTTGCCTTGTTTCCCTAACAGCCTCAATAGCTATTCCCATTTCATCTAAATGAGAGAATGTTTCTAATATAATGAGATCAACACCTCCCTCAATTAGAGCTTCAGCTTGTTCTGAAAATACACTTTTTATATCGGAAGCTTTAATTTCTGCATATGGCTTTTTTGCTCTGCCAATAGGACCTATAGAACCAGCAACAAAAATCCTCTCTCCTGCTTCTTTTCGAGCAAGTTGAGCAGCTTTAAAATTTATCTCTTTTGTTTTATTTTCAAGACCATGGAGTAATAATTTAAATCTATTAGCTCCAAACGTATTTGTTTCTATGATCTCTGCGCCGCTTGTAATATATTCCCTATGGATTTCGCTTATTAATTCTGGAGATGATAAGTTAAGTTCATCAAAACAACGATTAATAAATATTCCTCGAGAATAGAGCATGGTGCCCATTGCTCCATCACATAATAGCACACCCTCCTTGAGCGCTTCTAAAAAAGGCTTTTTCATAAAATGACACCTGCCATAAAAACATGAAATATTTAAAAATCTAAATTTATATTAGCAAATATTATGAAATAATAGTAATACAGTCAAGATATAAAAACATATCTCTAAGAAATTTTTGAATAAAATAATGTTATGTAAGTATATATGATTTTCTCTTTCTATTTAGCAAAAAAAAATGAGAAATGCGTATTATATAATTTTTTAAGATTTTGACATGATTTAAACCCTGAGCTATAATTTCATTATGGAAAAAAAGAAGGAGGGTGAACAATGAAACATTAATATATCTATAATACTTCATCATGTTTCTTTCTGCAAGTTCGAATCACAATATAATATATTATAAATTATCTTTTAAGGAGTAGCTCAAATGAGACGTTTTTTCTTTTATTTCTTATGTTTAATGCTAATATCTTGCTTTTTCATTTATGCAGAAGAGAAGAAAGAAGCAGAAAATAAAGATCCTTTGTCCTCAAGCACTTTTATGGGTTTAAAGTTCCGCAGCATTGGCCCTGCATTCTCTTCAGGTCGTATTTCAGACTTTGCTGTAAACCCATATAATAATAGCGAGTACTATGTTACTGTCGCTGCCGGCAATGTGTGGAAAACCACCAATAGAGGAACTACCTTTGAAGCTGTTTTTGACAAATATGGCGCATGGTCTATCGCAAGTGTTGTTATTGATCCCAACAATACTAATGTAGTCTGGGTTGGAACCGGTGAATACAATAGCCAGAGAGCTATTGGTTATGGAGATGGAGTTTACCAAACAGAAGATGGTGGAAAGACCTGGAAAAACATGGGCCTTAAAAAATCTGAACACATTGGTAGAATCGTCATTGATCCTCGCAACTCACATGTTTATGTGGCTGCTCAGGGACCATTATGGGGACCTGGTGGAGACCGTGGATTGTATAAAACCACTGATAATGGAAAAACCTGGAATAAAATTCTCGATATTAGTGAAAATACTGGAATCACTGATATTGTTATGGACCCTCGGAACCCTGATATCCTCTATGCAGCTTCCTATCAGAGACGTCGTCGTGTCTTTACTCTTATAAATGGTGGTCCAGAAAGCGCCATTTACAGATCAACTAATGCAGGAGAAACCTGGATAAAGTGCAAAAATGGTCTTCCAACGTGTGATATGGGTCGCATTGGTCTCACCATATCACCGGCTAATCCTGATGTCATATATGCCATTATAGAGGCAGCTGGCGATGCTGGAGGCGTTTTTCGTTCAATCGACCGCGGCGTAACCTGGAAGCGGATGAATAAATATATCAGTAGCAGCCCACAATACTACAATAGACTTATTGCCGATCCCAAAGATGCAGATAAAGTTTATTCACTGGATACCTATACGATGGTTACAGAAGATGGCGGAAAAACCTGGCGCAGAATAGGGAATAAAAATCGCCATGTTGATGATCATGCTATGTGGATAGACCCTAATGATACAAAACATTTCATTATTGGCGGCGACGGTGGAATATATGAAACCTGGGATGATGCAAAAAATTGGCATTTTAAAGCTAATCTTCCTGTGACTCAATTTTATCGTGTTTCGGTGGATAATTCATATCCCTTCTATTATGTTTACGGAGGAACTCAGGATAATAACAGCATTGGTGCTCCATCAAGAACAATAAGTGATTTAGGTATTATCAATGATGACTGCTTCGTCACCCAGCCTGGAGATGGTTTTGAATCACAAATAGATCCAGAAAATCCGAACATTGTATATTCCCAAATGCAACATGGCGGTTTAGTTCGCTATGATAAAATAAGTGGAGAAACTATTGGTATACAACCGCAACCTCCTGCTGGAGAGGCCTATAGATGGAACTGGAACGCTCCCCTAATTATCAGCCCCCACTCCCCTACTCGGCTTTATTTTGCTGCCAACAAATTATTCAGGAGCGATGATCGTGGCGATACCTGGAAGGTGATAAGTGCCGACCTTACCCGGCAAATTGACCGTAATAAACTGCTTGTAATGGGAAAAATCCAGAGCGTTGATGCAGTGTCCAAAAACAGATCTACCTCCTTATTCGGCAACATCGTTTCTCTCACTGAATCACCCCTTAAAGAAGGATTAATATATGTGGGCACTGATGATGGTTTGATTCAAATCACTGAAGATGGTGGCGAAAATTGGAGAAAAATAGAGAAGATTAGCGGTGTTCCAGAAATGACCTATGTATGCTTCCTCTTGGCATCCCAACATGCAATGGATACAGTCTATGCTTGTTTTGATGGCCGCAAAAATAATGACCTGAAACCTTATATTTTGAAAAGCACCGACAGAGGAAAAACATGGACATCACTAATATCTAATTTACCGGATAGAGGAACAGTATATACAATAATTGAGGATCATATAAAACCTAATCTCCTATTTATTGGAGCTGAGTTTGGCTCTTATTTTTCTATTGATGGTGGTAAGAAATGGGTTCAATTAAAAGGGAGCCTACCAACAACACAGGTTCGTGATATTACTGTTCAGAAGCGTGAGAATGATTTAGTCCTGGCTACATTTGGACGAAGTTTCTATATTCTTGATGATTACTCACCTTTACGCGAAATTTCCAAAGAAACATTGGAAAAAGAAGCCTTACTATTTCCAGTAAAAGATGCTCTGATGTTTATTAAAAAAAGAGGTAAAAGCGCACAAGGACAGTCTTATTTTGCAGCTAAAAATCCTCCTGTTGGTGCCACATTCACATATTATTTAAAGCACTCTTTGAAAACCAGAAAAGAAAAGCGTCAGGAAGCAGAAAAAAAAGCTGAAAAAGAGAATAAACCCTACCGCTATCCTACTTATGATGAACTACGTGCTGAGGATAAAGAAGAAAAACCTTATTTGCTCTTTACCGTTCTTGATGAAGAAGGGAATGTTGTTCGAAGAATGAAATCCCCTGGAAAAGCTGGTATGCATAGAATCACCTGGGATTTCCGTTATCCTGATACATCACCGGCAAGTTTGGAAAAGAAATCCGAGCAAAATTTTTTCAGACCCGCAGTAGGAATGCTTGCCCTTCCAGGTAATTATCAAGTTACTATGGGAAAAGTGGTGGAAAAAGAATATACTGAATTAGCTGGACCGCTAAAATTCAAAGCAGTTGTACTCGAGAACACTACCTTACCAGCTAAAGATCGAAAAGCCTTAATTGAATTTCAGAAAAAAGTAAAAGAACTCTCGCGCTCAGAACAAGGAGCGGTCCGTTTGGCGAATGATGTAGCAAAAAGAATCAAGTACATAAAAGTAGCGCTGCATAATACACCTGATGCTCCGCCAGAACTGATGAATCAGGCACTAACTCTTGAGGAACAATTAAATGATATTCTCCGTGCTTTAATTGGTGATAGAACCATCGGCAAAAGGTCTGGAAGTCAACCACCTTCAATTTCGAATCGAGTTGGTAGAATCATTTATGGAATGTGGCGATCAACTTCTGCTCCAACTCAGACCCAGCGTGAGCAGTATCGAATTGCTGGGGAAGAATTTGAGCCACAGTTGGCAAAGTTGAAACAATTAGTTGAAGTCGATATGAAGAAGCTGGAAAAAGCCATGGAAGATGCTGGAGCTCCCTGGACTCCTGGTCGTGTTCCTGTTTGGAAAAAAGATTAAGCTAAATCTCTGATGCTTTTAACGAATTAATAAAAAAGCACCTCTCTGTTACATATTACAGAGAGGTGCACATTTTTTTCATACCATTTGTATTAATTCTCTTCTTTCTCTATTTTCTCCTTTTCTTCTTCTTTTTCCTTTGGTCTCTTGCTCATCCATTCTATCCCTTTTATATGCTTTTGCATCCAGGCTATTTCTTCAACCATTTGAACACGCTGATGATATGGTTTTTGGAAGCCATGGGGCTCACCGGGAAATCTTAAAAAGCGAACAGCTTTTTCCATTTCAAATAGATAGGTGAAATACATCATACTCTGGCCAATGGTACATTGTGGATCTCTGTCACCATGAAAAAGGATTACCGGGGTAGTTACATCTTTTATATAGCTCAGAGAGGACATTTTCCTATAGCCCTCTGGATTCTCCCAGGGTGTACCACCAATATACCAGAGATTAACATCAAAATTAAATCCCATTCCAAATTCAGAAGCCCAATCACATACCATAGCACCTAAAGAAGCCGCTTTGAAACGATTGGTCTGGGTCACAGTCCACCCTCCAAGAATACCGCCGTAGCTCCATCCTCTAACTCCCATTTTCTGCTCGTCAACTATACCCTGTTTAATCACATCATCAACTCCTGTCATAAGATCCCAGTAATCGCCTCCACCAATATCGTTCATGTTTCCCCTTAGAAGCTCATCACTATAGCCACTGCTGCCTCGTACATTGGGGCATAGTGATGCATAGCCCAAACCTGCGAGGATATGATAAGAAGCGCTAAAGCGATTGACAAAAACTCCTGCAGGGCC
This sequence comes from uncultured Acidobacteriota bacterium, assembly GCA_964645975.1. GTDB lineage: Bacteria > Acidobacteriota > B3-B38 > Guanabaribacteriales > CAZYAF01 > CAZYAF01. The sequence continues at coordinate 108,160 of CAZYAF010000006.1, forward strand.
GCCATGAATATGTAAAATAAGAGGTACCTTGTTTGCTTTTTCGTAATCCGAAGGCAGATAGAGTAAACCTTCTATAGGCAGTCCATCCTTACTCTTCCAGGTAATTACTTTCATATTTGCCAAGGAACGTTCTTTTATCCAGGGATTAACATCAGTCAATTTCTCCTCTTTATAAGGCTCAAATTCGATTGTCCAAACATCGTCAGCAGTCTTGGTATCTGAATAGATACATGATGCTATTTTACCATCTGCAGAAAGTGAAAATTGCCCAATTATACCCTCTTTATTTGTTAACTGCTTTACCTCTCTATTCTCCACATTTAGATTGAAAATATTGCTTTTTGTTTGTGTAACTCCGATAAATACAATAGATTTACCGTCAGGTGCCCATTCCCCACCGCGGATTGAACCTACAAATTTATCTGATATCATCCGATAGTCTTTGGTATCTACATCCATTATCCATATTTTCTCATTCATCAATTCCCATGTTTTATCATCAGGAGCTAAATATGCTATTTTCTTTCCATCGGGCGACCAGAGTGGCATCCCTTCGGGTGCCTTGTTATCAGTTAATTTTGTAATTGAACCATCTTCAATATCTACCATAGCAATTTCAGCTAAATAGCTTCTATTTCGTCCGTCCTCTGTTCGATATACATACACGATATATTTTCCATCATGAGAAACATCGAAACCATGCACGAGCATCTCTTCTTTCGTAACCTGTTTCTCTTTCTTAGTTTCCATATCGAAATGCCATAAATTTGTCCATCTTCCTTTACTCAACTGCCCATGAGCTCCTTCGTACACATAGATAATATCATCGCCCAGTTTTTCTTCTTCTTTTTCCTCTTTTGTTTTTATATCAGGTGCTAAAAAGATTATGCTTTTACTATCTTTGGTCCATTTAAAAGCTCGTATAGGTGCTTTGTGTTCGGTCAGCTGTATTGCTTCACCACCGCTTGTTCTCATAATCCAGATCTGGCGTTCATCACCTTTCCCTCTTAAAAAAGTAACGTACTTTCCATCGGGTGACCAATGAGGTGATGAGTCTCCAGGCGTATTTGTGTATTTATATGGCTCTCCTCCATCGGTTGTTGCAATCCATAAATAGCTTTCATATTTATTATCTTTCCACTTTAGCTCTCTCTTCGTAAATAGTATCCATTTTCCGCAGGGAGATATCTGTGGGTTAGAAACCCTGATCATATCTAATGCATCATCAACAGTAAAAGGTTTCTTTTCCACATCAGCCATAGCAAAGCTAATGATTATAAAAGTTAATATGGCAGCTATAATTAATCTTTTCTTCATTTCCCTTTCCTTTCTTTTAGTTTATTATGTTAATAACATTAGGCTTAAACGCTTATTCTTTCTTTTTCTCCTTTTCCTCAGCTTCCTTTTTCTTTGCTGCTTTTTCTGGCTGTAGATATTTATCAAACCAGCCTATTTCTCGCTTGAGTCGGTCAACCTGATGGTCTGGTTTACGAATTCCATGAGATTCGCCAGGATAAATTACCATTTCAGTTTCTACACCAAGTCTTTTGATGCTGAGGTACATTTGCTCAGTTTGAGGTAATGGGCATCGGTAATCATTTTGCCCACACATAAAGAGGGTTGCTGTTTTCACTTTTTCAACGTCTTTAATGGGAGATATCTTTCTGTAGAGCTCGTAATTTTTCCAGGGAAGTCCAAGCTCTTTCTCCCACCAAAGATGCAGGTCATCATAACCATAACAACTAAAATAATCAGCCTCACTGGCACCAGAAATAGCTACTTTAAAGCGGTCTGTTCGGGTTATGCAGTAATTTGTCATTATTCCACCATAACTCCAACCAAATACACCGAGGTTTTGCGGATCTACATATCCCTGTTTGATTACGCAATCGACACCTGCTACAACATCTTCCAAATCTTTATTTCCCCAATCAGCCCATATCGCACGACTGAATTCGTTACCATAGCCACTGCTTCCACGAGGATTAGTAAAAACTACCACATATCCCTCAGCAGCCAAAAGTTGAAATTCGTGGCTAAATGAGGCACCATATTGTGCTACTGGTCCTCCGTGAGGTCTTAAAATTAGAGGATACTTTTTGTCTGGTTCAAAATCGATAGGCTTCATCACCCACCCTTCGATCTCCTGACCATCAAGACTCTTATAGTGTATGTTCTCTGGCTTGCTGAGCTTGAGCTGTGCTACTATTTCATCGTTAATGCCGGTTAGCTTTTTTAGGTCTTCACCGTTTGCCTTTGTAATATAAAGTTCCGGAGGTGTTAGAAAATCAGTAAAAATAAAGGTAAGGTATTGTCCATTAGGTGAGATAACAGGGCTTCGAATTGTTCTTTCTCCGACAACAATCCGTTCTATATCGCCTCCTGAAGCAGATATACGGCAGAGGTGCCAGTTTCCGCTGTCCTCCAATACGAAATATATATATTTGTCATCTGTTGACCAAATAGGTTTGCTCTGTACATTTCTATCTAATTGTGCTGTCATATTGGTGGGCTCTCCGCCATCAGAAGGTACCACCCAGAGGAAGGAAGTAGCATAAACAGGATTGAAGACTGTAGTAGCTATATATGCAACTTTTTTCCCATCATGAGACCAGCTTGGATTGGAATCTGGTCCTTTATTAGTGGTAAGCTGTCTTGTTTTTTTCGTCTCGATATTTATTGCCCATATATCGTCATTTTTATTGCTATCGGGATTTTCTGTGCGATTTGATGTAAATAATATCTCTTTTCCATCTGGAGAGAAGCTGATATTTCTCTCATCATATTGACCATCAATTAATTTTTCAGGTTTTTCTTTTTCCAATGAAATGAGCCATATATGATTACGTTTATCATCCAGATAGCCTATACCGTCTCTTTTATGCTGCAAACGCTTTACCACAATAACATCAGGTTTCTTTTTTTCATCTTTACCTTTTTCTTTTTCTTCATCTTTTTCTGGTTCAGGATCCTTCGCTATGAATGCTATTTTCGAACTATCAGGTGACCAGATGAAACTACTTACTCCATTATTCATTTTAGTAAATTGATATGGTTCTCCACCGAGCATGTTAAAAAGCCATATTTGATTCTTTTTTTTCCTTGCGGAAAGAAAAGCTAAATACTTACCATCTGGTGACCAACAAGGACTTGAATCACCTTTCTCATTATTGGTAATTTTAATTGCTTTTCCACCTTGAGCCGGGATCATCCAAATGTCTGAATTAGAGCTATTCTTTTCCTTGTCTATCACGGTAACTACATAAGCAATCCATTTTCCATCCGGTGAGAATTTGGGTTGGCTTATCCGTTTGAAATAGAAAAGATCATCAGCTGTTATCTTTCTCTTATCTTTTTCTTCTGCTAAAGACAGAAAACAACACAAAATAATAAATATAGCTAAAATTGAAAAGAGCCACTTTCTCATAACATTACTCCTATGTTTTTTATAATAAGTTGAATCTAATTAATACTTAATGTAAGTCCTTATTTATTTCATCTTAAAGTAAAAAATAGAGAAAAACAAGTATTTTTGTTAAATGTACTAATATCGGAATAGAATGCAGTATAATCTTTTTTATATTTTAATGAAAATAAACCGGACTGAATATAATTTGCAGTAGAAATGAAATGAAAAATGAACAGCATATGAATCTATGGCATCCTTACACCAGCAAAATTGAAGTTATCTTAATTAATTGCTTTACATTATTTTTCACCAGAATAGATAGCTGCGATTCCATATGTTAATTGTTTATGATAGATATTCTTTAATCCAGCGGCTTTGAGAAGTTGCATAACATCTTTGGATTTATGGAAGCTCTGGATCGAGGAAGATAGATAGATGTAGGCATTCTTTGAACCAGAAATAACCCTACCTATTAAAGGTATGATAATGTTAAGATAAGTTTTATATATTTTTGATATAAAAACATTATTCGGATAGGAGAATTCAAGGACAAACAACTTTCCACCTTTTTTTAGCACTCGTACCATCTCAGAAATACCTTTTGCATAATCAATAAGATTTCTAACACCGAAACCAATAGTTACTATATTGAAAGTGTTATTTTTGAAAGGAAGGCTCATACAATCTCCCTGTTGTAATCTAATTATTTTTCGCAGATGTAGTTTATTAGCTTTATACATTGCGATTCTAAGCATTTCATCTGATAAATCAATGCCACAAATTTTATCGGTGTAGTTTCTTCGAGCACATTCTAATGCCACATCTCCTGTTCCCGTACATACATCTAACATTTTATCACCCGCTTTTATATTAAGCCAATCTACGAGAATTTTTCTCCATTTCTTATCAATATTGAAACTAAAAAGATGATTTAAAAAATCATATATTGGTGCAATAGAGGAAAATAACTTGACTTCTTCGTTTTGCTCCATCATAAATTTTCATAGCTCTTTTTTATAGAATATCACACTCTTCTGATAAACCGGCTATATATGAACAAAACATTGAATGTATTCTTATAAATTATTTTCTGTAGTAATTCGAACTCAATGATTTTATAGAATGGACAAAAATATGATATAGTAACAATAAATTTATAGAAACGATCAGCACGCAATATTTCCAGAAGAAAATGAGTATTTTAAGTTCGGAGAGGGTGCTACATTATCTCAACATAATTTTTTTCATTTCTTGCACAGCTTTCTCGAGGCCTACTAATGCTGCTCTTGCAATAATGCTGTGGCCAATATTAAGCTCTTGGATTTCGGGGATATCGGAGATTGGTTTAACATTACGGTATGTGAGACCATGTCCAGCTACTACTTTGATGCCAAGCTGGGCTCCTAACTCTGCTGCTGTTTTTACCTTTTCCAGCTCTTCTAATGCCTGCTTTTCCGATTGGGCATCGGCATATTTTCCGGTATTTATTTCAATACAATCAGCATCAAGCTTATTACATTCTTCAATTTGTTCCTGAAAAGGATCAACAAATATGCTTAAAATAATGCCAGCATCCTGAATAGGCTTTATAGCATGATTAACAGCATCATAGTTTGCAATTATATCAAGCCCACCTGTAGTGGTAACCTCCTCTGGTTTTTCTGGTACCAGGGTACATATATTAACTTTTTCTTTTATAGAAATGTCGATCATCTCCTGAGTAGCTGCCATTTCCAAATTGAGTTTTGTTTTTACAAATTGGCGAAGAAGATGAACGTCTCTTTCTTTAATATGACGACGATCACCTCTGAGATGAATTGTGATCCCATCGGCTCCAGCTAACTCTGCTAAAACTGCTGCTTCTATGGGATCAGGCTCATTGGTTTTTCTGGCCTCCCGTATAGTAGCAATATGATCAATATTAACACTTAAGGTAGTCACTGCCTCCTCCTTTTTATATATGAATCCAATTAATTAATAGTATTAATCTCCAATTTCATTTTTTATTGCCTGTGCAATTTTTTGTGCATAGCTTTCAATTGTCCTTTGTTCCTTTCCTTCAATCATAATCCGAGCAATATCTTCGGTGCCCGAATATCTCAACAGTAGCCTTCCGGAACCATCCAGGGCTCTTTCTATTTCTTCAGCTGTCTTTAACACTTTTGGTAGTTCATTAAGGGGTATTTTTTCTTTTACTGGTACATTTAATAATACTTGGGGATATTTGACTAAACCTTGTGCAAGTTCTGCCAAGTTTTTTTCGGTATTTTTCATGATATTTAAAATTTCAATAGCGGTTATTATTCCATCTCCCGCTGTTAATATATCGGAAAAGATTATATGTCCAGACTGCTCTCCACCTAAATTGGCACCTTCCTGCATCATTTTTTCCAGCACACATTTATCTCCAACCTGGGCTCGAACTAAATGCAAATTTTCTTTATTTAGCGAGTATTCTAGTCCGATATTGCTCATTACAGTTGCTACAATTTTTTTGGAAGAGAGTTTCTTCGTTTTTTTCATATTTTGAGCGCATATCATAAGAGTATGATCTCCATCCAAGATAGTTCCTTTATGGTCGGATAATATTGCTCTGTCTCCATCACCATCAAAGGCAATTCCTAAATCAGCTCCCGATTCAACTACTCTGTTGCACATATGCCAGGGATGAAGTGCTCCACATTCTTTATTAATATTTGTACCATCTGGTGAGCAGAAAATTGTATCGATTTCAGCGCCTAATTGGTTAAATAGCATAGGTCCAATTTCACTTACTGCTCCATTTGCACAATCAATCACAATTTTATATCCAGCAAAAGGTCGAGGGCTAGCTATTAATGAAAGAAGGAACTCTTTATAGAAAGTAAGATAATTTTTATTTATTTTTTCTCCTGCGATTATAATGGATGGAATGCTTTCTTCTTTAATTTGCTTTAAAACAATTTTTTCAATCTCTTTCTCCACCTTTCGGGCTAACTTAAGACCTTGATTATTGAATATTTTAATCCCATTATCTTGATATGGATTATGTGAAGCTGACACAATAATTCCGGCATTAAAATGAAATTTTTTAGTGAGAAAAGCTATACCAGGAGTTGGTATTATGCCAGCGGTATGAACAACACCACCAAAACATCTAATACCATCAGAGATTTTTTTTTCAATGTGTGAGCCTGATTCTCGAGTATCATGTCCTATTATAACCTGCGGCAATTCCGATTGTTTTTTAATCAACGTGGTTAATGCCGCACCGATCCAATAGGTCGTTTTTTCATCAAGAGGAAATTCTCCTGCTTTGCCTCGAATTCCATCAGTTCCAAATAAATGTGTCATAGAGAGCCTCGTTATTTTTTTGTAGCATATATTCTAACCTTAATATTTTCTGGTGAAGTTTTAACTATAGTAATTTCATCAGCTAATTCTGCAGGTTCAAACTCTATAATAGGTTTGATATTATAGAAGCTTATCCTTGGTTTCAAATTGGTAAGATCCAAAATAATTTTTATATTATTTTTATTTAAACTTTCAATTAATGATTTATGTCCCTTAAATATTGCTTCTATTTTATCTGGAATCGTTTCTATAATATAAGGTGTTCCCTGTGTTATTAATGGAAGTTCAGAAATTTTTTTTTCTTCTTGTATTTCAGCTATTTGGACCTCAACTAAAGCTACTGATGGCTCAGCAATTGAAACGGTAGGATTATCTACAATTACTTTTGCTGATACTGTAAAGCTGCTATTTCTATTAGCAAATAGAATTGCGTCAGTGCTTGCTTTTTCAACACTATTTATATCACTATCTGCCCCTATTACTGTTGCTAAAGGCGGGTCAACTTTTACATCAATTTGTTCATATCCTTCTGCAGCTTTTCCGATTAGAAGAGGTATAATAGGAACTTTTTTTTCTACCTTTTTTTCTATAGTCAATGTTATTCGCGGTGGGTCTACTTTTACTACTTCTACTCCAAAAGGTACCCTAATCTTGTCAAAAGTCATAGGTATAACATGTTCACCTTCCTGTAGTTCTGAAAGATAAATAGTAGCATCAATTTGACTTGCGTTGAGCTGTTGAACGATTGTTTCTGAGGCTTTAACACGAACGTCGATTCTGTCAGCATAATCTCCCGCGATTGCTAAATCTATTGAAAGGCCTCTAAACTGTAAGGGGATGCTAAAATCTACAATTGAAGTACCGCCAGCAGTAACTAAAAGCCAAAGCACAAAAGCTGTAAATAATGAAGCAAGCTTTAACTTTAAATTTTTTAAAATTTTCATTTTCATTTTTTACATTTTTTTACTTTTGTTTCCCCAAAATTTTGCTTCTGTCCTCTCTTCAATTTCAAATAACCGATATATTTCTTTTGTCAATTTTGCTGGAGACAAATCACGTTTAATCTCACCTCTATAGGCATAAGAAATGCTTCCTGTCTCCTCAGACACTACAATGGCAACTGCATCAGTTTCTTCTGTTATACCGATAGCCGCCCTATGACGACTCCCTAATTGATGGCTTAATAAGGGATTGAGTGTCAAGGGTAAAAAGCATGATGCTGCTGCTATACGGTTTTCTTTTATTATCACTGCTCCATCATGCAGGGGTGATGATGGATTAAATATTGACAGTATTAAATCATAACTTACTTGCGCATCTATTGTAATACCAGCTTCGATATAATTTTTTAATCCAGTTTCTTTTTCCATTACGATAATACTTCCTATGCTTTTGCTTGATAATGTAGTTATAGCAAGTACAATAACATCTACTATATCACGGAATTCTTTTAATGGATAAAAAAATCTTATGAACGGATTACGGCCGAAACTTGCTAACGCTCTCCTTATTTCCGATTGAAAAAGAACAATTATGGCAATAACCAAATATGTTAGAAAGTTGCGAAAGAGCCAGTGAACTGTACGAAAAGCGACTTGTTCTGATAAGTAATAAACAAGTATTATGAAAATTATTCCCAAAGCCATTTGCATAGCTCTGGTTCCACGAATAAGGAGAAAAAGCTGGTATATAATAAAGCTCACTAAAATTATGTCGATTACATCAACCCAGCTAAAATTATTTGCTATAAAGAATTGGGCAACTTTTTCAACCATTTACTCATCCTTCTCTTCCTCATTTAATATTTGATCACTAATTATTGCTGCTTGCTTAATAGCTGTTATATCGTGCACTCGGACAATATGAGCTCCGTTAAGGATGGCTGCAGTAACTGCAGCGCAAGTTCCATATAATCTCTCACTTTCAGGAATATTTAATGTTTTCCCAATAAAAGATTTTCGGGATACTCCTGCTAAAATAGGCAATCCTAAACTTTTGAAGCTTGTAAAATTTTTTAATATGAAAAAGTTTTGATTTACTGTTTTTCCAAAGCCTATTCCTGGATCTATTATAATACTTTCACGATTAATACCTGAATCCAAAGCTTTTTTTATTGCGTTTCTAAGATAGGCAATAATTTCAGCTATTATATCATCATAATGATAGGGTTTATGCATTTTTTCTGGAGAATTAGGTGTATGCATTATGATTAATCCGGCGTTATATTTTTTTATGATTGGTATTATCTCAGGATTATAATTTGTTCCTGTCACATCATTAATTATGTCAGCTCCTTCATCTAAAACTGCTTGTGCAACTTCTTTTTTATAGGTATCTATTGATATCAAGGCGTCGGTTTTTTTTCTCAGTCCTTTTAGTACAGGTATAACCCGCCTTATTTCTTCATTAACAGAGATAACCTGGGCGCCAGGCCTGGTGGACTCACCTCCTATATCTATAATATCAGCACCATGTGCTAACATATTTAGTGCATAGTCAATAGCTTTCTGAGGTTGATTAAAAATACCATCACCGGAAAAAGAGTCTTCGGTAACGTTTACCGCTCCCATCACTGCTGTGCTCTTATTTATTTCTATTATTTTATTCCGTGCTTTAAACAAAAAGGTATCCTTTTGGTAATTTTGCAATACCTGTTCAATTTGAGCTCCAATTGAGTTTAATTTAAAAGGCTGTCGACTAAGCTTTTTAACGAGTTTTTTAAAGTGTTTACTACTTCCAATCAATAGAACACTACATTGTTCTGACTTTAGTGAAAACGCTGACCATGGTATTGCTGCTTCTCCACCCAAAGACAACATATCTTGTTTTAAAATATTAGCTCCTCTTTTGTCTATGTTTTCAAGTTTAAGGCAATAATGTACGCACTTTGGTGACATTAACTCAATACCTTCTGCAGAAACTCCCAGGGTATTTAGATAACGAGAGGCGGCAGATTCATCGGTTATACTCAACACATGAGCATTATTTTCCATTAAGAAGGAACTCCATTAAAAACAAAATGGGTTCTCATAACAAATTGGGATAGGAATTTTCTATCCCTATTAATTGAACCCATTATTAAATAATAGTTAAGCAGTTGGACCTTCAAATTGAGGTGTTTTAAGTTTTACTTCTTTTTTTACCTCTTTTTCTTTTTTTGCTCTTTTTTTCTTTTCTGTTACTTTAGCTGTTTTCTTGCTGACCTTGGGTTTTAAATGTTTGCCTTCCATTATTTGCTTTATTTCTTCTGCTTGCAATATTTCTCTTTCGAGCAAATGATTTGCAACAGCTAAGAGCTTATCCATATTATCAGAAAGCGCTTTCTTGGCTTTTTGATAGCATTCATCTACTATTCTTTTGATCTCTTTATCAATCAGTTTTGCGGTCTCTTCACTATAATCATGACTTTGAGCAAATTCCTTACCGAGAAATACATATTCGTCCTTCTTGGCAAAGGTTAAGGGGCCTAAATTCTCACTCATTCCCCATTCGCATACCATCTTTCTCGCTAACTCAGTTGCTTTTTCAATGTCATTTCCGGCTCCAGTTGTAATATCTTTAAGTAATAATTCCTCAGCAGCTCGTCCTCCTAACAAAACACAAATCTGCTCTAAAAGAAAAATACTTGTATAATTATGTCTATCATCCATGGGAAGCTGCTGTGTCACTCCTAAAGCCATTCCCCGTGGTATTATGGTTACCTTATGGATAGGATCAGCATTGGGCATTAAGACTGCAACTAAGGCATGACCTGCTTCATGATAGGCAGCATTCCGTTTTTCTTCCTCGTTAATAATCATGCTTTTTCTTTCAGTTCCCATTAATACCTTATCTTTGGAGTATTCTATATCTTCCATGTATACCATTTTTTTGTTATCACGTGCTGCAATGAGGGCTGCTTCATTGACTAAATTCTCTAAATCAGCTCCCGAGAATCCAGGGGTACCTCGAGCAATAATTTCAAAATCAACATCTTTAGAAATTGGAATCATTTGTGTATGAACTTTAAGAATTTCTTCTCGACCTTTGATATCAGGTAAATTAATCACAACTCGACGGTCAAATCTTCCGGGTCTTAAGAGTGCAGGATCAAGTACATCAGGTCGGTTTGTTGCGGCAACAATAATAACTCCTTCATTGGTATCAAAACCATCCATCTCCACTAAGAGCTGATTTAATGTTTGTTCTCTCTCATCGTGACCACCTCCAAGCCCAGCTCCTCTATATCTTCCTACTGCATCAATTTCATCAATAAAAATAATACAAGGTGCATTCTTTTTTCCTTGCTCGAAGAGGTCTCGAACTCGAGAAGCGCCCACTCCTACAAACATTTCCACAAAATCTGAACCGCTTATGGAAAAGAATGGTACATTAGCTTCACCAGCAATTGCCCGGGCTAATAAGGTTTTTCCCGAGCCCGGTGGTCCCATAAGAAGAACACCTTTTGGGATACGACCACCAAGTCTTTGAAATTTGCGGGGGTCTTTTAGAAAAGCTATTATTTCTTGCAGTTCTTCCTTTGCATCATCGACACCGGCTACATCTTTAAACGTTACTTTTCTTCCCTGTCCTGTGGATAGCCTTGCTTTACTTTTGCCAAAGCTTAATGCTTTTGTCCCTCCCGCCTGCATTTGCCGCATGAAGAAAATCCAAATACCGATAAGCAATATCATTGGGGCCCAAGAAATAAGCGCAGTTAACCATTGCTTCTGATTAGCTTCTTTGGCCTCTATCTGAACATTATGTTTTCGCAATAGCTCAACAAGATTATCGTACTGGGGTGCATAGGTAACAAAAGTGGCCTCATTACCAATATATTCTCCTGATATTTTGTTTCCTATTATAGTTACTTTAGCAATCTCACCATTTTCTACCTGGGATAGAAAATCACTAAAGATTATTTCAGTCTGTTGCTTCTTCGATGCTTGAAATAGATGCCACAGAAGAAACGTAATAATTATCACTACCATCCAAAGTGCAATACTCTTTAATGTTGAATTCAACCCTTATCTCCCTTCTAAGCTGATATTTTGCTTTTCTTTTTTATATTATATTATATAGTTTACATGTAATCTAAAAAATAAAATATTTAATCTTCATAATAGCAAATATAAGGAAGTCCTCTGAGGTGCTCATTATAATCTAAACCATATCCGAAAATATATTTATCGGGTATTTCAAAACCAATATAATCTGCTTCAATTTCAGCTCTTCTTGCAGTTGGTTTATCCAAAAGCACACATATTTTTAAAGAGCGAGGATTTTCTATTTTAAGATGATTAATTAGATAGCTTGCAGTAATACCTGTATCTAAAATATCCTCAATCACTAATACATCCTTATCTTTTACGGTAAAATTAGAAGTAAAAAATATGTTTTTTTTGCTCGGTTCCCCTTCTTCTTTGCTGAAAGAAGTGGTAACCTGAACAAAATCACACGTGAAAGGGCATTCTAAATGTTGAATCAGGTCAGCCATAAACAGTAAACATCCTTTAAGAACACCAATGAGGGTAATCCCTCGGCCGGTATAATCTTTTGAAATAATCTTCGCAAGCTCGATTACCCTTTTGCTAATTTGCTCAGTAGTAAGTAATATTTTCCTTTCCCTTTCCATTTTATCCTCTTTCTATTATTACCACATTTCGGGTAGAGGGGCTTATTTTAAAATGTTCCCCTATGGCTAACCCTGCTACCCAAGCTATCTCTCCTCTTGAAATGAAAAGAGGGATCATATCCCTTTTTTGCCGGGGAATTTTTTTATCAATAAAGAATGCTTTCAATTTCTTTTTCCCTTTGCTCCCAAGAGGAAAAAAAAGATCTCCTTCCCTGCGATTTCGAACTAAAAGTTGTCTCTCAATTTTTTCAGCATCTAAAAAAGCTTTTTTGTTATCTTTTTGTATGTAAATTTTTTTCTCTGCTTTTATTGGCTCCAATTTGATAGTATAGCTTTCATCTATTTCTTTTATATTTATGCTTCCAGGAGCAGGAACATTTTTATAAAACTCAACTTTTCTTTCGATTACTTTGGTTCCAATAATTATTTCTTTATCGCATTTTTTAACGATAATTCCTTGAGGTAATGTTATTTTTGCTTCATTCCTTGATGCGGTGAAAATTTGTATAATATCATTAATATGAGACCAGGTAATTCTTTTTAAATCACCTTTGATGTGTTGAATTGCTAATCGTAGTATTCTTCTTTGTAAAGCTTTATGTAATTCGGTCAACGAATTAATTTTAAACTGAATTTCTTTTTCATCGATTTCGCTTATTTCATCGAAAACCTTTTGTGCTTCAGTCTGCAGGTAATTATCTTCTTCTGCTATAATATCAGCTTCATGCACCAATATGCTTTCAATATTTTGATTGAACTGTTTCTCTAAATAAGGTATGAGATTATATCGTATTCTATTTCGGATATATTTAGTATCCACATTTGTTGAATCGATTCGATACTGCATATCTCTATTATTTAAAAAATGCTCAATTTCTCCTCGCTTGCATTCTAATAATGGTCTTATTATTTTATCCTGTACTGGTTTCATTGCGGAAAGCCCTTTTGCACCAGAACCGCGTAAGAGGTTTATTAAAAATGTCTCTGCTTTATCACCTCTATTATGAGCTATAGCAATTTTTTGCGCATTTAGTTTCTCAGCAGTCCTAAAAAGAAATTTATATCTTGCTTTCCTTGCTGCATCTTCCAAGGAAAGACTCTGTTTTTTAGCCAGCATTGGGACATCATATCTATCAACTTCGAGTTTCAAACCTTCTTTTTCTGCTAAATCTCTAACAAAACTCTCATCTTTATCTGATTCTTCTCCTCTAATCATATGATTAAAATGTGCTAACGCTAACTTGAAATTTATCTCTACTTTTAAACTGAGCAAAATGTATAGCAATGCAGTAGAGTCTACTCCACCTGAAAAAGCTAATAAAACAAGCTCACCTGGTTTTATCAACTGATTATCGGTAATAAATTTTTTTACTTTTTCAATGAGCATTTATTTATACACAAAATACACATATGATGAAAAAATTTAGCTAATCAGCTAAAATTATAGCAATAAATGCATTAAAAGTCTATTGAAATTGTGTTTATTTATTATATATGATCCTTCTTAGAAGTAATAAAAAAGGTTGTAATTGCTTTAATTTTTTATAATGTTGGTGGCGGTGCAGGGATTTGAACCCCGGACTCCGCGGATATGAGCCGCGTGCTCTAACCAACTGAGCTACACCGCCATGTGGTCTTCTTAAGCGTAATATTAATTCCATAAAACAGATTCTGTCAAGTATTAAATTACAACCTCTAACGATATATAATATACGTATTTTATAATATTTTACCGTAATTACTATTACTGAACATAATTTTATTGTTTTTAGATTAATATCTTTTAAAATTTTTGCTTGAAATTATTTACACAATGAGCTGTGTCCAGAATTTTCTGTAAATTTATCTCCAACATACTTCTTCTTTATGCAAGCAACTCGTAGAATTGCTTGGCTTTTCGGCTTGTGAAAGAGCTGACATATTCAGATATCGATTCCCAGCCAGCCATTCTTCATGCTGCTCCAGCAGCAATGCTCCTATCAGCCGTAGGCAGGACTCCTGGTTGGGGAAAATGCTCACCACTCGTGTTCTTCTTTTGATCTCCCGGTTAAGCCGCTCCAGGCAGTTAGTAGTCCTCAACTTCTTACGATGGTTCTCCGCAACATTGAGAACAGCAAGCACATACTCCAGCTCTTCTTCCAGCTTCTCTATAAGTTTTGGATAGCTTTTTGCCCAATCTTCTGCCATCCTGTGCACAAGAAACCGTGCTTCTTCTATGGTAGCAGAATGGTAAAGTCGCTTTAAATCATGATGAAACCGCTGTCGCTCATTTTTCGCCACTTTCTCCAGTATTCGTTTGCTGAAATGGGTTTGGCAATGCTGCCAACTGGAGCCCGGAAAACACTGGCTGATCGCCTTTTTTAATCCTTGATGCGCTCATACGGCTCAGCACCCACATGCTCCGTCATCTCCACCTGTAATATGGATTGCACCACCGCCTCTACCAACTTCTTGAACCCCTCATCACCCTCAGAAAAAAGTCCTTTTAACCATTTCTCTTTTGCGCTACAATTTATCTTGGTCATCGCTTCTCCTTTCATACTGTTAAAAATTAATGATTTTTTTAATCTTTAGTATGTTGGAGAATACGATGGCCCTTGTCAATTCATTTCTACTTCATCTTTAATCGAATTTACAGAAAATATGTTATACTACCCATTAATTAAACTAATTTAAAAAAGGAAAAAGAAATGAGAAAACATATATTGTTAGCAGTATATATTGCAATAATCATAGGTGCGTTAAGCGGAATTACTGAAGCTTCTGTAGTTATCTTGATGGGAAAAAATGTAATTAGGAGACAATACCTTTTATGGATTACATCTTTTTATCTAATCATATGGGGTATCGGAGGTTCAATATTAGGATTTATCACCTATTACTTTTTTAAATGGTTTAATAAAAAGATTAGTTATGAGAAATTGTCTTTATTTTACATCTCAGCAATTTCCTTCTTTTCTATTTTCGTAATAGGTGGATTATATTTTAATTGTAATCGATATTATACAAAAGAGTTTTTTACCTTAAAATCAATATTATCAAATATTTGTTTTATAATTGGGGTATATTTAATTTCATTTCTAATTTATAAAATCCTTAAATATAGTAAGAAAAATAAAATCTTCAACGCCTTCACAGAAAAACTGGCATACAAAAGCATAAAAATAATCATAATTATCTCATTATTGCTCATAGTTGCTTTTATTTCCTTTTATCCTTCATCTTCAACAGAAATAAGACCAATTAAATCAATAAAAAAACCTTCATTAAATATCATATTTCTATTAGTAGATGCATTAAGAGCAGATCATCTTTCTTGTTATGGTTATAGTAAAAATACAAGCCCTAATATCGATCAAATCGCTAAAGAAGGAATTTTATTTAGCAATGCTTTCGCCAATTCTAGCTGGACAAAACCAACAACAGCAACTATTTTTTCTTCACTTTATTTAAGCAGTCATAATGTCAACAATGTATCGACTGGTTTATCTGAAGAAGCAACTATTCTATTCGAACCAATTAAAAAATATGGATATTCTACTGGTATTTTCTCATCTAATAACTTTGTTGCTCCTCTCTATGGTTTCGATCAAGGAGTAGATTATTTTTATACTTTCAAACCATCCATAACTCTTCGGCTTTCTATAGGATTAATTATAAGAAAAATAGGAACTTTAAATTCATATACTTATAAAGTTTACAATATATTTAGGAAATTAGAACAACTCATTCTAAGTAGACATATTGTAGATATAACCGCGGATGGACTTAATAGATGTTTTCTTGATTGGATTGATTCTTTAAATGGTGAAAGATTTTTTGCATATATCCATTATATGGAAGTTCATGGCCCTTATACACCTCCACCTCCATATGATAAAATGTTTTTCCCAAGTTCAAAAGTATCATTACTGAAACCGGCGCTAAAAATCAGACCTGTGCGATCTGCTTTTGAACATATGCCTGAAACAATGTCTTTTGAAGAAAAAAGAGAATTTTTAATATCGCAATACGATGGCGAAATTAGATGGTTGGATGCTTCTATCGGGAAACTTATTGAGCAATTGAAGAAAAAAAATATCTTAGATGAAACTCTTATTATCATTACTGCAGACCATGGAGAAGAGTTCTTTGAGCATAGTAATTGGGGGCATAGCTCACGAAATTTATTTGATGAACTCATTCATATTCCACTTATAATGAGATACCCCAAAAAGCTTCCTCCAGGAGCCAAGATAGATGCTTTAATTCAGCAGGTCGATTTAATGCCTACTATTTTTGATTTTTGCGATATACCTTTGAGTTCATGCAAAATGTCTCAAGGTCATAGTATTATACCTCTATTTAAAGAAAATGAAAAAAATTACATAAATAAATTTGTAATTAGTGAATCTTATAAAGCTTCAGAAAATAATCTTAGAAGATCAATAAGAAATCAAAAAAATAAATTAATCTTATCAAATATTGACAGTAAAATAGAATTACTTCTCTTTGATTTAAAAAATGATCCTGAAGAGCAAATAAATATAGTTGAATCCGATCTAACAAACAGGACATATTTGCTTCAAAACTTAAAACAATTTGTTGAAAATTTACCTAAATATAGCAAATTTACAAAATCAACAGTCATGGATCAAGAAACAAGACAAAGGTTAAAAGCTTTAGGTTATATAAATTAAAAGTTTCTTTTCTTTTTGATAATTCATTTAATAAAAGCTAATATAATCTTTACCACTTTCAATACTCCATCTATAATCTTAAATAAAATAATCAAAGAGCAATTTTATCTTTTTTATTTTATGAAAACCTCTATATTTTTGCAGTTTTTGCTTAAAGTTATTTACAATAAGGTAGAGTTAAAGTAGAATATTGTTTTAAGTTAATATGTTCTTTATAATATGATATTAAATTTTTGCACGGTGTCCCCATCGTCTAGTCAGGTTAGGACACCGGCCTTTCAAGCCGGCAACAGCGGTTCAAATCCGCTTGGGGACGCCATTTTATATTTATTAATAATTGTTGTTTCTCATTTTTTCTAAATTCTTATCAATTCTTTTCTTTTTATCTTCATTAATATCGTTAAGTATCATTGTAACATTAAATTTCTTGCATGTGGCAATGTACTTTACTATAACTCTTTGAATAATTAATAAGTTAAAATAAATGACACTTTATTATCAATGTTGACAGAAAAGCTATTTGATTGTAATATTTAACAGATTTATGCACAAAATTTTAATAATTTTATTTATTTTATGATGCCTAAACTACGATTGTGTAAAGGAAATGAATTACTTTCAACCTTTTTTAAGTTTCCCTTTCTCCTTATCATTTTAGCCTCAGGGACAATCTTCTCTTTATTTTTCACAAAAACTTTTATTTATAATTGGAAAAGCTCATATACTCTAACCTGGGAGAGAGCAAGCTGGATTAGTCTCGATAAACCATCACCACAAATATATTTTCGAAAAAAGCTTTATATTCCATCAGATGTGAGTAATGCATGGATTCGAGTTTCTGCTCAAGATAGCTATATTATATATGTTAATAGCAATAAAGCTGGTAGCAAAATTTTTAAAAGCTCTTTAGTCTCAGGTATTTATGACCTTACTACTCTTTTGAAAAAAGGAGAAAATATAATTTCGGTTTTCACTAATACGTATAGCTATCCAAGCACATGCAAATTAATTGCTGAAGGAATCTATTATACTAGGAATAATAGAATAGAAGAATTTTCTACAGATAACACTTGGAAAGCTTATCATACATGTGAAATAGAATCACCAAATCCACGAAGTTGGCTTAAAGCAGATTTTGACGATTCCCACTGGGAAAATGCTATTTTATTAGGAAAACCTTATTTTACAGAGATTCTCATAGCTGAGAAGCTTGAAGAGGATTTCGCTGATACCGAAGCGCCTGAAGTAGTTATAGCTGAACTGACAATAAATCCAAAAACTATTTCTGAACCTCCTAAGGGATGCTGGATATGGCATCCTAATCCAAATAAAAAAAATCTAATTTTTTACAAAAGCATTAATTTAACTGAAAAGACAAAAGATGCTTGGGTAAGAATTTCAGTAAACAATAATTATTCTTTATATATCAATGGATTACTCATAGGAAGCAAAAATAAATACAGCCGTATTTTTGATATCTATAACATTACACCCTTTCTTGATAAAGGAAAAAATACTTTTGAAATCCAAGCCCAGGGATTGGATATCTCACAAGGTTTAATAGCCGATATATTAATAGCCGATACTGAAAACAAAAATAAGTGGTTTTTTACTGATTCGAGCTGGTTAGTAAACTGTCTGGAAAATAATGAAAAAGCAAAAATAGATAGTTTAAGTAATTTTGTTAAAGCCGAAATAATTGGAAAATATGGGGATTATCCCTGGGGATTTCTTTATAGAAATCAAAGTAATGTAAGTATTCCTGGTAGTATCACAGCAAAAATTAGCTTTCATTACCTTTTTTATATAATCATCTTTATTATTTTAATTATTGGTATTAATATACTTCTATGTTTATACTATCAAAAAATATCTAATCTTAAGGCCTCAGCAATTTTAAACACTGCAATATTAATTAATTTGGTTTTTATTACTTTTTGGTGTTTCGTTTTCATTTTGAAATTTGATACCCGCTTGACTCCCTCTTTTCCTTATCAACTAAGAACATTTATTATCGGATGTTTAATCTTACCATTATTATATTTTGCTGTTATTATTGAATATCTTTTGAGCAAAAATAGAAAGAAAAAAAAACACGTATCAGTAAAAATAAAACCTATTAAGCATAAGCTAAAATTATTATTTACGTCTAACTATTTTATTTATTGTGCAATAGTAATTATTGTAGTTTTAGGATTATACTTTCGGTTTAAAAACATTGATTTTGAATCTTTGAATACCGATGAAGTTCATATAATCAGATTATCTAAAAATATATTATATAAAGGTTTTCAGGTTTCTATGTCTTATGCGCTTCTCCCTTATCCAATTGCTCATAGTTTTATGCTCTTTGGTGAAACCGAGTTTAGCGCTCGTTTACCATCAGCATTATTGGGAACACTAACTATCTTTCTTATTTTTTACATTTCGGCTAAATTATTTGATAAAAGAATAGGACTATTAGCAGCTGCTATTTATGCTTTTAATCCATGGTCAATTCATTGGGCTAATAATATTATGTATCCTCAAACAATTCAATTCCTTATTCTATTAATTAGTTATCTATTCTACAAAGGATTAATGGAAGATAAAATAAAAACGGATTATATTTATCTTTCTGTAATATTGTTTATTATTGCCTATTTTAATTGGGGAGGAATTGGCCTATTTTTTCCATCTTTAATTTTAAGCATAGGATTTGTAAAAAGAAAAGATCTGAGCTGGATTAAAAATCGTCATGTGTTAATTTCAACAGCGATAGTAATTTTTATTTCTTTTGCACACCTCATTATTAGATCATTTAGTAATCCCTTAACTTCTTTTTATGGTATAGGTTCTAGTAAATTAAAGGGTAAAACTATTATGCTTTCACTTGAAAACCTTGGCAGCAGAAATAGTTTTTACTTTTTTAAGTTTATGTTATCTGAAAATCATATTATATTAACAATACTATTAATATTAGGATTATTTATAATTTTAAAGCATCGAGTATTTAGATATTATTTTTCATTATTTATTATCTCTATGTTGATTTTTAGCAATTTTCTTCCAAATACAGCTATACGATATAGTTATTTTCTACAAACATTCTTAATTCTTTTATCTTCTGCTTCAGCGGTTTACATTATTGATATTATTAAAAATCTTGTTGACAAAAACCCTAATATAGTGTGTAAGGTATCTTTTATATTTATTTCTTTTATAATGATAGCAATATTGTTTCTTGCAAGTAATTCTACTTTTCTTCACCTTTTTTACTTTACTTTAAAACCTGCTACTCCCCCAAGTGAGATCCGTCAAAATATTTATTCCCATTACGCAGATTTGCGCTCTAGCTGTCAATATATAAAAGATAATTATATAACAGGAGATATTATAATTTCTCAAGTACCTAATGTAGCCGAATATTATCTTGGGCAAATTCATTATATGTTAGAAACAATTGCAACAAAAAAAATATTTTATGGTGAATTTTTAAGTTCACCTGTATTCACAGCAAAAAAAAGCAAAAGCACGATAGCGATAACTAACTTAAATACTTTTCAAGAGATTATGAACAAAAATAATCGCATCTGGTTAATTACCACTCCATATAGTTTTAAGCGATATAATACTAAGCAAGTTACAGACTTGGTGAAAAAAGAATTTGATATTGTATATCAAACTTATTATACCAAGCTATATTTGAGAAAATAATATAATGAAGAATAATGAAAAAGATTTATTTGTAACTAAAACTGTTGATATTTTATTGCAGAAAAAAACAATTCGTAATGGAGCTGTAAATAATCTTAAAAGCAAGACTAATTTGCAATTGACTATTATATACGACTTCTATTGTAAATTATGCAAAACTTAAATACGAAATATTTTCCATTCATAATTTTTATAGTCCTTCTGGGAATACTTTGTATAGCACTATCTATAATTCTATTAACATGGGAAATGAAGCCGATTGAAAAACTACTTTTCTCCGATAAGCTTTCAAGCTTGATTTTCAATAGCTTAAAATCTTTTGCTACCATGATGGAATTTCCTTCATATGATAAAGCCTTATACTATTTGATAAAAGAGCTGAGAAAATTTATTTTTTATAGCAGCATTAGTTTTGTGGCATTTTTAATTTATTTAATATTTTCTAAAAAATCTTTCAAAGAAAAATTCCATAATAAAGCAGAAATATTAGGCTTTCTTATATGCTTGCATTTATTTTTTTTCTGTTTTGTTGGAGGATTTTTCATTTATTATTTTGAATATTATATTCGTTTTTACCATAAAAAACCAATAAATACTATAAGAGCACAAAAGAATATGTATTGGTCTACTGATTTCTATAAATTTATCCAGATTTGCCAAAAAACGATACCAGAAGACAGCAGAGTTCTTCTACTTATCAAAGATTTTTCCGGAGATAAAGGAAAATATCATATTTATTTTAACTATTTTCTCTATCCGAGAAAAATTTATATTCATTTTCCGCAAGCTTCTTCCTCAGTTTATTATCAAAAGAAAGAATGGGTAAAAAAATATAAAAATTCCAAAATCTCATTAATAAATCTTGATTTGGATGAGCTCAAACAAAAAAGAATTAACTGGATTATAGCATATGAAGATAGTTTAATTTTTTCAAAAGAAAAAGCAAAAATAATACAGCTAAAAGAACTTAGAGAATTACCAGCCAAAATAAAGAAAGAAATCCAATAAATCAAATGATACTTATTATCCTAAAAATAATGGTAGCACTTTCTATTTTCTATTTTGTAGGATATCCTCTTTATTATTTAATAATATTTATAAGCAAAAAACCTGAAAAAAAATTAAATTCAATTTTGCTTTCTTCTTCTTTAGGATTTGGATTGTACCCTATGTTGTTATTTTATATTTCCTTTTTTGGTATAAAACTTACTAATCGACTCCTTTTTTTAATTATTTTTCTTTTTATCATTACAAGCATCTTTTTGATTTTAAAAAGTCTCATTAAAGAAAAAAAAAGAATACCAAAACAAGGTAGAAATTTATATATAAATAATATAAATCATAATTCATTAAATTATTTAATAGCAGCTATAATTATTCTGGTGGTAATTTTTTCCTTTTTCTACTCTTTATCAAAGCCTATTGATACATATGATGCTTTGTTTCATTGGGCTTATAAAGCAAAAATACTTTTTTATGAGAGAACTATTAATTCTCCAAGTTTCAATGACATTATTTATACATTATCTCGTATAAATACACATCCTAATTATCCACTTATGGTTCCATTATTGGAATTTCACATCTGCAATTTTTTAGGAAAATATGATGATAGGTTAATAAAAGTAATATTCCCATTTTCTTTTCTTCTTTTGATCTTTATCTTTTATCAATATAGCAGTAAGATTTATGGCCATAATCTTGGATTACTTTCAACATTTTTTTTAGTCACAGTACCTTTTTTTTATATTCAAAGGCCAATTGCTATCTTAATTCCTGGAACTCGTAATACGATTTTTGGAGGTAATGCCGAACTACCACTTGTTCTCTTCTATTTTATTTGTATTATTAATATATACAGCTGGATTAGAACAGGACACTTGTTTAATATGATAATTGCTGCTTTTTTTGGAGGCTTTGCTGCCTTTACAAAAAATGACGGCTTAGGTCTTCTTATAACTTCATTTTTTTTTCTCCCTACTTTTATCCTTGTTTATTTTAAAGGTGAAAGAAAAAAAAGGTTTTTAGGATTCTTTGTCTATCTAATTATTAGTTTGGTCCTAATAGCACCATGGTTGATTCACCATGCCCATCTACCTCAAATTGATGAAAATTACCCTCAGCAGCTAAAAATGGCTGTCATTTTCCGTAATTTCAATCGCATCCCCATAATAATATTTAATTTTTTTCTTGAATTTATAAATATTAAGTCATGGGGATTATTATGGATTCTCTTTTTCGTTGCTATTTTTTGGAGTAGAAAGAAAAATAAAGAAATAGGTTTTAAATTTCTTTTAATAATCGTCTTATTTCAATTTGCTTTATATGCTTTTATTTTTATTATTAGTCCCTGGAAAACTGAGAAACTATTAAGCCTTGATGTTCTTCCTCGACTTCTCTTTCAGTTTCTTCCTATTGCAATTTTAATAATCTTAAATATATACTACAAGAATGATCTTGAAAAAGAAGCATCTTTATAATCAATTAAAGCTTATAAAAATTGCTTATGAGCTTTTTTTCAAAATTAATAATTGATGAAAAGGAAATCAAGGATAAAATATAAAATAAATTTTTCAATATCAAGCATTATAATCCTACTTTTAACAATAGTATGCTTAGTGATAGCTATTGCTCCCCTAAAATGGGAATTTGAATTAACTAATAAGTTTCTTTCTTTTCAAAAGCCGTCTATTCAATCAGCTGAAAATTTAAAATTATTTATCTCTATGATGAATTTTAGTTCATCGCAAGAGGCGATATTATATTTAATAAAAGAAGTGAGAAAATTAAGTGTATACGTCAGTCTATGTTATATAATACTTTTCGTATTAATAACATTCTTTAAGGAATCCCTTAAACAAATATTCCCTATAAAATCAAAATTGTTAAATTTTATTATAAGCTTACATTTAATCCTTTTCTTTTTAGTTATTGGTTGGTGGCTCTTTTACCTGGATTATTACCTTCATAATTATTCAGGAAAGACAAATGAAGAAATAAGAAATGGAATAAATATTCAATGGTCTAGTAACTTTTATAGCTTTGTCCAACAGTGTCAGCGATTAATAACTGAGGATGAAAATATTGTGCTTCTTATTAAATCTTTTTCACCGCAATTAAAACTGCCAAAATATCATATTATCTTTAACCATTTTTTATATCCTCGAAAAGTCTATATACATTTCTCTGATTCATCGGATCAGATAAGCCTATATCAAGGTATATGGCAGCAAAAATATGCTAACGCAATTATTACTCTGGATACAATCAATTATAATTTGCTTCAACAAAAAAATATAAAATGGATAATTCGATACCATGAAGATCTTATATTTGACCCCAAAAAAGCAGAAATAATTAAAGTGGATGATCTATTAAAATAAAAGACATTAAATAATACATAAAAAATAAAATGCATTTATTAAGATTATTATTAGCAGTCACTATTCCATATTTTATTGGCTTTCCTCTTTACTTTTTTATCAATTGCAAAAATCCCGATTTACATACCAAACAAGAATGCTTTATCATTCCTTATTCATTAGGATTAGGTCTCCTTCCTTTATTTTTATTTTATATCTCTTTTTTCGGTATCCCACTGTGTAATCGAAATATTGCTTTACTTATTATTCTTTTTGTTATTCTGACAATATCTTTGAAAATTAGGAGTTCTTTTTTTAGAAGTAAAGAAGATATAACTGACAATTGCAATATGTCATTTGTGTCGTCTATTGGGAAGGCTAAAAATTCTTTTGCAATATTATTAATCATCATCATTCTGGCAACTATTATATTTTCTACTTTTTTCTCTCTTTCAAAACCAATAGATACTTGGGATGCCCTATTCCATTGGACTTACAAAGCAAAGATACTTTATTATGAGAGAACGATATATTCACCCAGCTTTACAGATTTAACAGAGGAAATAACGAGAATCCACAAAGTCCCCAACCATCCTTTATTGCTTCCTATGCTTGAATTCTATATTTCAGTAGTAATAAAAAAATATGATGAAAGACTAATAAAAATATGGTTACCTATATTCTTTATTGTGCTTATATTATTCTTCTTAGAGAAAATACGTCTGCTTTTTAGTATTAATTACGCTTTATTTTGTACATTATTTCTTGTCACTATTCCATTTTTTTACTATCAGAGGATAATTGATCCTTTGGTTCCTGGTTCACGCAACCTTATCTTCGGCGGGAACGCTGATCTTCCATTAGCTTTTTTCTATTTTGCTCATAGCATTTATATTTTTCAATGGTTAAAGAAAAAAAATCTCAGTGACATAATAATGGCCGCTCTTTATGCCGTTTTTGCTGTATATACTAAAAATGAAGGGCTCGCTATTTTTACTATTTCAAGTTTTACCCTCGCACTATTGCTCTTTATTGATTTAAAAAATAATTGGAAAAAGGATGCGATTGCTTGGTTTATTTTAATTTTAATGATTATTATTCTAATTGTGCCAAGACTGGAATATGGTTCATCAATTCCCTCTGTAGGACAAAAGCGTTTAGAAAAAACAACTTCAAAAATTTCTATACCTCTCAAAATATTATCAAACACTTTTAAAAATTACCGTCGTATACCTTTTATCATCTATAAATTAGGCAAAAATCTTCTAAACATTCAACTCTGGGGAATGCTATGGCCTTTATTTTTAACTTCATTAATCATTAGCAGAAAAACTAAACTTGGTAAAGCTATTAAATATCTATTATTATTGCAATTTTTTCAATTAGTTATGATAGTTAGTATTTATACTTCAATGCCCCAAGAAGAATTGAATTTCATTCTCCCTATGGTAACATTATCAAGATTGCTTTTTCACATAGTTCCTCTAACAGTTTTTTTCAGCTTTTATCAGCTTGCTTTTTTAAAAAAGAAAAATCACTAAATATTAAATGTAAAATAAAACGCAGAGTTACTTTCTATAATTCTTTATGTTAACACTAAGCAAGTAATATAAGTTAGAAAACTTTTAAATGACAATACTTTTTATTTGTTATCTTTCGAAAAATTGATATAATCAATAGGGTAAAAAATGAAATATAGTTAGAAACTTCTTTCTGGTAAAAAAGTTTCAATTTTTGTAGATTAATTTCTATCGAAAAAAAAATTTTCTATTGTTTGAAAATTAATGTCAATTAAAATAACATATGAATTAAAAGCATAAGGAAAGTAATCATGAAAAAATATATTTTATATTCTTCCTATATTGCAGCAATAATTGGAGCATTTAGCGGCTTTATTGAGTTTTTACGTTTTATCCTAAAGGGAAACAATATTATAAACAGAAGTCATCTCTTTTGGATTCTCTTTTTCTACGCATTTATTTGGGCAATATTTGGATTAGTACTGGGCTTTTTGATGTTTCTAATTACATTGATAAGAAAATTTAGCCTTACTCAAGAAAAAATTGTACCGTTTTTTACCTCGACCATTTCTTTTTTCATCCTTACCATTCTTTTAGGATTTAATATTAATTACGAGAAATACATCAATAAAAAACTATTTACTAATAAATCCATATTGTTAAATTTTATATTTGTTTTAGGTGTTTTTGCTCTTTGCTTAATAATTTATAAGGGTTTTATTTATCTAAAAAAGAGGAAAACTTTTATTCAATTTTGCAAAATAATTAATAGCAAAAAAATAAAGCTAAGCTTGGTTTTAGCAATCATTATTATTATTTTTATTATTTCCTTTTATCCAACTCAAAAAATAAATAAAAAATATGTAGATTCTGAGATTAAAAAAGAGCCAACAGTAAACTGTGTATTTATATTAATTGATGCCCTTAGAGCAGATCATCTTTCATGCTATGGCTATGATAGAAAAACAACTCCATATATAGATAAATTGGCACATGAAGGCGTTATATTTACTAATGCTTTTTCGAATGCTGGCTGGACAAAGCCAACTACTATTACAATTTTTTCATCACTGCATGCTATTAGTCATAATACATATAATATTGCTGCAATAATACCAAATAACATTACTATTCTACCTGAAATACTCAAACAGAAAGGATATTCAACAGCTATTTTCTCAGCAAACAATCTAGTTTCTCCAATATTCGGCTTCAATAAGGGCACAGATTATTTTTATGCTTATCAACCCTCGATATTTAGGCAGTTCACCTTAGGATTTATAATAAATTATTTTGCAGCAAGATATACTATAATTCAAAAACCTTATTTCCTTCTCAAAAAAATTGAACAATTAACTCTCTATAGAAAGGTTTTAGACATCAGTGCAGAGGGTATAAATAATGCTTTCATTAACTGGTTGGATCATTTAGATGGGAAATGTTTCTTTGCTTTTTTACACTATATGGATGTGCATGCACCTTATACTCTTAACTCCCCATATGATAAAATGTTTGTTTCTTCAGGTTTATCTAATAAACTCAAAAATATTGAAGCAAATAAAACTTTGGAAACAAAAACTATCGAATCTATTTTCAATCACTTACCTGAGAACATGAATTTAGAAGAAAAAAAAGAATATATTATTTCTCAATATGATGGTTCAATTAGATTGATGGATAATTATGTAGGAAAATTAGTAAAAGAACTTCAAAAGAGAAATATTTTAGATAAAACCTTATTTATAATAACTGCAGACCATGGCGATGAATTTTATGAACATGGTGAATGGGGTCATGGATGGCATCGATATCCTTATGAAGAATTAATTCATATTCCTCTAATACTGAGATATCCTCAAAAGTTACCTCAAGGAAAGGTAATTGATGAATTGGTTTCGCAAATAGACTTTATGCCAACTATTCTTGATATTTCTGGAATACCTATAAAAAACAATAAAGAAATACAGGGCTTAAGTCTACTGAATATCATTAATGAAAAAGATGAACGTTTTAGGAACAGATTTATTCTAAGTGAGACATATTTAACACCTAATAATAATTTTATACGAACCATCAGAAATCAAGAAAGCAAATTGATCGTTTGTAAAACAGATTATAATTTAGAGTTATTTTTATATGATTTAATAAATGACCCTGAAGAAAAAATTAACATAGTAAATAAGAACCTCCAGCAAAGAACACTTCTGCTTCAACAGTTGGAAAACTATGTCAATAAACTTCCTCGATATGGTAGCTCTGCAAAAAAAGCGATGATAGATGAAGAAACAAAACAAAGATTAAAAGCTTTAGGGTATATCAATTAAATTTTTTTATAAGTAATATTAGGCGACAAGAGCTTTGTTTTTAATCCATTGTCAAAATACTAATCAATCATAGGCTTAATTTATTCAACAATTCATCTCATAAAATCTGTTATTCAACGTTTTAAATATAAAATACTACTCTAAAATCCACTTTTTGAATTTTACCTCTGCTTTATAGTAAAATGAAAGAGAACAACTCAGAAATTTGATAATGTAGTTTGTTAGTTAGGATATTACAATTTATTAATGCCAAATTAAATAAGCTTTCAGGAGCCTTAATAAAATGGACACTTTTTCTCTTCACTTCTTAACCAAAGAATTAAATCAATCACTATTAGGTAAGAGAATTAATCAACTTGTTCAATATTCACGATACGATTTTCTGTTTAAATTCAGGGAAAAAGTAAGCCCTCTATTTCTGAGTTTAGATTCGCGAAACCCGATTATATTTTTATCTGATTTCCACTACTCTAACAAAACACATGTAACCCCGTTTTCTACCTTATTATCAAAGTATCTTATAGACAGTCAAATAAGTGATTTCAAAAATATACCTTTAGAACGCATAGTGTCAATCACTTTTAACCGACGGAACATTACAGGAGCCACTGAGATTTTTCATCTTTTTATAGAATTAATACCTAAAGCTGCTAATGCCGTTTTTATAGATGAGAATAAAAAAATATTATCTTCTTTCAGCTTTCCTCCTCAACGGGATCGTTCTTACACACAAGGAGAACAATATCTATTACCAAAACAAAAAAATAAATATAATCCATTTAAAATAAGCAAAGATGATTTTAATGCTTTAGTGCTTATAAATAATAAGAAAGATGAAGAAACGGCTAATATCCTGGTAAATAAGTTATCAGGGTTTAGTCCAATAATGGCTAACGAAATTTTCTATCTGGTAAAAAAGCAAAAAATTGAACTGTGGGAAGCCTTCTCATATATTATTAAGCAGTTTTCGAATAATGAAATAACACCTACAATTTATGCTCCCAAAGACATCTTTACTGAGCAGGACCTTAATTTCAGCGAAAATCAATTACTTCTATCCCCTATTCCTCTTCAGAGCAAAAATTACAACTACTTCCGTACTTTCTCTTCCTTTAATCAGGCTTTGCAAGAATACTATATTTTATTTAATAATTTGCAATCCTTTGTTAACGAAAAAAAGAAACTTACCACACTCCTGAAAAATAAGATACAACGCTTAAAAAAATTAAAAATAAATTTGCAAAAAGAACTTGATGAATCAGAAATAAGCGAGCAATTCAAACGGATTGGCGAACTGTTATTGAGTAATCTTAAAGATATACCAATGGGCAGAGAAAAAGTAGAAGTTATCAATTATTTTGACCCAGAGCAAAATAGAGTTGAGGTTACCCTAAATCCTAACATCAGCCCGCAAGAAAATGCCCAAAAATATTTTAACAAATACAGCAAAGCAAAAAAAGCTGGTCCCATTATAAAAAAACGTATTAAAAGATTAGAAAAAACATTAGATTCTCTACTCGAAATTAAAACTAATTTGCTGACAGCTACAAATCAATCTCATCTGTCATTGGTGCAAAAAAACATGGTATCTTTAGACATAAAAATCCAGCAAGCACCAAAATCGCATATATCGAGAAAAAAAGATGACATTACAAAATATAGACAATTTACATCCTCTGATAATTTGCAGATTTTCGTAGGAAAAAATAAGGAAACTAATGAATATTTAACCTTTAAGATGGCTTCAGATAATGATTTCTGGTTTCATGCTGCTGGCTATAGTGGTAGCCATGTTGTGGTTCGCAATCCATCTAAAATGAGTAAATTACCTGAAAAAAGCCTCATTGAATCCGCTCAAATAGCAGCTTATTACAGCAAAGCACGTAATGCCGGTAGAGCGCTCGTGCATTATACCCAACGCAAATTTGTAAAAAAGGCCAAAGGGAAAGAAGTAGGGAAAGTAATTCTGAAAAGCTATCGAACAATATCAATTCAACCTTCTGTTCCAAATTCAGTTAAGAAACAATGAGGGAATACTTGTTAAAATAAGATATATAACAGTAAAATAGTGAAGGAGGCAAAAACATGAAAGATATGAGTAGTATTTTAATTTTAATAGTAATTTCTATATTCATCGGTGCTATACTCATATACATTTTTGTATTGAGAGTAACACCTGATGAAGTACCTCAATTAGTACAAGCTTGGGTAGTAACACAAATACCGGGCGATCCTTTTTCTTCTAATGAACCAAGAATAATTACTAAAGATACAATATGTAAACTTCATGCCGTCATTGCTGGCAAGAAAAAAGGGTCTAAAGATATAGTCTATTTTACTAATGCTGCTCAATTAAGACTTGACGGTCAAGAAATCCCATCTCAAAAGGTAGAACGATGGCAAAAACAATGGGGTAATATAAGAATCATATGGTCTAAAATAGAACCCATGGCAGGAAGCTTTACTAAAGTATCCCACCAGAAAAAGCCAAAAGTTTTATATCGAGCAAATTTTTGTGATAAATGGCCCTTTATCTGGGAATTAAAGGCGGAAGTCGATCTTAATGAAGAAGAACCTTCGCCTGGTATGGGGCAGCAAGAGAAATCGGAATTTGAGGAATTTGAGAAAGGCTTAGGGACTATGCGATATACAATATATGCTGTTCTTTATTGGGGAGAAAATCGTGTAGTACCTATAAGAAAGGCTAAAGCTCCTGGTGTTGAATCATTTGATGATTTAGGTATTACTGACGATGTAACAAGACTGTCAGTGAAAGAAGATTATTCGTTTATCGGTACCATGAGAGCATTGCATAATATACCTTATGTTGATTTTGATTTTCCAGATGAGCATAGAATTTATCGAATAAAGCACCTCATAGGCTTCGATAGTATAGGTTCTATTATGGCTGCATTAATGCTTATGGGCTATCGAGATTTAGGAAATTATGATCTTGATACATTATATAAAAACACCATAGTATTATATGATGACGTCTATCTAGCAAAAGACAACTTTTATTATTCTGCTAATAATAAATATAAGAGAATTCAATTTGGCGAAAAAGAAATTAGAATAGGAGACATAATTCTTTCTGGTAAACATGTAGGAATCATAACCAGAGATATAGGTCCTAATGGTTTACCTAATGAGTATTTTGATTATGCTGATAGCATTCTCCATTGTTATGATGCACCGCTTAAGGAAGATTATATTTCTCAGGCTTTCTTAAGTAACTTTACTATTCTTAGACTTAAAGCAAAAGAATAGAGATTATAATGGGAGAAATTTCACATCCAACATTAGTTAAGCATTTCTGCGGTATAATTTCTGCTTACGAGCAAATAGTGAATAATGCAGAGAAAAATTTGATAGAGCGCTTTGGTCCTGTTGATTTTAGAGTAGGTCCAATTAAATTTGACTTTACTGATTACTACACACCACAAATGGGTCAGAACTTGCAAAGGTATTTTATTAGCTTTAACGAACTTATTGATCCAGGACGTTTGCCTGATATTAAAGTTATAACCAATACCATAGAAGAAAAATATGCAGCACAGGTGAAGGAAGTAGACAGACCAATTAATCTTGATCCCGGATATGTAACAGCAGCAAATATGGTTCTTGCTTCAACAAAAAATTATGTGCACAGAATCTACATAGGTAATGGTATATATGCCGAATTGGAATATATCTTTGGAAAAAATAAAACTAATTTCTTTAAATGGACATATCCGGATTATAGAACTGAAAATTATGTACAATTCTTCATTGAGCTAAGAAAGAAATATCTTCTCCAACTAAAGGAGCTCAGAAAAGAAAAATAGCTCCTTCAGCCCTCCTTTATATTTAATTCTAATCTAATTATTATCCTTTAAATGCTTTTGCTATCCAATTGCATAAGCTTTTAAAGCTTAAGATAAATATCTGGCATAATCTCATTGGATAAACTACAAAAAATAATAAGGGGCAGGATATATTGAAGATTTGAGCCATTACTCTTGGCCGAGGAAAAAGGGTTTCCATAATAAAATAAAATTTTTGCCTCCAATTTTGAATCTCAAAAAGAAAAAGCATATCACCCCATTTATCGATCTTTTCTAAATGAAGTATCTTTTTTAAAGCTTTATTCTGAATATTATTTAGCTTTATATTCTGTAGATGAGGATCTATAAGTGGAGTATATGAATTACTCCAATGACATCCTATAAATTCAAAAGAAAAATAGAGAGGCTTTATTAAATTAAATTTGATTGCTCTCTCTGCCAGCTTTTCCCAGTCAATATCACCTTTATATTTTTTCATCATTTCATGTATATCCACGAACCAGATAAGCCTGCTATAAGAATGCTTTTGCAAATGAGCACATAACGCAAGAATCATATCTTCTATAGAAAATAACTTTATTAACGGTTGATTCTTTTTTTCTGCTTTAGAATCTTCCCAGAGTTCCTCCATAGGCATTAATAAGCTAAATCTACGACTTCTAATACGTTCAATATTTGCAATATCTGTGTGTATATCCAGTAATATCTTATCGTAATGATAAAGATGAGGATAATTCTTAATATTTTTACACTCCATATTGCTCAAAAGATTTGTAAGCTTTTTCAAATGCTCCTCTCTAACCAAAATGTCTATATCTCCCAAGCTCCTAATACCTAAATCATTATATACCATGTGAAAAAGCGCTATACCCTGAAGTAATATTATAGGAATCTCTTCTTCTTCGAATTCTTTTAACAAAGAATTGAAGCTTTGCAGTAATTTTAAATTTATCTGCTGGTTATTTTTATAGATATATTTTAATGGAATTGTTTTCTCTAATACGCATGAATTTAATCTATTTACCTTCTCAAGATTACGCCATACCAGACCTGCAACTCCTTCCTCTTGGCAAAAACTATTAAAATAATTCCAATTAACCTCATCTTTCATTATGTTTCGTACTTGTTTAATATCTTCATTATTTGGGCATAATTGACTAAGATTTAAAGCAAGTCTTTTTTCTAATATTATATCCTTTTTTTCTATATATTTTTTCATCTATTATTGATTAATGTACTAAATGAAATTGAAGTTTTTAACCTTGAATGTATCCAAGCGCTTTTAAGGCTTCAAGCTCTTCTGGTTTGATTTCAATCTTTTGAATAGATTTGTTCCGGAAAAACATCAAGATCTTCCCTTGCTTTTCCCACCACTTCATTATAATATCTGAATATTTTCTAACCAAATCAGATTTTTGCTTGAATAAATTTCTTTTCTCCTTTGGGTCATCCTGCAGGTTATATAATTCCACATGGGGTGTTTTCAAATCTAACATTAATTTCCAAGGGAAATCAATAACACTAATAAATCTCCTTTTATAAGAACTAAAGATGTACTCGTTTCTTCTTCTGTTACCTTTAATAATATGAAGCAGGCTTTCTCCTTCTGCATATGAATTGCATTCAATATTAAGGACATCGAGAATCGTTGGCATTATATCTACTATTGACACTGGATCCCCAATCCTTTTACTCCCAGGCAAGTTATCAGAATAATATAAAATTAATGGTATCTTTAACAACTCATTAAATAAAGTCCTTCCATGGTTCCAGCCATGATGATCCAAAAATTCTTCACCGTGATCTGCAGTAATAATTAAAAATGTCCTCTTATCAATTTGTAGATTCTTTACTTTTATCATCATTCTCCTTAAATATTCATCGACATTCCTTATCTCACTGTCATAAAGAGCTTTAACATGGTTAATATCTTCTGGTGTTTTAGCTTGTTTGAATCCTTTCTCTTTATCGAAGGTTCCATTTATATTTCCTTCGTAATTGGAATCGAATATTTTGTCAAAAGGAGGAGGAGGTATGTAGGGAGCATGAACATCCATATTATGGATGAAAAGGAAAAAAGGCATTTGCTGGTGATGCTCTAACCAGGGAAATACTTTTTCATTCAATAATGCAGAACTATTGTGAGCAAGCCAGACATCTTTTTCTCTGATCCTAAATAATCCGGATATAGCAGGCTGCTCTAATAAAAAGTCAAATCCTTGCTGCATATTAGCTGTCGAACCCACATGAGGATTGTCCGTCATCATGGCTGTTAAATAACCATTTGAACGAAGAGTTTCCGCTAAAGTTTCTACTGAGTCCGGTAAATGAAAGATATAATCACTCACTCCATGAGCTGGAGGATAAAGAGACGTTAAGAGTGACGGTACGGATGGTCTGGTCCAGGAAGACGATGAATAGCAATTTAGAAAAAGTACTCCTTGCTGAGCAATTTTATCCATAAATGGCGATACCTTTCGTTGATATCCATAAGCTCCTAAGCTATCTGCTCGTAAAGCATCGATTAAATATAAAATAACATTAGGCTTTTCAACTTTTGCATCTTTTCTTATTAGGTAAGGATTGCTCCAAAAAGCTATACTTCCATTCTGTTTTGAATCGCACTTAAATTTTAAAAAGATTTCTTCATTATCCTGAGAAGGTATTTCAAGAGATGCATCAAACCACCTCTCTGTATCAGTAATACGCTGCTGGAAAATCTTTTTTCCCTTATCCCTATCTTTTAACCACAGCGAAAATGTCACAGCTTCCTGAGGGGAAAGAATACCCATACCAAAATTTAAGAATCCACCTTCTGGTAATTTGATCTTATATTCTATTGAGTCTGGGCACCGCATAAATATTCCGTTTCTTATTTGATTATTTATTATCTCTTGCGCATTTCCTACCCTCCTGGAGCCATATCTTACTCTTTTCGGCAAAAAACTTATATAATCTATTTCAATGTTGGGAGAGGATTCTTGCGGAGGAAATTTCATTACTATATAATTGATTTTTTCTCCCTGATAGCTTCTCAGTGATTCAGGCTTAATCAAGCAGTGTAAGAAATCATGGTGAGGAGGAAAAATAATTTTGACGAATTGTATCGGTTGATTTATATCCTCTGTGCATCCAATGAAAAAATGTGGAGTACCTCTTATTTTTATCTTAATGTCTATTTCCCCTATGAGCTTTGTATCAACATTTAAAGGATTTCGATTACGAATATGAAGATGGCTTGTTATTATCCTCCTTTGGTCCTTTATAATTGGTTTAAATCCATCTTTGTAGAATTTGACTTTAGCCAAAGAGTTAAATTTATCACCAATAATAGTAATTGCTTTGTCTTTTCCTGAAATGAAAGGTGAAGGTATAACGTGCTTTATAACCGGTTTTTCTTCTGTTGTTAACTGATAGGAAATTTCTAAAGATTTTGATACATTCTTAGCTGCTGATTCAGAATTTATAGCTTCTATTGAAACGATAGCTGATGAATGCTCGTAAGTATAAGGTGGGTTGAAGACCTGCAGTTGTACTATCCCATCGCCCAACTGCTTTGGAAACTCAACCTCTATTTTTTTAAGAGGTAATGGATTTATCTTTAAACAACCCTCTTTAACCTCCAGGCTAAAAGAATTTCCTAACTCAATCCAATCGCTATCTTTTTTATCAAAATCAAAAATAATGGTTTTAATATGAGACTTTTTAGCTAAATTTTTGCCTCCATTTTCTACTATCGCATCATTTAAATTATCATCAAATCGATACACGTAAGATTTAGGAGAGCAACCACTAAAAAATAAAACGCTTAAAAATAAATATATGCAGAATACGTAAAAATATCTTCTCTCTTGGAGAGTTAAAAAAGCAGATATGTAAAGTTGTGATTTATCTTTAGGTTTCACTTTTTTATCGACTGAAAAATTAAAAAACTTATACTTTATTAAACTGCTTCAATCTTTTTTTGTTAAAATAAAGAAATTTCTCGCCAATAATGATTCCATAGAGACCGGAAGCTTTAGCCAAACTGGTGATTTATTAAATAATTTTCTTATTCGATTGTAGAGAAATGCATATACTACAGCATTTCTCTTGATTATTTTAAAACCCTTCTGCTTCAGCAAATTATTAAGAGTCTTTTTGACGAAAAAACGATAATGATATCCTTCTTGATGAGGCGGCTGTCCAAGAAATGACTTAAGCCGAAATATATAATATGCTGCATTAGGGGTACTCAGGATTAAATAACCATCCTTTTTTAAGATTCGATAAATTTCGGACAAATGAAATTCAGCATTTGGAATATGCTCAATTACCTCTAAAGAAATAGCAAAATCAAAGCTTTCACTGTCTAATGGTAACTTCTGATTTATATCATGTACCATAGCTGGCAATCCCAGCGCTTTTACTTTTTGCATATTACGAATGTTTATATCAAGACAAACCGGTAAACTTCCTTTCTCTTTTAAAATTGCAGAAAATTCTCCTGCTCCACAACCTATATCCAAAACCTTTTTTCCTCTAATATCCAAACCTGAAATCAGTTTAAGCGCAATCTTATATCTGAGTCTATCAAAATAAACTTCCCGGGCTGCGAGGGATCCTTCCCCATTCTGTTCACTCAATTTATTCTGCATACTCTTTTAATTAGCGAATTAATTCCTATTGTATGTAACCAAGCGCTTTGAGGCGCTGCTTTACCTCCTGTGACAAATCTTCACGTTGGTCAATGGGCACTTTCTTCTTACCCCAAATCCTTAAAGCAATGGAATTCTTTAATTGCTTCAAACGAGAGCTTTTTATAATCGTATTATTAGGAAAAGAATTTACCCTGGTTTTTAGTAATTTACGCAGTTGAGCTATTTTGGGTATATTTTTTTGTCCTAAATCATCCTGTTCATTTGGATCCTTACTTAATTCAAAAAGCTGATAAATTCTTCCCTTAATCAGGTAGATCAGTTTCCAATTATTTTTAAGTATACTCCAACCTGCTCTTCCATATGCCTGTATCAAAATAGGATTATCTCTCTTATTTTTTTCTCCCCTGATTAATGGTAATAAATTCTCACCTTGAATAATGCTTGCTGGCTCTATTTTCATTAAATGCAAAATGGTCGGCAGCATATCGATGCTCATTACAGGTGATTCTATTTCTTTTCCACCCTCAATAACAGCAGGTAAACTAAAAATAAAGGGGATACGAATATTCTCTTGATAGAGGTTATGCCCGTGGGAGAAAAATCTTTTATGTTCTCCAAAACTCTCTCCATGGTCAGCAGTTATAATAATTAATGTATTGTCATATAAATCCTTATCATGAAGAAAATCCAATAATCTGCCTATTTGTTCGTCGCAAAAGCTTACCTCACCATAATACTGGCTGAGATAATAAAGAAAATCCTCTTTTCCCTTTATTTTCGCTTGATAATGAATTAATTCAGGCCTTATTTTAAAATTGGGCAAAACTTTGTTCAAATCACTATACATTTTATTATAGGGAGGCGGAGGATCGTAAGCAGCATGAGGGTCCATATAATGCGCCCAGATAAAGAATTTGTTCGTTGAATTATTTTCCAACCAATGGAGCATAGACTCTGTAAGGGTGTCAGCACGCTTTTCCACCAAAGGATTAAAACTGCCGCTAATGCTGACTGCCTCCTTCTTACGAGGGAATCCGGCAAAATAATAATCAAAACCCTGATGCAGCCCAGAAATTTCTTCACTTAATACATAGTTTGCTATGAAACCAGCCGTTGCATAGCCTTTTAACTTAAGTATCTCTGCTAATGTAGCTTGATTTTCTCTGAGAGGAATTCCCATTTCAAGAACTCCATGGGTCCGAGGATACAATCCAGTTAAAAAAGAACACATGCTGGGGAGTGTCTTAGGAAGAGCTGTATATGCTTCTTTAAAAACTACTCCATTGTTAGCTATTCTCTCTATAGTGGGAGTCTGTACTATTTTATTCCCATAACATGGCAAGGCATCCGGTCGAAGAGCATCAATTACTAAAAATATTATATTAGGATCTGACTCGGATATTTTACCTTTTACTTTTTGATAATGGAGCAGTTGGTCTTTTGCTTCAAATCTATCTGCACTCAATATTGAAAATATAATAAGAATAAAACTCAAGATGCTAATTATAATCCATTGCCATTTACCATTTAATAAGAAGTTAACAATCTTATTAAAGATTAAAAAATGAAAACCAAAAAACAGCAAGAAACAGCCAATATAGAGTGAAATTTTTCCAAAATCAGCAAGTGCAAGATAATCAATAAAAAGTTTTGGAATAAAGAGAGAAATCATAAGTGGAATAGCTAAAGAAAATATAGCAGTTCTTTTTTCCTCTATTTTCTCAGCGCTTAAAAAGATTTTTAGCAAAAAGAAAGCCATAATACCTAATGCTATATTAGCTAATAATGCTGTAACAATATTTACTAAATAAATTTGAAAAATTGTAGACAAATCTAAACTACCATTGAATTGATCGAATAGTACCTCAATTAAGCTAACTAAAATACCAGCGATAACTCCAAAGAGTATAAGATACAGAATCTTTTTTTTCATAACTTCCCCTCCCAATATTTTCTACTATTATAATCTTGGCTAATGTGTTTTTCAAATCAAATTTTTTTTCTCACTTATTACCGCGCATAATAAAGAAGATTTTTATCATTGCTAAAATCCTTCCATTCGCTTATTAATTACTTAATTGTGGACTTTATTTTTTCTGGCTTTCGTTTATAAAAAGAAAAGTTACCAATAATATTTTATATTAAGGCTGCAACATCGTATTAATAATGTTTACAAGCAAACTTGACTATTCTATAACCCTATACTATACTGTTGCGGCAGAACCGAAAAAGGAAATAGAATAAAGATATCATGGAAGAAAGTCCCGATAAAATAGATTATCAGAAATCTCAAGATAGATTTACACGGCATTTTTATCGATCCAGTATTAATAAACCTCCACGAACCTCTATCAACCTTATTCTATTTATTCTCACCTTTGGTACAACCTGGCTTATGGGGATTTTAGAATATATTG
Source organism: uncultured Acidobacteriota bacterium (assembly GCA_964645975.1). Lineage (GTDB taxonomy): Bacteria > Acidobacteriota > B3-B38 > Guanabaribacteriales > CAZYAF01 > CAZYAF01. The sequence goes on from CAZYAF010000006.1 coordinate 146,981, forward strand.
GCTATCGCTTTGCTGACGTAGCCTCAGCTAACCTGAAGCAACTCATTATGCTCACATTAAAAAATCCCTCTCTCATTTTTAACGGTATCTATTTTTCAGTGGCTATTATGCTCTTTCTCCTGGCACATGAAGGTGGGCACTATCTTGCTTGTCGCTATTATAATATTGATGCTACTTTACCATATTTTATCCCGGCACCTACATTGGTTGGCACATTTGGAGCATTTATAAAAATACGAGCTCCCATTACCAATAAAAAAGTCCTTTTTGATATCGGTATTGCTGGTCCTTTAGCAGGTTTTACTGTTGCTCTTCCAACTATGATTTATGGGATAATGATGTCCAGACCCATACCTCCGGCTGAATTAGCTGCAGGTACGTATTTACATCTGGGTGATCCAATAATCTTCAAAATGCTTCAAAAACTTCTTTTACCTGCTATTCCAGAAAACTATGACTTATTGTTACATCCCTTGGCTTTCGTTGGCTGGTTTGGTTGCCTGGCTACTTGCCTTAATTTATTTCCAGTTAGCCAATTGGATGGTGGTCATATTGCCTATTCTATATTTGGCTCGCAATACCCCAAAATATCCAAAGTTATATTTTTTGGCATTATAGTGATGGGAATAGTATCCGGATATTGGGGATGGTTCTTCTGGGCGTTAATACTTTTTTTCCTTGGCTTTAGACACCCTCCCACATTAAACGATGAATTAGAACTTGGTAATGGAAGAAAAATCCTCGGTTTTATAGCTCTCTTATTACTAATCCTTACTTTTACACCTAAACCAATTTATATTAGCTAATCCTTAACATATTCAATAAGCGAAGCATCCACCCTTGTTTAACTCCTATGGTTCCCTGGGGACAATTCTCTTGACAGCAAAAGCAGCTTATACATTTATCATAATCAACCATCATTCTACCATTAACCGAACTCATTGCTCCGGCAGGGCACACTTCTTCACATAATCTACAGAGTGAACATTTATTCTTATCAATTTTCGGGAAAACACCAAAATAGCGTTTTAATCTCTGTGTAATAGAATTTGGAATATTCCAGGCAACATTCACTGGTCGAGGAAATATATAATCCTTTACCCCGTGTTCTTCAATACTGTCGCCCAAAATTTCGATTTCGTTCATGGTAGTAGGTTTAAGCCCCTTACGAAATGCTGCTCTATTGGTAGATAATTGCGTGTATTTCATTCCAACAAGCTGAGTAATCACCATGTCAGCTGCCAGACAATTATTGCTTATAATTATCACACCTAATGGTCTCATAGTTCCCGAACCTGGACCATTACCTTCCATTGCCATAATTCCATCAACAACTGTCAGTCGCGGTTGCAGAATATGGTAGATATCTACCAGCAATTCTGCAAATTTATCCTCCTGGGCTCCAATCTGCAAGTGCCACTGGGCTTTCCTTTTTCCCATTACGCAGCCAAATAGATTTTTGATTGCCAATGTAAGAAGCATTTGTGCATGAGTTTTAACTTTAGGTATATTTATAATAGTATCAGCCGAAAGGGCCTCATTGGCAATTTCTATCCTTTTAAAAGTGGCATTGGATGGAGATTTTACAGCTATGGGCCTCTCAAATGGAATTAATTGAGCTCCATGACGGTCAGCTATTTCTTTAATACCTGAAATTGTCGCGGCTTTTTCCAGGCTCTCTAAAGAAGGGCTATCTCCTATAAGAGGTCTTGCTTTTGCCCTTTTTACTAAACGAACAACTGCTTCAACAATTGATGGGTGAGGGCTTACACCTTTTTCTGGTGATTTTCCACATAGAAGATTTGGTTTAAGCAAAACCCTTTCTCCTGGATTAATAAAAGAGCTTATCCCTCCTAATAATTCAATACCCTGAGAAACTGCTTGATAAACGCGCTCAGCATAATAATTTTTACATGATACAATTGCAACCTGATATTTCAATGTTTTGCGTTCCTCTAATAATCATTAGGAGTATTTTCAGATAGTTGCAAAAGCTTCAAGATCAAGGAGTTCGAGGTTTAGCTTTATTGAGATATTTGAAGTAATCCCCATCTGTTGATAATATCAACCAGCTTTCCTCATCAATGGTTTGTCTATAGGTTTCGAGAGTCTTGAGGAAGTAATAGAAATCTTGATCCCGATTATAAGATTGAGCATATATAGATGTTGCTTCAGCATCGGCTTTTCCAATGATTTCTTGCGCTGTACGATAAGCTTCAGAGCTAATCCTCTGCAATTCTTTTTCCCGTTCACCTTCTATCTCTGCTCGTTGCCCTTCTCCCTCTGAGCGATAGCGTTCTGCAATTCTCTTTCGTTCTGATATCATGCGCTCATAAACTTTTTGCCTCACCTCATCGATATAATTAATCCGCTTAATCCTAAGGTCTACTACTTCAATACCATATTGAGGGGCTTTTTCTTTGATTTGCTCTAATATTTGCCTGGTAATAGCACTCCGTCCCTCTTTTATTTCTTCCTCGACTTCAGCCAGGAGCTCTACTTCTTCTTCTACTGAAATAAAAGGTCGGTTACTACTTCTTACTATCTCGATCAGGTTATGCCTGGGAATCAGATCTTTAGTAGCACCATCCAGAATATCGTCCAACCTTGATTGAGCCACATTCTCAGTAGTAACTGATTCTAAAAATTTCAAGGGATCAACAATTTTCCATCTGGCAAAGTAGTCAACCCATATGTATTTCATGTCTCTGGTAGGTATCTGCTTAGGCTCACCGTCCCATTCAAGAAGGCGTTTATCGAAATAGTTAGCCACCTGGATAAAAGGTACTTTTATATGGAGACCTGCATCTTTTATAGGTTTTCCTATAGGCTTTCCAAATTGGGTAATTATTACCTGCTCTGTTTCTTTTACAGTATAAATGGTTCCGCTCAGTATAATTATAATTATCAAAGCTAATAGAATTGTCAGCAAATGTTTAATTTTCATTGTTTCTTTACCTCCTCACTAAGATTTAACAATTTCAGCAATCCGCTCTGGTCTGCTTCAACGATATATTTTTTCTTTACCTTAGGCAAAATCTCATTCATGGTTTCCAGGTAAAGTCTTCGCCGGGTTACATCCTTGGCCTTTCGATATTCTTCCCATACACTAAGAAATTTCTTCGCATCACCTTGCGATCTATTTACTCGATTAAGAGCATACCCTTCTGCATTTCTAATGGTTTGCTGAGCCTCTCCTTTTGCTCTTGGAATAATTTTATTATAAGCTTCCCATGCCTGATTAATAAGTTTTTCTTTCTCTTGGCGAGCCTCATTAACCTCATTAAAAGCTGGCTTAACTGGATCTGGAGGGTCTACTCCCTGAAGCTGGACAACTGCAATACTAATCCCTGAATCGTATTGATCAAGTATCTCTTGCATCATCTTTTCGGATTCTTGGGCTATCTGCTCTCGCCTTATAGTTAAAGCTTCACTAACGCTGTGATCCCCAACCACCTCTCTTATAACTGACTCAGAAATATCCCTAATAGTACTTTCAGGATTTCTTACTTTAAAAAGGTATTTAGCCGGGTCCTTAATGGTATACTGAACAATCCATTCTACTTGTGCTGAATTAAGGTCTCCTGTAAGCATAAGCGATTCCATCTCATAACTCTGAGCTGAATATTGAGAACGTACTCCCGCTTTGAGAGTTCTATAGCCAAATTCTTCTTTGAATTTATAGGTTACCTTCACTTTATCAAGCTTTTCTATACCAAGGGGAACCTTAAAATGTAATCCTGGGGGTGTAGTTCGAACATATTTACCAAAACGAGTAATGACACCTACCTCATTTGCTGCAATAGAATAAAAGGTGCTAAATATTAAGTAGAGTCCAACAATTACTACAATAACACCTATAACCCATTTAAATTCTAATCGAGGCAGCTTGATATCCTTGTTAATACGAGAACCAAAGCTTTTATTCATAAAAACCTCCCTTCTTTATTTATCTCTATATGTTATCGATAATTGATTTATCTTAGCATAAATATGTTCATTGTAAAAGGGATATCTTCTTTATTATTAATATTATTAATAAGATGTATTACTATCATTTTATAAATAGCTATTCGCTTGCTATATTTATTTATTTTAGGTAATATGATATTTATTCTAATAACTTGTTTTACAATATTAATCAATTTTATTTGTTATTTCTGCAGGAGAAATAAAATGTCTTGCTATTTTCGACACATAAAAGACACTCTCTCCGAAGCTGGTATTGAAATTTCTGCAGCAAATAAAAAGCAAGTTGATCAACTAATTCATGAGATCGTTGGCGTCGAATATAAAAACTGCTCAAAAACCTGGAGTAAACTAAAGGAATTAAAACAATCAGAGACAACCTGGGCGGAAATTAAAGAAAAGCTCAAAAGCAGGTGGGCAGAGATTAATTGACTCCTTAATTTTCATTTTCAATATAAAGGCTAAATAAGCCAATTGATAAAAGCATATATATTATTAATGGTATTCACATAAAAAATTTAGTTAATCTATACATATAGAACTATGAAGAAAAAGGATGACTTAATATTAAAACTTCTGCTTAATGCGATACAGAAAGAAATAGACGCCTACAATTATTATTTGCAAGCAAGCGAAAGCTCACCATATGCGGAAACAAAATCTCTTCTGCTACAACTCGCTGGAGAGGAAAGAAAACATCGCCAGGTACTTCTAAGAGAGTATCGAACGTTAAGGGAAATGTTTGAAAAGTCAAAGGATAGAGCATCATATTTGTCAAAAGATAAAGTCCGCTATAATATACCGCAAAATCTACCTTTTAAATACTTATCTAAAGTCACTGGAATTGAAGTGGCTGGTATAACACTACCAACTGAATTTATGGGAGGCGATTATTTAGAAAATTACCCTTATTTTGAAGATGTGCCTGAACGGAGAAGCATGGGTATTTTGCTATGTGATATTATGGGGCACGGATTGAAAGCCTCACAACTCAAAGGAATAATTAAGCAAACTTTTTCAGAGCTTATAGAATCAATTCAAGAAAAAGGCGGAAAAGACAGCATTTTTAATACTGCTTCTTTAATTCGCCAATTTAATCAGCTTTTATGGGCTCCATGCAGGGATGCAGACTCTTTTATTACTCTATTTTATTGTATTTTGCATCCACATAATAATAAACTCATATACACCTCTGCTGGACATAATCCACCTCTGCTTTTCACAGATGAATCTCATCAGCATATCGCATTATCAACGACCCAGTTAATAATCGGTATACTTGAAAATGTTGAATATACCCAGCAAGAAGTAAACATTAATAAAGGAGACATATTACTCATCTATTCCGATGGATTAATTGAAGCCACTAACAAACATGATGAAGAATTTGGAATGAAAAGATTAATCTATTTAATACAAGAAAAAAATAAACTGTCACCAAAACAAATAATCCAGCACATCTTCCAATCACTCAATGATTTTCTGCAGGGTAAATCTCTAGAGGATGACCTAACCATTTCAGTAGCAAAAATACTCTAATATATTGTTATAATGTTAAATAATATACAATAGAATTGAAAATTTTCAGGAGGATGATTCAATGAAAAAGGTCATTGCTTATATAGCAATTGCCGCAGTAGTTTTACTTATTATTTATGTGCTCATAAATTATAATAGAATTAAACCATTTATTTCCAAGATTATAAATGCCGTAAAGAGTGGTGCATCCATTGGTAAAACAATAAATAAAGAGACCGGCTTGAAAGATATTGGCGTAAATGTAGAGTTGCTTTCAGAAGATAAACATGGGCTGATCATACAGATTGGTGGTGATCATAAAGGTGATTTAAAGAAAATTGCTGAAAAAGTTCAACTCATTGCCTATGATAATTATCCGGAAAAACTTGAGTATATCGAAGTAGTATTTAAAAAGAAAGCCCCAGGTATCACTATAAAAGTAAAAGACAAATATATTTCTGGTAAACCTACTATTATAAGTTTTAAGAAAAATGTCGAGGAATTAGAAAAGCTTAAAAGCGAACAATTAAAACAGCAAAAAAAGCAGAATTAGTATTCAATATGGTACTAAGTTATATGAATCGCTCTAAAAGAAAAAAATCAGGAAATTATAATATTAAAATCGGAAATTAAAAAAACGCACACCTTGAATTTGGCAAGCATTAATATCTAAATACAATAAGTTGATTTTATTATATATTATATTAATGCTTATAGAAATATAATCCATCCAGGAAAAGAAAAACATGGTGCTAATGGATATTTATGGATTAAAATATTAGTAAGAATTTACACAACGGTAGCTTATCGATTTTTTCCAAAAATTCTATTAAAACATTTTACACCATTCAGCACCTTATAATTAATAGGTCTTTTCTTTGATATCTCAAGATTTATATAACAATTTTGATATTTTAGTTTTATCTAATTGATATAAAAATGTTTTTCATTTAAAATTTCTTTACCATGAAAAGATGGTTAATTGCTCTATTTATATTTATTGGATTAACCTTTCTCTTCACCTACCCTGCTCCTCTACATATGAGCAATAGTGTTCCTGGTCTGGGAGACCCTTTGCTCAATAGTTGGATTATGGCCTGGGATTGTCATCAGCTTTTGCGTAATCCGCTTAAATTGTTTGAAGCAAACAGTTTTTTCCCTGAGCCTCACAGCTTAGCATATTCTGAACATCTTTTTGCCAGCGCTCTTTTAGCTTTGCCAGTTTATCTTGTCAGCGATAATGCAATTCTTGGCTATAACTTTGTCCAGTTTCTTTCTTTTGTACTTGCTGGTCTTGGAATGTTCTTGTTGGTAGATTACCTCACCGGCAACTGGTGGGCGGCACTCATTTCGGGAATAATTTTTTCTTTTTGTCCTTACAAATTTGGTCAAATCTGGCATCTGCAAATGCTAACCGCTCAATGGATACCCTTCACTTTTCTCTTCCTCCATAAATTTACCCGAACCTATCGCTGGAAGCACTTCGGGCTTTTTATTCTTTTCTTTGTATTACAGATTCTGTCTTCAACTTATTACGGTCTATTTCTCAGTTTTGCTGTAGGGCTATATATTTTGTATATTTTAATTATCGGTATAGGAAGGGGAGTTAGATCCTTTATGCTCAAAATGATTTTATCAACAGTCCTCATCTTTGTGCTTGTTATTCCCTTTTTTATCCCTTATTACAAATTGAGTAAAGAAATGGGTTTTGAGAGAAAGTTAGAAGATGTCGAACGATATGCTCCGGACATCTTAAGTTATTTAGTTCTTACTCCCTGGCATAAGGTTTTTTACCTTAAATATTTAACGCCATTTCGCCCTTATGGCAAAGGAGGAGAAGCTATTCTATTTCCTGGAGCGCTACCAATACTATTTGCTTGTTTAGGATTAGCAACAAAATCTATTTTTATGAATAGAAAAAAAAGAAATAAGCATTCTTCTCAAAACAAATTTTTTTCATATCTTTATCTAATATCAAAGTATCTCTGTATTGCAAGTCTAATTCTACTATTAATATTTTTATGTTTTAACAAGCAATTGTCATCCTTCATAAAGCTGCTCACTTTGCTATTAACCCTTATTATATTCTGGCTATTATGGCTTTTCGCTAAAGCACATTATTTTTCAGATATAAATGCCCAAGGGCATGGTTTGAACCTTAATGATAACTATTACATCCATTTTTATCTCTTATTAGGAAGTATTAGCTTTCTGCTTTCATTAGGACCCACTATTTATTTTAGAGGAGAGGCGTTAGGCAAAGGACCTTTTATTTGGCTTCATCAATTAATGCCCGGTTTTAAAGCCTTACGTGTTCCCGGTAGAATGGCTATATTAGTAATGCTCTCTTTTGCTGTCATTGCTGGTTTTGGTGCATCATGGCTATTGAATTTGCTGAAAAGGAAAAGTTATATTCTAATGGTTATTGCTGGATTTTTCTTTATAACTATCCTCTGCTATGAATATGCTGCCTTTCCACTAAATCTGGAATTTATTCCGGAAGACACCCCTCAAGTCTATAAGTGGCTCGCCAAAGAAAAAGGAGATTTTGCCATAATAGAATTTCCTCTTTATCGGGCCTGGCATCTGGAAGCTCCCTATTTATATTGGTCCACCAAACATTGGAAGAAAATAGTTAATGGTTATGGTGCCTTTATACCTTCTCACTTCTGGACTTTAAAGCATTATTTTCATCATTTTCCATCAATAGATTATCTCGAATTAGTAAAACAATATTGCCCGGTAAAATATGTAATAGTTCACTTAAATAGATTTCCAAATCATTTGCAGGATCATGTTTATAATCGGCTTAACTCTGATGCAATAAAAAATATGTTAAAACTGAAGCAGAAAATAGATAATACCTATGTCTACGAATTATCAAAAGGAGGTCATGCAAAAGAAATAATTCGTCATTTTCCTGATTGGATGCTCCATGGAAAAAAACTTTCTTTCTACGCTATCTCTTTATATGAAGATTTAAGATTACCGCATAAGTTATGTATTTTTTTAAACGATAAATTATTATCAACCTATAGATTAGATGATAGATTACGATATCATCAAATTAGAATTCCAGACGAACAGATAAAGGAAGGAATAAATACCGTTACTTTCCGTTCTGCAGAGACAGATGAAGAATGTACTGTTAATGGCAAGTATTTATTCAGATTAGATCGATTAATTATTTCAAATAATTAGAAAAAAATAATACTTGATTTTCTATTATTTTACATTCAAAATATAAAAAATAGATTATTGTTCAATGTTTGCATATTTTAACACACTCAAACCCTTATTTACCTTGACAGTGCATATCTTGTTTGTTATTATTTTCGAAGTAGAATTATGTAATTAATCTTACAGAGAATTTATGCTATGATATGCCCAAAATGTCAAACAGAAAATCCAGAAGACGCAGAAAAATGCTACATTTGTGGCTTCCCTTTTGACGAGGATATCAATTCAACCATCATGTTAACTCCTCCGAACATTCCCGATCAAAAAGACCAAACAGATAAAGAAACTTCCCCCGCAAGTTACGACAAGCTAAAATCAGGTTTCAATTTAGGCAAGCGTTATCTTATTTTAGAAGAAATTGGAACTGGCGGCATGGGCAAAGTCTATAAGGCACTTGATAATGAGATTAACGAAATAGTAGCTTTAAAAACTATAAGACCAGAAATAGCTTCAGATGAAGCCGCAGTCCAAAGATTTAAAAATGAAATGAAAATAGCCCGGAAAATTACCCATAAAAATGTCTGCCGTATCTTTCAATTTGAAGAAATTGAGGGCATCAAGTGCATTTCAATGGAATTTATTTCCGGTGAAGACTTAAATAATTTTGTCAAACGTGCTGGTCAGCTTCCCATGCAGAAAACATTAGAAATAATAAAGCAAGTTTGTGAAGGATTAAAAGAAGCTCATAGTTTTGGTATCATTCATCAAGATTTGAAGCCTCACAATATAATGATTGATAAAAGTGGGCATGCTTATATTACTGATTTTGGTATTGCTCGCTTTAGAGAGTCTAAAATAGATCAGAAATCCGGTATGATAATTGGAACTCCGGAATATATCTCCCCTGAGCAAGTTGAAGGAAAGGGAGTAGACAACCGATCAGATATCTACTGTCTTGGTGTAATATTATATGAACTAACGACAGGTAGAATACCATTTGATAGTGATACTCCTCTTTCCATTGCAGTTAAACATCTGCGCGAGCAAGCCAAAGATCCAAGAGAATATAATCCTAAATTATCTGAAAACATATCAAAAATAATTCTCAAATGCCTGGAGAAAAACAGAGATAAAAGGTACGCTTCCGTAGAGAAATTACTTATAGATATTAATGAAGAAATGCAGAGAGACGCAGAAGATAAGGGTACTAAAGCCAAAGCTGGATTTTTTGGAAACTTGAAAATTCTACCAGTTGATGAGATTTTGAAAATCCTATTTAATTCCAAAAAAAGCGGCATTCTTCATCTTAATCAAGACAAGGTTCGGGTTAATTTATATATAGACAAGGGTAATATCTTTAGAGTTGATTCGGATAATCCATCGCATAGAATTGGTCAAATCCTCTTGAAAAGAAATAAAGTAACGGAAGAAGATATTGAGCTATGCTTAAAGATTCAAAAGAAGGTAGATGACAAATTTTGTCAGATATTAAGCAGTTTAAACTTGATATCGAAAGAAGATATCGAGGAAATGATGAGCTTCCGATTTGAAGAAATAATATTCGATTCATTAAAATGGTTCGAAGGGCATTTTGATTTTGAAGAAACTCCATTTGATAAAAAAAGCAATGAACTTAAAGATTTAGTTACTGCTAATATTACTTCAGAAATAATTGATAAGATGAAGCAATGGAGAGGATGGCTATCAGAGATGCCTCCTGATGATTCTATATTATTTGGCTCTAAAAGTGATATTAATACACAAGATGTCATGGTTACAGAAGAAGTAAGAGAAGTAGTTTCTCTTGCTAATGGAGAAAATACCATTGAAGATATAATAAATAAGAACTCTTATGGAAAATATCTAACAGTCAGAGCTCTTTATGAACTCTTTAAAAAGGGAATTCTCGTCCAATTAGGAGCTAAATTTAAAGAAGGTGAAATACCTGCCAAACCATCTCAAGTTTCTGAAATCAGTAAATTACATAATATGATTAAAAATATCTATTCACTATCTTTTTCTGAAATAAATGATAAACTTATAAACAAATTAGGACCGAAGTCTGAAAAATTAATAGTTAAGATACTGAAAAAAGTTGCTAAATCTTATGATTTGACTTTTGATATTCAAGATATAGAAGGTTTATCTTCTTACCAATTTGATAACTTCTTCAAAAAAGCAGATCGAATACCAGAGCAATCAACTCGAGTACATAATATTTTATCCGTGCTAAATGAGCTATTGCATGAAGAGATAAAATTAATTTCAAACATGTTTGGAGGAAAAACCAAGAAAGAGACTATTGATTCTATAAAGAACAAGATAAATCCTGTTTTAAAGAAAAACATATACCTCTCCGAAAAATATGGATTATCTTCTGATTTAAGTAGGATATTGAAATATTAAACATTATTAGAAGTTCCATCTGCATGATATTAGCATATTAGACTAAAACCTAGAAGGGGGGAGTTAAAGCAAATGGATCTAACTCAATTAATTAGTGAAATAATTATTTTAGCGTTAGCTTTAGTTTGTGGATTTTTTGCAATTAGGTTATACCTATACATTAAAGGCGGAGAATTAGCCAAATCCTGGCGTTATATAGCTGGTGCTGCATTCTTTTTCGCCCTTTATCAACTTATTAATATTTCATCTATTACCGGTTATATAAGCGTTCAAATATGGGTATTACAGTTAGTTAAAATACTTTTTATTATTTTCTTAACCTTAGGATTCTTTGTCTATAAAAGAACTCTTATTTAAATGTAATATTTTTTGCAATTTATTTTTTCAAAATGAATTGCATTATCAGTACATTAAAGTATTAGTAACCAAAGCCCTCAATTATAATATATTAACCATTTATAAAAAGTGTTAATGTTTTGCATAAGTAAAAATTATTTATTTTTACTTTGTTTTTCCATATCATTATGATATATTATATATATAATCTATTTTTAAATATCATCAAAAAGCGATTCATATGCGATATTCACTTCATCAAGATAAACCCTTAAAGGAGTTAGGATGAAAAAAGCAGTTTTGGCAATTACGCTAATATCTGTCATTCTCGTCATGGTTTCATGTAAAGAAAAAAAATTAGAAGGACCATTAGCACAATATGCTGATAAAGACCGAAACATAATAACACTGCGAATGGATTACGAGCTAAAGTTAGAAAATTGGATTTTGAAATCTGATACTAACGAAGTAATAATGAATCTAAGCATAAAAAATAAGGCTGAGAAAGGACACCTTAAATTTTTAACACTAAAATTTGTTCAATATGATGCAGATGGCAATACACTCACAGAAAGCCTTTTACCTATAGATGTAAAGAGTATTGGAAACGGTGAAAGTAAAACACTATTATTAAAATACCCAAATGCTATGGAAGCAATAGAAGGTTTGTCAGTAGAAATAGAACCATATCCTTTAAAGGAGCAACTTAAAAAATATAAAGAATTTTCTTCATAAAAGCCTTATTTTAGCCAAATTTTATCTGCCCTCAATTTTCCCTCTAAGTATTTATTTAATCTAAAATAGAAAGGTGCGCTTTTTGCAGCAATATTATGTTATCTATTATTCACGGATTATCTAAAGCGAGAGTCCCATTAACAACAGAAAAGAAAACGTAACTTATTATATGGAAAACACATATACAATTCTTATTTTCTAATTTATTTAATTGCAGATATGACCTGCAAATATCTCTATTAGTTTTTATCTTTTATTTTGAATGAGATCTTTGTCAAACTTAGGTGAAATCTAATTGAAAGAGAATTAATTAAAAGAGGATAAATTAATTATTAAAGACCGATAGTACCAGCTATCAACTAAAATAAACATAAATAGAGCTCTAATTGATGCACTTAATAATGCAAAAATAGGTTATTGTATTCTACAAAATCGCGCAAATAAAGAAGGTATTTTCATAGAAGTAAATGAAATATTTGCAAAGATGGTTGGTTATGAAAAAGAATATATTATTGGAAGAAATTATAGAGAAATTCTTCATCCTTTTAGTCAATCACTTCTACCTGGAAGACTTAGAAAGCGAGAAATGGGAAGGAAATTACTTACACAATATGAATTATTGGCAAATCAAAAAAATGGCCGATTAGCTACACTTGAGGTAAATGAAAGTATCACAAAATATAAAGGAAAAGAAGCAACAATATTAATCTTAAAAGACATTACTACAAGAAAAAAATTAGAGCATTCTCTAATTAAAGATAAGGAATTTTTCAAAAAATTAATAAATAATGCTACTGCTGCAATTGTATCCTCTGATGAGGAAGATGCTATTGTCGAATGGAACAAATCGGCTGAGCATATTTTTGGCTACACAAGGAATGAAGCTATAGGAAAAAATGTTGATGACTTAATAGCAAAAGGCAGATATTATCACGAATCTATAAAAATAAGCCAAAGAGTTCGAAATGGTGAGCAAATATTAGGCTTTGAAACCAGCCGATATGCGAAAGATGGGGCAGCAGTTCAAGTTAGTATTTCTGGAGCTCCAATTATTATAAATAATAAGTATCGCGGTAAAATTTCTATTTATAGATATATAACAAAATTAAAAGAAATGACGGAAGAGCTTAAAAAATCTGAAAATAAATATAGAGAACTTTTCGAGAATGCATCTGATACAATTTTTACATTAGACAGTGAGGGGAATTTCACCTCAGTAAACAGAATGTTCGAGCAGATTAGCGGCTACACAAGAGAAGAAATCGTTAACACGAATTTAAGCTCTTTAGTGCTCAAAGAAAATTGCTATAATCTCTTAATCAAATATGGTAAAACCTTTAACAATCAACATAAATCAATAGAAATTTGTTTAAAGAGAAAAGATGGAGAAATTAGAACCCTTAGTATCACTATTTCTCATATTATTAAAAATATGCAACTTATTGGTATGCAAGGAGTTGCAAGAGATACAACAGAAAGAAAAATACTTGAATTGAAACTTAAATAATCTGAAGAGCAATTTAAAGGAATATTCGAGAATGCTAATGATTCCATAGTTATCCTTGATAAAGAAGGGATTTTTACTTTAGCTAATTCTAAGTTTACCAAAATAACCGGATTTAATTTAAATGAAATAGCTAAAACTCATTTTACAAAATATATTGTTCCCGAAGACAGAGACCAGGTACTATGGCACTTTGATAAAATAATTAAAGGTAATGTTAATCTACAGAGAATAGAAATACGGGGATTATGTAGGGACAGCTCAATAAGATATTTCGATATGAACACAAATATTATCAAAAAAGAAACTGAAATTATCGGCATTCAGGCAATACTGCGGGATGTAACAGAAAAGAAAATATTAGAGGAAAGGCTCAATAAAAATTATAAAAAATTAATAAGAACTCTTACAGCCTTTATTGAAGTTAAGGATTTATATACAGAAAAACATTCCAAGCGTATTGCCAGGGACTCGGTATTTTTAGCAGAACAACTCAATATAAGTGATGAGCAAATAAAGGATATTGAAATAGCTGCTCTTTTACACGATTTAGGGAAGATTAAAATATCCATAGACATTTTAAATAAAAAAGGAAAATTAACCGCGAAAGAATGGGAAATTATGAAAAAACATTCTGAGTTGGGTGAGCAAACAATCAAAAACATGCCGGAATTCCGTTATGCAAGTAAATTGATAAAATATCATCATGAAAGATATGATGGTAAAGGAGTATCCAGGAAGGACTCAAAGGAGAGGACATTCCCCTTGGAGCACGTATTATTGCTCTTGTTGATGCTTTTGATGCTATGCAATCTGACAGGCCTTATCGCAACGCTTTATCCTACAAAGAAGCTAAAAATGAGCTTATTAGAGAAAAGGGGAAACAATTTGATACATATATTACTGATATCTATTTAAAATATTTAGAAGAAAAATATGAGCACAGTTAAGAAAAATTTGCATTATTAAAGTCTAATTTACGGTTATTCTCCAAATGCTTCTTAATAAAACCTCTTCAGCAACATTTTCATTAATTTAATCTTACAAATGAAAATTTGATAGCCATAAATTACTTTTGGACTATTCCTTTCACTTGACAAAAATTGATTAATGTATTATATAGAAAATGAGGGGGCGAACTGGGTTCGACGGAGATATTTGAAGCTAAAGTAGCATATCGAGTTCCATATACTCGTTAAACATATGGAAAAAAAATAACTGCTGATAATCAATTAGCATTGGCTGCTTAAAGCAGCCACGTTCACCCAACCTGGCCTGTAAGGTTGGAATTGAGCGTCGGGATAACAGGCTAGCTTGGCAGGTCACCTATTCCTGTTAAGTAAAATTTAAGATAGGTTAGCTTTTTCCCATCCGTTGCCGGTTAAAGGAGAAAAAAGCGAAATTTGAAAACCGGATACATATGTAGAGGCTTTAAGCTGAAGATTTTCGGACGCGGGTTCAATTCCCGCCGCCTCCACCATTTAATTGCAAGAGGAAAGATTTGATAAGAAAGCCTAAGAAAAATCCAAAAATCAAATTTTCTTTTTTTTTGGCATTCTTACCTTTTTTTTGTACAATATTTTTTTTAAATAGCCCTTTACTCCCTTTTAATTTTAATAAATCTCACTCAATATCAAGTTCCATAGAACATATTCTTTGGATCTTTAATTTCGATCAATCAAATATCTGCAATACTTCTTTCT
Organism: uncultured Acidobacteriota bacterium; assembly: GCA_964645975.1. GTDB lineage: Bacteria > Acidobacteriota > B3-B38 > Guanabaribacteriales > CAZYAF01 > CAZYAF01. The sequence continues at coordinate 162,332 of CAZYAF010000006.1, forward strand.
GCCAAAATAAAAACGGCTATTTCCCTGATTATTTATTAAACAAAAAACTAAATCCACAAAGAAAAAAAAATGCTTCTCATTTCATTAAAACTATCGTAATTGATCCTGGTCATGGCGGTGATGAAGTTGGTGCTGAGGGACCTACCGGCTTATTAGAAAAAGATGTTGTCTTGGATGTTTGTCGAATTTTAAAAAATATTCTCTCTCAAAAGCTAGATATTAAAGTCTATTTGACTCGAAATAACGATGTTTATATCCCTTTAGAACATCGTGTAGAAAAGGCTAATAATTATAAGGCTGATCTTTTTATAAGCATTCATACTAATGCATCAAAAAGAAGAGCAGCCAAAGGAGCTGAAAGCTATTTTCTTAGCTATCAAGCTCTTGATAAAGAAACAAAAGAATTAGCAGAGTTTGAAAATCAAGGAATGACAGCAGAGACAATTGCTCCAACTATTGATAAAAATCTGGAATTAGTTCTTTGGCATATGGCGCAAGCTGAATATTTATCCGAAAGCAGCAAATTAGCAGAATATATTCAACAAGAGCTTAATGATTTGCTTGGAGTAGAAGAAAGAGGTATAAAGCAAGCCCCATTCTTAGTTCTTATGGGAGCACAAATGCCTGCTGTTTTAGTAGAAGTTGCCTTTATAACTAATCCCTACGAAGAAAAAATGTTAAAAAATTATGCTTTTAAAGAAAAAATCGCCCAGGCTCTTTATCGTGGAATACACAGTTATATACAGTTATACAATGCGCGAATGAGTGGAGCAACAGAAGAGAACAATTGAATAGGACTATAAATTCTTATGAAACTACGAAACGTTATACTTATTAGCCTAATAATATCTATAATTCTTCTGCTAATTGTTGTCTATATCTATTACAAAAAAGGTGTTAACAGTAATCGAATAGAGCCTTCTCAGAGGGCCGATAACAGGCATCAAAACGAATTAAATCTGGATACTTCAACAAACTTTACGACAGTTGCTCTCTTTTTTGCATCTTGGGGAGGAAATTATCTACTACCGGAAAAAAGAGAAATATTTTATACAACTTCCGTTACCGACCAAGCGAAGCAAGCAATAATAGAGTTAATAAATGGACCAAAAACAAATTATCTTTTCTCACCACTATCAACTAACACAAGCTTAAGAGAGCTTTATATTAGCGAAGATGGTACTGCTTATGTCGATTTATCCAAAGAATTTGTTGATAGACACTGGGGAGGTTCGAAAGGAGAAATCCTTACTATTTATTCAATTACAAATACGTTAACAATAAATTTCCCATCAATTCAAAGAGTTAAGATACTTGTAGAGGGAAAAGAGATCGATAGTTTAGCTGGGCATATAAGTCTACGACAACCCTTTAAACCTGATTTTTCCCTTATAGGAAGAAGATAATAACAAGCAAAAACATTTATTCTCAAAATGATAACTATTAAACATATCAATTAATAAATAATAAAAAGCACCAATAAAATGCAATTCAAACGTTCTGATAATAGGGCTTTTGATCAAATAAGACCGGTAAATATTACTCCCAATTACTTATCACATCCAGAAGGCTCAGTTTTAATCGAAATGGGTAATACTAAAGTAATTTGTGCAGCCAGTTTGCAGGAAGACATTCCTGCTTTTTTGAAAAATGATGAAGCACGGCATGGATGGATAACATGTGAGTATGGAATGCTGCCACGAGCTACTGAAACGCGTACAATAAGGGAAGCTAAGAGAGGTAGAATATCTGGTAGAACTCACGAGATTCAAAGAATTATAGGTCGATCTTTGCGATCTGTTACTGATCTATCGAGCATTGGTTTACGAACTATATGGATTGATTGTGACGTTATTCAAGCAGACGGTAGCACTCGTACTACAGCAATAACAGGAGCTTTTATCTCATTAATACAAGCATTTCGTTGGATGCTTGATCGAGGACTTATTTCAAAACTTCCTGTTAAACATTATTTAGCTGCTATTAGCGTTGGCATTGTTCATCAGCAGTTGCTGCTCGATCTCAATTACCAGGAAGATTTCTTAGCTGAAGTTGATATGAATGTTGCTATGACCAGTAATGGAGATCTGGTAGAAATACAAGCTACTGCAGAAAAAGACCCTTTTTCTCTCAAGTTTCTGGATGAACTACTTAAGCTTTCACAAAAAGGTATTAATAGACTCATAGATATTCAACATACGATTCTTGGAGAATTGTGAATTCCACTTCTTATAATTGCTCCCTTTATAAACAATAAGATAATTTCTGTGAAGATATTAATTGCTTCAAAAAATCAGGGTAAGATCAAGGAAATTAGTAAAATTCTTAATAGTCTAAACCTACAAATATTAACTCCAAAGGACTTCTCCTACTCTTCGGACTTTAAGGAAAAAGCAGATAGCTTTGCACAAAATGCAATTGATAAATCCCTTTTTTATAATAAACTTTATGATGTTTTGACAGTGGCAGATGATTCTGGACTTATGGTCGATTATCTTAATGGTGCTCCTGGTGTATTATCTGCTCGATTTGCTGGACCTGATAGTGATGACAGGGCAAGAATAGAAAAATTACTGAATTTATTAGAGGGAGTAGATTTTAATAAAAGAACAGCTCATTTCCATTGTGTGTTGGCTATTGCTGAAGAAGGTAAAATTATTAACCTCATTGAGGAAAGCGTTTACGGATATATACTTGATAAACCGATAGGAAAATCTGGCTTTGGTTACGATCCCGTTTTTTACTATCCACACTTGCAAAAAAGTTTTGCACAACTTAGCCTTATAGAAAAAAATAAGGTAAGCCATCGAGGTAAAGCTTTAATCCGACTTAGAAAATTTATTAAACAAAAAATAGAGCAGAAGCTTTAGCTCCTTTACATTTCTAATTCTCTTTACCAGCACACTGCTTTTTTAATTCTTCTAATACGCCCTTAACCTCAGAAGCATGTGGAGACTTAGGATCTATTTCTAAAAATTTTTCAAAGGACTCAATAGCTTTTTCCAGTTCTCCCTTTTTGAAATAGGCCCAGCCAAGTTGATAAAATACCTTACCCATTTTAGCGTCTAATTCTAAAGTTTTTAGATACTCTGAAATAGCTTCATCAGTTAGATCGTGGTTATAATAAATCGCTCCTAAATTGTAATGGAATTCAGCATCATCAGGTTTCAGTTCGGAAGCTTTCGTCAACGCATCCTTACCCTTATCTTTTTCTTCTTTTGTTAGTAAGGCTTCTCCCAGATATCGATAAGCAACAGCGAGAGCAGGCTTCAATTCAACTGCCTTGTTCAGATTTTCGATAGCCTTATCTAATTGTTCCAGCTTTAGGTAACAGCGTCCCAAATTTGAATATGCCTCAGCATACATAGGATTCCCCACAATTACTCTGCCGAAAGCATCAGCAGCTTCCTGGTATTTCTCCTCTTTATATAATTTTTCAGCTTCCAAAAAATCATCACCACCAACAACTGCTGCTTCTATCTTTTTCATCACCACATTTAACTCTTCCTCTGATCCAAGCCGCACTCGCAGCTCATCTATTATTGGAATATATCCCTCCTTTTCAAAAGTAATTTCATATGTGGATGGTTTTATACCACGACGATAATAATTTCCTTCTTCATCTGTTTGGCATTCATACTTAATCCCTCTATCTCTATCAAATAACGTTATTTTAACATCCGCCAGAGGTTTGGCATTTTCATCTACAACTTTACCCTTAAGCCTACCTTCTGCAGCAAAGAGATTGCTTGGAATTACATTAAGGATGAAAAAAGCTGCAATTAATAAAAATAGTAATTTTCTATTCATAACCCCTTTCCTCATATAATACTAACTCCCAGAAATTACTATAGACAAAAAGAATCTACCTTTATTATTACAAATTATTCTTAAGCAATTCAAGCCCTAAATTTAGCTATACTGATTTGAAAAAAGTAATTCTTAAATTACTTTAATCTTCCCTTAAGATGCATCATGGTTTTCTTGCTTTTATATTTAATACACAATATTACATTTCTTTTTGTGTTAGAATCAAAGAGATTAATTAAAAATTGCTAATAATTTAAGTTACATAATTTAATTGAATTAATAGAGCAAAGAATATAAAATAATAAACTATTTTAATAAAAAGACTTTATACCATGACTTATTTTATTTATCATTTAGGAATAATGTTTATATCGAAATTTGCTATTGTTCGAAAAATTTTTCTATATAGATTGGCCTCAGTTTTATGTCTTTTGTTTATTATTATTTCATACCTAAATGGAGCAGAAGAAACAAGAATTGCAAAAGCAATAAAAACTAATCAAACACCTATTATTGATGGAAAGCTTGATGAAGACATATGGGAAAAAACAAAACCTATTAGTGGATTTATTCAATTCAAACCACAACACGGAAAATCATCACCTTTGAAAACTGAAGTCAGAGCTGCTTATGACAGTAAGGCAATTTATTTTGCTTTTTACTGCTATGATTCAGAACCAAAAAAAATTGCTGCCAGCATTACCAAGCGTGATACACAATTAGATACAGACGATGCTGTTGTTGTAATGCTGGATACCTTTAATGACAATCGTACAAGTTATTTCTTTGCCACCAACTCTCTGGGCACCCAGACAGATGGTAAAATCGCAGATAACGGACGATCAGTAGATAAAAATTGGGATGGTAAATGGCGATCAGCAGCTAACCGTATTGAAAATGGTTGGATAGCTGAATTTTCCATTCCATTTTCTACTCTTAAGTTTAAAGAAGGTAAAGGTCAAGTATGGGGTGTCAATTTAGGAAGAATGTACCCCCGCAGACTGGAAAAAAGCTTCTGGGTGGGACCTTTAGAAAAAGAGAATCGCGTTTCACAGTTTGGCAAATTAATCAATTTAGACCTTGAATTAGGCACCAAAAGATATACTATTATTCCATATGCACTTTCTCAAATTCAACAAAATGAAAAAAGCGAAGGGAAAACTGGTGTAGATATTCGCTACAGCTTAAGCAGCAATTTAGGTGCAGAATTAACCATCAATCCAGATTTTGCTCTGGTTGAAGCTGATGTTGAAGAAATTAATCTCAGCCGTTTTGAGCTCAATATTCCTGAAAAGCGTCCTTTTTTCCTGGAAGGCTCGGAGCATTTCAATACACGAATAAATCAATTCTATACCCGTAGAATTGGCGATATTCCCTGGGGATCAAAAATTGTAGGCAAGATAAATGGTTGGACTATCTCTGGTGGAGCTGTTCAATCAGATCCCAGCTCAACTGGAGTCAAAGGATTAGAAGAAGGTAATAATGCTTTCTACAGCGTTTTCCGATGCCGAAAAGATATCTTAGGCAACTCTAATGTCGGTCTTATATATGCGAATAGAAAGTATCTGGGTGAAAATAAAGGCTCTATTGGTTTAGATACCACCTTATTCTTTACCAGAACCTTTGGAATGACTGCACAATTTGTGAAAAGCCATGGGCCTATGAAAGAAGGTACCTGGGCCTGGTTTCTAAGACCATCTTATGATAGCGCAACAGGTCATTTTCATGTTCGTTATTCCCATTGGGGTGAGGGACTTATGGAAAATATGAATGACATTGCTTTTATCCGTGATGATGACCGAAGGGAAGTCGATTCTCATATATCAAAGACTTTTTATCCTAAAAAAAGTTTATTTGAGGAAATTGAGGTAGGGAGCAACTACAATCAATACTGGAGCCAAAAGGGAGTTTTGCGTAGCTGGGATTCGGATAGCGATTTAAATATAAAATTGACCAATAGATGGGGATTTGATTTAAGCCATAATGAAGAATTTAAACTTTATGAAAAAGAATTTCGAAATCGCAGGACAGAGTTAGAGATAAATTATGATACTCGTCGCGGAAGGTCCTTTGAAATATCTTACGAGTTTGGCAGAAACTTTGATAATGACCTCAAACTTCTGGGAGGGGGAATTCAATTTAAAATAAATGACTCCTGGAATGCCACATATAGCCTAACAAGACTATGGTTATATCCTGATATTGCGAATGAGAGCACCTGGATACATTTCATTCGTTCTTATTACTATTTTAATAAAGACATCTTTTTAAAGTTTTTCTTTCAAACCAACTCTGTTATTGATAAAAAAAATGTGCAAGCTCTCTTTGTATGGCGATTTCTTCCTCCCTTCGGTTCATTGCAGATAGCTTATCAACGAGGAACCTCCCGATTCGGTACAAAGTCGGACCAGGGGAATACTCTGTTTACTAAATTTTCTTGGGTTTTTTAAATAGATTGACAGATTCCCTTTTTTCCTCCATTTTTTTCTCAAAGCAAAGCCACATAAACTAAGTGAGCAAATTATTTGATATTTTTCATAGCATAATCTATAATTTCTTAACATTGTTGCAAGCAAATTATTTAAGGAGGAGATAACTAATTGACTTCTAACGGACAAGAGTTTGCAGAAATTGGAAGTAGTGAAACATACAATAATGTTCGGACTATTGCTAAAAATTCTTTGGCTGGTGCTATTGCTTTTGTCGCAAATGCAGCACTTACTCTTACCATAACCATCATTCTTGCCCGTTATCTTGGAGCAAGCAGATTTGGTTATTATATTCTTATCTTTGGTATTAGCCTTATCGTTAAAACTGTAATGGATACCAGTGTAGGAATTGTTTTAGTCAGAGAAATCTCAAAGGATAAAGAGAACCTCAATCATTATATTCGTCGAAGCAAACCTATTTTGTTAATATTTTCCTTATTTTTACTTGCGCTAATGCTTGGGATTGTAAAAATCATTAATCCTGACAAGTCTCTATTGCTTCCAATCTATCTGGCTGCTGGTGCTACTATATTTATTGTGCAAAATATTAACTATGAAGCAGCATTTAGAGCTATGGAAGTGATGCAGTGGAATGCTTTCAGCATTATTTTTCAAAAAGGATTATTTTTATTATTAATATATCTCGTTGTCATACGAAATAAATTAGGTCTAAGTGCTATATTTAGTTCTCTTCTATTAACATATTTTATATTATTTTTGATATTTCACTTTATAATTCATCGAAAATATGGTGGAAAAGGATTCGAATTTAATTATGTTTTTTTCAAAGAAATTCTCAAAGAGAGCCTTCCATTGAGCTTAGCTCGTACACTTAGACCACTCATATTTCAACTGGATACTTATATATTAGCTTCCATTGCCAGTTTTCAAATCGTTGGCATTTATAATAGTGCTAAACGCCCTCTTAATATGCTCAACGTAATTCCTGGTATTATCGCTATCCCGCTATATCCTCATTATTCACGAGTGGCTGAGAAATCAATAACCGCGCTAATAGATATTTACAAGAAAACTCTTAAAATTATGTGGATTCTTAGCCTGCCAATTGCAGTTATGACAACTATATTATCCAAAAGAATAATTATGCTGTTTTTTGGCGAGCAATATATGCCGGCATATAAACCATTGAGAATTTTAATTTGGTCTGTAATTTTCTTATTTCTATCTTCTCAATATCAATATCTATTCACAGCTCTCAAAAAGCAAAAGCTTTTTACTTATATAATTACAATAACTTTGGGAGTAAATGCAGCATTAAATATTATTTTAATCCCAAATTTTAGCTATGTTGGGGCAAGCTACGCCGCATTATTATCGGAAATTCTATTGTATTTATTGGGTTTTTCCTACTTGTGGAAATTAGGAGCTAAATTTTCGCCAGCATATGGCCTATTTAAGCCGGCATTATGCAGTCTTGCAATTGCTGTAATAATCTTTTATATAAAAGCTATGCCTCTAATTCAATTATTACTTTTATGCATATTAAGCGGTGTAGTATACTTTGCCTTGATATTTATCTTACGTACTTTTAACAAAGAAGAAATTGGTCTAATAAAAATGATATTTTCCAAGGGATAGGCTTACATGTCTAGTAAATTATTAAATACTGCTGTACATTATATTAAAAAAATAGCTAAAAAAATATTTAGTTATAAAGGTATTGCCGCATTAGGCAGCATTTTAATTATGTTAAGTGTTTTTTATATCTGGTTTGAAGAACCTCTCATGCTTAAAGCTACAGCATTGTCGCTTCATCCGACAAAATCCTTTGGCCTTGAAAAAGCCAAAATAAAAATTGTATCCATTGGTATCTTTTTTTTATTCCTCGGAGTTTGTTCATTAGCATCACTTTACTTTGGTTTATATAGAGTTCAATTTTTTCTCAGCATATGTGGATTATTATTTTTGATTCTCTTTATTGACCTGCATTTTTTAAATAATGTTAACCAGATTGAATTTTTTATAGATAAATTTCGCCAAACTAATAACATAATTAAATTCAGCATAGATTATCTTCCTCCTAATAGAGGTTTTAGCAAAATTCCTGATTATGATTATGGGACCGAATCACTCTATAATAGATTTATTTACCTTTTTAGCTGTGGCAAAACAGGTTTTTTAATGTGTTTAATAGGTAACCTCTCGATTTTAGGAATTAACCTTAAAAAAAGCTTTGTCAAAAAATATATCAACCTAAAAGGATGGCATTTAGTTGTCATTACCATAATCATTTCGGCTTTTGGACTCACACCATCTTTGAGAAGCACCTATCATATTAGGGAAGCTAATAAATATTTTAATCAAGCCCTTTATCAATTAGCCGCACAATCTTATGAAATAGCAGCGCAAAAAAATTCCAAATTGCTCGAAAGCAGCACTTATTGGGAAAAATTAGGAAAAAGCTATTATATTCTGCAGCGTGTTGATAAACCTTTTTATCATTATTATAAGGCAATACAGTTTTTAGAGAAAAATAAATTTTATGAGGCAATTGAGAAACTACGGTTAGCAGAAAAAAAAACCAGAGCCAAGACTGTACTTAAAAATACTTTAGCAAGAATTTATATAGATCAAGGACTTTGGCTCTTTAGCCGTAATCGAATTCAGGGTTCAATAAAAGTATGGCAAAAAGCTTTAGATTTAAATCCCATGCAAATAGAGGCTCATTATTATATGGCAAAGGCATATTATGATTCCGCTCAATATCGCTTGGCTATTAAAGAAAATATGCTCTTCATCCAGAAATCTATTAACAATGGTCTAAAAGCTAATGCATATTCTAATATTGGCGATTGCTACAACAAGCTCGGATTTCATGCCCAAGCAAGAGAAGCATATTTACAATCTTATTACCTTGACAGCAGAGGTAATATTAGAGCATTTGAAAATCTTTCGGGTATATAAAAATGGTTTATTTTTACCAACTTTTTAAAATATAGTGTATTTTTTATGTCTATAAATAACCTAATCCTTTAAGGCGCTTTTTCAATTGCTCAGCTTCTTTTTCATTGTAAACATCATCATCTCTCTTTTCCCTATCCTCAATTATTGATTTGCTTTTACGAATGGGGTGTTTCTTCAAAAATTTCTGGATGAAAATTTTTTTTAATACTTTTCCATCCATATGTTCAGGAACTGCCAATCCCATGATATACATTATAGTGGGTGCGATATCTATTATATGCGCCTCATTAATACTGCTATTTTTATTAATCCCCTCTCCTTTAATAATGAAAATTCCATTACCTCGATGAAATCCTGAGCGTCCAATAGTAAATTTCGCATGCATTATTTCATCTTTTTTAAGCCGCCCAAGTGGTTTATCATCTGAACAAAGGTAGCTCGGTCTTGATAAGTAAGTATAACCATTATACAAATTCCAATCTATGATTATATCAGGTGCTTTATGTATAGAATCACCTTGGTAAATTTCTTCTCTCTTATAAGCCTTAAGAGCCAATTGCTGACCATTTTCTGGATTAATCCATTTTTGAATCTCTTCTATTACCTTATTTCGAACAGCTTCATACTGTTCGCCTGGTTCAACTATCCCCATTGGATCTCTTCCCTTTAAGTTTATCCAAATAGTCGGGTAATATGGAGTTTCCTCGGAATAAGCATATGTTTGTGACCAATTAATGGAGCCGAAGCGCAGTTTTGATTCCATTTTATGAAAAATTAAAAATTTGTTGCGCTGAATGAAACGATTAATAAATTTCCGGGGGAGTATCCAATGATAAAAAAGTCGAGCTAAAATAAGAACCTTTCGAAAGAATAGATTAAACAAGCGAGATATTTTATTTAATATTCTATTACTTTCTGTTTTGGAAGAAAATCTTAGCATTCCAATCTCTTCTAACCATTTGTTAAGATATAATACTCTATCACTAGCGCCCCCCATCCCGTGGTCCGAAACTATTGCAATTGTCGTATTTTTTGGAACAACAGCTAATAATTCACCAATTTTTTCGTCTATCTTCTGATAAACAGAAATAATTGGATTTAAATCATTAAACTTATCATTCTTATCATAAAAAGGAGAATTGGGGTCATGATATCTCCAATAATGATGTCCCACAACATCTGATGAACCGAAAAGAATCATGAAAAAATCCCATGATTCCCTTTGTAATAAATACTTTGTTGTAGCTGCCTTGCGATCTATCATTTTATGGAGAGCAGAAAGAGCTTTATCCACTCTATTTCTGTCTACCAATCTTGCAATTTCAGGCACGAAAATATACTCGCCTACATTTTTTTTCAATTCTGTAGCAAGCTCTTTGGGATACATAGCATCGGGATTATCAATAGGACTGTCAAAACCTCCAATAACAATTCCATTAATCGCTTCAGGAGGATAATTAACAGGTACTGCAACCACACCAATTCTTTTTCCCTCATCGCTTAATATTTTCCACAGGGTCGGCTGTTTGCGCTGCTTAGCAGATGTAAAACGTATTTCGAAACTATTAGGTTTGCGTTCGGTAAAATCAAAAACACCATGCTTTCCTGGATTTGTTCCTGTCATGAAAGCATTCCATGCAGGAAAAGTCATTGGCGGAAGAGTGGAATGAAGATTAGCACTACAGCCTTCTCTAATTAACTTAGCTAAATTCGGTAGTTTTCCCTCTTTTATCAAAGGATTAATTATATCAAAAGTAGCTCCATCCATACCGATAATGAGTACTTTATTTTTATTTTTTAAGTTTTCCATTTTAATTCCTATACAACAAAAATAATACCACTGCACATAAAATATTCTGCAATAAACTCATTTTAATATTCACACTTTTTTGGCTATGATTAAATGGCTGTATCCCATGTATTTAACTAATGGCAATTTACTTATTACGTTATTAAACCATTCAAGACGAGAATGAGGATAAGCAGTATTATGTTGCAAAATATCAAAACCTGATCTTTTAATAATATTCCTGATTTCCTTAGGAGAAAAATGTGTATGATAAAAAATCATTCCATGCCATGTATCAAGCAGTGCATTTGGAGGTAAAATGGCATCATAGATAGTGCCAATAAGCCTTTCTATAAAAATTATGGGATTAAAAGAATAGCAAGCAATTAGGCTTTTTTCAAAAAATCCAAGAGAAGTACTATTCTCGGTTGTAAGAATAAGTATTCCTCCTTTTTTAAGAATTCTTCCTAACTCATCAGCTAACAAAAGAGCGTTATAATGATGTTCAATTACATCAGTGCAATTAACCACATGAAAAGTATCATTAGCTAAAGGTAGCATGGAAGCATCTGCTAAAATACCTTCAGTGTTAAAAAATGTGCTGAACTCTTTAATATTTTCTTCTCTAATATCAACACCAATCATTTTAAACCCAAAATCAAAATATGCCTGTGATACCATTCTATGACGATAACCTCCACAACCAATATTTGCAGCGATTTTTCCTTCAATTTTAATTTTTTTCAGGATATTCTTAATTTGATGATTTTTCCAATTTACTAAATGAGTTTGGTCCTTATCTTCATTTAGCTGTTTATCATCTACAAACTTCTTTTCTTTTGGCCTTAGTTCATTCAGGGGTAAATTACGTACATTTTTTCCAAAAATATTTTTCAATATTTTTAGATTAGCACCATATGCACGTATATGTTTTATTCGATACAAAAAATAATCTATAATCCAAATACCCAGAGCAGTACCTATACAACTAAAAGCAATTGATAACGATGACTTAGAAAACCACTGGAAAAATCCTATAAAAATAAGTAATAAACTAATAATTAAATATCCAATTCTGATATATTTGAAACTCCAATGTTGAATTGCTATAGAAATACTATCAGATAAACTTTTATTTGAATAAGCATCTTCTTTTAATAAATCTTGAACTTTCTCTGGAGTTACAACAAATTTTTTTAAATTAGCAGGTAAAATATTATCTTTTATATATTCTTGCTTATCCACAATCATTCTTGGTATTCCCTCTATTATGGGATAGGACTGGTCACAAACATTACAATAAAATACAGCTTCCTCTTCCTGCTTGTTTATTTGATTTTTCTTTTTTATTAAGAGTTCATTTTTACATAAAGGACAAACAATAATATCTAAATTCTCTATTGTCATTATAAATAATATTAGTGAGTTATTATATTTTCCGTATTCATTAGCTTATATAGCCAAGACCTTGAAGTCGCTTGCGAACTTTTTCTTCTTCTTCCTCTGTGTATGTAAACTGCGACTTACTTTTTTCTTCGGCCTTACTTTGAGAGCTAAATTTTGGTTTATATTTTTCCAAAAAATCTTCATCAAAAGCTTCTGTTAAAATTTTTCCATCCATATCCAAAGGAATATCTTGTTGAAAAATATAGAGTACTGTTGGAGCAATATCTTCAATACGAGCATTCATTACTTCAAAACCTCTTTTAATAGAGCGGCCTTTCATAAGAAAAATCCCATGCAATCGGTGATTGCCGCTAAATTCAACTCCTGGAATAAAGCCGCCTTTGCTAATAGCTGATTTATCATTTGCAAAGGAATTCTCAGCAGAAAATTGAACATAAGGTTTTTCCCACCATGGAATTATTAAATCTGGTGCAAAAGGAAGATAAGGACCGCTAAATACTTCTTCTTTACGAAATACTTTATTTATTAATTTTTCACCTGTTTCGGGATTTTTTAATTCTTTTAACCTTGATGTAATATCTTCAATTAATTTATCGTATTCCTTACCCTGTTTTACAATCCCTTGAGGCATTTTATCTTTTAAATTAATCCATATGTAGCCAGAAGTTCTTGTTGTTTCTGAAGCAAAAGCTTTAGTATTTGACCAATCAATGAAATCTAATGAGCTCGAGGTCAACTTCAAAAGCAAAAGAGGAAACCATTTAGCTATTTTAGCCTTCTGTCTATGCGATAGATGAGTTCGGAAAAATTGCTCAATCCATTTAAGACTCGAACTATATATTCTTCTAATAGGTGCGGTATCTTTTATTGACAGAAGACCATTTTGCCATAGAAAGGTATTAATATCCAACTTAATGTCCCCGGCGTAGCCAGCACCATGGTCTGAAACTAACATTATAATGGTATCTTGAGGTAATTTTTCACGTATTCTTGCAATAATGTTATCCATCTGCTGGTAGACAATTTGTATTGCTTTTGCATGTTTATTCTTTCCTGTCGAAAAAAATTGAGGATGTTCTTCATCCATATAATGCCAAAAATGGTGCTGCACCTGGTCGGTAGCATTAAATACAATCTTTATCAAATCTGTAGGATAGTTATCCATCAGATAAAAAAGGGCTTTTAATCTCTTTTCCTCTATTTCTTTTAACTCTTTTAATACTTGTATTCTCTTCCGGTCATTTTGTAAATTACCCAAGTGACGAATATCGAGATTATAGCCTTCAGTTATCTTATTAATTTCTTTATAAAGTGATACAGGATAAGTAAAACCGCTCTTTTCATCAGGTGTATCTAACCCAGATATTATATAGCCATTAATTTCTTCTGGAGGATAGGTCATGGGAACATTAATTATGCCAACTTTCTTACCAGCATCGCTAAGTATTCTCCAAAAAGTGTTTCCCTGAATAGAACTTCCATTAACAAAGTGAAATTCATAGCTATCTGGCTTAATCCCGACAAAATTAAATACACCGTGTTTACCTGGATTTTTTCCCGTAGCCATTGAGGGCCAAGCAGTTGGCGTTATAGGTGGAATGGTAGACTGTAAATTTCCCCATGCTCCATTGGAAATCAAATCTGAAAAGCAAGGAAGTATTCCTTCTTTTGCCCAGGGAAGTATAAGATCAAAAGTAGCCCCGTCTAAACCAATTATTAGCAATTTAGGATGTGTCATTATAGTGAACCTATTTATTGTAAAATAGCTACTTTATTTAATATAAAAAAACATCATTGTCAAGGGGAAAGGTCACTTAAAACATAATTCTTCATATTCCTTATTACTATATAGCTATAATATATATTATTTCTCATATTGTAAGCACATAATCACTTCCAGAAGAAGGGGAATCTGCATAAAATCTTCTGTTGTAAATAAGACAGTTCGATCATTTTCTAATTCCACTCCGGGCATCCAACTCACGATCTCAGCATAATGTACATGGGCAAATTCTATCTTTAAGCTGTAAGGAGACATAAGCTTAGCCGGCTTAAAAAACGATAGTCTTTTTAGCGCTTTGCTGGTTTTTTCTTCTATAAGAGAACGAGACTTGGAGGGATGAATGGTAATAGCCCCCTGCCCTACTCCTTGCATAACGGAAACAGTTTCAATATTTGGGATGAATTCTTTCATTTGTTCAGTAAATGCCTCATCACCTGTAGCCAAAACCACAGGGACATCAAAATTACCCGCCACTATAGCATCAAATATAAACTCGTTCACCAGTATATCATTAATCCAAATATTTAAATAATCATGCCCAAAGGTGTGTTCTCTTACAGCATAGCGTGTCCCAGTACGAGCATGGCCACCAATAAAAATAACTGCATCAAAGCTTTCATTAATACCTTCCATCATACAAAGAGGCCGAGGACCTCCTCTAACTAATTTTGCTATAGGATTTAAATCTTCTGCAATAATGTTTTGCATATGAGAATGTGAATCAGCTACCAATATCTCAGTGGCGCCAGCTGCTAATGCTCCCCTGATAGCAGCATTCACTTCTTCGGTCATAAATCTCCTAAATATTTGATACTGAGCTCTGCCAGGAACAGCCTGTAAATCACTCACCATAGAGCCAATTCCATGATCTGCCACAATAAATACTTTCAATCCCCTTTTTGCTTCATTTTCATAGCTTATGGTAGCACTACTAAATATAAAAATCATAACAACGCTCAAGAGAATAAAAAACTTCTTCATTTATTACCTCCATAATTTCTATCGATTAAACGTATCGATAGCAAATTTAATTATCTATTCCGCATCCAAAACAATGATTCTCATCTTTTTTGGTAATTTATTAGTAGAGAGTTCAATACTTTCAGATTTAACCAATTTCACATTTTTCTTACCTTTAATAAAATCATCAATTGATGTAATTGGAGTTGTCCAATTAACATTCGCTTTCTTTTGTCTGTAATGCATGGGGATGGCAATTTTTGGTTTCATTTTCTTCAGGAGTATTGTAGCCTCCCTTGCATTAATAGTTGCTTTTCCACCGACAGGAATAAAAAGGACATCAACCTTGCCGATCTCCTCTAATTTTTTGTCACTTAACATATGACCCAAATCTCCTAAATGACAAAAAGTAATCCCATCAACGGTAAAAACAAATATAGTATTAGGACCGGCTCTCTGTCCTTTAATTTTATCATGATATGAGCCGATTCCACGGAAAACAATCCCCTTACTCTTTTTTTCACCAATTTCTCTGACAATATCTGATCCCATAAAATCAACCTGATTAACCTCATCAACTGCATTATGATCTCTGTGTTCGTGACTCGCGGTAATGATATCAGCTACAATATCTTTTCTATCCTTAAGCCTCGTTTTGTTTATTTTATCTACCATTTCCATACAAAATGGATCATTCACTATTCGTATTCCCTGGCTGTTTTTTATATAAAAACATGCCCATCCTAACCACTTTACTTCAACTTTTAATTCTTTCTTTTGTTCACACTGCTTATTGATAACAGCAGCAGAAAAAAACAGCGGTAACAAAAAGATTATCACTAAAATAAACGCTTTAATTTGAAACATTCATCTATACCTCTGCAATGGTAGATTTCTAAAAGATTATTCATAATCTAAAACAACAATCTGTAATTCTTCAGGAAGTTGTTCTTTAGAAAAATAAACTGTATCGGACTTTAGTTTTTTAACATTTTCTTTTCCTTTAAGAAACCCATCCACTGGTTCTAACCATTTAATCTTCGCTCTTTTATGACAATAGTGCATTGGTATGGCTATCTTAGCTTTTAACATATTTGCTACTAATGTTGCTTCTTTTGCATCAATAGTAGGGCCTCCACCAACAGGACAAAAAAGCACGTCCACTTTACCAATTTGCTGAATGTGTCCATCATTTAGGAGGTGACCAAGATCACCCAAATGGCAGAAAGTAATTCCATTTATAGTAAATACTATAATCGTATTTTTACCTCTTTTTGCCCCACTTTCTTTATCGTGAAATGAGCCTATTCCCTTGAATTTTATACCCTTTGCTTCGGTTTCTCCTTCTCCCCGAATTATTACCGCTCCACCTTCAACCTGGTTAACATCACCAACGGCATTATGATCTCCATGTTCATGGCTCACCGTAATAATATCTGCTAAAAGTTCTTCTCTACTTTTAATAGGTTGAAATTTGATTTGCTCCGCCATTTTCTCATTAAAAGGATCAGTTATTATCCGTATCCCTTCACTACTTTTTAAGTAAAAACAAGCATGACCTAACCATTTCACCTCAATCTTTTTCTCACCCTTTTGAGAGAAACCTATAGCCATGCAAAAAGATAGCATTAAAATTAATACTAATGATAAAGCAAGCAACCATTTAATCTGTGACATCTTTTTCCTTTCCTTAAAATTTATGTTTAGCATTTTATAAAGATAATATTAAAAGAACTATTGAGCTAATAAAACTACCACTTGCAATTCTTTAGTTAGCTCATCCCGGGATATTATTATAGTATCTGATTTTACTAATTTCACATCTGATTTACCCTTAAGGAATTCATTTACAGTAGCCAATCCGATAGTTTTTATCCTTTTATATTGATAATGCATTGGAATAACTATCTTTGGCTTTAGCTTATTGGTAATTATTGTTGCTTCATCTGCATTAATGGTAGCAGGAGGTCCTCCAACAGGAATAAATAACACATCAACTTTACCAATCTCTTTAATCTGCTGATCATTCAATATATGACCTAAATCTCCTAAATGGCAGAAAATAATTCTATCCACAGTAAAAACAAAAATAGTATTATCGCCCAACTTTGTACCCTGCACCTTATCATGAAAGGAGCTTATACCATGAAAAATTAATCCTTTAACTTCGGTGTCTCCTATAGCACGAATAACCTTTGCTCCTTCTTCTACCTGATTAACTTCATTAACAGCATTATGGTCTGCATGCTCATGGCTTACTGTGATAATATCTGCAATTATTTCTGCTCTATTTCTTATAGATGGAAATCCAAATTTATTACTCAAATGCTCTCCAAAAGGATCAGTCACTATCCTTAATCCCATTATTGCTCTTGATATAGAAGCATGAACGGCCTAACCATTTAACCTCAACTTTTCCATCTTCATTCTGCTTGAGTATTGCTACTGATATAGATGCTAATAAAATAATTGATAATGTAAAGATTATATAAGAAAACAATATTTTATAATTTTTCACTTTTTTCTCCCAATGAAAAATCATACCAATTATCTAATTTCAACGAATTAAATTTTTTAATTTAATGAAAGGAAATTATCTATCCTCAACACATATTTTAATATATTATACCGAGAATAAAAAGGCTTTTAATCAGAGAATTAATTTCTTACTTATTTCATCAATAC
>CAZYAF010000007.1:0-175897 GCA_964645975.1 uncultured Acidobacteriota bacterium
ATATTACACCTTTTGTTACTGGACCAAATCCCATAACTAACAAAGTAGAAAACCATGCAATACATAAAGGTATATAGAAAATAAATAAATTTTGAAAATGCCACTTTAATTCAACTTTATCGTAGTGATTTAGGTATAAGAAATTTTCGCTAATATATGATACTATATCGGTATATTGAAATACATCTTTCCAATGCCATAATGCTAAAAAATTAATAATTATAAAGAAACCTATGACAGGTAGAAAAATAAAAATGATTATTTTGAACATATAAAAAAATCCAGAAAATAATTCCCTTGCTTCAAGCTTTATCTTAAGGATAACTCTTGAGTATACTCTCGAAGAAATAAATATAATACAAAAGAAGATCAGAGTCTTTATACAAATTGGAAAGAGACTATATAATTGTATATCGTAATAAATAAAAGAGGTTACTTGATAATATAAAAAAAGAAATAAAACCAGACAAAACAAAAGAGTTTCACCTATGAGCAGAATTAGCCTTGCATTTCTGTTATTTTTTTCTATTATCTTATCACTTATATTTTGATTGTTTTGATTGTTGGCCATTAGTATCTCCCTTCTAAGACAGCTAAATTAATAGCAACTTCCACTGAAGAGCTGTATTATTAAGGCAGCCATCATACTCAATTTTTTATTTTTTCTTCTTATTTTTTTCAAAAGATATTATTTTCTTAGGCTTAGTTAATCCAGGATTTTCTGTAGGTTTATCTCTGTAGAATATTTCCTTTCATTTATATATAACGACAAAAATCTTAAAAACTCACAAAAAAATATATAAAAAATTTATTTCGTGCTAAAATATTAAACATTAATTATTATTTATTAAATAAATCTAAACATTAGAGGAATATTTAGAATAATTTGACTGTTATAATCCATGATTACTAACATTTAGCTTGCTTTTTATGTATATAATTAGCTAATCTTAATATTTCTTGAAAAACAATAAATGCTGAAAATATATATTGTAATTTCCGTTACCTCACTATGAATTATTTCATATTATCCTCCGACCTAAAAAATAGAAAAGGTTTATCCTCCACCTTAATAAATTTTTCCAGATTTATTACTTCAGGCATGTATTATGCTTCCAATCTATACTTAATAATGTTAATATATATTTAATAAAGCAGAGAGAAAGCATGCAGCAGGATAAGAAATTATAAACGTTCTTTTAATAGTTATGAGAGGTTACTATGAATAATGCAAGTTTTTTATCAAGGAGGAGTTTTATTCAGAAGATTTCGGCTGGAGCCGCTTTATTAACTATTTGGGATGGTAAGGCTTTAGCTAATTCTAATTTTGTTCCCTTGACCAAGCTCTCCACTATAAGCTCTTCTCCGAATATTAGAGAAGAAGAATTCTGGAAAATAGTGCGCAGCCAGATGATGTTTGAAGAAGATATTATATATCTTAATAATGGAAGTTTCGGCAGTACTCCGCGGATAGTATTTGATTCTCTGGTGCAGGGTTTCCGATTGATAGCAGAAAATCCAACGAATATAGGCGTACTCTGGGATGATATGGAATCAGTAAGAAAGAAAGTTGCAGGTTTTGTCGGTGCTTCAGAGGATGAGATCGCTCTCACTCGAAGTACTACTGAGGGTATGAGCGTTGTTGCTGCAGGACTTCCGCTTAAAAGTGGAGATGAAATTCTGATATCCGACCATGAGCACTCTGGAGGGACACAACCCTGGCTTCTTAGAGCTGCGCGAGATGGTATTGAAGTGCGCGAGGTTATAATTCCCAGCCCGCCGGAAAGTCCAGAGCAAATCTTGAATCTCTTCAATGATGCCATAAGTAAAAAGACCAGAGTAATAAGCCTGAGCCATGTTACCCATTCTCATGGAATAGTTATGCCGATTAAAAGATTGTCCAAATTAGCAAGAGAAAAAGGTATCCTGACGGTGTATGACGGAGCTCATACCATGGGTATGTTCCCTATGAACATGCATGATATGGATCCTGATTTCTACGCTGCCAGCCCGCATAAATGGCTTGATGCTCCTGCCGGTAGTGGCGTTTTCTATGTGAGAAAGGACAAGATTGATATGCTCTGGCCTATGTTCGGTGCCAGGGGATGGGATAAAAAAACTGCTCGTCGTTTTGAGGCAGTAAGCAGTCGCGCCTGGCCTGTAACTCATGCATTAGGTACTGCCATTGATTTTCAGTTAGCTGTGGGGCCAGAAAAGATTGAAAAAAGAGGAAGAGAGTTCGCTAAATATTTCAAAGAGAAAGTGCAGGAGATACCAGGTGTCAAGCTCATTACTTCGATGGACCCGCGTTTATCCTGCTCTATTAGCACCTTTTCCATAGAGAATCTAAAATCGCCTGATATCAGCAACTGTTTAAGAGAAAAATACAATATCTTTGCTTCTGCAAAAAGGAAGCTGAATCCCATTAGGGTCTCAACACATTTCTATAACACGAAAGAAGAGGTAGATATTTGCTTGAATGCTATTAAGGAAATAGCAGATAAAAGGTTCGAGGGATTATCCGCCAGCGCAAGAGAGCAATTTGTTTACGACGATTAGTGTTGTTATTTAGATTTGTCTGTGCATTGAATAAGTATTGAAAACCATTGTTTATCGTTGCAGGGATAGTTAAAAGGCTCTGAGTTAGTACTTTATTTATATATTCTCAGGCGTAGTGAAACTATACTTAGAGGGGAACTCTTATAATTAATTTTAATTATTTTTAAACAAATTATTTGAGACGTTCAGCTCGCTTCCATAGCTAATGCTAAAAAGTAATTATTGTTTACATATTTAGATTTTCAAATATTATTCGAGTTTATAAAAACCTTATATCTTAATGAAAAGTGAAAGCTATTTTTAAAATATAAACACTACTTGCTTTTCTTTTCGATAGTTACCATTCCGCCGATCTCAAGTAATTTAATATAATTTTCAACATCCTTTGTAGGTATAGGTCTAAATTCAGCGCTTGCTGCATTTCGAATCTCTAATATACTTCTTTCATTATTTATGAAATTCCTTATCTCAAAATCCTCCTGGCTGCGAAGCTCATAGGGTGGAATTTTCTTACCTTTTATTTCTTTCGCAAAGGTAATGTAATCGAAAAATCCCTGCATATTTTCCGTCCTTTTGGGCACGAGTTCATTTAGCCTTCGCTCCTCCGCTGTTAACTGCGGCTCTTCTGGTTCTACACCATGTTGTTCCGCAATGCATTTATAATAGTCTTGCAAAGTCTCAAAAGAAAATTTCTCTCGAGCCAAAAGTCTTTTACTTAATTTATCCAGATAAGCAGCAAAACCTTTATCGTCAGGAGCAAAAAAACTGGTAGACCTGAGTGTCTCTTTCTCTCTCACATAGGCCTGATAAATTATATTTTTAGCTTCTTTATATGCCTCGACTAACTTCTCAGGCTCACTCTTGCTGATAAAATCATAGGCTCTCCGCTCTTGCTCTGCTATACGCTCAGCTCCTCTTGTCACAATCTCACCTACCATCTGAAATGCCTCTTTCTTAGAGGCAGTGGCCAGGTATAAGGCTGCTGCTGTGTCGATGACGCTTACCCTCTTGAGCTGAGTAGAATCAGATTTGTCAGGGCGGTCTAAATTGGTGTGGTACCACATATCCGGCCAGACATGCAGCATAATACCAGGTATACCAACTCCTCCATCTATAAACGCTGCATGGTCACTTCCCCCGTAGAATTTTTCTATATTGTAATAAAAGGGGTCTTTTGATCCCGTTGCTGATATTATTGGTTTCACGAATTTAACCGGTCTGTTTATTATATTATCCCGATTGGTTTCGCCCACAAATTCAATAAAATTAGTTAGCACATCATTCAAATAGCTTGGTAGTGAATAGGGAGTAGGTGTTAAGTGAAAGCTCGATAGATTTTTTATTAAGCCTTCTCCCACCATATCCTCATTGATATTGGCAAACCATCTCTTTAACAGTTCAGGGTGTTTCTTGAAATATCCAAGAGTACCGGCTCCTTCATCCACCCATAAAAAGCGGATTGAACGTTTAAGCGGAGGGATTTTCCCCTCTTTAATAAGCTTGTTTATAACCCTGGCAGTTTCCAATATCGATACGGCGCCACTTACATTATCATTTGCTCCCTGCTTGGCAGCTTCTTCAAAGAGATGAGCGGTGAAGATAAGTTCCTCATCAGGTTTTTCACTTCCCTTAATCAAGGCCCACACCAGCTCATTGCGTGCTGGATAAAACTTCGTCTTACACTGAGCCTGCACAACCACCTTCTCTCCTCGCTCCAGCATCTGGCGAAGCTCCTCACCCATTCGAGTGGAAACCATAAAGCCAAAAGCATTTTTCTTCCCTTTATAAGGATCATAAGAGCGCGCCAGCGTATCCCAACCCACCTGGTCCGGATCATGCTCCGGGTGGCTGGAATTGTACACCACCATCCCTTTGGCACCATATTTGTGCACCGCTAAGTCCTGAGCCCGGAAGGGACGCTCCGTCACCAGGACAATCTTATCCTTCACATCCTTTCCCTCATAATACCTATCCGCTGAACCGGGACCTACATAAACCAACTCAGCAGTTACATCACAACTGTGGCTCTTCTCGCACAAACATGCCGGCACTTCCTCCAAGCAGGTAAGCTTCTTCTTCTCCGGCTCCAGCATCCACAGCTCCGCACTCTCGGCATCCCAGCGATAGTCGTCAATCAGTATAACCGGCACTTCCTCTATCCCGCATTCCTCCATGCCATATTCCTTGAGTTTCTCAAGGACACATTTGGATTCGTAGAAAAGCTTCTCATATTCATCAGCGGTGCGATTGTGATTGAAGGCCGCTAACAGCTTCTCGTTGTTCAGTTGGATTTCACCGGATACCTCATTTATTAAGAGGTCCATAATCTCTTCTGGAAGCAGCGGTATAGGGATTATGCTCTCCCTTATGCTCCGCTGCTGTGCTAATGGATTGAAAGAAAAGATAATTAAAAGCAGGGAAAGAATGAAAGTAAACATATATTTTTTAGCTGACATTTTGACCTTCATTTCAATCGAACCTCCTTCTAAAAGAATAAAAATTAGCAAGGTAATCCTGTGTAGTTAAGAATATCGTCCTTATTAGAATTTGATTAACAATTTTGCACTTATTTTTTCTCTTTCCATTTAATAAGATATTCCTTCCACTGCTTCAATTCTGAATCTGGAGTATCTTTCAAGTCATTAATAAAACTTTTTAGCACTCCGAAAAATTTCTCCGGCTCATCTTCAAAGGGATTATGAGATGAATTTTCAAACATAATCAATTGAGAATTAGGGTGGTTTTGGTGCAGCTTCTCAGGTTTGTCAGTATTCCAGGTCAGGTCATACTTTCCCTCTAAAATAATGGTTGGAATTGGACAATTATTGAAAGCTTCTTTTAAATCAATTTTACCTGAATCAACGCTCATTATCTCATTAAAATTCTCATCGTGGTGCCATTCGTAGAGGGCTATCTGAGCAATCCTTTCTCTGGAAGGCTTGTAGTAGCATTGCCGTTTCCAGTCACCATTCAAAAAAGCGTTGTATATATTCTGCTTTACTGTCAGTTCCTTTTGTGCCGCTTTAATACGAATTTCCTTAATCTTTGCCCTTTCCTCTTTAGACATAAAATCGAATTGCCTGGTGGGATTTAGTGAAACCTGCATAGCTAAAGAAGATCCCACAAGCACTAATCCGGCAATATTATCTGGATATTTTTGGGTGTAGTACTGAGCTAAAAGACCGCCATAGGAATGTCCCAGTACAATCCATTTTTCAATCTTCAAGGCTTTTCGCAGATTCTCCAAATCATTTGCTGCCTGATCAACTGTGTAGCCCTCACCTGGTTCGAAGTCTGATAGACCGCAACCTCTCTGGTCGTAATAAATTATTTTTGCAAATCCTTTGGCCGGGGAGAAATATGGGTGAAAATAATGATGTGTTGCTCCGGGGCCGCCGTGCAGCAGGACAATCGGCATACCGTCTCCTTCTACCCCACAATACAGCTCACAGTCGCCAATATTTACTCGCTTTTTTTCAATATTCATTTTTTCGCAAGACCGGGGAACCTGTGGGATATTTAAAATAATCTCCTGCTCGAGGTGAACCTTACGATCTAATATGGTTTCCTTTTCTTGAAGGCTTTCTGATGGTATTGATGATAGCGGCATCATACAAATCATAGCAGCACACAAAACAGTTAATACAATAGCTCTCATAATGTTTCCTCCTCTATTTTTAAATATCGATATTAATCTAAAATCAATTTATTTAGAAAGGGAGATGCTCCGTTTCTCTAAGAAGTCTATTCGCCCCTCTTTTTAATAGTAACCATGCCTCCTATTTCCAGCACTTTGATATAATTTTCTACATCTTTAAGTGGTAAAAACCTGAATTCCGGGCTTAAAGCATTTCTGATTTCCAAAATGCTTCTTTTGCTATCAATGAAATTTCGCAATTCATATTGCTCAAGCCAGGCAAGTTTGAACTCCGGAAGCTCTTTACCTTCTATTCTTTTGGGAAAGGTAACATAATTGAAATATCCCACCCATTCCTTTGTCCGCTTGGGCACAAGCTGGTCCAGTCTTTTTTCCTCAGAGGTGGGTTGTGGTGTTATTGGCTTTACTTCTCGAAGAACAGCAACGGTTTTATAATGTTCTTCCAGGTTTTTTAAAGAAAGCTGTTTTCTGGCCAGCAGACTTTGGTTTGCCTTATTCAAGTAGGCAGAAAGTTCGGCATCATCAGGAGCAAAAAAGATTGTAGATTTTAGTGCCTTCTCTTCTCGCACATATGTTTGATTCATTATATTCTTTGTTTCTTTATAAGTCTCAGCCAGATTTTCAGGAGCGCTCTTGTTAATACATGAAAAGGCTCTCTTCTCTTCTGCCGCCGTTCGACTTGCTCCGCGAGTCAATATCTCTCCTGCCATCTCAATTGCTTGCTCTTTAGATGCGTCAGCCAGGTAAATGGCCGCTGCAGTATCGATAACACTTACTCTCTTAAATTGAGTGGAATCAGATTTGTCCGGTCGGTCTTTGTTGGTATGATACCAGAAATCCGGCCATACAAGTAAATGAACCGCCGGTACTCCAATGCCAGCATCGGCAAAGACCATATGATCGCTTCCACCATAAAATTTTTCTATGTTATAGTAAAAAGGGTCTTTTGAACCGGCTGGAGATAAAATGGGATTGGGAAAAACTACAGGCCTATGAATGATATTACTTCGATTGTTTTCTCCTACATACTCGATGAAGTTTATCATCACATCATTAAGGAAACTGGGCAAAGAAAAGGGCGATGTCATCAAGTGAAAGCTTGATTCATTTTTAAGCAGAGCTTCTCCCACCATATCTTCGTTAATATTTGCAAACCATCTTTTCACCAGTTCCGGATGTTTTTTGATATAGCCCAGGGTGCCATCGATTTCGTCAATCCATAAAAAACGAATGGAACGTTTGGGGCGAGGGATTTTCCCCTCTTGTATAAGTTTATTGATTACTCTGGCAGTCTCTAAGATGGATACGCAGCCACTGGCATTATCATTAGCCCCCTGATATGCCATCTGCTCATAGAGATGAGCAGTGAAGATGAGTTCTTCCTCTGGCTTTTCGCTCCCCTTGATTAAAGCCCAGACAATTTCATTACGAACCGGATAATAGGCAGTTTTACATTTGGCATGCAAAACTATTTTCTGTCCTCGTTCCAGCATTTTACGCAGTTCATTCCCCTTTCGCGGGGAAATCATAAAGCCAAAAGTCGGTGGTGGATTCTCTGGCTCTGGCCAATCAAAATGACCAATAATCTCGCTCCATCCCACCTGGTCAGGGTCCTTCTCCATGTTCCAGGAATGATATGAAATCACACCTTTAGCTCCCAGTTTATAGACAGCTATGCTGTGAGCGGCCGATGGATAGCCTGACACTAATACAATCTTATCCTTAACGTCCTTCTCCTGGTAATATTTCATATCGTCACCTGGACCTACGTACACCAGTTCAGCAGTAACATCGTTTGTCCTGCTCCTCTCGCATAAGCATGACGGAACATCTTCGTAGCAGATAAGTTTCTTCTTCTGCGGCTCCAGCATCCACAACTCAGCACTTTCGGCATCCCAATTTTTACCGCCCGGAACTCGAATGGGTACCACCTCAATTCCTGCCTCCTCAATGCCATATTCTTTGAGCTTATTTAGCATAATTGTGGATTCATAGAAACCATTTGTATACTCTTCTGCAGAACGATTGCGATTGAAAGAGGATAAAAGTTTCTCATTGTTTAGTTGGATTTCACCGGATATCTCATTTATTAAGAGGTCCATAATCTCTTCGGGTAGCAGTGGTTTTGGTAGTATACTTTTTCTAATTCTGCTCTGCTGCGTTAAAACATTTAGGGGTAACGATAGTAATAATAGGAAAACCAAACATATAAAAGAACATTTTTTTAACCAAAATTTAGCATTCATTATGATGTTCTCCTCTATAAAAGTTCTTTATATTTTGCTCTCTTTTTATTTAATAGAATCAGAATATTGAAGCCTATTTAGTCCTTTTTTCAATCCTGACGAAACCACACATCTCAAGTGCTTTTATATAATTTTCAATATCTTTAAGAGGTATAGAGCGAAATTCGGGACTTACGGCATTCCTGATTTCTAGGATGCTCCTTTTATTATCAATAAAA
This sequence comes from uncultured Acidobacteriota bacterium, assembly GCA_964645975.1. Taxonomy (GTDB): domain Bacteria; phylum Acidobacteriota; class B3-B38; order Guanabaribacteriales; family CAZYAF01; genus CAZYAF01. Next base: position 8,682 of record CAZYAF010000007.1, read on the forward strand.
TTATTAATCTCAAATGTCTCTATACTGATAAGGTCATATTTTGGAATTTCCTTTCCTTTTAACTGTTTCGCAAAAGCACCACGGTCGAAATAGCCCTCCATTTTTTTTGTTCTTTTTGGTATGAGGTTATTGAGCCTTTGTTCCTCAGGTGTAATCTGGGGTGATAGAGCCTTTACCCCATGCATTTTAGCAATGTTCCTATATTGGTCTTGCAAGTCCTCTAAAGAATGTTGCTTTCGAATTAAAAGTCTTTTGCATAGCTTATCCAGATGGGCAGTAAAATCATTATCATCAGGAGCAAAAAAGCTGGTGGAACGAATCGCTTTTTCCTCTCTCACATAAGCTTGACATACTATGTTTCTTGCTTCTTTATAAGCCTCCATTAGCTTCTCAGGTTCACTTTTGCTGAGAAAAGCAAATGCTCTGCGCTCCTGCTCGGCAATGCGTTCTGCTCCCCGAGAAATGCTCTCGCCTACCAGCTGTAATGCATCCTTTTTTGATGCGCTGGTTAAGAAGATGGCGGCGGCCGTATCAATAACGCTCACCCTTTTAAGCTGGGTTGAATCGGATTTATCAGGGCGGTCTAAATTAGTGTGATACCACATATCAGGCCAGACATTAAAGTCCACTGCCGGCACGCCAATTCCTGCATCGACAAAAATAGTATGGTCACTTCCGCTATGAAATTTCTCGATATTGTAATAGAAGGGGTCTTTTGATCCAGTTGCTGATATTATTGGCTTAACGAACTTAACAGGTCTATTGAGAATATTATCTCGGTTAGTCTCACCTACATATTCAATGAAATTAATCAATACATCGTTGAGGAAACTCGGTAGAGAATAGGGTGTGGTACGTAAATGAAAACTTGCTTCATTTTTTATCAGGCCTTCTCCCACCATATCTTCATTAATATTGGCAAACCACTTTTTTACAAGTTCTGGATGCTTCTTAATATATCCCAGGGTACCCGCACCCTCATCTATCCAGAGAAAACGAATAGAACGCTTGGGACGCTGGATTTTTCCTTCTTTTATTAATTTATTGATAATCCTGGCAGTCTCCAAAATCGAGACACTTCCGCTCACATTATCATTCGCTCCCTGCTTGGCAGCTTCTTCAAAGAGATGAGCGGTGAAGATGAGTTCCTCGTCAGGCTTTTCACTTCCCTTAATCAAGGCCCACACTACTTCATTGCGCGCTGGATAAAACTTCGTCTTACACTGAGCGTGTACTACCACCTTCTCTCCTCGCTCCAGCATCTTGCGAAGCTCCTCACCCATTCGAGTGGAAATCATGAAGCCAAAAGCATTCCTTTTTCCATCTTTACTGTAAGGATCATAAGAGCGAGCCAGGGTATCCCAGCCCACCTGGTCGGGGTCGTGCTCCGGGTGGCTGGAACTGTAAACTACCATCCCTTTGGCACCAAACTTGTGCACCGCTAAGTCTTGAGCTCTGAAAGGACGCTCTGCTACCAGCACAATCTTATCCTTTACATCCTTGCCCTCATAATACTTTTCTTCTGAGCCAGGGCCCACGTAAACCAGTTCCGCTGTTACATCACAACTGTGGCTCTTCTCGCACAAACAGGCCGGCACATCCGCTAAGCAGGTCAGCTTTTTCTTCTCCGGCTCCAGCATCCACAGCTCCGCACTCTCGGCATCCCAGCGATAGTCGTCAATCAGTATAACCGGCACTTCCTCTATCCCGCATTCCTCCATGCCATATTCCTTGAGTTTCTCAAGGACACATTTGGATTCGTAGAAAAGCTTCTCATATTCCTCCGCGGTACGATTGTGATTGAAAGCTGCCAATAGCTTTTCGTTGTTCAATTGGATTTCACCGGATACCTCATTTATCAAAAGGTCCATGAGCTTTTCCGGAAGCAGTGGTATAGGGATTATGCTCTCCCTTACGCTTCGCTGCTGCGCTAACAGACCAGGAGAATTTGATATTAAAAAGAAAAACAAAAGACAGATTATTACGAATTTATTTTCTTTATATTTCCACCTCATCTAACTACTCCCTTACTTAATTGAATAAATTGAAAAAAAACTTATGCGGTAACGTAAATAAAGATATTAATAGCAGTGCTCTTCAATTGTCTTGCAAAAGGATTAAGAACAGCTATGAACATTATTTCATGTCAAGGCTATCAAAAAAATAATCACTTTTTCTCTGACAATAATTCAAGGGCGTAAAGGACTTCTGCATTGGGATCGAAACCGAAGGAGTGAAGTTTTTGATATGTTAATTTATAATGAGGTCGCAGCACTCGCCCTTTTTCCGGATCGTCCGGAAAACTTTCACCGTATTTGTAAGAAACGGTTACATAAATATCAGTATTATTTAAATGGAAGCCCAACATATCACCAAAACTATTTGCTGCTTGTGCTGATGGTGTGCCCACTATGGTAGCTCCGAGGTGATAATGGTGTAGCGTCATACTAAAACCAGAGCTATAGGTTGCCGGCGAGCAAAGAATTACTACTTTTTCCGGCGAATAATAGCCATTGTACTTCAATGATTTATACTCGCTATCAAAAGTCGGCATAAGCTTTAAAAATCCTTCAAACTCTTTAAGATCTTTCTCCTCTTCTTTTTTTTCTTTTCTATATTCACGCTCCGACTCAAAATCGTAATCGTCTTTTGTTAAAGGTAAATCTCGATCTTTATTGATTTTTTCAATAGTATCTTCCTGATATTGCTTAAAGTAGTAGTCGGAATATTTTTTTATAGAAAAACCATCTCCAAGAGATTTCCATGACTCTTTGCCATAAAGAAAATAAATGAGCATATCACTCATTACCGAATTACCGCCACCATTTTTGCGTATATCGATTATCAATGCTTTTGTTCCGGCTTTTTTCATCTCGATAACAAGAGACCTGAACAATTCCGTAACTGAAGGAATACCTGCAATAACATCTTTTATATCCGCAGGCGGTTGTTTTCCCTGAAATCGCTCATATTCTTTTTTTGCGTTTTCCATCATATAGTTTACACCCATGGCATTGAAGAACTCGAAGGTTTCACGAAAAGTCGTCATTCTATCCACTCGCAAAAGAGCGATTTTTTTCTCTTCATCCAAAAAAGAATAAACAAAATCAGTCTTATCAGTAGAGGGTAATTTAATCTTGGTTATGGGGGTTATGGGATTTTCTGACCATTGTTCCGGGATGGCAAAAGAATATTCCTTTGTATCACCTGATGGCAGCCGAAATTCTACCTGGATTTCCTCATTATTATTCCATTCCGGGAGCAGACTCTCCAGGCCCTCTTTAGAGTTGAGAAATCTTGTAAGATATAATAATGTATGATATTCATTATCACACCCACGCAATCTTGTCTGCCGATTTACCAGCTCAGCGAAGGGTACTCCTTCTATGGAATTAAGAGCTGCACCTAATAGTGACTCCTGGCTTTTATCATATACACCAGCAACATAGAGACTCTCCTCCACAATATTAAAAACGATGGGTAAACCGGGGGCGGCTGGTTCTCGGGACTCTGATAGAAATACGCGCGTATGTCCATCACCCACAGCAGCTACGAAAGGAAGGAGAAGCTTATAAAATTCTTTCTTTGTCATCCCCTTCTCAGGAATTGCCCGAAGCGTATCTTGAAATCTGCGGTGAAAAGCTATCTTTCCACCTCCTCGTATATAGGGATCAGGGTGAGCAGTTTCAATAATGTGAATAATCTGTCGAGCATCCTGAATGAGGAGATCAGGTTCATATACTTTTTCAGCTTGTGAAATGGCTTGAGGAATAAAGAATGAAAACCACAAAATAATTGTTACAATAAAGATACATGCTTTTTGGAACATAATTACTCCTTATGGATTCTTAAAATCTTATTGATATGAGCTAATAAATTAAATTGCAGCAGTGTTCTAACTCTTTTATCTTTTATAGTAATAAACCATCCTGTTATTTAGATATCGTGGTATAAAAGATATTAAATTTCCCGCCAGTTTTGCAATGCCAAGCTACCCATAAGGTGCCGGAAGCATCAATACAAGCTGTTGAGCTAAGATCGTCCGTATTTCCAATGGTTACCGCAAACGGTTCCGACCATTTATTGTCAACCAGATGGCTTTCATAGATATTCCATGCCCCATCCTTATTCGTATACCAGAATATCCAGGGATTTCCTTTATTATCGAAAATAATATGAGGTTCAGCATTAGTTGCTTCATTTTTTGATATATTTGTTGGATTCACCCAGACGTCATTCTCAATATGATTCACATAAATATTCCGGTTCCCGAAACGATTAACATTCTGCCTCTGCGTATCGGGATATCTCGCCTTAAGAGCTTCATACGTCACCCATATCTTTCCTGAATCATCTGCTGCGATATCTGGAAATATATTCATATGAGTCTGTTGTGTTTCATCCTCCATCCCGCTGGCCGCTGACATCTCTGACCAATTTTGTCCATCCAGATAGCGGCTGAATATGGTATCCCCTCCTGCACCTTTAATCGGTTTCTTTTTTCTTTGCTCATGATAATCACAATACCAGGAAAACCAGATGCGGCCTTTGCCATCAATAAGGACATCGGGATCAAAATGGTCATCTGAGCCATCTTCTTCAGGAGGAGGGCTAATTAATTGTCGCTTTGACCACTGTTTTCCGTCAAAAGTGCTTATATAAATATTACCGTCCCGCGAAATCATTGTACCCGGGAAAAAGTGGCTTTTCATCTTCTCCCAGGTGTACCAGACAGCCCAGACTTTACCTGCCGAATCCACAGCTAAAGCAGGGCGCATATCGTCTTCGAAAAAAGTTGTCACGGCCTGTGGCGCAGACCATTTTTTCCCATCAAAGCTTTTAGCAAAAATATCGTAATTTCCTTTTCTATTGCTTACCCATGCTATCCATATATAGCCTTTTTTATCTGCAGCAATAGCCGGGCTGTAATCATCCCCTTTATCTTCGCTAATTCTATATATTTGCGACCATTTATTACCGTCGCGATAAGAGGCAAAAATATTGTTATCTCCATCCCGGTCGCTGTACCATGTTACCCAGAGCTTTCCTTTTGCATCAAGAGCCAACGTTGGACTAAAATTATTCCCCCTATTTTCTGTTAAACATCGGGCTTTTTCCCACTTTTTTGTTGTAAGAGGTATCTGTGGATCCTGTTTTTCAGATGGTATTTTATCGGAAACTCTGGTTGATTTATCTTTTGCATGTGGCTGCAAAGCAAGCAGCCGTTCTATTTCATCTATAATGTCTTTCTCCGGGTAATGTCCCCTGAGAGTAATTTTCATATTTTTATCAATAATAATACTATGAGACCAGACATAACATTCATATTCGTGATCCACCCTGTAATCAAAATCATGCAGCATAGGGTGAGTAATTTTATAATGTTTTATAAAATCAAGAAGACCGGCAGTACTGTCACCGACATTTATGCCCAGGACTACTACTCCTTTATCTCTATAGAGCTTCCATATTTTTTCATAAGAAGCAGCCTGCTCCTGACAGCCTCCTCAACCAGTTGAGCCTACATGAAGGAGAATAATGTTTCCTTTAAAATCATAAAGAGTATATTCGTTCTCGTATATATCGAATAGAGTGAAATTTGTAGCCGTATCGCCAACATTGTTAATCCCGCTCATGGTTTCGTAAGGTATGGTCAGGCTCTTTTGTTGCGCGGCAAAAAGAGGCGATAAGATAAAGATGCATAAGGAGATTAGAATTATTTTTTTATTCCACATAATATGTCCCTTATCATTTTGTAAAAAAAGGGGAGTAGCTATTTTCACATAGCTACTCCCTTGCTAAAACTTCTTTAGATTAGAAATCAAATCTCATACCAAGCTGTATCTCTCTTCCTCTCGACCAGCTCCATGCTTGGTGGAAATTGTCAGTCAACTGCCATAGGCCACCCGATAGCTGGCTAACTCCTCCCTTATTAGATTCAACATTAGCAATATTGAAGAGGTTGAAGAATTCAGCAATGAACGCTGCATTATAGCGGCCGAATTTGATATTTTTCTGCACTCTCATATCAAAGTTCTTCCAGCTCGGCAGCGTAAAGCAATATGTATGGGGCACATCATCATAGGGCCACAGTTCAGGTGGAGGAACCTGTCCAGAACCATCACCGTCCGGGTCATATATGGTACTAGCTGTATAAACCCTGCCACTGCGTACTCTTAAGATACCGCTCACCACAATGTCCAGCGGCAGGAAATAGGTTCCACTGAGAACGAAATTATGATTGATGGTATTCCAGGCTGGTCCCTGTTCGTCGTTTACATCGAGGTTGTTACCCACACGACTTCCTGGTCCTCCCCATCCGTTGGGTTGATTAGTCCAGTTCCAGTTGTAAGCATAGGAAGCAAGGAAAGTGAAATTATTGCTTAGTCGCTTTTCCACAGTAGTTGTAAGGTTGTGTACTCTATGCCAGCCGAAGGCAGCAGTCTGAATCTTTACCGGTTCATTATTGATGGTGTTTCCGCTGCCGTCAGGCATCAGGTTAGTGATTCTTCCTCCCAACAGATTGTTTATTCTACGGAAGTTATAACGTATTTCTACTGCCATATCATCAGATAGTTTCCTCTCAATACCGATGGCATAACTCATGGTATAAGGAGTGATGAACGGTTGCAGCGGTAGGTATACCTGGGATGGTCCGGTGATAACGGTATAGGGACATTGCAGCCAACCTTCGAGGTAACTCCATGACCAGTAATAGGGGAACATGTTTTCCATTGCAGCGAGGAATTGATCTGGTGTCAAGCCAGTTAATTCTTGGACGTTATCTTGGCTTATTACCGGCAAGGAAGAAAGATCGTTGGGATTGTAAGGAATTCCGAAGTGATCGTAAGCACCAGTCTGTGAACCCCACATGGAGACGGGGTCTTTGCCATAACCGGCAGCCCAACCGAAGAAATCTCCTAAGAATCCGGCTCCTAAACGTGGATATACGAAAGAGAAAGAGACTCCTAAGCCAGTACCTCCAAGCGACGGATCACCCAAACACATATTCAGCAGGTTCTGGTCATAGAAGAGACCTGCAGAACCGCGAATAACTGTTTTACCATCCTTAAAGGGGTCCCAGGCAAAACCAACTCGGGGGGATACGTTATTTTTGTCAGTACCGAAAAGGGATTCATAATCATAGCGGACGCCCATATTCATGGTAAGGCCTTGCTTTATCTGCCAGGAATCCTGCAAATAGAAGCCGTACTGGTTGTTCTTAACATCAACAATAAAATCATTAGGATCGCCGGTATAGGAGATGGCTTCATCTCTCAGGTGAGCAGCAGACCAGCCAACATTGACCCAGCTAAGGGGATTGTTCGCATCCATGGGCCAGTAGAGACCGCCAAAACATCCATGACCTGGTTCCCTGAATTGTCCTGTTTTTCCATCAATGGCCACCCTGCCATAACTGAATCCGGCTTTCATATCATGAGAGCCGTGCCAATTTTCTATATACCTGCTGAGATTCCAAAGGGCTTCTGCACGCATATCATTTTGCTCTCGAGGTCTGTTAACACCTGTTTGGGATTGAATATCGCCATATGGTGATCCGGGATAAGCCCACAAGCGAACTCTGACAAATCCATGGTTAATATCTTCTTCTGCTCTCTCTAATACATCCAGCATGGTTGAATATTGGTGATAGAGATATTTAAAGGTTATCTCAGAAAGAGTTGTATCCGATATCATCCAGGTATCTCTTACAGTAAAGCTATAAGATGTGTTTACTGTATCATAATCAAAACCAGGGAAAACCGCTCCCTCATTTGCTACAGTAAAGTCGTTACCATTAAAAGTACCGATGAGGCGATGTTTTTCAGTAATATCAGCATTTATTTTACCGAAATAGGTGTAGTTTCTATCCTGTGGTATGAGGTCGAAAGTCCATCCATCCACCCACGTTTCCAGAGCTGCTGTAGGATACTGTGATGGAACGAATGTTATTCCTCTATCTTCGGGTACCACCTCCAAGGAACCGAAGAACCAGGCTTTGTTCTTCTTGATAGGTCCACCAAAGGTACCGCCATACTCATAGCGGCGAAGCTCCGGCTTTACCTGTCCTTCATGACTTATCCACATTAGACTGTCGTCTCTGAAGAACATAAATGCTCTTCCATGGAATTCGTTAGTGCCGACTTTGGTGATGATATTGCTAACACCACCAGATGCCTTACCAAACTCAGCTTTGTAACCATCAGTTATAACCTCGAACTCCTGAATAGCATCCTGGTTGAAATCCTGAGTATATCCACCATAAATATCATCATCATTGGAAGCTCCATCGATGAGGTAGCTGTGCGTATAACCACGTTCACCCATGAACGACAATTCTCCGCCTTTACCTTCCCGGTCGATTTCTCCTCCTTCCTGAGCAGAAGGCAGAAGTAGCATCAGGTCGGTGAAATCTCTACCTCTCAAGGGCATACTATCTATTATCTCTCGAGAGATAATCTCACCCATGCTGCTTTTGGTGACCTCAATTAATGGGGCTTCACCGGTAACGACAACGGTCTCTGTAACTGCGGCTATTTTCATAGTAATATCGATGATTGCTTCCTGAGCGATTTTGAGCTCAATATCTTTCATCACTTGATTGGCAAATCCTTCCAGTTCAGCAGTCATCTCATAGATTCCACGGGGTAAAGCAGGAAATAGATATCTTCCGTAATTACTGCTATAGGTATCAAACTCGGCTCCTGTCTCTACGTTTCTGATATTCACCCTTACACCGGGTATGACCTTACCTTCGGTATCAAGCACTCTACCGCGTAAAGTAGCATCGATTTTTTGAGCGAAGATATGGAATGAAAGTGACAACATGAGCACTAAAGTTAATAGAATTAGCTTACTGAAAAGCTTGTTATTCATGTTTAATTCCCTCCAAATACTATAAGTAAATAATTCTAGCTGTTGTTATGCAAATAAAAGATAATTTGATGGTAGCAACCACCTCCTTCGTTTAATTAATCACTATTATTATTAAAAATTGTATTTAAAATATCTTTCCTCTTTTTATAGCACCAATGGTTATCTCTCAACATTCTCCGCAGACCTCTTTTGTCTCTTTTTTTGCATAGTTCCACCATTTTTAAATGAAACTCCATAGCCTGAGCATCCATAGGAGGTATCTTCTTGTTCAATATATCCTGTTTTTTCAATATTTGAGGAGAGCTGTAATAGCGCTGCTTAAGCAATCTTACAATTCTATTAAGAGTTTTATTATCATTAAGCTCTAAAAGGAATTCGTGAATTTTCCAATTGAATTCATAATATTCGTCGAAATCTCCCTGCTCTAATGCTTTCTTCATTTTTTTGGTCATATCTTCGAATTTTTTTATATCTTCATCTGACATTTTTTCGACTGCTCCTATAGCTGCTTCACCTTCCAAGGGACCTAATATTTGGAAGATCTCTTCAATATCCTTTAGACTGATCTCATTCACAAATACTCGTCTTCGAGGTAATATGGTTATAAAACCATCACCATTAAGCATAAGCAATGCTTCCCTTATAGGGGTACGGCTTACATTTAGTTTTTGCATAATAATTTTTTCATCAATTGGGTCGCCAGGTTTAAGCACACCATCCTCAATATTTTTTCTTAAATACTCGTATACCAAATCTTTTAGACTCTTGTAATCAAAATAGTTTTCTTCCATTTTAAAGTGGCTTATTTATTTAAAGAGCTTTATTGCCTTTTTATATAATATTTGATATATTAAATATTAAGTATTACCTAATTAATGCTAATTTATTAAATATTGCTTGTCAAGAAAAAAATATATGTTAATTTTAGAAAAATTAGTAAGCAAAAGATAAGTGCACTGTTATCAATAAGATGAGCTGGATTAAAAATAAATATATTTTTAATAGTGATGTGTACATCTAACATTTATTAATAAGGAGCTATTATTATGGGTATAAAAGACTTTTTTATTGTTGGTGGAAGGCTTAGAGCGGGTTGGAGAACGGCTATTTCCTTCGTTCTCTGGGTTGCTATTTTTCTAATTATCCGATTATTTGTTAATCCACAACCTCTTATAAGATATCTAATCCTCTTCGCTATAATTTTTGCATTATCATCTCTTTTCGTTCGCTACATCGACAGAAGAGCTGTTGCTACTATAGGTTTTATGTTTCATTCTCGCTGGATTAGGGAATATTTGCAGGGAGTGTTAATTGGGGCTTCATCCATATCTGTCGTATTTCTTTTTAATTTCTCAATGGGATACTATAAAATTGTGCACCATAATATTACTCCTTTTTTTCTTCTTTATATCTTCACCTACGCAATAGTACTCAGCGTGTTGGCATCTGCTTTCGAAGAACTTGCTTTTAGAGGGTATATGTTTCAAAACTTTATTGAAGCGACTAATGTTTTTATTGCCACAGCTGCTCTTGCCGCCTTTTTTGGCATAGGTCATTTGTGGAATGCACATTCAAGCTGGTTATCTGTTTTGAATACTATTGCAGCAGGAGTTTTATTTGCTTTGGGGTATATACGTACCAAGTCCCTTTGGCTGCCTTCCGGTCTCCATTTCAGCTGGAATTTCTTTATGGGAAGGATTTATTCTTTGCCCGGAGGGGGATCAAAAGCAGCTCAAACCCTTCTTGAGGTTAAACAACAGGGACCCATAGTACTTACAGGGGGTGACTATGGTCCAGAAGCAGGAATTCCTGCTCTTATTGTATTTATAATTGCCTGTTTTATTATTTACTATTGGCCCAAAATTAACACCGCTCCAGAGATGGCAAGACTCTGGGAAGATTATAAGAAAAAAAATAACCTCAGGTAAATTCGAAGAAGAAAATACGATTATGCTTGCTGGCTCTGGCATAATTCTTTCTGTAATTTAATATGAAGACCCAAGGAAAAAAAGCAATTAACACAAAGGCATTAAAAAGCCAGCAAGCACATTCATTATTTTTTCATTATGTTTTATAATGCTCAAGACCTTGTTATTTTTTGCCTAAAAGATCCTTTAGCCCTTGTAAAAGCATATCTATATGTTTATAAGTAACCCAAATATGCGTGCATATTCTTACTCCGTTTCTCTCTCTGAAAACCCTAGTAATAACTAATTTATATTTTTCCAGCATATAATTTACCAGTTGCTCATTCTTAATGCCATGCGGTACTAATACTGTTAAGCCGCAACTGAGATAAGGATCTAACGGCGTGAATAGCTCGACACCAGGTATCTGCGAAGCTCGTTCTCTCAAATAGGTACCTAAAGATTTAATTCTTCGTTCAATCCTTTCTTTCCCTATATGAGATTGGAATCGAATAGCTTCACCTAAGGCTATTATAAGTGGCTCCGCTACTCGCCCGACACGATCATATTTTCGTGCTCCCTGCATTTTTTCCCAATCTGCCTCACAAATATCAGGCCAAAGCTCATCTTGTACATCCTTCCGGGCATATAATATTCCTGTTCCCGTTGGTGCACCCAGCCATTTGTATGTGCTGTTGATATAAAAATCTACTCCTAAATCATGCATATCTAATTGATGCATCCCCACATTATGGGCGCCATCTACTACAATGAGGACATTTTTGTCTTTTGCTAACTGGCTCAATTCTTTAATAGGCGCTATTAGACCAGTATTATAGAAGGCATGCATGACCTGTATTATCCGTGTTCTGGGAGTAATAGCATCATTGAAAGCATTTAAAATATCGTCCTTGTTTTTAGGTGGTATGTTGAGCTTCGCTTCCTTGATTTTTATGCCAAATCTTTTCTCTTGAATTTTCCATGGATAAAGCCCTGCCGGGTGTTCTAAATTTGTAAATATTACCTCATCTCCAGGTTTCATATCCAGACCTTTGGCTACAATATTTAAGCCTTCTGTGGCATTGCGCAAAAGAGCGATCTCGTCTGAGTTAGCTCCGATGAAATGGGCAATATGTTGACGTACCTCGTCCTGATAGGGATAAAAGGTAGTGTAGCACTTATAGGGATTAGAAGCTTGAATTTTAAAAAATTCCGTTAAGGTATTGAAAACAACTCGAGGCATTGCTCCAGCAGTACCGTTGTTCATCATAATAAGATCGGGTTCAAACATATACTGCTTCGATATATAATCCCAATAAATACCATCAGGAGCATCAAGAGGGCTATATTTTTGTTCCAGCATGGTAAGTTTTTCATAGATGCCTGCATTGAGCTTATTTGCTGCAAGAGCCGCTGCGGCAAATCCTACCATTACTTTTTTAACAAAACTTCTTCGATCTATAAAATTACCATTTAGAGGTTTAAATTGGTTTGACATAATTTCCTCCTTCCTAATTATTACATTAAAAATTTTATAAAAATATAACAGATTATTTTAAAATTAACAATAATTTTAGTATTATAAAAATTTATTTAATATTTTCAATGGCATTATTCTCCAATGATAATTCTTTACGGAAATAGGAATGAGGGCGAAAATTAATTATTACTTTATTATCGCTAATTATTTATTATTGTAATTGTTTTTAACCCACTATATAATGATTTGAACAAGGGAATAGCATCTTTAAATCCATGAAGCAAAGCATTTATATATTTAAGGAGGTTTGATATGGTAAAAGCTGGTTTTAAATGGTTCAGTCTCATTTTATTGCTTTTTTGTTTCAGCATCTACGGCTTATTTAGCTTATCTGATAATAAGGAAGATTTTGAACAGGTGGCCATCAAAATTGCTGGTGAGGTGTTTATAAAAAATAATGCTTACGAAATCTTAAGAATATTATCCGATGAGATAGGACCTCGTTTAACAGGGTCGGAATCAGCTCATAAAGCAGAAGCTTTTTGTCTTGATCTTTTTAAGCAGTATGGCTTGTCAAATGCACATATGGAGCAGTTTGAAGCAGCAGGTTGGCTTCCGGGTGAAGTCCGTGCAGAAGCATTTGAGCCTTTTGTAAAACAATTGATAGTGGATTCTATGGGTCTGTCATTAAATACTCCAGCTGAAGGATTAACAGCTGAAGTTATTGATGTGGGACATGGTTCTGAAGAGGAGTTTGAAAGAATGGGCACTGCTGTAAAGGGAAAGATCGCTCTGGTTGGGCTCATGGAGCCTGCCGATAGGCAAAAGAGAACCCATGAATGGGATAAAATTGCCAATGCTGCTAAATATGAGGCTTCAGCTTGTGTCATTATCTCACGATTAAAAGGAAAGCTCACAAAAACACGAACCTCTGCGCAAGGTGAATATAGCCCTATTCCAGCAGCAGGTATTACCTATGAAGATGGTACCTGGATAAGGAGGTTAATTGCGCATGGTAAAAAAGTAAAGATCAATCTGGTAATACAAAATAAGTTGTTGGGTAAACTGCCATCGGCAAATGTGATAGCTGAAATCAGGGGTGCAGAAAAACCAGAGCAGATGGTTATTTTATGTGCCCACCTTGATAGCTGGGACCTTGGGCCTGGTGCTGCTGATAATGGATTGGGCAGCTCGATAACATTGGAAACCGCCAGAGTTTTGAGTAATCTTAATAGTAAACCCAAGAGGACTATCCGCTTTGTTCTTTTTACCGGCGAGGAACAAGGTTTAATAGGCTCATTGAAATATGTAAAAAGACATGAATCAGAACTGGATAATATCATTTTGGTAATCAATTTAGATATGACAGGGTTAAGCTATCCGGGCAGACTCAATATGATGGGTGGTCGCGAATTTAGAGAAGAACTGATTGATTTATTAGAGATGCTCAAGGGTTTTGGAATCGATAAAATTACGAACGATATACCCTATGATAGCGATGATTTCTGGTTTATCGGAAAAGGAGTTCCGGGATTGGGTCTCTATGGCAGAGGTCAGAGAAACTGGGATTGGGGTCATTCCTATGCCGATACGTTTGAGAAGATAGAAGTAGATAAGCTTAATATGACTACCGCTGCTATCGCTACAACAATATACTATGCTGCTAATAGGGAAAAACCTTTTGCCCATCGGCTTTCACAAGCAGAGGTGATAGAATTTTTTAAAAAGAACAAATTGGATATGAGCCTAAAAAAAACAAAGCGCTGGCAATTGCTTGGCTTCCCCGAATAATAGAAGCGAAAAAAAAAGCTCGGCAATATACTCACAAAATATTATAAATAATCTATGGAGGTTCTGATGGTAAAAAAACACTCAAAATCAATTTCGTACTTATCAATTATTTCGCTAATAGCGCTTTTATTCTTTGCAGGCTATGTGTCTTCCACATTCGCCCAAGAAATAGCTCCTACTATCTATAAGGAACTTACATACCGCTTTATCGGTCCCCAGGGCAATCGTACAATTGCAGTGGTAGGTATACCGGGGAATCCCAACATTTACTACATTGGCGCTGCCTCGGGAGGTATTTTTAAAACCACAGATGGTGGTACAATCTGGAAACCAATTTTTGATGATCAACCCGTTTCCTCTGTCAGCTCTCTGGCCATTGCCCCTTCTGATCATAACATTATTTGGGCTGGCACTGGAGAGACCTTTATCCGCAGCAATGTATCGATTGGTAATGGTATTTACAAGTCCACCGATGGCGGCAAGAATTGGAAACATATGGGTCTGGAGAAGAGCGGCAGGATAGGCAGAATTATAATAGACCCTCGTGAGCCAGATATCGTCATGGTCGCTGCTATGGGACACTGTTACGGACCTCAGCAGGAACGAGGAGTTTATAAAACTACCGATGGTGGCAAGAGTTGGGAGCACGTTCTTTTTGTGGATGAGAACACTGGCTGCTCGGATATAGCCATAAACCCGAATAATCCGCGAATTCTCTTCGCTGGTATGTGGCAACTGGATATAAAGACCTGGGGTAGGTTAAGCGGTGGACCGGGCAGTGGTATCTATATGTCCAGGGACGGTGGGAATACCTGGAAGCATCTTACAGGTCATGGGCTTCCTAAACCTCCGCTGGGCAAAATTGGAATCACCATAGCACCTAATAATTCTGATCGCATTTATGCTTTGATTGAGAGTCATGACGGTGTTCTCTGGAGATCAGATGATGGAGGTGAAAACTGGAAACTAATAAACCGCGACCATTCATTATCCATGCGCCCTGCCTATTATTCACGGTGTGCTGTCTCTCCCGATGACTACGATGAGGTTTACTTCCTTGCTCCCCGGTTTTATAAAACTCTCGACGGTGGTCATACGTGCAAGAGAGCATATATGAAAGGTGGCGATAACCACGATATGTGGATTGATCCTTTAAATCCCGATAGAATGATTGTTGGCAATGATAAAGTCATTGCTATTTCTGTCAATCGAGGAGAAACCTGGCAAGGTGCAATACTTCCAATCGCCCAGATGTATCATGTGGCAGTGGACAACCAGATACCTTACTATGTCTATGGTAACCGGCAGGATGGGCCATCCTTCCGAGGTCCCAGCAATAGCTTGACAGAGGAACAGATTATATCGAGCTTGTGGCTGGTTCATGGCGGCGAAAGCGGCTTTACCTATCCAGATCCCGTGGATAGCACTATTATCTGGTCAACCTATTTTTGTGGAGCTGTGCGAAGGCTTGACCTTGGTACCGGACATAATCGCTCCGTGGGACCCTGGCCTGAGGCTTGCATTGGTTCTCCCGCTGCTGCATTGAAGTATCGATTTCAGTGGACCTTCCCCATAGCAATCTCGCCCCACGATCACAATAAGGTCTATGCGGGCAGTCAATATGTGCACCAGACAATTGATGGGGGTCAAAGCTGGAAAGTCATCAGCCCTGACCTCTCAACTAATGACAAAAGCAAACAACAAAGCTCAGGGGGAATTACTCCTGATAATGTATGCGTGGAATATGGCTGCTGCCTATTTGCCATAACCGAATCACCGGTAAAAGAAGGAGTGATTTGGGCCGGTACCAACGATGGACTGGTATGGGTTACTCAGGATGATGGTGCAAATTGGACTAATGTTACAAAAAATATTACTGATCTTCCACCATGGGGGACAGTCAGCAATATAGAGCCCTCTCGGTATGAGGCAGGAACATGCTACATCTCTATTGATTTTCATCAGGTAAATAATCGGGACCCTTATGTGTATAAGACCAACAACTATGGAAAGAGCTGGGAGTGCATTAGTTCCACCATTCCCAGGAGCTCGTTGAGTTATGCTCATTGTGTTCGAGAAGATCCGATTCGGAAAGGGCTCCTCTATCTGGGAACCGAGAATGCGCTGTATGTCTCTTTCAATGATGGGAAGAGCTGGCTTCCTCTGCAGAATAATCTCCCCCATGCACCGGTACATTGGCTGGTGGTTCAGGAGCATTTCAATGACCTGGTAGTAGGTACCTACGGGCGCGGTTTCTATATTTTGGATGACATTACCCCGCTTCAACAACTGACTGCGGAAATACTTAAGTCGAAGGTTTATCTTTTTGCTCCTCGCCCAGCCTACCGCTTTCGCATGGTTGCGAGTCGAATAAGCGACCCAGACGATCAGTGCATTGGTAAAAACCCTCCATACGGAGCTTCCATAAATTACTATCTTAAATCAATACCGGAAGGTGAGGTGAAAATTGCTATCACAGATAAAGAAGGTCAGATAATAAGGACAATCGACGGAACAAAGAAGATTGGTATCAACCGTGTGTGGTGGGATTTGAAATATGATGCTGCAAAGAAAGCAAAGCTGAGAACAAGCCCTATTGGAGCTCCTCATATAAAGGTAGGTGCGAAAGGATGGCGGAGCATAGTTACCTGGGACAGCGGGGTTAGACCACTCGCAGCACCAGGTACCTATACAGCAAAACTATCTGTTAATGGGCAGGAATTAGCGCAGAAGCTCATTGTAAAAAAGGATCCACATTCAGCTGGGAGCGTTTCAGACATTCAAACACAGGTCAAGATGTTACTGGAGATTAGAGATAATATGAATACACTTGTGGATATTATTAATCAAGCAGAACTCATCAGAAAACAGCTCTACGACCTGCAGAACCTATTAGGTCATGATGAAAACACTAAACCGGTCATTAATGCTATTCAGGATCTGGATAGGAAAATCATTGCCGTGGAAGAGAATTTGTTCCAAATGAGACTTACAGGAGCAAGTCAGGATGTTCTTCGCTGGCCTATGAAGCTTCTGGCTAAGCTCGGCAGCCTTGCTTATGATCTAAGCAGAACGGATTTTCCGCCAACTAATCAGCAAGTAGAAGTTTATAAAATGTACGAAAAGCAACTAAATGCTCATGAGCAGCAATTCCAGATGATTCTTGATCAAGAACTTCCAGCTTTTAACGCTTTGTTGAAAAAGTTGAACATACCACATATAATTATTACTCAATAGCTCCAAGTAGTTCTTGTCCCACTTTGTATATGCATAGACGATATTAATAAAGGCATAGGTATTAAATCATACTATCTAATAGAACAACTTGCTCCTGTAAGATATAGTTGTATTTTTCAGCTTTAAACAGCTTATTATCAATATAGCATATTCTATTGTTTGGCTCTAACGGGGTAAGGTGGTCGCTTCAGCTTTTTCGGTGGATTTTTCTTAAGCTCTTCCATAATTATTTCTATAGCCTTTTCAAGCTGTGGATCATGGCCCGCGATTACTTGAGCTGGTAATTGCTCTATTTCAATATCTGGTGGTACTCCCGCGTTTTCAACAATCCAGCCTTCTTCGTTCCAGATAGTAAAGTTTGGTGCTGTTACATATCCTCCGTCCATTAGAATGGGAAAACCGAGTTGGCCGGCAAGACCTCCCCAGGTCCTTTTTCCGATGAGCTTACCAAGTTTGAATTTGTTGAACATCCAGGGGAGGAAATCGCCCCCTGAGCCAGCCGTCTCGTCAATAAGCATAACCTTCGGTCCCTGAATGGAGGCGCTGGGCGTTTTAAGGTCTGCGCCGTAACGCATTGCCCAGTAACTGGCAAATGGTCGACGAAGCAAATCTATGTAATAGTCAGCAGCCAATCCTCCACCATTAAACCGCTCATCAACTATAATGGCCTCTTTATGCACCTGGGGGAAGAAGTATCGTTTGAAATAAGTATGACCCTGGGTTGAAGTGTTTGGTACGTAGACATAGGCCACTCGTCCACCAGTAGCTTTATTGACTTTCTTGATATTACCCTCAACCCAGTCTCGGTTTCGTAAAGCATACTCAATTCTCAGTGGGACTATGGAAACTGTGCGTGAACCTTTGCCATCTGGATTGGGCCCAACAGTAATCTCTATGATTTTTTCTGCGGTGTTTTCAAACATGCTGAAAAGATTTGTCGGTGGGCGGAGTTCCTTACCATTGACAGCCAGAAGATATTCACCTTCTTTCACATCAACACCGGGCTCAGTTAATGGAGATCGGAGCTCGGGATTCCAATTAAGTCCGCCATAAATCTTTTTGAAACGGTAGCGTCCATTTTCGATGGCATAGTCGGCACCTAATAATCCACCGGGAACACTCTCAGGCTGATAAAGAAAATCACCACCTCCTACTCGATGATGTCCCACAGCTAATTCGCTGCACATCCACTGGATTACTGTATTGAGATCGGTGCGGCATGACAGATGTGGCAGAAATACTTCATATTTTTCACGCATAGCCGGCCAATCTGCGCCATGCATATTGGGAGCATAAAAATAATCACGATTGATTCGCCAGGCTTCGTGAAAGATTTGTTTCCACTCTGCTCTGGGGTCGATGCGAACCTCAATGGCATCTATATTGAGCTTTCCCTTATCAGTTTTAATCTTATCCCCAACTGGAGCAATTCCCCAAGAATCGTCCATTCTGTAGAGTATCTTCTTTTTATCTGCTGAGAGCTCATATTCATTCAGCTTTTTCATTACCACTTTATCTTTTCGAGTATTCAGATCATAACTATGCAGTTTGTTTTCCAATTGATCGGGAGCTACAAATGCCGAAGTTAGTGAAGGCCCCTCCATATAGTAAAATTGGCCTTCCTCGCCCACCTGGAGGCTAAAGTAATTACCTGCAGGTTGCGGCAAAGCAAGGATGCGGAATTCGAGCCCAGCAAAATCTATGGTGGTATCTATTTTTTTGGCGATCTCTTTTTTGGTTTCCTCGTTCTTATTTTTTTCTTTTTCTATGCCTTTTTCTTCATCGCTCTCTTTTGCTAAAGGTGATGGGATACCTTTTTTCAATACAGCAAGATAAATAAAGTGGTTCATGCGCATATCAACGCTGGAAAGGGCAAACCAATTTTTCACCGGTCCAGCATCGGTGGAAGCGAAGAAGTAAAGGTACTTTCCACTTTTATCAAAAGCTGGCTCATTAACATCACTCAATCCGTCGGTTATCAAATAAGATTTATCTTGATCGAGAGAGTAAATATAGATTTGTTCCATTTGGGCCGGTGTATTTTGTGTGTATGCAATCCATTGTGAATCAGGAGACCAGGCACCGCGTATAACTGTGAATCCCCGAGGACCATATAGATATTTTGATGCAATTTTTTTGATAACTCCCGTTTCAGCATTCATCCAATACAGGGTTAGCGAATTGTCAGAAAAACAGATTTTTTTACTATCAGGAGACCACACCGGATATTCATAGAATCCAGCTCCATTCAGCTTGAGCTTTTTTACTTCTCCTTTACCGTCCTGTGGTTTTATATGAAGTGCGTATTCACCAGATTCATCTGAAAAATAGGTGATGTACTTTCCATCAGGAGACCAAACAGGATAGCGCTCATGTGCTCCTGTTGTATTGGTTAAATTCCTTGGATCTCCTTTTTCTGCCGGAACTGTTATAATTTCGCCGCGATATCCGAATACGGCTCTGGCACCTGTAGGAGAAATGGAGCTGCTACGTATATATTTTGTTCCTTTAACATAACGGGGCCTAACTTCGATCAGGTCAGCTGCTATGCTTACAGTCAACTTTTTGCTGCTGCCCAGTTCAGGCTCATATATATGCAGATGTCCAGCTCGTTCGTATATTATTTTTCCTACCCCGGAGGAAGCTTTGAGAACGGGGAAATCAGTGAAGTTGGTTAATTGTTTAATTTCTTTTGAGTCTGTATCAAAGGAAAAAAGATTGAATTCACCATTACGGTCAGAGCGAAAATAAACCTTATTACCAATCCATATGGGGTCGGTGTCATTGCAGCGGCCTTCAGGTTGTGGTATCTTTTCTGCTGAATGATCACTGAAAGTATACAGCCATATGGTAGAAACAGTACCTCCACGGTAATGCTTCCATTGTTCGCACCGTTCAGTAAGCGGTGTATAAGCCATTCGGGCACCATCGGGAGAATAGGTTGCCCTATAGGCGCGAGGGATTTTGAGATTAGTTGGAAAGCCGCCATCTAAGGGTATAGTAAAAAGATGATAATGTCTATTTGTGAAGACCGAACGTTGCGATATAAAAAGAACCGCAGTTCCATCAGGAGTAAACTCACGAACAAGATCGGGCAATGGATGCCAGGTAAGGCGCTTTGGTACACCTCCCTCAATAGGTAATATATAAGCGTCAACATTTCCATCATATTCAGCGTTGAAGGCAATAAGCTTACCGTCTGGTGAAAAAACTGGATTGGTCTCGATTCCCTCATCAGATGTTAAGCGTCGAACTCCGGTGCCATCGATATGTGCTATCCAGAGATCATTAGCATAAATAAAAGCAATATGATCTGCACTAATGGCTGGTTGGTGCAAAAACTTGGTATCTTTAATATCAACTCCATCAGCTAAAAGAATTGAGGGAATGATAATAATGAATAAAAATAATAAAATTGAGTAACCTTTTGGTTTCATATAAAACCTCCTTATATATTTATATTAATTTAAGCAATTAATAAATAATACTTAATAATTATAATATAATAATTAACCAAAAATAAAATTATTCTTTATATTTATTTTTTAATTACTGATTTTTATAGGGGAGCACGATGTTATTATCACCATGTTTAATTTTGATAGAAGCTTATAATTCAGATTAACAATGATTCTACCATGAGTTGATAAGATTAATTTATTATTATGTGGACTTACAAATTTCAGCCCACTTGATGCAGCACATGCCGTATATGTCTTAATAGCTAAAAGGTTCTGAAAATCATAAAAGAATGTGCTCATTGCTTAGTCAAATTACAGCTAAAATAATTGATTGTGTCCAGTAGAAATAATACCTTGACTTTGGCTGCGAGCACTGATATACAATAGAGGAATTTATATATATTTCGTGAAATAATGGAAATTCATTTTTAGTAATGAAGAATAAAACACTAAAAATAAAAAAGAAAAAACCTCGAATAATGTTGGGGGTTATTGAAATATCTGGAGATCTCTGGGAATATCGTAATGCTTTGAGAAAGCTTGGTGCCCAGGCGGATACAGTTGTCTTCCAGAAGGATCCCTTTTATGATCTTCCTTATGATAAATATTATCCAATTAAAAGAAATAAACTTAACGGATTTCTAAAAAGTATCCCAATCACCTTAAAACTTATTTTCCAGTATGATGTTTTCTTTTTTATATATGGACAATCATTTTTTCCGAAGAATTTAGATATCTATTTGCTTAAGCTTTTAAGGAAAAAGGTTGCTGTTTTATTTTGTGGTTGTGATATTCGCTGCCGTGATGAAGTGCTCAAGGAAGATTGGCCTTACTCTGTTTGTCAAGAATGCGAAAAAGATTGTAATTCCAGAGCTAAAAGTAAATTAGCCAGATTTTGGGAGAAATATGCAGACCTGATTCTAAGTAATCCTGAACAATCTCAACTCCTTCAGAGGCGTTTTAAACTTGGTCGTTTAATTCTTGATTTGGATTATTGGAAGCCTTTTAATCCTGGCATTTTCCGAGATTCGGATAAAATATTAATCGCTCATGCTCCTTCTGACCGAAAATTAAAGGGAACACAATACATTTTGGACGCAGTTGAGAGGCTTCAAAAAGAAGGTTATAAAATCGATTTAATTCTATTAGAAGGTTTAAGCATTGAGGAAGTTAGAGAGAAGCTGGCTGGTGTGGATATAGTAATAGACCAGCTTCTATTGGGCTGGTATGGTAAACTATCTCTCGAAGCAATGGCTTTAGGGAAACCAACGGTTTGCTTTATTAATGAAGAAATAGTATCGCAAATCAGCTTTGCTCGCAATCTTCCTATTGTAAATTCTAATCCCTTAACTTTATATCAGGATTTAAAGAGTTTACTTGATAATCCAAAATTAATAAGTGAAATTGGCACTAAAAGTCGAGCTTATGTTAAATCAACTCATAGTGCGGAAGTCGCTGGAGTGCAGCTAAAAAATTGGTTAGAAGGTTTATAATAGAATATAAGTTAGGAACCTTTTTTGTGGATGAATAATTATTGAGGAGAAGATGGAAATAGTAAAGTTGCTCAAAAGATATGATCGGATTTTTCAAGAGCTGACCAATGAGCGATATCAAGTTTTTACTGTTTATGATTATTTTATTACCAGGAAAGCAATTGCGAAAGATAAGATTAACGTTATTATTCGCTTCGATGTCGACTACAATATTTATTTTGCCTATTTAGCAGCACAAAATCTTAAGGAGAAAAATATTGAAGCTTCTTTCTATTTCTTCGCATCTACTGAACAATATAATATTTGGGATAATGAATTTGTTAAAAAAATTTCACAGATGGGCTTTGAAGTAGGGATTCACTCCGATCACCTATCTCGGCAGATTCAATATGGGATTGATGGTATATCGGCAATAAAAGAAGATGTGGTAAAATTTGCTTCACTTATTGGCAAACCGCCAGAGGGGATGGTCTTTCATGTGGGAGATGATAATATTGAGAATTGGCATCTCTACAAATATTTAGAGCCCGAGAGTTTGGGCCTCAAATATCATGATGGTTTCACAAGTAACTATCACAATACCCAATTCAACTATTTTTACTCCAGATCCGATTACTTAATGTCTGACTACTATTTCTTTTCCAATGGATGGCGGTTAAGACCTTTTATGGTGAGGTCTAAGTTGAGAAAGGTAGAAAAAGGTGCATCAGTGCATATTGTTATTCATCCTACTTTTATGTTCAAATGGTGGAAGATGTGGAAAGTCGAGTATGGTAAAAAAAGACCTCCCAAAAAATGGTTTATAGCCCTCTTAGGAAAAGTAGTACGAAGGCTGGGACTCATGGGGGTGTTGAATATAGTTCTCCAACTATTAATCGGTTTGCTGCTTCTTCTGGGAAAAATATTTTACCGTAGTACAGAAGAGGAAAGAGATGCTTATATAAAAAAGACTTCATATTCTGGTGAGAAAGATTTTTTATCTCAGAAAGGAATGAATTTCTGGGAGGAAAAAGTAAGATCCTTTGATTTGGTTGCTGGAAAGATGGTACTTGACCTTGGTTGCGGTATCGGTCAATGGCTCATACCCCTTGCTCATCATAATAAAAAAGTGATTGGGATTGATACGTGCTATAAAAGCCTTATTTATGCTCAGGAGGCTCTCAGTAACAAAAAAATTAAAAATAGTGCTTTAGTGAAAGGCAGAGGAGAAGCACTTCCTTATAAAAATGGCAGTTTTGACTCTATTTTCTGTTATGGAGTATTAATGTATACTCAGGAATTTATTACTCTGCAGGAAATTACTCGAGTACTTAAAAAAGGAGGCAGGCTTTTGCTGGCCATTGACGGTCCTGGGTATTTTTTAAAAAATATAATGGATGGGATTAAATATTCACATTCAGATTCTATAAGGCTTGGCTTAATTGCTTTCGCTAATACGTTAATTGGAAAGTATTTACTTAAGCGAGAAAGTCCTTTAGCTTCTTTCTTTACTTATGGCGAGATAAAATCACTCTTTAAACATTATAGGATTAAAGTTTCGGAAATAAGTCCTGAATTGTTGGAAGAGAAGAAATTTTATACCTATCTTGGCTTTCCAATCTTTTTTAAAGCTATTGGAGAAAAGTTATAACAAAATATATTGTGAAATATAGGATGATTTTTTTATTTTCATATCTCTTATGGTAATATATCTTTAATATATGGCGGGAAGTTAGAGAATTATAGGACATGGGGCATGTGTTAATACCATTCAATTCTTTTGTAGAAAATAGGACATATAATGAATTTCACCATGATTTTTCCCAATATAAGGACTGATTTATACGTACATTGTGGAGATTTTTGCGAGGGGATAGGGTATCTCGCTTCTGTTCTAAAAAAGATAGGTGTTAATTTTAATTTTATTCGAATTTTGCAGCCAATTGATAGTAGCGGTTTAATAAAAAGAATAAAAGCAACCTCACCAGATATTATTGGGTATTCAAGTATCTCGCCTGCGTTTAAGTATGTGCAGCAATGGGCGCCCCTTATCAAGAGAGAAATTGGTGCTTTTTCAATCTGTGGTGGAGTTCATCCTACTCTTAATCCTGAAGGTTCTTTATCTGCAGAAGGTATCGACGCCATATGCATCGGCGAAAGAGAAGATGCATTAACTGAGTTATGTTCCAAAATCAGAGATGGCAAAGAGTATATAGATGTTAAAAGTATCTGGTTCAAAAAAAATGGATCAATAATAAAGAATCCTGTTCGAGCTTTACCGGAAAATTTAGATTATCTCCAATTTCCAGATCTCGAAATTATTGAATATGGAAAATCTTTTTATTATAGAAATCGATTGGCCAGCTTAAGAGTATCGAGAGGATGCATATTCAATTGTTATTATTGCTGTAATCACATTCTTAAGCGGCGCTACCCCAATCCAAAAAATTATGTAAGACATTATAGTGTAAATAGGGTATTAGAATATATTAATACTTTTTTAAAAAAATATCCGAATGTGGATGTAATTGATTTCAATGATGATGTTTTAACCTTGGATAATGAATGGCTTGAAAAATTCGTTGTGCGTTATAAAAAAGAAATAGGACTTCCTTTTAGCTGCCGTGACAGAATTGAACTCTTAAGCGAAGATAAATTAGAAAAATTAAAATATGGGGGCTGTTATCGGTTAATAATCGGCATTGAAAGCGGAAATAAAGATATTCGCTACAATATTTTAAATCGAAAAATGAGTGATGAGTTAATTAATCAGACTTTAGAAAAATGCAATAAGCTGGGCATAGAAATCCAGACCTACAATATGTTTGGACTTCCTCATGAGACCATGGAAAAAGCTCTTGATACAATAAAAATGAATGCTACACCTTATATTGATCGACCTATGTCCTTCATTTTTTATCCTTTCCCTTCAACTGAGCTTTATAATATATGTCTAAAAGAAGGTTTGCTAAGTGATAGAGAATTGGAATCCTACAGGGAAGATTCTATACTTACATTAAAATCCATAAAGAAATCGCAAGTGAAATTTTTGCATTTTTATTTTGCTAAGTTAGTCAAGATTTATAGATATTTAAGGGACAAGGCGAAGCTTAGAAATATAATAGATAAAATATTATGCTCATCCTTATTTCCCAGCTGGTTGTTTGTATTATTGCATAAGTTGTATAAACCTGTGGATAAATATAGATTTATTCAGAAATATAAAAAGGGAGAAACTGCAAAAATTTATTCTCGTTCAACTTCTAATAAACGTTGATACTTTTCTATTAAAATAAAGTTATAGGTGCTTAATGAGAAAAATAGTTTTAATACAATGCGTTGATAGAAAACAAGGAGCCCCTGGTTTGGGCTTGGCTTACCTTGCTTCTTATTTGAGAGAGAAGATAAAAGATATTGATATTGTCATTTTAGAACAAACACCAAAAGATTGGCATGAAGTGGAAAAGCATGCACCTAATGTAATAGGGATAAGCGTGTTAACACCTCAATTTCCTGATGCAATTGATTTTGCCCAAAAGCTTAAGGAAAATATGGATGTTCCAATAATTGTCGGTGGCTCGCATATCACTTGTACCCCGCAAATGATGCCAAAATGTTTTGATATGGGTGTTATTGGGGAGGGAGAGGAGGCCTTCTATGAGATAATCTCTCAGGATGCATTTACACCAGATAAGTTGTCCAATATTAAAGGAATATGCTACCATAATAAAGATAGAATAATAATTACACCCAAAAGACCATTAATAAAAGATATCGACCAGATTCCTTTTCCCGCCTGGGACCTTCTTAATATGGAACATTACCTAAAGGGGCAAAATGTATTTGGACCTCATTTTGGCCGTGGAACACATTTGCTAACAGCGCGAGGTTGTCCTTTCTGCTGTGTTTTTTGTTTCTCTCCAATATTATGGCGAAGACACTATAGAGCCCATTCTCCCGAGTATGTAGTAAAAGAAATAAAGCAGTTAATAAAGGATTACCGGGTAGAGTTGCTTTATCTCTATGATGATATTTCAATATTAAATAAAAAAAAGATGAGAAGATTTGCAGATCTTCTGCAAGAAGAAGGACTTAATAAAAAAGTGGCCTTCGGAGTAGTAGGTAGGTGCGATGTTTTTGATGAAGAAATATGCAAAATATTGAAAAAGATGAATGTAATACATGTTAATTTTGGCATGGAATCGGGTAATGA
Organism: uncultured Acidobacteriota bacterium; assembly: GCA_964645975.1. GTDB lineage: Bacteria > Acidobacteriota > B3-B38 > Guanabaribacteriales > CAZYAF01 > CAZYAF01. The sequence continues at coordinate 35,120 of CAZYAF010000007.1, forward strand.
AAAAATTTTACAATTTCTAAAGAATGATACCTTAACAAAAGACCAGATCCGAAAAGCGGTTCAATTAACTCGGAAATATGGATTCACGGTGGATGGTTCGTTTGTAATTGGTTCTCCTGGAGAGACAGCTGAAAATATTATGGAAACTCTTGAATTCATAAGGTCGCTAAAAATGGATAAATTTGGTTTTACAATTGCTACACCCTATCCAGGCACTAAATTATGGAAAGTTCTTGAGGAAAAGGGAATGATCAATTATCAGATTGATTGGAGGTCTCTCGATGGTAATGACAAAGATGTTTTAGAGCATAAAGATTGGATATATGTTGGAATAGATAAAATTTCACGGGAGGAGTTTTTCCGTCTATGGGAACTGTTCGAAAAAGAACGTAGGAAATACTTTAATTATGACTGGAGAGACCATAATTAAAAATGAAACCAATATAATCCATTATAAGTTTCTATGAAGCAGAAAAAAATATTGATTCTGGGTGCCTCACCCTTTTATCTTAATTCAATACTTTCAGCAAAGGAAATAGGATATAAAGTATTTCTTACAGATAGAAATCCTGATTCTTTTGGATTTCAGTATGCTGATTCCTTTGCAGCCATAGATATCGTGGATATAGAAAATACTATTAAGATAGCAAAGGAATGGCAGATAGATGGCATTGTTCCCTTAAATGATTTTGGTGTTCCAACAGCTGCTGCAGTGGCAAAGGCTTTAAATCTCGTTGGTATAAGTCCCGAAGTAGCTTGCTATGCCACCAGCAAGGCTGAAATGCGCAGGATTTGGAAAGAAAAAGGAGTCCCCTCACCTGAATATTGCCTTGCATATACTTTAAGAGAAGCTTATCAATGTGCAGAGAAATTGGGAACATATTCCCTTATTTTTAAGCCTACCAATAGCATGGGTGGCGGATCCCGAGGAGTATCAAAGGTTGATAGCAGACAAGAATTCGAACAAGCTTTTGCCTTTGCTCAGGAATTTTATGATGATAAGCAGGTAGTAATTGAAGAGTATATGCACGGAAGCGAACACAGCATTGAAGCGGTTGTATATAACGGAGAAGTATACATTTTGGTTGTTTGCGATAATATTAAGATGTCCCCCCCTTATCGAGTAAATAAATATATGATTTATCCAACAAATCTTCCCCAAAAAGATTTGAAATCCTGTAAATCAGCAGTGCGAAAAGCAATAGAAGCTATTGGGATTGAAGTCGGAGCTGTGCATGTTGAAGCATGTATGACAAAAGAAGGACCAAAGCTTTTTGAGCTGGGTGCTCGTTGTGGAGGAGGAGCGATCCCTTCCAGAGTTGTTCCTCAAGTAACAGGAGTAGAAATGTTTAAAGAAGTGGTTCGAATATCTGCAGGGGATGAACCAACAAATTTGCAGCCAAAATTGCAGGACTGTTGTGTGTATAGATTTATTACAGCACCTGTTGGAAGAATTAAAAAGATAAAGGGAATTGAAAGCATAAGAAAGATGGAGAATATCTTAAGCTTCGGATTAGTTGTCAAAGAAGGTGATATAATCAGGCCAGTGCGCACAACAGGAGATAGAGCAGGGTTTCTCGTGGCTGCTGGTAAAACGAGGGAAGAAGCAATAAAATTAGCCAAAGAAGCTGAGATGTCGCTCCGTTTTGAAGTTGAGTAATGTAAGCTTTTTAAGCACCAAAAAGCTGAATAATAAGCATTTCATCAAGTCGCTATTATTCCCATAAATAATTATTGCTAATATTTTTTTTGCCTTAATATTATTGATTTAAGTAGAGAAACAAGCTCTTCTTTTTTAATTATCTTAGTAAATAACAAGAAATAGAAGAAGAGCACTGCGATTAGAGCTTTTAAGATTATAGTGATACTAATAGATGCTAAAATGATATAATACCCAATTATAGATAAGACTATAAACCCAATCGTAGTTAAATAAATATCTCTTATTTTATACGGAATAGGATAGAATTTTTGGGAATAGTAAAAGCTCATTAGAAACATAAGAAAGTTTGTTGCTAATGTAGCGATAGCTGCCCCTTGTACACCAATGATGGGAAGAAGAAGATAATTAAGTAAACAATTCAATCCGCTAGCCACAATCAAAATATAGCTTATATATTTAAATTTTAAAGCCAGCTCCAGAGCACAGGATACATAGTTATAGCCCGCATAAAAGATAGTAGCCAGGAGGAGATAAACAATAATATTTGCTGCGGAATAATATTCAGGAGTAGCTATTATTTGAAGAAGTTCGCGAGAAAAAAGAGCAATGACCAGAGCTATAGCAGTGATGAGTGCATAAGTATAGCCAAAAACATTAGCAAAATGCTTGCGATTTTCTTTTTCAAATTGTTGAGATAGGAAAAAGTAGCTTTGAGCTTGTGAAAATGCTTGCATTAAAAAGGTTATGGGAACTACGAATCTAAATGCTACAGCGTAAAGACCATTATCGTCTAATGAGAGCATATTAACAATAAAAATCCTGTCTATATAGCTTGCAATCCACGCTCCTGCAGTGCCAAAAAGCATAGGTGTACTCGCTTTTATTATTTTTATACAATAATAAAAGGAGAAGCGAAAAGTAAAAGCCTTGCGGATAAGATAAAGCCCTATAAATGAAAATAGCGCATTGGATATTAAAAGGCCGAGAAAAATACCTTTAACTCCAATTTTAAGTATAATTACCAATACGATATTTAATATGATGGTAAGCAGAGTATTACTGTTGATAAACAAAGTGAATTTATAGCGCTTTCCCATTATTTGAAAATATTTCTGTGCAAAGGTAGTTATTGCAGTAAAAGGGATGGTTAAGGAAGCTATAGCAATAATTAATGAATAAGCATCGGACTTTAGTATGAGTTGTGAAATCGCTTTACTTCGAAGAAGCAAAACTGACGAAGCTAAGATAGAAATAGAGAGCTGGGTTACAAGTGATGTAAAGAGTAAGTTCCTCTTATTATCTTCATTTTTTTCTCTGTAAAAGAAAACAAATGTAGCATAACCAGCACCGGTAATAATAAATTCTGAAATGAGAGCAAAGCTGACAGTAACTAAGTCTACTACCCCCAAATCCGATTGAGAAAGAATACGAACATAGAAATATAGCAATACAAAGAGGATGAAATGATTGAGTACATTGCCCAATCCATATATAATTGAATCGACAAAGAATTTTTTGACCTTCGATTCTGCACTATCTGTCATATTATAATTTTCGTAGGATAGATAATATATAAATTGAGAATTATATTAATTTTATCTTTAAAATAATTGTTGTATAAAAGAATCATTCTTTTTACAGATTGTTGCCTTGGGGTGGTTTTTGTGTAAGTTTGTTATCTAAAAATATACGGCACCACCATTCAAAACTCATTAGACTCCAAACGAGAAGCCTATGATTAACACGACCGCTCATATGTTCATTAATAATTTTTTTTATAAAAGAAGGCTGAAAAAATCCACGATCTAAAGTTCTTTTATCCAATAGCAGGGTAGTTATATAATCCATCAATTTCCCCTTATACCATGACCTATCTGGTGCACTGAAGCCTTGTTTAGGTTTTTCTAAAATACTTTTCGGTAAAAGCTTTTCCAAAGCACGTTTGAATATTACCTTTCCTGCCAAATTATCTTGTTGGCTTTTACTATTGTTCAATATATTAAAATTCAGTAAATAATGAACGGGAATTTTTTGAGCAAAATCTACCAGTTCATTATCCAACAATGGTACCCTTGACTCAAGGCCATGTGCCATAGTCAATTTATCCTCGATGATAAGTATTCCATGGAGAAAAGTCTTGGCTTCAAAGGTTAAAGCGCGTTTAAGAGGATGGGATTTTTTTCCCCCTTGAAGAGCAGATTTAAATATATCAAAAGAGGATCTATTTTTTACTTCATTCCATATTTGAGGTGTAAAAAAGGACGGCTTGTCCGATTCAGAGATCAAACGATTCCAATATTCAAAATATCTCTGATTGAATACTTCATCATTGCCTTGGTCTAAAATAGAGCGATATCTCCAGGGGTAGCCAGCCATCAGCTCGTCCCCACCGATTCCCGAGAGCACAACTTTTACGAATTTGCTTGCTAAGCGAGCTATATAATATGAGGGATAGCACATTCCAACCCGCAGCTCTTCTATATGCCAGATTACCTTGGGAAGAGCCCATTCTAAATCGCCTGCATGCATAACCATTTGATAATGTTCTGTTCCCAAATAAGAAGAAAGAGCTTCGGCATCCTTCCTCTCATCGAAGGTGGCCTCAAAACCAGAGACCTGGGACATATCAAATCCACTGGTAAAAGTCATGAGTCTTGGTATATGCTGACAGGCCACAGCTGTAATAGTTCCTGAATCCATACCACCACTTAAATATATTCCCAGAGGAACATCGCTTATTAATTGTCGTTGCACTGCAGAGTCTACTATCTCACTTAACTTTTTTATATAGTAGCCCGCTCTTTTATCTTCTTCTTCACTTTCTTCACTAAAATTGAATTCCCAATATGTATGTTCCTTTATTTCATGATTAGTCCCGTTTAGAGCCTTAGCAGTTATAATATGTCCCGGCTTCATTATGTTTATGTCTTTAAAGAGAGTTGCGGTACCGAAAGTATTTTGGAAGGTAAAGTATTCCGATAAGGTATTTAAATCAATCTCGACATTTAGACTACCGTACATAAGGATAGGCTTTATCTCTGAGGCAAATAGCAGGGTATTATTTACAATTGCGTAATAAAGAGGTTTAACTCCATATCTATCCCGGGCAAGCAAGAGCATTTTTTCTCGATCATCCCAAAGAGCAAAGGCGAATATTCCATTGAGCTTATCCACCATAGCTGGACCTTCTTCCATATAGAGGTGGAGCAGTACCTCAGTATCAGATTGAGAAATAAAGGTGTGTCCTTTAGCGGCTAATTTCTGACGTAAATCCTTGAAATTATAAACTTCACCATTATATACCAGCCAAATGCTTTTGTCCGGGCTTGCCATTGGCTGATGGGCAGCCGAAGAGAGATCAATAATTGCCAGGCGAACATGCCCCAGTGCTAAGTGCGTATTTATCCCTTTTACGTTTTCTTCATTAAATTCCCAGTCTTTAAATTCTTGCCACCAGTGTTCCTTATTGCTTCTCAAATAGGGGCGACTTATAAGGACATATCCTCTATCATCTGGTCCTCGGTGAGCCATGATATCGCACATCGATTTTATCTTAAAGGCATCGATAGGCTTATTTTCTAAACTCAGTACTCCTGCAATTCCGCACATATTTCTTCCTGTTAAAATAGTATCTCAAGCGCTTTTTTTAATTCTTGAATAACATAATCCTGTTCTTCATCACTCATTTGCGGATAGAGCGGTAATGCTAATGTTGCCTCTTGCGCTAAATATGAGTTGGGGAAATCTTCCTTTCTCAGTCCATATTTATTTTGATAATAGTGCTGACAATGCACAGCATGAGTACCCTGACGACATTCAACTCCTTTTTCCTGAAGAAAGGAAATGATTTTATTCCTTTTTTCCCCGAAGCTCTCAGCATCCTTTGCTGCAAAACCGCTATCTTTATTGTCACTAAGCAGCAATACAAAGGATTGATAGCCATGCTGACAATAGGAGGGAATCTCCGGGAGGATAATACCTTCAACATTATTTAGTGACTTTCGATATCGTTCCGCTCGCTTAATTCGTTTTTCAAGCAATGTCTCTAATCTATCCATCTGAGCTGCTCCCAGAGCAGCTTGAAAGTCAGTCATACGATAGTTATATCCCGGAAGATGATAATTCGGCAAAAGAAATTCTTTTTTGTGATGACGAATAAGGTCTGATGTGCTTGCCCCATGATTTCTCATTGAGCGACAGCACTCCATTAATTTTTCATCATTGGTTATTATCATACCTCCTTCACCGGTTGTTATTATTTTCCGTGGATGAAAACTAATACAGCCGGCATCACCAATTGTTCCCACGTGCTTACCCTTATAAAAACCTCCTAAAGCACAGGCAGCATCTTCGATAATTGCCAGGTTATTCTTCCTGGAAAATTCCGTTATGAGGTCCATATCCGCTGGTAGCCCAAAGAGATGGACTGGCATGATTGCTTTACACCTGGAGCTTATCTTATTTTCTAATCCTTGAGTTTCTATATTAAATGTTTTTAAATCAATATCACAAAAAACCGGTTTAGCCCCGCAGTGCTCAATTGCATTAACGCTGGCAATAAAAGTAAAAGAAGGTACTAATACTTCATCTCCTGGACCAATGCCAATAGCCAGCAGGCTTAGATGCAGCGCAGTTGTGCAGGAACTGGTAGCAATAGCATAGTGTGCACCGGTAAATTCACGGACTAGAGATTCGAATTTCTCCACTTCTGGCCCCTGCACCACCCATCCCCGCTTAATCGGTGCTTGCAGAGCCTCAAGCTCTTGCACAGTAAATTCCAACTTTATCAATGGTACTTTCATTGCTTTTCCTTGCTATAGAGTTCACCAATCATTTTTTCCGGTCTATAAAAGAGAATCCAATGATCACATCCCTGGCAGCTCAAATCTTCATCGCCTCTACCTTGGTAATGTAATTCTCTGATATGATGATATTCATTGCTCTGCCAGATTTCCTGCACAGTTTTTTTTCCAGCTTGACCTATATGGTTTTTTCTGAACCAGTCATGGTTGCAGAGGGCAACCCGACCGTCCCAATATATAACCATATCAGTAAGTACCTTCAGACATGGTTTACGTCTCAGTTCTTTGCTTTCCTTATAATCAAGACTGCCGAACTGACCATTTTTGGAATGTTCTTTATATACTCTGACGCGATCCACTTTCTCTATCCATTCATCGACAAATCTTTTTACCAATTCTTTAGTTTTTTTCGTTTCCACAAGCGACACCTGAATTGTGGGATTTTTAAGATTTAGCTTTTTCTTTAGTGCGATAAATGCTTCCAGTTTCTCTCGCACCTTGTAGGGGTCTCTTATATCTTCGTCCTTGCTTATAGAGAGATCAATGGAATTAAGACTAAAAGAGATGAAATCCAGCTCCAAATGAAGAATCTCTTTTGATATATTTTCAGTTAACAAAGTTGCATTGGTTGCTATTTGAATAGGTCCCAATCCCTTTTCTTTTGCATATCTTAGCATTTTTAGAAATTGGGGATGAAGCAGTGTTTCACCTCGAAAAAATGGGACAAGCGTTACTGGTAAGTATGTGCTGGCTTCGTCAATAATCTTTCTATAGAGAGACCACTCCATATCACCCAGGTTAGATGATAATAAATGCCGGGGACACATAGGGCAATTCAGATTACAACGATTAGTGAGCTCAATTGTTATTCGTTGAGGAAAAGGAAAGCTTTCCCGATTTTCGAAGTATCTCTTGAACTGCTGTTCTATCTCATTCATTTGTTTCCCTTATTAAAATGTTTGCTATCTGTTCACCTGCTTTGCCATCTCCATACAAAGAAGGATAAGCAGAAGGAGCACCTCTCTTTTTAAGATAGTTCACTTTTTTGATGATAGCCTCCTCATCAATCCCTGCACAGAAATTCCATCCGCTTTGCACGGTCTCTTCCCATTCCGTATTTTTCCGCAATGTAATACATGGAGTCTTAAGAAGGTATGCTTCCTTCTGTAATCCACCAGAATCCGTTAATACCGCAGAGGCATTTTTAACCAGCATCAAAATATCAAAATAAGATACAGGGTTTGTTAAATGTATCTTTTTATTGAGCTTCAGTTCATCGTGGTTGGCGAGCATCTTTTGAGTTCGAGGGTGCAAAGGAAATACTATGTTGTATCCCTCTTGAGCCAATTTATTAAAGGCAGAAATAATGCATCTTAAATTTGCTATTGAGTCAGTATTTTCCGCTCTATGCACAGTCGCTAATAAATATGGCTTTATTTTATTTTCTTCGCAGTTAATATACAGATTAAATTGATTGAGAGTATTTGACTGCTGCTGAGCTATTGGTAAAAAATAAAGCAGGGAGTCCAGCATAACATCTCCGACTAAGAAAATTCCTTTCTCTATCCCTTCCTTATTTAAATTTTTTACAGCTAATTCCGTTGGAGAGAAAAGCAGGTTTGAAATATGGTCAGTGATTACTCTATTAATTTCCTCAGGCATATTTTTATTATAACTTCTCAAACCGGCTTCAACGTGGGCCAGCTTAAGGGAGAGTTTAGCAGCAGCCAGTGCACCTGCTAAAGTAGAATTAGTATCACCATAAACCATAACTAAAGAGGGTTCTTCTTGCAAAAGCACCTCTTCAATCCTCATAAGCATGAGGCCGGTCTGCTCTCCGTGAGGAGCAGAGCCAACTCCCAGATTATAATCAGGCTCAGGTATGCTTAGTTGAGAAAAAAAGACCTGTGACATAGTATCATCATAGTGTTGTCCGGTATGGATAATGAGATGCTTAACCTTGGGAGCTGCCTTCATGAGCGCACGATGAATCACCGAAAGCTTTATAAATTGAGGTCTTGCTCCAACAATGCTGGCAATCTTGATTTCTTTGTTCATTTTATATACTTTATCTCATTAATCACTTAGAGAAATTTTTTGAACCGCTCTCAATTGTTGACCACTAAATAAGATAATTTTTTTGGGGTCAACACCGAGGTCAAGGATTTTTTGCCCTATGTCATCTTTATTCTCAATAGAAGTTATTACTATTATATCGGGATTAAGGTCTTTAATTTTGGAAAAAGGAAGTACCTTCCAGCCAAGAAATTTTTCTCCCGCTTTTTCATCGTCGATAATGCCTATAAGTTTTATATGACTTTCCTGTAATGTTATATAAGCAATCTCTGCTACCTCGCTTATACCGCAAAAAATCACCTTCTTTGCACCTTTATTCTCCAATTCGAGAAAGGTCTTTTTTATCGTACCTCTGAGTTCTTTATAATAATCAATGGAATATTTCATAAATTCCCAGGTAAGCTTTGCTTTTTCGTAAATCCCCATGGGAGTTAAATTATAAAAAATACGGCGCTTGGGCATCTTTTTTACCATAATATAGCCTTTAGCCACCAGGCGCTTAATATATGCATTTGTTAAGCCTAAAGCCATTCCCAGCTTTTTCGAAAGCTTCCTCTGGCTCTGAAAGCCATCGTTGTTCAATTCTTCTAAGATTGTCAGCGTCAATAGCTTATCTTTTTCCATAGCTTATATTTATTTCCCAGGTTGCATTCAACCAAATCTTTTTAATTGAGCAAAAATAACATAGGGTGCTCATGGATGTCAAGCATTTTTTGTTCATTTTTTGAACGTTAAAATTTTGCTATCCTGTTTTAGTTCTACCTTCTTTATAATCCTCACAATTCTCCCCGCTAAATTTGTTTATTTTATCTTAGATATAACATATATAATTCACACAAATTAATGCTTGACTTCCTGCCATATTTAGTTTAATAATCAAATCAGGATATTATTTAGCCAAAAAAATTAAATATTTAAAGGGAAGGGTAGCAATCATGTCTAAGCATCCTATTAAATTGACAGTATTTTTCTGTCTTTGTTTGCTGGTGGTACCAGGGATTGCCAATGCGCAATCAAAGACCATCTATCTGGATTTTGGGGAGGAAAACATCAGGATTCTAGGCGATGATACTGATGATATGTCTGGCTTTGCAGTTGCCAAAGGAGACATTAACGGTGATGGCTATGATGATATCATTATCGGTGGGTCATCTAACGAAACTTATGTTATATTTGGTAGCGCTTCTCCTGCAGCAACCATAGACCTTAATTCAGTACCTGTCGATATGATTATCTATGACATTGGATCTTTAGGCAATTCAGTAGCCAGCGGAGATATAAACGGCGATGGCTATGATGATGTTATCATCGGTGCCAGGATGTCTGGTCCAGCACCTGGTGTTGGTGGAGGAGCAACCTATGTCATTTTTGGCAGCAGTTCTCCTCCAGGAACAATAGACCTTAATTCTGTATCAGCAGATATGTCTATTTATGGTGATGATTATGGTGATTATTTCGGGTGCTCAGTTTCCAGTGGGGATATAAATGGCGATGGCTATGATGATGTTATCGCTGGTGCTTTTTGGGCTGCTCCAACTGTCGAGCGTGAATATGCAGGTGAAACCTATGTCATCTTCGGCAGTGCTTCTCCTCCATCAATAACAAACCTCAATGATAGACCCAGTCCAGCTGGTATGATTATCTACGGCGATGATTTCGAGGATTATTCTGGTAAGTCGGTTTCCAGCGGAGATATCAACGGTGACGGGTATGATGATGTTATCATAGGTGCCTATGCTGCTGATCCAGAATCTCCAGTATACCGCGATGGTGCAGGTGAGGCCTATGTCATATTTGGCAGTACATCTCCCTCTGCTACTATAGACCTTAGTTCCGTATCAGCGGATATGATTATCTATGGTGACTGGGTTTATGATTATTCTGCCCATTCAGTTTCCAGTGGCGATATCAATGGTGATGGTTACGATGATTTAATCATAGGTGCACCAGGGGCTGATCCAGCAGGTGGTTATGAAGCAGGAAAGACCTATGTTATCTTCGGCAGCGCTTCTCCTCCATCAGCTATAAACCTGTATAGTAGTCCAGCTGATATGACTATCTGCGGCGATGATAGTGGTGATCAAGCTGGTTATTCAGTTTCCAGTGGTGATATCAATGGTGATAGTTACGATGATATAATTATAGGCGCTCCAAACTATTGGCTTCCTCAGGCTGGTTTTGGGCCAGGAAGGAGCTATGTCATTTATGGTGATGACTCTCCCCCAGCAGTGAAAGACCTTCAGTCCGAATCAGCAAATATTACTATCCTAGGGGACGATGTTTTAGATTTCTGTGGTCATTCGGTAGCAGGTGGCGATATTAATGGTGACGGTTACGATGATATTATCATAGGCGCTCCAGGGGCTGATCCAGCAGGTGGTAGTAAAGCAGGGGAGACTTATGTTATTTATAGTAATGATCTTCCTATTTCCTTGAGGGTTTATGACATAAAACTTATAAAAAAATGGCCAAAAATAGGGGGCGGTGTACTCATTGAAAGAGATGGAAAGATTATTCTTCGCCAGCCGATTGGATTCTTCCAGGTATTCCCCCAGGGAGCTCTCAGCGATAAATGTGACATCGAGACGAAGATGATCCGCAGAGGTGGAAGAAATACTACAGTGAGCAGTTCCATTCTCTTCAGCTATCAGGATAAGAAGAATTACTGGGAGTTCAAGATGCTATATATGCCCATTGGAGTGAGAAGGAGTGAGAAGCTGATATTACGTCATAAAAAGAATGGAGCTTTCGTAGAAAAAGTAGTTGTTAAGGAAACAATTAGCCGAAGGCAACAATATCTGCTGCATATAGAGGTAAGAAAAGACCAGATAAGGGTAATGGTTAATGATGTTTTGATGATAGACCTAAAGCCGATGGAAAAGCCAGCCTGGGGTAATGTGGTGCTCGGTATGCAAGGAGATGGTGCTTTTATCTTTGAAGACCTGAAAATCTATTAAAGTGATAGTCTTATTATCATTCTAATCCATCATAAATATTGCTCAGAGCTAATCCAGCTCTAATGAAAGGACCTAAAAGCTCCTATTTTTTGATAATGAGAATATATTTAATAATTCAAATATATTAACCCCACAAGAATATTTTTTCTTATTTCAAAGGAGGGATAGCAACCATGTTTAAGCATTTTATTAAATTGACAGTATTTTTCTGTCTTTGTTTGCTGATGGTACCGGGGATTACCAGTGCTCAGTCACGAATTATAGATCTAGATAAAGGGGAAGAAAACATCAGGATTCTGGGCGATGATGCTTCTGATTGGTCTGGTGTTGCAGTTGCTAAAGGAGACATCAATGGCGATGGTTATGATGATATCATTATCGGTGCGAGTGGGGCTGATCCAGCAATTGATCGTGAAAATGCTGGAGAAACCTATATCATCTTCGGCAGCGCTGCACCGCCAGCTACTGTCGACCTCAATAGCGTTTCAGCCGATATAACCATTTACGGCGATGATGAATGGGATCATTCTGGCCGCTCCGTTTCCAGCGGCGATGTCAACGGAGATGGTTATGATGATATTATCATAGGTGTGCCTTATATTGGTCCAGCAGGGCATAAGCCAGGTCAAACTTTTGTTATTTTCGGCAGTACAACACCTCCTGCAACAATAGACCTCAGCATTGTATCACCCGATATTTCAATTAATAGCGATGAGGATTGGAATGAATTCGGGGTAGCCGTTTCCAGCGCTGATGTTAATGGAGATGGGTTTGATGATATTATCATTGGTGCTCATGAAGCTGATCCTTTCTCTCGGAGTGATGCTGGTATAACTTATATCTTTTACTGTTGATCTTGGTCTCGAATATTATATAAATTGATTTGCATCAGTGTATAATATTGTCTATGCTATTAGTTACTTTCAGTTGATGCCGCATTTCCTCCTTTAATATCTAAAAAAACTCAATACACATACTGAATAATATTGAATTATTGTCTTCTATGGGTTATATTAAACTTTCTGGTAACTGTTTTGTTCCCGCAATAATAAAGAAGGATTAATCAATGAGTAATAAAAAAATTGATATTGAGCATGTAGCCAAACTGGCAAACCTTCGCTTTTCTTCTAAAGAAAAAGAGGTAATTGAGCAGCAGCTCAACGATATTTTAAGCCATGTTGAGAAGCTCAATGAGATGAATACCTCAGCCATCGAGCCAGCATCCCATGTAATTCCAGTAAAGAATGTATTCAGATCAGATAATCTTACTCCGTCCCTTTCATTGGAGGATTCAATCAGTGGTTCTCCAGACGAGGAGGATAGATTTTTTAAAGTGCCAAAAATTATAGGGGGCTAAAGGTGGAACTCCATAAGCTAACTATACAAGAAGCGGCAGAGCTTATTCATAAGAAGGAGATGAGTGCTATAGAATTATGCCAGCAAGTTTTTAAGCGCATAAAAGAGGATGATGATGAAATAGGTGCTTATCTTTATCTGGCAGAAGAGGAAGCCTTAACAAAAGCAAATATGATTGACGACCAACTCTCTAAAGGTGAGAATCCAGGGAGGTTAGCAGGGATTCCTATTGCTATAAAGGATGTAATGTGCACAAAAGGGATGCCAACAACATGTGGCTCTAAAATTCTACAGAACTATATTCCTCCTTATAATGCTACCGTAGTAGAGCGATTGGAGGCCGAGGGTGCCATCGTTATCGGTAAAACTAATATGGACGAATTTGCCATGGGCTCTTCCACGGAGAATTCAGCTTTTAAGATCACCCGAAATCCATGGGATAAGGAGAGAGTCCCAGGCGGCTCCAGCGGTGGTTCTGCTGCGGCCATTGCCGCTCATGAGGCTATTGGTGCTTTAGGCAGTGACACCGGTGGTTCTATTCGCCAGCCAGCAGCTCTTTGCGGCGTTGTGGGGCTGAAGCCTACCTATGGAAGAGTATCACGATATGGATTAGTTGCTTTTGCTTCGTCACTGGATCAAATTGGTCCCATAACAAAGAATGTCTATGATGCTGCTTTGTTAATGGAGATAATTTCGGGTAAAGACCCTCGAGATTCTACCTCAGTGGATATGCCCGTTCCTCGATATTCCGACAATTTAGAGGGTACTATTAAAGGCTTTCGGGTAGGAGTGCCAAAAGAATATTTTCCCGAAGCTCTGGATAGGGAGGTAAAAGAAAAGATTAATGGAGCAATTGAGGTTTTAAAGGAAATGGGTGTGGATATAGAGGAGATTTCTCTCGCTCATACCGAATATGCAATACCAACGTATTATGTCTTAGCACCGGCCGAAGCGAGTTCCAATCTGGCACGATACGATGGAGTGAGATACGGATTTCGCAGTGCCAATTATGAAAACCTCAGCGAAATGTATATAGAAAGCCGCAGTCAGGGATTTGGTCCGGAGGTAAAGAGGCGCATCATGCTGGGTACTTTTGTTCTCAGTTCTGGCTACTATGATGCGTACTATCTTAAAGCTCAAAAGGTACGCTCCCTTATAATGCAAGATTTTGAAAAAGCCTTCCAAAAGATTGATCTCATTATTACCCCCACCACTCCTACTCCAGCATTCAAAATTGGTGAAAAAGCTGCCGATCCGCTGCAGATGTATTTATCTGATATTTTCACTGTTACAGCAAATCTCGCTGGTATTGCAGGTATTTCAATCCCCATAGGTTTGAGTTCTAATGATCTACCCATTGGGATGCAGATTCTTTCTCCTCCCTTTGCCGAAGAAAAATTGCTTCATTTGGCATATGCCTTAGAGAAAGCATTGAGATAGGTCACCATACTTTCAAGGACAATAAAATGTTAGCCATTGTAAAATATAAAGAAGGGGATGGATTTATTGATCTCAGAGAAGTGGAGGAGCCAAAAATAATACCCGGCCATGTAATAATAGAGGTGAAAGCAGCCGGGATATGTGGCACGGATCTTCATATATTACATGGAGATGTGGAAATACCGGTGAATCCGCCGGTTATCGTGGGACATGAGTTTGCCGGAGTGATAAAAGAGGTAGGGGTGGGAGTTACTTCTGCTGAGGTAGGTGATAGAGTTACTGCGGAGAATTCACGATATGTCTGCGGCATCTGTCGCTATTGTATGACGGGCAGCTATAATTTATGTCCGCAGCGCCTGGCTACTGGCTATGCTTTTGATGGCGCTTTTGCTCCGCTCTGCATGGTACCTGTTGAAAGAGTTCACCATCTTCCTGATAATGTTGATTTCGTCACCGGGGCTCTTTCTGATCCATCAGCTTGCGCTTATCATGCAGTGCAGGAGTTGACCGGTATCGAGGCCGGGGATTATGTTCTCATTACAGGCCCAGGTTCTATGGGTTTATTTTCCTTACAATATGTAAAAGCTAATGGTGGCATAGTTATCCTTACTGGTTTGTCCAAAGATAAGAAACGACTTGAGCTGGGAAAAGAGCTGGGTGCTGATTATGTCGTTAATGTTGATAAGGAGGACCTCATACAATTTTGTAGCGATGTTACCAATGGTCAGGGAGTTGATGTAGTGCTGGAATGCTCAGGTTCAGAGCAAGCAGCCCAACAGGGTATAGCTCTTCTGAGAAAGCAGGGAAAGTATACCCAGATTGGAATCTTTGGCTCTCCCATCACTTTCGATCTTGATCAACTGGTTTACAAAGAGGTTAAAGCTACCGGTTCCTTCAGTCAGAAATTTATTCCCTGGGAGAAAGCGATCGCTCTGGCTTCTCAAGGAAAGATTAAGGTTAAACCGCTGGTAACTCATCTCCTTCCTCTGGAAAAATGGAGAGAAGGATTTGAGAAATTTGAGTTCGGAGAAGCAATAAAAGTAGTTTTTACCCTGTGAGCAATAATAGTAGTAAGCCTATAGCAGCACAAGAATTCATTAATATTAATAACTACATTAAATCTTTGTGATAGTTACATTATTCTTCTACTTGGCCAATCTATTCAATAAAGCTCTATTATCATACAGGTATATAGTTATGCTTCCAGGAAGGGAATTGCATAATATAATGAATTATCTATAACAACAAATAGGAATTTTGGATGAAAAAGGGAGAAGGAAAAGCTGAGGAACAAATAGACAGAAAGTTAAAGATTACAATTCAGAGCGCTGATTCTCTTGAAGAGAAGGTGCTCTTCGCTGGCGTAATTGCATTAAAAAAATATTGACGTAATGCCTACTTTGTTAGGATTATTGAATATAGATGATAAAAAAATATATACGCAAGGAAAAAGCATGCTTCCTCTTGTTCTCGGGGTAAAATCAAAAATAAAAGAATGCTCCCTTACTATGTGTGACAGGAAATTGATTTTTACCGGTGCAAAATATGAATTTGTTGATGCAGATAATGAGCAAAAGCTTTATAATATAAAGATTGATTCTATGGAAGAACGAAACTTAGCCCAGCATGTGCCCATTTACTTCCATTATTATCGAACATTGAGTTCTTACTATAGGAGACAATTGATTGATGCTTCATCAAAGAATAGCTACGATATTAGATTTGATGGAAAAGTGGAAAAAGAATTAGGCTCTTTAGGTTATTTAAAATAGAAAATATCTGAGTTGTTAAAAGATGCTTGCTAAAGTAATTAGTGCAGCAGTTTATGGTATTGATGCTTACATGGTGGAAGTTGAGGTGGATGTCTCACCCGGCATGCCGGCTTTTCTAACTGTGGGTTTACCTGATACTGCAGTAAAAGAGAGCCGCGATCGGATCAGGGCAGCCATAAAAAATTGTGGATACCGTTTTCCGGTAAAGCAGATAACCATCAATTTAGCTCCCGCAGATATCAGAAAAGAAGGCTCTTGTTTTGATTTACCCATGGCCTTGGGTATTTTAGCTACTACAGGTATTATTAAAACAAAAAATATAGATGACTATGTAATACTTGGAGAGCTGAGCCTGGATGGCAGCCTTCGTCCTATTCGAGGTGCTCTTTGCATAGCGGTGGCAGCTAAAAAGGCTGGTATTAAAGCATTTATGCTGCCTGAAGATAATGCACCGGAAGCGGCAGTAGTAGATGGAATAGAGGTATATCCGGTCAAAAGCCTCCCCGAAGCAGTTGGTTTTCTTAATTCTGCTATTGATATATCCGCTCTTAAAGTTGAATTGCATGAGCTTTTTCAAGATAGGAGTACTTATAAAGAAGATTTTCAAGAGGTCAAAGGTCAGGAATATGCCAAGCGAGCTTTAGAAGTGGCAGCTGCAGGGGGACATAATATTATAATGATAGGACCTCCCGGTGCCGGTAAAACAATGCTTGCCAAACGCATACCCAACATCCTTCCTTCTCTTTCCCTTGAGGAAGCCATCGAGACAACAAAAATCCATTCAATCGCTGGATTGCTAAAACCTCAGCAAGGTCTTACAGCTATAAGACCGTACCGCTCTCCGCACCACACGATCTCCAATGCCGGTTTAGTTGGCGGTGGTACTTTTCCAATGCCCGGCGAAGTGAGCTTAGCTCATAATGGCGTTCTTTTTCTCGATGAGCTGCCGGAATTTCAGCGTAATGTGCTGGAGGTGCTACGCCAGCCCATGGAAGACGGAGTAGTTACTATCTCACGTGCTGCCCACTCCGTATCATATCCGGCGCAATTTATGCTGGTGGGTTCAATGAATCCGTGTCCTTGCGGATATTTTAATCATCCTTCGAGAGAGTGTCACTGCACGCCGATGCAGATAAAGAGATATTTATCCAAAATCTCCGGGCCATTATTAGACCGTATAGATATCCACGTAGACGTTCCGGCAGTAGAATATAAAGATATCTCCTCGGATAGAGCTGCTGAGCACTCATCATCCATAAGGTCTCGGGTGGGGAGAGCCAGGCAGGCTCAAGTAGCGCGATTCCGGGGTACCAGTATCTATTGTAATGCCCAGATGAATGATAGAATGACTAAAAAATTCTGTCGTATGGATGAGGAATCTAAACGACTGCTTAAAAATGGTATGGAACGTTTAGGTTTAAGCGCCCGTGCCTATACCCGGATATTGAAGGTCTCTCGTACCATTGCTGACATTGAGGGCTCTGAGGGGATAAAAACCAATCACATTTCTGAAGCCATCCAATATCGCACCCTCGACCGCCAATTATGGTTAAGATAATATTACTTCAGAGATTAGCTTGACAAAATCTATAAATAATTTATGGGGAATTTAGTAATTTTAAGTAGCTAATGTTGTTTATAAAAATGGAAAAGAGAAATTTATCGTAGCTCAGCAATGGGTCAGGGAAAATGAAGCTCTACTAATTTTGTACACTTTTTTTATTATAATATAAATCACATAATATTAATTGGAAGGATTTTAAAAGTAGATATGTATCATAGTATTTAGAATTACATGTCCAACTTATCTATAGCCATTTTGCAAAAAAAGGATTGCTAAAAAATAATATTTTTTTTAGAATAATTAAATGATTGGATATTTGCTCATCTCATTAATTTTTTTTAATCAATTAATGGTCTTATCGTCGAGGGAAAAATGAAAAAAAAGTTTACTTTAGCTATATGCTTTTGTTTATTTGCTTATTTTCTATATGCTCAATCGAGCCAAAATAATAAAGTGCTTAAGGTTGGAGTTGAGAGTGATATCGATATACTTAGTCCCTGGGAGTCTGGATTTGCAGTGACATCGAAGATATTTTGGAATGTATTTGAAACATTAGTGACCTTTGAAGAGGAAAGTAATAAAATTAAACCAAACTTGGCAATCTCCTGGGAAGTAAACGATAAAAATCGCATCTGGACTTTCAAACTACGGGAGGGAGTAAAATTTCATGATGGAAGCAGCTTAACTGCTGATGATGTAGTAGCGTCTGCAAACCTTTTTAGCGAATTAAATGCAAAAGCGGAAAAGATTGATCCCCTTACTGTTAGATTCATTTTGCCAGAGCCCCATAGTGGTTTCCTTAATAGGCTGGTTGATATCATGTGCGGTATAGCGTCTGCACGTAATATTGATGAGTATAAAAGCTTACGGAAAGTTGGTAGATTGGAGGAATTTATACCGATAGGAACTGGCCCCTTTAAATTCTCTCAGTATGAGAAGGGAAAAGAAATTGTCTTTGAATCATTTTCAGATTATTGGCAGGGAGCTCCTAAAATTTTCAAGCTGGTTTACAGAATAATCCCGGATAACAAATCTCGCCTTTTAGCCTTAGAGAAAGGTGAGATAGATATAATGGATGTGATATATCCTGCTGATTTGCCACGAGTAATGAAAAATCCAGATTTAAAAGTAGAAAGCCTTTTTGGCATGAATGTTTGTTTCATTGCTATCAATACTACTCGCAAACCTTTGGATAATATTAGGATCCGACATGCTCTTAATATGGCTATAGACAAAGGACGTTTGGTAAGAAAGTTTTACTTCGGTAGTTATGGAGTGCTAACTAATAGAGTTTTATCACCTGCTTTTTGGAGATACAATATTTTATCCAATCCTGGAATCTATCAAGTCACAAAAGCAAAAGAAATTTTGGCTGAAGCTGGTTATGAGAACAACCTTTCCCTCGAGTTACTCTGTATTCCAAGAGCTCGCCCCTATTTACCTGACCCCAGAGGAGTTGCAGAAGAAATTAAAAGCCAGTTGACTACAATAGGAGTGAATGTTTCTATAAATATGCCCGCTACTTATCCGGAGTATGATTTAATAGCTAAAGAGGGAGATTATGATCTAACCTTAGCTGGCTGGATAGATGTGACTGGTGATCCTGATTATACTCTCGCCAGTCTTCTTAGTGGTAAAGGGTCTATATATAATGAATCCCATTGGAGCAACGAACTCTTTGATAGAAAGCTGCAGCAGGCTCGAGAGCTTTCTCACAATAATATAAAAGGAAGAATTAAATTATATGATGAAGCTGAAAAAATTTTTCAGGATGAAGCACCCTGGATACCACTTGTTCATACGAAAATACTTATTATTCATCACCAGAGGGTAAAGAAAATAGTTTTTTACCCCAGCAGTATGATTTCCTATTATAAAGTAATTCTGGATGATTAATTCTTTTATCTTTAATAGATTAGTTTAACCACAAAAACTAACACGTGAATATGTAAAAATTGACAGAAATTATGGTATATTAGAACTATATATTTCAGAGCCTACCTTTTGATTTTTACCAAAAAAGTAAAGAACAATTGTAATAAATAGTATAGAACATATTCGATATGCAAAGTTTTTTTTAGCTAAGCGCGAGAGAAAAAATTAAATTTTTATTGACAAATATAATATGGTTGATAAAATTACTGTGGCCACGTTTTAAAGATAAAGTTTCTCTAAGGTGTGCTTAATATATGATATATTGAAGAGCTGCAGGCTATTTAACCAGTAAACTCTTTTATCGGCAGAAATAAAAATGGATGATGAAAATATTCTTGATTATAAAAGCTTAAAAGATTTGGTCTATGATTATCTAAGAAAAAATATGGAAGATGGCATACTCAAACCTGGAGACCTCATCGATGAAAAAAGCCTTAGCAACAAACTGAAAATAAGCCGTACTCCAGTTAGAGAAGCATTGATCCTTTTACAAGCAGAAGGATTTGTTACCATACTTCCTCGAAGGCGTATGTTCGTCAATGAGTTGAAATTACAGGATATACAGGATATTTATCAATTATTAGGGGCTTTAGAAGGAGCCGCAGTCGCTGGGGCTGTTGAAAAAATGACGGATGAAGATGTGAAAAAGATTGAGGATATGACAAAGAAAATGAGAAGAGCATTAGAGGAAGGTGATTTCGAAACGTATGGTCATTACAATTGGGAAATTCACGATTTTTTCTTGAAGATTAATGGTAACAATATTCTCAGAAGAATCGTTCATCTTCATAAAAAACGCATATACAGCTTTCCACACATATTGAAGAAGAAAGAAATACTGCAAAAGGAAATTCCCCAATGGGATGCCCAGACCATGGAATATCATGAAAAAATGGTGGAGTTTTGCAAGAAAAGAGATAAAGACGGGCTCAGAGAGCTTATTAGAGATTCCCACTGGAGTTTCGAAAAAAGACGACCTATACTACTTGCATATTATGGAAGCGATAAAGCTCAGATTATTAAGTAGAAAATCAAGCTTTTAATTTGACCTTATTTATCATTTTTAAGCGGTTTAAGAATATTTTTAATAATTCGATATTCTTGCGGAAAATTTTGCCCACCTATTTTCTTTGCTTTAAATACACGAGAACTTTTCTTTTATACTTCCGTTTATACTAATTGGGAGGTCAGCACATGAAGAATATATGGATTTGTATCTCTATATTAATTTTAACGTCGGTTTTTTCCTTTGGTGCTGTAATACAAGAGGATAATGATATTGTTACTATGGATTTTACCATGGCCGAGCGCTGTCTGGAGTGGCTCGAATTTATTAATACTGGCGCAAACAATATGGCAGTCAGAGAATATTTCATGAAAAATGTTGCACCTACAAAAGGATGCCAGAGCATCATTCACCACTGGGAGCGCTTTAAAAAATGGGATGAAGATGAGTTTTACAAATTCATAATGACTGCCTTGGATAAAATGCCACATGAGGAGGAAATACATTATAAAGATGGTTCTCTGACCATGTTCGGTAGAAGACGATTGCTATGGAAAAACGCATTATATGACCCGGAACAGCTTAGGGATGATCTTGAGATGCTGAAAGAAATAAGCTTAAAGGATAATGCCCTTACATTAGCCAAAGAACATTTGCCAGAAGAAACTATATTAAAGAATGATTTTTATATAGTCTTATTCGGTCACTCAAGTGCCTTTTCTGTGGGAAAAGAGAATGGTTTCGACCTGCTGCAATTGCCGAAAAATGAAGAAGGCAATATCCATGTGGATGAAGTGATTAGAATTTTTGCCCATGAAATGCACCATACTGGATTTGATTATTGGACAAGGAAAAATCTGGCCACTGTTAAAAACCAGGATAATCTGCTTCTCATAGGTATTTTAGCTGCAGAAGGTATGCCAACTTATTTCTTAGATCAACCGTATAATCATCTGCAGGAGTACCAAGCTAAAGGAGATTCAATCTACCAGGAAGTAGCTTCCGATTGGGAAAGACATAAGGCACGCATTAACAATTTATACCGCGAAGCAGAAGAGCATATCCGCTTGAATCTTGAAGGTAAGCTGGGTCAGAAGGAGATAATGGAAATATGGATGTCCGGAGCTAAAGGCGCTGCTTATGTCCTGGGTGCTGATATGCTTTCTATTATTGACCAGTATTTAGGTCACGATAAAGCCGTACAGGTTGCGGTAGATTATCGACAATTTCTAAAAATCTATAATCAAGCGGCAAAAAAGGCTCATGAACAAGGCCAGAGCTGTTTTATTTTCAACCAGGAACTTGTTGAGAATATCTCCAGTTACACGGGTGCTTCCTGATTGCGGTATGCTATGTTCAGAAATTCTATATAGTATTGTTTCCTTTCTTCGCCATCGTAACCATCCTGCCTATTTCTAACAACGTGGTTTAATTTTCGACGCCTTTAAGCGGGATGGGCCTGAATTCTGTACCTGCTGCATTTCTTAAAACAGTACCATTTTGCCATGCTCTGAACTATTGCCCAAATTTATTTCCAACTCTAGATTATAGCTCTATTCATTAAGTATTAATTATAAAAAATGAAATAATGCTTAAAATTAGTGAAAAAATCTGGTGTTGTCATGACCCTATGCGTTATAATGAGGGGCAATGAATATGGTAATAGTTACATTCATTTATTCTTTTTTCTTCATAACACAAAACTATAATGTTCCAATAACTAAAAAAGGAGGGTCGATACCATGCGTAATGCAAAAATATCAGCACTAATTTTAGTGGTTCTGGTTGCTTCCTTATTTTTGTTCGGTAGCAGCAATGGGGAGCAAAAGGTTTTAAAGAAAGAAGTTATCACATTACCCGGAGCACCACCATCTGACCTGCCCTACAGCCCTGGCATTAAAGTGGGTAATATGCTATTCCTGTCGGGTGTTATTGGCTCTGACCCAAAAACCGGAGAACTGGTATCCGATGATGTGGGTGAGCAGACCAAGGCCTGTATGGAAAGGTTGGAAATAGTGCTGGAGCAAGCGGGGATGGATTTCTCCGATGTGGTGAGAGGAACAGTCTTTCTTGCTGACATCAATGACTACGCAGCCATGAACAAAGTCTACGGCAGCTACTTCAAGAAAGACCCACCCGCCCGCGCCTGTGTCCAGATAGCCAAACTGGTGCGCGACGCCAAAGTGGAGATCTCCATGATCGCCATAAAAACCGAATAACCATAATGGTATTATTGTGAATTCGGTTAAGTTTAGTAAGCGTTTGTAATTAGATAAAAATTAAAGAGTTAAACTGTTCTGATTAATAGACGGGAAGCTTCTTCCTTTATTCTATTACGAATAGGGATTGATAGCTTCCCTTTTTCTCTACTTTTTTAATTGAAACTCGTAGGGATAGGCGGCCCAGCCGATCTGCAATTACAGACATCTGAATCTTGGCATATTATTATATAATCGTTACTTTTTTAATTATTAAACCGTAGGGACAGGCGGCCCAGCCGCTTGGTTATTATGTGCATTTCAATATAAAAAATGCAATCACCACATAAACTTGTATGTGTTTAGATATAATAATATAAAAAGAAGCCCTGCTTCCTGTCCGGCGGCATTGCCGCTTCGGCAACAATGTTGCTTTGTTAATTGATTGTTTGAATAAAACAAATCCATACCCCAAGCGTAACTTTTGCCATCACAATAGCAGAGAAGCATTGCCTCCAGCCAATAGGAATTCTCTGTATTGATATTCTTCGAAGAAATGTAGGGACAGTGCTTGCCCCTGTCCGAAAAGTGAAGCTTTTATCTTCATTTCCCCCAAAGGAAAGCAGTGTAGGGACAACCTATCTGGTTGTCCGAAAAAGCGCAAGCTTTTTTCTTATCTTCGAAGCAGAACCGTGTAGGGACAGGCCTTGTGTCTGTCCATCAATCCTTTGAAGAAGTCCTTTGTCCTACAAATCTTGCAACTGTCATCATGGATCGCATACTGTTTACATGGTAATCTCTGTGATAAATTCCTTCCATTATCCTTACCAATAATTAATAAATAATAAACATTACTTAATTATTAATATTTAAACAAAAAAATTCAACTTTTTGTAATTTTTTACAATATTTGTCGTTTATTAATTAATAGAAGAGCAAAAAAGAGAATTGCTTCATGGGATTTATATATTATCTAATACACCAATGAATGTATATAGAAAAATAATAGATATTGATCAAAAAAATTGGCCTTCCTGGTTCATAAGCGCTATTGATTATATAGATGTTAATTACCATAAAAGTTTAACACTCCATGAAATATCACAACATGCTGGTATGAGCAAGTATCATTTTTGTAGAACTTTTAAAACCTTAACAGGGCATACTGTTATTGACTATATAAATAGTATAAGGATAAAAAAGGCAAAAGAATTTTTAGAAGAATCAGTTTTGAGTGTTACTGAGATTTCTTTGCAGGTGGGTTTTAATACTATATCTCACTTCAATACTATATTCAAAAGAGTGGTTGGAATTCCTCCCTCCATTTATAGGAAAAAATATCTGGGACAGCAAGATAGCATAAGAAAATAGCAATATACCAGAAAAGAAAAGCAATATGCTGATAGACGCCGATAAATAAATTTCCCTATAATATTATCAAAAGTAAATAAGCATTTATATATACTTAGCTATTGTAAATTAACGCTTAATAAGTTCATGATTTCACTATCATATATATCGTGGGAGGGATTAATAACAAATGACTACCAACTCAAAAAATATCCTCTACGCTAAATTCCAAACTAAGGATAATCATTATATTTATGATACCTACAGCAATGAGATTCTGCAGGTGGCCAAGGTCACCTGGGATATCATAGATGATTACCTGCAAGACCCACAGAATAAAACGGAAATATTCGATAAACATATAAAGAAGAACAATTATACCAGAGAAGAAATAATCGAAGCCATCAAGGACATCGAAGAAGGCAGAAACAACGACTACCTCCACCCCTGCAACATCAAAAAAATGCAGTTCTACGACACCAACGAACAAATGATCGAAGATATCAAGCATAAAATTCCCCAATTAACATTAGAAGTAACTCAAAATTGTAATTTTCGCTGCAAATATTGTGTATATAGCGGAAATTATCATATTTTAAGAACTCATAATGATCAGAATATGAATTGGAAAACTGCCATTAATGCAATTGAGATATTTATGCAGCATAATTCTAAAGCGGATCATAAAAATATAAGCTTTTATGGTGGAGAACCTCTATTAAATTTTAATCTTATTAAAAAAGTAATCAATTATGTTAATAAAAAATACCCAAATGAGGATATTTATTATAACTTAACAACAAATGGCTCGTTTTTTAACAATGAAAATATCGAATTTTTTATAAATTACAAGTTTCACATCTTGTTGAGCTTGGATGGACCAAAGCATATTCATGACAAATATAGAGTAGATATTAATGGGAATGGAACTTTTGAAAAAATAATGAACAGCTTGCAGAAAATAATTAAGAAAGACAAGCAATATTATGATAAATATATTAATTTTAATTGCATTTTAATTCCAAATACAAACTTCTCCGATGTTGTATCATTCTTCTCTAACAATAAATTATTTGAAAAAAAATATAATATTGCTATTGCGAATATTGATTCTTTTCAAACATCTTTTTTTGATAAATATGGTTACTATTCAAAAGAACAAAATAATTGGCTTAATAAAATATATTATGAAGCAGCTATCAATAATTCATTAGAGAATAAATTATTTATAAGAAAAATTAGAGAAAGAAATATGTTAAGTATCTTAAATCGTTATACGTATAATCTTTCATATCGAATATATCCTAATGGTTGCTGTATTCCTCTACTTAAAAAGATGTATGTTGATGTTGATGGAAACATTCACACCTGTGAAAGAGTACCTCTCTATAATCCCTTGGGAAATGCAAACAGCAATGGAATTGATTATGATTTAATAGTGAAATTTGTGGAAGAATATACTAAAAACAGTATAAAAGAGTGTAAATATTGTTGGCTTCTTAGAATGTGTCCCGGATGTTATAAATATTTTATGAAAAATAATAAGTGGTATGATACTGGAAGGAAAGAAATTTGCGAGAATTTTCGAGCTGGAATAATTAATGATCTAATATTATATTCATCAATAATTGAAAAGAATCATAATGCTTTCAATTTTATGAAAGATATTAGCATTTCTCAATAAGCTTAATAGGCTTTTTTGTGTTTTATGTAGTATAAAATTAATATAAATTTATAAAAGGAGGTTTAAACAATGAAACCTATAGATAAGCAGCAATCTTATTGTAGCTGCACTTGTGTATGTGGTGGTTATCCTGCTTGTAATAATGCCTGTGGTGGAGACATGGGTTTGTATCGAGGTCTATATGCGGATTTTTACTTTGAGAGTAAGTGCACATCTGATGCTAGTGTTAAAAGTAATATTCAGGCTACTAATAGAGCAGTTGGTTCATGCTAAAATTTTTTTATTAGGTAATTAATATCGAAAATATTTTTAATAAGGGAGTAATAGGTAATTTTAAAAGCCCTTTACTCCTATTTTTTGTTTACAGATAAAAATTATACAAAATATATAATAGAGAGAAATATTTAAATATTACTTATTCTTTATGATATTAAATTATTGAATTGATTTTTTAAGAATAAAACAATATAATAAAACTAATTAGATTATTTAGAATTTAAATATTTGATATATAATAATTAATGAAAAGTTTTTTCAAATCCTTATTATCTAAGAAGATTCGATTAATGCATATGCGAATTGTTTATTTTTTGCTATTTGTATCTTGTATCTCTTTATCGATAATTTGTTTTTCTTCGTTTGCATTTGCTCAAAGGGAGCAGGTTTATGAGTATAAGAGAAAGGTCTTTCTGATGGAGCTGCAGGTGGCGGTATTTGATAAAGATGGGAAGTTTGTGGAAGGGCTAAAGCCTGAGAATTTTATTATCTTTGATGAAGGAAAGCAGCAACAGATCAGTCATTTTGATTATGTGGTTCATAATAAGCAGAATGTTGATTTAATATCACAGGGCAATCCTGGTTTAAAGAGAAACTTTTTGCTTCTTTTTGATTTAGGCTTCTCCAGCCAAAAAGCATTATTAAAAAGCCGAAAGGCAGGGCTTACTTTTATTGATATGATACTTCCCACCGATCATGTAGCAGTAGCGACCTGGTCGTATAAGCAGGGATTGAAACTGGTTACGAACTTCACTAATGATAAAAGTCAGCTAAAGCAAGCAATTTGTACTTTGGGGATTATTAAAGCTTCACATCTTGTTTATGACAATTTGTATTACAGCTTTGGCCTTCAAGAGGCACAAGGATTAGAGGCAATTATGGCTAAGGTTATGCAAATGGATGAAGTTAAAGAAGGTAAAATTATTGGAATCGATATGGATGGTGCTGATGGAGCAGATTTAGCAATCAATCAAATAGAATCGATAATATTAAAGAAAAATGCTCCGAAAAATTACGAATTGTATGTGCGAAATTTCATTGAGCATTTACAGATGCTGGGAAAAGCCTTAAATACCATAAAAGGGAAGAAAAACGTCATCTATTTTTCCCAGGGTTTTGACAGCCGAATCCTTGGCCTCGAGATGAATCCAAATATGCTATCTGTAGGCAGTCCTGCATTGAAGCTTCAAATCGATGAAATGCTGCAGCAATTTGTGGGAGCTGATTGTGCTATTCAGTCCATTGATGCCGGCGGCTGGAGAGAGGAAAAAAAATGGGGAGAAGATCCCCTTTTCTTAATGGCAAAAAATACAGGCGGTAAATTTTACAATGCCAGGGCTAATCTTACTAAACCCATGGAAGACATCCTCCACTCTACCAGCCACTATTATGTAATCGGTTATTATGCTAAAGAAATCGGCAATCAAGGAAAATATCGAAATATTAAAGTTAAGGTAAACCAACCTGACCTGAAGGTTGTAACAAGGAAGGGATATTTTGAGGATAAGCCATATAAAGAATATTCGGACCTGAAAAAAAAGATAAGGTTATCTGAAGTTATCATCAACGATGTTATCCGTCATGATATCCAGTTCGATGCTTTAGTATCCGTATTTCCGGGCGAAAAAAATATTGTTAAGGTGCCAGTACTCCTTCAGTTTCCTGGAAAACAGTTTCTACTTAAAAAAGAAAAAAAACAAACCAATCTCGAAATACATGGCTATCTTATGGATGACAAGGGAACTTTTAAAGACTTCTTCTCAATTGAGGTTCTCTTAGATATCAAGAAACAAAAGAAGACACTGGAGAGCCGTGGATTACGGTATTATGATATGCTCTTAGCCAACCCTGGTAAGCATAAGGTAAAACTCATTGTACAGGATAGCGATACTGGTGAATTAGGCTCAAAAATATACCATATTACAGTACCAAATTATGAAAGCAAAGAGCTTACCATAAGCCCACCATTGTTCGTTGAGAGGGATTTAAAATGGCTTTTCAGCAGAGGCTACGATCCAAAGAATCCCGAAGGTAAAAAGAAGGGACTTCCAGTGAGTTATCCCTTTACCTTTGGCAAAAGAGAATATGTGCCATCCGTGGTTCCTGAGTTTAAGGCGGGGCAATCAGTGCAATTATGTTTGGAAATTTACAATCTCACCATCCATCCGGAGACCAAGGAACCCAAGACCAATATGAAATTAGAGATTATCGACACTGCAGGTAATAGCTATCAGATTAAAGAAATATCTTTGTTGAGTAGATGCTCTAATTGGGAGGATAAGCTGCTAAAGCTGTTGTTTCAATTTAAAATAGATGAACAACTTTCGGGACAATATCAGCTTAAAATAACATTCATTGATATTTTGGCAGGGAAAGTAGTAGAAAGTTTCGCTCCTTTCATTATACCACGCTGATTTAACTATTTACTTACTCTAATAGTTAATTAAACCAACACTATAATATTAAGTGGAGAAGAAGTATGATTAGAAATAAGGAGATTATCATCTTTTTTATGCTTTTCTTTTTTATTATTCCACAGGAAACAAATGCCCAAAAACACTTTAGCATTGAAACGATTAATGGAATAACAGTGGTCTCGAATCCCAAGAAACCTATTCCTAAGAATGGATTAAAGAAGCGGATTATATTAAACGAGGAGCTCTCTATTGGAGAGATTGAAGGTGATGAGAATTATATGTTTGGTGCAATTATTCTATTTAATGCCGATGATGAGGGTAATTTTTATGTGAGTGATTTTGATAACAAAAGAATTCAAAAGTACGATCCAAAAGGAAAATATCTTTTAACAATAGGGAGAGTAGGACAAGGACCAGGGGAATTTGAATCTTTATCTCATGTGCAATTTGATAGAGAAGATAATCTTTACGTGTTAGATAGAATTAGCAGAAGAGTTTCTTTTTTTGATAAGAACGGCCCATATTTAAGGCAAATTGCGACTCCTAATGGATTTGAATATTTATATAAGAATTCAAAAGGTTTAATTGTAGGACAACAAATTGATAAACATGAAGAAGGTGGAATTATAAATTATGTTATGAAATTTGGCTTGTTCGATGAGAATTTTAATATTGTAGTAACTTTTCAAACTTATGAAAGTAAAGTATCCTTTCCATCATATAGTGATGAATCCTCTATGGCAAAAATGTGGGCTGATATTTTCAGCCAGAGAGCATTTAAGCCACAACAAACATTCGCTTTAGATAAAGATTTAATATATTTTGGATTCCCTGATAAATACGTGATAAATATTTTTTCAGCAAAGGGGAAGCTTATTAAAAAAATTAGAAGAGATTTTGATCCAATACCTGTAACTAAAAAGGATAAGGTTATTTATGAGAAAAATGAGCAAGAAAGATCTAATATCCTTCAAAGATTTCCTGAACATATGAGAAAAAAAATCTTTAGCCTTATAAAATATCCCAAATATAAACCTGCTTATCAAAAAATAACTGTAATGGAAAATGGATGGTTGTTTGTAGTTGTGGATTCTTTAGAAAATGAATATGCATTGATCGACTTATTTAATAAGGAAGGGAGATACATCGCACAATTTAAGACAACTGTTCCGACAAACAATCTTTTCTTTAAAAATGGCAAAGCTTATGCGGTTGCCTATGAGAATGAGTTTCCTTTTGTGAAGCGCTATGCTATTGAGCTGCAGGAATATAAAAATGGTAAGTGGGTAAAAAGCAACATCAAATAATATTAAAAGCATAGATTTATCTTTAAAATGAACATTAAATTGTAAAAGAAAAGCATTATTTTTTTATATTTATTGTAGGGACAGGGCTTGAGTCTTGATGTTTGGTTTATTTGTAATCTAACTATCAACATCATATGTTATTAAACAATACATTACTTATTGGAGCTGTATAATTGCAAAGCGGCTGTGCCGCCTGTCCGCATGCGATGAAATTGCATGGTTAATAAAATATAATTATTGTGATATTCGAATGAAATACAACAAAGAGTCTTAGACTCCTTCGGACAGCCACAAGGGCTATCAGAATTATTTTTTAATGAGGTAGATGAAACTAAACAAAATTGATCCAAGGATTGTCTTTTCGCTTTCCCGGATTATACGTTTTGTCTGGCGGATTAAGCCTATTCATTCCACCATCCTTTGTTTCCTGACCGTCATCCAGGGTTTTATCCCCGCCATCAACCTCTGGATTGGTAAGCTGATAATAGACAGCGTGGTGCAGGGGATCGGCGGCGGACGAGAGGCTTTTATCCAGACCCTGTACTACCTGCTGCTCCTGCTGGGCATAAACCTTACTTCCAATGTCATCTCCTACGGCAGCAGCATCATCCAGACCTTGCTGGGAGACGTTATAGCCCATAAGATCAACGTGCGGGTAATAGAGAAGTCCACCTCCCTCGACCTCTTCTACTACGAGAACCCACAGTTTTACGACAAGCTCTCCCGGGCGCAGCGGGAAGCATCGTACCGGCCGCTGACCATCATCTCCCAGGTCTTTCAGCTCATGCAGAACGGCATCACCATCTCCTCCATGATCGTGGTGCTGCTGCGGCTTCACTGGCTGGCAGTGCTGCTGTTGATTGTGGCTGCCATCCCTCATTTATTGACTCAGGCCAAATACGCCCGCAAAGGCTACTCCCTGCTCTACAGCCAGACCCAGGATTCCCGGAAGATGCATTACCTCTCCTACATCCTCACCTCCATCACCCATTTCAAGGAGATAAAGCTCTTCAACCTGGGCAGCTATCTGCTTGATCGTTATAAGAAGGTATTCCAGAAAATCTATGATGAAAACAGGCAGTTGGTGCTGAAAAAGAACATCAGCGCCTTTTTTGTCTCCCTGATTTCCATTGCCACCTATCTGGGCGTCTATGCCTACATCATCTATATGACCATAAACCGACAGATTACCCTGGGTGACCTCACCCTCTATGCCGGCGCCTTTGCTCAGAGCCAGGGCCAGTTCCGAGCTATCATATCCAACCTGGCCTCACTTTATGAGAACAACCTCTTCATCAACAACCTCTTCACCTTCCTCAGCCTGGAACCTAAGATTACAGCGCCTGCTTCTGCGGTAAAGATCAACCCGCAGATTAGAAAGGGTATTGAATTCAGAAACGTATCCTTCAGCTATCCGGGTATAGAGAAGCTGGTATTGAAAGACGTAAGCCTGACAATTCATCCCAACGAAAGCGTTGCCATCGTGGGTGAGAATGGTGCGGGGAAGACCACCATTGTCAAGCTGCTGAGTCGCTTGTACGATCCGCTGCAAGGGGAAGTACTGCTGGATGGGATTAACATCAAAAGCTATGACCCCGGAGAATACCAGCAGCTCATCGGCATCATCTTCCAGGACTTTGCCCAGTTTTATCTCACAGCTCGGGAGAATATAGCGGTTGGCAGTATTGATGATATTAAGAATCTGGATAAGGTAAAAAATGCGGCAGCAAAGAGCGGGGCTGATCAGATAATAGAAAAGCTGCCTCAGGGGTATGAATCGCTGCTGGGCAGATATTTTGACGAGGGGAATCAGCTCTCCATCGGCGAGTGGCAGAAGGTAGCTATTGCCCGGGCCTTTATGCGAGATAGCAAGATATTGATCCTGGATGAGCCCACTGCCTCCCTGGATGCAAAGACCGAGTATGAGATTTTCCAGCAATTCAAAGAGCTCACGAGAGACAAAATCTCCATCTTAATCTCCCATCGCTTCTCCACCGTGAGGATGGCTGACAGAATCTATGTGCTTGAAGGGGGCAGAATCATAGAGGAAGGAACCCATGAAGACTTGATGCAGCTCAAAGGAAAATACGCCAGGATGTTCACCATGCAGGCAAAGAGATATGTTCAGCCATCAAAGTCTCCACTGATAAAAATCGAATAATACATCATAAAAAATTGCTAAATCAGTTGCGTAATAATGCTGAATTGAATACAATTCTGTAGAAAAGTAGGATAACAACAGATTAAATCTATCAATGAAGGAACGTTAAATGAGCAGTGCATATTTTACCAGCGAAACCATTGATGCCAAAGCGCAGGAGATGTTTGAGCGGCTGCAGTTTTTCCGGGTGATGCGTAAGATACGGTTTAATCCTGCAGAAGCAGCTCTTCTCATTATTGATATGCAAAGATATTTTATCGAAGAGCAGTCTCATGCCGGCTTGCCCAGCGTATTACCTATTATACCGAGAATTAGAAAACTGGCTGAAGCTTTCCAGCAAGCTCAGTTACCAATAATCCTCACCCGCCATCTCAACACTCAGCAGGATGCTAAGATGCTGGCGCAGTGGTGGGCGGATGTGATTACCGAAGAAAGTGAGCTGAGCGAAATAGCTCCGGAATTGAATCTACCAAACGCCATCATAATTAGAAAGACGCAGTACGATGCCTTTTACCAGACGTCGCTGGAAAAAGTATTAAGAGAGAAAGGAGTGAGTCAGCTTGTGATAACCGGAGTAATGACGCACCTCTGCTGTGAGACCTCAGCGCGCTCTGCTTTTGTCAGAGGCTTCAAGGTCTTTTTTCCCATTGATGGTACCGCAGCCAACGACGAGAATCACCACTGGGGAACGCTTCTCAACCTGTCCCACGGTTTTGCCCTTCCGGTTCTTATGAAAGAACTGCAAACGTCTTTAGAGGAATACAGCAGTGGACGGACATAAGGTAATGATAATCGGTGCAGGACCAGCAGGCATAGCTACAGCAATTCAATTGAAACGCTATAACATTGAACCCCTTATACTGGAACAGAATGAGATTGGCGGGCTTTTACGAAATGCACATTTAGTCGAGAATTACCCTGGTTTTCCAGAAGGTATCAGCGGCATAGCTCTGGTAGAGCTTTTTAAGAAGCAGTTAAAGAATGCTGAAGTGGAGGTCAGTTTTGAAACGGTTCTGGAATTGGATTATAGTGATGGAGCTTTTTTTATTAAGACTAATACCCGAGAAATTGAAGCCATTACCGTGGTAATTGCTACTGGCACGAAACCCCGCAAGCTTACAAATGTTAAAATTGCTGATGATATTCAAAGCAGAATATTTTACCATATTTACTCAATTCTTGATATTAAGAAGAAAAATATAGCCGTCATAGGAGCAGGTGATGCGGCCTTTGATTATGCCTTGAACCTGGCACGAAATAATGAAGTTGTCATTTTGAATCGAAGCAGCCAGATTAAGTGCCTTCCTCTTCTCTGGGAGAGAAGTTTGAAATCGGACAGTATTTCATATTTACATGATATGAGCCTTGAAGCAATAAAGAAGAAAGGGTCAAAAGCATTATTAACCTGCTTTGATAATGAGAGCCAAGAGAAAAAAGAGATGAGCGTCGATTATGTAATTGCAGCTATAGGTCGAGAGCCCGGGCTTGATTTTTTGACTGATACTTTTAAAAAAAACCTTGAAACTTTGACAAAAATGAATAAGCTCTATATGGTCGGTGATGTCAAGAATGGGCTTTATCGGCAGACGGCAATTGCTGTTGGCAATGGAATCAGAGCTGCCATGGAAATATATAGAAACAGGAGGCGATAACAGACATGAGAATCAAAGCCAAAGCAGGAAATGAAGATATTGCGACTGTTTATATTGCGGAAACAGAGAAGGGCAAACTCATTGAATTTGCCGAATCGGTGGAACCTCCCATTCCTCGAGAGAAAAAATGGGTTTTGACTTTATCCACGCTCTATGGGTGTCCGGTGGGCTGTCGTTTCTGCGATGCGGGGAGCTTCTATCAGGGAAAGCTGGCTAAGGACGATATAATTGCCCAGATAGACTATCTGATAGCGAGCCGATTTCCTGATGGAAATGTGCCAGCGGAGAAATTCAAGGTTCAATTTGCCCGGGTGGGGGAGCCGTCTTTTAATCCGAATGTGCTCGATGTCCTGGAAGAGCTTCCGGCGCTCTATAATGCACCGGGCCTTATTCCCTCCATCTCAACCATCGCCCCCAAAGGGGCTGATGCCTTTTTTGCCAGACTTTTAGAGATAAAGAATGAATTGTACCGGGAACGATTTCAGCTCCAGTTCTCCATTCATACTACTGATATTGAAAAAAGGGACTGGCTCATCCCGGCAAAGAAGTGGAATTTTGCCAGGATAGCTGACTATGGTAATACTTTTTATCGAGAAGGTGAAAGAAAGATAACGCTGAACTTCGCCCTGGCTGAAGGGATGCCCATAGATGCCGATGTCCTCCTCCGCTATTTTACGCCGGATAAGTTTTTGATTAAAGTAACCCCGGTGAACCCCACCTACCAGGTGAGCAAAAATAACCTCTCCTCCCACATTCAGCCAGACAAAGAAAATTATGAAATAATCGGGAAGCTAAGAGAAGCGGGCTATCGAGTGATACTGAGCATTGGTGATTGGGAGGAAAATCACATCGGCAGCAACTGCGGCCAGCACATAACCAATTACCTGCGAGAAAAATCACCTATAACAAACGGCTATACCTACCCCCTGCGAGAAACTTGATAAAGCAACAATGGCTATTTCACAAAATAGAACACGATAGCAGCATTTTTTCAAATTATTGACTTGTCAAAATTGTGATGATTTTATTGCTTTGAATATTTTTTTTAAACCTCATATATCCATACTTTTCTATAAAAGTCATAAATCATTTTTTGTTTTATTTTAGGTTTAAAAATATTATATTTATCATCATAATCCTCGAACATAATTTCAGCTTCTATCCTTAGCTGCTGGTTAGCAACTTCAGGAGAATATGTGCTTTGCATTTCTTCTTTAGTTTTTCCCATAGCATCCAAAATTGATTTAGTCGTAATATGACCATTTATCCCCATTCCGGGAGCAAGTTCCCAATATTTTTTCCCAAAATATGTAGCGAATTCTGGAGGTAATTTAACAGCTTTTCCATAAATAGTTGGATTTAAAAATAACTTTGCTTTTAATGGTATTCGGCACTCATTTTTAACAATAACTCTTAAATCACTTTCCATTCTCTCATTATTAATTAAAGTGAGAGTTCCAAATGGTTTATCAGGTACTTTTAAAATTAGATAATTAATATATGTATATAATACTAATGCAATAAATGTAATAGATAATATCCACATTGCTCCATAGTTTGGATCTTTTTCATGTGATATCCAATATCTAGTAATTAATAAAACTATACTTGAAGGTAAAACAACACCAATGAAAAAGATAATATATTTTTTCATTTGTATTCCCCATTCTATTACAAAATAAAATATTACAACATTTAAATACTTAAAATGCTTTTTATAAAGTAAATATAGTTAGATTTTAGTTTAAAGTTGGGAATCAATCAATAGTCCTTTTTATTCTTATTCCTCTTTTTCTTTTAACCAAATTGGTTTTTCTAAAAGATGGGGGTATCTTTCTCTGATCTCTTTCTCAATTTCAGGATCTAATTCAGCTTCATAAAGTGTTTTTACTTCAGATAATTGTTCAACTGTCAAATTAATAGCTTCCTGAAGAGTGGCACCCCAAAGATAAGCTCCTTGAAGTTTGGCATTTGTAAGATGAGCTCCTTGAAAGTTAGCATGCCAAAGAATAGTTCCTCGAAGATTTGTTTCATGAAGATCAGCACTATGAAGGTTTGCACCGCTAAGGTCAGCTCCTTGAAGGTTGGCATAAGAAAGATTAGCTTCCTGAAGGATAACATTCCACATGCCTGCATATTGGATTTGTGCTCCTTGAAGATTAACTCGTTTCAAAACAGTAGAAATTAAACTTGCTCCTTCTAAATGTGCCCCATTAAGGTCTAGCCAATAAATACCTTTATAATCCTTCTCTGGTTCAGTGATTAGTTTTTGATGGCTTAAATCGACACAGTAAAAAGATTCGTAAAAAGATTTGAATTTTTCAAGGGTGTCTTTCCAAAGAGAAGCTTCATATAAGGCAAACCCTGTTTCGATGATGTGACCTCGAGGAAAACCTTTTTTCGCATTGGGAATAATGAATGCAATAAAGAATATTTCATAAATGATAATAATAAGAATTAGAATACTTTTGCCTAAATTATTTTTAATATATTTTAGTATTTGCCTTTTTTTAACTTTAACATTTTTATATTGAAACCAAAAATAAAGGACTATGATAGTTCCTAAGATTGGAGTTAGTCCGATGATATATGATAAAATTGGCGCATGTTTTTTAACGAACCAGGTGGATATCAATAGCAAAACTATCGGAACTGAGCACCATACTGAAAAATTAACTACTGCTGATTGAATCCATCCAATAAAACCTTTTTTTGGATAATCGAGGGCTAATAACATCCAGGGATAAAGACGTTCTTCTTCAATGTGTGTATAATTTGTTTTTAGATTATTAATCAGTCTTTTTCTAATAATTAAGTACAACTGAAAATAAATGAAAAGAAATATCACTATAACTGGAGTCAGGATGAAAAAACCATTGAGCGGGACATCCATCCTTAAAATTGGCAGACTTACAGCATCGTTGAGGATAATTTGTCGGTCTTTAATGCCAACCACCGTAAGCCCGCAGTAAATCAGGAAACCAACAAAAAGAAAATAAATGCCGCGGGCGTTTTTGGAAGCTTCAGCGATATTTTCCAGAAGCCAGGCTGGTACCTCCAGTTTCCTTTTAGATTTCGCAGGTTTACCTTTTGATATCCTATTGGATGTTTTCTTCGCCATAATATAACCTTCTAATATAATATAACGACATTTTTACGTGGCATATTACAAATATACTATCAAATTTTATAAAAATATAATATAGGAAAAAAATATTACAATGTTGATATATAGACTTGGGGAACAGATTCGTCTCCCGCCAAAATATTGTGTTTTTGGGCAAAAAAAGGGGGCCATAATGGCCCCCTTTTCATTAAATTAGTGATCAGATAGTTTATTCCTTAAAGTCGATATCAAGGTCGTTATAGTTGAGGATGGCGTTGAAGACGAACATGTAGTTTCCGTGGCTGAGGTCGCGCCAGAAGGGATTGAAGGTGAACATCACGATGTGACCTTTGCCGACTGGCATATCAATTATGGCCGGCTTTCCTTTTATCTCTTTATCGTTCTTTACGATTCCGCTGAGGCAGACATCGCCTTCCTTGATGTAACGAAGCACCACGAACTTTTCTTTCTCCTTGTCAATAGTAAGGAGAGGGCCGGAAGGATTGCGGTAAATAGGCATCTCCTTATCATAGCCGTAGATGATGGGATGTTTTTCATTGACAATTTCACCTTTGAGCAGGGAACCGGGATTATAGAATTTGGAGCTGGTGTTGAGGATATTAATATCTCTGACCAAACCGTAATCCACAGCCACTCTTACCGGATTGTGCAGCATGATCAATAATCCGCCTTGCTGGGCAAACTCCTGCAGATTAGTCACTCCCTCAATTCCCATACCTCCGGTAAAATCCTCGCAGGAGTCGGGAGTACCCAGATGCTTGAATTCTTTGCTCTTGACAAAGGCAAGGGGGCCTCGATGCTCCGGGTCAATGCCGTTCACGATGTCCGCTCCTTTCCTCCCTCGAGCGTTGCTGAAGACGATGACATCGTATTTTTCTTTGAGGTTTCCTTTTCTGAGGTGGTCTTTATGTATCATAGCATAAGGAATTCCCAGTTGGTCGAAAGCCAGACGAACCCAGCCGTCA
Source organism: uncultured Acidobacteriota bacterium (assembly GCA_964645975.1). Classification (GTDB taxonomy): domain Bacteria; phylum Acidobacteriota; class B3-B38; order Guanabaribacteriales; family CAZYAF01; genus CAZYAF01. Next base: position 72,828 of record CAZYAF010000007.1, read on the forward strand.
TCCTGAGCGCTGCGCCAGGTATGGAAGATAGCTATGCGGGGAATATCCAGCTCGTGGGTTTTTACATCAGGTACTTTTTCGCAGCTCATTACCTCTAAGCCAAAAGTAGTGGCAATGGACTGCATAGCTTTGTGCAGCTTATCTGAGGCACCTTCGACCGGGATAATCATAGAGCCAGCATCAAAGCTCTGCTCACCTATTTCAAAGGGAGCCTCTGCTGCCAGGGCGTTAAATTCTTTCAGCATGATACGGGCGGGAAGAAGGTTATTGACAGTGCCGTTATTGATGATATAGGCTCCGGCTGCTTTTTCTCCACTTACTTCCCCTTTTGCTTCGACTGGTTTAGTAACAGGAATTGCTGATGTTTCATAGATTGCTTTATCTTCAATTTTCACTGTCTTAACACCCATGTGCAGTCCGAGGGTCCATCCGGTATCATCATAAGAGCGAGGGGCGTTTTCTGGATATTTCTGAATGCCCAGGAGATTGCAGACGAGATTGCGATAGGGCTGATCCATTCTCACTATGTACGAGCCTTTGGAGAATTTACCTTCCTTAACCTCGATAGGGGCAGTTGACTGATGTACTTCAATTCGTTGCCGTAATAGAATATTAATGAGGTAAGCAGTATCCAGCGGGTCTTTCTGTTCTGCCGGAATGATATAAGCATAGGGCGCTTCATTCATACCCTTCTCATAGGCTTCCTTTCCTCGTTTCCAGAAATTGCGCAGGAAGAACTCTTTATTATTTGCCACCAGATAGAAAGCCAAAAGGTCGGCAGTCTGTTGATAATTGTTATTATTCCTCATGGACCACGTTACCTTTTTATAAGGTGGTATTGGCATAAACCAGGTCTTTTCTTTAGGGGTGAAGCGGCTTTCACTCAAATCTCGTTCCATGGTATTGCCAATAGCATTTCCGAAGATTTCATAGAAGCGACCAAGAGCGTTGTGATTATTGGCAATGGAGAAAAGATAATTGGGAGCCCATCCGTCCCAGAAGCCGTGAGTCCAGACACCCGGCATACCGTAGGAGGTCATGCGGGTAACCTCCCACCAGGAGATCATATTCCATTCGGATGTGACGCTGGGATGATAGGTATCATTGTAGGGGCCGGTTCCGGACATGACATAGAGGAAGGGGATGGATTCATGGTTATCCTGCACCACAACCGGGTGCCATTCATAGAATGTATGTGCTTCATTCCGCGTCTCAGGTTGGGATATGGAGATCATATCGCGATTATTATCATGGAAGGTATATTTTCCCCAATAAGGAACTCTGCTGATTTTGCGATAATCAGTGACATCTTTATTATATTTGTAGAACCAATCAGTGTGCTTATCATGTCCATCAGGCTCAACAGAGGGAGATATCAAGATTATCATATTATCTCTGATCTTTTTGATGATGGGATTATCGTCCGTGGCTAAACGATAGGCCAGCTCCATAGAGCATTCTGCAGCACCGCTTTCGCTCGAGTGAAGATTGCCAGTAAGCCAGTAAATGGGTTTGGCCTGGGAAATGAGGGCCTCAGCTTCTTCTTCTGTTTTAACTACTCGAGGATCAGCAAGTTTAGCCATGATATCCTTATATTTTTGCAGATTTTTTATGGTCTCCTCGCTTGCTACTGCCACGACAATCATCTCCCGGCCTTCGGAGGTTTTTCCTATGGGGAATACCTGCACGCAGGGTGAAGCTTTAGCGAGTGATTTCATATAGTTATGAATGTCCTGGTAATAAGTCAGTTTTCCCGGAGCACCGGCAATATAGCCCAGAATATCTTTGGGAGTTGGAATGCCGTTGACTTTAGGAAGATAGCTTGTCAAGGGGCTGAGGAATTCTGGTTTAGTTGTAGCTTCCTTAATTAGTTTTGTATACTCTTCATCAATTGCTTGATCATATGTTGTTTCTTGAGCCGTTACTGTTAGTGAGATAAAAATAAGAGTTAAAAGAACGATGAGAGGAAATAACAATACTTTAATAATATAAGATTTTTGATGCATAAATCACCTCCGTCGATTATAAAAGCCTTAGATATCCAATTTGATGCTTATTATTGAATGTGTCAATACTATATATTTTTCCTCCTTTTTCATACCATACCTTTAATATAAGGTCAACATGATTTCTGCAATATAACAATGCAAGGATATAGTATATCTTTAATATTAGGTTTTAAGAAGGCAAAATTATTATCGTAATCTAAAATCAAATTTTTAGATTTTTTTGGTATAACAGGAATTTTTAAAAGTTTTTATATTTAATATATAAATAGATGTTTAGCATTTTTGTAGCTATATATTAAGTCATTCGCATTTTTGTTTAATCTTATAGATACTTTCTTGATATTTACATATTTTGTAGTAATATTAATAGCTAAGATATATTATATATCTTGGCTTGTAATGGTGTTTTTTATAGGAGGAAAATATCAATGTTTAGAACTGCTAAATTGCTTATATGGATTATAGTATTGTTAGTAGGAGTTGCTTCCTTATTAGCATCTCCTCAAATTTCACAAAAGGATAGCGATTTAAATAGTAATGTGACGTTTTCCCAGCAAAAAAGCAATACAATTCTATTGAAATCAGCAAAAAAAATGAAGGTCATTGGTCTGCTCGGAGGCATGACCTGGCATTCTTCAATTGAATACTACCGCCTTATTAATCAAATGATTGCGGAGAAACTCGGAGGTCACCACTCTGCACACACTATTATGTATAGCGTTGATTTTGCGGAAATAGAATATGGACATCGTAAAGGCTTATGGAAAGAAATGTCTGTTATGCTCACCGATGCGGCAAAAGCCTTAAAAATGGCTGGAGCAGATTGCCTTGTTATCTGCACTAACACCATGCACAAGCTTGCAGATGATATGGAACAGGGTTCAGGTTTGCAGGTTATCCATATAGCTGATGTAACGGGTGAAGCGATTAAAAAGAAAGGGCTTCGCAAGGTTGGTTTGCTGGGAAGCAGCTTCACCATGGAAGAAGATTTTTATCGTGGTAGGCTTAAGGAAAGATTTGGATTAGAGGTTATCATTCCGCAAGAGAAGGACCGAGAAACGGTCAATCGCATTATATATGATGAGCTGGCAGTGGGTAAATTTACCGACTCTTCAAAGCAGGCTTATATTGAAGTCATTAACAGGCTTGTTGAGCAGGGGGCTGAAGGTATTATTCTCGGCTGTACTGAAATTCCTCTTTTAGTAAAACCTGGCGATGTCGATATTCCACTTTTTGATACAACAAGCCTGCATGTAGAAGCTGCGGTAGATTTTGCTTTATCAGACATTCTTGAGCGTTAAATTATCTTAGAAAATTCAATTTTGCTCGAGAAATAAGCTTTAATAATATGTTTATATTGAGGTGAGCATTATTATCGGTCTGCATTAAATAAAGGGAATAAAAACTAATCATAGTATTAAAAACAGGAGGGGTGAGATACTAAAGAAAGCGGAGCTCTTTTCATATTTTTCTATCTTTTCATTCCGCCTTCATGTTGAGGCAGCATTTGAATTTGCACTGTCTGGAGGTTCTGAATTATAATTTATAGTGAAATATTACTTTTTTATAAAGGAGTAATAAATGTATAAAAAAGCCACTTTATTATGCATGCTAATATTTTTTTTAGCCTGTTTTTTTCCTGTTAGTGATTCAGCCAGAGTTTGTGAAGTTCGTTACAACACGAAAGGCAAAGTAAATCCTAATAAATTATCTATCGATGCTATAAAAAAATATAATTATCACCAAAATGCAGAGGAGAAAAAGATGAAAGTTATTGGACTTCTTGGAGGGATGAGTTGGTACTCCACAATAGAATATTATCGAATAATCAATGAATTGATTTCTGAGAAGCTGGGTGGTTACCACTCTGCTCATGTTATTATTTATAGTGTTGATTTTGCAGCTATAGAAAAGGGTCACCGTGAGAACCGCTGGAATGATTTGGGTGATATACTTGCAGATGCGGCAAAAGCTTTAAAGAATGCCGGTGCAGAATTTATTGTCATTTGCGCCAACACTATGCATAAAGTTGCAGATCCAGTGGAGAAGGCTTCAGGTCTTCCTTTGCTTCACATTGCAGACGCCACTGGCCAAGCTATAAAAGAGCAAGAGCTTCATAAAATAGGACTGCTCGGAACAAAATTCACCATGCAGGAAGATTTTATAAAGGATAGATTAAAGGAACGGTTCGCTTTAGAGGTTATTGTTCCTGATGAAAGCGAACAGAAAGTGATCAATCAGATAATATACGAAGAACTGGGGAAAGGAATTATAAAAGAAAGCTCGAGAAAAGCCTATGTGGAAATTATTAACAAATTAATTAAGCGCGGGGCCGAAGGTGTTATACTCGGATGCACAGAGATTCCGCTCCTTATAAGATCTCAGGATGTTGATATTCCCACGTTCAACACGACCAGACTTCATGCAGAAGCAGCAGTTAATTTTGCATTATCTAAAATTTCTGAAGATTAACGATTTACTTCATATTATTGTTACGCTTAAAAATAAATAAAAAGCGTAAAGGTAAAATGAAAAACAAGCAAGTAGGAGGGTGAAATATGAAGCTTAATAAAAGTATTGGTCTGTTTATTATTTTTTGTATTCTTGTCGCTTTTCTTTTACCGGGTGAACAGAATGATAAGAATATAAAAGTTCTTGTTATTACCCGGGCACGATTAATAGATGGAACAGGTTCGGCACCCCTTGAAGATGCAGTGGTAGTAATTAGAGAGGGAAAATTCGCAGAAATAGGTACTGCAGAAGCAGTTAAGGTTCCGAAAGAGGCTGAGATAATAAATGTCAACGGTAGTACGGTGGTTCCTGGGTTGATTGATGCCCATGTTCATATAACCTATCCACCCGATAGAGAAGAGACTTATGTAGTTAATGATTCGATATGCTCCTTCAGGGCAGCACATTTTCTCAAACGTCATCTCATGGGTGGAATCACAACTGTTCGAGATGTGGCTGCATATCATAATGTAAGCATAATGGCGAAGAAGGCTTTTCAAGAAGGAATTTTGATTGGCTCCCACCCTATTGTGGTAGGTGAGGGAATTACATGCACTGGCGGTCATGGAACAGAGAGATGGAAATTAGCTTTTGAGGCCGATGGCCCTGATGGATTTCGAAGAGCAGTAAGAGCTCAGATAAAATCTGGTGCAGATTTGATTAAAATATTGCCCCCTTATTCCCGCGCAGAAATAAAAGCAGCTATTGAAGAGACGCATACCCAGGAAAAATTCATTACGGTTCATTCAGGAATATTTAAGCAGCAATATGACTTCGTGAGATGGGCGGTTGAGGAAGGTGTAGATTGCATTGAGCATGCTTATGCCATCCCTGATGATGTTATTCATATGATGGCAAATAAAGGTATCTATAATGTTCCTACCCTTTCTATATTGGCCAAATTAGCTGACGAATATGAGAAAAAACCCGGATGGGAATGGAAAGTAAAGAAGTATCGTGAGTCTGAAGCTATTTTTAAAAAGATGAAAAAAGCTGGTGTGAAGATGGCGGTTGGCACAGATGCAATTTTTCAGTACATGAACGAATATCCAGAGATGTATTTTGAGGAGATTGAAAGGTTCGTATATCTCGGTTGCACTCCAATGGAGGCAATTGTCGCAGCAACGAATATCGGTGCAGATGTATGCCATGCTGTTGAAAAGCTGGGTACTATCGAAAAGGGAAAAATTGCTGATCTCCTGGTTATAGATGGTGATCCGTTAAAACAAATAGAAAATCTAAGGAATATAAAAATTATAGTACAAAATGGCATAGTCATAAAGCGTTAGTTTTGTGAGTGATTTTTTGACATTACTTTTTATTGATTTTATGATACTCTTTTTATTTGGTAGGAAAAGATGATTTTAGACATTAACTATCCATTCATGGAGCAAGAAGATGTTTAAAAAAATAACATTATGCCTCAGTATGGCATTATTTTTATCTGTCTTTTGTATTTTTACCTCTTCTGCTGAAGATGAAGTATATCTTATAAAAGCAAAAAAGATCTATACTGCAGATCAGGGAATTATAGAGAATGGCATGATTCTGGTAGAAGGAAGTAAGATAGCAAAGATTGGAGAAAATATTGCGAAGCCTAAAGGAGCTAAAGAACTTAAGGCTAATGTAGTACTTCCCGGTTTAATTGATATCCATACTCATGTTGGTGTTTACAGCATACCCTTGGTGGAAGAAAACAGTGATGGAAACGAAATGACTAATCCCGTAACGCCGCAGGTCAGAGCTATGGATTCCTTTAATTTTGAGGATCCTTCAATCCCAGTTGCTGTTGCTGGTGGAGTAACTACTATAGTTTCTCGACCTGGAAGTGGTAATGTTATTGGGGGCACCAGTGTAGCTGTTAAACTTAAGGATGCCTCTCCAGATGATATGGTCATTAAGGAAATATGTGACCTGAAGATGGCTATTGAAGGTAATCCTGTTGGTGTTTATCAACAGCGGAAACAAATGCCTTCAAGTCTGATGGCCGTCTATTTTTTAGCACGTAAAGCTTTTATCGAAGCACAGGAGTATGTTGAAAGCTGGGAGAAGTATGAAAAAGATAAAAAGGAGGGTAAAGACACTACACCTCCCAAGAGAGATTTGGGTAAAGAAGTATTGGCTAAAGCCCTTAAGCGTGAAATTCCAGTCCATATTCATTGTGCCACGGCTTCTGAAATGATGACCTGTATTCGCCTGGCTGAGGAGTTTAATTTAAAGCTCAGTTTAGGTCACTGCTATTGGGGGTATTTGATTGTTGATGAATTAGCCAGGCATAAAGATGTTTATTACAATATCGGCCCTCCGATGTTCTTCAACTATTTCGAAAACCCCCTGAAGTTTAAGAATAACGCAGCAATTTTAGCTAACGCTGGACTCAAAGTTTCCCTTCAGACCGATGCCGTTGGCGGGGGACAGCAAAATCTGCTGCATCTTGCTACTCTGTGCGTCCGTTATGGGATGAAAGAAGATCATGCATTAAAATCCATTACTTTATGGGCAGCCGAAGCAGTGGATTTGCAGGATAGGATTGGCAGTATTGAGGAAGGAAAGGACGCTGACCTGGTATTTTTGGATGGGGAACCTTTTGAGTTTACCACTACTGTGGAAAAAGTTTTGATAGACGGTAAAATTGAGTACAAAAAAGCAGATAAACAAGTCAGTAATTTTAAACATGCCACTGCAGATGCGAAGATCGCTCTAACAATTCCTGATGATTTTGATAAAGCAGATAATTTTGCTATAAAGGGTGGAACTGTATTCACCATGGCGGGAGAAATCATTAAAGACGGAGTTATTCTCGTTCGTGAAGGAAAGATTGAAAATATCGGCAAGAATATATCCATTCCTGATGGTTATCCTGTGATTGAGGCAAGCGGCTCTGTTATAATGCCTGGTCTGGTTTCCGCCAGATCATATAACGGAATATCATCTAATTGGAGAAGGCAGAGCTCGATTGACGAGATATCGAAATCAATAGTGCCTGAAATGGAAGTGAAGCATGCCATTGAACCACAGGCGCCTGTCTTCTGGTTCTCGCGTGAGTTGGGCATTACTACTGCCATGGTAACACCGGGTAACAGCAATGTTATTGGCGGCCAGGGTGTAGTGCTTAAGACAAATGGGACTGTAGCAGATAAGATGATTATAAAAGATAATGCGGTGATGATGTTTGGACTGGGAAGATCAGCTAAGAGAAAAGATAAAATGCCTACCACTCGAATGGGTATCGCAGCGCTCTTGCGGGAAACACTGACAAAAGCTCAGGAGTATAAAGATAAAGTTGATCAATATGAAAAAGATAAGAAAGGTAAAAAGCCTAAAAGAGACCTCTCAATGGAAGCTCTTATCCCGGTACTTAAAGGAGAGATGCCGGTAATGATTCACTGCGAACGGAAAGACGATATTTTAACTGCTTTAAGGATAGCCGATGAATATAAGCTCAAAGTAATTTTAGATGGAGCTACCGATGCTTATAAGATAGTAAGTGAGATTAAAAAGAGGAATATTCCTGTTGTATTGGAGGATTTATTCAGAGGTATTGGTAATATAGAAGACAAAGGTTTTAAGCCGGAAAATCCGTCCATTCTGGCCAAGGCAGGAATTATAGTAGCGTTCAGACCAGGTGAAGGCTCCTGGTATACACCAGCGGCAGGATGGGGTGGTGGAGACCTTTTTGAGATCGCAACACTTGCATTCAAAAATGGTATGACCGAGGAAGATGCACTTAAGGCAATAACAATAAATGCTGCAAAAGTGATTGGACTTGAGGAAAAAATAGGCAGCCTGGAAAAGGGAAAAGATGCTGATATTCTCATTCTGAGAGGGCATCCTTTCAAAACACGCTCTATTCCACAAGCAGTTTTTATCAACGGAAAGTTAGTTTATCATATGGAAGAGGATGAGCATCTGAGATAATCATTGCTAAATCGAAAAGGAGCTTAAAATGCAATTGATGAAACATATAAAAATAAGTGTCATACTTATAGTCATTATCTGCATCTGCTCATTCTCCAGTCCACCTAAAACCGATAATGATGGGATTATAGCGATTCGTGGTGGGACATTAGTGACCATTACTAATGGTAACATTACAAATGGGATACTATTGATAAAAGGAGGTAAAATCACTGCTATAGGGGAAGATATCAATATACCAGAGAAGGCTCAGACCATAGATGCAGAGAATTATACCATTCTGCCTGGTTTTATTGATGGTTTCACCAATCTTGGCGCGGTAGAAACCGAAGGTATTGAAGAAACCAGAGAATATGATGAAGCTACATCTCCCGTTACACCTCATATGAGAATAATAGATGGCATCAATTCTGAGAGCGGACTATTTGATGCTGCAATAAAAACTGGAGTTACAATAGTCCTTTGTGCACCCGGTGAGGGAAACCTTCTTTCTGGTCAAAGTGCTCTTATACAGCTCCGGGGTGATAGTGTTGAGGAAATGGTGCTTAAGTTTCCCGTGGGGATTCATGGGAGTCTGGGAGAACCTCCCAAATTGCGTTATGGTAAAAAGAATGTAAATCCATCTACTCGAATGGGAGAAGCTGCACTTTTAAGACAAACCCTGATTGATGCTCAGGATTACGCGAAGAAAATCGAATCGTATAAAGAAAAGCTCAAAGATTACGAGAAAAAAGAAAAAGAAGGAAAAGCAGAACCGGATAAAAAACCCATTCCTCCGCCCACTAATTTTAAGATGCAATCACTTATACCGGTTATCAAAGGAGAGCTTCCCCTTATCCTCCGGGCTAATAGATATGATGATATCCTAACTGCCCTCAGAATCGCTGACGAATTTAAATTAAAGCTCATCCTCAACCATGGAGCAGATGCTTATAAGACTGCAAAGAAATTAGCGGTCAGAAATATCCCTGTTATTTTAGGACAAATGCCACCTTATCGAAGTACCCAGGAAACTATGAGCGCTCTTTATGAAAATGCTGCACTGCTTCATAAGGCTGGAGTTAAGATTGCATTTCAAACGGGCTCTGCCCATAATCTGGGAAGTTTATTGCAGCAGGCAAGCCTATCGGTATCACATGGTTTACCTTATGAAGAAGCACTCAAGGCACTGACCATAAACCCAGCACAGATATTTGGTTTAGAGAATGAACTCGGTTCTTTAGAAAAAGGAAAACGAGCTGACATCGTTATTTTCGATGGGGACCCTCTTAACTCACTCTCCCATATAAAGATGGTTATAACAGAAGGGCAGATAGTATTTAGAGCGTCTTCTTAAAAACTTTTATGAAGTTAGTTTATAGGACCAATGATTTTAAGCTGATTTTAATTAATTCTGGGAAGAGCTGAGAAGAAAAGAAAATAAATATACTGGTAAAGTTAATAATAATTCAAATAATATTATGTAATCAGTTAGAACAGAAACTCAGTTTTTAATCTATAAGACGGGGGTTAATTAATGACCAGAAGCAAAACTCAGAAAGGGAATTCTGCTTTTATTACATCTTTGTTGATATTCTTACTTCTCGGCTTTCTTTATTTATCGTGCTCGAAATCTTCTCAGACTTACTCAACTTCATCTGGTATAGAATGGGAAACGGATTATCAAACTGCATTACAAAAATCATCTCAGTCCAGTAAACCGATAGTTCTCGATTTATATACTGATTGGTGTCATTGGTGCAAGAGGCTGGATGAAGATGTCTGGGCTGATAGCGACATGGTTGCTTTCAGTGAGGGGCAGGTTTATTTGAAATTAGATGCAGAAAATAGCGATGATGGACGGAGATTGGTAGAAAAATTAAAAGTAAGAGGTTATCCCACAGTGGTTATTTTGAATCATAGAGGAGAAGAAATAAATAAGATCGTCGGATATTTGCCAGCGGATAAATATCTGCAGAAATTGAAAAATGTTTTATCTGCTCAATAGTTATGGAAAGCATAGCAGTAATAATTTGAAGATAAAAAGACCAGCTTCATAGTTAGCTGGTCTTTTTTATTTTAGCTGATTTAAGAGCTTTCGGTTATTAAAATATTAGATTGCGATTTTAGTTATAAGTGAAGAAGCTAATAAACATTAATGATGTTCAGATTTCATAATCAAATAAATATAATGAGAGATTTGTTATGTCTAATAAAATAATATTTAAAAGCGAAGGTAATATTGGAACCATTCTGCTCAACAATCCTCAGAAACTCAATGCTTTCGATTTTGAAATGGTAAAGGAATTTGGCAGCATTATTAGCAAGATAGAAAAGAGTAACCTAAAAGTTGTAGTCATAAGGGGAGCTGGTAAGTCTTTTTGCTCCGGAGGCGATGTACAGTGGGAGGTAACATTAGCTGATCTTGATACAAAAAAAGTGAGGCGTCAGATTGAATTTATTCAGAATGTCTTATCAAAAATACAAACCCTACCTCAGATATTCATCGCCGTTATTCATGGCTATGCTGTTGGTGGTGGTAATCAACTGGCAATGGCATGCGATATGAGGATAGCTTCATCAGCAGCCAGATTCGCCCATCCGGAGATCACTCTGGGAACCGTCCCCCCTCTTGGAGCCACGAAAAGACTACCACGACTTATCGGTCTCGGGAGGGCGAAATATATGCTTTTTACCGGTGAGCCGATAGACAGCTCTACCGCCCTTGAATGGGGGCTGGTAGATTTTGTTGTTCCTGAGAAGGAAATTGATTCATTCCTGAATGATCTTTTATCAAGAATAGATAGCAAACCGAAGAAAGCATTAGCGCTGATCAAAGAGTCTTTAAATAGAAATTATTTAGCAGATTTTCAGGATCAATTTGAGCTTAATTGCTATGTCAAATGCTCCCGCAGCAAAGAGTTCAAGGAAGTGCTTAAGAATTTCGTAGAAAAACGAAAAAAACCTTAGCCTCTTTAATTTTTTTAAGGAAAAGAAAAATAATAACTGGATTTTAAAAACCTCTTGATGATAGTAAATGCATGAGAATTCAAACCAATAATTCTTTAATGTTAAAAGGACCTTCTTAGTATACATCAAGAGTGATATCATGAAAGAATATCAAAAGATATTATTTACTATTATTATACTGTTTCTTCCTTTTTTCTATTCCACTATTACTGAAGCAAAAAGGATGCCTCCGAAAAAAGTTAAATCGGTGCTCCATAATGGAATTAAATATACAGCTCCTAATAAGTATAAGCAAATTTGCAATGTTCAAATTGGATATGTAGAAGCCTGGGATATTAAAAGCGGCCAAAGGCTTTGGGATAAAACTATTTATGGTGTAGAAATACTGCCTAATATGGAAGCGGATGTTCAATGGATTTTTATTACTGAATTAAGTATAGAAGATGGGAATTTAGTTGTCACTAATGAACATGATGAAAAATATATATTGAATCTTGAGACTAGCAAGGTCTCAAAATATAATTCGAGATTAAAATCATGGCCCCTTATAGTAACCATGGTAATTTTTATATCTGCTATAGGGATTGTTTTTCATCTTAGATTTACTAAGAAACAAAATAAAAGTAAAATCTAATTACTCACTTTCTTTGTACAACGGTAACAAAAAAATGAAAAAACAATTAGCACCTGATTTTGTCAAAAAATATAACAGAAGTGTCTGGGCTGTCCTGCAGAAGTATATCCCTCAAAGAAAAAAGCGGGCACAGATTTTTGCGGATATTCGGTTTTTATATAAGAAGGAATCATCAGCACTAAGCGGACAAAATCTAAGAAATCCAAGAACTTTTGATATCTTTTCCTATTGCACCTTCAAAGCAATTGCCGGAAATATTCAGGATGAATATCTGAGACTACGATTCACTCAAGAGGTGGGAAGGAAAATATACGAACAGATTAAAGCAGCTGAAAAATTTGAAATCAGCGGTAATCCTGATGATTTGGCTAATATAAAAAATATACTTGAGAAGATTGGCAAATACTTCCAACAAGGCGGTTATATCTCTAACTTTCATTTTCGTTGGCAGAAAATATTTAACGAAAATCGATGGGAAAAAGAGGGAATCGGAAATTTTGCGTACACTATGGAGAACCCGGTTATTTTACCAGGTGCCCAACGACTCTTTACCGAAGAAGGATTGGCCCAGCATCTCTCCTCTCGCACTTTGGAAAGCGCTCTCTTAGATTTTGGAATTGAAGGGCGGGAACTGGAAGATTTTGATCCAACACAATTCAATGCGGACGCCGTGGAAGAAATCTGGGAAATAAGGAAAATTAAGAATAATGAGCACTACTGCTCATAAAATACCTGCAAAACAAATAAGCTATTATTGGCTTCCTGTTTCCTTTTAAATTGTTGAGATTAATAATAATCAAGTTTCTCCCGAATCTCATAGTGCTGCGAACGCTCATCGAATCGAGCCAGAACTTCACGTGCTTTAGGGGGGACATATGCACGCTCATAGTCTTCACCGGCGAATTGTTTCACAGCTTCCCAGGACTCAAACCACATAATCGTAATAAACTCCACTTCATGACCTGAGGGGCGTCTAAACAACTGGATACCACGATAGCCCTCAACCCCTTTTGAGGCTATGCCGGGGAATATCTCCGTCCTGAGTAGATTTTCGTATTTGCCTGCATTCTCAGATGTTGTCCAACCATGCCATATTCTTCCAATCATCATTTCCTCCGTTAGTAAGGTATTTAACTTTTACATCCAAACATATACACGCCTATCCAACAGCCGCTTTATTGTGCGGCTCTGAGGAGTTGGAATTTATATTTATTCCTAAATAGTTATTACTTCAGACCGGCGCCTTTTTCCATTTTATAACCAAGTTTACCATTAATAAAAGCAGCTTCTGGGATGGAACGTGTTTTTAAAGGATGTCTGCGAAGGATAAGCATATCAGCATCCTTACCTTCTTCTAAACTCCCAACTCTATCATCAACTCCGATTATTTTAGCGGGATTTATGGTAATTGATTTCAGGGCTTCATCCTCCGGCATTCCGAATTTAAAGGCAAGTGCTGCAATCTCAAAATTGTGAAGACTTATTGATAGTGTCTCAGATAGCCTTTTTATTTTGATGAAAACTTACGATTAACTACTCTTTGTAAATACTCCCTTATATACTGGTCCTATAAGAAATGGCTTTGAGGTTTTACAATCTATTTCTTTCAATCCCGCTGAATCCATTAAATCGTGTATTTCTTGAATTGGCATTCCATGGCTTTCTTTAGTTGGCTCTATTGTTATTAGCCTGCCATTATTTTTTAGTTTGCGTACTAATATCTTTAGCTTTTCTGACCTAAATCCTTCTTCAATATCATGAAGAGTAAAATGGATTAAAATTACATCGAAAAAAGAGTTTTTAATATCAAGATTCGTTATATCTCCCAATTTGAATTCTATATTAGAAAAATTTTTCATTCTTTTTATTATAATTTTCATCCAGGTCTTCGAAATATCAACACACATTAGTCTCCCGCCTTTTTTATGTAAAGATTTAGCAATTAATTTTGCTGCAGCTCCAGAACCAGAACCGTAGTCAAGCACTTTTTCATTTCCTTTTAATTCAAGACTCTTAATACTACGTTTATAAAAAGGTCGGGCAAATGTACGAGCCGAAATAATAGTAAGAAAAACTTCCAAAGAAGTTGGCTCCATGAAACTCATAATTATTCCATCATACATTACATTTATAATTTTCAAAAAAGGTGCAGTTCTACTTCTAATGAGGCATAAAAGATTTTAGGAGGTTAATTTAAATTTTTTGCTTGAGTTCGATTAGTACACCATGCGTGGAGGAGGGGTGGAGGAAAGCGACCAACGATTCGCCATGGCCTTTGCGCGGCTGCTGATCTATGAACCTTATCCCGTGAGCAGATAGCTTTTTAAGTATTTCCTCCAGGTTATCCACCTCAAAACAGAGGTGATGGATGCCTTCACCTCGTTTTTGCAGAAATTTATATATGGGTGAATTTTCCGAAAAAGGTTCCAATAGCTCGATGTTTATATCTCTAAGAGGCAGCATAGCTAATCGGACACCTTGCTGAGGGACCTCCTCAATTTCTCCTGCTTCAAATCCCAGAATTTGCTGGTAGAACCTGAGCGCTTCTTTGATATTATTTACTGCAATTCCTATGTGATCCAGTTTCTTCAGAAAATTATCCATAGTGTACCTTTACGAAAAATATACAGTAGATTATTAATCTGCTTTTATCGTTTTATATGTTAGAGAAGTCTCTTCTCTCCTTCGATTTTTTTAATGTCCGTAATATCCTGTGTTACTTCCAGACAGCCGAGGTATTCATCCTTCTCATTTTGCAGGGGGAAATAGCGGATATATATAAGTCGTCCATTCAGCGTAAGCCAGAATTCGGCCACCTCCCTTTTTCCCTGTTTAAAATCGTTCAGGATTTGTTCCACTACATGGACACTTTTTTCCGGGTGGCATTGCTGCACAGTGCGACCGATAATTGCCTTTGTTCGGACAAAAATCCTATCCTTTGATTGGCTGAAATAGCGCACTTTATCATCTTTATCTACAAAAGTAATATCAATAGGTAGATTATTGAGAAGAGTTTCAAGCTCTTCAGCGGAAAAGTTTCCCGTTTCTAAGGAAATGGATCCACCAGAAAAAGCAGGTTGTTCACTCATTAATTTTCCTCCTTTTTTAATCGTGGTTTTTGCTGATTCTGGGGTAAAGCTGCAATAGCCAATTTCATTGAATTGGTTGGTTATTTCTCCCCATTCCTCTCCGAGAATCACCCTCATGGCTGCCGGGAAGAGTATATTGTTTTCTTTAAAAAAGTGAGTTGATAGCCTTTGGGCTAAGAGTTTAACTGTGTGCTCCAGCTCTTTAACAAAGTTTTGAAATTCTTTATTTTTATAATTTTCCAAAAGCTGAAAAATTGTTTTCTTCTTTTCTCTGATATCATCATGCTCCGTCCACATTATAGCAGGAGGTTGAGTTATTCCGTGTTTCTCAAGATAAGGAAAGAGAACATTTTCTTCCCGCAAATAGTGCTTCTCCGAATCTTCAAGATGGTTTTTAATAGTATGTAATTGCTCCATTTTATTCTCAACAGCAGTGAAATCATCCGCCCACTTTATCTCTTCAACAATATCTTTTAATTCATCAGCAAATTGGAGTATTTTTTTATGCTCTTCCATGAGAGTATTAATTGGATGTCCTGGTGGAGCGGTGGTTTTTTCTTCTCCCATGGTTTCCTTCTGAAGAGCGATATGAATATCACAGAGTTTCATCATATTTTTCTTGGGCATACCCTCTTCAATTAATTCCTCTTCAATTCGAGACAATTCCATTGGCGTCAAATCAGAAAGCAGCTTCTTGCATTTTTCTCTCAGCTCTTCCGCTGGCTCTTCACCCTTATTGAGCTCTGTTAATAGATGCTTTAACAATGCTTTTTTGGATTCATTATCATTTTGCTTATTATTCATGGCTGTGATCCCCTATTTTAAATTAATCATATTCTGGATAGCTCATTATGAGTGCTTTAAAAAATTTTCTATTATTTCTTCCGCTGCTGTATAGGGATCGCTTTCTCGTGCTGCAATTTTTTCTATGTGCTGTTCAAGCTCTTCTGGGGAGAGAGAAATTGAGCATATTTTTTTTAGTACCAATTCCTTGATGAGCTCCATGAGCTGCATCTGACTGCGAATCTTCACTTTATCTTTTAATAAGTTTTGTTTCAGGATATATTCCCAATGCGAGTATATTTTTTGCAGCAGCTCCTCAAGCCCCGTGTCCTTTATAGCTACGGTGTCAACAATGGGAGGTTCCCACTTATCTTTGCGAGAAAATTGATCGATCATATTTTTTAAATCTACCTCCAAGCGGCGATAATCACCTTTATCAGCTTTATTAATAACAAATACGTCTGCAATTTCCATAATACCAGCTTTAATGGTCTGGATATCATCACCCATTATGGGAGTGAGCACTACAATACTGGTATGGGCAGTATTGACAATTTCTACTTCATCTTGCCCCACTCCAACTGTTTCGATAATGATAATATCTTTACCTGCAGCATCGAGTACAGTGATAGCATCATTGGTAGCCCGCGAAAGTCCGCCCAGGTGGCCTCTGGTTGCCATACTACGGATGAATATGCCAGGATCGGTGCTGTGGCGCTGCATTCTGATCCGGTCTCCCAATATTGCTCCACCACTAAAGGGGCTCGTTGGATCAATAGCTATTATACCTATTGTCTTGTCCTGCTGCCGGATAATCTCCGCCAACTTATCTACCAGGGTGCTTTTGCCTGCTCCCGGCGGGCCAGTTACACCAAGGATAAAGGCATTACCGGTATGGGAATAGAGTTTTTTGAGGATGGATTGGGTTTGTGAAGAATTATTTTCAATTAATGATATGGTCTTGGCTATCGCTCGAACATCCGCTTTCAGTACTTTTTCAATTATTTCCATTGTTAACCTTTGCTTTATAAAGAAAATATTTATTTCAGAATATTTCTGGCAATGATGAACCTCTGAATCTCTGAGGTTCCTTCTCCAATGGTTGCCAGCTTGGCATCTCGATAAAACTTCTCAGCTGGATAATCAGTGATAAATCCATACCCTCCATGAATTTGTACGCACTTCTCTGCCGCACGAACAGCAACTTCGCTGGCGTAGAGCTTGGCCATAGCTGATTCCTTTGTCACCCGTTTTTTCTGGTCAGCTAAATATGCCGCCTTGAAGGTCAGCAGGCGTGCAGCCTCTATTTCCGTTGCCATATCTGCTAACATCCATTGAATAGCCTGAAATTCACAAATGAGCTGATCAAATTGCTCTCTTTCCTTGGAATATTTCAGAGCTGCTTCATAAGCACCCTGAGCAGTTCCCAGGGCAAAAGCAGCTATACTAATGCGACCTCCATCAAGTACTCTTAATGAATCAACAAAACCTCTGTCCAATTCTCCTAATAGATTCTCTTTGGGTATATGACAATCCTCCAGGATGAGCTCGCAAGTATCGGTAGCGCGTAAGCCCATTTTGTCCTCTTTCTTACCAGATCGAAAACCAGGAGTATCCTTCTCCACAATAAAAGCAGAGATACCTTTGGCTCTTTTTTCTTTAGTCGTAGAGGCCATTATAATGACAATATCACCCACACTACCGTTGGTTATGAATTGCTTGCTGCCATTTAAAATCCACTCATCATCTTTTAGCACGGCCGTTGTTTTAGTCCCTGCGGCATCGCTGCCAGCTCCTGGTTCGGTCAATCCCCAGGCACCAATTTTCTCACCTGATGCCAGCGGTGTAAGATATTTTTTCTTTTGTTCTTCAGTACCGGCAAGATAAATATGATTGCTACAGAGTGATACATGAGCTGCCACTGTTAATCCAATAGATGGATCAATCCTTGATAGCTCTTCCAATACTATGACGTAATCTATATAGCTTAAACCCGCTCCTCCGTATTCCGGGGGAAAAACTACTCCTAACAAGCCTAATTCACCTAACTTCTTAACTATATCATGAGGAAATTCATGCTTTTTATCCCACTCGGATACATGAGGTGCTATTTCATTTTCAGCAAAATCTCTGACCATATTTCTGGTCATTTCCTGCTCTTCTGTAAATTTGAATTCCACCTTTTCCCTCCTTTTTAATAAATTACTTAGCCATTGAATAGTAGGCCATTTCCCTCTGATGGAACAAGAATTACGTTTAATTTATTATTATGTTAATTAACTGTATAACAATTATAAATACTCATTTTTTATAGCACAGCAATGCCATTAGAGTCAAGATGAAAGGAAAAAGCAAAGCAAAAAGGGTATTGAAATTTTGGAGGAATAATTGAGGGCGGCGGGGGAGGATAAATGTATTAATCAAAAGGCTAACTAAAGGCTATCTCCTTTTGACCTTCCTCCCCCACAAAAATTTCATAGAGATAAAAGACAGCTTTAATAGCTGTCAAATTTTTTGTCAACAAGTGTAAGAGCTCATTACCATATTATTGGTGTATGAGTATATTATAAAGGGATAAACTCCTTAAATTTAATGTTTAGATAGAAATAAAAATAACGCTCACTTAAAAAATTACTGCCTATCAACACAATTTTCATAAATCACTAAAAATCCTGCTAAGCAATAATTGACATTGGCTTTTAATTATACTAATATTAGCTATAACTTTTTTTTTATCGAAAGTAGATTGGCTACTTGAAAAGAGTTATTTGAATGGTGATATTATTAACATTAATTTATAAAAGGAAAAAAAGAAATGAGTAGAAAGGTATTAATTTCCAAAATACTTTTCTTACCCCTTTTTATCGTCCTCTTTATTTTATTTTTTAAGGGATGCGAATTGCCTACAGAAATAGAGGAGAGTTTTCCTCCTACCGTTCCCGCTCCTGTCGGTCCTGCTAGTGAAAGCAGCTTTCAGAATCTAACCCCTACCTTAACAATTCGAAACTCTATAGATTATAGAGGAGCTCAGGTTACCTATACTTTTGAAGTATATGCAAATGAAGGATTAAGCACCCTTGCTGTAGAAGGCAGAGATATCCCTGCCGGACCCGAGCAAACCAGATGGGTTGTAAGCCCTGCCTTGGAAGCTGGTGTTACCTATTATTGGCGAGCCCGTGGTTATAATGGAACAACATATAGTGAATATTCCCCTGTTTCCAGCTTTACAGCTTATAGCCCTTGTATTTCTTGGGGAAGTGGAGCAAGCCCCTGGGGAAAGGCGATTATAGACTCATACATAGGGTGCACGGATTGGGATAATCTCTTTACTAATCCCACCGAAGCTTTAGGTCCTTCCAATGCCTGGAGAGTAGAACAATCGGCACGTCTCTTAGGAGGAATTGTATCTCTGGGATTAAAAGGTTATATTGTTGTCGACATGGGAGTGTGCATCTTCAATGGAGAGGGGCCGGATTTGAGAGTCTATCAATTCATTTCTCATGAACCAATTCAGGTTTTTGTCAGCCCTACTCCCGACGGTCCCTGGGCCGATTTGGGAGTGGTATGGTGTTGGGATCCTTATTGTGAATTCGACTTGGAAGGCTGTATTTATGAAGCTGTGCGCTATGTGAAAATAATAGACCAAGACCCGTTGGGAGAATGCGTTGGGCCTTCGCGTTTATCTCCAGGTGCTGATATTGATGCAGTTAAAGCTCTTAATTATTACTAAAAGATGGGAAAAATATTTCTAACTGGAGTAACTGGCTTCACCGGCGGCTATGTGGCAAAGAGGTTAACTGACAAAGGTTATAAGCTCAGAGTTCTCGTTAGACAAAATCACGATATTGATAAATGGAAACAAAAGGGATATGAGGTAATTACTGGAGATCTGGCGGATGAGAGCTGGATTGATGAAGCGCTCAAAGATGTTGATGCTGTAATGCACATAGCAGCTATCTATCGGCAAGCGGGAGTACCTGATTCACGCTATTGGGATGTTAATTATCAGGGAACTAAAAATCTTGCTTTAGGTTGTTTGCGCCATAATGTAAAACGGTTTGTCCATTGCAGCACTATTGGTGTCCTCGGTCACATCGCAAACCCACCAGCAGATGAAACCACTCAATATAATCCCGGTGACATATATCAGATAACCAAATGTGAGGCAGAAAAGCTGGTACTAAAATTCCATAAGGAGAAAGGACTGCCAGTTGTAGTTATAAGACCAGCGGCCATCTATGGACCGGGAGATAGAAGATTGCTCAAGCTCTTCCGCTGGACGGCCAAAAAGCGATTTATTATGTTGGGAGATGGGGAAACACTTTACCATACGGTCTATATTGAAGATTTAGCAACAGGTTTTCAATTAGCCCTGGAAAAAGAAGGAGTTGAAGGAGAAGTGTTCATAATAGCTGGTGAGGAAATTGTCACACTAAATAAATTGATGGAAATGATAGCTTCCGAGCTCAAGGCATCCAAACCAAGGTTTCATTTCCCATATACACCGGTTTATGCTCTTGCCTTTTTGGTAGAGAAAATATGTATACCTTTGAGAATTGAACCCCCGATTTATAGACGCAGGATAGAATTTTTCGTAAAAGATCGAGCTTTCAAAATCGACAAAGCCCACACATTGCTGGGATACCAACCGAACGTCAGCCTGAAAGAGGGAATTCATTTTACTGCCCTATGGTATAAAGAAAGGGGTTGGCTTTAATCAGGTGATATATGAGTGAAGTTCAAAAAAGAGACTTAATTGAAATTCAGAAAAAATTAGAAGACAAGTCCAAGAGTAGAATGCAGAAATACCGCCAGCTTGTTATAGGAAAAAAAGGATTCTGGTTTCTGCTAAAATTTGAACTGATAATCCTGCTGTGCAGTCGCCTTCCTGGTGCTTTGGGTCTCTGGCTCAGGAGCAAGTTATATCTCAGGATAATGGGAAAGGTAGGTAAGAATGTCATCTTTGGCGAAAATATTGTGCTGCGCCACCCTCGAAAGATATTTATCGGGGATGATGTCACCGTAGATTCCAATTGCATGCTTGATGCCAAAGGGGACAACAATGAGGGGATATTTATCGGTAATGGTGTTTTTATCGGGCGCAATAGCATCATGAGCTGTAAGAATGGTAGCATTTATCTGAAGGACCATGTGAATATTGGCTTTAATTGTGAGATTATGTCAGCCAGCTCAGTAACAATAGGTGAAAAGACTCTCATCGCTGCATATACATATATTATCGGCGGAGGACATGAATACAGCTTCATTGACAAAGCAGTGCTCGATCAAGGGAGAACATCCAAAGGAGTAGAGCTGGGTAATTCTGTCTGGCTCGGCGCTGGAGTTAAGGTGCTCGACGGCGTCAAGATTGGCCAGAACGCCATTATCGGAGCTGGTGCAGTTGTTACAAAGGACATACCGGAGAATTCTATTGCCGTCGGTAATCCTGCCCAGGTTAAGAAAAAAAGAGAGTGACTTTTTGAGCAGAAAAAATCATAAAATATGATTTTCCCCTTAAAAAAACTTTATTAAGCCATTCCTATTACATCATATAAAAAAGGGAACTTTTGCGCAGACTACTGCGTATTTCTACTATTATTGATAGCCACCTAATAGAAAAAGCAATGCTGTTGGAAAAATAAGAGTTTTTACCTAAGGAGGATTCAAAATGCGTAAGCTGTTGTTAGTAGCTTTATCTTTCGTTTTCATTTTGGGTTTTACTTCTCAGAAAAAGGAAATGAAGGAAATTTCTCCTGAAGAGAAACAGGAGTTAGTACAATACTTGAAGGAACATGCGAAGAGCCCGGAGGACTATGTAATTGAAAAGTCTAAAGATTATGACATTTTATTCATTGGAGAATCCCATCGAGTAAAGCATAATTTAGAATTAATTCATAACCTCATTCCTCGCTTATATCAAGCTGGTATTTATAATCTGGGAATTGAGTTCGGCGGTTATGAATATCAAGATGAAATCGATAAGCTTATCACAGCGGACGAATATGATGAAGACCTGGCGCGATTGATTATGTTCAAATGGTATGTAATCTGGGGAAATAAAGAGTATATGGACATATTCAGGAAAGCCTGGGAATTGAATAAATCTCTGCCAGAAGGTGCTCCGAAATTCAGAGTGGTGAATTTAGGTTATAGAATCAAGAGAAGTCCTAAAATAGGATTGTTTTTTAAAATACTATTGAAGGGAGATCCTGATGTGTTCATGGGCAAAATAATACTTAAAGAATTTGTTGAAAAAGGTGATAAGGCTCTTATATTTTCCGGCTCGCATCATGCTTTTACTCATTATTATCAACCGAGATATAACTTTGAGAAGAAGAAATTAATAAAACTCAATAAAAAACGAATGGGGAACGTTGTCTATCACAAGATTCCGAACAAAGTATTTAATATTATGCTTCATCAACCCTGGCGTACAAAGGAAAGCTTCGAGGAATATAGCTATCCTGTAGATGGGATTATTGATACTGTTATGAAAGAATTCGAAGATAAAAGAGTAGGTTTTGATGTAAAGGGAACACCTTTTGGTAAGTTCGAAGGTGATGACACCTATTATGCTATCGGTTACCCGGATTTTACTCTGAGTACCATCTGTGATGGCTATATTTTCATGAACCATTTCAAAGACTATGAAGGATGTACTGTAGACACAAAATTCATCACGGAGAAAAATTTTGAAGAGGCACTTGATTATTTTGATGAACCGGAGAGGAGAAAGGATTTCAAAACACCGGAGGATTTTATCAAGTTAATGAAAGAGCGCGCAAACATAAAAAAAAGATTTAAAGAGCAAGGATTGGAATAAATTTATAATTTAGAATATTAATAATAACTCGAAATTGCAACGCATATTAATTATTCTAATTTAGAATAGAGTATTTCATCAGGGAATAGAAATGGTAATTGAATTAAGAGGATGGAAGTATGAGCAAAGTCAACAATGCAGACACCTGTTTTAAAAAGGGATTTAGCTGTTCCCAGGCAATACTTTCTACTTTTGCACAGGAATTCGACTTAGATCGTGAAATGGCGCTCAGAGTAGCCGGTGCCTTCGGCGGTGGGATGGGACGCATGGGCAAAACCTGTGGTGCAGTAACCGGTGCCTTTATGGTAATTGGGCTTAAATATGGTAATACAAGAGCTGAAGATAGTGAAACCAAAGAAAAAGCCTACAGACTTGTCAATGAGTTTACAAAACGGTTCGAAGCCAGAAATAAAACCATAGAATGCAGAAAATTGCTTGGCTATGATATTAGTACACCTGAGGGGTATAAGCTGATTTATGAAAAAGGGATTACGAAAGACCTTTGTCCAGGATTTGTAAAGGATGCTGCTGAAATTCTTGAAGAAATATTGTAAAATAGTGTTAATTTACATAAGAAAGTCAACTAATTATTATTATGAAAAACCGTTGGAGGTAGAAATGACTAAAAAGCATTTGCTAAAAGTCAGTTTGCTAATTTTATTAGGTCTTTTATTTTCTGCACTATCAATGGCTGTAAATAAAGATGAACCTTTGCCCATTCTAAATACAAAACCGCAAACAGCAGCGGTTTTTAAAAATGGCCTTGGTTTTATTATTAGAGAAGGAGAGACAGCACTGAGGGACGGATGGGCTGTAACGAAGCATGTACCCAATGCAGCTTTAGGAACTTTATGGGTTGGCACCTTAGATAAAGATGCTTATCTGGAGGAAGTAATCGGTTTTATGGAAAAAATAAGAAGTGAAACTGAAGCTATCAACTTTCAGGAGCTGCTGAAAGCCAATATTGGCACAAGGGTAAAAATAACCGCTCAAAATCAGATTATTGAAGGAATCATAAAGTCAGTACCAGAGAACAGGATGCCATATAGTGAGACTTCCCAGCTTTATTCGCACCTTGCTCCTCGAATTGTTCAGCCCCAATTAACAGTAATTGCGATAATAAAAACTGATGATGGAGATGTGGTAATAAATAAGAATGCTATTACCAAGATGGAGTTTCCCGCTAATTATTCCACAAAAATCTTTAGGCAGAGAAATGAGAAAAGAATAAAGTTCAGAGTTAATTCAGCAAAGAAGAAAGCAAATCTCAGCATCTCCTATCTGCAGAAAGGTATAAGCTGGATTCCCAGCTATATGGTGAATATTGAAAACCCAGAAAAAGCTCGAATAACGATGAAAGCGGTTCTAATAAATGATGTGGAAGACTTAGAGGACGCAGAAGTATTTTTTGTAGTGGGATATCCAAATTTTATGTATGCTGATGTTCTTTCTCCCATGGCTTTAGATCAAGCTTTAAACCAGTTTATCGGCACATTAGAGGGAGGTGCTCGAAGGCGAGAACAATATAACGAGATGGCGAACATTATGCGACAGAGCGTTACCTTTGCTGAGGAAGCACCAGCGTCTTCCCTGGATGCCAGCTACGCTACCCTTAAAGGAGTGCCCGGTGCTTCCGAAGAAGACCTTTTCCTCTATCATAAAAAAGGAATCAGCCTCAATAAAGGCGAGAGGGCTTATTATCATATCTTTTCCCAGGAGGTTGATTACAAGCATGTATATGAGTGGAAAGTACCAGATACCATAAATGTAGACCCCAGGGGCTATCAGCAATCCGGTCAACCAGAAAAAGTGCCAGAGCAGGTCTGGCATTCCATTAAGCTGACGAACTCCACCGATTACCCCTGGACCACCGCACCAGCTTTGACAATCAGTGGGTGGAAGCCTTTAGCACAGGATATTATTAACTATACTCCAAAGGGCACAAAGAATAATTTAAAGTTAACGGTTGCCACTGATATTAAGACCAATAAACACGAATATGAGGTCGAAAGACAGCGAGATGTGAGACTATATCGTTATTCTTACGATCTGGTTACTGTAAAAGGTGAATTATATATCAAAAATGCTAAATCCGAAGATGTAACCATGGAAATCAAAAAGAAGATAACTGGTGAAGTAATAGAAGCAAGCAACGATGGGAAAGTAGAGAAAGTGGCTGAAGGATTAAGAGGCGTTAACTATAATTCTTTCATTTCATGGGAGATACCCGTTAAAGCAGGTGAGGAAGTTGAGATAACTTATAGCTATAAAGTATATATCCGTCATTAAAAATCGAAGAAGCCCGGAGATTAATATTTAAGCACATAAACATTTCAATTTTTATTTTAGCTGCAGCTTGATAGAAAATTGCTGTTGACAATGGTGCGGTTATATGGTATAAATTTTCAACCATATAACGGTGAGGTAAAAAGATGTATGCAGTAGTTAGTTGTGGCGGCAAACAATATCGAGTAAGTCCTGGTGATATCCTCCAGGTAGAGAAACTGGACAAGTCTCCCAACGAAAAGGTGGAGCTTGATCAGGTTTTGCTGATTAATCAGGATGACGACAGTCTTCAGGTAGGCAACCCCTATATTAAAGGAGCTAAAGTTATTTGCACATTGTTAGAAGAAAAAAAGGGAAAGAAAATTATTATATTCAAAATAAAACGGAGAAAAGGATATCGCCGCAAAAAAGGACATCGTCAGATTTATCATTTTCTTAAGGTTGAGGATATTGTAAGCGAAAAAGCAAAACCAAAGACTAAGGCAAAAACAGAAGCTAAGCCTAAAGCAAAGCCAGAGGCTAAACCTGATACTAAACAAAAGGCTGAGCCAGAGTCTAAGGTAAAAGCAAAGGTTAAACCAAAGTCTAAGGCTGAAACTAAAACCAAGGCCAAAGCAGAGGCCAAACCTAAGACTACAACCAAGGTCAAAGCAGAGGCCAAGCCTAAGACTACAACCAAGGCTAAAGCCAAGACTGAAACAAAAAATAAAGCCAAAGCTAAGAAAAAAACAACTGCCACGAGCAATAAAGAAAAGGAGCAGGTGAATGGCTCATAAAAAAGCAACAGGAAGTTCTCGAAACGGAAGAGATAGCCGCTCAAAACGCCTCGGAATTAAACGTTTTGGCGGACAGTCAGTAAAAGGAGGCTCAATCTTAGTAAGGCAAAGAGGTACAAAAATAAAACCCGGCTTGAATGTGGGCCGTGGTAGAGATGACACCCTTTTTGCCCTGAGCAGCGGTATGGTTCGTTTCGAGGAACGGGGACGTTTCGGAAAATTTGTTAATGTCATTCCTGCAGAATAGTAGTCAATACTATAATTGTTTATGATTTTTTTGTTCATATTTCTCCTACCCTTATTTTATAGCTATAATCAGAAAATCTTTTAGTCATTGTATGTATACAATAAGCAAGATTGTGCTCAAAAAAAGTCCTCTTATCATAGATATTTAAAATAAATATATGGATAAACTGGTAGACGAGGTTAAGATTTATATAAAAGCTGGTGATGGGGGTAATGGATGTACTTCTTTTCGTCGGGAGAAATATATACCCCGGGGAGGTCCAAGTGGGGGAGATGGCGGTAAGGGAGGAAATGTATATATTCTGTCCAGCATGGTCATAACATCCCTGGCTCATTTGACAAGAAGGCAGCATTATTATGCTGAACGTGGAACTAATGGTGGAAAGAAAAGGCTCCATGGCAAAAAAGGAAAAGATTTAATTATTCAAGTGCCAATAGGAACTATGCTTATTGATGAGGAGCCGGGGACTATAGTGCACGATTTCACTAAAGAAGAGCAATATCTTATAGCTGAAGGAGGTAAAGGGGGTAAGGGTAATGCACGGTTTGCCACCTCTACTAATCAAGCGCCTCGGCGAGCTGAAAAAGGTAAAGAAGGTGAGGAGCGCTGGATCAGATTAGTGATGAAGCTAGTAGCTGATATTGGTATTATTGGTCTGCCTAACTCAGGGAAAAGTACACTCATTTCTGCTATCACTTCAGTGAAATCAAAAATTGCTGATTACCCTTTTACAACAAAAAGCCCAGTTTTAGGCATGTTAGAATTAGAGGATTATCGCTGTTATATCGTAGTTGATATGCCTGCACTCGTAAAAGGTTCTTATAACGGAGCAGGACTGGGTGGCCAATTTTTGAAGCATTTAGAGCGCTGCAAAATCTTACTACATGTTATTAATACATCCTCAGAAGAAGCAAATAGACTGATAGTAAAACTTAATGAAATAAATAATGAGCTCAACAGAGCTAATCCTGAGCTGGGGCAAATTCCGCACATCATAGTCCTCAATAAAATTGATTTAATTGATGATTCTGAGAAATTGAAAAATATTGTGAGATTATTAGAATCAAAAGGATTGAGCTACAGTTTCGTATCTGCGTTAAAGCATTCTGGGCTTGATGATTTACTTGATAAGATTGATAAAAAATTAAATGAATATTCTACTAAAGCTTCTCGTTGTAAAGGAGAATAATAAATAGTTAATTCTGCAATATTCTAAGGAGGGAAATTTGCCAATCGGCTTAATGGGTGGAACCTTTGATCCTATTCATAATGGCCACATTATTACTGCGGAGAGCATTAAAAAAGCTTTCAATTTAGATTTAATATATTTTATTCCCTGTTTTTTACCCCCTCATAAAGAAAGAGATGATATAATAAGTGCAGCGCATCGATATGCAATGGTCGTGCTTGCTACTTTAGATAAAACTGGTTTAATGGCTTCCCCTCTCGAGATTGACAGAAGGAGGAGATCATATACTATCGAGACAATAGAAATGTTTAAGAATAGTGTAGCTTCCGGGGAGCTGATTTTTTTTATTACTGGTGTTGATTCCTTCTTAGCAATTAAAACGTGGAAAACGTGGAAAAAATTGCTAAATAGCTGCCACTTCATTATTAATAGCAGGCCGGGCTTCAGCTTTGATAAAATTAATACTCTTTTGCCCAAAGCATATAAGCAAAAAATTATGGATTTCAGAGGTCGGGAAGGACTATCTAAGGCATTATCAGAGAAAGAAACTCAGCTTAAGAAAAGCTCTTTAATCTTTCTTTGTGATACTCCTCCAGTGGATATCTCAGCAACAGCAATAAGGAAGATGGTTAAAATGGGAAGAGATTGTAAGGATATGCTTCCCACTTCTGTAATAAAATATATAAAGAAGCATAAATTGTACCTTAGTTAAAATTAGGAGGTTAGCTAAAATAATAAGAAACACAAAAAAACATATTAAACGTGTGAGCGAGATTATCAAAGAAAAAAAGGGTGCTGATTTAGTTGTATTGGATATGCGAAAAGTAGGTACTTTTACTGATTATTTTATACTTTGCAGCGGCACATCTACCAGACAAACGCAAGCAATTGCAGACTCTATTAAGGAAGATTTCAAAAAAAATAAGGTTGAACTTCACGGCATAGAAGGTTATAATCAAGGTTCTTGGATATTAATGGATTATGTTGACTTTATTATTAACATTTTTCTTCCTGAGACAAGAGAATTTTACGATTTAGAGCGCCTTTGGGAAGACGCGAAAAATCTTGAGCTCTAACATATTGTTTATATGTTTTGAATAAAGATAAATTAAATTAGGGATATATTTTTTTGCTGAAAATCTAAAAATATTTAATTATGAATTTAAAAACAATTATTTACTTACTTTTATTCTTTTTAATGGTTGGCTTATTTGTAACCTGGGCAAATTACAATCAGCAAAGCTTGACCATTGATTTCTTCTTTGGAGAAGTAACCTCCTCGGCCTGGGTTATTCTTCTTATTACCCTTTTATTAGGCTTTCTAATATGTCTTATTATTATGCTCATACACAATTCTCAACTTAAGATTAGACAGTGGAACAAGAAAAAAGAACTAATAAAGAAGGAGGAAGCTGAAAATTATTACCGGCAAGGTATAGACCTCCTTTTGAAAGGAAATAAAAAGAACGCTTTAGAAAAATTTAATCAGACTATTCAGCTCAACAAACACTATGTTGATGCTTATGTGAAAGCGGGAAATATTTTAAGAGAAATGAAAAGATATGAAGAAGCCATTCAGCTCCATCTTAGCGCTCGACAGATATTAAGCGCTAATCCCGAAGTGCTCATGAGCCTGGCAGAAGATTATAAAGCCTTTAAAAATTATGAAAGAGCTGAAGAAATTTTGCATGAAGCAATAACATTGCAAAAAGAGGAAAATCTGGGCTATTTGAGAAATCTAAGAGAACTCCTCTTCTTGCAGAAGAAATGGAATGAGGTAGAAGAACTCCAAATGAAAATCACCAAATTGTTGCGAAAAGGCTCTGAGAAAGAAGCTGAGCAGGAGATGTTATATGGCATTAAATATCAATTGGGGCTTGCAGAACTCGATAAGGGCGAAATACGTGAAGCAATTTCCATCTTCCGCCATTTAATAAGAGAAAAACCTGATTTTAGTCCGGCTTATGAATCTTTGGGCCAGATATATCTCAAGGATAATAAAATCGAAAAGGCGAGAGAAATCTGGTTCGAGGGCTATAAAGCGAGCGGCTACTATTTTTTCTTACAAAAGATTGAAGAATTGTATATCAAGCAAGATAATCCTCGAGGGGCTATCGATACTTATAAAGGAGCTTTAGAATCGGAGAAAGAGGACCTTTATCTTCGATTTCTTCTGGGTAAACTCTATTATAGGCTGGAGATGATAGACCAGGCCCTTAAAGAATTTCAGTTACTAGAAGGGCAAGTAGAAACTTCGCCGGTTATTAATTATTTCATAGCAAAAATCATGCAGAAGCGGGATGAATGTAAAGAAGCTTATGAATCACTTCTAAAGGTCCTGGAAGGAAAGGAAGAATTATTAGATATAGGGTATATTTGTTCTTACTGCAATAGTGTACAAAGCCAGTGGGTGGCTCGTTGCCCGGTCTGTGGTAATTGGAATACCCTAAGGCTCAACCTTGAGCTTCAGTTAGTTGAACTTAAAGCAGAACCTCCAAGCTTTATTCCCACTTCCGATTAAAATAGTATAGCATTGCAATTTATAAAATCGTTTTTTGAAAGCATCTGGAACGCGGTGCTTTCTATTATCTATCCTACCTTTTGCCCCATTTGCAATCAGGCATTAAATCGACCTTGCAAAAGCCCGGTTTGCCCCGCATGCTGGGAAAACATCACCCTCATTCAACCCCCGATTTGTTCAATTTGTGGCTTACCTTTAAGTGTAGCTCCCGACATAGCTCAGTCAATAGAACTCATGTGCGCTGATTGCCGAAAGGGAAAGCGCCCTTTTGCAGTGGCACGAGCATTTGGAATCTATGAATATGAGCTCAGGGATATAATCCTTTTGCTTAAATTCAAAGGAAAGAGGAAACTGGCCGAAGAGCTGGGAACTCTGGCGCTCAATAAATTGAGAAATAATAAACTGATTGATGAAGTGGATGCAGTTGTGCCAGTACCTCTCTACTGGCAGCGAAAGAGAAAACGGGGCTTTAATCAAGCAGAGCTGCTGGCGGCTTATCTGAGCAAGCAATTGAATTTACCATTATTAACCGGATACTTGAGAAGAATTAAGAATACACCACCACAGAGCCAGGTCGATGCAAAAGAGCGAGCCAAAAATGTTAGGGGAGCTTTCAAGGTACGGGAACCATGCTGGCGCATTGTAAAAGGATTAGCTCACCTTGCTCTATTCCGGTTGAAAGGTAAAAAGATTAGAAATTGGAATTTTTGGGCACCAACCAATTATTTAAAAGGAAAAACCATCCTTTTGATTGATGATATTTTCACCACCGGAGCCACCGTGAGCGAATGTGCCCGAATACTGAAAAAGGCAGGTGCCAAAGAAGTGCGCGTTTTCACCATCGCCCGCGCGTAAAGTGATTTATAATTATGATTTTATAAAATAAAGAGATAGTAATTAATGCCAAGAATAATGTTTTATAAAAGTGCCGGCTATTTTATTTCCTCAATTTTGAAGATGACTTTTGCCAGGGGGTCGGGGCATTGCCATACATCGAGGACGTCCAGCATCCCCTCACCCTCCTGATTATTTAGTATTGCACCGGTAATTGGCTGCAGGATACTCCCCAGCGCAAAGATGCAGATACTTTCACCGGGAGGAATCTCTAATTTAGCGTTACGTATATAGAAAGTAAGTCCCTCTGTTGTCCGACTGCAATTTCCCTCAGCTTTCACACAGGTTACCTTCAGGTCTTTAAATGAAGCCATTTTTACTCCTTTCAGAAAGTATTTTTACTACTCCAATTCTTTTAATTATTCTGTTGGTGGCGTTGTATTTCCCAAATACCGATGCAATTATATATGGATGGTAATCATAATTCAACAGATTCTTTTCTGCATTTCTACAAAAATTATTTAGTGGAGGTGCTATTATTGAGCATTTGATATATGCAAACTTTTTCTCTGTGAAAGATTACTTTGTAGCTACAGGCAGCAGAGCCTCTTCGCTATTTTTCTACAACGGGCTCCCGTGTAGGGACAGGCGGCAGTGCCGCTTGGTTATATGTGCATTTCTATATAAAAATGGATTCATCACATAAACTGGTATGTGTTTATATATAATAAATTACAAAGAAGCCACGCTTCCTGTCCGGCAGCACAGCTGGTTTGTTATTTTTACTCCCAATGGGCATCAGTGTAGGGACTTCATGTTGGGCACGTCCTGATTCTTTTTCATTTCACCATGACCTTATTACCAGATAGAGATATGTTCATGAAGAAGCTTTTGCTATAATGTGATATATAAAGAAGCAGCTAATTGAAAAGGGGAGGAGTTATAATGAGAAGAATAATATCAGTTGCCTTAGGCATTCTCTTTGTTTTCATATATATAGGTATTTTCAGCAATGCAACTCAAACTGGCGAAGTCTCCACCTTTGGTAAGTATGAAGGTCTGAGAGAACCAGAGTATAAAAAAGTTACTACTCAGTCTTTATACGTTACCATGCGGGATGGAGTTAAGATTGCCATTGATGTAGTGCTGCCCAGGGGTTTACCTCCAGAGGCTAAAATTCCCGCCATTATCCGGCAAACTCGTTACTGGAGAGCCATAGGTTTTCGCTGGCCTTTGAGCTGGACTCGGCGAACGAATAATTTTCAGCGCTTCTTCACCAGCTATGGCTACGCTCTTGTGCTTATTGATGCTCGGGGTTCTGGGGCATCCTACGGTACCAGGCCGCATCCCTGGTCCAGGGATGAGATTCAGGATTCCTGCGAAATAGTTGATTGGATAGTGTCGCAGCCCTGGTCTAATGGCAAAGTGGGAGCCATTGGCACATCCTATGATGGTACCTCGGCCGAATTGCTGGCAGTATGCAATCACCCGGCAGTAAAAGCCGTTATTCCTCGATTTAATGAGTTTGATGTTTACACCGATATTGCCTTCCCTGGTGGAATATTTAATGAGCAATTTGTAAAAGAATGGGCGCATAACAACCAGATACTGGACAGCAATCATCTTGAAGAGCTTCTGGGTTTTTGGGGCAGTCTCTTTGTCAAGGGAGTTAAACCGGTTGATGCTGATAGAAAAGGGAAATTGTTAAAAGAAGCCGTTGAAGCGCATGCGAAGAACAGAGATGTTTATGAGTCAAGTAAGGATATCATTTATCGCGACGACTATAATAGCGATATTGGAGCTGCTATTGACGATTTCAGTGTTTATACATTTAAAAAAGAAATTGAGAGCTCAAACGCTGCCATCTATAGCTGGGGAAGCTGGCTTGATGCCGGTACTGCGGATGCAGTTATTCGACGTTCTATGACTTTTAGTAATACCCAGAGAGCTGTTATTGGACCCTGGAGTCATGGAGCATCATATCATGCCAGCCCTTTTTTACCGGCCGGTACTCCAACAGAACCACGTGTTCGAGCTCAGTGGCTGGATTGCCTCCGCTTTTTCGATTTCTATTTGAATGACATGGATAATGACTTGCTGACCGATAATATCCTCATGTATTACACCATGGGTGAGGAGAAGTGGAAAGAGACAAAAATATGGCCTCCTGCTGGTTCTGCTAAAGTGCAATTGTATATGGATGTTAACAAAACACTTTCTTTCCATAAATCTGCAACAGAATCAGGGGAGGATACATATAAAATTGATTTCAAGGCCGGCACCGGGAAAAGAAATCGCTGGTGGACGCAATTGGGAGGGCACGATGTGGTTTATCCGGATCGTGCTGAGGAGGACCGGCGCTTGCTCACGTATACCAGTGCACCTTTGGAGGGGAATACTGAGATAACAGGATATCCTGTAGTGAACTTATATATAACTTCATCAACAACGGATGGAGCATTTTTTGTCTATCTCGAAGATGTAGATAAGGCAGGCAAAGCCACCTATATTAGCGAAGGTCAAATCCGTGCCCTTCACCGTAAGGTGTCAGAGGATACTCCGCCTTACACATTGCTGATTCCCTATCACTCTTATAAAAAGAAAGATGGGATGCCGCTTGTACCAGGCGAAGTAGCAAAATTGACGTTCGGTCTCCTACCTACATCGGCAGTAATCAGAAAAGGGCACCGCATACGCATCGCCATTGCCGGGCATGATGAATCAATCTTCACTCGTATTCCAGCTACGGGAACCCCGATAATCACAGTTTTAAGAGACAAATTCCATTCTTCTTTTATCGAGCTGCCAGTTATTCAAAAATAGAAATTACAGGATTATAGATATAAAATTATAGTAATAAGGGTATCAAATTTTTATAGTTTTAATAATAAAACCTTTCATCGGGCCAGATATCCTTGAAAGAGAACTTGGGATTGCGGCATAAGAATATGGGTCTATTATTTTCATATGCCATACAATATTTACATTTTGTAGAAGCAGCATGCTCAACATGTTCGTAACGATCAGGTCGCCTCAGATCCTCTAAATTTTCCTGCACATTACTACTCCATCCAAAGATAATAGCGACATCATAAGCTTCATCTACTTGACTTTGACCCCAGAGCCAGTAATTATTGTGAGCACAGATGGCTTTGGGAAGGCCATATTTCTTCCCGAAGAAATCGATAGCACCAGCTTCTCCATAATTACGAACATAAATGACACATTTAGCTTGTTCTTTGGGAGTAAGATTCTGGTAAATTTTAGCTACTGTAGCAACCATCTCTTCCCAGCCAAACATATCTGCATAATACTGAGGGAGCGCTTCGAGTTCATGCCGCTCCTCTGCCTTTGGTGTCATGCCTAAAAATTCTGTAAAATTGATAAATTTTTCCACTGGAAGCACTGGGATAACAAAGGGAGCAGATATGAGACTTGTTATAATGAGAAGACTCGCTAATACCGGTTTTAACCAATTCCATGAGTAATTACGGATAAATTTTTCTATGAGCACAGCTCCTGAAGCCAGAAAAATGGGATATATGGGTGAAAGATAATAAGCCCGTCCATTTCCAGCAAATAATACAGCGAACGTAATGACATACATCCATCCTAAGAAACGGAATTGCTTTCCTTCCTTATGGAAGAAGTAGTAAAAGAGACCAATTAGCCAGATAGGTGCATGACCAAAGCCATTCTGCATGAATTGTCCCAATAGGAAATCTAAGAACGATATATCCACATTTTTCTCCTGACTGGCAATGCGCATGAATTCAATAGAGGGGAAATCGTATTTCATTTCCCAGAGAAAATGCGGGAGAATAATAATGAGAACAATAAAGCCAGCCAGCCAGAACCATTTATTGATTAGATGTTTTCGATGTGATGTGAGGAGCAATCCAACAACGAGACCGAAGCCGAAGAACAACATTGAGTATTTATTTAGCAAACCCAATCCTGCGATTACTCCGAAAAGAACCCAGAGTTTTGGGTTATCATTTTTTATTATTAGAATAACGATGTAAGCAGCCAGAGCCCAGAACAGCAGATCAAAGGCATTCATAGAAAAATATCGAGCGCCGTTCCCAAGTATCATCGGTGAGACAACAGCAGCCAAGGCACCAAATATTTGAGCAAACCTCCCTCCTCCGAGTTTGCGAACCATCATACCGGTGAGAAAAACCACTCCTGCGCCGGCTAATGCTGCAGTGAAACGTATGGCATAGAGAGAATCGCCCAAAAACCAGCGGCTTATAGCGAGAATGGCTATTGAGAAAGGTGGTTGATCCACATATCCCCAGGCAAGATGATCGCTGCAAATTATGTAATAAAGCTCATCTCGAAAATAACCGTAGCTACCATGGAACAGCATATTAATGATAAGCTTAAGTAGTGCAAGATAAATTAAGATAGCTATATCGCTGAGCAAAAATTGACGGGATAAGATTTTTTTATTCATTTTAATACCCTAATTATAAAGAAAATTGTGCTTTGAATATGGTCTTCATAATTTCATATGTATTCTTTTAAACTCTCCCATACTTCTTGAAGAGATACCTTTGGTTTTCGGCATATGAAAATTGGAAGATTATTTTCATAGGGCATACAATATGTGCATTTAATGGTTGCTGCATGCTCGACTTCTTGAAAATATTGTTTTAAGTACTTAACATTCTCCTTCATTTCGCCGTTGAATCCAATATAAATAGCAATTTCACCACTTCTCTCTCCCAGCCCCCAAAGCCAGTAATTATTGTGATTGCAGGTTGCTCTGGGGAGATCATATTTTTCTGCAAAAAAGTCAATAGCTCCAGCCTGGCCGTAATTACGAGCAAATATTATGCATTTAGATTGTTCCTCGGGTGTTAGCGTATGATAGACTCGTGCTATTGTGTTTACAATATTTTCCCAGCCAAACCGGTCAGCGAAATGCTGCGGTAATGCTCCCATTTCACTTCTCTCCATTTTTGGAGGTACAATTCCTATAAACTCTGCATATTTTATGAAAGTTTCAACTGGGAGTACAGGTATGGCAATGGGGGAAACAATGATGCCGCTTATAATCATTAAACTGATAAAGGCAGGTTTTAGCCACCTCCAATTGAGCTTGTGAATAAATTTTTCGATAGCCAGAGCACCCGATGCAAAAAGCATAGAATAAACTGGTGCAATGTAATAAGCCTTTGCTTTTAATGCTATCATTACGAGGAGGATAATGACAAATATCCATCCAAATAATCGATAAGGTTTTCCATCTTTATGAAAGAAATAGTAATAGAGGCCAACTAAACATAATGGTCCATTAATGAAGCTTAAAAGAAGTAATTGACCAGATAGAAATTCTAAAGGAGATATTGGATAATTCTTATATTGACTGGCATTTCGCATAAATTCGATAGAGGGAAAATCGTGCTGAATTTCCCAGATAATATGTGGAAGAACTATGATAAAAGCAATAAGGCCCGCTAACCAGAACCATTTGCTTAGCAGATATTTTCTGTGGGAGGTAAGCAATAGTCCACCAAGAAGCCCGAAGCCAAAGAACAGCATGGAATATTTGTTCATCAGCCCTAAACCGGCAACCAGGCCGAAAAGCGGCCAGAGCTTAGGTTTATCTTTCTTTATTATTAAGATTATGATGAAAGCGGAAAGAGCCCAGAAGAGTATATCAAAGGAATTCATGGAATAGAAGCTATTCAAGGCAAGGTATATGCCTGTTATTATCACCGCCAGAGCAGCCAGTGCCTGGGCAAATCTTCCTCCACCAAGCTGTCTAACCATTAAGCCGGTAATAATGACGGTGAGAGCACCTGCTAACGATGGTAAAATCCGAAGAGCAAAAATAGAGTTACCTAACATGAGACTATTTATGGCCAATAGAAATATTGATAGCGGTGGCTGGTCTACATAACCCCAGGCAAGATGGTCGCTGCAGGCAATATAGTAAAACTCATCCCTGAAATAGCCATAGTTTCCATTAGTTAAAAAGTGAATTATGATTTTAAATAGAGCAAAATAGCAGAGAATAGCTGTTTCGCTTAATAAATAGTGGCGCGAAAAGATTTTTCTTTTAATTAGTTTATCCTTTCATGTTTTCTGTGTTTATAAAGTGAAACGATAGATTGGAATAACAAGTTCATTCTAATGTATAGGTAACTATGTAAAGCTTAATGGTGTTTTATAATCAAAATTCAATTTTGCTATTTTTAGTCATAATGTTTAAATCGAGGCCATGCTTTTTGGATCGACATTTTGGGCTTTCGGCAGAGATATATTGGCTTATTCTTCAAAGAAGATTTACAATATTTACAATGCATCAAACCAACTTCTTCAACATCCTCGAATATTTCTTCCAGTAATCCAGCACTTATGCGATAGCTAATAACTACGTCACCTCGTTTTTCGCCAGGTCCCCAGAGCCAGTAATTATTATGATCGGCTACTGCTTGTGGAAGGTTATATTTTTTACCAAATAGGTTTATAGATCCAGCTTCTGCATAATGATGAGTTACGATCACACATTTCTTTTGTTCTCCTGGAGATAAATTATGATAGACTTGTGCAATAGTATCTACAAATTTTTTCCAACCAAACCTTCCAGCAAAATACGATGGGAGTATTTCTGCATCCTGTTTTTGCTCTTTTGGGGGAGTAAAGCCCATAAAATATGGAGATTTAATAAAAATTTCTGGTTGGAGAATTGGTATTACAAAGGGAGCAACAATAAATCCAATAATAATAAGATTAACAATAATCACCGGTTTTAACCAACGCCAACCTTGCTTAGCTAATATCCCTTCAATCATCAAAGCTCCGGATGCAAGAAAAATAGGATATATTGGTGTAATGTAATATCCTTTGCCATTAATGATAAGTATAGTCACCAAAATGATTATATATGCCCATCCAAAAAAGCGATACTTTTTTCCATCCTTATTAAAGAAATAGTAGTAGAGGCCAAGAAGAACAATAGGTGCATTAATTAAGCTTAGATTCATCATCTGGTTAAATAAAAATTCTACAAGAGAGTATTCATAGTTTTTATGAAGGCTCGCATATCGGTAGAATTCAAGAGAGGGGAAATTATGTTGTATCTGCCAGATAAGATTAGGAAGAATTATGAGAATAACAATAAGTCCAGCCAGCCAGAACCATTTACTAAAAAGATGTTTTCGTTGGGAGGTGCATAATAATCCGAGAACAATCCCAAAACCCAGAAATAAAATAGTATGCTTATTTTGTAATGCCAAACCTGCTACTACTCCGAAAAGGAGCCATAGTTTTGGATTATTTCGTTTTATAATAATAACTACTATATAAGCAGCTAAAGTCCAGAATAGAAGATCAAAGGAATTCATTGAGAATGACGAGCATATCGCAAGATAGACACCAGAAATGAGCATTGCTGTAGCGGTTGTTATTTGAGCAAATCTTCCTCCACCAAGCTGACGAGCTATGAGACCAGCAAGAACCACTGATGCACCGCCAGCCAAGCCCGGAAAAAGGCGAATAGCAAAAATAGAATCACCTAAAAGCCAACGGACACCGGCAAGGAGAACAATAGAAAATGGGGGATGATCAACATAGCCAAAATCGAGATGCTCGCTGCAAGCAATATAGTAGAACTCATCACTGAAATAGCCATAGTTTCCATTAGTTAAAAAATGGATTATGATTTTAAATAGAGCGAAATAGCAGAGAATGGCTAAATCACTTAAGAGAAAATCACGAGATAATATTTTTCTCTCTATTTCATTCTCCTGAGAAAAATAGCGTTGAGATTTTTAATGGTTTATTTTTCTTTAGTAACAGAAAAAGACCATTTCGGGATATCATTAATTATTTCCTTGAGCTTTTTAAGAAGTTCATAGTCATGTTCATCAGCTCTCATCGGTACGATGGCAATATAATTAGAATTCCATACAGCAACATCACTATCAGCAGGTGGAGGAGATAACTCTGTTGGCGGTTTTAAAATCCAGGTCTCAACATCCGATTTTTTGCTTGAAGGTGGAGCCTTTTCAAGAGATGGCATCCCAAGTATCGGAGCCCTTTTCACAACTTTTACTCCCTTGATTTCAGATGGATGCTTTCGAGGGATACTAACTGTTAGATACTGGCCTGGTTCCAGATTACGGACGATTTCACTCTGGGCTAATTTGACAACCCATTCTGTGGCTGCAGCTACGCATTCTGCACAATCATCATCTAATCCAGATACAGCAATGGCAGGTATACCAGCGAAAGCAGCCATACGAGCAGCACCAATGGTTCCAGATCCAATCCAATCCATTCCAAGATTAGCACCACCATTAATACCAGACACTATTAGGTCGGGAGGATTATCTTTTAATAAAGCTGAGCCAGCGAATATCACACAATCAGCAGGATAGCCGTCCACACTATACGCTACAATACCTTCACCAATCGAACGCGGTTGTACAGTAATTTTCTCGCTGTGAAATAGTGTTGCAAAATGTGTTGTACCGCTGCGATCTTCTGCTGGAGCGACCACATAAGTCTCAGCAACTTTGGAAAAAGCACGGGCTAATTCAATTATCTTAATATCTTCAATACCATTGTCATTGGTAATAAGCACCCGTTTGGGCCAGATTTCATTTTTCTCTTGTCCAATAAGAGCAGAACTTCCCAAGATTAGCAAAAATGTAAATAAGACTAAAAGAAGATGAGTGCATTTTCTCATAATGAATCCTCCTTAATTTTATATAGCTTTTTTCATGAAAACAATTCAATGAGCAACTTATCCATTACTAACACTTTTAAGATTATAATGTTCTGATATTTTATGTCGTCCAAGTTTATAAGGTTGGACTTATTTTTCATAAGTATAAATATTTAAGTAGTTTTAAATAAAAATCTTCCTGGTAGAATTAGTTAGCAGACATGGGTGCTTCTAAAGTGAGAAGGAGTCATATGAGTATATTTTTTAAATATGGCATTAAATGTGGATTTGGAATTAAAACCGACATCATAAGCAATATCCAGTATTGTCCTTGAGCTTTCCTCAGGATCGCCAAGCTTTTCCTTTGCCTCTTCTACCCTATATTTATTTATGAATTCGAAAAAGTTTTGATTCAGCTGTTCATTAATAATTTGAGAAAGATGATGAGGATGGATAGAAAGAGCTTCTGCTAATTTATAAAGGGTTAACTCGCTATCCATGTAAGGTTTTTCTTCTTTCATATAATTGAGGATATTCTCCAAATATTTTCCTATTTTATCTTGCGGTAAGGTTGATTTTTCATATTTCTTATTAGAGTATATTCCATAACGATGCTGAAAAAGCTCAGGTTGAATCAATGCACTTATTCCAATAATATATATAGCTCCACAACATAACAATTGATTGATCTCATTAGGGGTTAATGGAAAATCAATATGGAGCGTTTTAAATAAGATAATCAAAAGAAAGTGAAATCCCGCACTAATAAAAGATCCATATATTACAAATCGAATCCATAGTAGATTTATTTTCTCAATTGTTGAGAAAGTGTTTTTAATTTCTTTTGTATATTTATTTAAATATTTTAGGGTAAACACGAGATATATCATTATAAATAAAAGCTTTGCTATATTTATTATAAGATTTTCTGTTAAATGAGCAGGGGGGGTCGGATTTTTCATGTAATTGATTTTGTTAGCGCTACTTTGAAAGTAATAGGGAACAAAACGTAGGGTATAAAGTATAAAAGGAGTAAAATGAAATATATAGCTTTTTTTAAAAGGTTTTTTAGGGTCAGTATAAAGCTTCACATATAGATAAAGGAGCGGACCAAAGGAAAAAGAGAGCGCTGATTCAAGTCTTGTTAGATGAGGAAATTGAAAGTGATACTCCGCTGAATAAAATGTTCTATATGCTATATCAACTGCAAGAAAGAATAGTAAGATGGATATGGTTGCTCGTGCAATTCGATTTCCCTTTTTTATAAATATTATGGCCAGGGCAAAAATGAAGCCATTTAGCGCAGCCGATAGATAAATTATATCTAACCATCTCAGAGGCTGTGTCATCATTACACTATCAATACTCTTGATTACCAAATATTAAAAAATTATTCTCGTCTTTAATACGATAATACGACTAATAAAAGTTCGATATAGTCACAATTATAGTTTATTATTGCTTGATAGATAAGCAAAAATTCTTGTATTATTCTTTGCTTTAACTATTTTTTTAATTCTTGAAAAAGTTCTACAATATTTCCATCCGGATCGCTTAGATGATTAAACCAACCAAGAGTAGGGATCTAAATTTTTGTAACTGCTACTTCGCCTCCAAGTTTTTTTGCTTTTTTGAGATACGGAGTTATTTCCTCTACTTCTATATAAACTACTAAAAAAGTTTTTAGCTCGCTCAATGTCGATAGAGCTCCACTCAATATGGCAGATAGCATACTTGGACATTTTCAACCTCCATTGGCTAATCGGTTATATCGACTACAGACAGAATAAGAAGTAACTTACTCAGGTATTTTTATAGAGAAGTTATTATATCCTTATTTTCTCAATTTTTCATTCAATAATATTTGTTAAAAGCATAGCTTAGGCGTATGTATCTCAGCTAAGCTCAATAGTTGAAACCAATAAGGTTCCAATAATTTAAAAAAAGTATAAAGCCTATGCAGGTAAAAGTAATTAATGAATAATATATTCTTCCTGCGAGACTCCAGTTCTGGTTTTTCCATGACAGAATAGTAAAGATAACTAAGCCAATGGTTAGAATAGTGGCTACAATCGGAATGACAAGCAAAGCAATTACTGCAGCAGGCATACCATAGACAAAGCCTTCACCAATCATAATGAAAGACAGAACGAAACCAATCAGGAAAATTAAATTTAGAACAATCACCAAAAATGCAAGTACTCGAGCAAATCGAGCTGACCGCTTATCTTCAATTGCCTGTTTTCGCTTACGGCGAATTAAATGTCCAACCGGCCAGACTATGCATGCTGATAGAAATACCAGTATAATAAATCCAATTAGAGTTATTTGAACAGGAATGGTTTCATACCAGGCTAACTTTTCAAAAGCCATTGGTATTCCGAGAATATCGACAAACATGTGAGTGATGAGACCGTCATCATTTTCACGAAAAGCCATAATCCCTTTGTCATCGATATTATTAAATAAAAGAGGTTCAATTTCCACCCATCGAGTCGGCTCAACAGAAATAATAGGAGGATATTGTATTATTAGATAGCCCTCTTCGCTAACTGTTATATTACCCAAAAGAGATAGTGAGAGCATCTTTTCCATGGTACGACGAGCATAACGAGTTAATCGATAGCTTCCGATGAAACGATTAGTTCGATTCTTATAATTGGCTGTTGGTTGAAGGAGTGTCGGTTGTTTTTTAGGAGGATAGTAGTGGTCGATAAACCGTTTAGTCAGTTCATCTCGAAGCTTTAAAGAATCCGTATTATGGGATACATAGAATCCAAGATTGTGCTCTGGAAGCAAAAACAAACGAGCTGCAAAACCGGGTAGATCTCCATCATGTAAAATAGCTCGCTGACCATTCTTAAAATACTCATAAAAGCCGTAACACCATCCAGGCAACTGAGGGTGATGGGTGAAATGCTGTTGATGCATTTCTTGAGCAGTAGCCTCTTTTAAAATTTGACTATCTTCATAATGACCATTTTGCAGGTGAGCAATCATAAAGTAAGCCATATCAGTAGCGGTGGAATTCATAGACCCAGCCGGGGCAATATTGATATAAGCGTACGGTACTGGCTGATATTTCTCATCGCTATAACTGTAACCTACTGCCAGATCAGAAGCCAAGTAATCTGGAAGATAGAAACTGCTGTGTTCCATTCCAAGAGGCTTGAAGATATTTTCTTCAATATATTGAGCAAAGGGAACAGTAGAAATTTCCTCTACCATATAACCCGCAAGTGAAAGACCGTGATTGGAATAACTTATCACGTCGCCTGGTGATAGTACGCGTGGAGGCATCCTATTTACCATGTATTGCCCCAGAGGTACTATTTCTGATTCTCTTTGTGCTCCCGCTCCGATAAGTCTTTCATCAAAGCCGCCGGTATGGGTCAATAAGTTCGCTACCGTAACCGGCTGGGGGAAGTTCTCTTCTAACTGGAACAGCTTGAGGTGCTTGTTTACATCATCATCAAGATTGAGCAGTCCTTGCTCGTATAGCTGCATTATAGCTGTAGCAGTAAAGAGCTTGGAAACGGAACCAATCCGAAAGAGTGTTTTATCAGGAATCACGGGCTTTTTCTTTTCCAAATCTGCATAGCCATATCCCTTGGAGAAAAGAATCTCGCCATCTTTCACCATTACGAAAACAAGTCCGGGAATGTGCAGTTTCTCCATCTGCTTGGCAAAAAATTTGTCTAAAAAAGATTCGAGTTCTTGTGCATCAATTGGAACAGAATTTATTGGTGTTTTACTTACAGGTTGGTTATTTTGAAAGGCCATTGTCAGAGATTGGCTGGATATCATGATTAGTATAAAACCTGCTAATATAAAAAAGCATGCAGGAGTAGAAATATAATGTAATTTTAATCCTTTCATTTATCACCTCCATCTTAAATAATTACTATTTATGAATCTTAACGCTGTTCTTTAGATAAAAGTTCATTATATTTATAAAATATT
Source organism: uncultured Acidobacteriota bacterium (assembly GCA_964645975.1). Classification (GTDB taxonomy): domain Bacteria; phylum Acidobacteriota; class B3-B38; order Guanabaribacteriales; family CAZYAF01; genus CAZYAF01. Next base: position 116,043 of record CAZYAF010000007.1, read on the forward strand.
TCAAGGAATAATGACTAAAAACTATTATTGATTAGATAAAATTTCATATTCGTTTTTAGGAAGAACTTCTTGGCTGAAGGATTAAAACTAAGTTGATATATATGTTCTTTGTAATTTGTTATATCTCATGTTTTCTTCATCATACAGACTGCCGTGACCGGGCAGAGGCTCATGAATTCGATGGTCTGCTGTAGGGGAGATGGTGCAGTTTCGCGATCGATTCTGATGAAGCCAAGCTTTTCGAAGAAATCTGCTGCTGTGAGAGTCAATAGATAGAGCTCTTTTACTCCTTGAATTCTGGCGTATTCAATCAGATTAGAGCACAACTCTTTTCCCCATCCTTTGCTTCTGAACGGTTTTTTAATTACCAGTGAGCGAAGTAATCCGTTGTCTTCATAAATTTCCACTCCACCAATTCCGATAATTCCATCACCTGTATGTCCGAGAAATAGGCAATCAACTTTAGAAGCGATATCCTCATGGCTTAAATCATTATCTTTAAGCAATTTCACTATAAAATCTAAATCTTCTGGCTTTGCTTTCTCTATTTTCATAGTTTATCAATATAATCAACAAGATGTTTTTGAAGAATTGCCTTGGCTCTTTGGAAACCATCAACAATCTCACTTAATTCGGATAAAGTGATATATTTTTCCTCATCATCAAAAGCTTTTAAATTTTCCTTCATTATTATTAAATCATAATAATCTTCATTTGATATATCAACAGCAACCCAGGGTGCTCCTTCATGTATAAAGAAGTTTATGTGACTATCTAAGTTTTCAAACCATTCAATATCTTCACCTGCTTCTTTAATAATCTTTTTAAATTCTTTGCCAATATCTTTTTTTGCTATGTTTTTTCCTGTAAATGCATATATTTCATAAAGATAGCTGCTTATAAGCTCACAGGTAGAGTTAATTTCAAATAAGAGAGAATCTATAAAAATTAATATATTAAATATAAGATAATCATCTTCTATTGTAAAAGCATAGCGTTTATCAGCACTTGGAAAATCATACTTTTGAGGAACTCGTTTTTTAACTATATTAAATAAATTTTTGCATTTGATATTAATATTCTTAATAATCCAGGGAAGCATGTTTAATCTTGTTGTTATATGTAAAGATATTTCTAAAATATTTTGTTCTATTGCTTTCATTCTATTTTCTCTAACTGCTTTATGAATGGAATTCCATGCTGGAGATAGCCATTGATCCTTAGGTCTGTAATCTATATGTACCCATTTTTTCGGCATATTAAAATTTCTCCGAGATGATTGATGATTATCGGATATAAGATTATTCTTATCTTTATTATTTAGAAGGAAGGAAAAAAGATAATTGTTTATGATTAATTAGTAATTAAGGTTCAACAGTTACGCGATTTCGGCCATCGATTTTGCTTCGGTACATCAGATCATCCACTCTTTTTAACAGAGATTCAATAGTATCTTCTTCATGCATGAGGGTTGCGCCTGCAGAAACAGTTACGCTTAATTCATGAGTGTTAATCATAATACTCGACTTTTCTATGAGAATGCGATACCTATGTGCGATAGAAGAGAGTTCCTCTTTATTGACATTAACTGAAATTGCCAGGAACTCCTCTCCACCCCAACGACCGACAAAATCAAAGGGTCTTTTGTTTTTATCCAGTGTCTTCGCCACCATTTTCAGAACTTTATCGCCCACATCGTGTCCATACAGGTCGTTAACATATTTAAATTTGTCTATATCTATCATGAGAACTCCGAAGGGCCAATCGTATCTTTGCAGTTCGTTGTATCGTGAGTATAAGGTTGTTGCAGAGTACCTCCTATTAGGCAGTTCAGTGAGAGAATCTATAAATGCCATCTGCTCAAGCTTTTCTATTTGCTGAATGAAAGCAAGCTTTGGTGAATTGTCGCTGAATAGTTCAGTAGCGCCAATAACGTCTCCTCTGTTATCCCGAATTGGCACAACACGAACAAAGACAGGCATATGATGCCCGTCTTTTCGATGAAGTATGAATTCTTTTTCTAATATCTGGCCTTCAATAAGAGTTTTTTCTATTGGGCAGATTTTTTTACCCATATTATTCCCTTCACTTTCCCTATGCACTAGAATATCCACAGAGCATAATTTCCCCATTACCTCTGAGCTTTTATAACCAGTGAGGCGTTCCGCAGCACTGTTCCAATAGGTGATTATTTTATTTTTGTTAACGCAATATAAGCCGTCATATAGGTTGTCCAATATATTGTTGCATAAATTATTATTTAGCATTGTCGGAATCCTTATATTGAATGATTACATCTAATAGACCTTACCTAATTTATTGGTTGTTTGATAATAGTTTTGAGTTTCTCCACAGCGGTTCTTCGAGAGTTACTCAGATAAATCTTATGATGTCTTCGCTTAAGTGTATGCCCCTTTGCTTTTATGAAGCTGTGGAGTCTTTCTATTATTGGCCCTTCAGCAGAAAAAGGACCTGTATGCATTATTTGTGCCGAAAGCCCTTTGGCAAAACTCTCAAATCTTATTTTATTAAAAGCAAGAAGATTTTTATTTTCTTTAAAATCTTCGATTGCTTTGTCAACCAATTCTTTTATAACCCACTGCGGCTGCATTATCATGACAATCCATTTCCAAATATCTTTATTATTCATATTGAATCCAGTTATATCGTCTGTCCGCTATGGGCTTTATAGAAGTGTGATTACCATAGTAACACATGAGGAAATTCATTTCCGGGACTTCAACAATAGATACTTCTTTAGTCGGGGCTTTGTAGAGGTGCTCAAGCTCTTTTTTAAAAACAATTTTTGCCATATGTTATGCTCCTTATTGCAAAGCAGTGGCGGCAGTAAGCAGTGTAACATTGCTCTTGGTGAAGAAGCCATCAAAGTTGCCGTATCTATGGATATATTCATTGACTAATAGCGTATTTTCAGATGCAACCGTAAAGGTTTGTTTCAGTCCCTCAGCAGGAGAGCCCACCAGTTCAATGAGAAATTCCATGCTGTCTTTCTTAATGGCAGCGACAGTATCTTCAATACTATCAGTATGAAATGCCATATGATGAACTCTGGTACCGTAGTTATGAATAAATTTTTCTGTTGGACCGGATACCTCTTCACTGATATAAGGAGATATGCCGGAAGTAAATACCTGAGAGTAATCTTTGGCTGATAAGCGGGCAACATTGGTTATAGAATTGAATACTTTTACATAAATGGCAAAAGCAAAATTATAGTTGGTAAGCTCCATGAATTCTATAATAGCGGCATCTCTATCCTGTGTTCTTACCCTGGTTGCTGTGTGATCCAATTCTTTAATATTTCGCAGATAGTCATGATCAGGTTTTTCAAATTGCCATTCCAGGATTTTGCTATTGGCAGTAATATAATTTCCTGTGTCTCCACTCCATTGAATGAAACCGAGAGAATTGCCGGTATACTGTGAAGGTTCAGTTTGTATAAATGAGTAATTATCAGTTTTAATAATATTATTGGTTAAAAATCTGATCCCCCTTTTTTTCTGTATAGCAACGTACTTCTCTATGTCTTTGGTTCTAAATACAAAGGTTTCCAGCCGAGTGTTTTGTAAGTGTTTTGATTTCGGGAAAGTATTGAATGGTATGAAAGGATTTTCCTCGCTCTTCCTTGACCTTAATAGAAAATCGGCAGATCCTTCTTTTTTAAGAACACAGGTTCGAAAAAAAGAGTCTTCATAAGCGTAGGAGAATTCAAGGCCGGTATATCGTAAAAGTTCCTCTACAGCCGCTTTTTGCCTTTCAGGTTCGACATTTATGATAACACATTCCAGGCCGCCCACCAGCCCCTCAAGACCGACTTGTTTTCGTTCTTTTAGAATTCGAGGGATGTGTTGTTTTAAATATTTATCGCTATTGCTGAACTCATAGACAATTGGTAATCCCTGATCACACGATGGGCACTTACCATTTTTGGAGTCATCATAGACTTTTTTGCACCGGGAACAGACTAATTTAGCCATTCCTAAAAAGCACTATTTAATGGAAATTTTAATTTTATATTGTTTAATAATAAAAATTTGAGATTAATAAACTGTTAGCTTAAAAATCCCCCTTGCCTTAAGAAAATCTAACGAAAAGAATATATTATGTACTAACGCTTTATAAGAACTAAATGAATTTTAATGAATAATGGATTAATTATATAAACTTGATATCACTATGTCAATTTTTAATGTATTAAAATTTCAATTTTTTTGATTAATATTAAAAATTTTTCTGGTGGCTGTGTGTTTGAGTATAAAAATGAATATTGAAGCTTAGAATAATACGCATGAAGACAGTTTATGAGAGCAATAAAGGGAAGCTATTTCTTATGCAGTTTCCACCATTCTGACCATGATTCATAATCCACACCAAAAGATTGATTGGTTATTTTCCAGAGAGCTTTTGTTGCTTTTTCTCTGATCAAAGGGCTTTCATCTTTTAGGCATTCAATGAGAGGCTCTATAGCTGGTGTGCCAGCTTTTTCCAGCTCTTTTACAACCTGCAATCGGACATGCCAGCTTTCGTCTTTTAAGGCAGCAATCAATGGTTCAATTGGTGTATCGCCAATTTTTCCCAAGGCCTCTACTGTTTTCCAGCGTACCATTGAATTATTATCTTGTAATGTTTTAATGAGAGCTTCAGTAGCTCTTTTATTCTTTAATTCCCCCAGAGCCCATGCCGCATTTGAGCGGACGTCGGGACTGTTGTCCTTTAGGGTTTTAATCAAAACTTCAGTTGCCCTTTTATCTCTGATTTCCCCCAGGGCCCAAACCACTTGACTGCGTACTTTGCTGTCACTGTCATTTAGAGCTGCTGATAATGGTGCAATTCCATAGGGGTCTTTAATTTTGCCTAAAGCTTTTGCCGATTCCATTCTTATCCTGGAATTTTTATCTTTAAGAGCCTTAATCAATTGCTGAACAGCACGTTTATCCTTTATCTCCCCCAGGGCCCAGACAGCTCTCCATCTTGTATCTATATTCCCGTCATTCAAAGCCGCAAGCAAAGGCTCAACAGCTTGTTCTCCAATTTTACACAAAGCCAGTGCAGCATGCTGTCGCACGCCAGAATCTTTATCTTTCAATAGGGTAATTAATGGTTTCACTGCATTAGCATCTCTCATTTTTCCCAAAGCATTTACTGCTTTTTTACGAATTTCTGGTTGTTTATCTCTGAGTAAAGGGATAAGTGGTTGAACAATCTCTTTGTCTTTGGTTTTAGCCAGTACGTCTATGACCTTTTCTCTTAATAATGGATTATTATCCTTTAATGCTTTTACCAAGGGCTCGAGACCATAAAAGCCTTCTACCATTTCTAATAACTTTGGAAGAAAAGAGCCGGGAGCCTTAAAGGCCTCATTGAAAGGCGCTGATGAAGGGATTGGGTAGCTATCCAGTAAATGAGGAGGAGGACTTACATAGCCATAGAAAGACTCTTTGTAATCTGGAATTTCCGAGATTTCAAAGGAAATCGTGCCTGATAATGAAGCTCCTGAATAGTGATATGCAGTTTTGTTATAAATAGCACCTAATGCCTTACCCTGGCTTTCTATCCTCAAGATTGCATCATACGTGTTATTGCCTTCATTTATTACTTTTAATCCGGTGTAATGTAATATTTTTCCCGTAATAGTTTCAAAGGGAAGTGAGACACCTCTTGCCTGAGGATAGGATTGTTTTACTGAAAGCTTTATTATTTTGAGGCTCTTAAAAATTTTTTTCCATGCCTCATCCGAAAATGGTCCTTCTGGATAACGTTTAAGAAAAGCTTTATGGGCTGATATAGTATCATGCGATTGAACCTCTTTATAATGTAGCTCTTCAATCTTAGCTCGTGCTTCTTCTGCCAGTGGGCCAAGGGGATTCTCCTGAAGAAAATGTTCATAAGCCTGGATGGTGTTTTCCGATTGTGTCTTCTCCCACTCTTTTTCTACTGTGTTGCAACCAGTTAAGGAAAGAATGAACAGATAAATAATAGAGAGCCAAAGAGTAATCAAATAGTGTTTTTTTACTAACATTTTTTAATGAAAATCTCAGGTAGAGTAGATTTTTTCTTCAATTATTTTTTTTCCTCTCTCATTTTAAGATAATCCAATAGAATAGCTGACATAACCTTAACTCCATGGGGAATGCACTTTTCATCCGGATTGAAGTGCGGGCTGTGAGCTGGATAATATGGATCACCCTCTTTAGTGCATCCCAACCAGAACATGACAGATGGTTTCTTTTGAGTGAAATAGCAGAAATCTTCTCCGCCCATGCTTGGCTTTGCTTTCAAAAGAAGCTTGGGTTCTCCCAGGGTTCTTATAACTGTCGGCATCATTTTTTCAGCCAATTCAGGATTATTATAAAGCGATGGTATTCCAAAGAAATATTCAATCTCGGGCTCGGGAGCTCCGGCTGACTGGCATATGCCTTTTATAGTTCGAATAATTTTTTCTTTTACTAATTTTCGCTGTTCCTCGCCATAGGTTCTTATTGTTGCTCTGATTGCTGCATCAGGGGGAATAATGTTGGATGCGGTACCTGCATGAAAAGAGCCCACAGAGATCACTGTATGTTCAGCTACATCTATTTCCCGAGCTACTAAGGTTTGCAGAGCTAAAACAATACGGGATGCTATCACAATAGGGTCGATAGTTTTATGAGGTTGAGACCCATGTCCACCTTTACCGTGAATTACAGCATGAAAACCATCCACATTAGCTAATGCATAACCAGAGCAAAGTCCGATTTGACCGGTGTTAAAGTCTGAAGCAACGTGGTAAGCAAAGACCGCTGAAGGGGAGGGATTTTCCAAAGCTCCATCCTCTATCATTGCATAAGCCCCATCACCTATTTCCTCAGCAGGTTGGGCGTAAAATACAACGGTACCTGGAAGTTCTTCTCTCATCTTTGCAAGAACTTGGGCAATACCAAGGAGAACTGTTGTATGAACATCATGCCCACAGGCATGCATAAGCCCTGTCTCCCTTCCATCAAAAGCAATTTTGACTTTTGATGCGTAAGGAAGTCCTGTTTTCTCAGTGATGGGCAGAGCATCCATGTCTCCTCTGAAACCGACCACATCTCCCGGCTTACCTCCTTTTAAAATGCCAATTACTCCAGTTTTGCCCACATTAGTTTTTACTTCTAAGCCAAATTCTTTTAAATATTTGGCTACGATTCCGGCAGTCCTCTCCACCTCAAAGCCAAGCTCAGGATGCATATGAATATCGCGGCGAATCTCAATAAGTTGAGGCGTTATTTTTTGTACAATCTCAGTTATTTCTGCATCCGTGGTTTTGCTTTGTTGGGAAAGAGCAATTTCTAAAGGTAATAAAAGTATAAGCAATGATATAAGAATGACTGCCTTATAGAACTTTTTCATCGGTTACTCCTCGTCTAATGTAAATAAATCAATAAATAATGATATAAATAGTAATAAATATCTTTACCGTTTTCTTAAAGGTAGCATGAAGATTAATGATTCGATTGTTGTATTTCCCGCACTATTTACAAACCACTATAAAATATTTAAAAGTGGCAAAAGGCATTATACCATCTTTTTTTTTCTTAAGCAGCTTTTTTATATATGCTCTGGAAGAATCGGCATTTTTATATAGAAGGGTGTTTGTCTATTGAGTTTGGGCAAAAATATAACGCTAATTTCATTATTTTCTTCTTCGTGTTTATGATAAAGATGTTCTTTAACGTTCAGTATTTTCTTTGTTTAGATAATCGAGAAGAATCGTTGACATAAGCTTAACTCCAAGGGGAATACATTTTTCATCTGGATTTAACTTAGGATTGTGAAGTGGATAATAAGTTGCGCCTTCTTTAGCGCAACCCAGCCACAGCATGACAGCAGGATTTTCCTTGCCAAAATAACAGAAGTCTTCCCCCACCATTACAGGTTTTACTCTTACCATATCTTCGGATTTCTCTAATACTCGTTTTAAAGTAGGAGTAATTTTTTCTACTAATTCAGGGTCATTATAGGGAGCAGGCGAACCGTAAGAATAATCTATCTCCGGCTCAGGCGCACCGGCAGATTGGCAGATTCCTTTTATGGTTCTAATTATCTTTTCCTTAACTATTTCCCTTTGTTCCTCAGCCAGGGTTCTGATAGTAGCTGAGATGGTTGCTTCTTCTGGAATTATGTTAGAAGCTGTACCTGCATGGAAGGTTCCCACACTTATTACCGTATGATGGGAAACATCAATTTCTCTGCTTACAATAACCTGAAGCGCTATGACAATACGCGAGGCTATGACAATGGGATCGATGGTTTTGTGCGGTTGAGAACCATGCCCGCCTCTGCCTTTAATTACGGCTCGAAAGCTGTCAACATTAGCTGCCATATAGCCCGGACAAACGCCAATTTGACCCGCATTTAATTCCGGAGACACATGATAGGCGAGGAAAGCTGAAGGTGACGGATTTTTCAGAGCACCATCTGCGATCATGCCCAGAGCACCGCCGCCAATTTCCTCTGCGGGTTGAGCATAGAATACCACAGTTCCAGGAATCTCCTCGCGCATCTGGGAGAGCAGCCAGGCTGTGCCTATGAGTACGGTAGTGTGAATATCGTGACCGCAGGCGTGCATGACTCCTGTTTCTTTACCTTCTTTGGTTATTTTCACCTTTGAGGCAAAAGGGAGCCCCGTTTCTTCGATAATGGGTAAAGCATCCATATCGGCTCTGAAGCCGACCACCCCGCCAGGTTTTCCTCCTTTTAAGATGCCAACAACACCGGTTTGACCTATGTTAGTTCGAACCTCCAGGCCAAATTCTCTAAGATTGTTTGCTACTATTTCAGCAGTTCTCTTTTCCTGGTAACCAAGTTCTGGGTGAGCGTGAATATCTCGTCGGATTTCAATAAGTTGTGAGGTGATTTTGTTAAGAATAGTGGCTATTTTTTCGTCCTTGCTATTGCTCTGTGGAGAAAAACCACTATTTATAATAAGGAATAGAATTAAAATGAGAGGAATAATGCGTATTGTGATAGATTGTTTCATTGCTATACTCCTTTTAAGTCTTATTAATTAAAAAAATGGAGAGATGATATGGAGTGTTATTTTTATTGCAAAAGAGGATGCCTTGTTTTTTCAGGTTTTTTTGTGCAGCCAATTTCATAGTATATATTAATAATATTTAAATCACCTTTTATATCAAAGGGCATTATATCATCTTTTACCATGATAATAAAAGAACATCTCCTGTTAATTGAATTTGTACATCATGTATTACTGCGTTCTTTACATTTATTATATTTTTCATAAATCAAACTTTTAAAATCAGCATAATTTTCTATATCATCATTAAATACATATGCTTTAATTTTCAATCCTAAAGCGTCAGTAAACCATCCTGATTCGTCTATATACCACACAGTAAAAGATTTTTCTTTTTTTGTAACAGCACCAGTGTTTCGCTTGCGATCATCATTCTTTTTATGGTATTTTTCTCTTTGCCAGGGAAAGATTTTTTCATATACAGATCCTAATACTTTGTTTCCCTCTTCGAGCTTTTTAATCTGTGACCAGAGAAGGAGTTTTTCCTTTGGCAATATAATACCATCGTCACTTATAGCAATTTTTTTCCCATACTTATGTATGATATTGTTTAGAAATACTACTATGCCTGCAATGGCAAATAGCCTGCCAAATACTATTCTGATTAAGGAATCAATTTTGTCCGTTCCTTTGGAATAAGCAGAAAGTCCATAAATGAATAGGGATAAGCCAAGAACCACAAATAATAACCCGTAAAAACATGCTTGATATATTGCGGAGTTATGGTACTTGTATATTTTCACGTTACTTAGCCTTTGTTAAACAAGCTTTGTATTTATTATTTTATCTAAATAAGAATGTGGCATAAAGACTATGCTATGATTACGAACGTTATGGTTGACTTCTGTATTTTATCCAGCCAAAAAGCCCCTTGAAAAACGGGATGATACCAAAAATAAATAAAGGTATGATAATAAAGAACATTATATGTGAAGCATTTTCATTTCGAGTGCTGATTAAAGTTGCTGCAGCACCAATAATTAAGGACAGACCATAGACCATTTTATGTTTATATTTTGCTACTTTGAGCTTTCGACCTTCAGGAGTCCAGAGGTATTGATTTATAGTCTGTTCAACATACATCACAATTTGCATTGCCAGGGGCTCGGGTATTTCCCTTTTCTTTAATTTTTTTATTAAGGCCTGATTGTTCTTCTTGTCTTCAATATAGTCTTTTATGACAATAGCTGCCGAATCCTCGATAAGTTTTCGTTCCTCTAAGGTTTTGTTTCCAGCAAGCTCTTGTGCTGCTTTTTCCGCAATGGTTTTTATAATCGTGTTTTCTGGGGATTGTATCTTTTGGGAAAAAGAGATAACGCTTTTGAGGAACTTCACATGTTTTACTTGACTGAGTGCTTGCTCGATGCGATTGACCAGCTGCCTGGCTGATTCTTCAGTGATGCCTTTGGCTTTGAGTTCTTCAATTATGGTGGCTTTATCTTTTTTACCCTGAGAAAGCTCTAATATAATAGTACCTGCAATTTTTTTGAGAACTTTTTGTTCCTCAGGTGTTTTGCCATGGAAAAGGTCTCTTTCTAAATCTTCGAAAAACTTTGTGTAAGAAATTTCTCTACCGGAGCTAATTTCGTTTGGCATGAAGATCCTCTTTTGACAGTAATAAATAAGATTTAGTCACATATTAACATTGCATTATTGTATAACATTGTTTGGAACTTTCCTTCTATATGATGATTATAATATTTTTCTTGTGCTTTACATAGTTCAATTTTTTCAGAAGTCACTTTAATGCTGGCTAAGTATTATTTGCATATTTTTGAAGTTAGAAAGGAAATATTAATTGATATAGCCTAAGGATTTGAGCATTTCGAGGGTTTCTCGGTCGAGCTTTTCTTTGTCTAATTTATGTTTTATACCCAAAAGGTGGGAATATTTTTTGGTAAGCTCATTAATTAAGGAGGTAGTGTTCTTTTTATCCTTTTCTATTTCATATAAGTCATGATTTTCAGCAATATCATTAGCTACGTCATAAAGCTCCCAGCGTTTTTGTAAAGGGATAAATATAAGCTTCCACTTATTTGTTCTGAGGCTAAATTTAGTGGATTTAGCTTGTGGAGTAAAAGTCTCTGCGAAAAATATCCGATCGTTTTGCGGATTAATGAGATTAAGCTTTTTATCCAAAAGAGATCTACCGTGCATCCATTTAGGTATCTTTGTTCTCCATAACTCCAGAATTGTAGGAGCTACATCTAACAAACCAACCTGTTGTTTTATCCTTTTGCCCTGCACCTTAAGCTCGGGGCTGTAGATTATAAAAGCTACTTTAAGAAGAGAATCATAGAGTTGATCTATGTGCCCAGTCAAATTATGCTGACCTATTCCTTCACCATGGTCAGACACTAAGATGATTACTAAATTATTAAGCATTTGCCATTTTTTTAGGGTATTTATTAATATTCCTATTTGCTGATCACAAAAGCGGACCTCTTGACCATAAAAGTCTCTTAATTCTCTAATAGTATTCAGACGTCTTCCGGAAAAAACGAGAATAATTTTTTCTGTCCGCTTAGAGTTATTTGTTAATTGCAGGATAGCAGGGCTTCCCAAAAAAAGCCTGTTTTTCTTCGGTAAATTAACGATGGAAAAATTCTTATATTTGACATCCACGTTAATAAGTGGGTAGATTCTTAGCTGGTTAAGATAACATTTTGCGTCTTCAACGGATTGGTTAAAAGGATTACCGTTATAATCTAACGTGACAAATTTTACCTCGTTTTTACCCGGCGGTAGTTGCAGAAGAACCCGATATTGTTCACCTGTGGATAGTACTACCTTTTTTACGGGTTCATCATTTAGGAATATTTCCATATCAAGTGGCATATCTGGCGGAGCATATGGTTCATGAGGGTCTGAATAATGAACGAAAAGAAAGAAGGGTTTCTTTTTCGACTCGCGGTTTTGTAGCCAATTCAAAGCTTCATTTGTGATCTCATCTGCTCTTCGGTACCAGAGGCTTTTCTCCTGATCGAATTGGTCATTGTAATAATCGAATCCTGAACTAAGATTGAACTTCTTTTTTAAAACTCCCAAGGACACAATGGCAGCAGTTTGAACTTTTTTATCAGTTTCTTTTAGCAGTTGTGTCAAAGAGGGCTTATCTGTTTTTATTACATCGCCATTATTGTAGACCTTTTCCTCATGGGGCATGAGAGAATAGAAGATGCTGAAATGAGCAGGAAGAGTTATAGGAATTGGAGTAATGCAATTCTCGAACAATATTCCCTGGTCGGCTAATTGGTCGATGTTTGGGGTGGGATATTGGACTTCATCATAACAAGAGAGCCAATCAGGCCTTAGAGTATCAATACAGATGAGTAATATATTCGGTCCCGGTGGAAAAATTTTGCCATAGAATATTCGTAATCCAGTTAAAATAATCAGCACAGGGATTGTATAAATTAATATACGCTTTATCCACTTCATGTTCTTATTATCCTTCCCTCTTTCTAAAGAGCTCTTCAATTTATATGTACCAAAAATCAATAATAATATAGCTTAATTATGATATGAATGCAAGATTAATGCATTCTGTGATATCATAATATTCAAGATTTATACCGGCTTAGTAAATATTAAAACTTTTCATTGTCCTCGTAAGTAGACAGAAGCGGATAGGAATAGGGGACAGTACATGTGCCATCTTTACAGCTTTTAACATCAATACTATTATCTATATTATTTGCTTTTAATAATTAATAGCTCTAACTGAATAATATCAACAGACTTAATAGTGCAATAAGCTTTATGCTGAAAATTAATAAATAATATAAGATTGCTTTAGCAATGGCATAATAATTGCTTTTAAAATTTTGATGGGCACTATTAATTATTGTATAATATAATTAACCTATCATAAAAAATAGATATAATAGTTTAGTTATTTATTTAAATAAATTAAGGGACAGATATTGTATGGTATTATTTTCTTTCAAAGGAAAAATTTATTCATTTCTTTATGAAGGATAAGAAATGAGAAAGTATTTTTTTATTTTATCAAGCGTAGGTTTATTGCTGTGTTTGACTTCAGTGTTATCTTCTTTTTCCCAGAATGCAGATGGTAAAAATCATTTAAATCAGCAGGAAATAGATAAATATATCCAAGAATGGCTCGAATCTCCTGTTAAGTATATTATAACGAGCAAGGAATCTAAAACTTTCAAAAAGCTGCAGGACAGGGAAGAGAAGATTCGTTTTATTAATTATTTCTGGCTAAGAAGGGACCCAAATCCAAGAACACTGAAAAATGAGTATAAAGAAATATTTTATAGAAATGTTGCTGAGAGTAATGAAAAATTTAGCACTGGATTTAAAAAAGGGTGGAAGACTAAGAGAGGACAGATTTATATTGTTTTTGGACCACCTAACGAGGTAGTTAGAGGATTTACACCGGACAGATATCAATACGAAGTATGGCGTTATTATAATTTACCGGATATAAGAGTACTTCATGCTCTAACTATAAATTTTATCGACTGGTATGGAAATAATGATTATAGGATTACCCGGGAGAATTTTTTAGATAGCTATCCGTACGATATTATGGGTAGTCAACGCATCCAACGACCGAGGGTACCAGATTATGACTATTTACCTATGCATGTTATAGATTTGCTCGATAGAATATCCAAAGAAGCAATCATCAATAAAACCATAAAGTTAAAGGATGTTCCCTTTTCACTTGAATCACTTCCCAGGCTTCCTTTTAGATTTTATAAGATCCCTTTCTTATCGCCAGAATCCGAAGTGTATTTGCTTCTTGGTATTAGTTTTAAATACAGAGACATTTCATTTATAGAAAGCGAAAAAGACACATTAAGCACCTCTATTGCAATACAAGCATCTCTATTAGATGAGAAAAACAACGCCATAGATTCATTTCATCAAAAAATAGCATTTCATATGAATTCCGAAGAGCTTGAAAAAATGAGCGATAAATTCTTTTTCTATTGGTGTAATTTAACAGCACAGCCAGGTAGCTATGATCTAAGCATAGAAGCTAAAGATGACACTTCCGGTGCCCAAGGAAGTTGGAAAAAGCAAATAGCTCTTACATCATTAGAGGGTGAGGAGCTTGTAATGAGTGATATTATTCTTGCAGATGAAATTTTAACTCCCGAGACTCCTGAACAAGATGAAAAAAGCATTAATACAATATGGCTTATGGGCCATAAGATTAAACCAAATATGGATAGAGACTTTCATCCGGATTCTAAGATTTATATATTCTTTCAGCTCAAGAATTTTCAATTAGAGCGCCCAAGCAATGAGCCTCAGGTAGAAATTGATTGCTACATAACGAAAGAAAAAAAGATATTGAAAAGGACAAATATTCCATATGATTCTTTTATTTTACAGGATGTAAATCTTTTATTAGTATCTTCTTATATACCTTTAAATGATTTACCAGCGGATGAATATTATTTAGTAGTTCATGCTATAGATAAGATGACGAATGAAGATACTTATCGCTCGGTAAAATTTAACATTATAAAATAAAGTGCAATAAACTCTTTTTAAAGGAGTCTACAAATGAAAAAATTAATTTTCCTTATTGTTATCTGTTTTCTATTTATTTTTATGCCTTTTTTATCGTCAAATACACAAGATAATATAGCAAAAAACCAGATAAAAAAGGAGGAAATAGATAAATATATTAAGGAATGGCTGGATTCACCTATTAGATATATTATAAGCAAAAAAGAAGAGAAAGCTTTTAAAAAGTTGAAAGATAGGAATGAGAAGCTCCGTTTCATCAACTATTTTTGGATGAGAAGAGATTCGAATCCCAAAACAGCAGAAAATGAATTTAAAGATGAGTTTGTTGATAGGGTGGCCATGAGCAATCAATACTTTAGTTTGGGGAAAAAGGAAGGCTGGAGAACCGATCGGGGACACTTTCTTATACTTTTTGGTCCTCCCCATGAGAAGTATTCCGGAGTTATTAAGGGTGTGTCAGGCCCTCCTACAGAAATGCCTGAAGAGATTGACACCACATATGAAATGCGCCGTTATGAGCTATGGACATATTATAGCATCCCGAGTAGACGGATTCCTTCAAATTATTCAATAAGATTTATCGATTGGTATGGAAATAAAGATTATATGTTTGATTCTGGCACGTATTACGGAAAGTCTTTCGATACAATTAAGATGGACGAACGCTTCCAAATGCCACGTTCTGGATACATTCCCAAAGAGCTTGTCGAGGCAATTGAAGATATAAAAAGCTTAAATATAACTAATAAGGATCTGCAATTAAAAAATGCCCCAGTCTACCTTGACACCCACAATAAACTTCCCTTGAGGTTTTTTAGAACTGCTTTCCGCGTGGATAAATCTTTGGTTCAATTGCTCCTTGGCATAAATTTCAGCTACCATGATATAACTTTTAGAGAGAGTGAGGAGAAAAAAGTAAATCCATCAATTGCCATAACAGCTTCTTTGTCAGATGAACAAAAGAACGAAATAGATTCCTTTGAAGATAAATTAGATTTTGCTTTAGATTTAGAGGAATTTAATCAGAAGAGCTTAGAAAACTTCATATATTGGCACTGCTTAAAAGCTAAGCCTGGGAAATATTTACTCAGTATAAAAGCTGAAGATACAATCTCTCATGCCAACAGCGAGTGGGAAAAAGAGATAGATATCCCTTCTTTTGCAGATAATGAGCTCATGTTCAGTGAGGTTATCTTAGCAGATGCAATAATTCCTGCTCCTGAAATTCAAGATGATGCAGTACTCATTGATACAATCAGTATGTTAGGCCATCGGATTACCCCCAATATGGATGCAATGTTCTACGAAGGCTCACAGGTTTGTCTTTTCTTTCAAGTTATGAATCTTCAACTTGATGATGAAAGCTCCAAGCCATTAACAACTATAAAATGTTATATCTATAAGGATAATAAAGTATTCCATATCATTAACCCTCCCGATTCTTCTTTTGCCTTTAGAGAGCCAAACGAGATTTTAGCTTCTTTTTGTATTCCGTTGCAGGATTTTCCGTTAGGGGAATATAGCTTGTCTCTTATTGCGGTTGATAAGATCGCAGATAAAGAGATTTCTCAGCGAATGAAGTTTGAGGTAATAGAGAAAAACTAATAGCGTTCTTGATAATATTAATAGAGAAAAATGAAGAAGTATGTTTTATCATCCTATATTTTCACCATATTATTGGTGATGTTACTGCCTTTTTAGGTTATGAATTAAAGTTGAGTTATAGACAGTATCAGGAGCAAATCGAAGAAGACATAAATAAGTGGTTAAGCTCACCAGTACAATACATCATAACCAAAAATGAAGCTAAAAGGTTTAAAAAGCTGGAAAATAAGGAAGAAAAAATTTGCTTTATCAATTATTTTTGGTTGAGGTAAGACCCGAATTTAAATACAGCAGTGAATAAATTTCGTAATACATTTTTAGTTAAAAAAAATAGTAATTCTCTATTTTATATAGAGCTACTTATGGTTAAAAAAAGTGGCACTTTACTATTTTTGGACATATACTTTTAAAAAGAGGAGAGAATTAAAGCTATGTAGCAGATAAAAATTAGGGGCAGGATGCTGTAATGTTATTATTGACAAAGAATTTTTTCTATGGTACCTATGGAATAAAGAATAATCTTATTTTACATATAAAAGGAGTTTCCCATGAGAAGGAATATAATTTTTATATTCATCCTGGTTTTTCTTTTGATTTTTTCAACAAAATTTATCTCAATTGCCCAGGATGCAGAGCAAAGGAAACAGTCGCGTCAGGAGCAGATAAATAAATACATCGATGAATGGCTTAAGTCTCCTATCACATACATTATTACCAAAGAAGAAGCCAAAGAGTATAAAAAGCTGACCAATAGAGAAGAGAAAATTCGTTATATAAACTATTTTTGGTTGCGAAGAGATCCTAATCCACAGACTCAGGTAAATGAATTTAGGGATGAATTTTATAAGAAGGTAGCAACAGCAAATAAGCATTTTTCAGTGGGTTCAAAAGAAGGTTGGAAAACCCATCGTGGGGAGATTTTTATTGTATTTGGTCCCACACAGGAGATTCACAGAGGCGTTACCACATCCTTACGGAGCTATGAAGTGTGGACCTATTATCGATTAGAAAGCAGAAAAATACCCTCGCAATACTCGATTGTCTTTATCGATTGGATTGGCAACCGGGACTATAAGATAGCTTACAGTGATTATTTGGGAAAAACAGCTTTTGAACGCAGAATGGACCTGATGCATTTCATCCCCCGTACCAGTTATATACCTATGGAGATTGTGAGCGCAATGGAAGAAATGAGGAAAAAGGCCATTGTAAATCCGGATATAAAGTTCGAGGATGTTCCTATTACTGTCAAAGCAGTATCTAACCTTCCTTTTAAATTTTACCGGGCTTATCTGCAAACGGATGAATCTAAAATTCAGTCCATCCTTGGCATTAGCCTGCACTATAAAGATGTAGTTTTTGGTGAAGAAGAAGAGGAAGAGCAGCTGAGCCCTGCCATTACGGTAGAAGCAGCCCTGTTGGATAATGATAAAAATCCTGTGGACTCTTTTAAAGACAAGGTGAGCTTTTCCATAGATGCACAGGAATTGAAAAAGAAGAGTGATGATAGTTTTTTATACTGGCGCAGCCTTCAGGCTGATCCAGGTGAGTATCTTCTTAGCATAAATGTAGAAGATGAGCTCTCCGGCGCAAGCAGTGTTTGGGAGAAAGAAATAGAATTGCCAGGACTAAAAAGTGAAGAGCTTAGTCTTACTGAAATTCTATTAGCAGATGCAATTACTCCTACTGAAAAAACTGAATCAGCACAGGGGGATATCAATACGTTGTGGTTAATGGGTTATGAAATAATACCTAACGTAGAAGGGATTTATCATCCTGATTCAAATTTTTGCTTTTTCCTGCAGCTTATAAATCTTAAGCTTAATGAGCAGAGCTTTAAACCTTTAGCCGAGATAAAATGTACAATCTTGAAGAATCGCAAAGTTTTCAAGGAACTAAAGATACCAGATGTTTCTTTATCGTCGAGAAAACCAGATGAAATATTAGCTCATTTCTGTATGCCGTTAAACGATTTTTCCCCGGGAAAATATAGTATGGAAATTATTGCTTTAGATAAAATAGCAGATAAGAGTGCATCTAAAAGAGTGGATTTCGAGGTAGTAGAAAAGAGTAAATAGCGCTAAACACGGGAGTTAGTTACAATAAAAATGTTAAAGCCCAGAGAGAGAGAATCCTTTAAGCGGATAATTAAAATCCCAGCCTATTGTTCGCGGTGAAATTTTTGCTATACGAGGTAATTGTCGTTTAAATTCCGAATATTTTATTCTATTAACAATATCATTAATAAAAGCTTCTTTAAATTGCAGTTCTAAAAGCTTTTTTCGGTTATATCTTTTATCGATCATATAATAAAGAAGCTTATCTATCTTTTCATAAGCATAACCAAGCTCAGTTTCATCGGTCTGATTATCCCACAAACCCGCCGTGGGAGTCTTATCGATAATCTTGCGGTCTACACCCATATGAGAGGCGAGCTGCCTTATTTGTGTTTTATATAGATCACCTAATGGATTGTAAGCACATGCCGTATCACCATAGATAGTTCCATAACCGAGGAGAAGTTCGCTTTTATTGCTTGTACCTTGAACAAGCGCATTATATTTCTGTGAGAGATCATAAAGGATAGACATTCTTTCTCGTGCCATTTTGTTGCCTTTACGGATATTATTGGCATCCTTAACCTGAGAGAAATAGGCATCGATCATAGGAGTAATATCTACCATTATGCTTTTAATAGCCAATTTTTTGGTTACCTCTTGTGCATCTTTTACTGAATGAGCTTGCAATTGCTGATAAGGCATAATAACTGCAATAACATTTTCTTTGCTCAGAGCTTTTACAGCTAAAAAAGTAGAAAGAGTAGAGTCAAGTCCGCCTGAGAGACCTATTATAGCATTCTTTTTGCCGCTATTTCCTACTTCAGTTTGGATAAAATTTAGTAGTATTTTTTCAACTAATGAGCAATCTATTTCCAATTCTTTCATAATTGACCTCAACAGTTTTTTATAGACATATCTTATCTTTTTTCTTGGATTCGGTTTAGCTCTGAAAGAGTAAGTTTTATATTTTCATCACTTAAAAGTGGCATCATTACCCGAGCCCTTTGTACTTCAGTAGAGCTAATGTGCGTAAATAACAGCTCAGGTTCGAAGTATCGAGCTTTTGCCACAACTGAACCGAAAGGATCGATAACTTCGGAGCCACCCCAGTAGGTTATACCATCTTCAGAGCCCACTAGATTGGCACAAATAACATAAAGTGATAATATCTGCGCAATGGATCGAATAAGTTGTTCTACTACCTGGCGATTGTCTGTGTTATTTTCACCTGCTAAAACTCTAAAGGGGATTGAAGTAGGAACTAAGAGAAATTGTACACCATCCATAGCTAAAATATAAGAGGTGGAAATATGCCAGAAGTCTTCGCATATCAAGATACCGAATTGACTACCAAGGGCCGAAAAAGATAATACTTTTTTACCTGCTGCAAAATAGCGACCTTCATCGAACATTCCATATGTTGGTAGATAGACTTTACGGTGAATATGCTTAATTTGTCCATCTTCAAGAAAAGCAGCAGAATTATAAAGAAATCCTTCCTCTGAGAGTTCCGCAAAGCCAAAGACAATGGCAATATTACGGCTTAATGTTTTTAGAGTTTTAAGGCTCTCATTAGAGTGAGGATTTATGGCGATCGATTTTATTAAATCCCTTAAAACATATCTGGTTAGACTTAGTTCGGGGAATATAATCAATTGCGCTCCCTTTTCTATGGCTGATATTGTTAGTTCCTGGTGTAGTTTCACGTTATCGTCAAGGTTGTCGAGCGAAGGGCTGATTTGAGCGATAGCGATTTTAATATTAGCCATATGAAATCCAAGATATATTTCAAAAACACAAGATTAATAAAAAATAGTAAAAATGATAACCACATCATAATGATGTGTTAATTTTTATATTAAAAACCAGGTGAGTAATATCATAAAAGATTTTATAGTATAATAAACAAACATATTACAGTTTCATGATTAAAAAAAGATCAACCATAGCAATACTCAACAATAAAATCTAAATTTTTATTATATCATAAAAAAATTTTATACAATTCGCCAATTTTATTATCACTTGACTTTTTTCCCCATTTACGGTAAAATTCTGAAGAGTATATTTATATAAAATAGTATTAATGAGGTTCGAAATATGGCGCTGAAATTGGGAGAATTGTTAGTAAATTCTAACCTTATCACTCAGGAACAGCTTCAAGAAGCAATGAGAAAGCAGCAAACAGATGGTGGAAGATTGGGTACTCATTTAGTTAAATTGGGATTTATCGACGAAGATAGCGTGGCAAAAGCATTGAGCAAGCAATACGGTATTCCTGCTGTAAATTTAGGGAAGATAGAGATAGAACCTTCAGTGATAAATCTCATCCCTGTGGATGTTTGCCAGAAATATATGATAGTGCCAATTCATCGTTCTGGAGCTACCTTGACTATTGCAATGGTTGATCCTACAAACGTTTATTCAATGGATGATATAAAGTTTATGACTGGTTTAAATGTGGAACCAGTAGTAGGATCAGAAGGCCAAATTAAAGAAGCAATAGAGAAATATTATGGAGCAACTTCGGATGAGAAAATATCTCAGGTGATGGAGGAATTAGGAGAAGTAGATGATAGCAATATTGAAATTACCCAAGAGGAAGATGATATAGATGTTAGTGAACTTGCTAAATCTTCAGAAGATGCTCCAGTAATCAAATTGGTTAACTTAACCTTCTCAGAATCTTTAGCTCGTGGAGCAAGCGATATTCATGTCGAACCATATGAGAAAGATTTTCGCATCCGCTTTCGTATAGATGGAATACTATATGAAATAATGAGACCTCCTCTTAAATTAAAAAATGCTGTAGCTTCAAGAATAAAAATATTATCTCAGCTCGATATATCCGAAAAGAGGCTTCCCCAGGATGGGCGTATAATGCTCAGAATGAAGACAAAAACCGGATTAAAAGAACTGGATATCAGAGTTTCTACACTGCCAACGCTCTATGGGGAAAAAATAGTAATGAGGTTATTGGATAAAGAGAACCTCAAACTCGATATGACAAAGCTGGGTTTGGAAAAAGAGTCATTCCAAAAATTAGAGGAAGCAATTCTTAAACCCTACGGGATGATCTTAGTAACTGGCCCAACAGGAAGCGGGAAAACAAATACTCTTTACTCAGCTCTTGGAAGGCTTAATACTCTAGAAACAAATATTATGACTGCTGAGGATCCTGTTGAATTTAATATTCATGGGATAAACCAAGTACAAATGAAAGAACGTATTGGACTTAATTTTGCTGCAGCCTTGCGTTCTTTTCTCAGACAGGATCCTAATATAATAATGGTTGGAGAGGTAAGAGATTTTGAGACTGCTGAGATAGCAATAAAAGCAGCTCTCACCGGTCATTTAGTCTTAAGCACACTTCATACTAACGATGCCCCGAGCACTATAAGCCGATTAATTAATATGGGAGTAGAACCTTTCTTAGTTTCTACTTCTGTTTTATGTATCTGTGCCCAGAGGCTGGTAAGAAGAATTTGCACAGAATGCAAAGAAGAAGTTAATGTACCACCAGAGGCATTGGTAGATATTGGATTTTCTCCCGAAGATGTTCCAAATATTACTATTTATAAAGGGAAAGGCTGTTCAACTTGCAATAATACCGGATATAAAGGGAGAGTTGGTTTATTCGAGGTATTAAAGATTACAGATAGTGTAAGAGAAATGATTCTCCAAGGTGCATCAGCTCTTGAGATTAAAAGAAAAGCTGTCGAAGAAGGTATGATCAGCTTAAGACAAAGTGGCCTCAATAAAATTCGTCAAGGTATATCAACAATAGAGGATGTTTTAAGAGAAACTATTGAATAATAAAAAGTTAAAAATTTAAAAAATAGAAAAAAATAATTATTAAACTTGGTGCGGAGGTGTAAATGGTCTCTTTACATGATTTATTAAAAGTGATGATAGAGCAAAGAGGTACTGACCTGCATGTTTCTACTAATACACCGCCACAGATCAGAATTGATGGAATATTACGGCCACTAAACATGCCCCCTTTGACAGCAACCGATACCAAACGGTTAGCCTATAGTGTTTTAACGGATGCCCAGAAGCATCGTTTCGAGGAAAATTTGGAGATAGACCTTTCTTTTGGTATCAAAGGATTAGCTCGCTTTCGCTGCAATGTTTTCAATCAAAGAGGTGCGGTCGCAGCTACCTATCGAACAATTCCGTGGAAGATTAGAGATTTTGCCTCACTTGGTTTGCCGAAAGTGATTGAAACTATCTGCAAAAAACCTCGTGGGTTGGTATTAGTAACTGGACCAACGGGTAGCGGAAAATCAACTACATTAGCTGCAATGCTTGATAAAATAAATGATGAAAAACACCAGCACATAATGACCATAGAAGATCCTATCGAGTATCTTCATGCTCATAAAAAATGCCTGGTAAACCAAAGAGAGCTTCATGCAGATACTCATTCTTTTGCTAATGCATTGAAATCTGTTCTTCGTCAAGATCCAGATATTGTGCTCATTGGTGAGATGCGGGATT
Source organism: uncultured Acidobacteriota bacterium (assembly GCA_964645975.1). Lineage (GTDB taxonomy): Bacteria > Acidobacteriota > B3-B38 > Guanabaribacteriales > CAZYAF01 > CAZYAF01. Next base: position 138,804 of record CAZYAF010000007.1, read on the forward strand.
TGGAAACCATAGATGCAGCGTTAAGGATTGCTGAGACTGGTCATCTAACCTTTGCTACATTACATACTAATTCAGCTGCAGAAACAATAAATCGAATTGTCGATGCTTTTCCTTCTCATCAGCAATCGCAGGTTAGAGCCCAGCTATCTTTTGTTATAGAAGGAATTATGTGCCAATCTCTGTTGCCCAAGGCTTCGGGAAAAGGAAGAGTTTTGGCTTTAGAGATTCTCGTACCAAATTTAGCAATTCGTAACCTTGTTCGGGAGGATAAGATTCATCAGATTTACTCTATCATGCAATCTGGACAAGCGAAGCATGGAATGCAGACGTTTAACCAGTCACTGGCAACCCTTTATCTAAGACGCCAGATAAGTCTTCAGACTGCGTTATCAGCATCTTCAAAACCTGATGAGCTCCAGGAGCTCATAAATCGTGGTGTAGGAGTGATTTCAAGCAGAGCTCAAGAGCCAACCGCAAGACAGATGCAGCAAGGTCCATAGCCTTATGTAGTTATATTTAAGGAAAGGAGATTAATATGCCAAATTTTGTTTGGAAGGGCAGAACAACTACTGGTCAGATTCGCGAAGGTGTTATGGTAGCTACCAGCAAAATGGAAGTTATCGCCAACCTTCGACGCCAGCGCATAATGCCCACCAGCGTCACAGAAAAAGGCAAAGAGGTAGCTCTACCCAAGCTACGAGGTGGAGTTAGCCAGAAAGAGCTTGCTGTTTTCACCCGACAGCTTTCTTTTATGATAGATGCCGGACTTCCACTGAACCAGTGTTTTGAAATTTTAGGCTCCCAGCAAGAGAACAAGACATTTCAAAAAGTATTATTTCAAGTAAGACAGGATATCGAAGCAGGGTCTTCTCTTACTGATGGGCTTCGACAGCACCCAAAGGTGTTTAATGCACTCTATACTAATATGATATCAGCTGGTGAAACAGGTGGTATTTTAGATACCGTTTTGCAACGGTTATCCATTCAAATCGAGAAAAATGTGAAGCTCAAAAGAGCAATTAGATCAGCAATGGTTTATCCTGTTGCAGTTGTCACTATCGCGATATTAGTAATTATAATAATTCTCTGGAAGGTTATTCCTACTTTTGCTGCTCTATTTGAAGGTTTAGGAGCAGAGTTACCGCTGCCCACTCGAATTACGGTTGCTCTCAGTAATTTCTTAGGAAATTATATACTGTATATTGCCGGTGTAATGGTGATAGCAGCTTTTGCTATAAGATACTACTACAATACCTATCGCGGCCGCAGAGTTATAGATAAACTTATTCTAAAGATGCCGGTGCTGGGCATGGTTATGCGGAAAATAGCTATTGCTCGTTTTTGCCGTACTCTGGGAACGTTAATCAGCAGTGGTGTTCCCATTCTCGATGCTCTGCAGATAACAGCTAAAACAGCAGGCAATGCAATAATCGAGGATGGTATTTTAGGAGCCAGGAAAAGCATCGAAGAGGGTAAAACGATTGCCGATCCTCTTCGTGACACCAATTTATTTCCCGGCATGGTTACCCACATGATATCTGTTGGTGAACAGACAGGTGAGCTGGATGCGATGGTTTCCAAGGTAGCAGATTTCTATGAAGATGAAGTAGATGCTGCTATAGCCAACTTACTTAGCCTACTTGAACCACTAATTATAGTCTTTTTGGGAGGTGCTATTGGTGGTATCGTAATATCTATGTATATGCCGATGTTCTCACTGCTGCAAAAAATCTAAGAAGACATTAAGCTAAGCATTATATTGCAGATCTTACAGATATAATGTTAGGTTGCAATAAAGAGAGTTAGTGGGCAAAGACGGGAGTCTTTGCCCATCTTTTTATCAGGTCAATGTTTTATAATTATGAAAAGAGCTACGATAGTTGAAGCAGGGATTGAGCGAAAAATAATTTGGATGATGGCACTGCGTGTGCTCATTATTACTACACTTTTAGGCAGTGCTTTATTAATCCAATTTTTACATCCAGAAGAATTTCAGCCTTATTGGGGTCTTTATTACGTTATAGGTCTGACCTATTTTCTTTCAATCATTTACGCACTTTTCTACAATTTTGTTGAAAATAAGGAAATATTTGTTTATTTTCAATTAATTAATGATTTAACTATTGAGACTTTTATTATATATGTGACAGGGGGGATAGATAGCTCATTTTCTTTCCTCTATTTTTTCTCAATTATTGCAGCCAGCATAATTTTATTCCGACGTGGGGCCTTGATTATTGCTTCGTTGAGCAGCTTTTTTTACAGCGTAATAATTTCATTGATGTATAATCTCTATATACCGCTCCCTTATAATGCGATGTTTCATTCCCAAAAAGAGATTTATTTCAATATTTTTGTCAATATATTTGCTTTTATAACAGTTGGTTTGCTTATTAGTTATCTATCCGAGAATTTAAAGAGTTATAAAATTAATTTAGCCAAAAAAAGCAAAGACCTTAAGGACTTACAGGCTTTTCATCAAAATGTTATCGATTGTATGAGCAGTGGACTTATCGCAACAGACTTAAACGGCGATATCACTTTTTTAAATCGATCTGCGGAGGAAATAATAGGATATAAGCTACAAGAATTAAGAAGGAAACCCCTACTTGAGATTTTTTTAGATCCCACCTTATCTTTTGATATTATTATTAATAAGCTTAAGAACCAGAAAATATTTCGTTTTGACAGCGAATGCATAACTAAATCTGGTGAAATTAGATTCTTAGGAGCTAGCCTTACACCTTTAAAAGAGAAGGATGCATTGGATAGCGGATATATACTAATATTCCAGGATTTAACCGACCTGAAGAAATTGGAAGAACAGATCAAAATAAAAGATCGAATGGCTATAATCGGTGAGATGGCTACTGGCATAGCTCATGAGATAAGAAATCCCCTTGCTGCTATGAGTGGTTCTGCTCAGCTTATGGAACGAGAGAAAGTTGATTCAAAACAGCAGAAAAAATTGATGAACATTATATTGAAGGAGACGAAGAGGTTAAATAAAATAATTACCAATTTTTTGGAATACGCTAAGCCACTTAGATTTCAACCAGTGGAAATAGATTTAGCAAAGCTTTTAGAAGAGACTATAATATTATTAAAAAACAGCAAGGAATTTAAAGATAGTCATCATATAAAGATATATCCCAAAAAAGGGAAATTTCTCTATTTTTGCGATCCTAATCAGATGAAGCAGGTATTCTGGAACTTAGCGCAAAACGCTATAAGAGCTATGCCTCAAGGAGGAATATTAGAAATTTCTTTAAATCAAGGTGATAATGATGGCATTGCAATCAGTTTTAAAGATGAGGGTATTGGAATATCAGATAAGGAATTAAGTGATATGTTCAAACCTTTTCGTGGCTCTTTTGAGAATGGGTTAGGACTTGGTTTAGCAATAGTCTTTCGTATTATAGAAAATCATATGGGTAGAATAGAGATAAAACAAAATTCTAAGCGAGGTACTAATGTATTAGTCTATTTCCCGAATTTAAAACGGGAGCATTTATAAGGCTATTAAAGTTAATGCTTTTTGGAGGGTAGAGTATGAGCCAAATTTTAATTGTTGATGATGAGCAAAGCATGCTAGATTTTCTAACGTTGATGTTGCAGAAAGAAGGGTATGATATTATAACTGCTAATAGCGGATCAAAGGCTAAAGGGATCATAAAGAAAGAAGCGATAGATTTAATAATATCAGATATTAGAATGCCTGGTATAGACGGGATTGAATTGTTGAGAATAACAAAGGAAATCAACCCTGATATAATTGTAATACTAATAACAGCTTACGCATCAACTAAAACTGCTATTCAAGCACTTAAACTGGGAGCCTATGATTATATTAGCAAACCCTTTGATATTGATGAGCTGAAGATAATTATAGAAAAAGCTTTAGAAAAGAAAAGACTCACTGAGGAAGTTATTTTCCTGAAGAAGGAATTAGCAGAAAAACACAGTTTTGCGAATATTATTGGTAAAAGCAAAAAAATGAAGGAGCTATTTCAAACTATAGAAAAGGTAGCTGCCAGTAATGCCACTGTTTTAATCGCTGGCGAAAGCGGAACCGGCAAGGAACTCGTTGCGCAGGCAATACATTATAATAGCTCTCGCCGAAATAGAAAATTTGTTTCTGTAAATTGTGGAGCCTTACCCCCAGATTTATTGGAAAGCGAGCTTTTTGGATATATGAAAGGTGCCTTTACTGGTGCGGTGCGAAATAAGGATGGTCTTTTTGAAATAGCCCATGAAGGAACTATTCTTCTCGATGAGATTAGTGAGATGTCGCCCCAGATGCAAGTTAAGCTGTTGAGGGTTTTGCAAGAGAAAAACATTAGGCGCTTGGGAGGGACTGAAGAAATAAAGATAGATGTGCGGGTTATTGCCTCTACAAATAGAAACTTACAGAAACATATAGAGAGTGGAAATTTTCGCGAGGACCTCTTCTATCGTGTAAATGTTATTCAGATAAAAATTCCACCTTTGCGGGAGCGCAAGGCAGATATCCTTCCTTTAGTAGAGCATTTTTTACAGAAATATTGCAAGGAAATGAGTAAGGAGATTAATTCAATAAATGAAGAAGCACGAAATTGTCTGCTTACCTACCATTGGCCTGGCAATGTAAGAGAGCTGGAGAACGCTATAGAGGCAGCAGTAGCTTTGGCGTCCAGCAAATCAATTACTTTAGATAAATTACCCCAAAATATAGGCCGCTCGCAATACGTAGTGGACGATTCGCTTTTTAAGCTTGATAATAATGGGTTTATTTTAGAAGAGCACTTAGATCAGGTCAGAAAGAAATATATAACCCAGGCTTTACAGAGCACAGGAGGAGTACAGAAAAAAGCTGCTGAATTGTTAGGAATGAGCTCTCGTTCTTTTCGCTATTTCCTTAAAAAATTTAACGTTCGTTAAGTAGTTATGCCGTTGAAAAAAAAGGATTATTTAGTTATCCTCTGCCTAATCTTCATAATTGTGATTCTTTTTTTTAATCCCCTCTTTTTCGGAAGAATGTTTTATTTTCGTGACATTTTTCAGAATCACTTTCCTGTAAAAAAGATTAGTGCGGAAGTTATGCAGACGGGGGAATTCCCATTGTGGAATCCTTATCAGTCTTTTGGTCAACCATTGCTTGCTAATCTAAATTATGCAAGTCTCCATCCACTATGTTTGTTTTTTTTATTTTTACCCTATGATTTTGCTTTTAACTTCGGTATTATTCTTCATTTCTTTTTAGCTGGCTTTTTTTTCTATTTATTAGCTCGTGATTTTGATCTTAGAGTTGGTTCGTCACTTCTTGGTAGTCTGATATTTTTGCTAAGTGGTTATATTCTGTCATTAGGTAATCTATACAATGCTTTGGCCACAACAGCCTGGCTTCCATTGACATTCCTTTTTTTTCGCCGTGGACTGAGAGAAAGAGGTTGGCTTAATTTAATTGGAGCTTCTTTATCCTTAGCTATTCAATTTTTTGGTGGCGAGCCTGTTAGCTTGGCATTAACTCTGCTTCTTTTATTTATTTATTCCTTTTTTCATAAAAGTGCAACGAAAAATTCGCTGTATGAAAAATGTAAAAATCTTTTATATTTGGGCAGCGTTTCTCTCATTGCATTGATGCTGAGCATGATTCAGTTGTTCCCATTTTTAAGACTTTTGATGCATTCCCAGAGATGGCAAGGATTACCATATAGAGAGGTTACTAAATGGTCTTTCAATCCTCTCAGATTGGTTGAACTCTTTGTCCCTCAGATGCTGGGAAATCCCACAACTCTTTATTTTAAGGAATTTTGCGGTCAGAGTTTTTATGATAAAAGTTTTCCTTTTATAATAAGCATATATCTTGGAATTTTACCTCTTCTTTTTGTGTTGACCGCATTCATTATTCGCTGGAACAGGGAAACGAAGTGTTGGTCATTTTTGCTGGTGTTGAGTCTTCTGCTTTCCTTCGGTCAGTACCTACCTTTCCACCGCTTTATTTATAATTTGATACCTGTGCTTAAGATATTTAGATATCCAACAAAATTTTTTGTACTGGTTACACTCTCATTAGCAATGCTGGCTGCTTTTGGAGCGGAAAGTTTAATTTATGCAGAAGAAAAAGGGAAAAGAAATGCCTCACTGCGAAAAAAGCTACATTATTTGTTTTACTTGTCCATTTTTCTTATTCTCTTTTTCATAGCACTATATGTTTGGATGATTTTTTCTCCCAATACCTTCAAAGAAGTGCTGGGAAGAACATATTTAGCGGGTCAGCATTCAGAGGGATGGCTGCAAAGAGAGTATCAGGTTTTTAAGGACAATTATATTCGATCATTAGCTTTTATGTTGATATCGTCGTTGATTTTATTCCTGCTGTTTTCTCGTAGATTAAAGATAGGTTTTAAGATACTTTTGGCCTTTTGCTGTATCCTTTTCGATGTTCTCCCGGTTAATTTTGAGATAAATCCCACAGTGCATAAGGATTTCTATTATCAGCCACCTCCGGTGATACAATTTTTAAAGCAAAGGGGAGGATTTTATCGTATATGTCGTACGCAAAGACCTAAAAATGTTATTCTAAAACCCCTTGATGCTTCTATGCAATGGGCACATCAATGGGATAAAGAAGTGTTAGTACCTGCATCCGCTATACTCCATAAGATTGCTTATGGCTTTGATATTAATGCTGATAAATTGAATTCAGCTTCGTATATAAACTTTGTTACCTATGCTAATAGTCAACCGAATACCCCAAAATTAAAGCTTATGGGGCTGGGGAACATAAAATATATTCTCAGCTTTAAATATATAAAAAATCCCCACCTTTTTCCAGTAGCAGAGATTTTGAATAGCAGTAATGTGACACTTAAGATATATCAGAATCTTCTCTGTATGCCCAGAGTTTATCTGGTGGATAGAGGAGTGCCGATTAAAGATGATAAAAAAGCGCTAAGAGCTATGCTAAAGCCTACGTTTGACCCTAAAAGCATGGTAGTACTGCCAGAGGGAGTTGAAGTATTGGAAAACTCATCAGAAGGTGTGCAGCCACTTGGAAACTGCAGAATTGTTTCATATAAACCAAATGATGTAGTAATAGATGTCGAAACCAGAAAACGTTGCTATCTTATTTTAGCAGATAGCTACTATCCTGGATGGGAAGTAAAAATTAATGGCAGAAAAGGAAAAATATTACCTGCAAACAGACTCTTTCGTGCAGTTATTTTACCCGGTGGTAAGCATACAATTGTGTTTCAATATCGCCCTAAATTATTCAATATAGGTGGGTTACTATCATTGATTAGCCTATTAATGATAATAGCAATATCATTTCTTATAATTTGGAAAAAAGTCCATATAAAGAGGAGTGTGTGAGGATAAGTAAGTAAGTTAAGTTACAAAAATTGTAACTTTAAGACAGCCAATTTTTGTCACTTTTAAAAATCATTTTTGCTATATGCAGTAATTATGATATAATTCTTAATACAGGATAAGCATTAAGACTTTTATTATTAATAAGTTATAGAAAAAATATAATTAGATAATAAAAAGTTATTCTTTTGGCACAAAATTTGCTTTATATATAAATAAACATAATTATAAAATGTTGAAAGGAGGTGAAAAGCTTGTTAATTAAGCTACTCAACAAGAACAGTAAAGGTTTTACTTTGATTGAGCTGTTGATAGTTGTGGCAATTATTGGAATCATCGCCGCAATCGCCGTACCATCTTTATTGAGCGCTATTCAGAGGTCTAAGCAAAAGAGAAGCATGGCTGATATGAGGTCAATTGGTACCGCCCTGGAGACCTATCAGATCGATTATAATAAGTATCCCGCAACAGGAGCGACAAATCTTACTGTACTGCAGCCAAATTATATGAGAACGGTTCCGATGCTCGATGGATGGAGAAATGCTTTCGGTTATTCGACTGCTACTTCACAGCAGGATTACTCCTTAGGAAGCGGTGGTAGAGATGGAAGTAGTGCCACCGGTTCATTTGGTAATGCTGCTGGAACAACTACTACCTTTGATTCTGATATAGTCTTCTTCGATGGACAGTTCACTATTTATCCCGAAGGAGTACAGACATAATTTTTTTCTAAGAGATGGCCCCTGAAAAAGGGGCTTTTTTTTTGTCATTTAACAAAAATCAGTTTCATGCTAAAATAGAATTGTAAAAGTTAGCGTTTATATTTCATTTTTAAATAATTAGATTTTAATATCAAAAAACAATTACATTTCATTTCATGAAGAGTGAAATAATTGATAAGATTATATTTGGTTTCTTATTATTTATTTTATTCCTTAACCTCATTTTTCCCGGTGAAATATATTTTATTTCAGCATATCTCACCACATTAATCACTATTACTCTCTTTTTTCTATTTTTTATTACGCAGCTTCAGAAACAAATTCCCCAGCCAATAAACTGCCCCTATAAGGGTTTGTTTATGGCTTTAGTACTGCTGTTGTTAATCAGCACTTTTTTCAGTATTAATTATCATCGTAGCAGAGGTTTTTTATTTTTGTTTCTGAGCTATACCCTTATTTTCTTTCTCATACAAAATATAAAGATTGATACTACCACTTTAAATATGTTCTATAAGAGTATTTTTGTGGTCACTCTTTTAATTGCGATCTATGGCTTTTATCAATATTTTTTTGGGTTTGGTTATCTTTTAAAGGAACTGAGCAATATAAAAGATATTGATCCGGCTCAAATTATTGATATCCAAAAAAGATTAGAGGATAGGAGGATTTTCTCTACCTTTGCTCTTCCCACGAGTTTTGGTGGCTTTTTGGCGATTGTAATGCCTTTAGTAGCAGCAAAGATTTATTCTAATTGGCATCATAAAAAGAAGCGGTTGTTCTTTTACATTCCCCTATTAGTCATATATTTTTCAGCAATGATTGCTGCTGGCTCTTTTGGAGCGTTGGTAAGCCTTGTTTCAGGTGCACTGTTGACTTTTTTTCTTCTTTTTTATAATCGGGAAGAATTTAAACGTTTTTTCCTTTATATATTTGCCCTTGCTGTAGTATTGGCGCTCAGTTTGTTTATCTTGGCTCATTTTCGCGGATTTGCCTTATGGGATTTAAAAGCTCCAACCAATCCCATTGTACTAAGATTGGATAATTGGAAAGTAGCGTCAAAAATAGCTGTGGATTATCCTGTTCTGGGAGCTGGGTTGGGAAGCTATGGAGTTTTGTATCCTCAATATATGACTATGGAAAAGAGTAAAACTCAGTTTGCCCATAATACTCCTCTTCAGTTAGCCGGTGAAATTGGTTGGTTGGGCACAATTGTCATATTTTTATTGTTTTTGCTGCTGCTATACGGTTTAGTTAAGCACATAAAAAGAGCATTTGGCAAACCTGCAAGTAATGATTTATTAATAACTAAAAGTGCCCTGTTAGTAAGCTCTTTAACCTTTGCCATTCATAATCTAATGGAAATAAACCTTTATTTTCACAGTTTAGGATTATTAGGAATCTTGCTCTTTTCACTTTTGGCAACAATGAGTAGAGAGGTGGAAAGGACAATAAAAAAGCAGAAAGAAATCTCTCATGCGCGAAAAGCTCTTTTTGCCTGGATTATTCTTATATTTTTTATCACTATATCTATCTGGATTACACGTCCTTTTATAGCTATCATTTATGCACAGAATGCTGAAGGAGCTGCAGAGAAAGAAGATTATCAGAGCAGCTTAAAATTACTATCATCAGCGATAAAATGGGATAACACCAATAGCGAGTTTTATAGTGCGAGAGCAAAAATAAAACTCATTTCGCCATCTAATATGGAGGAAAATCTGGATTCTGCAGCAGAAGATTATCGGAAAGCCATACAATGGAATCCTTATGCTCCTCGACTCCACTTTGAATTGAGCGAGCTATATCTTACCAGAGGATGGATTACGTTAGCCTATTTAGAGGCATCTGAAGCTAAGCGATTATATCCTCTTAGCAGAAAATATTCTGAACACTTAAAGAAATGTCGCAAAATTATGGAAGAATTAAAGTTTAAGGTTAATAAAAATTAAAGTGTTTAAAAGCTATGATGCGCTCAAAGGAGAAATTAATTGAGTTAGTTGAGACTAAAGGAGGAGTTGCTATTTTATTTTTGGTGCTTCTTGCTTTTATCCTTCCCTTCAACCAGGGTGTAATGACAAATAGTGGAATCGTCATAGCTCAATCATTGATTCTTCTTGTTTTTATTTTCTCACTCATTCAGAGGGGGTATAAGAGCAATTTTAGAATCAATGTCAACTGGCTGGAGATTCTTTTTTTATTAGCTATTCTATGGGGAATAATAGGGATTTCTTACTCTGTTTATCGATATTCTTCAATGATTATGGTGCTTGACCTTGTTTTTCTTGCTTTGCTCTATTTCTCACTCAAAATAATTGAGCTTGATCATAACATTTTTAAAATCATTATATATACTATCTTAGTGACAGCCTTTGTGAGCGCTCTATGCGCTTTTGTTCAATATTTTATTCTGCATGTTCCCCGACCTTCTGCTTGGTTTCTCGATCCCAACTATCTGGCAGCACTTATGAATATTGCTCTCGCTTTCTTAATAGCATTAATACTGTTCGAAAAATTTTCTCTTCAAAAACGATTAATAGTTATTGGATTTTCTATCGTATTATTTGCTGCTCTTCTCTTTACCAAATCAAGAGGAGGTTTTCTTAGCTTATTAGTGGTGCTTTTTTTGGCCTTATTTATTCGCAATAAAAAGTGGCTGCTAATTCCTGCTATCTTGTTGATTTTAATTATTGTTATTCCAAATCCTTTGCGCAATCACGTTGTTGATCAGTGGAAGGGAGATATTTATGCCTACAAACGAATTGAAATTTGGGAAATGAGTTTTAGGATGATTGCTGATAGGCCTCTCCAGGGTTTTACTCCCGGTAATTATAACCTCTACGCTCCCGCATATAATTTTCCTGTTAAAGAGGCTATAGCTCATTATGGGAAAGTACCACGTCAGGCACACAACAGCCTTTTGCAGTGGTCAATTGAAATGGGAGCACCGGGTATAATCCTTCTTTTAGCTGGATTGGTGATTATCTCTATATATGCGCAAAAAATAATTAAAAATAGGAGAGAATTCCATCCTCTGATTTTAGGAGTTGTGCTTGCAATAACAACGATTTTTGTGCAAAGCTTATTCAGTAATAACCTGTATAACAGAGCCATAATGTTATATAGTGGAATATTTATTTTTTTCTTGCAGAAGCATATTTTTTCTTCATCTCAAGTGAGCACGAATTCAATATTTTATAAACAATATGTATTAAAATACCAGATAAAGAGCAGTAATGTCTTTAAACTCTCTATCGCATTCTTAGCAGCTGCGTTATTTATACTTGTAATATTCATCCCCTTTTTCGGCCAACTCCAATTCGAACAATCTAAACGCTATCTGATGAAATCCCATATTAGCAAAGAAGATGCAACGAAGGGTTCGAAAAAATTGCACTTGGTAATAAAATTGGTTCCCGTTCAAGCTTATTACCATAAACATATGGCAGATGTATATCGTGATTTTTTCTCCTTCAGTTCAAATCTCGATGCCTTTTATTACGCTTATAATTCTTATACCAGAGCGATAAAGATTAACCCGGTTGAGGGTGAATTTTATATTGGAAGGATCAATCTCTACTCACTGCTGCTTGAAAAGGGGTATCAGAGTCAGGATGCCTTCAAAATGATAGAGGGTGACTTCAAAACATTTATTAGATTAAGGCCAAAGAATGCTTTTGCTTATTTCGATTTTGGAAAGTTTTATCTCAGGACAAATAGAATTGAATTGGCAAAAGAAATGCTGATACAAGCAGTCGAATTGGAGCCCAATTTCATCGCTGCTCATTACTATTTAATGAAGACGTATAATAGTATAGGTGATACCGTTCAGGGAAAAAAGCAACGTGGTATCTATAATGAATTATGTATTAAATTTCAAGATTATCCAGTAGGAGATAATCAGTATTTAAAAAAGCTGCTCAATATTCCAAATAAGGTTAATTGATTGAGACAGAAAGTTAACATCTAATAAAGGAAACCTTGCTATGAAAAAAGATACGATTAAAGGGATTATAATAGCTCTTTTTTTCTTTTCTGGATTTACCTCTCTTCTCTACCAGGTAGTATGGTTGAAGATGCTTACCCTTGTTTTCGGTAATACAGCTTATGCTGTTAGCACTCTTTTGGGAGCCTTTATGGCTGGATTAGCATTAGGCAGCTATCTTTTTGGTAGAATAGCTGATAGGCTTGCTTCACCAATCAAACTCTACGGCTTACTTGAGGGTTTGATCGGTCTTTTTGCTCTTGCATCACCGATTATATTTAGGGCTATAGAGCCATTATATGTATATTTCTATCATGCCTCGGATCCGGGAGGTTTTTCCTTTAGCATCTTTCGATTTATTTTATGCTTTCTTACCCTCCTTTTACCTACGACATTAATGGGAGGAACACTACCATTAATGGTGCGTCATTTTGTCCGCAACTATGAAAGTGTAGGCTTTAAAACAGGATACCTCTATGCAATAAATACTTTTGGTGCGGTTGCTGGTACTTTTGTTACCGGATTTATTTTAATATTAGCTTTTGGGCTTAAAGTTAGTATTTTTATGGGCTCAATTGCGAACCTTTTAATTTTTATAGTGGCGTTTATACTAAGCAGAAAACCAGGTGCCTCGATGGATGCGCTTGAAGAGGCTCCTGTGATTGATAGCAAGTTAAAACTTACATTACCAGCAGAAGGCATACAGCTATTATCCCTCTTTTTTCTATCGGGTGCTGCCTCTTTAGCTTATGAAGTACTTTGGACAAGAGTGCTTCTGCTTCACTTAGGGAGCAGTGTTTATGCATATAGCCTTATGTTGACTATTTTTCTTATCGGTCTGACAGTTGGTAGTTTTCTTTTTGGTCGGTTGGTGGATAGAGTAAAAAACTTTGCTCAGCTATTTGCATTTCTTGAAATGGGTATTGGTCTTTATCTTTTAATTCAATTGGGACAATTTGGCCATCTTTCCGAGCTCATGGGCAATATATCAGGGCTGATGGGAACACCTTCTTATGCAAAGAAGATTCTAATATCTTTTATGGCTGCAGGACAGGTGCTACTGATACCCACTCTCTTGATGGGAGCAATTTTTCCCGTCGTAGTAAAGCTCTACAGTCAAAGGATTAAAAATATAGGGAGGGAGATAGGTCAGCTTTATTCAGCAAATACTGTTGGATGCATTATAGGTTCTTTAGTTACAGGTTTTCTCCTCATTCCATGGATAGGTGTGCAACGAAGTCTTTTAACGATAGCTACCATTAATGTGCTCATTGGAATCTATATTTTGATTATGTATCAGAAGAGGCGTTTTGTTTTTTCCTTGATCTCAGTTTCAATTCTTATATTCTTTTTCTTCGCTTATCATTTTATTTATGATAAAGATTCTATTATTCTGAAGGCAGGAATTTTTAGTCCCACAGAAGGGAGAAAAGTCCTTTATTATTCCGAGGATGTTTACGCAACAGTTACCGTTGAGGAGATTAATGAAGTTAGGGGTAAATGGCTATCTCTTAGTATGAATGGTGTTAATGTGGCTGGCACCTCTGCAGACCTCGTCTGTATACAGAAAATGCAAGGCCACCTTCCCTTACTCATGCATCCAAATCCTAAAAAGGTGCTTCATATCGGTTTTGGCAGCGGTGGGACAGCCTGGGCTGTATCTAACCATCCGGTAGAAGAAATTATTGTTGCAGAGATTAGCCGAGGAGTTACTCAGGCTGCGGATAAATATTTTAAAGGGATTAATCATTCGATATTAAAAGACCCACGGGTGAAGGTTGCTTATTGCGATGGACGTAATTTCCTTCTTACTACTAAGGAAAAATTTGACATAATATTGAACGATTCCATTCATCCTCGATACGCTGGCAATGGCAGTCTTTATACATATGATTACTACAAACTATGCAGAAGTAGACTAAAAGAAGATGGTATTATATCTCAATGGCTCCCCCTCTATAGTTTATCTGAGGAAAACTTTAAGATGATTCTAAAATCTTTCCAGAAAGTATTTCCGAATACTTCGGTGTGGTATATCAATTCCACTATTAACGCCTTTACTATTGTAATAGGACAAGTGGGAAATGAAGGTATTTCTTTACAGCAGATAAACGATAGATTGACAAATCCAGAAGTAAAGATTGATTTGCGAAAAGTTGGTGCTCATACACCTTTAAAAATATTAGATTATTTTCTATTTCATAACGAAGATGTAAGCAGATTCGTTGAGGGAGTTCCTTTGCATACAGATGATCACCCGTATATTGAGTATTTAGCAAGTAAAATCATTAATAGGGAGTATAGTTGGTATCTAAATTTTAGCGAGGTAGTTAATAATAGAACTTCTGCCATAAATCTATTAAACGATGTTGCCAAAGATAGCAAAGAATATTCAGAAATCAGCGAGAAAATGAAGATCTATGCAAAAGCTACCGAGCATAATCTTCAAGGGCAGCTCTATTTTCTCCAGGGAAATTATAATAAGATGAAAGAAGAGTTCAATAAAATACCTTCTATTAATCCAGAGGATTTAGAGCCTTTTGAGTATTTCAGATCAGGATATTAAGTTTAGGGGAAAGATGAGTTGAATATATGCTTTATTTTAATAAAGTTAATGTTATACGGGGATTTATAAGTTGTCTATTTTTTTGCTTATGTATGTGTGTTTTCTCGTATGGTCAAGAAGTAGAAAAGGCAAAGTTTAGATTATTTCAGCTTGAAAACCGATATTCCAAATCAGACATTTATAAAGTTCCGGCAAATGTAAATTCATTCCGTGAATTTAAGTATTTCACCTCAAAAAACCTCTTTAAGCTATATTTAGATAATTGCAGAGAACTTCATATTGAACCATTTCAATTCGAAAGAAAATCTCCATTTAAAAGAGAACTGACTAAAATGCTAAATATTTGGATGGGGATATACCCTTATCCTGGCTATAAAGAAGCTACGATCAATTTTTTTAAATCAATAGATAATGATCTAAAACAGAACCCTAAAACCTTAAATACTTTTTCTCAGCTTTTTAAGCAAGGGGAACTATATATTACAAATCTCTGGGATTTTGTTCAATATAATAGCGCAATAAAAGAGAAAGAAATAGATTTGAACAAAATAGCTAAGTTTATTGCTTTAAAAAATAGTTATGCCAAATTATATAGAAATAATAAATACCTTCGAAAAGAAGAATGGAGCCATCCCGCTTTTGTATTTTATGGCTTAGATAATTTTAAACATAGTAGAAACAACAATTATGTTTCTATAGTAAACGAAATTGAACAAACAGATCCCATAGTATTAAGTAAACTTGAAATTATACATGCAGCTTATGAAGAAGGTTTTAACTGGTTGCATGAAGCAAATCTTTTTTTCTTTGAGGATAAGTGGTTTTTCTATGAAAGAGTCCAGGAATACCTCTCTATAAAAGATATGTTAACTGCATTCTGGGAGCCGGTTTTGGGATTTATGCCCCCTATTAAGCCAGGAATTATAAGATGGGGAAGGCCAGATGCTTTTCCAAACAAAAGCGTTCCATATTTAGAGTATGCAAATCTACTTCAACCTTTAAATAAACAAGGAGAGAGCTTTCTTAAAAATACTTCACCAGCGAGGATATGTGATTTATTGGAAACGATTAGAGAAATTAAGCTTGAAGCTAATAGCGATAATATTCCAGAAGGTATTGCAATTGAGCCTTTATATGCCTTTATACCGAGCTTAAGAAAAACCGAAATAGAAATAAATAAAAGCACACATGTTTATGATTTAAATTGTCCATTAACAATGATAATATCAAACATACCACATGAAATAGGTCATTATCTTCATTTTTATCGAAAGCATGAATGGAAAAAGGAATACTCAGAAAACAGCATTATATATTATCGTTTAATAGACAGGTATATAGATGAGGGAATTGCAGAATTATGCCAGATGATATCTATTGAGCCTATACTTAAGAAATATCCTATGTTATATCATGATAACTTTTTAAAACATTATATTTTTGGCAAGAAGGATCCTGATAACCATCACACCTGGGGTTTATTATGGATGGAAACAATATATGAAATTTTGGGAAGAGATTTTAATAAGCTTTTTTTCTTAGTAACTCAACCTGGAATCTCTCTTGAGGAACTTATGTTTTCCCCCGAAATTCTAACAGAAGAGGTTTTAAAGCTATCATCAGATACAACCCCTTTAGTTTTTCAGAGGCAAGAGAGGAGAAGAACATTACCTCATACTATTATCTTCCCATCATGCATTATTGAATTAGAAGGTGACCGTTTTCAACTGGTATCACATGATCAAATTAAATTTTAATAATTAAAATTGGTTTTGATTATATATGTACCTAACTTTCAAAAACTTTAAAGGAATGCAAAAAGATTTATATGGATACATTTGAGATCGGTTGTGCATGTAATTGCAGGAATTACCTATGAGCAATTTAAAGCGTATATTAATATGTTTATTAATAACTGCTGGAATTGGAGTTCTTTACAGCATTTTTGAGGTTAACATACTTCTGTGGATTAGTAATGATGCTAATGCTTATGCTCGCATCGTTAGTCTCCATTTTAATTCCATTCTGTTATATGCTATTTTTTATTTTTTGGTAGGCATATTTTTCTTCATTCTTTATTCCGTATTAAAGCAGAAGAAGAAAGAGCTTTCTATTAAATATTTTTATCTAAAATGGACATTATTACTATTATTATTTTCCTGCTATTTTCCTTTATGCATTTATCTTAATATTTCTTTCCTGCCGGGATTGTTTTCAGTAAGCAGCGTAATCAGCAATATATTTTTTTTAATCGCTTTTATTATTTCTATTCTCAGATTAAATAAAAAAGTAACAAAAAGTTACGATAATGCATTTGGCATTTTCAAAAGGATTTTAATCATATTAGTCATTTCATCTATAGCCTGCATTAGCATTAGCACAGCTATTTCATTTAATAGAAAAGAAAGATTGAATTTGCCAGAATATAGCTCAAAGGATGATAAATCTGAGCCTAATATAATTTTGATAGTAATAGATACCCTCCGTTCAGATTTTTTGTCGTGCTATGGCTATCCAAAGAAAATATCTCCCCATATTGATACCATGAGTACTAAAGGCATCTTATTTGAGAAGGTATACGCTTCATCACCGTGGACCCTTGCATCATTAGCTTCGATCCTTACTTCTTTTCATCCCTTTGCCCATCATGTTGATGATTTCGAATCGGTTTTGGGTGATTCATTTGAGACATTACCCGATATATTGAGAAAATTTGGATATAGTACATACGCTTTTATCGGTAATCCCATAATTGAAGAGCAGCAGGGTTTTGCCCAGGGATTTGATTATTATGATAATTATGGCTATGAAATTGAAAAAAATATGATGATTAACAGAGTTGTTGCTTATGTTTTAAAAAACTTTCACATCATTGAGGAAAGTTATTCCTCTTCTTATTGGATATTTTCTCTGCGCGTTCATAGCTTTTGGCCCTTTTTCAAGAGATCGAGCTATGTTATTGCTGAAGATTTAAACAAGAGAATATATTCTAAGCTTGAGTACTTAAAAAATGATAAATTTTTTCTCTATATACACTATATGGACCCGCATGCTCCATATTTGAAACATCCGA
Organism: uncultured Acidobacteriota bacterium; assembly: GCA_964645975.1. Classification (GTDB taxonomy): domain Bacteria; phylum Acidobacteriota; class B3-B38; order Guanabaribacteriales; family CAZYAF01; genus CAZYAF01. The sequence continues at coordinate 156,500 of CAZYAF010000007.1, forward strand.
ATATTTTATGCAGGGAACCAAAGTTGGTTTCAGAAAATATGACAGAAATTATATCTGTTTATGAAGGTGAGATCGAATATGTTGATGCACATATTGGAACATTAATGAAAAAGCTACAAGACTATGGTCTTATTGAAAATAGTATTATTATAATAACCTCCGATCATGGTGAAGAATTTTACGAACATAAAGGCTGGCATCATGGGTCTACATTATATAATGAATCAATTTTAGTTCCGCTAATTATTTTATTTCCTAAGTCAGATTCACATCGCATAAGAGTTTCTTCGAAGGTCAATATAATTGATATCATGCCCACAGTATTAGCCCAAATTAATGGATTAAATGACAAGAATTTGAGCCAATTTCATGGTCAAGATTTAATGGACCTTTTAAGAAGCCCAGAAGAAAAGCAGCGATTCATATATTTCGAAAACAAACTGAACAAATTATCTCAGGGCCAATTAAAAAAAGCTATATGCACAAAGAACTATAAGCTTATTAAAAACCAGAACCTTAAGAAAAAAATAGTGAGCTACGAATTATATGATATAAAAAATGACAGCGAGGAGAAGCAAAAGCTCTCAGTTAATAATATTATGGAAGCACAAGTTTTACTTAATGCTCTTAAGGAATTTGAAAAGCTGGATCGGCCAATTAGTTCGACACCGAAAAAGATAAGGAAAGAATTAGAGAAAAAATTAAAAGCATTGGGTTATATTCATTAATTTATCATTGCGTTTTGATATTTGATTAGTAGCGTGCTACTATTACATAAAAAATAATAAGTGGAAGACATCTATGTTAAACAAAATAAAAGAAATTATTAGACATCAGGAGCTTTTATTAAACCTTGTTATTCGTGATTTAAAGGTTAAATATCGAAATTCGATTCTGGGCTATTTTTGGTCACTTCTCGATCCTTTGCTCACAACGCTTTTATTTATTGTAGTTTTTTCTCTTATTGTTCGTATTCAGGTAGAGAATTACCCGGTGTTTCTTATAACAGCCATTCTTCCCTGGGGATTTTTAAATGGTTCTTTAATGGGAGCGGTTGTTTCAATATCAGGAAATTCCAATTTGATAAAAAAAGTTTATTTTCCCCGACAGATTTTTCCTTTTTCTATAATAATATCCAATCTGATAAATTTCATTCTCGGTCTGGCTGTTTTCATTCCTTTGCTTTTATTTTTTAAAATAAATTTGGGATTATCTCTTTTAGCCCTTCCACTTATTATTGCAGTACAAATGTTTCTGTTGGCAGGGTTAGCGCTTATTGTTTCTTTTCTTAATGTGTTCTTCAGCGATATCGCTTTTATCTTGAGATTTATTATAAATCTCTGGTTCTATGCAACTCCCATTTTCTATCCAATTACAATGGTTCCAGAGAAATATATGGACTTTTATATGCTTAATCCTATGGCTGTAATTGTTTCTTTCTATAGGTGGGCCATTATGCATACGCCACTGCCAGATTATAAATATATTTTAATAGCTTGCGCATTTTCCGTCTTTTTATTCTTTTTCAGTTTTCTGGTTTTTTATAAATATGAAAATGCCATGGTAAAACGAGTTTAACAAGAGAGAAACAGTGGAAGTTATACGTGTAAAAAATCTTGGAATACGATTTATTCTCCCTCAGGATCGCCCTTCTACTCTCAAAGAAGCTTTCTTGAACGTCATGAGACGGGGAAATAGAAGAAGAGCATTATGGGCTTTAAAAGGAGTAGATTTTTCTATTAATAAGGGAGAAACCATAGGAATAATAGGGGAAAATGGCTCTGGTAAATCCACTCTTCTTAGAATTCTTGCCGGTATCTATCAATCTGACGAAGGCAAATCGGTGGTTAAAGGCAGGATATCTGCTCTCATTGAATTGGGAGCTGGATTTCATGAAGAACTCACCGGGAGAGAAAATATATATCTAAACGGTTCTCTCCTTGGAATGAAGAAGAAAAGAATAGAGGCAATTATTGATGACATTATCAATTTTTCAGAGCTCCAGGAACTTATTGATATACCGATAAAAAAATATTCTTCAGGCATGCTTTTACGCTTAGGTTTTTCGATTGCAGCTTTTGTAGAGCCCGAAATAATTTTGATAGATGAAGTTTTAGCAGTAGGAGATTACTACTTTCAGGAGAAATGCTTCGCCAAGATTTTTGAATTCAAACAACAAGGAAAGACAATAGTTTTTGTATCTCATGATATGAGTGCTATAAGAAGGATTTGTGACCGGGTTCTTTTGCTCCGTAAAGGTGAGATTATTAGAGATGGTGAAGTTGAGCAAAATATAAAAGCTTACTTAAGATTAGCAGGTCCTCGGGAAGGGACAGCTATAATAAGAAGCAAAGACCTCGAGCTTATATTTAATAATGGTAGACTATTTATTCTATGGAGAGAGAAGGAGATAACTAACAATAAGGGAGGTTATAACGATTTACATTATGGTTCCGCCTGGGCTCATTCCATCAATGCAGAATGGAAAGTTATTGAAAGCAATCAAAATAGTATTATTGCAGAAGGAAAATTCGAATTTTTAAAGATTATAATAAGATGGGAGCTCAAACTATTGGCGGATAATAAATTTAGCTGGACAATATTTCTCATTCCTCAAGTTAAAGTGCCTAAATTCGAAAATCATACCAATCTGCTTGTAACGCCTGAATATATGAAGTGGTTTTCTTCTGATAAAAAAGGATTTTTTCCCCCAATTGATGGTGAGGATATAGATTGGAAACTGGTATATAATGGCCAGGATAGAAGATTAAAATATATAGGGTTAGAGGGAAAGCATGGAACAGAACTGCCTCAAATAAAGTTGGAATTTAAAGAATTTGAAAAAGGCGATTTTCGCAGAGTACTCAATACTAACTTTGAATTGAATTCACGGTCACTCCATTCTCTCTTATGCAGGGAAACACCAGAAAAAGTTGAATTGAAAAAGCAACCGATAAAACTTTTTTCAGCACTGGTAAGTATATCGTAGTAAGGTTTTTTAGCAACTACATTATGTCAAGGTGAACTAAAGTGAGGGTAAAAGATAATATATTAATTCTTTGCTTTTCTCAGTTTGAATGGGATCGAACGTTATTTCAGCGACCACAGCAAGTGATGCTTCGTCTCTCAAAAAAATACAAGGTTCTCTGGATAAGGCGTCTTTCCTTTCGTTATCTTTTCTTAAAAACCGGACCCAAGGGCGACCCTAAAAATATGCGAATAAATGAAAATTTGGAGATTTTCAATCCTATTATGCTCCCTACACTATATGGTCGTCTTCCTTTAATAAGATATATTAATAATTATTTGATGCACTTCTTTTTAAAAAGAAAAATTAAAGAAATACAGAAGGCACAAAAAATGCCCATCCTTTCCTGGCATTATTTTCCTGATCATGTAAAACTTGCAGGAAAGCTGGATGAGGCAGGGATTGTTTATGAGTGTATGGATGAGTTTTCAGCCTTTAGACATGCTCCTAAACAAATGAAAAAAGATGATGGAATACTGTTAAAAAAAGCCGATGTCGCCTTTGTTGGTGGAATGCGCATGTATCGACGAAAGAAAAAAAATAATTCCAATATCCACTTTTTTCCCACCGGTGTGGATTATGACCATTTCAGTTCTGCAAGTGATGAAGATATAAAAATACCTGATGATGTGAGAGGTCTATCCCATCCCATATTAGGATACTGGGGAGCTGTAGATGAGAGGCTTGACTACAAATTACTTGCCAATGTAGCTGAGAAGAGACCCCACTGGTCCATCGTACTCTTGGGTCCCTTGACAAAAGTTAAACCTAAAGAGGTTGCCTTTTGCCTGGACCTTCCCAATGTCCATTGGCTTGGACCCAAAAAGTACGATCAATTACCCCATTATGGAAAAGCCTTTGATATATGCCTGCTTCCTTTTGTAAGCACAAAGGAAGCTGAAAATCTAAATCCTACTAAAACCCTTGAATACCTGGCCATGGGAAGCCCTTGTGTCTCCACTGCTCTGGATGATATCAAGGAGCTCTATGCCGATGTGGTAAGTATCGCTCATAATAGTGAGGAATTTCTTAAAGCAGCTGAAGATGTTTTAGCACAGGATAGCCCCGAGATAAGAGAAGCGAGAAAAAAATTTGCCCGGGGAAAGAGCTGGGAAGCCATGGTTGAGGGAATGGAAAAGATTGTTTTGCAGAGCTGTAATTTAGATAAATAGAGCTGAGGAGACAATGAGCAAAAAAGAAAATCGAACAGAAAAAAATCCTTCTGAAAACAAGAGAATACTCATTATTGGTGCAGGACCTACAGGTCTTGGAGCCGCCTGGCGCCTTCAGGAGCTGGGATATAAAAACTGGGAGATCTATGAGAAAAATAGCTATGTTGGTGGTCTTTCGGCAAGTTTTACCGATAATAAAGGTTTTACCTATGATATTGGAGGCCATGTAATTTTTTCCCATTACAACTATTTTGATCGAGTGATGGATGAAGTGCTCCAGAAAGAATATCTGACGCATCAGCGCAATAGCTGGATATGGCTGAAAGACAGATTCATTCCCTATCCTTTCCAGAATAATATTCGCTATTTGCCAAAGGATAAGGTTATTCGTTGCTTGGTTGGATTAGCTGAGACCATGGGAAATACCAGAAAAGCAGGCAATTTTAAGGAGTGGATAGAGGAGATGTTCGGCAATAGTATTGCCCGCTATTTTTTGCTTCCCTATAATCGAAAGCAGTGGAGCTACCCTTTAGAGAAAATGGCCAAGGATTGGATCGCCGAAAGGGTGAGTGTGGTTGATTTTAAAAGGATACTGGAAAACGTGCTCCATGATCGTGATGATATTGAGTGGGGACCGAATGCATGTTTTCATTTTCCCCTCCATGGTGGTACTGGCGGATTGTACAAAAGTTTTATTCCATATATTAAGGATAAGCTTCATTTAGATACTGAAGTATGCCGTGTTGATAGCAAAGAGAAAAAAATTGAGCTTTCCAATGGAAGTTGGGAAAATTATGATTGCCTGATTAATACCATGCCCTTAGATGAGCTCGCAGATCGACTTTATCCACCAGTAGGTTCATTTTCTCAGGCAATTCATAAATTGAAATTCAATCGGGCTTATATAGTTGGTGTGGGAATCGCACGACCGTGTCCGAGTAATAAATGCTGGATGTATTTTCCTGAAAAAACAAGTCCTTTCTATCGGGTAACCTATCTCTCTAATTATTCTCCAAATATGGTACCAGATAAGAATCATTTTTTACTGCTTACCGAAACCACTCATTCGTCATATAAAAAAGTACCTCGGGAAAAAATAGTAGATATGACTCTTGAAGGATTGGTTAATGTAAAATTATTAGAAAAAGATGATTTAAATCTGGTTGCTTCTATTTATGTTATAGAGATAGACCATTGTTATCCCGTACCATCACTTAAGAGAGATGAAGCATTGGCAGAAATTCACCCTTATTTAGAAAGCACTGATATATACTCTCGTGGTCGTTTTGGAGGGTGGCTCTATGAGATAGGAAATATGGACCATTCTTTGATGCAAGGTGTGGAGTTGATAGATCGTCTTTTATTAGGGAAGAAGGAAAAAGTGTGGCATGTACCCCAAAAATAGAAATATGGCAATTTTATGGCGTAGAAATATATTGAAAATTTCAAAGACAATTTTGACCTTCATTTTTGGAGGACCACTATTTTTCTTTTTACTCATATATTGTCTATTATTGCGCTTAAAATGCCGTGTAAAAATATTATATTTTTCACCAAAAAAATCACTTCCAAGCATCCAGCCTCAACAGATAGTTTTTGTTACCTATGCTCCCTGGAGAGGTATTTTTACCCGTCACCTGCATATTGCCCAGAAATTATCAAATTATTATAATGCGCTTTATTGTCAGCTCATTTCCATCTCCACTCTCATTTGTCATCCAAGCAATGTTACGGCACTTGGCCATCAGAGCATTTCGCCCGAAATTAGCTATCAGGGTATACTTATCCTCCCCTGGGATGGCAGGATGAAAATAATAAGCAGCATAAACAAATTTTTAATCCTGAGCATAATAAGAAGTAAGCTAACAGCATTGCATTATAGCAGCTTTATTCTTTGGATATGGGAGCCTCATAGACATTATCTTATAGGAGAATTGGGTGAAAGATATGCAATATATGACATTGTCGATGAATATTCGGAATTACTGGGACCTTCTGAGGTGATTCAAAATTTAGAGAATAAAATACTTGGTAAAGTAGATTTAGTATTTACTGGTACCAATGCTCTTTTTAACGCAAGGAGAAAGACACACCCAAACATATTTTTCCTTCCTGGTGGAGTAGATTATCAGCTCTTTGCCAAAGCAAATTTTCAGAATATGTCTACAGAGATTAAACAGATTAAGGAGCTTATTAATCAACCGATTATTGGTTTCTATGGGATGTTAGATGATAGAATTGACATTGAGCTGCTGGGAGCTCTGGCCACTGAGCATCCAGAATGGAATCTCCTATTAATTGGTCCCCAAAAAGCTGATTTTTCCCCTCTAAAAAAACTCACTAATGTTCATTTTCTGGGAAAAAAAGAATATACTGAGCTTCCAGGTCTACTGCATAATTTTGATGTGGCCATAATACCATATAAATTGAATAAGTTGACCCAGCACATCAACCCTAATAAGATGCTTGAACTACTAGCTGCAGAAAAACCGGTTGTATCAACGTATCTTCCTGATGTTGAAAAACTATATGGAGATATAGTCTATATAGGTAAAAATAAAGATGAATTTATAAGAAAAATTGAGTATGTCATGAAGCATAAGGATAAAGAAAGAATAGAGAAGGGTCGGATTTTAGCGCAAAAAAATTCTTGGGAAGTTACAATCAAAAAAATCAATTCCTTAATCGAAAGCAAAGCAAAAGGAGGGTGATTGAAGGTATCTATTATAATAGTTACCTGGAATTCTGCTCAGTTTATGCAAGGGTGTTTGATATCCATAAAAAAGCAGAGTTATAAAAATTGGGAATTAATCGTAGTTGATAATGGCTCTAAGGACAAGACCTTGGATATTGTAAAGGAGTTCTATCCGGAAGCTAAAATTATAAAAAACGACGATAACCTTGGCTTTTGTCGAGCAAACAATCAAGGGATTACCATCGCTCAAGGTGATTATATATTAACACTAAACAGCGATGTCAATCTTCATACGGATTATATAAAAGGACTTGTTCTTGCCGCAGAGAATCAGCCAGAGGAGATAGGTATGTTAGGAGGAAAGATGATTCGAATGGATAGGCAAACAATTGATTCCACCGGTCTCATCCTTTCAAAAAGTCGACGCTTTTATGACCGTGGAGGTGGAGAGATCGATGAAGGGCAATATGATGACCAAAGTGAGGTTTTTGGAATCTGTGCTGGAGCAGCTCTTTATAAAAGCAAGATGTTGAAGGAAATCAAGGTAGAGAGACATTTTTTTGATGAAGATTTTTTTTCCTTTGCTGAGGATTTTGATGTTGCCTGGCGTGCACAGCTTTATGGTTGGAGAGCAGTATACATCCCAAAGGCACAATGTCTACATCTTCGGGGGGGTTCTGCACCTCAATCGAAGTATAAGCAGTACCTTTCCTTTAAAAATCGCTATCTGCTCATGTGCAAAAATGATTCCCTTTTGAATATCCTTTTAGCATTCCCTCGGCTGCTCATTTATGATACTGCTCGCTTTTTTTATCTTCTTTTTACAAATAAATTATTATTCAAAGCGATTTGGGAGATAATGAGATTGCTGCCAACTATGCTGAGAAGACGAAAAATTATTCTTGCTCATCGAAAGGTTAGCAATCGATATATTAGAAGTTGGCTGAGATAGGATGATAATTTAGATATGGTTTCTGTAATAGTTGTCAGTTGGAACTCAGAAAGATTTATATCTGACTGTCTTTCTTCCATTAAAATGCAATCATATCATCCTATAGAAATAATAGTGGTCGATAATGGCTCAGAAGATAGGTCGCTTGAATTGATTAAACAAATAGATAAAGAGATAAAATTAATTAAAAATAACACAAATATGGGCTTTTGTCGTGCTAATAATCAAGGATTAGCGTATGCTGGGGGAGATTATATTTTCTTTTTAAATGCTGATGTAATATTAGAAAAAAAATATATTGAAGAAGCACTTAATTCTTTTAAAATAGATAAACATATAGGAATGGTCTCCGGCAAAATTTTGCGATTTGACAGAAAAACCATCGATTCCACAGGTCAATTTCTCTCACGAGCTCGTCGGGCAATAGAACGAGGATACGGTGAGCTGGATAAAGGCCAGTATGAGGAGGATGGTTATATCTTTTCCGTGTGTGGAGCTGCCGCATTATATCGAAGGCAGATGGTTGATGAACTAATGCTGAACCATGAATTCTTTGACGAAGATTATTTTGCCTTTTATGAAGATTTGGATTTAGGGTGGCGGGCACATCTTTTGGGATGGATGGGCTATTATAATCCACGGGCAGTGGCATATCACTATCGAGGTGGTAGTCAGCAGCAAAGAGGATGGTTAGCTCGATTTTCTCAGTTTTCCCAAAGACCCGCAGAGCTTAAATTTCATATACTTAAAAACCGATATTTAACGATAATTAAAAACGATAAGTTAAGGAGTTTTTTTCTTTGCCTTCCCTGGTTTTTAAAATGGGAGGTGCTAATCTATGGCTATCTTCTCTTTTTCGACCCGAAAGTGTTATTGAAAATGAGATCATTCATTCCTTATCTGAAAAATGCACGTCAAAAAAGAAAACTATTGCAAAAGAAAATCGAACAAATAAAAGCTGCTTAAATAAACAATGAATGGAGATATAAGCTCAAGGCTTTTCACCTTTTTCTTCAGTTTCTTATTAGCTTTCGCCTTAGCTCTATATTTAACACCCCTCATGCGAAAAGCTGCATTAAAGTTTGGTGTGGTTGACCATCCTGATGGGAAACTGAAAAAGCATAAAGAGCCGGTGGCATATTTGGGGGGGATAGCTATATATCTATCTTTTTTAATTGCGCTTGCTTTAGTGTTTCAATTCAGTCAGGAGATACTTGGCATTCTTTTAAGTACTACTCTTGTACTTCTCATTGGAATAGTTGATGACTTTGGAGTATTAGAGCCTAAAATTAAGTTTTTAGGCCAGTTGTTAGCAGCTCTTGTTCTCATAAAATGCGGCATTCGAATACAGCTCGTATTTCTACCAGATTATATAAGCATACCATTGTCCGTTATTTGGCTGATTGGGATTACAAATGCTTTTAACATAATAGATATTATGGATGGGCTTTCTGCAGGGGTAGCATTTGTCAGTGCTGTGATTCTTTTTTTGATAGCATTTATAAATAACAGACCTACCATAGCAACCCTTACCATTGTGCTTGCGGGTAGCCTATTAGGCTTTCTGCGTTACAATTTTCATCCAGCTTCTATTTATATGGGTGATGCTGGCAGCATGTTCATTGGGCTTATGTTGGGTACACTTACAATGATTGGCAGCTATACCCAGCATAATTGGGTGGCTGCAATGGCACCGGTGATTATTTTAGGTGTTCCAGTATTTGATACTTTGTTTGTTATGTATATAAGGATGCTTCGTGGAACTCCAGTGTTTTTTGGGAGCCCTGACCATTTTGCCCTTCGCCTGAGAAAATGGCGTCTGACCATTCCCCAGACTGTAGCTCTGAGCTATGGGATTGCTTTAGTATTGGGATTTATAGCTATTAGCATCATGTTTATCAAAACGAACTACACCGCAGCTCTCATTTTGGCTGTGGTGCTATTAGCTGGACTCATTGTAGCTAAATGCTTAAAAAAGATAGATATGAGCCTTTGAACATTTATGGATGATAATAGAAAAATAAAGGTTTTCCATATAATTACTATGCTTGAATTAGGAGGTGCCCAGAAAGTTACTTTACAAACACTTGCGGGATTAAACAGAGATATATTTTCTGCCGGATTAATTACTTCACCGGAAGGAATGCTACTTGAGGAAGCTAAAGATATAAAAGGTATTACGCTTTATACTCTGAAAAATTTGGTCAGACCTATTTCTCCGTTTAAAGATTTAAAGGCTTTTTTTTCTATATACAAAATACTGAGAAAGGAGAAGCCCCACATAGTACAAACTCATAGCTCAAAAGCGGGTATTGTTGGTCGCTGGGCGGCTTTTTTTGCCAGGATTCCATTGATAATTCATTCAGTACATGGTTTTTCTTTTAATGATTATCTTCCTTTTATCAAAAAATGGTTTTTTACTATTCTTGAGAAAATAACTTCTAAAATAACCTCTTATTACTTCATTGATTCCAAGGAAAATATTCTGGCAGGTGAGAAGCATAAATTATTTAGGAAAAAGAATTTTGTCCAGATAAAACCGGGAATAGATTTAAGACAATTTATTGAAGCACATATTGAAAAAGCAATAGAGAAGAAGAAAATCGGCATTCCTTCGGAATCTGCAGTAGTTGAGATGGTAGCCTGTCTTAAATCACAAAAAGCTCCTCTGGATTTTGCCAGAGTGGCTGCTTTAGTGCTCAAAGAAATTCCCTCCACCTACTTTATCCTGGTGGGAGATGGAGAACTTAGAAATGAACTGGAGGGACTGGTAAAAGAATTGGAACTCGGGAAGCATTTTAAAATACTTGGTTGGCGAAGAGATATTGTTCAACTTATTGGCCTTTGCGATATTATGATGCTGACTTCTTTATGGGAGGGACTTCCAACTGTTCTTCCTATGGCTCGGGCTATGAAGAAACCCATTGTTGCAACACGAATTGATGGGAATAAAGAAGCAGTAGTGGAAAGAGAGCATGGTTATTTAGTGGAGCCCCATGATATTAAGATAATGGCGGAGAAGGTTGTTTACCTCCTTAAAAATCCCGAAATCATGAAGAAAATGGGTAAACGGGGTGCCGTAGCAGTTGAGGAGTACGATAATGAAACGATGATACAGAAGCAAGAGCAATTTTACATTGAATCAATAAAAAGAGAGGGAGGAAATTAATCCCTAAAATATACTTGACAAAAGTTATTGCTTCTATAATATTTTTATAGAAGGAATTTTTAGGCTTATTCGTACTCAAATAATTCTCATTTATTTGTGAGGATTTTAAAACATCATTATTATAAAGAAGGAAATGGAAAATAAAAAAACTGAGCTTTCCGAAAATCCGCCGATTTTGGATGTTATACATATATCCAAATCTTTTCGCCTGGGATTTTTTCTGAAAAAGGCCAAAGTGCTTGAAGATGTTTCCTTCAAGGTTTTTCCTGGTGAGATTGTTGGCTTTTTAGGACCTAATGGTGCAGGGAAAACAACAACTATAAGAATTATTAATGGGATCATTTTTCCAGATGGAGGCAGCATACGAATTTTTGATCAAGAGTATATGAAAATTTCCGTGAAAAACCGTATAGGTTTTCTTCCGGAAGACCCTTATTTTTATCATTACCTGACAGGAAGAGAATTTTTAAATTTTTATGGTCAACTCTTTGGATATAACACCTCGCAAAGAAAAAATAGGATAAAAGAGCTTTTAAAACTTGTAGGAATGGAGAGCAAAGCTGATTTGCAGATGCGCAAGTATTCTCGTGGGATGCTGCAGCGTCTTGGAATGGCTCAGAGCCTAATAAATAACCCGGAACTTGTTATATTAGACGAGCCCATGTCCAGCCTTGACCCCATTGGTCGCAGACAAATAAGAGATATTATTCTGAGCTTAAAAGAAAAAGGAAAAACAATCTTTTTCAGCACTCATATTCTATCTGATGTTGAGATGATTTGCGATCGGGTAATAATTATTGTGCAAGGCAAAATTGTGAGCCAAGGGAAAATAAACGATTTAATAAAGGAGAAAATAGATTTTTATGAGATTGCTTTTTCCGGCATTCCCGCCAAAAAAACCTCTCGCTTCGGAGAATGTATATCAGTGAGAGACGATAAATGCCTTATTAAAGTAGCAGGTTATGCGAAAATGCTGAAAGTTATGCAATTCATAGAGAAAAACAAAGGGAAACTTCTTTCAGTAAATCCACAAAAGATGTCTTTGGAAGATATATTCATAAAAAAGCTTCAGCAGGAGAAAAGTATATGAAAATCTATTCTATTGCATTAAATACCATACGAGAAGCAATACGAAGCCGTATACTTTACTTGCTACTCATCTTTGCTCTCCTTATGATTGCCAGTTCCAGAATAGTCAGTTTGCTAACGGTAGGCGATGAATTAAAGATTATTAAAGATATCGGGCTCATAAGTATTTCTTTTTTTGGAGTGTTAATGGCTGTTTTTATTGGCATAGGCCTGGTCTCCAAAGAAATTGAAAAGAGAACTATTCATAATATAATATCGAAGCCAATTCAGCGTTATCAATTTCTACTTGGCAAATATTTTGGCCTTCTGCTGACCTTACTTATAAATATTGGAATTATGACAATATTATTTCTCAGTGTTATCTATTTCAAAAGTGGCTCATGGGAACTAAGCATGCTAAAAGCAATTATGCTTTTCTTCTTTGAATTGGTAATTATCATTGCCGTTGCGATTCTTTTTTCAACCTTTACTACCCCGATATTAAGTTCAGTTTTTACTTTGGCAATTTATATTATGGGTCAGCTAACACCTAATCTGCTTTTACTTAGAGAGAAGGTAAGTGGAATCATCGCCCGCACTACCTTGTTGATTCTTTATTTTCTTCTGCCAAATCTACAGAATCTAAATATCAAAAATGAAATAGTCCATAATATAACTATAAACAATCAATTTATATTTTTCGCTATAGCTTATAGTTTGACATATGCAACTGTCGTTGTGCTGCTGGCAATATTACTTTTTCAGAAAAAAGATTTTATATAGAAGATAATTAATAGATTTTAAAATGGAACTATGAGGCTAAAAATATTAGGATTATTAGGAATAATTTTTCTGCTGAACTTCTTCTTATTGATTCGTTTGGATCAAATTAAGCAAGTTGAGCCTTATCATGACCCACTTTTATTACCATCTGGAAAATACCTCAAGATCTTAGCATTGGGGCATGAAAGCTTTTTAGCCGACATTGTCTATCTCTGGAGCATTCAGCATTATAGCATTTACGAGCGAAACCATCGCTTTAAGTATCTGGAACATACTTTTGAAATCATAACTGAATTAGACCCTCAATACATAGACCCATATCTTACTGGTGCTTTAACTATGGCACGCGAGGGAGGAGATTACGCCAGAGCTTTTAAGCTATTGGAAAAAGGTATAAAAAATAATCCAGATGAATGGATAATTCCTTTAGATGCGGGTTTTTATGCATATGCAGATTTAAAGGATTATAATAGAGCCCTTTACTACTTTCAAATGGCAGCCAATATCCCTAATTCTCCTCAAGGTATAGAGCGCATAATTGCCGGTATATTTGAGCGAAAGGAGGATTTGGCGGCTGCGCTTGAGTTCTGGATAAGGATATATAATAGTTCTGAGAAGGAGTGGGTCAGAGCCATTTCTTATAACCATATTTTTGATTTAAGAATAGAATTGGACATCAGAACCATAAAGAACGCCCTTGAGGAATATAAGAAAAGAAGAGAGCGTTTACCCGATTCTCTCGATGCGTTATTTCATGTTGGCTTACTTCAGGAATTGCCGACTGACCCGGAAGGGAGACCTTATTTATATGACTCCATCACCGGTGAAGTGCGATCCTCGTCACCTTATAAGCTCAGACATTAAATTATGCCTTCATTTACTGGAAATATAATATTTTTTTCTATACTGTTTTTCGGTTACGGATTAATTGTAGGCAGCTTCCTCAATGTCTGCATACATAGATTACCTAAGAAGCAATCGATAGTATCACCTCGCTCACACTGTCCGCATTGCAATAAGCTTATTGCCTGGTACGATAATATTCCTCTGTTAAGCTTTATAATGCTAAGAGGCAAATGTCGCCATTGTGGCGCACCCATATCCTATATTTACCCTCTGGTAGAATTCGCAACCGCCTTTTTCTTTTTGCTTACTTATTTAAGATGGGGTATATCTTTTCAGCTCTTAATTGATTTGATTTTTGTCTGCCTTCTTCTTCTGCTTCTCTTTATTGACCTTTTTCATTATATTTTGCCCAATAACATAACTATCCCAGGCCTTGTGCTTGGCTTTGGATTAAGTTTCATAAACCAGCGAATCAGTTGGTTAGAGTCGCTTATAGGATTACTCATTGGCGGTGGTATATTACTGCTGATTAGCCTTTTTTATTATTATGTCAAAAAAAAGGAAGGAATGGGAATTGGAGATGTGAAAATGTTAGCCATGTTGGGAGCCTTCTTGGGGTGGAAACTATGTTTACTAACTCTTATGTTAGCATCTGTAATTGGTACTATTTTTGGGATTATGGTTATGCTTAAATCCAAAGAAGGATTAGAGAAACAGCTCCCCTTTGGCAGCTTTCTATCATTGGCAGCGTTAATTACCCTTTTCTGGGGCGAACATATTATAAGTTCTTATCAGGAATTTATTTCAAGATTTCTTATCCCATCGTAAGTTAACCAGATAAAAATAAAATCCTCCTTCCTATTTAATTATTGATATACAATTATAGAGTCATGTATTCCCTTTTTTTTGTCTCTTGAATTGCTAAACATTATAATAATTCTTACCTCTTATGCTGGCAGATAGGTCCGTTATTCCTTTTGCAGCGATTTCCTTAATGGCGTTGAGGCACGTATCTACCTCTTCTTTTGTATTATAAAAGTGAGTAGAGATTCTAATGCCGTTAATTTCTTCCACTGGGCGAGCAATTATGTTATATTTCTCGATTAAATACGGATAAACATCAGAGAATTCCAGATCCCCAATAGAAATAGAGCTGATTGAGCATGACATTCTTGGGTCCATGGAAGTATGCAGTTTTACTCCTGGAAGCTCTCTTACATTTTCTTTGAAATAGGTAGCAAGCTCACGTCCACGCTTTTCAATCTTATCCCTTCCAATGGCATTCTGGAAATCAATGGCCTCACCAAGGGCACAGGTCACAGGCCAGGAGCGTGTTCCTATTGCCTCAAAACGCAGAGCAGTGTCGCCATCCCATCCTCCCGAGCCATGCATAGGCCACAACATATTAATCTTATCCTTCCGCACATAGAGGGTACCATTGCCAAATGGAGCATCAAGCCATTTGTGTGGGCTGGTTGCAAAGAAATCGGGATCAATATCGTGAAGGCCGAAAGGATACATGCCCATGGGATGTGCTCCATCAAGCACAGAGAGTACTCCTTTATCTCGAGCTAATTGACAGAGTTGCTTGACCGGGAGAATCAATCCTGTTGTGCAGGTTACATGACTGACGCTAATTACTCTGGTTTTATTACTAATAGTATCATTAAAGATATTCAAGATCTGCTCTGGATTTTCTGGTGGGGTGGGAATTTCTATTTCTCTCACCTCTATACCATCCCTGGCCGCCCGCATAAGCCAGGGCTGCTTTCCTCCGGGATGTTCATGGTGGCTTATCAACACTTCATCTCCTTTTTTCAATGGAAGTCCAGCAGCTATTGTGCTCATTCCTTCTGTGGTGTTGCGGGTGAGCGCTATCTCATCTTGGGAAACATCCAGAAAATCGGCAACTTTTTTTCGTACTTCCTCCATTTTTTTAACCAGAGTATCGAGGTCCCGAGGATTTTCACCCAACATACGGTAATCCTCAACAAGAGCGTCAAAAACCATACGCGGAGTAGCACCAAAACCGCCATTATTAAGATAGATGATATCCTCCTTCAACATCATCTGGGTTCGCACAACATTCCAAAAACTTTCCTCATCAATATCTGCAGAAGAGCTGAGTTTTAAAAGCTTTTCTGGAGAAAGGTAAATTGATTCTGACTGCGCTTCCTTTCCCCATAAGCTTATGAGAGCTGCTCCAGCTCCTATGCTTTTAATAAAATTTCTTCTGGATACATAGCTGTACTTGTTCATTTGTTCCTCCTCATTAAAAAGAATTTGTTAATTAGCCGAGAGTATATAGAATTGATGTATTTTAATAATGTTACGAGCTAATAAATGCAATCTCGGTACACCCGACTTATTGTTATTAAATAATGGCTAAGATTAAAAACACAAAACTATTATATCAATAAAAGATAAATATTTTCAAGTTCCCTGAATTCTGAATTTCCGCCAAAATTATTTAATGTAGGTGCTCTTGCTGAGCATTTGACATATGCAGGCTCTTTTCCTGCGAAGGCGAGCCGTGTAGGGACAGGCAGCAAAGCTGCTTTGCTATTTAATTGCTTAAATATTTCAAAGCTAATAAATAAACATAAGCTTTGCCATCACAATAGCAAAGAGGCCACGCATCCCCTGTCCGTTGGCGAAGCCATTTGGTGATTCGATTGTGAAGCGGGGATTGACAT
Organism: uncultured Acidobacteriota bacterium; assembly: GCA_964645975.1. Taxonomy (GTDB): domain Bacteria; phylum Acidobacteriota; class B3-B38; order Guanabaribacteriales; family CAZYAF01; genus CAZYAF01. The sequence goes on from CAZYAF010000007.1 coordinate 172,909, forward strand.
TTTAGTTGATTTCAATGTGTGCTTGACACTTTGTTGTTTTAAACAAGCGAAAATGGTTTAAAACATACCACCAGTTTTGCTTATATATGAGAGGCAAAATAATTTTCAGGAAATATTCCTTGACTGATTATTACAAAATATTAATTGTTAACTTTCTTTGGAATAAGAAAAAGATATTAAATAAAGCGTAATATTTATTTTTAACATTTAAATGTCAGAATTGCAACTAGTAGGTTTAATAATAGCACACTCTCTAATAATAAAATATAATGCCATAAAATCTTTGTATTTGGTTTGCACTTAGTTGTTGCTTTATTTATTAAGTCTCGACCGCGATAGCAGCAAACTATGGCTTCAGCTTTGCTTTTTTCAGCACAAAAGGGACATTTCCTCAAGGGATTTTTGTTTATGCCTTTTATATTATTTTTAGAATTAGTTTTATCGGGAATAAATTTACCAGGGACAGTACGATTTTCCATTAAGGCAATCCTCTTAAAAAGTGACTTTAATAACAAATTTAATTATTAACAAAAGGAAATATAAATGCAATATTTTTTATACCTGCTGAAAAAATGAACCTAGATCAAAATGATAATCGACTACTTAAATGTATTAATTGACTGATATTTAGAGATAATTTTCTACTTGCTCGATTTTTAATAGATGCTTTGTTCTTTGAAATTTAAAAAATTGCTTAATAATTTTTTAACAGCTTTTCAAAATATTGATGTAAAAAATAATTAGACATAAAATTCCTAAAATCGTCATAAAACTTCTGTAAGGTAGATGCCATTCAGTTTTTATAGTAGCTTTGTTGGTTAAGTCTCGACCACAATGTTTACAGACGATGGCTTCAGCTTTGATTTTTTCAGCACAAAAGGGACATTTCTTCAAGGGATTTTTGTTTATGCCTTTTATATTATTTTTAGAATTAGTTTTATCAGGAAGCGATTTACCACAAAAAGGGCACTTTTCCATTGAGGTACTCCTGTCAAAAAATGACTTTGGTAACAAATAAAATTCTAAACGAAAGGAAATATAAATGCAATAAATATTTTATATGATTATAAAAAGAGGTATTACAGGCAAAGAGATATCATTAAATTTAATGCTTGTAATAGTGAAACCTAAAGCCAACTAACCATAATTGAAAATAGAACATGGAGGTAAAAAACAATGGGTTCTGTAGTATTTGAAATGGACGCAAATATTGCGCCAATTGAAAAGAAGAATGAGGCAATCGTTAAAATATTGGAGAAGTCAAATGCTCATATGATACAGAAATTAGAAAAACTGACTTTGGTTATGAAAGATACGATAGAAAAGATGAATTTACTCATGCAAATAATGATCAGAAAAATGGACATATACATCAGTGCAATGTTTGATAGCCTTAGTTCTTCAATGGCACTTTTAGCGAAAAATTCCTTCGGAAATATTAATCAAATTTGCAGTAACTTTGCTAATCTTGAAAAGAAAATAGGAGATATTAACAAAGATTTTGAAATGCTTGAGAAACTATTCAAAAAAAGTTCATGGAATCAATATATAGCCACTTTAACTATAGGTCTTATTGGTGTTGGCGCTACTATAATTGGATTAGCTGGAGGATTTTAATTAGTCGGTGCAGGAATATTAGCTATCGGTGCCATGATACCCCAAATAGATTTAGCAACTAGATTTAAAAATTGGATAATAGGAATAACCAATTTTAAAAATACGGTAGAGGATTTTTCTACTGACAAGAGCATAGTTTCTCTTAGTAAAAATTTAGAGAATGGAATTTCATCATTAGAAAAAGGGATAGGGGGTTTAGAGAAAAAGTTTGATGTTTTTGATAACAAGCTAAAAAGTAATAAAGAGAGCTTAGATCTTTATAAGCAAGTCATGGCTGACACGAGTGATCCGTTTGCTAAATCTGCTTCGGCTATTAGTAATGTAAAAGATAGTCTAACAGGTTTGACCAACGAAATAGATGTCCTTCAAGAGAAGTGTGAAAAAACTTTTCCATTGGATTTATCTGTTGAAGCAAGCGGGTTATTAGGAGTGAGGGGGACAGCATCAGCTGGGATGTCGGCTGTATTAAGTCCTCTGAAAGAAGAATGGATAGGGATTCGAGGTTATATAGAGAAAGCTGAAGAAGACTTTCAGCAGAAATCCCTCACTAGCTGGAAGGCATGGTCGGATGCCATATTGGGATTATTCGGAGGCATCTGGAGCAGCATTAAGGGCACCTATGAGCAGTTCAAAACAGGGTTTGAGGATATCAGCAAAAGCTGGTCAACCGGTGCAGAGAAAGGCGGTTTTTTCGGTGGCTTACAAGCCTCTCTGCCAGGAATTGGCAGTATAGTAGGGTTACTCACCAAAGTACCTGAGATAGTAAAGCAGCTATGGAGTTCGATTAAGGATTTTGCCAAGGGGATAGCCAGCCTCTTCGGTGGCCTCAACGAGGAGGAGAAGGTGCAGAAGGATGTGCTGCGGGATCTGGGAGCCGCCATCTCCGATGACCTGGCAAAGAAGATTGCCGATGCTTCCAAGGACCTGGGCGACCGCTTCAGCGCCGTGACCCTGCATCTGGGCGACATCATGCGGGAGACCGACATCACGGTCAAGAACTTCGACACCTTCGCCTCCCGAGCCCGGGATGTTTTCTCATTATTAGAGACCGGCATGATAGACGCTACCATGGCCACCTCAACCCTCAACGACGTGTTCCCGCAGTTGGCCGAGGAAGCCGACAAGCTGGGCATAACCTTCAACAAGAACATGATAGAGATGATTCAGCTTAGCCGGCAGTTTGGCCTGGAGGTGGAGAGCATCAAGCAGTAAGTGGAGGAGAAGCTGGGCATCGCGGTGCAGGGATTGACAAAAGCCACCCAGAGCCTGGGAGAGATAGGCCAGGCCGAGTTCGACCGTTTGGCCCGAGCCGCTGCCGCCACCTTTCAGGAGCTCATGAAGAACGGCAGCGACATAGCCTCCGCCATCGACC
>CAZYAF010000008.1:0-173033 GCA_964645975.1 uncultured Acidobacteriota bacterium
GAACGCCGGCCTGTCACGCCGGAGGTCGCGAGTTCGAGTCTCGTCGGCCCCGCCAATTTTTCTGACTTAGCAAATCCAAGTATAAAATAACTCATATAGTTTAATTAATGATTATCTTATTAATAACAGTATGATTAATGAATGGAATAATAAAGTACATATTTTATGAGTAAGAAGATTAGGCTTCCGATTAATTCAGGTAAAAATTACTTCAAGTTTCCTGATAAGTGTATTTACTGTGGTCTCCCTAAAGAAGGTACATTAAAGCTCAAGGAAGGAAAATCAGAAGAAATCGGGAGACAAAAAAAGGGGAAATTCGCTCATATAGCATACAAAAGTTATGATGTAGAACTGGATGTTCCATACTGCAGAAAACATATTGGAGAGTTGAAACAGAACCAAAAAACAATCTCCACACTATTTGCAATTGGATTCTTAATTGCCCTCAGCGTGCTTTTTATATTTTTTAAGGTTGTTACTGTTAAATTCTCAAAGGGGTATTTTTATGCCCTTTTAATCCTTGGCGTGCTTTTGTTTTTGGGAGCATTCTCATATCTTTTTACTAAAGCTATAATATGGTTGTTTTATAAAGATAGAGACTCATTATCTGATATCTCTATAATAAACACCATATTTGGAATAGGCCTTCTTGGGATTGATCTCTATATTCTTTTAAACACCAAAGAAGCAATAGTAGTAATAATCAACGATGCCATAGCTGAAGAGTTCGAAAGACTGAATACTATAATATAACCTATATCTTTTCTAAGTTTTTCCAAAAATTCTTATTATATTTATTAAATTTCGCCGGTTTTATTTTTAAGAGGCCATTTTTTATTTCAGCTTTTATATCCCCATTTTCTTCTCTTTCAATTCGATCAAATACATCATCAAAATAAGGCTTATAATCATTATATTTCGGCTTTAATTGCTGAATTATTTCCAAGCTTAATCTAATATCATTTATATCTGTACTGATTTTCAATAGTTTGTCAAAAATTATATCTAAATAATCTACTTTCGGTGTAAGAGGTAATATATCCCAATTTAGAATAACGCTTCTAATTGAATGCTGATGAGTGTTGTTTATCGGGCTTAGCTGTTTTAACCAGTCAATAATATCGCGAGTTACATTTCTTCTTAAGGTTTGGGAAAGATAAGTTGCTTCACGTAAAGCATTGTAACCTACCTCTTGATGAAGCGAATCATCATTTGCTAGTAGCACCTTAATCTGTTCTGTTAAATTCTCTTTTAGCTCAGAGTCTTTTGCGCATTTTAAAGTATTGATTAGTTTGTAAAAGCGAGGTCTATCTTGAATTTGCACTTCAGCGACTCTATCTAAAAGTATAGAAACAACTTCTATCTTATAAAGATCTATTTTATTAATTGATTCTTCAAGATTATTGAGTGCAAAATTATAGTTATTCGAATCCAACACTTGTTTAAAAAGATGAAATCTATTTTCTTTTTTCAAAAATGCCCATATTATATTGAATATTTCTTCATCAAGTTCTGATCTGCTCTGAAAAATATGCAAATATTCCTCTATAATTTTTTGTCTGGTTTGCTCCCTAAGTTTATTTAAGATGAATTCATAACTTTCTGCATCAGCATTATTCCAGAAGTCATTTATCAAACTGGCAATATCTCCTTTTGTAGGATCAGGTAAAAAGTCTATTAATTGCACACATATTGGAATAAAAATTTTCTTTTGGTTCCAATCACCAATAGCATTTATTCCTTCAATAACAACGTCTCTGAAAGTTACCAATATGTTTTCATCATCAATATTAGAAATATGTTCTTGATATACATCAAATGTAATCTCATAATTTCGTAGAAGATTTTCTTTTTCCTCTCTGAAGGGTTTTTGATTTTCGTTTTTTAAAAGTTCACTAAATCTGTTAATAAGTTCTTGGATAATATTCAGAGGAACCACATTTTTGAAGTTAAAAAGCAATTGAATCTTATTATTAAGATTATCTCTGTTCTCTATGTCATCTTCAGAGAGAGTTGAAATAAATTTAGAAAGAACTTCTTCTGAAATATAGTTTTTTTGAGCATCTTCTTTGTCAATAAATAACGATAATATCTCAATATTAGAAAAGTAAGTCACAGATAGAACTTTTGATATATCTTCTCTATTTGTTTTAAATAAATCTTCACGAGTAACAATTTCCTGAAAGAGTTCATATGCCCAATCATCTTTTGCATCAAAATCAACAACTTACATTCAATTTAATTTTCGGTTGATTAAGTCAGATTAAGTCATTTTAAGTCGCTTTTAGTGACATTTTTCTGACCGAATTACTGACCGCAAACAGAACGGGATAGTTTAGTTTTTTCAACAAAATTTTTTATTATTACGGACAATTTTAATTTTTATCGTCTATGATCTAATCAAAGAGGGTAAAAGTTATATTTAACGGTATAAATTCTCATGAGTTTTAATTGTTACAATCCTGGAGTTTCTCCAAAATTATTTAGTGCAGGTACTGTTGCTGACTCCTTGGACATATACAAGCTCTTTCTCTGCGAAGGTATGCTTTGTAGGGATAGGCCAGCACTGTTGCTCCGTTATTTTTCCTCCATGGACTCTTAGGTGAGATAGAACCTTCAGCGGTAAGCCGTGTAGGGACAGCCTATTGGCTGTCCGAAGAAAGCGTAAGCTTTTTATCTTATCTTCGAAGCAAAGCAATGTAGGGACAGGCCTTGCGTCTGTCCGAAAGGAAGATACGCTTCCTTAGTATTAAGCATTACCTTTTATAATTTCTTTTGAAGAAAGCGGTTCAGCCGGTGTCTGAACCGCTCGCATAGGGAAATACCCTATCCCTGCTTCATTATGATCAGAAATGATTTTCCTTATTATTCAAAAAAAATAAAAAGTTTCCCTCCACGTTTTGCTTCCCCAATTACATTCTCTCCTAACATTGAGAAAAAAAGAAGTTATCGATATTGTAACTTCATTTTTGGGGAAACTCCAGTTACAATCCGATTGACTTCATTTCATTTAATTGATATAAATTATAGACGGAATTAAGAAGAAAAAAATAAAAAATGGAGAAATTGTTACAGCCTAAAAAAGTAGATTCCTATAAATTGCACTGGTCATATGTATACTGTATGCTTGTCTTACGTATAATTAGAAGACTTGAATACCAACCCAACATAGCGTATAGTATTTTTGTGCGAGTATGAAACTTCAACATAGAGAGGATATAAAGTATGGATAAACACAGAGATACCTACCTGAAGGAAGAATTGCTCAAACGGCGACAAAAGCTTCAGACTGCTATTTCCAAAACAGAAGGTTCTGAGATTCTGTCGCATTTATTGTGTGAGGTAGATACGGCACTGGAGAAAATTGCTCAGGGCAAATATGGTTTATGTGAAACTTGTCACGAGCCAATTGAGAATGAACGACTGGTTGTCGACCCTCTAATCAGAAACTGTATAGACCATCTTAGCCCCGAAGAGCTACGCGCGCTTGAACATGACCTGGACTTATCATATCAAGTCCAGAAAGTTCTCCTACCAAAACAGAATCTTACCGTTGGAAGATGGGCTACAGCCTACTACTACGAGGCAGCAGGTCCCGTAAGTGGAGATTATTGTGACTTGATTATCCCCCTGGATGAAGATGACGCTTTGTTGTTCCTCCTCGGGGATGTTACCGGAAAAGGAGTAGCCGCATCGCTTCTCATGGCTCATCTGCACGCAATATTTCGAAGCTTGATAAAGATCAAACTCCCAATCAATCAGTTGCTCGAGCAGGCAAACCGGCTCTTCTGCGAAGGGACAATGTCGAGGCACTTTGCTACTCTTGTGTGTGGAAGGGCAAACACCTCGGGCGAAGTTGAGATATGCAATGCTGGACATTGTTTCCCTCTTCTGGTGAGAAAAGACAGCGTCGAACGCATACAATCCACCTCTCTTCCTCTCGGAGTGTTTTGTGCGGGACAATTTATGACGGAGAAGGTAAATTTAGCTCCAGGAGACAGCCTTTTCCTTTATAGTGACGGGCTATCGGAAGCACAAAATAAATCGGATATTTATTATGGAGAAGAGCGATTGATAGCTCTGATTAGCAAGAGAAGTGTGCTTTCACCGCAGGAGTTGATCAATACCTGCATAGAAGACATGACAAGCTTCCAGTCCGGAGCTCCAAAGACAGATGACCTGACAATGATGGTAATTCATAGAATGGAATAAGTTGACCTGCTCACCAGGTTTCCTGATCATTGCATCTTGTAGGGCTCTTATCCCAAACAAGCATCATTTTAACCTTTTATAAACGCAGAAAAACAGGCTTAGCAAAAAGTCGTGGGAACTTTATTAAATGTTGCGTAATTAATTATTTTACACTATTTCAAATTCTATCAAATCGATTCACTACATCTAAAAGCCATAATAAACGATATATCTTATATCCCTTTTAATTCTGGTAATATAGGATATACAATTTATTGAGAAAAAAGTTCAGATTTTTACCCCATTAGCCCCACCATTTTTTTAAATTCCTAAAATAGAATTACTACCATCCACAATAATGTTTAATCTCATATTAAGTTTTCAAGCGTATTAATCATATCCAATAAATTTTGAAAATTATTGTCATCTATTTCTCTTTTTGATGCTATGTGATAAAAAGAATGAGTCATTACATTAGCTGAGTCTTTAAAACGTCTTGCCAATTGACAAATTCTTTCAACAAGATCTTTTTCTGGACCAAAATCCTTACTGCAACTTTTTAAGTTTTTTATTATTTTTTCAAAATCTAAATATCTTCCTCTATTGAAATCATAATATTTTTCTCTATGATTTTTATTATTATTGGGATATTTTTTTCTCAATATTTTATGGATAAGCAAGTTCTCCAGCACTTTCCTACATAAAACAAAACAAGCGGTATAACATGCATGAGTATATGTTTTATTTATTTCTTTTAGATGAGCATTTAGTAATTTATCATTTGTATTATAAATGGCAATTTCTATTATTTTCTTTTTTTGTATTGGCTTTGATGATGGTACCTTAGAACTTTCAGATTGTATATTTTTTAGTGAGTCTCTATCGATATCTGATAAATATCTTAATACACTAAATCTTTTTTTTTCAGCAAAAATATGGGCAGCGGCATTAAGAGTTAAGTGAGGTTTTCCTCTTCTTATCTTCGTCAAAGCGCTTCTTATAGATTGTTCTTTTATTCCTGTTTTCTTTTTTAGTTTTTCTAGTATTTTTGGATTTAATTCTGTTTTTCCCATAATCTTAACAGCATTTTAATTATTTAATATTCATTTCTTCTAAATCAATAATTTTCTCAAATCTGCCTGGATATTTTTCACTCGGAACCACTATTCCAATCACGCTCCATTTTTTCCAATAATTATAAACAGTCATATGACTTACTTTTATACTCTCAATGGATAATTTTTTTGATATTTCATGAGTACTATTTTTCCCATTCGATAGAGAATATATTTTCTTAAGCTCTTTTGTTGAGAGATTCTCTTCGATAGCTTTCTTTAAATTTGGTAAGGCCAAGAATCTAAGCCATTTTGTTTGTTCTTTCAATTCTTTTACTATACCTTCATTCATTATTTACACCTCAAACGACATATGTACCTTTTGATAGTTTCTTTAATTCATCTGGTTGTAAAGCAAACTTATTAGTTCCTTTCCTTATTAGATATCTGCCTTTCTTTGTATATTGGTAAAGGCTTTTCCTGTCCCAAGGGGGGATAATGACGAGAATAATTTTTGCGCCCATAACATTTTTCTCTTTTATGTCTATATTGGGAGAAGGGTTGATTGTATTCCGAATAGAATTATGAATTCTTTGGTCAAAATCTTGTCTTTTTATATCGCTTCCAATAACTATTCCACCATCATCGATGCCGTAAAAAAGTATTCCGCCGCTCTTTGTATGTAAATATGCCGCTATTTCTTCGGATATATCTTCCATTTTTATACCAGGAGATTTAAACTCATATAACTGATTTTCACTTTCTTTACATATATCAAGAATTTCACTTTCTGAGGGGATATGAATAGAAGTAAGTTTTTGAGTTCTGCCTATTTTACTCACTTTTTTCTTAATCAATTTGCTTGTATCTGCTACATCCTTAAGATATGAATTGGGCACATGTTTAATCAGAGGAGTTTTTTCAAATATTGAGGCGCCGTCTTTTTTTAAAGGACCTTTTTTATCCTGCTTTTCTTGGATTAGATCAAAATCTCTTAACTTTTCAAAATCTTGTAAAACAGAAGAAAGGCTTCTTCCCGTCTTTTTTGCTATATCTTTTGTGGAATTTTTTCCATTAATGAGATTATATACATCATACCTTTTGGGTGCGCCAGATAAAACGAATCTCGCTCGAGATATTAATTCTTGGAGGTTAGCCATAATGTTTAATCCTTTTTATCATCTTTATTTCCCTCAAAAGGAATGCTTAATTCTTTAAGAGAAATAATCTTTTTATACTTTTGTCCTTTCTTTTCCAATATTCCAAGTGAATACCATTCATTCCACCATTTTGATATTGTTGAAATATTTGTTTTAGAAATTTTTTGTAAATCTCTTACAGTTTTTTCTCCATCAGTATTCTCATAAACAATTTTTTTGATGTTATCCTTATCATCTAATAATGTATATAATATTTCTTTTAAAGTTTTAATTCCTTGTATTCTTTGCCATTTTAAAATTTCCTTTAATAATTGCTTAATTTCATCATCATTCATTTAATTTACCTCTTTTTTTTATTTTTCTCTTTTCTTATTTGTGATAGTGTTACTCTTATATTATTAGGAGTTTTGCCTAACAAATCTGCTATCTCTTTTGGTTGTAGTCCAATAGATGATAAGAGCTTCACTTGTTCTTTAAAATCTTTATCTTTTATTATATTCAGGGCTGTTAATTTTACTAAAAGATCAAGCTTTTCAAGTATTTTTATATTTATTTCATTCATTTGTTCTCCTTTTTATTTTTCGGTTTTTTAAGTTGAGTAATTTCACTTGCTATATAGCTTCTGCTTTTTCCAAATATATTAGCAATTTCAATATCTTTTAAACCGCGATCAACAAGTTCACTAATTATTTCTCTGTTAGTTACTGTCTCTTTTTCTAATCGCTGTTTAATCAAAAGATAAATTATTATATCTATTCTTTTTGTTATCTCTTCTAAATTTATCTCTTTATTTGACATCCTCATTCCCCCGTATTTTAGTTAAATCAAAGAACCAAAATATAATTAATGCTTTTTACAAATATAATGAAAAATCCCTTATTTGTAAAGTATAAAAAATATATGTAAAATTAAATTTGTTTTCAATATTATATTCCTTTCGTATCAATTGAGAAATTTGTATAATTGAATTAGCTATATGAGGTATAATTTAATTAAAAATGGCATATGTAAATAGAATTAATATTTTTTAAAGCTATTGCACAACTTTTTTGCTTCAAAAAACGTCTTTAATATTAAGAATGCAAGGGGTATAAATCATTTCTCTTGCTAAAAAATATAATCCAAAGGAGTATTGGAATGAAAATATATATTTTTAAGCTTGTATTCGTAATTGCCTTGATTTATTTGCTAATAATTAGTGGGCAATGTATAGCTCAAGAAACACCTTCCTTAAAAACGGATGAAGATAAACAGCAGTTAATAACTGATCTGGAGAAGGTCATTCCGGAATTGATGAAGAAAGCAGGTGTTCCCGGGCTTTCAATTGCAGTGATACGGGATAGAGAGATACTCTGGTCTGGTGCTTTCGGAATTAAAAGCACTAAGACTGGTGAACCGGTCACCGAGGATACCATATTCGAAGCAGCATCTCTCACCAAGCCTTTCTTCGCTTATTTGGCCATGATGATGGTGGAAAAGGGTGAGCTGGATTTGGATAAGCCGTTACTTGAATGCATCCCTAAAGAAGATATTGAAGTAGGATTAGGGCATTCACTGGATTTCGAAGGGTTTCGGAGGGATTGGTTCGAGAGGATAACTGCCCGTATGGTTTTAAGCCACTCTTCAGGTTTGCCCCATGGAGAGCGTGGGAAGCCATTTCCTATCTATGTTGAGCCCGGCACAAAATACCGCTACTCCGCTGATGGGTATTATTATCTTCAAAAAGTAATTGAGCATCTCAAAGGAGAGCTACTTGAGGAGATAATGAGAAAAATGGTAATCGAACCGTTGAACATGAAAGATAGCAGTATGGTCTGGCAGGATAAGTATGAAACAATGTCTGCTGTAGGACATAATATATTGAGTGAAACAGATGGTAAATTCAGAAAAAGAACAGAGGCTCATGCTGGTGCGAGCCTTTACACAACAGCTCGTGATTATGCCCAGTTTGTCATGGCGATGATGAACGATGTAGGTTTAAAGAATGAAACCATCAAAGAAATGCTCACACCTCAGATTGATGTTGATAAAGACGTCTATTGGGGGCTGGGCTTTGGATTGGAACGTACTGATAATGGTGATGCTTTTTGGCAGTGGGGAGATTACGGCATTTTCAGGAATTACATAGTTGCCTATAAAAAACAGAAAATCGGAATCGTCTATTTAACCAATAGCTTCAATGGATTAAGCATTTGTCAGGATATAGTCAATAACTCTATTGGAGGTGGAAAAGAGCTTGGTGTTGCTTATTTGAATTATGACCGATATGATTCACCCTCGATGAAATTCATGCTGGCAGTAAAAGATAAAGGCATAGATGAGGCTATTAAGCTTTTTCATGAATTAAGGAAAACACATCCGGATGCTTTCAATGAAGGAAGAATTAATGGACTCGGATACGCGCTATTGAATTCCAACAGAAACGAGGAAGCAATTGAAATCTTTAAATTGAATGTCGAAGCTTTTCCAGAATCCGCCAATGTCTACGATAGTCTGGCTGAAGCTTATATGAAAAATGGTGATAGCGAGCTTGCCATTAAATATTATAAGAAGACATTAGAAATGATTCCAAAAGACACCAAAGCCGATAAAGCGTTTTTAGAGAGGCTCAAGCAGGGTGCATTAGAGAAGTTAAAACAGCTTGAAAAAGAATAGGTTAATTCCTCAAATCTTTTCAAATTAGTAATATTGTATAAATCTCATTTAATAAAAGAGCCATTGAGCTTATAAAGATCCTTCTATTTAAAAAACATTAAAAAATAATTAATAATAATTAATATACACCTTTTTTAGGTGGCTATTTTTTTATTTTTATGTATAGTGTTATATTGTTAAGCTTAATGAGGCCTGGGGAGATGAATCCATTTTAATCTAAAATAAAAACACTACCTGAAATGGACTGGAATAAGAGAAATGTCATATTATTTTTTTTATTTTTAACGGTATTATTCACTCTTCAGGCTTATGCTGATTACATTTTTACTAAGGATAAAAAGAAAATTGAGGTTAGAGAATTTGAGATTAGAGAAAATACAATTATAATAACCTTCCCCAATGAATTACACACCCAATTGCCTTTTGATCAAATAGATTGGGAACTTACCTGCCAATTTAATTCCTCCTTGGCAAGATTAATTAATGGTCAATGTAAACACAATTCTGCGAAAAAAAATGAGGGGGAAAAAGCATCTTGTGATCAACAGGAAAGAAGCTGTTCAGGGGGAATGACAACCGCTGGTCCTGATCCAAGCGGAGGGTATGTTTATTATACTGCTCATATCAGCAGCTTTCAAAATACCTCACCTATTATTGATGGAAAATTGGATGAACCAATATATCAAGAATTGAAACCCATAGTTGAATTCATACAAACGGCACCAAATGAAGGAGAACCAGAGATAGAGGAAACTGAAGCTTATATTTTTTACGGTAATGAAAATATCTATTTTTCTTTTAAATGCTATGATTCGCAACCTGATAAAATCCAGGCAATAGTAGAAAATCGCGACTACTTGCGAAGCTCAGATCGAATAGGATTTATGATAGATACTTTCCATGATAAAAGAACTGGATATATGTTTGTAGTTAACGCCAAAGGTATACAAGCTGATGCCACCTGTCTTGAAAGCCGGGGCAGACATGGACCCAGTTCCCGTGATTATAATTGGAATGGAGTTTGGTATAGTGCTACGTCAAGGTTCGAAAAGGGATGGATATTGGAGATAGCTATTCCTTTTAAAACTATAAGATATCCTAATAAACCTGTCCAAACCTGGGGATTAAATTTAGGTCGAGTTAATCCTCGTACTCATGAAGACACCTGGTGGTATCCTATTCAAAGATATGACCGCTCCGGTCAACCTTCTAAATGTGGAGATCTTAGAGGATTAAAAGATCTTCCCAAATTTCGACATATTGACTTTTTACCTTTTACTACTGTCCGCCAGGAGAAATCTTCGGAATATAAAAACAGAGGATTCTACAACGGAGGAGTTGATTTGAAATATAGTATTACACCCAACTTAGTTGCAAATTTGACTTTAAGCCCAGATTTCAGTCAAACAGAAGTAGATGAAGAGAATGTGAGGCTCTCTCGTTGGGAATTATTCTATCCGGAAAAACGTGAATTTTTTGTCGAAGGTTCCAATATATTCCAGACACCCTTATCGCTATTCTTCAGCAGGCGGATTGGGGCGCAGCTTCCGGACAATAGTGAGCATAGAATTATATTTGGCAGCAAGGTAACAGGAAAGCTCGGTAATAATCAAATAGGTATCATAGAAACAGTTACTGGTGATGCCACTTATTTTGAAGAAGGGGAATCTTATGCACTGGAGGGAGCGAATTTTTTCGTATTTCGTATGCAGCGGGATATCCTCAGAAAATCAACCATTGGCTTCATTACAGTTAACCGCGATCAGAAAGAGGATGAATATGATTTTCACTCTCAAAGAGCTCATGGAGTGGATGTCAACCTGGCTTTTGGCAACCATATAAAAATTAATTCTCAGCTTGCTTTTAGCTTTAATCCCGGGGATAACAAAAATCTCAGGGATAATCTGGCGTATCTTGGAAGCTTCAATTATGATTCCAACCTCTTTTCCTTTAATTTCATGCGCAGAGATATTGGTGAGGAATTTGAAATAAGTCAAATAGGTTATTATCCTGAGGTTGATAGAATTGGAAACGAGTTTAATTTCAGATTTAAACCCTTTATCAACCGCTGGGGTATTCGCCAGCTAACTTTTTCTGCAGAATTAGATAATTACGATAATCACCAGGGGGGATTAGAGCGATCTCGATGGGAATTTGGTATAAGTCAGCAATGGAAAAATTTCTGGTACACAGGAATGCAGGTAAGCAGTGAGAAAGAGTTTTACTATATATTTTGTGATGGAGAGGAGCTTGAAGAAAAAACTATTTATCGTCTCCCTAAACGATTTACCTTCTATCTTCGTATTCCTCAGAGCAGTGCTGTTTCCGGAGGAGCACGTGTTTCTATGGGGGATTATATAGATTACGATGATTATTTTGTAGGAAAGAATCGTTCGTATAGTATTAGTTTAACAGCAAAAATAGGCGCTAAGCTCCGTGTAGGGGGGAGAATTAACTATATTCAAGAATATTTCAGTAGTGGCGAGCTTGATGAAGTGAGGGGGCTTTATCTTTTTAGAGTAAGTTATAATTTTAGCAGTAAATTAAGAAGCAGATTCCTTTCTCAGTATAATTTGCAATATATGCAGCTCACTACCGATGCTTTACTATCCTATGAATTAACATCCAGAAGTGGTATTCACTTTGGCATTAGAGATCGAAGCAACTTGGGTGTTATTGACGACCCGGAGCCTGAAGATACGCGTGTATTTTTCAAATTATCTTATCTTATATCTTTTTGAGAACAATATTTAAAATAAATAATCATCGCCCAGTTTTTTGAATATTTTATAATTCATCAATTATTCCAATTAATAAAATTTTTTAGTATTATAGTTATATTAGGATAATTTAAATTCAATCACAGGAGGTATAAATTTATGGAGCATGAAATTTTATATAAGTCATCTTTTTCTTTATTAAAAATAAAGTTATCTGGAGGTGAGTCCATTTCCGCTGAGGCTGGTGCAATGGTAAGTATGTCTGATACCATTGAAATGGAGACAAAAGCAAAGGGTGGCGTTTTTAGCGCGCTTAAAAGAAGTGTATTGGGAGGAGAAAGCTTTTTCATTAACACCTTCAAAGCTTCTGCACCAGGAGAGATTACCTTCGCTCCTCCTTTACCCGGAGATATTAATGATTTAGAGCTTCAAGGTCAAACCATTTATGTTCAATCTGGGTCGTACATAGCTGCTTCTCCTGAAATTATTTTGGATACTAAATGGGGTGGGGCAAAAACTTTCTTTTCCAGAGAGGGATTATTTTTGCTTAAGGTAACTGGCTCAGGCAAATTATACTTATCAAGCTTTGGAGCGATACATAAGGTAGCTCTCACTGAGGGACAGAAGTATATCGTAGACACGGGACATATGGTTGCTTTTGCTGAGGGCGTGAATTATAGCGTGAGAAGAGCCGGTGGATTGAAAGCTACATTGTTCAGCGGTGAAGGTCTTGTCTGCGAATTAACCGGTCCGGGTAGCATCTATTTACAGTCAAGAAGCTTTGGCGCTTTTATGTCTTATTTAATTCCTCGGCTGCCAAAAAGCAGTTCATAAACCATATTTTTATATTTAAAGTAATTTTTTGGTTAATATAATGCCATTCAGGATATCTGTGGCTAAGCGCTGCAAATTTACCTTATTGTGTCAATAGACTGCTTTTGTGAACATTATTTTAACTGCGAGAGATTAATTCCATCATCTTTTCCATTACCGGTCGAGCAGCTCTATCGTAATTGGAAAGAACCACGATTGTATATCCGCTGTCAGGGCTGGTTCTGAACTCGGTGTTTATTCCCGGTGCCCCGCCATTATGTCCTACAAAGCGCATGCCATTGGTGCGATGGTCACCAAAGCCATAAGCATACTTAATACCCGGTCCCATCTCCACCTTACCGGTGAGGAGGATTTCAGTATATTCCGGATTGAGCAGAGTATGATTTTTTAACGCCAGGGCAAATTTGTGCAGGTTTTCCACTGTCGAATAACCACCGCCAGCCGGTCCTCCTTTGATCCGATGCATGAAGAGGTTGTTCCGCCATTCCTTTGAGGGTTTGCCTTCAGGGCTCATTTTTGTGAATCCGATAGCCAGATTGGGCTCCGGTTTGTCCATCTCATAATAATCGGTATTCATCATCCCTGCTGGCTCGAAGATGTGTTTCTTTACATAATCGTAATAGCTCATGCCTGTTACTTTTTCGATAATGAGCCCCAGCACAACAAAGCCGGAATTGCTGTACTGCATCTTTTCTCCTGGCTCGAATGCCAGCGGATCATCGGCAAACAGAGGGATAAGGTCCTCCACGGTTCGAAGCGCTCTCCACTGGGCTTCGAATTTCTCGTTCCAGAAATGTCCCATGCCCGAGGTATGGGTCAGCAGGTGATGGAGGGTAACATTCTCCGCTGCTTTCTTATTGGGGTAATCTGCCACGTGCTTGATGATGGAGTCATCAAAGGAGAGCTTGCCCTGCTCAGCAAGTTGACAGATTGCCAGGGCGGTAAACATTTTGTTCATGGATGCCAGATTAAACTTGGTATCCACCTTGTTCGGCACATTGAATCGCTTGCTCGCCAGACCATAAGCCTTTTTGAAAATGATTTCATCATCCTTTGCCAGCAGCACCGCACCGGAAAAGGCATCCGCCGCTTCTAACTTGCTGATATATCTATCAAGCTCAGCAGCAGCTTCTTCATCTGTGAACTTTCTTATTTCAACCAGCTGAGCAAAAGCTTTGGCAGGTCTGTTTGTGATATCCACAATTTTATGAGGCGGTTTCTCATCAAAGGTAAACACGAAATGAATCATTTTTTCCGTGAGTTTTTCCTGAACGAGAAGAGTGATTTCATGTTCCTTGGCTTCTACCAAATTATGAAACGTTAACCCTTGGGTTTTTTCATAATAGCCTGAAAGATCCGACATCCATTGTTCTACGGTATATTCTTCCAGGCTCGATTCCGCCCAGTTCTTCTCAATGAACTCCCGCATCACCTCAATATCTCCCGAATTAAACGCATCAATAAATCCAACCGCTAATTTCCCTTGTGGTGTATCAGGTATCTTTTTTTCAATCGCCTGCCCAAATATTAACGAAATGAAAAAAACACAAATTATAAGAATCCCGGTAAAAATATTTCTTAACATGATAAATACCCCTTTTTTAGTGGCATAAGCATTTGATTATTAATCCAATCTCTCATTCAATTTTATTAGACCGAATTAGCGATAGAAGGTTGACTATTTTGGCTAAAATTTTTACCTTCAATTAAAGAACTATTATTACTTCCGCATTTAAACAAATAAAAATTAACATATATTAATAGATTAAATAATTATAATAATATTTGCAAAATATTATTTCGAATATGATATAATACAAACAATGTTAAAAGAATTTATTAGTACTAATACAATTTCAGATAATTAATTATTCAACTTATTAATATAAAGAGGTCTATCATGGCAAGGAGAAATAGTCCTCCATTATATGGAAAAAGATATTGCGGTAATATAAGCAATAAGGAAGTTCATGATCTCGATAATGAGGATTTTAGCCCTTTCGCATGCCAGATCAATGAGATAATTAATGCCGGGAATGCCAGAATATTTGACCCCGATACATTAGAACAAGCTCATAAAGAAGGCTATTACAACTGCCCTTACTGCACAGGAGAAAGCAAAAGATAATTCGATATTTAATAAGATGCGATAGCAAAATTTTTCTGTGATATAAGATATTCATTAATTCCCTAAAGTACAAGTTATAGTAAATAGACAAAAAGGATGACGTAAATATTATTTGTGGAGATATTAATTTTGGTTTACCATTTCCCATTAATAATTGAAATCCATTAAACTGTGTTTTCATCTATAGAATTATGATTGCACCTAGCCCGCAGAATAGACCTCAATTGGATTCATTAATAATATCATATATAAGAAGCTTTTCTACTTAATAAATAGCTTATATTTATTATACTTTATTCCTTGCGCTCTCTTTATGAATTAAAAAAACTAAAAGCATCATTTATTTTTTTAAAGGTAACTTCTGTCTTGAAAATGGGGGGAGGGTGGGGTATAGTAAAAGGAAATCTTTGTGTGTTAATAAGTTAAGGGGAAAGAAAAGATGTCGCGGGAGCGGTTTTATGATGATGAGTGGCGGGAGAAGATGAGGCTGCGCTATGACTTTACTAACTGCCTTTCTACGGCCGTAGGCAATGAACATGGGCTGAAGTATGAGCGGCTGCAGGAGTTCTTTCCCAAAGGTGAGGAGCTCATTAATCGCTTCATAAAGGAAAAGGAAGAGGGCACGTTGGGATTTGCCGCTCTTCGCTATGACCATGACCTGAGGGAAGAGGTTCAGCGTTATATTTTGAAAAACCGCAAGAGATTCAAATGCATAATAGTCCTGGGAATAGGTGGTTCCGCTCTGGGAACCACTGCAGTGCGTGATGCCCTCATCCCCAATTATTCCGGTTTACGCTCGCGAATGCTCACCACCGCTCCGCCGCAGATAATCGTCATCGATAACGTAGACCCCGATTTCGTCAGCTATTATCTGGATTATCTCGACCTGAGCACCTGCCTGCTCAATGTCATTAGCAAGTCCGGCAGTACTGCCGAAACCCTGGCGGAGTTTCTCGTCTTTCGCTCCGCCTTAATCGAGAAGGTTGGCAAGGAAAACCATGCACAGCACATCGTTATCACCACCAGCCAAGGCAAAGGCTATCTTTACAGCATTGCTCAAGAAGAGCATTATCAACTCTTCTACGTTCCGGAGAATGTAGGTGGGCGCTTCTCCGTTCTCTCCGCGGTAGGGCTTTTCCCGCTGACTGTAGGTGGAGTGGACATCCTGCAGCTTCAGGCCGGTGCGGAGTTTATGGCGGATAAGATAATGAAAACACCCGCCAGAGAAAATCCGGCATTCATAGCTGCCCTTATCCAATACTTACTTGATAGAGAAAAAAATAAGAGTATTCAGGTGCTCTTCCCTTATTGCAACTGCCTCTATTCCTTCGGCTTATGGTGGCGTCAGCTCTGGGCCGAGAGTCTGGGAAAGAAATATAATGTGACAGGTGAAGAGGTTTTCAGCGGACAAACGCCAGACCTGTCTTTAGGTGCTACTGACCAGCATTCCCAGGTTCAGCTCTACAATGAGGGACCCAACAATAGAGCCATAACTTTCCTCGAAGTTGAGAAATTTAAAAAAGAGCAGCTCATACCCTCGGATATGAAGAAAGATTCGGCTATTGAATATCTCCAGGGTAAATCCCTCAACCAGCTCATAGCTGCGGAGAAGAAGGCCACGGAATTAGCCCTCACTCAATCACAGCGACCCAACTCAACTGTTTTGATTCCGGAGATAAATCCGTTTACCATCGGTCAGCTCATCTTTCTTTTTGAAGCTATTACCTGCTTTGCCGGCTGGTTATATGATATCAATCCCTTTGACCAACCCGGAGTTGAGGCAGGCAAAAAAGCCACCTATGCCCTCATGGGCAGGGAAGGGTATGAGGAGCAGGGAGAGCAGCTCAGACAGGAGCTCAGCAAAACCAAGCGATTTATACTATAGAAAAGGGAGAGGTGCTTGACGAGCAAAAATGTCATAGTTGGTACCGCAGGCCATATAGACCACGGTAAGACCGAGCTCATAAAAGCCCTTACCGGCATTGATACGGACCGACTAAAAGAAGAGAAGGAGCGCGGTATAACAATTGACATCGGCTTTGCAGAAATGAGGATTGGTGACGAATTGCTTATTGCCTTCATCGATGTTCCCGGTCATGAGCGGTTCGTTAAAAATATGCTGGCTGGAGCCGGTGGGATTGATATGGTTCTGCTGGTAGTAGCAGCCGACGAATCCATCAAACCCCAGACCCGCGAGCATTTCGACATCTGCCGCCTCTTGAACATAAAAAAAGGAGTAATTGCGATAACCAAGGCTGATCTGGTTGAGAATGATATTTTAGAGCTAGTGAGCATGGAGGTGAGCGATTTCGTTGAGGGAAGCTTTTTGCAGGATGCTCCTATAATTACCACATCGGTTAAATCAGGGCATGGCTTGGAAGGTATCAAAGATGCTTTAGCCAATGTAGCCGGGCAGATCATGCCTAAGGACAGCAGTGGACTTTTCCGGCTACCCATTGACCGACGCTTTTCTATAAAGGGATTCGGTACAGTCATAACTGGTACTCTGGTTTCCGGCACTCTTGAACAGGATAACGAGGTGGGAATATTGCCTAAAGGTTTAAGAAACAAGGTGCGAGGGCTTCAGGTATTTAACAAGAAGACAGATAAAGCATTGGCCGGCCAACGAACCGCAGTAAATCTACATGGAGTAGAGCTTTCCCAGATAGAAAGAGGTGATGTGCTTGTTCCAGTGGATACCTTCCGAACGTCATACTTATTTGATGTTAAACTTCGGCTTCTTCCCAGTTTTCCTCGCACATTAAAGGATTTTGCCCGGGTTCGTTTTCATCAGGGAACTGCTGAGATTATGGCACGTGTTCATTTTTTGCAAGACCAACTCCTTAAACCCGGTGAAGAGACCTTTGCACAGCTTGTTTTAGAGGAAAAAACTCTCTGTTTGCCTGGTGACAAATTCATTATCCGTAGTTATTCCCCTATCACTACTATTGGCGGAGGTGTAATTCTTGATAATTTGCCTTCACGGCATCGCGGCAAAAAGGTAAGTATAGTTGAGCGATTAAAAATATTAGATAAAGGGGAAATTGAATCGTCCATAATAGCTTTTGCAGATGATGCAGGTGCGGGGGGAATTGAAGAAAAAGAACTCATTGCTCGTTTGAGCATTGAACCAAAGATTCTAAATGAATTAGCCAAAAGATTAGAGGAAGAGGATAAAATCAAAATTGTTTCCACACAGCCATTGAAATTAATCTCTATTTCCTTGTTTAGTGCGCTTTGTGATAAAGTGTTGCAAGAGATAAAAAAATATCATCAACGCAATCCATTTAAAAAAGGTATGCCAAAAGAAGAGCTAAGAGCAAAGGTCTTCAGGCATAAAAATCAGTATATGAAGGATTTTGTTCTTGGCTCATTACGAACCGAAGGAAAAATTAGTATGCTTAGGGAAAATATAACGTTAGCAGGTTATAAAATTGAGCTAAGCCCGGAAGAAGAAGCCACAAAAAGCGAATTGGAAAATATATTCAGGCAGGACAAATTCACTCCCCCAGAAAGAGAAGATGCCCTTAGCAGCTGTAAAGGTGACAGAAAGAAAGTGGAGACGATTTTTAATCTTCTCATAGATCAGGGTGTGCTGATAAAAATAAGCAGCAGCTACATCATACACAGCACAGTTCTGGAAGAGCTGAAAAAAAAGTTGAAGGATTTTGCTGCCAAAACAGAAAAGATTAACGTACCCGAATTCAAAGAACTCACCAATACAACCCGCAAATATGCAATCCCCTTGCTCGAATATCTCGACAGCCAAAAAATGACCCGCCGAGTTGGTGATGAGCGAGTTATTGTTATTGAAGTATAAGGATAATAATTGACTTGATTTTAAATATTGTATAAAATAGATTGAGCTTTAAGATTAAAATAGTATAATGATTATTTGCTAAGATTTAGATATAAATATTATTGGAAATATAAATAGTGTTCGGTAGTATAGGTATTTTAGAGCTTCTGGTTATTATTGTCGTTTTGGTAATAATTGTAGTTGCTATTTGGGTAGTAAGAAGGAATAGAAAATAATATATTAATTACTCTAATTAAATCTTGGAGGCGAATATAATGTTTGGTTCTCTGGGAGTTCCAGAACTTCTAATCATTTTTGCCATTATTATGCTTCTCTTCGGTGCCAGAAAGTTGCCGGATATTGGTAGAGGTTTGGGCAGAGGAATAAACAATTTCAAACAGGCCCTTAAAGGTGGCAAAGGAGAGATTGAGAGCGGCAACGAAGAGGATGAAGAAAAAGAAGAAAAAAAGCAGCCCGCCGAAACAAAACACTAACGAGCTGCTTTATCTTATTCTTATTTAGTTTGTACCTCAACCCTCATAAGGTATTACCAGAAGAGTCTTTCCTTTTTTTTCTCACTTTATATTTATTTAAAAAAGGAAAAGCCATTTAGAGGAGAGATTTTATTTGTTTTTCTTTTCAATGGTAACCATACCGCCCAATTCCAACACTTTAATATAATTTTCTACATCTTTAAGTGGTATTGGTCTGAATTCAGCACTGACAGCATTTCTGATTTCTAATATACTTCGTTTATTGTCTATAAAATTTCTAATTTCAAAATCTTCAAGGTTATTTAAATGGTATTCTGGTAAATCTTTTTTACCTCTGAGCCTCATATTAAAAGCAAAGAAGTTGAAAAATCCAGCCATATCCTTTGTTCTTTTGGGTACTAATTGATCGAGCCGTTTCTCCTCGGCGGTAAGCCTGGGAGAAACTGGTTCTACACCATGGAGTGCTGCAATATTTTTATAATATTCCGTGAGTGCTGCCATAGATAAGCGCTCCTGAGCCAGTAAATTTTTACAGATATTATCAAGATAAGAGGTATATTCGCCATCAGCAGAGGCAAAAAAGGAAGTAGACCTTAAGGTTGCTTCTTCTCTAAGGTAAGACTGGTGGATTGTATTTTTAGTTTCTTTATAGGTCTCAACCAATTTATCAGGTTCACTTTTTATAAGATAAGCATAAGCTCTTCTTTCATCCTCAGCTATGCGAGCTGCTCCACGTGTTAAGATCTCTCCTACCATCTGAATGGCTTCTTTTTTATCCGCATTAGCCAGATAGATGGCCGCAGCGGTGTCTATAACGCTGACCCTTTTGAGCTGAGTGGAGTCAGATTTATCCGGTCGATCTCCATCCGTGTGATACCACATATCCGGCCAGGCAATGAGCATAATTCCCGGTATTCCAATACCGCCATCTACAAAGACCATGTGATCGCTGGCTCCGTAGAACTTTTCAATATTGTAATAAAAGGGGTCTTTCGAACCAGCGGGAGAGAGGATTGGTTTGACAAACTTTACCGGTCTGTTGATGATATTGTCACGATTGGTTTCACCAACATACTCGATTAAGTTAGTCATAACATCATTTAAGTAGCTGGGAATGGAATAGGGTGTGGTATAGATATGGAAACTGGCGATATTTTTTATCAAGCCTTCACCCACCATATCCTCATTGATATTGGCAAACCATCGTTTTGCTAATTCCGGATATTTCTGAATATAACCCAGAGTGCCGATGAATTCATTAATCCAGAGGAAGCGAATGGAGCGCTTGGGTGGTGGTATTTTTCCTTCTTCGACCAGCTTAGTGATTATCCGGGCCGTCTCCAGCAGAGATACACTGCCGCTGATATTGTCATTGGCTCCCTGTTTGGCCATACCCTCATAGAGATGAGCGGTAAAGATAAGCTCTTCCTCTGGCTTTTCGTTTCCCTTAATCAGCGCCCACACTACCTCGTTGCGGGTAGGATAATAGGTGGTTTCACATTGAGCGTGCAGCACGATTTTCTCTCCCCGTTCCAGCATGCGTCTGAGCTCTTCGCCCATTCGAGTGGAGACCATAAAACCGAAGGTGGGCTTTTTTCCCTCAGGAGCAGAGGGGCCGAAGAAGCCGCCGATGCCGTCCCAGCCCACCTGATCGGGATCGTGCTCCGGGTGGCTGGAGCTGTAAGCCACTACTCCCTTGGCTCCCAATTGGTAGACGGCGATGCTGTGGGCTCTGGAGGGAGAGCCTGCTACCAGCACAATTTTGCCCTTCACATCCTTGCCCTCGTAATACTTCATGCTGGAGCCGGGTCCTACGTACACCAGCTCGGCCGTTACATCGGAGGTCTCACTGCTGGAGCAGAGACAGGGGGGCATATCATCAAGACAGGTTAGCTTCTTTTTCTCCGGTTCTACCATCCATAACTCAGCACTGATGGCATCCCAGGTCTTTCCCGGCATCAGGTTTGGAACATCTTCAATGGCAGCCTCTTTAATGCCGTACTCTTTGAGCTTATCCAGAAGGCATTTGGATTCGTAGAAGACTTTCTCATATTCTTCTTTGGTGCGGTTGTGATTGAAGGCTGCCAGCAGCTTCTCATTGTTCAACTGCATTTCGCCAGAGACTTCGTTTATTAGTATATCCATAAGTTTTTCATCTATTAAAAGCTTTGGTAATATACTTTTTCTTATTTCTCTTTGTTGAGATAAGGTATTCAGAGAACATATCGTAAGAAATAATATAAAGAAACAAATTAAAAAGATTCTATTGTATGAGGTTCTATTTCTCATAGTAAATTTCACCTACCTTTCTTAAAAAATTAATGGTTAAAAAAAGAGCTAAGTTATAAGGAAGCTTTTTTCTTCTTACTTTGTACTGCATATCTTGGTGAAGTTATTATTTGTTTAGATTATATTCTTTTATTATATGATTAAATAAAAAGAAAAACAAAATATTATAAAAAATTAGTTTTAAAAAGGTTTCCCTAATGCTGCAGGTGGTTTAACGCCGCCCATGAAGCCAGCCAAAATGAGAATGGTCAGTATAAAGGGAATCATTAGAAAAACCTCAGCCGGAAGATTTAGCCTTAGGATCTGGAGATAGTCAGCTAAAGCATCTGCTAATCCAAAAATGAAACAGGCAATCAATACACCCCGTGGATTCCACTTTCCAAATATGAGCGCTGCTAAAGCAATAAATCCCCTTCCTGCCGTCATTTTTTCTATGAATTGACTTAAATCGCTGAGAGATAGTTGAGCACCACCTAAAGCAGCAAGAATTCCGCTGGTTACTACTGCAAAATAACGAATATGAGATACGCGAATTCCAAGACTTGATGCGGCAGATGGATTTTCTCCAGCGGCTCTCAGTCTGAGGCCCAGGCGGGTTTTAAAAAGAATAAACCATGTCAGAAAAGCAATTAGCAGGGCTGTATAGAATAAAGGTGAATGGTTAAGAAGCACCTGGCGTAACGGCTGTCCAATAAAAGGGATCATTTTAATGGAAGGAAAATCAAAGGGAATAAGTTTCTTCACTGCCGGTGTACTTCCGTGAAAGCCAAAGATTTGAAAAAGAAGGAAACCAGTAATGCCAATAGATAATATGTTGATGGCAGCACCGCTGACTATTTGGTTAGCTTTGAGATTAATACTGGTAAAAGCATGCAATAAAGCAAGCAAGGCGCCAGCAAGCATAGCTGATAAAATGCCAATCAAGGCTGAACCACTTAAATAAGAACCGAGGACTGCAGCAAATGCGCCAATTAACATCATGCCTTCCAGGGCAATATTAGCTACGCCGCTTCTTTCTGAATACAGCCCGCCGAGAGCAGCAAGAATAAGCGGTGTTGCCCGTTCAAGGGCGGAATGCAATAAGGTTAAAATGTCATAGATTTCCATAATAAATGTATTATTATAGATTATTTAGATTCTGTAATTAATTCCTTTGATTTAGGTTTTGCTTTACTGATCAATTTTTTCCACGTTGCTTTGCGGACAATTTTATCAGAAAGGATAAAAAAGATAATTAAAGCCTGAATGATAATGATTATGTCCTTTGGTATTCCTCCTTCTAATTGGAGCAATCGGTCAGAGCTTCTGAGGGCCCCGAAAAATAGTGCAGTTACAAGTACTCCTAAAGGATGGTTTTTTGCTAAAAGAGCTACAGCAATTCCATCATAGCCATAACCCGGTGAGAATTGTCCATAAAAGCAATGATGTAAGCCGGTTACTTCTATAGCACCAGCTAATCCGGCAAGTCCACCACAAAGGCTCATGGTAAGAATAATATTGTTTGGAACACTTATACCGCTTCTTTGGGCAGCATCAGGATTTAAACCTACTGTTCTTATCTCATATCCCCATATAGTACGAAATAGAAAGAAAAATGCTGCTAAAGAGCACAATAGAGCAAGCATAAATCCCCAACTGAGTGTATTTGGTCCTTTTTCCCAGAGAATAGGTAGAAATGCAGATGGGGCTATTTCTTTAGTTCGGAGTGTGTAAGCCCCTGAACTTAGGGGGCCACGTACCAGTGCAGTTGTAATATATATAGCGATATAATTAAGCATGATGGTATTTATAACCTCATGGACGCCTCGTTTTGCTTTTAACCAGCCGGGAATAAAACCCCAGAGAGCTCCCATCAGAAAACCGAAAATGAGACAAATGCTGATATGGAGACTTGGTGGTAGTCCTTTTAATGTACAGCCCAGGTAGGCTGCAATAATACCTCCCATATAAAGCTGTCCTTCGGCTCCTATGTTAAATAAACCAGCTCTGAAACCAAGAGCCACACTGAGACCTGTTAGCATCAGAGGAGTTGTTTTAATTAAGGTAAGGGTAAAAAAGCTAGCTGAACCAAAAGCACCTTTCCATAATAGCCTCAAGAATACTAAAGGGTTTTTCCCTAACATTGACACAATAATGCAGGGAATAATCAGGGATAAAATGAAAGCCAGCAAAGGTATTAAGCTGCTTTTTAATTTAGTAAATTTCATTTTATGCATTAATTGATACTACCTGTCATTAATAATCCAAGCTCTTCCGGGCTTGTTTGGGAAGGTAAAAAAGTGCTTATAATTCTACCTGCTTTTATGACTGCGATACGATCACATAGTTCAAAAATCTCATATAAATCATTGGAAATAAGAAGGATGGCTTTTCCTTTATTTCGCTCCTTAATAAACGCATTATGAGCAAAACGAGCGCTTGCTACATCCAATCCCTGCGTTGGTTGGCAAGCTATTATTAGTTGAGGATTATGTCCCAACTCGCGAGCTATTATTAAACGCTGTTGATTTCCTCCTGAGAGATTTTGTGCTTCTAAATCTATATTTGATGGATATATGTTAAATTTCGTTACCAGTTTTTTTGCATTTTCTTCAATGGCTTTTTTTTTAAGAAGTTTTTTATTGCAATAATTCTTACTTCTATGCCATCCTAAAATGAAGTTTTCTTTTAAAGAGAATTCATTTACTAATCCCAAATGCTGAACTTCTTCAGGGATGAAAGCTACACCCATTTCTTTTATTTTTCTGTTGGAGAGTTGTGTTAAGGTATGATCAAAAAGGCGAACTTGGCCAGACTGGGGTTTGTCCAAACCAATTAGCATATTGATGAACTCTGGTTGTCCATTATTAGCAATGCCGGCAATTCCTAAAATCTCACCTTTTTGAAGTTCAAAAGTAAGACCTTTCAAACGATCAATTCCTTTCCTATCTCTAAGATAAATATTAAGTACTTGTAAGATAGTGTCTTTGTGCGGTAAAGCTACTTTATCAAGTGCTTTAGGTTTATAATCTCCCACTATCAATGTAGCTAACTTCTTTTCAGTTGTCTCGTGCTGTTTCAGGCAACAAATAGATTTACCACGACGCATTACTGTTATCCTGTTGGCTAAATAGAGGACCTCAGATAATTTATGGCTGATTAGTATGATTGTTTTTCCCTTTTTCTGCAGCTTTAGGAGAATATTGTAGAGTTGCTTGATCTGATGAGGTGCTAAAATAGAAGTAGGTTCATCGAGGATAATAATCTCTGCCTCTCGATAGAGTGTTTTCAATATTTCAACCTGCTGGCGCTCCGAGGTAGAGAGGAGAGAAAGGGGTTCTTCTGGATTGATTTCAATTTGTAAATCTTTTGCCAATGTTTCTATCTGCTTGATTGCTAATCTAAGTCTTAATAGAGGTCCATTTGTTGGCTCGGAACCTAAAATAATATTTTCAGCTATTGTTAAGGGAGGAATGAGCTTAAAGCTCTGATGAACCATACCAATTCCTTGATGTATAGCGATAGAGGTGTTCCAATAAGGAAAATATTGGCCTCTAATTATTATGCGTCCGCTATCAGGTTTTATCATACCATATAGAATGTTCATTAAGGTGCTTTTCCCGGCACCATTTTCTCCAATTATTGCGTGAATTTCACCTTTTTCCACCTGCAAGCTTGCTTTATTATTAGCTTTAACCAGTGGATAATATTTACATATATCTTTTAACTCAATTAATGGTGGCATGATTGTTGGTCTTTAAAATTGCGGAGGTGAAAATGAATCGAGTTCAGCCTGATTTCTCGGAACCTTTAGTTTTTCGCTAATAATTGCATTTTTAGCTAATTCAATTAATTCAAAAGCTTTAGCTGGGATTTTATCTTTAGTATATTTCATGGGAGTAAGGCGTGAAGCGCCTTCAGCTAATCCTATCCAATAATGTCCGGCTTTAAAATCGCCCTGATAAGTCTTTATAATGCTATCATAAACCGCAATATCTATTCCTTTTAATACACTGGTGAGTACTTTACCAGGAACCAGATTATCTTGATCTATATCTACTCCAATGGCGTATATAGATTCTTCGGCTTCTTTAACAGCTTCTAATACACCTAATCCGGTATTTCCTGCAAGCTGATAGATAACATCCGCTTTATTTGAAATAAGCACATTGGCGAGGGATTTACCTTTTGAGGGATTATTAAAGTCTCCTGCTGCCATAACGAGAACCTCAGTATCTTTATTTTCGATTTCATTAACGGTAAGCACCCCAGCTCGATAACCATACTCAAGAACTTTTACTGGCGGTATCTCCATGCCTTCAACTATTCCTACTTTTTCAGTTTTTGTTATTATACCAGCGATAATTCCTGCCAAAAAAGAACCTTCTTCACCTTTGAAATCATAGCTCGCGACATTGGGAGCTTCGATTTTGCCATCAATAAAGATAAATTTTTTGTCAGGATATTGTGGTGCTACTTTCTTCATTGCGTCTGCCATAAGGAATCCCATTGCCAATACTATATCAGCCTGTTGAGCTGCTAAACTGAGATTAGGAATATAATCAGCCTGCTCATAAGATTGAAGACAAACACCTGTAATATGTAGCTTTTTCATTGCCTTCTGCACTCCAGCCCAGCCTGCATCATTAAATCCTTTATCGCCTAAGCCAGCAGCATCAGTAACCATAACGACTTTGAAAATTTTTTTCTCAGTGCTCTTTTTTTGGCAACTTACTGATAAAATTGCAAGGAATAAGATTATTAACCATATAATAAAAGCTTTTTTGGTAATCATTCTCTTCTTACCTTTTATTTTACACCATGTTTTTACAGATATAATTTAAAATGATATTGAATTATTGTGTAATTTTCTATAAATTAAGTGTATTAATGTTATTAATACCATTTCCAACAATCTTGCACACCAGCGAAGAGTGTGAGTTTCCTCTTAATATTTGGCAACTTAATGAAGTTTTCTAAAAAATTTACTCGTTCTTTCTTCATTGCACTATTTCTATTTATCTGAAGAGGTACATGATAATCATAAAGGAAAAAATCTTCATCAGCTTTTTCGCTAAGGTTTTGATACAGGGTTCTAAATAAAAAGTGTTTAGAAGGATTCGAATTATATATTGCTTCTTTTTTTTATGATTCAATGCGGGGAAATACCAAAATAATCGAAGGATTTTTGATTTCATCTTTTTCTGTTTGATAGGAGGTAAGATTCAGAGCATATTTAGTATACCAGGGGTCTTTTACCTTTGGAAGTTCCAATTTCATTAGAGAGATAATATCTGGAAAATCATGAATGAGAGTTCCCAGTCGGATATTATCCCAAAGCGCCCCTTTAAGGAAAAGAACACTTTCTTGCAAGAGTTTTACGTGGGTCATTTCCGTACTGAAAAGCTTATAACCTTGATGGAGCAATCCTTCTAAGATAAAGACAGTTTTACCGCTACCTGGTCCTCCAACAAATAGTATCAATTCATTTTTATCTTCATGGTACAGAGAACTTGCATGGAAGCTGTAGATTCTTTGCTTTTCCATTAAGTAAATACAGTATCGGAAAAGAAGACCGAGATTTCCAAAAAGTGTATACCGCTTATCTGGAGCATTTTTTTCAGAATGTGCTAAGTCACCAGTAATCAGTATACCATCTTCTGACATAAAGAAATGATATTTAAAGCCTGGTTCATCAATTAAAATAAGCAGACCGTGAAGGCTGGAATTGAATGTTATTTCGCTATAACTATGGATAGATGTATGAATATTCCAGATAGCTGGTGATAAAGATTGTTTTGATAAACTCAGACATTCTGGTTGTGATAATAAGTGCTCGCTGT
Organism: uncultured Acidobacteriota bacterium; assembly: GCA_964645975.1. Taxonomy (GTDB): domain Bacteria; phylum Acidobacteriota; class B3-B38; order Guanabaribacteriales; family CAZYAF01; genus CAZYAF01. The sequence continues at coordinate 27,148 of CAZYAF010000008.1, forward strand.
TGGATAGAAGGCCAATGTTGGCTTGCACTGTTTTGATAGCCCGCTTATAAAGACCGAATTCGTTTCCTTTAATATCACCATTCATTTAATCGAAGCCTGGAAAGGAAGTTAACATTATGTATAATTTGGATTTTTTAGATAAGCTCTTTTCAGAGTATCGCCCCTTAAACCTTGACGTAAAGCTTCCAATGCGAGAATATCATCGGGAGGGATATTGCCTAAATTTACATTCACGCCAAATTTCAATATGAGATATTGCTGTTGGCTTTTAATAGGTGCTTCCCAAAGAAGCCAATTGACATCTTCGACCCTTGAGATAATTTCCTCAACCTCATTCTCTTTTACAGCACCGGAGCTATCATAGATTCCTACTCCTTTACCAGCTTCTCGAGCTTCAATTATTACTTTAAACGCGCCGTTTCTAATATCTTGAGCTATGAGCTTATGCATTTCACTATATTCGAGGCGTTCTGTTGGATCTTTTTTACCCACTTCGGTAATTACTTTAAAACCTACATCAAGCGCTTTTTTTATAATGTTTTCTCTCTCTTTGCTATTTATAGTAATAGTGCCATCTGAGATCTCAATGGCAGTAAAACCAATTTGGTGCGCTTTTTTAAGGTAATTGTCCAATACTCCCTGCCAGAATGCAACTTCAAGGTAAGTTCCTCCAGGCATTATATCAACACCGGCTGATGTGATGATATCAATTTTTTTCCTTAACAATTCTTCCTGATAGAACACAGAAGTTCCAAAGGTGAGTTTAATATTATCTATCCAATTTGAAGCGGTCTCCATTAAATCCTCAATAGCTCTGAGGCCAAGACCTTTATCTATCACCATGGTATAGCCTGAGTTTCTCGGCTTGGAAGTTCTTCCCGGCAGTGGCATTGAGATTATCTTATTCCAAGATTCCATTTTTTTACCATCCTTATAATTACGAAAGACAATAAATAACTTCTTAATGAAAGAACAAGATTACAAATAATTATTAGTAAATATCTAATATTAGGAGTAATTCGAAAGAATCTTACCATATAATTTAACTGGGTTTCAACTAAAAAGGGTAGAGTTATTATACTACCTACCTGGATTTCCTAAGATATTATATACTAAAGCATAATTAAAGTAATTGACCTTGAGGAAAAGTAGATAAAGTTTTTTCTACAGGAGCTTGATTTTACCAGAGGGATATGTGAAAATTATTTCTTTGGGTTTAGAACAATGAATAAAAAAGAGAGCAAAAGCAAGGGGATTAGAGAACTCCTTACCCTTAAAAAGTACCTGCGCAGACAAAGTAGTGGAATTCTGCTTGGATTCATATTTGTGCTTCTTACCAATGCTTTTAGTCTACTTATTCCCTGGATTTTAAAATATACCGTTGATGGCATTAAACTGGGTATAACTCACAATAAGTTGTTGCAGTATGCCGTTTTTTTATTACTGGTTACTTGTATTCAAGGAGTATTTCGATTCTTCATGAGAATGAGGCTTATTGGCATTTCACGTAAGATAGAGTATGAACTGCGCAATGACTTTTTCCGCCATCTGGAATCATTATCCCCTTCGTTCTTTAGCCAATGGAAAATTGGAGAGGTAATGTCCCGGGCAACCAACGATTTAAATGCTGTTAGAATGGTGTTAGGTCCGGGTATAATGAATTTTTTCAATACTATTATTCTTGCTACTGCTGCTATTTCATTAATGTTGACCATTGATGTTCGTCTTACTTTATATGCAATGATACCATTACCTGTTTTATCTATTTTAATAAAATATTTTAGTGCCATTCTTCATCGACGATATGAAAAAGTACAAGCTTACTATGCTCAGATGAGTTCGAAGGTTGAGGAAAATATATCAGGTATAAGGGTGATAAAAACATATAATCAGGAAAATAATGAGATACAAGCTTTTCGAGGGATGAATAATAATTATGTGGCCAGAAACATGTCTATGGTAAAGATATGGGGTTTATTTTTTCCTTTCATGCTTTTTGTGGCAGGATTGGGGATGCTGGTTGTGCTCTGGTTCGGAGGAAGAGAGGTCATGGGTGGGATAATTAGCTTGGGAGAATTTGTAGCTTTTAGTGGTTATCTCATGATGTTAGTTTGGCCTATGATGGCGTTGGGTTGGGTATTAAGCTTGATTCAGCGAGGTGCTGCTTCTATGAAAAGAATTAATCAGATATTCGAATCAAAACCAGATATCAAATCTGCTCGAAAGCCAGCAAAGATAAAAGATATTAAAGGTAATATAGAATTTAAGGGAGTATATTTTGATTATAATGGTAAACAGGTATTAAAAGATATAAATCTGAGAATCGACAGAGGCACTAAACTGGGTATTATAGGTCCGGTCGGTTGTGGTAAAACATCTTTAATCAATTTACTTCCGAGATTCTACAATGTAAGTCAAGGAGAAATATTACTGGATGGAGTAAATATCAGAAAAATCCCTCTTAATCTCCTTCGTTCAAGTATTGGATATGTTCCCCAGGATAGTTTTCTTTTTTCCGATACTATAAAAAATAACATAGGGTTCGGACTGGAAAAATTCACTAATGAACAAATAATAGAAGCAGCAAAAATCTCTCGATTTGACCAGGAGGTATTTGAGTTTCCTGATAAATACGATTCTATGATGGGAGAAAGAGGAATCACTTTATCTGGTGGCCAGAAACAAAGGACGGCTCTTGCCAGGGCTATTATAACCGAACCTCGCATCCTGATTTTAGATGATGCTTTTTCCAGTGTTGACACCAGGACAGAAGAGGAAATATTAGGCGAATTGAAAAATATTTTTAAGAATCGAACTGTTTTGATAGTATCGCAAAGAATTTCAACTATAATGGAGGCTGATCATATTATTGTGCTTGATGAAGGAAGAATTGTTGAACAGGGTACGCATAAAGAGTTGTTAAATAATAAAGGGATATATTATCGCATTTATAAAGAGCAGCTTCTTACTCAAGAACTGGAAGAATATTAAGGAGCAATAATGCATCATTTTTATTCAGATGAAATAGTTGGCAAAGCATACGATGCTCGTTTGATGAAGAGGCTGATAAAATATCTTAGCCCTTATAAAGGATTAGTGGCGGTTTCTTTCATTATGCTCTTTATCATCTCTGGATTAGAACTCGTGGGTCCGTATCTAACTAAAGTGGCTATTGACATCCATATCAAAAATAAAAACTTAGCAGGACTTTCTCGTATAGCATTCATATTTCTCGGTGTCCTCATTCTTTCTTTTATTATGAAATATATTCAAATATACATCATGCAGTATATCGGTCAGAGAATTATGTTCGATCTGCGGGTAAAAATTTTTTCCCGCCTTCAAAAGATGGATATGTCATTCTTTGACAAAAATCCAGTTGGTAGATTAATGACGCGAGTAATGGGAGACGTGGAGGTATTAAACGAACTTTTTGCTGCAGGAATAGTGACGATTTTTGGAGATGTATTTACACTTTTAGGAATTGCTATTGTTATGTTCATCCTTAATTGGAAGCTGGCGTTGGTTACTTTGTCAGTAATTCCGCTTCTCTTTTATGCAACCATTTATTTTCGCAAAAAAGCCAGGACTTCCTTTAGGAAAATAAGAAAAAGGATTGCCAGGATAAATGCTTTTATGCAGGAAAACATGGGTGGTATGGCAATCATTCAGCTTTTTCGCCAGGAACGCAAAAAATTCCATCAATTTGACGGATTGAATAAAGATCATTTTCAAGCCTGGATAGAAACTATTTTCTATTTTGCTATTTTCTTTCCTGCTGTGGAGATAATTAGCTCTTTGGCGATATCATTAATAATATGGTACGGAGGCGGAAAAGTACTGCAACAGACACTAACTATTGGTGCTCTGGTAGCATTTATTCAATATGCGCAACGTTTCTTTTATCCTATAAGAGATTTGAGTGAAAAATATAATATATTACAATCTGCTATGGCAGCATCCGAAAGGATTTTTAAGCTGCTTGATACACCAGATGTAATAAAAAGCCCGATAAGGCCTGTTTATTTAAAAGACTTAAAGGGAGAGATAGAATTTAACAATGTTTGGTTCTCTTATAACGAGGATGAGTGGGTACTGAAAGATATTAGCTTTAAGGTAAAGCCAGGTGAGAAAGTAGCTATTGTTGGAGCTACCGGAGCAGGTAAGACCTCCATTATTAATCTATTAGGCCGTTTTTATGAGATAAAAAAAGGGACTATATGTATTGATGGCATTGATATTAAAAAAATCGATTTGAGTTTTTTAAGAAAAAATATTGGTGTTGTTCTGCAGGATGTTTTCATCTTTTCGGGAAGTATTGAAGATAACATTCGATTAGGCGAAAAGGGAATAGACCACAAACAAGTAGAGCAAGCAGCCCAATTTGTTAATGCTCACAAGTTTATCCAGGTATTGGATCAGGATTACACTACTGAGGTACGTGAACGGGGTAGCCTTCTTTCTACAGGTCAAAGACAGCTTTTGGCTTTTGCACGTGTGCTGGCTTTTAACCCCTGTATTTTCGTATTGGATGAGGCTACATCAAATATTGATACTGAAACAGAGATACTTATTCAACAGGCTCTGAAGAAGGTTATGAAGGGTAGAACTTCGCTCATCATTGCTCATAGACTTTCGACTATCAAGGATGTAGATCGAATAATTGTTCTACATAAGGGAAAAATAAGAGAAGAGGGTACTCATCAACAGCTTCTGAAACAAAAGGGAATTTATTACCGGCTTTATCAACTTCAATATAAAGACCAAAAAGTGCTTCGAGAAGCAGGGTAGTTGATATTTTAATTCAAAAAAATGAACCAAATAAATAGCAGACAAGTCGCACCTTATATCTATAGAAAAAAATAATTTTTATTACTTGTTAAAACAATTGAACTTTTTCTTGCTCATTAACGTAAATGACAATGTATGCATTAGAGCTCTACTTGATATGCTATTAATCACAAGTATTTATTAAAGGTGATAAGATGGTTAAAAAAACAACCCTTTTTCTGGCTGAGATTTTGTCTTTTTGGTTTTTTCTTATTTTACTTCATAATCTTTTCTCATATGTAGCAAAACTATGTAAGCTCAACCTTAATAATTTTGGGGGAATTTTAATTGATTGGGCAATATATGGATTTATTGCTCTCTTAGTAGCATACATCATAAGCAAAGCACGACGTGGATGGAGCTTAAAAGACCTTGGTTTTCGCACCCATAACGGTTGGTGGAAAGATATATGGTATGGAGTGGTTGGCTTTGCAATTATTGTCATTATCAGCATTCCTTTGGATATTTTTGCTTTGCCGGAACGAGCAGAACAAGTTGCTGATTTTGCCAATAATATAGCAAATCTTGCCCTGCCTCTCCAAATCCTATTGATATTTGCAGGCACCTTAATAGTTGGATTTATTACTGGTGCCTGGCATGAGGAAATTCGTTATCGTGGTTATCTTCAGGGAGCAGCTTCGAAAGAACTCACACCATTAGCTGCTATTCTTGGCTCCTGGTTTATATTCAGCTTTGGTCATTATTTTTCTCATTCTGAGTGGACCTTAACTCAGGTACTGGCCACTTTAACAGGAGGATTGGTTTTTTGTCTTGTTTATAATGCTACCAAATCTTTGATTCCTGCTATGGTTGCTCATACGCTTGCCAATACACTACCTGCTTACCCCATGTTTTATTATCGATTAGCAGGTAAAAAAGCTGCCTACCTGACAGAAGCTGGAATAGTATGTGCAATGATAATAGTCCTTCTTCTCAGTCGAAAAACAGTAAAGCATTTATGGCAATCTACTGTACAATTATTTAAGGATAAACTACTTTATAGCATCATAATAGGAATCATTTTGATAGCAGTTGGGCTTTTACAAACTCCTGCTCGCAGTTACCTGAAAAAAGCAACGGGAAATACAGTCTATCTTATTATCATTGGTGGATTAGCCATTTTTCTTTTTACAGTATCTATAGCTTTAAAAAATAATAAAAAATGAGGTACAATATAGTATCCTGTTGAAATATTATTTAAGTATTTTACATTTATTAATTAAATATAATGCAATAATGGGAGGTTTTTTAATGAAGGTTTTTAATTATAAAGATGTTAAAGCTGAACCCATGCATGGTGAGGAAGAAGCTAAGGGAGTATCTATGCGATGGCTAATTTCCGATAAAGATGGAGCGCCGACCTTTGCCATGCGGATGGTTGATGTTGAACCAGAGGGCCACACACCTTACCATATTCATCCCTGGGAGCATGAGACCTTTATTCTGAATGGAACTGGAGTGGTAAAAAGCGAAAAAGGCGAAAAGCCTTTTAAGGCCGGGGATGTGATTTATATCCCACCAAATGAGCAGCATAATTTTAGAAATACCAGCAAAGAAACTCTTCAATTTTTATGTCTTATTCCCTGGCCGACTCCAGAAAGCAAGTAAGTATTAATTATCTGCTACTAACCGTTTGACCAATTTGGCAAAGTTTTTGCCGAAATGCAGGCAATTTCTCTTGCTGCGTTCATCGGGAGCTCCGATAGCTACGGGACCATAATGATCTTCGTGATGACTTCCCTGGATTACCATACCATGAATGAGAAGAGCTTTTATTATAGACATGATCGTTGTTTCATTACCTCCACCAACACCAGCAGAAGAGGCAAAAGCACCGCCCACTTTTCCCTCCAATTTTCCGTGAAATTTTACGCTCTCATCAATGAATTTTTTAATGTCAGCTGCCATTGAGCCATAATAAACAGGAGAGCCAATTATAACACCATCAGCTGAGGGCAGTTCTTCGATAGATGCGTTTTTCACTTCTTTTTTTTCTATTTCTACACCACCTTCTTCTTTAAGACCTTGTTCAACAAAGTTTGCCATCTTTGCAGTATTGCCTGTTCGAGAATAGTAAATAATTAATATTTTAGGCATTGATTACATCCTCCTTTCATAAAATTATTGATATCTGAAAATGAAGGTATGGTTTTAAAAAAGCTTTTGTCTTAAAATAAAAGGTTAAAAGGCTAAAAGAAAAGATATTTTAAAGAAGAAACGAATGTCTTCTGGTTCAGCATCATCTCTGAATTGAAGATTTCTTCTGTCGCGAATACCAAAAAATAAACCGCTTAATGCATTGAAATCATAGGCTATAAGGGAATCAGTTATGAGCTGAGCCGTACCGAGATTATATTGACTTAACGTTCTAAATCTGAGCTTGTTATTAAAAGCATATCCAATACGAGTTAATATGAGACCTCGATTTTCCTGTAATGTTCCATCCGCATAAAGGTCTTTGATGATATTGACCCTGAAACTCCACTGCAATTTCGATGTTGGTTTGGTATCTACATTAATACTGTATGAATGGCGTTTTCCGAAAAAATAATCTGAATAATCAATGAAATCCCCGAAGCTTATGAAGCAACGTAAAATAATGGGGCGATTCTCTGATGAAAAAACATAGAATCTTATGGAATTCATTGAATAAACGGTTTCTTCCTCAAGTTCTGTACCTTGAAAAAATTTATAATACCTTTCTTTCTCTGCTTCAATACTTACTCCAGAATACCAGAAATTCTCCCAGAATTGACCGAAAGTAAAATTGAGCCGTTGATCCCCTATAAGTCCATCGTGATTATCATAATAGCTTGTTTCTGTTCGGAAAGTGAGTTGACGAATTCCAAGCCGATAAATATATGGTTTATAAGCCAAAGAAATATCCCCCCCTAATCTGTCAGTACGGGGGAAATAGCCCACCTGGCTAACATCAAAATACTCACCAATATTTCTTGCTCCTATAGAGAAGTCTAAGACATTCGAATTATAAGAAAGACCGGATATAAAAGCAGAATTCTCTATCGGTTTACCTTCTTCAACATTGGAACTAAAAGCAAACTGAGAAAACATTAGCAGATGATTACCAAGAGCAAGATTTAAATCAATACCGTGAACACGCTGTGGCCAGTACTCATCGTCTATATTCTGATCGCGGTTAACAGTAATAAAGCCAATGCTCGATTTTTTTAAGATATCTCTTTGCATACGAAATACGAAAAAATTAGTTTGAGCAATATCGTAAGCTACTTCATCATCAGGATTGTAATATGAGGTTTCTCTGCATAAAGATTCTATAATCCCTATGCGGTTCTTACCTAATTTACCTGTAATTTTGCCTCCGAAGAAAATGTTGTGCTCGCTGTAGTCGGGAAACATGCGACCTATGCGTCGAGAGAAAAAAAGCTGAAGAGGAGTGTTAAAAATATCTGCACCCTCCATAAAGAATTCTCTTTTTTCCGGATAGAAAATTTCATATTTTGAAAGGCGAACATTTTCTTCATCAACTTCTGTTTGGCCGAAATCGGGATTAATTGCGATATCAGTAGTGAGGTTAGCTGTGATGCCGTATTTTATATTAAGACCTAATGATGGGCTGAACAGTGTGTCTTTTACCTCCTCCAGAGAGCTTTTCTGTCCTTTAGCAACGGTAAAAGGAATGAACTGCAAATTTCTACCTGGTTTAATATTTTCTAATCCCACGAGTTGACCAGCCTTTGACGGTTTCATTATCCTATCAAAACGTTTTACCGGGTACCAATTGGCCGCTTCGTTCTTCCTTGCTATATTCCTTTGCAGGTTGAAACCCCAGGTTTGTATATCTTCAGGAGTAAAACGAAGTGATTTAAAGGGAATGGCTATCTCTGCTATCCATCCATTAGAAAATATTTTTGTCGCACTTCTCCAGATGCCATTCCAATTAAGGTCAAGTATTTCTATTTCCCAACCCCTCCTCCTTCTGCCTTCGCCGCGACTGCTTTCAGAAATACTGGCATCCGATTGAATGCCGGCAGCATTAACGCTGAAAAGGAATCCATTGCGCAAATCGTGATAGGTGTCTATCAGGATTACTACTTCATCGGAGTTTGTTCGTGCATCTCGCCTGTCAACACGAGCAATGATCTTTTCTGGCTCAGAATCATAGCATTTAAAACCGAAGTAAATATATTCATCATCATAAAAAACGTAGGCCTCTGTGCGTTCGCTAATGGGAGTTCCTTCGAATGGTTCCATCTGGGTAAAATCTGTTATTGCGTCGATCGTTTGCCAAACGTGTTCATCTAATTGGCCGTCAATTACAATATTTTTGCTACTTTCTACTCTGATTATTGTATAGTTATGATCGGATGCATTAGAGATTGAAACAAATGTACATAAAAAGAGGATAGGAAAAGCAAGGATAGAAATGAAAATTAGTTTGTTCGATAGCGCTATACTTCTCATTACATTTATTTAATTCAACATGTCTTCAATTTAGTGGCACTATAACATTCCGCTAATCATAAAGCAGTATTATAGCATACAATTATTTATTAAAAAAATTTTTATAGATATTTTAAAAGTGGGCAACTTCGACATTTTGGCTCTTTATTTGAGCAATAAGTTTTTCCTACCCGAACCATAAGAGCGTGATATTCATTAAACAAATTAACATCAGGAGGGAGGTTTTTGCTAAAAAGCTCCTGGATTTCCTGATAATCTGTTTTATGGTTTACTAAGTTGTGCCTGATTGAAATACGTTTGGTATAAGCATCCACTACGAAGATGAGTTTGCTTCCGGCATATAGAAGTATAGAGTCTGCTGTTTCTTGACCTATGCCTTTTATATTAAGCAGTTGTTTTCTAAGTATTGTTCCATCCTGGCTAAACATTTTTTTCAGATTAGCATCATAGTGGGTGAAAAGAAATGTGAGGAAATTTTTTAGTGTTTTAGATTTTTGTTTGTAATAACCGGACGAACGTATATACTCTGCCAGTTTTCCTTCGTCCATATTAAAAAGCTTTTCTGCAGATAAGAGCTCCTGATGTTTTAAGTTAGTTATTACTTTTTCTACATTTTGCCAGGTAGTATTCTGTGTCAGTATAGCTCCTATACAGACTTCGAATGAGCTTTCTGCTGGCCACCATGCTTGAGGTCCGAAATAATTATAGAGATCTAAGAACATATACCCTATATGAGGTAAGCTGAATTGCTTAAATTGTGTTTTAAGAGTTTCCAAGTCAATCATTTTCAAAATAATGGAAATAGAATGAATTAAAATGCAGTTCTTATATGATAATTAATTTTTTAATTGCTTTTTCCCAGGTGAAAGAGAGGCTGAAGTGATAAGCTTGTGCGCCAAGTTTTTCAGCCAGTGATGCATCATCAGCTAATTTATCCAGTTCATGTGCAATTTTTTCAGGTTCTGGCTCGAGGATGAAGCCAGTTTCTCCATTTTTAACCAGCTCTGAAGGGCCACCACTATCTTTACAGGTAATCACTGTTTTATGTGACCTGAAAGCCTCTAATGTTACAAAACCATAGTCCTCCTGGAGTGGAGCAAAAAAAACTGCTTTACAGCGAGCATAATAATTTACGAGTTCTTGATCTGTAATAGCGCCTAATAATTTAATTCTGTTCTCTAATTTTTTCTGCTTGATAAGGGATAACAGCTCTTTTCTTTGATATCCTTCTCCCGCTATATAGCATTGCAAAGATTTGTTTTTTGTAAAGGAAAATGCTTCAATCAAAAGGTCCACTCTCTTTAAAGGGTGTAATCGTGATACGCTGAAGATAAAATTATCATAACCGTCAACTCGATAAGGATGCTCCGGTGGGGGAGGGTAGAGTACTTCTGATGGTATTTTCCCCCAGGTAAGCAGGCGCTGATTAACTGTTTCGGATTGGGCATAAACCTTTGTTACATTGTGCTTAAGCAGGTAATTATCCATGCGGTGAATGAGAAATCGGCGGATACTTTCCTTGATTTTGTTTTTCCGGCTAATACGAGAGCATAATTGCGGCCACAAATCATAATACTCTCGCATACGATGATTAATCCAGCAGACATGGTGCGGATGTTTTACCGTATAGCTGGGATAGCGAAATGAAATAACCTGGTCTATTTTATAGCCATCTGCAGTCATACCTACATCAGTTAGGCGATTGGCCAGATAAGCGGAAAATTGATGGCCAAAACGGTTCGAAGGAGTTAGAATAAGATAAGAGAGATAACCATGTTCTTCTAACTTTTTGGCAAGTGTTTCAGCTATTATAATATGTCCACCATGTACAAAGGGTGCATCGGAGGTAACAATACAAATTCGTTTTTTTTCCATTTAATCTATAGTAATGAATAAGTTAGTTCAGGTAAATATCCACATATCATTGTGAAATGATTTTAATATTGCCAGAGAAACATTGTCAAGCAGAAAAGAGATGATGAATCGTTACTATTGACAATCTTGAAATAGTTTTTTTTCTATGGTACTATTTTCAGGTGAAATTCAAAGTAAAATCTATTGATTTTAAATACTGGCTTAAAGTTTTTCTTATTATCTTATATATTGCCTATTGTATTGATGGTGGGTTTTTTCTCGTAATCGCACCATGGTTTCAGTTCTGGCAGCAAAATGTATTTCGCTACCATTTCCCCACCATAAAATATATTTTCGACAATTTCTACGTCCGTGGAGCTATATCCGGTATTGGCTTCTTACTCATGGGAATAGGAATAAAGGAATTGAGAAACATTTTCCGGCAAATAAAGTAGCTCAAAATAACAGAATAAAAGTGCTAAAAATTGGTAAATAAAATAATAAAAAGTACGGTATTGACAATAGCCGGGTTTGATCCCAGCGGAGGAGCGGGAATTCTCGCTGATATAAAAACTATTTCTTCACTTGGCTCTTATGGAATAGCGGCTATCACCGCTATAACATACCAAAATACCCGAGAAGTGAGAGGTACTTATACGGCGTCAGCAGATGCTTTAGAGCTTCAACTTGAGACGTTGTTAGATGACATAACAATAGATGCGTTAAAGACCGGCATGCTGGGCACAAAGGAAAATGTGGAGATAATATCAGATATTATATCAGCACATTCTCTTCGACCTTTAGTAATTGACCCAGTCATCATTTCAAGCTCAGGCTACCCGCTGCTGGAAGAAAAAGGAGTAAATATCCTAAAAAAACGCCTTATTCCATTAGCTGAGGTCATAACACCAAATTTGATGGAGGCCTCTGCTCTCTCAGGAATGGATGTTAAAAATGTAGAGCAAATGAAAGAGGCGGCAAAGGTTCTGTTCGATTTAGGAACGGCTCATGTTTTGATAACCGGTGGACATTTGGAAGAAAAACCAACTGATCTTCTTTATGATAGTAGAGAGTTCACTTTTTTTGAAGGGGAAAGAATAGAGGGTATCGAAGCTCATGGATTGGGATGCCATTTCTCTGCTGCTTTAGCCACCTTGCTTTCTCAGGGATTAGTTTTGAAAGAAGCAATTAAAAAAGCAAAAAAAATAATTTTTCATAGCTTAACGAGAAGCAATAAAATAGGCCAGGGGAGAGTTATTCCAAATATTTTTTTTAAAATGGATTAGATATAATATGATTAGATATGGTGTTTAAAAACGATCGAAATTGTGGAACATGGATAAAACAATGAAAGAAAACTATATTAAAAAGCTTACTTTTTTATCTTTCTTTCTAATATTCATTGGAATGGTACTGGGTTTTGTTATAGCTGGATGGTTTCTGTTAAAATCATCTCATAATAATGAAAAACAGCAAACCAAAGAATTAGTGAGCTCCGCATTTTTGCCCGCAAATGAACAGATCCAGAAGGCAGATGAGATAAGCTCTTCCCGGCGTAATGCCATTGTTATTGCAGCACAGAAAGCTGGACCAGCGGTAGTAAGTGTTGGCGCAACAATCACCAGAACCTATAGGGAAGTAAGTCCTTTTTATGATGATTTTTTTGATTCCTTTTTCCGTGATCTTTTCCCCTCGAGGAAATTCAGGCAAACGATTCCACGGCTTGGTTCCGGGGTAATTGTTAATCGCCAGGGATATGTTCTTACTAACCATCATGTTATAGAAGATGGAGAAGAATTTTTTCTAACCTTAAGCGATGGGCGACAATTCGAGGGAGAGTTGTTAGGAGCCGATCGTTATACTGATATAGCTGTGCTTAAGATTGCAGGGAAAAATCTTCCTTATGCAGAGCTGGGCGATTCGGATGATTTGATTATTGGCGAATGGGCTATAGCTATAGGCAATCCCTTCGGTAATGTGCTTAAAGATCCTCAACCTACAGTAACAGTTGGTGTCATTAGCGCTTTTAACCGCTCTTTCAGCCCTGCGGGTGAGCAGGAACAAATCTACCAGAATATGATTCAAACTGATGCGGCCATTAATCCGGGTAATTCTGGAGGACCGTTGGTTAATGCCGAGGGTAAAGTAATCGGAATCAATACTTTTATAGTTACCAAAAGCGGCGGTTCATTGGGCATAGGTTTTGCCATCCCCATTAATAAATGCAGGAATGTATTAAAGGAAGTGATCCAATACGGACGCGTAAGGCCGGTATGGTTTGGATTCCAGCTTCAGGAAATGACTCCTCTCTACGCTCGATCACTTGGATTGAAAGAAGCAGAAGGCTTTATCATAGTCTATGTTGAAAGGCGTAGTCCCGCATGGCAAGCAGGTCTGCAAAAAGGAGATATACTGCTTGAAGTAGACGGAAAGTCGCTTAAAAGTGTGACTGATGTTAGACTGTTATTATTGAGTCGCAGGGTAGGGGATAAGCTTACACTGATTGTCCAACGTAATGGCCGTCGTCTGAAATTGATATTAAATCTTAAAGAAAGACCAGATTAGTATATTAAACCTCATCACTATTTACCTTTTTATATAAATCAGCATAAAATCTTTTTTTCCATACTACATTTTTACCTTTCTTCTTAATATAACTTACTTCTATAAATAATACTTTTTTGCCGCAACTTTTATATTATTATTAAATTTTACACTACTATCTAATTTAATTACAATTTTTATGAACTTTATTAAATATGTTCTTTCTTTAAAGAGCCTGGAAAAATATTTAGCTGTAATATAAATAATAATTAAAGAGAGTTGGGAAAATTACCAGTTGATGGTGAGTGAATGTTTAAATAATTTGAAAAAGAAGACTCTTGTTATGGATAGAAATAGATTGCTATTCTGACTTATCAGGTTTAAAAGGATGGCCAGATAGTGAAGCTCTTCGGCCTATTTGTTGAAAAAGTATAGAAATATACGTAGAGAATTTGTGAGCAGCAACTAATAGATGCTTTAAATTTTCTGCATTTTCAAAATTTTGCACCAGCATTTTAAAATCTTTCAAATCTCTATACATTAAGTAGCGTATCGAGCTTCTTTCAAATTTACTTATTTGTTTTTTGAGAGCTTGATAAGCTTCCATAGTCTTTTTTTGTTCAAAAAGATCGTTATAACGCATCAGCAACCAAAGACCTCTTCTTAATCTGAGAGATTGCTGAGTTCTTGTACGGAAATCCGTAAATATCTCATCTCCCTCAAGTTCGCTTTTAAAGCTCTGAGTAATAATGACTATCCACTGCTTTAAGTGGTTAGTTAATATACCTTTAGAGTTATCGACCCGTGTATAAAGCTCTTCAATTTGGTCAAATTTTGATGCATTAATGAGCTCATTTTCATAAACCTTTTTTAACTCAAGCTTCGAAGCGAATAGAAAGTTGTCGATTGCTTCAGCGAGCTCTGGAAGCTCACATTCTTTTTCTATAAACCGTGCATTGAGAAAATTGAAGAGGATATCAATCTCAAGTCGAAAGAGAGAAAAAAGCGGTAAAGAACGTTTTAGCAAATCAATGCTATTTTCGCTAAGGATTATAAAATCCAAATAATGGAGAAGTCGGAAGAGCTCTAAAAATATTTTTGCCACATCTACCCGAAGGCTTTGTGGATGAATATCTTTAACGATTAATGTAATTCTTTCATTAGTTACCTTATCGTAAGGAGGATTGAAATTTATGTCTTTTAGAGCTCGAAGCGATTTATTTTTGTTTATCTCTCGTGAAATAATTTTACATAAACTATTAAAAGTTGTATTAGAAACCTTTTTCATATTAAGAAAATCAAGAGAGATACATCTAATTTCGACAAGCGTGTCAAAAAGTGAAATGTAATCTTTTTGGAAGATATAACTGGAACGTTCTTCGGGGGATAATTCGGGGATGGCAGAGCGGCTTTTAAGATTATTTTCTATATATTGAGCAAAGCGGGAAATGTTCCACTTATCTTCACCTAAAATTAATATACAAAGTGTCGTAATGCGTAATAATATATTATTTATAATTTTAACTTCTTGAAAATAATCTTTTGTTAAATGGTCAGCTGAAGGAAATAGAATTCTGGAATAGTACTCTGGACGGGAAATGCTATCGATACTTTTGATCCACATCGCTTGTTCAAAAATAAATCGGCTTTTTTCTGGATGCATTAAACCATATTTCTTAAAATCAAGCTTGTTAGATTCGATATCTTCGAGATGTTTTTTTTCTTCCATTTTTTTCCTCAATTAGATCAAATCAGATTATCTAATTTATTCTCCTTGTTTTTGCCATTTGTGTTTCCAATATAATTTCTGATATTTTGCTACTGCTTGATTGTGCTCTCTAAGTGATCGAGAGAAATAGTGGGCGCCATCATTTTTAGAAACAAAATAAAGATAATCGGTCTTCGATGGATTGAGTGCAGCTTGAATGGATTGAAATCCTGGATTGCATATAGGTCCTGGTGGAAGTCCTAGATGGATATAAGTATTGTATGGTGAATTAAGCTTTAAATGGATACGTTTCAAATTCCCATCAAAGTTATTTTCTCTTTTCAGAGCGTAAATGATTGTTGGATCACATTGTAAAGGGATGTTTTTCTTTAATCTATTAAAAAATACTGAGGCAATAAGTGGCTTCTCATCAG
Source organism: uncultured Acidobacteriota bacterium (assembly GCA_964645975.1). Classification (GTDB taxonomy): domain Bacteria; phylum Acidobacteriota; class B3-B38; order Guanabaribacteriales; family CAZYAF01; genus CAZYAF01. The sequence goes on from CAZYAF010000008.1 coordinate 42,961, forward strand.
CTATAGATGTTTCTTTTTCAATTAGTGAGGCTAATATTAAAATTTCAAGATTATGCTCACTATTCGAATTTTTTATCAAAGAATTGAAAACTTCATAAAATTTCTCAGTTATCATTTTAAAAATATCTGAAGCTTTTGCACCCCTGGTATAATAATACGTATCAGGAAATAGAAATCCTTCCAAGTCCTTTGCAGTTGGTGCAATATCAGTTATCTGTTCTACATTAGAAGCTAAAATAAAAAGTTCATCTTTGGAACAAATGCTATTATCCTGAAAAATTTCGGCAATATCCATTAAATCAGCACCTTCTGGTATAAGCAGCTTATGAAGGTAAACTTCACCTTTGATTAGCTTATTATATATTGTTAATAAAGAAGAGCCCTGATGGAAGTAGTATTCGCCTGCCATTATGCTATTTGCTTTTCCCGAGAGTCTAATTATGGCTTTAAAAAACCATCTATTAGATATAACTTCTTCATCATAAAGCCGCTGGCTGATTTGAGTGAGGTTTTTGCCCGGTTCAATATAAACAAATTTACCTTCTTCATTAAAACCAGAGAAAGGGTGGGTGAGAACTAAATTGCTTAGAGAAGCTGCGAGCCTGATAGAAAGAAGTGCTATAAATAAAACAACAGATAATTTTTTCATTGCTTAACTTCCGTCTTTTTTGGTTTATTTTTATAACTCTCTGCCAAGTAATCCAGGTAGCTTTGTAATATAAGAGTTGCTGCTACTTTATCAACCAAAAGCTTTCTTTTTTTCCTTTTTACATTACCTTTAATAAGAGTCTTTTCAGCTACAACAGTGGTAAATCGTTCATCCCATAAAACTATATCTTTTTTTACTTCTCCTTTGATTTTCTCAGAAAATTCCAATACTAATTGTGCTCGTGGGCCAATTGAACCATTTAGGCTTCTTGGAAAACCGATAACGATTTTTTCAATTTTATAGGAATTGACATAGTGCTTAATTGAATTTATTACCTCCTGTTGATTTTTTCTTTCTATAAAACCAATGGGTTGTGCAATAGTAGCTGTTGTATCACTGACAGCTACTCCTATTCTTTTATCTCCAAGATCAAGGGCTAAAATCCTATTCATTATAAAAAATATTAGCATTTATTCGAAATAAAGACAATAAGATTTTTAAGTTATGGTGAATTTAAATCGGTATTTTGTACTTAATTATCTATATAGATAGAATTTTTGAGCTATTTTGTAGTTTAAGTAATAGCTTCTTATTGATTACTTTTATGGTATGGAATTATTGGTATAGTTAGCTAAATAAATTAAGAAATACAGATGAATAACTCAAAAAAGAGCACACCTCATATCAAAGAGTTAGCTACATTTTGACATATTTTTATTGTCTTTGGATAAAGCAATTAGTATGCAAATTGTTTATAAAAGCATTTCAAAGGGGAAAATCCATATGCCATTTCCCCTCAAAATTAGTACTATTTGCTTAATTAAAGCTAAAATATTTATTTAGAAGGCTGCAAAAATTTACTTAGATAGTAGTATTAAATACCTCCTATAGTCATTTTTTTAACTCGAAAAGTTGGGCAAGCAATAGTTGAGCTCAGTTCAAGGTCATTACCAAAAACATCTACTCCTTTTAACATGTCGAAAATATTTCCCGCCAGCGTTATATTTGCTACCGGATTTGTTGTTTTACCCTTAGTTATCCAAAGACCTGATGCACCAGTAGAAAAATTACCATTTACCGGATTCACACCGCCACCTTGAGTCGCCATTAAATAAAGACCATTATCAACCTCTTTTATTATTTCTGCAGGGTCCGTCTTTCCATTTTCCATATAGAAGTTTGTATGACCTATCTGTGGGATACTCCTATAATCACCTCGTCTTGCATTACCAGTAGATACAGTTCCAGATTTAGCTGCCGAGTAAGTATTATAAATGAACATTTTCAAAATACCTTTATCTACTATTGTTTTCTTGCGAGTTGCTACTCCTTCATCATCTATTGGTTGGCTTCCAACTCCTTTATCCATGGTTCCATCGTCAATGATAGTGATCAGTTCTGAAGCTATTTGTTTGTTTAAATAATCAGCTAAAAAGGATGCTTTTTGATAAACTTGCTCACCATTTATTGCTCTCATCAATCCGAAAAGCAAGGAACGCCCAGCACGGGGATGAAAAACTACTGGAACCTCCTGTGATTTAACCGGCTTTCCTCCAAAAAGCTTTACAGCAAAGTATGATGCTTTGGAGGCGATTTCTTCAGATTTTTTTAGATCGTCGAAATAGCAGGCAGAAGAATAGTAGAATCCGGGCTGCATCATATTCTTATCTGCTGCTATTACGCCCACCCCAAGGTTGCAAAAGCTCTTTTTATAGTTTGCTGAAACTCCTTTGGAATTAACAATATATACTGTTACTTCAGCATCGCTGTATCCAGCCCCATAAGATCGTTTTATAAGTTCATGTTTTTTTAAAGCAAGATTTTCAACTTCTTTTGCCAGGGATATCTTTTTATCTAATGGTATAGTAGCTAATTTCGGATCGTAAATATTAAGCGTAGTAATAGCTTTGCTGGAGGAAGGGAGCTGATTAAATTCATCAAAACTGGTTTGCTTGGCAAGAGCGATAGCTTTATCGACAACATCTGCTAACGCTTCTTCAGTAAAATTGGAACTTTCAGCAAAAGCCATTTTTCCTTCAACAAAAACACGTAATCCTACTCCTTTCAAACCAGCTTGTTTCATTGACTCAATATCGCCATTACGTACTTCTATTTCCAAAGTACGCCCTTCCTCTAAATACGCTTCAGCTTCACTTGCTCCCTTTTTTTGGCATTGTTTTACCAAGCTGAAAGCTAAATCTTTATAATCCATTTAAAATCTCCTTCTCTTTAAACTCTACACAAATTTATGTTTTTCATAGAGATTATGTTTTGTTTATGCTTTTGTGCCACCTACTTTTATATTACGAGCAATTCGGATAGTAGGTTGACCAGCGGATACCTCACAAGATTGTCCCTTACCACAGATTCCTACTCCAAAACCAAGGTCATTACCTACCATATCAATATTTTGGATTACTTCGAAACCACGGCCAATGAGAGTGGCATCTCGTACTGGATACGTTTTCTTTCCGTCTTCTATCGTATAGGCCTCTCTTACGTCGAAATTGAACTGGCCAGTTGCAGGATTTACTGAACCGCCTGAAAGGCTTTGAACGAATATACCTTTCTTGGTGGATGCAATAATTTCTTCTGGTGCATGAGGTCCATTGTCCATAAAAGTATTGGTCATTCTCGGTATTGGATAATAACGGAAGGATTCTCTTCGCCCATTGCCTGTGGGCTCCATATTGAGAAGTTTTGCAGAGAGGAGATCATGCATATAACCTTTAAGAACACCTTTTTCAACCAATACAGTTCGGTTACCCGGCGTTCCTTCATCATCAAAATCAGTTGTACCACGATAATTAGGCATGGTGCCATCATCTATGAGAGTCACTAATGGAGCAGCTACCTTTTCGCCTATTTTATCAGCGTAAATGGTTGATTTACGATATACTCCATCAGCTTCCATACCATGTCCTACTGCCTCATGAACTAACACTCCTCCCCAGGCGTTGGCAATTACTACCGGCATTTCGCCCGCCGGTGCTTCTTTTGCAGCTAACATAGCTATAGCCTCTCTAGCTGCTTCTTGAGCTGCATCTTCTACATTATATTTCTGGAAAAATTCAAAACCACTGTGCTCACTGAGGCGTTTACGACCCATATGTGATTTTCCTTCGTGAGAGGAAAGGGCTTGTACGACAAACCAGAGAAGCGGTAGTTTATTTTCTACCCATAAGCCTTCGGAATTAGCAATAACACGTTCCCTGATTTCATCATAGTATTGTACATAGGTTTGTATAATTCTTTTGTCATATGATCGTGCAGCAGCATCAGCTTTTTTCACTAAATCAAGTTTTTTGTCTTCCACTATAGTTTCCAATGGGATTTTCACCGTCACAAAAGCTGGCATCTTCTTTTTACTGATATTGATTGGTTTTTCTCCTTTCATTTCTCCGGCTGCTACATATGCAGCTACTTGTGCCGCTTCTTCCAGCTTGCTGAAGGTAAAATCATCGGAATAGGTATAACCGGTTTTATTGCCTTTGATTACTCGAATACCAACACCCTGGGAGATACCATAATGAACGCTCTTTATCTTTTCTTCTTCCATATTGATGTTTGTGGATTGACGATTTTCAATATATACTTCAGAGAAATCTCCTCCTTTAGCAAGAGCGATTTTCAGCAGCTTCTCAATCTCTTCTTTTGAAAGAGTAGCTGAAGCAATGTCAGCAACTGCAGCTTCCCCCCTCATCAAAAAGAGATTGCTCATTATGCTTGGGGTTGCTGCAAGCAAGGCCCCTCCCTTAAGCCCCTTTTCTAAAAAAGAACGGCGGCTTATAGGGATATGAAGTAGATTTTTTTTAGCCATAATTAGCTCCTCATATTTAAAGAATGTTATTGATAAATGTGATATAAATCACTGCATTAATATTATATAACAAAAAAGGTATCTTTTTGCCAATGAAGCGTTTTGAAATAAGCTTAATTAGCAGCTAATCTTATCCAGAAAGATATAAAAAGTCACTTTTAAGCCTGCGCTCAAATATTATAATGGAAAGTATGGTAGTAATCAAGGCAGCTGAAGCAAGAACTCCTATTTCAGGTAATATACTCTTAATACCCAGACCTCTCCATAATATATCCTGAAATCCATCCATCGCCCAGGCATTGAACGTAAAGTGACCAACAATTCGAAGCCATCGAGGCATGATTATTAATGGAAACCAGCTTCCTCCCAGTGCGGACATTGTCAGTACAATCAGAGTAGTTAGTCCTTGGACTTGTCGGTAGGATTTGCATAATGTTGCCATGAACATACCCAAACTGGTGGCTGAAGCGATGGTGACCAATGCCATAACTATTAGAGCAGGAAGATTCTTGAAAATATTCAATTTAAAAACAAAATACCCAAAAAGGAAGATTACTATTACTTGTATAAGAGCGGCAATATAGGTGGAAAAATATTTGCTCAGTAAAATATTCCTCCTCGGTACTGGTGAGAGGAGCAGCCTTCTTAAAGAGCCTCCTTCCCGTTCTTGAAGAAGACTTGCGCCTGCGAAGAAAACACTAAAGAGAAGCATCATAACTGCAGTACCAGCTACTCCTTGAGCAATATAAGGATTATCTGATTTTTCGCCTACTACCGAAATCTCTTTAATGCTTAACGGGGAATCCTGGAGGAGGTCTTTTTTACTTACACCCTTTTTTTCCATATATAGTGATAATCCTTGCAAAGCTTGTTGCCTATCGGGCTCCGGCATTTCCATTTCGTTTATTGCATCTTTAGCAAAATATTGGACAAAACCATTACCAAAAGAACTCCATAGAGACTTTGAAAGTAGACCTTGGAGAATTGATTTTTCTATATTTTTAGCAGGATCATAATAGATTTCCAGCTTTTGTTGTTTGCTTTCTTTTTGTATCTCTGCACCAAAGCCTTTGCAAATGACAAGAGCTAAAGTCCTTCTGCCTTTTTTTACTTGCTCAATTGCTTTCTGTTTTGGTAATATCTCAACCTTAATACCTTCCGATTTTTTGAGCTCATTTAAGAGCTTTTGGGATTCTAAAGATTTATCTGAATCTACTACGGGCATAATCTGTTCGCTCATCCCCTTCTCTTCACCCTGGGGACCAAAGGTAAGACACATGATAGTAACCAGGACAATGGGAAGGAGAAAACTGTAGAAGAGAGCCCATTTGTCCCGAAAAAAAATCTTTAGGTCCTTTAATGCTAAGAAAATAGCGCTCATTCTCGGAGCTCCTTTCCAGTTAGGTGAAGAAAAACTGATTCTAAATTAGCTTTTCTTATTCGGGCTGATATAATTGATATTTTTTCGGAAATTAGTGTTTTTATTATTGTGGGAAGCTGTCTATTACTGTCTTCTACAGTCATAGAAAGCTTTTTTTCTCTTAACATTGGTTTTGAATTTGGAAAATTTCCCTGTACTATGTCTTCTATATCATCGGGGAATTTCTCGGCTTCTAATTCGATAAGGTCGTGTTTGCCAACCATAGATATTAGCTTTTCGGGTGTGTCCAGAGCAATTAAGCTCCCTTCGTCTATTATAGCTACTCTATGGCAGAGTTTTTCTGCTTCTTCAATATAATGAGTAGATAGCAGAATAGCAATTCCTTTTTTGTTTAAATCATATATAAGCTCGTAGATTAAATGCCTCGATTGCGGATCTATGCCAACAGTGGGTTCATCTAAAAGTAAAATTTTTGGCTCATAAATTAATGAACACGCTATGTTAATTCGCCGTTTCATCCCACCTGAGTAGGTCTCAACCATATCATGAGCTCTATTTCCCAGTGCGGCCAAGCTTAATCCCCATCTTACTTTTTGCTTCAATTTATTTCCTCGAAGGCCAAAGAGTCTGCCAAAAAGATATAAATTTTCCTCAGCTGTTAGCTGATGATAAATGGAGACTTCTTGAGGAACAACGCCAATTAAGGATCTGATTTTATCCTTACGTTTTCGAACATCTAAACCTTCTACTAATACCTCTCCAGCGGATGGCTCAAGAATAGTGGCAATAATGTTAAGAGCTGTAGTTTTTCCCGCCCCATTAGGTCCTAATAAACCAAATATTTCCCCTTCCTCAATGTTAAAACTAATATTTTTAAGGGCCTCAATTTCTCCGAAGCTCTTAGATAAGTTTTTTATAGTAATCATTATCCCTACAAAAAGTAAGAAATTGATGTTACATCATAGCTTCGAGTATTCTGATGCGAGCTTCAGTGGGAGGGTGGGTTGAAAAGAGCGATTTTGCTTTCATACTGATGTTTTTAACTGGATTAATAATATAGAGGTGCTGCGTTGCTCGATTTGCTACTTCCAGAGGCTCACGGTCAGCAGCAATCTTTCTCAAGGCATTTGCCAATCCTGAAGGATTACGAGTGAGCTCCACGGCAGAAGCATCGGCCAAGAATTCTCTTTTACGTGATATTGCCATTTGCAACATTTTGGCAAAAATAGGAGATAAAATGGCAAATATTAAAGCAATTAATACAATGACCCCTCCTCCTCCGCTGCTTTTACGGCTTCTGCTCCGGCTGCTTCCTCTAAATCGAAAACTTCTTAGAAAGAAATCGCTAATGAGAACTACCGTACCTAAAAGAATCCCTGCAATCATGCTAAAACGGATATCATAATTTCGTATGTGGCTTATCTCATGCGCAATAACACCCTGCAATTCATCACGATTGAGCTTTTCTAATAATCCTTTAGTGACTGCTACATAAGAGTGTTCAGGGTCTCTTCCAGTGGCAAAGGCATTAGGTGCAGTGTCGTTAATAATATAGACTTCAGGCATTTTTGGAAGCCCGGCTGCAATTTTCATTTCTTCCACTACATTGAACAACTGGGGATGAGTGTCATGAGTCACCGGTTTAGCACTGCTAAAACCCAGCATCATTTTAGCTCCAGCATAATAAGCGATAAGCGTCATGATAGCAGCTATTATTACAGCTAAAATAAGCCCATAATACGGATTCCCATAAGCTGCGCCAACAAGATAGCCAGCTACTATAAGGAGTATGATAGAGCAAAACATAAGGAAGAATGATTTTCTCTTGTTGGAACCCAACTCCTGGTAGAAGTCGGTACGCTTTTGAATTTTATGCTGTAATCGCGGATTTGTTTTTTTGGGATTAAAAATATACTGACAGAGATTGCAATAAAGAGCATCAGGTTTGTTTTCATAGCCGCATTTAGGGCAAATTTTCTTTTCCATGGCTTATCTTAAATCCACTTTTACTGGTTCGCGACCTTCTTCTTCTACTTCGAAGAATTCATCAGGCTTGAAGTTAAACATACCGGCGATAATATTTGTAGGAATTACTTCGGTTCGAGTATTATACTTATACACAATGTCATTATAAAACTGGCGGGCGAAGGAGATTTTGTTCTCGGTTGCGGTTAGCTCTTCTTGTAAGCTTTGAACATTTTGATTGGCTTTTAATTCGGGGTATCTTTCAACAACTGCGAAAAGAGATTTGAGCGTACCAGACAACATGTTTTCTGCTTCAGCTTGTTCTTTTGCACCTTGAGCATTAATTGCTACATTTCTTGCTTTTATGACTTTCTCCAGCGTTTCCTGTTCATAGCTCATATAATCTTTCACAACTTCCACTAAGTTGGGGATAAGGTCATATCGCCTTTTAAGCTGAACATCAATCTGGTGCCAGGCATTCTTAACCTGATTTCTTAGCCTAACCAAGCCATTATAGGCAGCAATAAACCAAATGACTAAAATTCCTATGACAGCTAAGAATATAACAATTGCGATCATTATTTCCTCCTTTATTATGTTCTATTCATAGATAAGTGATGCTTAGCTAAGTATTTATAGCATTCATAATATAGTTAGTCAAGAAGAGAGTTTATTTGATTGAGCTCTCTGTTTAAGGAACCAAGAGGATAATTTTCTAATTTTCAAAATTAACTTAGATACCAAAGAGTTTAAATCTTTTTTTTGCTATTCACTTTGGTGATTTGATTATTTTGTAGGATTTTTTTGATGGTGGCGTGGTGGAGAAATAGGTGTTTCCATTGCTATCGGTATATTTGTAGAAAGTTTTTGCTGCTGAAGAAGTTTTACTATATGCGTTTTGGCTTCCGTAGGGAGGTAAAGATGCTAATCGAGTGCCAAAATAAAGCTGCTTCACTTTTCTAACGTAATTTCTGGTTTCGCGATAGGGTGGAATTCCTCCATATTTTTTGACTGCTTCTCCTCCAGCATTATAAGCGGCAAGGATTAAATCGAGGTTATTATAGTTTTTAAAGAGATATTTTAAATGCTGAATTCCTCCTGTTAAGTTTTGCCTAACATTGAATATGTCCTTTACTCCATAGATTCGAGCAGTATCGGGCATGAGCTGCATAAGGCCTCGAGCGCCTTTGCGGGAGACGGCATAGGGATTAAAATTGGATTCTACTTCGACAATTGCTTCTACTAATTTTTTATCTATGCTATATTGATCGCAGAGCTGCGTCAGCAGTGGACCATACTGCTTATTAAAGAGCTGGCGGGCGATATTTGCTTCTATTTTAAAAGAATCTCTTTTAAGGATTGCTGCTTTGCTTGTGGTAGGTACATTGGTAAAAACGAGGGTGTTCTTATTGCTATCTTTATAATAATAAATTTGTGCTTCTAAAGAAATGGATATTATTGTTAATTCGACCAGAAATAATAATGCTTTTTTTATCATAATCAACTTTAAGGCTTTTAAGTTGATTTCTTTAACTGTTTTTCTATAATATTAAAACTTTCTTCAAGCGCTTTCTCTAAACTCTCCACCCTTGGGCCTCCAGCTTGAGCCATGGTAGCCTTGCCTCCGCCGTGTCCGTCAATAATTTTGGCTAATTCTTTTATTATTATATCAGCTTTTATTCTATTTATCAAGTCTTTTGTAACAGAAACAATTAAATTCGCTTTGCTGTTTTGTTGTGAACCAAGGATAATAATACCCGATTTGATTCTATCACGAATATTGTCAGAAAGGCTTCTCATGGATGGGGGGTCCAAATTTTCCACTAATTTGCTTACCACTGTTATACCTAAAATCTGCCTTTCATCAGCTTCATCTTTTTTTACTTCAGAGCTGGCAAGCTTCAGCTTGAGGTTTTCTATTTCCTTTTGCAGTTTTTTGTTAGCATTCAGCAGTTTTTCAACAACAGGGAAGAGGCTTTTTTCATCTGTTTTTAATAATTCTTGCAGCTCTACCAACGTTTCTTCTTTTTCTTGAACGAGGTCAATAGCTGCTTTTGCAGTCACAGCCTCTATTCTTCTAATTCCGGCTGCTACACTGCTTTCGCTTAGAATAAGAAATAGACCTATATCCCCAGTCCTATTCACATGAGTCCCGCCACACAGTTCACGACTAATATTTTCAATGGTTATCATTCGTACCTCGTCCTCATACTTTTCTCCAAAGAGTGCTACAGCATCCTGAGCTAATGCTTCTTCATAGCTTGTCCATTGTGCTGATACTGGTAAATTTTGTTGAATTGCATGATTTACTAATGCTTCAACTCGTTTCAATTGTGATCTATTCAAAGGAGAGAAATGAGTGAAATCAAATCGTAACCTATCTTGTGATACTAAAGAGCCAGATTGTTTAACGTGACTTCCAAGTATATCGCGAAGTGCTGCTTGAAGCAGGTGAGTTGCAGAATGATTCGTCGCTGTAAACCTGCGACTTTCTTTATCAACATGGGCCGAAACTATATCGTTCTCTTTAAACTCTCCTGTTTCGACCTTGATATGATGGATAATTCCCTTCTTTCCTGCTCTTTGAGTATCCGTAACAATTGCAGAACCTTCTTTTCCTGCAATTACACCATGATCACCTACCTGACCCCCGGTTTCACCATAAAAAGGAGTTTTGTCTAAGACTAACCAGGCTTCTTCATCTTTCTTCAGACTCTTTACTCTCTTGTAATTTTTATCAAAAATATATAAAATCTTGCTATCAAAGGATCGAAGTGTTTCATAACCTATGAAAATAGATTTTGGTATATCTTGAGGTAAATCTTCTTTTAAAGTATGGGTTTTGCTTTCTTTCCATGAGATTCTGGCCTGAATCTTTTGTTTATTTAGTTCTTCTTGAAAACCTGCTTTGTCAATTTTTAAGCCTTTTTCATTAGCCAATTCTAAGGCAAAATCAAGAGGTAAACCATATGTATCATATAACCTAAAAACCTCTTTTCCATCTATTTCTGTATTATTTTGGCAAATTGCTTGATCTGCCAGCGTTTCAAAGCGTTGAATGGCCACTAATAGCGTGGTATCGAACCTCTCTTCTTCAGCAAGGCAAATTTTTGCGGTTAACTCTCGAGATTCCAATAATTCCGGATAAGCATCTTCCATGATAGTTGCGACTTCTCCACTGAGTTTATATAAAAATGGTTTATCAAATCCAATGCGTTTACCAAAACGGATTGCTCGTCTCATTATTCTGCGAAAGGCATAACCCGGGCCTTCATTTGAGGGCATTACTCCGTCACCGATGAGAAAAGCTATTGCCCTCAGGTGGTCAGCAATGACTTTGAGAGCAACGTCATGATCTGGATTTGCTCCATATTCAACATTGGCAAGCTCTGCAATATTTTTAATCAAGGGCTGGAAAAAATCAGTGTCATAATTAGTTTCAACACCTTGTATTATTGATGTTATTCTTTCCAAGCCCATACCAGTATCAATGTTGGGTGAGGGGAGGGGTTCTAATTTTCCATTGGGAAGCCGGTTATATTGCATAAATACCAGGTTCCAGAGCTCAAAATAACGGTCGCAATCGCATCCCACATCGCAGTCTGGTCGATCGCAGCCGTATTTTTCTCCCCGGTCAATAATAATTTCCGAACAGGGACCACAGGGACCAGTCTCTCCCATAGACCAAAAATTATCCTTTTCTCCTAAACGATATATTCGGGAGGCCGGTATTCCTGTAACTTTTTGCCAGAGTTCAAAAGCCTCGTCATCATCTTTATAAATTGTGGCATATAATTTTTCTTTGGGAAGCTTATATTCTTTCGTCATGAGCTCCCAGGCCATTTCAATAGCTCCCTCTTTAAAGTAATCTCCAAAGGAGAAGTTGCCCAGCATCTCAAAAAAGGTGTGATGTCGTGCAGTGAAACCAACATTTTCCAAATCATTATGTTTTCCACTAACCCGGAGGCATTTTTGTGAAGAGGCTGCTCGTTTGTAATCTCTGGTCTCATTTCCGAGAAATACCTCTTTAAATTGATTCATTCCTGCATTAGTAAAGAGTAGGGTAGGATCGTTCTCTGGAACCAGGGATGAGCTGCGGACAGTCCGATGATCTTTGCCTTCAAAATAATGCAGAAATTTCTTCCTGACTTCTCTACCTTTCATACGTGTTTATCCCTTTGGTTTGCTTTCAATAGCTTGTTTGGTCTCTTCCAATTGCTGCCAAATAAGGTGCAAAGAAAAACCTCGTCGTTTTACATAGTCGAATAAACGTTTGAATTGCTTAATTGTTTGTGGCTTTCCATCTTTCTTTATTTTTTTTTCTATAGCTTTTTGCAGAAAGTAGATTTCTTCATGTTCTTTGAAGTAGCCATTTAACACTTCGCTAATTAAGTTATCATTTAAGCCCTTTATTTTGAGTTTTGAACGAATTTGTATGGGACCTAATAGTTTAATCTCTGCTAAATATCGACATCTTTCATATGCATATTTATTATCATCTAAATAGCTATAATCTTTTAGTTTTTTAATAATCTTAGATATTTTTTCTGGTGAAAAGTTTTTCCTTAATAAAAGCTGCTCCATTTCTACCTCAGTACGAGGTCTGTAATGGAGCAGCCTTAATGCTACTTGATATAGATTTTTTTCTTCTTCGTCTTTAGTCAAGAGCTTCGAAGCATAATAATCTTGTAAGCTCTATGAGCTCGGTTCGTCTCCAAGAATGAAAGGTGATTCCTCATCCTCTTGTTGTTCTTTACTCTTGAAGTCGAGTACCTTCTCCATATCTTCCTTGGCCATATCACCGGCAGATTGTATTCCCTGGACTTTTAGTTTGAAATCATCAGGATTTGAAGCGCCTCTTAAGGCTTCTTCATAGCTGATTAATCCCTGCTGATATAATTTAAATAACGACTGGTCGAAGGTTTGCATTGCATATTGAGAGACGCCTGCTGCTATCGCTTCTGGAATCATCTTTGTCTTTTCTTTATTTACGATACAATCTCGAATAAAGTGCGTGGCAATCATAACCTCCACGGCAGGTACACGTCCTTTACCGTCTGTACGCTGCATCAGTCGCATAGAGATAATTGCTTTAACTACTGATGCCAATTGAATACGTATTTGCTTCTGCTGATATGGAGGAAAAACAGAAATAATTCGGTTAATGGTCTCGGAAGCGTCTAAGGTATGGAGCGTGCTCAACACTAAATGGCCAGTTTCTGCCGCAGTAAGTGCAGTTTCGATGGTTTCGTAATCCCTCATCTCTCCAACCAGAATAACATCAGGGTCTTGACGGAGAGCGCTACGAAGGGCTGCAGCAAAGCTTTTTGTATCTACTTCCACTTCTCTTTGATTAATGATACTTTTTTTATCGCGATGAAGGAATTCGATGGGATCTTCAATAGTAATAATATGAACCGTACGTATCTGGTTTATGTAGTCTATCATGGCAGATAATGAAGTAGATTTTCCACTACCTGTTGTTCCTGTGACAAGAATAAGACCTCGATTTTCTAAAGAAATTTTCTCCAGAACAGCAGGCAAATTTAGTTCTCTGATAGTTAGGATTTCGAAGGTAATTGAGCGCAGCACTAAACCTAACGTTCCTCTCTGCTGGAATACATTCACTCGATATCTACCAAGACCAGGAAGGCTATAAGCGAAATCAAGCTCCAAATTTCGCCGGAATTTATTCTTCAGGTTCTCGTTCATGAGTTCGAAAGCGAGCTTCAGCGTATCTTGTTGGGTTAACCGGTGGAAATCGACCATAGGGATAAGCTGGCCGTGAATTCTGATATAAGGATGGGTACCAACCTTGAGATGAATATCAGAGGCACCTTTTTCGGCTGCTTTATAGAGCAGCTCCTTAATATTCATTGTTTCCTCCATTTATAAGAAGGTACTTAAAAGTATTTTATTTCTAAATATACGTTAACCATTCATATTTATCTTTCTTTTTTCCGCTCACTATGCCGAAAAATTCTTTTTGCAATTCTTCTGTTATGGGTCCTCTCTTACCTGCACCTATCTTAATTTTATCTACTGATCTAATGGGAGTAATTTCGGCAGCGCTTCCTGAGAAGAAAAGTTCATCGGCAAGATAAAGCAACTCTCGAGGAATATTATCTTCAATGACTGAATATCCCATGTCCTTGGCTAAGGTCATAATTGTATCGCGGGTTATTCCTTCGAGAACACTTGCTGATAGCGGTGGGGTATATATTTTTTGGTTTCGTATTAAAAATAGATTTTCACCACTTCCTTCACTTACGAAGCCATTTACATCGAGTGCTATTCCCTCAGCGTATCCATCTAACATTGCTTCTATTTTAATAAGCTGAGAGTTCATATAATTAGCTCCTGCTTTAGATAAAACAGGTAAGGTATTCGGAGCTATTCGATTCCAAGAGGATACCTTAACATCGACACCCTGCGATAATGCATCTTCGCCAAGATATGTTCCCCATTCCCATACGGCAATATAAACTTCTACCGGACAATTAAAAGGATTGACTCCTAAGCTATCATATCCTCGAAATACAAACGGTCTTATATAGGCCGCTTGTAATCGGTTTGTGCGAATAGTTTCTATTATCGCTTGACTTATTTCCTCTTGGCTGAATGGAATTTCCATTCGGTAAATCTTGGCTGAGTTGAAAAATCGTTTGGTATGGTCCTGTAGTCGAAATATTGCTGGTCCGTCCTTTGTCTTATAACATCGTTCACCTTCAAATATGCAAGTACCATAATGTACTACATGTGATAAAACATGAATTTTGGCATCATCCCAATTAATATATTTTCCGTTTGCCCAAATTTTATCAGCTTTTTTGATTGCCATATTCTTTCCTCATAAATAATTAATTATCTTTCATTAATAAGATAAATATTAAAAAAAATTAATACTTATGCACCTGTTACCCGTTTTTTTATTATAGCACAATTAAAAGGATTTACCAATATTTTTGCTTAAACTGAATAAAAGCTTACGAGGAGATGTAGATACTCTTAAGCGCTTTAAAACTTGCTGTGGGATAGAGCTTAAGTTCTTTTATTCTTCGCTGCATGATAGCTATATTAGTAGAATGCCAAAGGCTAATATAAGGTACATCGAAAGCTACTTTCTTTTGTATCTGCGAATACAGTGCTTTTAATTCTTCCTGGTCTAAAGTTGTTTTTGCTTTAATTATGAATTCATCAATCTCCTTATCTATATAATGCCCTCTATTAGCTCCTTCAGGCGGTATGCTTTTTGAATAAAAGACATATCTATAAATATCTGGGTCTATAGCTCCAATCCATTTCATTATACAGAGTTGAAAATTGCTTTTCATTATATCCTGATAATAGGTCTGCCATTCCAGGCTTTTAATATGTAAATCAATACCGACTTGTCTTAGGTTTTCTTGAATTACAATTGCAATATCTCTGCTCCTTTTGTTGTTAGATATTTTGCAGGTAAGGGCAAAGCGGGATTTTGGGCCAACTCCATCAGGATCAATAAAAGCAGCTTGGTCCAGTAAATTTTGGGAAAACTCTGGGTTATATTTATAGGTAACCACATTATCTTCGTAAGTCCAATTTCCTTGCGTTAGAATACCCTTAGCTGGTGTAGCAAATCCATTCAATAGATGCTTAATTATGCTTTTTCTGTTAATCGCATGAGCAATGGCTTGGCGGACCTTACGATGTTTTAAAATTAGGTCTTGAATATTGATCCCAATATATGAGTAGTTTGAGCCGTTTTTTGTAATAACCTGCAGATGTGGTTCTTGTGCTAATGAAGATACCATATCCTCAGGGATATTGTTAATAGCTAAGTCAATGCTTCCCTTACGTAATTCAAGCATTCGAGTGAAAGCATCAGGTATGATTTTAAAAATTAGACGATTCAATTTTGGTTTACCTTCAAAATAATTGTCGAAACTCTCAACAATGAGCTCCTGATCTTCTTTATATTGAATAAATTTAAAAGGCCCGGTGCCTATTGGATTTCTTCTAACATCAGTCGATATTCCATAGGGGAGGATTCCAATAGCTGCGATGTTTATCAAAAAAGATGAGCAGGGCTCATGGAGAGTAAACTTAACGGTATAGTCATCTAAAACCTCAATGTCTTTAACTTCTCTGAAGCTTCCTTTTTTTGCTGATATAAACGAGTCTTCAAGCAGGCTATTGAAAGTAAATTCAACATCTTTTGCTGTAAGCTCCTGGCCGTTATGAAATTTCACTCCTCTTTTAAGACGAAAGATGTAGTCCTTGCCATTAACTATCTTCCAGTCTTGACATAGTTCGGGCACTAATTGGGACTTTTCATTGGGAGTTACCAGAGTATTAAAAAGTACCTCATGAATTCGAGCTGAAGCAAGATCAGTCCCCTTTCTTGGATCCAGGTTAGAAGGAGAATTTTCCAAGGCTATAACAACAGAATTCTTATCTATGGTATTTTTCTGGCAGGTAATTAAGAAAATAATAGGGATAAAAATCAATATGACTACTACTACTATGTGACTTAAGGTATCTTCTATTTTATTACGGTCCATATTTCATCAATCCTCTTATTAATAAAAAAAGTATAGTAAGATTTTATTATTTACTCTATAAAGTAATTTTACCAAGAATGACTTTCTTTTGAGCCCCTGTGACTGAAGGAATATTTCCAGGTCTTTGCATAATAGTTTCATTTGCTAAGATAGCGAAAGATATCGCCTCTCTTGCATCAGCAGGTATATCAAAATCATCTGAAGGTACAATTTTAAGCTGCGGCAATTCTTTGCGTAACATGCTCATAAGGCACTTATTGTACATACCACCACCAGAGACGATCATTTTATTAAAGGAAGCTAAAGGAAAAACGAAATCTTTGCACGCAGAAGCAATAGATTTAGCAGTAAATGCGGTAACGGTGCAAACAAGGTTCTTCCAGTCTATTCCTTTACCAATTGTAATAAGCCAATTGAGATAGCTTTCTCCAAATTCCTCTCGGCCCGTGCTCTTGGGTGGATTTTTGCTCAAAAATGGATGTTCCATTAGCTTGGAAAGTATTTCTTCTACTATTTCGCCTTGTTGAGCCATTACTCCATCTCTATCGCATTCTTCCTTATCTCCACTTAATCTTTTTATTAAACCGTCTATCAGCATATTGCCAGGGCCGGTATCAAAAGCAAGTATTTCCTCTTTTGCAGCAGCTGCAGGTAATGCAGTAAGATTTGCTATTCCACCAATATTTAGAGCAATCCTTCCTTCTTTATGGTCATGATAAAGTAAATAATCAACATAAGCTGAGAGTGGTGCTCCTTGACCTCCTACAGCCATATCTCTTGGTCTAAAGTCGCTTACTGTAATAATCCCAGTTTTCTCGGCGATAATAGAAGCTTCGCCTACCTGCAAAGTGGAAGAAATTTCAATGCCGGAGATTTTCTCTTTATCAGGTAGGTGACATATGGTTTGACCATGTGAGCCTATAAGGTCTATTTCTTTTAATTTCATCTTAGATTTGTTGACTATATGGCAGGCTGCCTGAGCAAAAAGCTCACCCATGAGAAAATTCAAACGACAAATATCTTTAACAGTTGTCATATTTTCTTTAGAGCAATGTAATATATATTTTTTTATGTGAGTTGAATATCTCAGACAGTCAAAGGCAATTAATTCAGTTTGAATTCCCTTTTTAGTTTCTTCTATTTTAACCAAAGCTGCGTCTATACCGTCAGCCGAAGTCCCGGACATCAATCCAATAACGTATTTCTTTTTTTTCTTTATCAGCTTGTGAAGTTTTGATTCAGTCATTTTTTACTGCTTGCTAACATCTTTTTATCAATTGGAAGTTTTCCTCGCGTTTTTGACCTTCCTAATAGCAAAAGCAAAGCATTTTTAAGAAATGAAGGCATTTCGGTGTAAAGAGCTAATGAAACATTAGCGTTAATTAGATTTACATCTGATGGAAAACCTATTGATAAAAGAAAAACTTTTTTAAATTCATTTTTCACCTGCTGGAAAAAGGGGGGAAGAGATGGATATAATACGGCATTGTGGCTTAAAATAATGGCAACTTCTTTTTTTTGAGCTCCAATGTTCAATTGAGGATTGTTTGGATCATAGGATGCGAAATGTGAATTATTTAATAAAAGTTTAACTTCTTTCTCAATTATACTTTGCATATTCAAATTAATATTTAAATCATTGCTATCTTTTTTTAGATAAAAGAACGTTATTTCATCATCGGAGGAGAGTGCGGAAGCTTTTTTTCTCATTATCTCGCTGATGGAGTTTTCTGCTATGGCAACAGAGAATTGTTCTATCTCAGATTGTACCTGATTATATTCCTCTATAGAAAATTGTTTTGCTTGTTTTTTTATCTGATTTTTAACACTCAAAATACGGTTTACCGAGCTATCAATACGAATATCCGAGATTTCGCCCCTCTCTACAGCTTGAAGTAAATAGTTGTAAGCAGATAGAATTTTGTCAGAAGAATGGCATATCAATAACATATCGGCTCCCGCTTTTAGTGAAGCTAATGCAGCTTGGTGGATCTCATATTTTTTTGTTATAGCGCCCATTTCCAGATCGTCGGTTATGACTATCTTTCTATAACCCATTTGTTCGCGCAGTAATCTACCAATTATTGTGGATGATTGAGAGGCTGGAAGAAGATTTTTTTTATCCAATGCTGGGTATAGCAGGTGTCCTGACATTATTAAGTTTGTGTTCTCTTTTAAAGCATCGAATATTTTTATATCGTTTTCTAATAGTTTCTTTTTTGATTTTGATATTTTTGGTAGATTATGATGCGGATCGGAAGGACTATCTCCCATACCGGGGAAATGTTTTATAACACCAATAATTCCTTGCTGACTTAAACCCTGTAAATAGCTCCTTGCCATCTTAATAACCAGAGAAGGATAGCTTCCAAAAGAACGAGTTCCTATTCCATTATCTGGGCCTTTTAGAGCAAGATCAACTACAGGGGCAAAATTAAGGTTGATTCCTAAAAGGAAGAGAAGCTTAGCGGTCATCTGCCCTTGACGAAAGGAAAAAATTTCATTATCAGTTGCTCCCAAAGCCATAGCGGGAGGTAATTGAGTAGCGATTTTGTGCAGTCTATTTACAATACCTCCTTCCGCATCGATGCCGATAAAAGGAGGCACTGCTAATTCTGAGCGGATTTGCTGACAAAAATCAAATACACCATGAGGGCTTTCAATATTTCTGTTGAATAGTATAACTCCTCCAGGTGATATAGTTCGCAGTAAATGGCGGCTTTGCAAACCCAATTGGTTTCCTTCTAAGCCTATAAAAAATAACTGTCCAACTTTTTTTGCTAAATCCATTTTTTATTTTTATGTAATATCCTTTTTCCATTTATTTAGAAGGTTGAGGGCTTCAAGGGGAGTGAGACTGTTAAGATCTATTTTCTTTAACTCTTCAATTAATGGATAACCATAATCGTCAAAGAGCGACAATTGCGGTTTATCAGATTTATCATTTTTCTGCCCTTTTGCTTTAATAGCAAGTTTTGGCTCGCCTTGAGTAGTAAATTCATTTTTTTCCAGATTAGATAGAATTTCTTTTGCTCGGTCAATTACCTGTTGTGGTAATCCAGCAAGTCGGGCTACATGTATTCCATAGCTCTTATCACTTCCACCCTCAACTACTTTTCGAAGAAAAATTATCTTATCTTGCCACTCTCGTACTGCAATATTATAGTTTTTAACTCCTGAAAGGGTTAAAGCAAGATCTGTAAGCTCGTGGTAATGAGTAGCGAAAAGAGTTTTCGATCCTATGCTAGGCTGGTTATGTATATATTCAGCAACTGCCCAGGCAATGCTAATTCCGTCAAAAGTTGAGGTTCCTCTACCTATTTCGTCGAGCAAGATGAGGCTTTTTTTAGTGGCATTATGCAAAATATTCGCTGCTTCGTTCATCTCCACTAAAAAAGTGGATTGTCCAGTAATGATACTGTCTGATGCTCCTACTCTGGTGAAGATCCTATCAACTATTCCTATTTCTGCTTCTTTAGCTGGAACAAAAGATCCCATCTGGGCCAGAATACATATCAATGCCACTTGACGAAGATAAGTCGATTTACCTCCCATATTTGGACCAGTGATAATGAGGAGGCGGTGGGAATCGGTATTGAGATACGTATCATTGGGGATGAATTTTTCTTCGAGGTTAAGTTTCTCTACCACAGGATGTCGACCATCAGCAATTTTGATTTCTTCTCCTTCAGTAATAATTGGATGACAATAATTGTTGTTCACTGCTAATTCTGCTAAAGCGCTCAAAACATCTAATAGAGCTAAAATATGAGCGGTATTTTTGATACGGCTTGCTTCAGAAGACACCTGGCTGCGAATATCCTGAAAAAGTTCATATTCTAATTGCGTAATACGTTCTTCAGCTCCAAGAACCTTAGCTTCATATTCTTTTAACTGGGGTGTTATAAATCTTTCAGCATTTACCAGAGTTTGTTTTCTTATATAGTCTGAGGGAACATGTGCAAGGTTAGCTTTAGATACCTCAATATAGTAACCAAAGACCTGATTGAACCGTACTTTTAACGATGATATACTTGTTCGTTTCCTTTCTTCCTGCTCCATTCGGGCTATAACTCCTTTGCTGCTCTTGCTTATTTCCCTTAACTCGTCCAATTGGGCATTATATCCACTTTTAATAATGCTGCCTTCGCGAAGACTGATGGGTGGATTTTCTGCAATTGAATTGCTAATTAGCTTTTTAATGTCTTTAAGCTCGTCAAATGTTTTATATAGATTTTTAATAAGAGGCGTATTGGTTTCTTTTAAAAGGCTTTTAATCTCAGGAAGATGATTGAAGGAATTGGCCAACACTAACATGTCTCGGGCATTACCGCTTCCCAAGCTTATTTTGCTCAATGACCTTTCGATATCCTGTATTTTTTTTAGCTCATTTCTCAGCGAAGACCTAAGAATAGTATCATGATAGAATTTCTCTACGGCATCTATTCTTTCAATAATTGTTTTTTTGTTACGTAATGGTTGAAGTAGCCAGGCTTTAAGTCTTCGACTTCCCATAGATGTACAGCACTGGTCAATGAATCCAAGCAAGCTTCTTTGGCGACTACAATCACGCAGTGTTTTTGTAAGTTCGAGGTTTTGTTGGGTGGTTTTATCTAAAATCATATATTCACTGCTATTGTAATATGAGATTGAGTCAATATGTTTTAAAGCAGCTTTTTGGGTTTCTTGTAGATAATGAAGAAGTCCACCTGCTGCAGATATGGCTGCAGGGAAATCCTCCAATCCAAATCCAGCGAGCGAGGAGGTTTGAAAGTGTTCTAATAATAATGGATAGCAATAATCACGTGAAAATATCCAGTCTTCTAAAGGAGTAAGAAGAGTGGAAGGAATTCCTTTTTTAATATTTTCTTCTAATGAGATTTGGGTTGGATAAATCAGCTCACTCGGTTGAAAAGCGCTGATAGTATTGAAAATTTCCTCTAAGCCTTTTTCAGCAGATATTTGAGTAGTCGTAAATTCCCCGGTGGATACATCAACAAAAGCTATGCCGAGGTCACTTTCGTTATAATAAAAAGAAGCAAGGAAATTATTTTCTTTTGCATCCAGTATCCCTGTATCAAGCACGGTACCAGGGGTTACTACTTTTATCACTTCCCTTTTTACCAGTCCCTTGGCCTTGCTGGCGTCTTCAAGCTGCTCGCATATTGCTACCTTAAATCCTTTGCTGATTAAACGGTTTATATAGCTATCAGCCGAATGGAAGGGTACCCCACACATGGGCGCTTTCTCCCCTTTACTGTGACTACGAGCAGTAAGTGTTATTTCCAGCTCCTTTGATGCAACCTTGGCATCCTCGAAAAACATCTCATAAAAATCCCCCATACGAAAAAAAAGAATACAATCAGGATAGTTCTTTTTTATTCTACTGTATTGATTCATCATGGGTGTTAAAGTATTTTTTATCTTCAAGTTAGCAAACCTCTTAATAGTCATAGGCTATTAAAACATTATCTATAATATTAGCATAATTCCAAAACACCTTAAAGGATAAAAGGAATCTATAACTTTGCAAGGTTTTCCCTTGACTTTCGTTTGTGATAAAGTTAGAATTTTTCAAATATATAATTATTTTAATCATCTTAGAAGACTCATAATATATATATAATTATAAGGAGTTCAAGATGCCAGAAGAAAAGACTTATGAAGTAAAAGACGAAGATAAAATAATGCTTATTTTAAGCTATCTGGGTATTCTTTGTCTTATTTCTTTCTTTACGGTGAAACCAGAAAATGAATACGTTAAATGGCACGCCAAACAGGGATTGGTACTGTTTATAACAGAAATTGTTTTGCTTGTGGTGCTCAGCATTATATCAAGTATTCTAATCTTTGCTCCCTTCGTTTTCGTTGTTGCTAATCTTCTGTGGTTCTTCGTTTGGGTTGGAGTAATAGTGCTTTGCATATACTGTATTATTCAGGCCCTAAAAGGAATCAAATGGAAAATACCGTTTCTCGGTGATTTTGTGGAAAAATTTTAAGTACCATTAATTTTATAACAGTAATTTCATTTATTATTTATAAAGGGTAAAATTCTGTATTCCTTTAGTCTATCAATTACCCTATAAATAGTGTATTTTTGGTATGTATTCTTTTCGATTATTAAAAATTCTATCGGTATGTGCCTTTTTGATATTCTTTTCTTCCTTGATTTTTTCTCAAAATAATATAGGGCAATATTATGATGAAGCACCTTTGAGAACCTGGAATGTCTGGGCTCCTTATCCTTCAAGAAATGCAGCTTTAGGGGATTGTACTTTAGCTCTGGGAAATCAGGATCCACTCTCAGGGATGCACAATCCTGCTACGCTTAAATTCAATGATTTAATAGCCCTGAGCTGCAGCATTTCAGCTAATTCCATAAAATTATATCGTTACTCAGTGGTTAATACCGGTGAAGTCATACCAGGGTTACATAATACAACCATAGATCCTGTCAGGTACTTCGCTATTGAGCATATAGGTCTTGGCTTTTCTGTAAAAGGGATGAATATTGCGTTAAATATCGCCGAGCAGGAAAATTATCGTCGGCCTGAGCTTGATCAGGCTTATAGTATTTCTACTGGTGGTAGAATAGATGCACTGTATAGCGGTAGGCTGCGCACTATGAACTTTTCCTTTTCCTATCCCATCATAAAGGATCGTCTGCAAGTTGGAGCTGGTTTTTCTTATCTGTATGGGAATTATAGTAAAGATTTCTCTCTCAGGATGCCGGTTGATGGACTCTACATAAACGATATCCTAAAAGATGAACAAAAGCTCAAAGGCTCCTGTTTTCA
The DNA here is from genome assembly GCA_964645975.1 of uncultured Acidobacteriota bacterium. GTDB lineage: Bacteria > Acidobacteriota > B3-B38 > Guanabaribacteriales > CAZYAF01 > CAZYAF01. The sequence goes on from CAZYAF010000008.1 coordinate 66,116, forward strand.
TCTGGGGCTTTTGTATAAGGTGTTTCGGGAATTTCATATTGGTTTTGCTCTACGTACTGCTTATGATAAAAGAGCTGACAGCTCGGTTTACAGAGAATATTCCAGCAGTTATGTCACAATCGCTGATTCTTATTTTTCAGAGGATTACTATCATCAGCCAATGGTAATGGGATTAGGTTTTAGTTTTAAGCCTAACCTTGACCTATTATTGACAGCTGATTTATCTTTTTTCCGTTGGAAATCCTACCAGGCGGAAAGATTTGATTCGCCTTTGATGAGAGATTTTCAAAATACGCTCAAAATAGGAATTGGAATGGAATATATATTGAGACATAACCTTCCCATACGTATTGGGTATGTTCATGATCCACAACCTTCGGTTTCTCCAGAATGGAATCATCATTATTTTACAGTTGGGACGGGTTTTAATTTGAGCAAGCTTATTTTTGATTTTTGTGCTTATCTGGGAAAAGGGGGAGGGGAGGATATTAACCTTTATAATAGAAGAGTTATAGCAACCATAGCCATAAATTTATAATGGTTTAGCACAATGAAAAAGATCTATATTATTTTATCTTTGCTTATAATTCTCGCCCTTTTCTTTAATACCTCTGTCTATGTGCATGAAAGGGATAAAAAGCAATCTTTAGTCAAGCGTAATGACGAGCAATTTTATTTTTCACCATTTTATGTTGTAGATGATATGGTAAAAAGTAGTGGTTCTTTGTGCCTGAATGAGTTGAACGGAAAACAGCAAAACGAGGGAAATAAAGAAAAATATTTCATTTTAAAAATAGAGCTCATAGATGAGGAAACCAAGTATCAATTACTAAAATTAAACCTGGATATTATGGCTGTAAAAGACAATGCTGTCTATATATTAGCCAGAGCTGAAGACCTGGAGCTTATGTCTGCTTATGGATTGGATTATACACTCATTAGAAAAGTACAACCACGAGAGCCAAAAAAAGGAATGATATTTAGCTCATCGGCCAATGGAGCTTTCCGTTCTTATGTTGAAGTTACAAGAGACTTAAGGACTATAGCACAAGAGTATTCTCCTATAGCATCTTTGCATGATTTGGGAAAGACTCTGGAAGGGCGAACCATCTGGGGACTTAAAATTAGTGATAATGTGGAGTTTGATGAGAACGAAGTAAAAGTGCTGTTTATAGGCTGTCACCATGCCAGAGAATGGATTTCAGTAGAGGTACCCTATATGCTTGCTGAGCATCTCCTCAGGGATTATAGAGAGAATTCCCGCATAAGAAGTTTAGTAGATCAGAGTGAAATCTGGATAATTCCCCTGCTCAATCCTGATGGATTGGAATACAGCATTGATACTTTCCGCTGGTGGCGAAAGAATAGACGGGATAACAATGATGGAACCTTTGGTGTAGACCCTAATCGCAATTACAGCTATATGTGGGGATTTGATGATGAGGGTTCCAGCCCCCATACCTGGTCGCAGACCTATCGCGGCCCTTATGCTTTCTCTGAAGCGGAAACCGAGGCAATGCGGCAGTTATTCCAACAGCGAGAATTTAAGGCTGCAATAACCTATCACAACTACACCCAATTAATACTTTATCCCTGGTCCTATGGCTATAACCGAGCACCGCATTTTACTATCCTTAGTTATTTGGCCTCCCGAATGTCACAGCTCATGGAAGGCTCAAGAGGTTATTACTATGATCCGAGACAGGGTGCAGGATTATACACAACTAATGGGGATTTTACCGATTGGGCCTATGGTATACATGGTACTCTTGCCTTTACCATCGAGCTGCCACCAGACAATATTTTGATGGGTGGGTTTGTTAATGCTCAGGAGGAAATTACTCCAATTTTCCAGGAAAATTTGCCAGCCGCACTTTTTCTTATCCAATGGTGTATTGATAACTATTAAATTCTATCTCTACCATATCATTTGATCATTTCTACTATCGTTATTTTAAGATAATTTATAGATAAGGATTTTTTTAAAGCTCAATTAAAGAAGTATGCCATCTTTTTAAATGTTGACAGGAAGAGGACAACATTGTTACTATTGATACAAATATATCAATAAACAAATTTAATGGGAGAATTTTATTATGGAATTGGGAAATATTATTTTAATTATTACTTTAGTTATTTTTGGATTAATGGGCCTGATCTATTTCCTGGCAGCGAAATACGGCTTTAAGCTGATTTTTCCCGGCTCAGGTACGCCGGAAGCAATGAGCAGAGTATTGTTTAATTCAATATATACATTACTGCAATTTATCATTGGCCTTGGAGTAATTTCGATAATTTGTATTCTTTTCGTTACAAATTCTATTGATGCTAATGTGGGCGTGCCCGTAGTAGCTGCTATAATAGGTTATCTGTTGGGCAAAGGATTTACCGGAGGGCTGCCCTTCAACACGGGCAAAGGCGCTAAATCCTGAAAATAAAAAAGTGGCCCCAAAGAAAAATAGTTCTCCTTACCATTTAATCTGACAAAATCATTTTTCTGCTGTGTAGTTATTTTTATTTAATGTTGCTGAACTCTCTTGGTTTGTCAAAAACAACTATATTTTTTCTTCCTTTATAAAAGGCTGTGCTTCCTCTGTTCGCCAGCAAAGCTGCTTTGGCAGCAAGGAAACCTATTATCTTTGTCATTTTTTTCTTTGCAGAGGGCTCCAGTGTAGGGATAGCCTATTGGCTGTCCGAAAAGCGAAGCTTTTATCTTCATTTCCTACAAAGGAAAACCATGTAGGGACAGGCGGCAAAGCCGCTTCGCCAGCACAGTTGCTTTGGCGGCATCGCCGCTTCGTTATTTTTCCCCAACGGCCTCCCGTGTAGGGACAGGCCTTGCGTCTGTCCGTTAAAACCTCCAACGGTAAGCAGTGTAGTCCGTATGTAGATTATTCACAGATATTAACACTTTTGCATTATTAAAGAAGTAGGATATAATTACAATTGCCATGGAATAACAGTTTTTATATCATGTCATTTAGAAATTATAGAATATGGTTATGGTAACTAAGCATTAAATGGTGAAACAATGAAAAAATTGATTATTACCCTGATAATATTTTTTCTAAGCACATATATCGCTTTAGGCGATACTGTATATTTAAATAACAGAAAAACGGGGGAAGAGGACGTTGCTGTCCAAATGAAGAAGGACAAAATGTTGCAAGCTGCTACTGAAAAAATTAATATTGAAAAGCTGGATATTTTGACGTCCGAAGGAATCATGACCGCTTATCAGGAGCAAATCGAAGTGAAACAGAATGAGGATAAGAATGAGATAATCTTCGAGGAAGATGAGGACTATGTAAAATGGAAGAAGAAAATGGATAAGGCCAGGGGAAAGAAAAAAACGGGTTTGGTTTTGTTTATCACCGGATTAGCCGCTGCTGGGGCTGGAGTGGCGGCTGTGATGGCTACTAAAGAGACCGGTCCCGAGAGGTTAGGGCTTTATTATTTCCCCTCGGAATATAGTTTCCAATACAGTGTTAAAAGCAGAAACTATTACGATTTTAAATGGTACAGCATAGCACTTATGAGCGGTGGAGCAGCAACAGCCGCATATGGCTTATTTATGAGAAGCTCTGGCGATAAGATGAAAAAAGACCTGGAAGAAGAAGGCGAGAGAAAAGGCTACCTCACCCTCAACCTCAATCCTTACACCAACCAGATTAACATCGCCTACAAAATCGAGTTTTAGGTTATAAAAAAATATATAATAACATTTTTTAATTATTTGAAAGTTTCTCTATTATTGCTTCTAAATTGTGAAAAACAGCAAGCGCATCTTTTTCATTAATTTTAAATTCTCCTCGTTTTTCCTTTCCGGGATGAATTAAATTCCTATAGTCTTTGATATAATCCAAAATTGCATTTACTTCTTTATAAGTAATATCAATAGTAGCTAATTCATCTTTAAGTTGATTCAAATTCATTTCTAAAATTTTCTTCTCTGGTTTTCCTATTTTATCTTCGTTTGCTAAAGCCTTATCTAATAATATTGTTTCTAAGATGCTACCAGACAAAACTAAAATGCTTTTAACAGATTTATTATGAATTGAAGCAATTAGTTCTTGATAGTCCCTTTTTATTATCGCGTTTAAAGATTTATCTTTAATAAAATTGAATTTACGCTCAATCTTTGGTGCTATTTTTGTTGGTACAGCATCAGGCTCATCATAACAGTCTAAGAAATCTTTTATGCTCACTAAAGCAGCTATTTTTCTCTCATAATCCTGTTCAGAATAACCTTGTGTATTTGGATTTATAAGAGAAGAAGCCTTTGCAGATTCGAAGTATTTAATTTCTTCTTTACTAGGAAATATTTTTTGTAAAGCTTTTCTTGTTTTATAAATCCAAGCTTTTTCATTTTCAATAAATTTTTCCCTTTCGTCATCTATATGGAATGGTGGATTTATATTTGTACGGAGCCATATAGAATACTCTTCATATTTTTCCTTGAATTCTTTTAAATTATTCTCACCAATTTCTATATGCTTATTAATTAGTTTTAAAGCTTCAGCTTTTGGTAATTTTAATTTATCAGCCATAAAATATAGATTAAATAATATAAAATTATTTGATAATTATTACATTTGGTTGCGGACATCTTAGTTATGACCAGAATTTTCTGTAGATATATCTCCGACATACTTGCTCTTCTAAGCAATATTATAATTTATTTAATATTTAAATATTTTTCGATGAGAATCTTTTGTTTATTAACATTTTCTGCAGTCCATCTATATCCAAATTTATCAGAGTATTTTAATATTTTATTGTCAATTGAAATTTCAAAAGAAAGAATCCGTATTAAATAGCCGCAGTATAATTGCGGGGATGAGTTATCATAAGGTTCAAATGCTAATGTAAAAACATCCAACTTCATGTTAAGGTTTTGTCCATTAATATATTTTTCGCCAAATTCTTTTTTAAAACAATTTGGCTCTTCTTCTAAAGAAAGTTTAATTTGATGTTTTCCTGTTTTTAATAATTGGCTTAACCATATTCTTTCGCTTCTATCTTGCCTATGAAAAGCTAAGTAAAATTTTGGGTGACGGTTGAATATTGCTAGAAAATAGCGCGCATTAAATCGATTTGGTCCTTGAAATTCTTTAATAAATAGAGATAACCTTAAAAGATCTTTTACAATTTTTGCAGCATTTATAGTTTTTGGTGGAGAAACTCTATCTATACTTTTAGCATTAAAAAATTTTGTTTCTACTCAAATTTCATCTCTATAGCCATAATTTTGACGAAGAAATATATTAAATGACAGCCTATTTAAATCAACATGAAGATCGCATCTTCCAATTGATTTTTCATCATTATAATCTTTTTCTATTTGAATCCAATTTTTCGCATCATATATACCTCGTAATTTGAGTTCATTTTCAATTTCTATTGAAAAAAGATTATTCAGAGAAGCTTCATATTTATTTTTATAACTAAAAGATCCATATATAGATTCTAATACTTTAAGGAATGCTCCTTCGATGATCATTTATAATCACTGCTAAATAAATTAAGTGTTATAATTATGTTATAATATAATTAGCAGAAAATCAATATAATTTTTTACAATTTTGAATTTATGAGGTAGTGATGTGTTACAAAACGTGATATTAAAAATTTTCAAACGTGATATTAGCATTTTTTACAATTATTGACTCAGTCAACATTTTATTAATTTCTGTTCATTTTTTGCTTACTTTTTTATCTTTTTTTAAACCGAAAACCCTTAAAAAATAACCATTATCACGTTTCAAATGCTCCTATTATCACTTTTTAAAACATCTCTGTATTATCAATTTTTTGGGACAATTGATAAAAGATTTTATCTTACTTCTCACCGGAAGGCTGAACTTCGTAGTAAACGAAGTCTGCTTCGATCTTTTTGAGTACGTCCATGGCCTTTTTCTTGGATTTCCATACGGCTATTTTATTGGGTATAATGTGTTATTCATTGACTCGCTTATCTTTACTAAGGAGTTATCTGTTCACACAACTTTTTTTACAGGGATATCCTTCAAGAAATTTTATGTGTTTCTTAAGTTCGGTAATGTCATAATCTACTTCCCATCTTTTCAATGCATGCAGCGCATGGTTAAAATGGAGTTTGGAAGAATAAAATTTCAATTTCTTGGTGATATCACCTGATAGTTTTTCATGGATATCAAGCATTTTTATTGGTGTTTTACATGAAAAATCTAACTTCTTTAAATTGATGGTTCGAATTTTTGAATGGGTTTGCGTTCGGAAATGAATTTTCATATTCTGAGTATCAAAAACAATACTCCACTGGGTGATATGCCCCTCCACTGCTTTAAGTGTCTCGAAGGCATAATGAACTGCTGATTCTGAATCCGAGGGTTTAAACTCTCTCACCCGATCAGCAGCTATTTGAAAACGAAGTAAAGAGCTTTTGTACCTAACACCAGGAGGATCAGCTAGTCTGTTATTCTTCCACGATTTAATTGATTCCTCATAGGTACTGTTAGTTAAACACTTCACGGGCAGTGTATTACCCATATAATAGACCATTTTTCCATCAATAAATTCAATGACAGCACAATTTCCTGTTCGATCACAGACGAGAAAATGTTCAACAAAGTCTTTGATCCTTACCAACTTATCACTGGCAATAACTTCTTCCACTGTTTTAAAATTATCTAAAATAAATTGACGCCACATATCTGAATATAACCAAGGTCTTTTATCGGGTGCAGGACTTTTACTCCCATCAAGTGCCATAGTGGTAATCACAAGGCCTTCTTCATTCATACCACCCCATGCATGGTGATTCCACACCAAATTGAATGTCAAACTGCCATATTTTGACGTCCAGCGTGCAGATTCGCTTGCTGAATCTGTTTTCTCCCAATACGATTTTTCGACATTTCTCTTGTTGACGAATAAGAGGCCTTCGTGTATTTGATGATCATAATTAGTGGCAAATACAGCATAACCATCGTTTACAAGACAGATTGACGTACATGAATGTTTAGGTGCAAGCACTACATAGGTTGTTCCTAATGATTTGTGATTTTGAAATTTGATTTTCTCAGCATCGTAGACAAGGGGAATACTAACTATTAATATTGTTAAAAAAAGTTTTTTTATCATATTTTAAGCTTTCTTATTATTACAATTTATAATAAATTGCTTTAATTAATACATTTTCTCTAAAAATTTCTTCTTTTATTTTTTTGCCTTTTTCATCCCATTCGATGAAAGCGCCCTCTCGTTTACCATGTTTATAGTTACGTTTTTTATGTTTCTGACCATTTTTATAATAGGTTATTAATTCACCAGTGTATGGTTTTTTCATGTCATTTAAATAAAAAAGCCCGCTTTTATAAACTCCAGAATAACTTTCTGTACCATCCTCATTCCAGACGAAAATTTCATACGGAGCAATTTTTTTGAAGGAAAATTCAAAGAGCTTTTTACCACCGGGATAAAATTCTGTTGCTTTTGTTATATACTCATCATGAATTTCCATCTGCAAAGCACTTTTACCATATTCACTCCATTGTTTCCAGGATGATAATTTCCCTTTTTCATAAGTTCTGCTCCAGGAAATCTGGCCGTTCTCATAATAACCGCAGCACTGCCCATTCAATTTAGAATTTTCTAAATTTATCTCACTTTTGATATTGCCGTTACTATAATGAACATGATATTGTCCGCTATAATAATTCCTTCCATCAACCACTTTATGTTTAAAATGATTTGAAAAAAGAGAAGATAGTGCGTATAATTGTTTCCCCTTTTTTAGCTCTTTTTGTAAATCCAATGTAATATATTCCTGAAAATTTGAATCTCTAAAAAGATATATGATTCTATTATTCAGATCGTAGATGTTTGAATATTGCGTATAGCCTCTGGTATGGACAGCGTCTAATATATTGCGGAAATAATCAACTGAAATTTCTTTCATATTTTTTAACATACATTCGGCAATATCATATCTTGGGCATGGATAACCACCTAAGCGAGGGTTAGATTGATAAAAATTTGTGACAACTTGATAAGGCTCTTTTTTATATATAATTGTGTCACATTCAATAACAACAGAATTACCAAATCTATCGACAATCATCATTTCTCCATTACGAAAATAATCTAAATTATATTTTTCTAATAATTTTAAGGCTTCCTTTACTGTGGCGCACTCTTCTAACATTTTTTCAGATAAATTACCATTATAAATGGGTTTATTTCTTGATTTCTTTAATTCAAGAAGAGGCGCAGATGTTCCATCATAAAAAAGACCTTGATCATTCATGCCTCCCTGAGGCCATTTATCACTCAATCCAAAATATACTCTTCCATACTTACCTTTTTCTGCTGGTAAGAACCAAACATAGGTTATTGGATCTGTTCCATCTTCATTGTTGCCGACCAAAGTCACGCCTGATTGAGTTGCATTAAATATAGTACAAGAATGAAAAAAACCATTATCAGAAATAAGTACTAATGATGTAAATAAAATTATAATATAAACGTTTTTCATATATCTTCTTGTTAAAAAAATATGTAATTGCTGTAAAACGTGATATTTGAAAATTTAAAAAGAGAGAATAAAGTTCTTAATAAAAATTGATACGGTAAAATTTTAAGCGAAAGGTGGGGATAAATCAATAGCTCTTTTTATGTGTATTTTATTGCAGTTATCTATCTATTTAGCTAATTTAATCGCCCTGGGGAGTGACGGTGCTGCCTTCGATCATGAGGATAACGGTTCGTTCTGGGGCTCTGGTGCGGTGGAGTATACCCTTAGGCACGGTGAAGCCTTGATTGTGCGTTAATTCAACGGTTTGGTCTTTTAATTCGATTACCAGTTTTCCTTCCAGCACCAGGAAAAATTCATCCTCGTTATCATGTTTGTGCCAGTGGAATTCTCCCTGAATTATTCCGAGACGTGCTACGCAATCATTAATCCTGCATAACGTCTGATTGAACCACTGCTCTTTGGTTTGCTTAACCAGTGCCGGTATATCGATAAGCGTTGAGTACCCATATTTGATATCGAGGTTGATATGATATTTTGATTCCATGTTTATCCTCTATCTCTAAAGTTATATATAATGAAAAAATCAATTCTTGACTATACTGTGAAAATAAAGAAGCTATACCTCCCAAGTTCTCATAACTGTTCAGCTAACTTAAAAACCATCAAATTAATAAAGATTTTGACATCACAATAGCAAAGAGGCACTGCCTCCAAACAGATAGGTTTTTGCTACATTGCCTACAGTTATAATTATATACCAGCAGGTAATATTACAATTTTACGATTTTGGGGTTTTTGATGCTGCGGGTAGCATTGCGGGTGTCGATAATCAAGTTGGCGTGTTTTACTATCCACTGGTAGTCGTAAGCGCTGTGGTTGGTAAGGATGATGGTGGCATCAGATTCTTTCAGCAGTTTTTCATCCAGATTGGTTGATTTCATCCGCAGTGAATCGGCCTTGAGGTTCGTGACATGAGGGTCATTATAGATGACATTACCGCCTTTTTGTTTGAGCAGATTTATGACGTCAACGGCGGGTGATTCACGGGTATCGTCAATATCCCGTTTATAAGCCACGCCCAGGATGAGGAGTATGGAGCCATTGACGCTCTTCTTCCGTTTGTTCAGCGCATCTACCACCTTATTAACCACGAAGAGGGGCATATTTCGATTTATTTCATTGGCCAGCTCAACAAAGCGAGCGTTATAGTTGAGCGTGCGCAGCTTCCAGGATAGGTACTGAGGGTCAATGGGGATACAGTGGCCGCCCAGACCGGGGCCGGGATAGAAGGGTATATAACCAAAAGGCTTGGTAGCGGCAGCGTCGATGATCTCCCAGACATCAATATTAAGCTTATCGCACATTATGGCAATCTCATTGACCAGCGCGATGTTAACGCTGCGGAAGGTGTTTTCCAGCAGCTTGGTCATCTCTGCACTCTGGGTGGTGGACACCGGCACCACCTGGTCAATAATCTGCTCATAAAGATTGCAGGCAATTTTGGTACAATTTTCAGACAAGCCTCCCACAACTTTGGGAGTGTTATGTATGGTATATTCTCTATTCCCCGGGTCTACACGTTCAGGGGAGAAGGCCAGGTAGAAATCCTCACCGGCTTTCAGGCCGGTAGCTTCCAGAGCAGGCTTTATGACCTCATGGGTGGTTCCGGGATAGGTAGTGCTTTCCAGGATTACCAGATGCCCTTTTTTCAGATGTTTTGCTATATGCTCGCAGCTATCGAGGATAAAGGAAATGTCCGGGTCTCGGGTTTTGTTGAGCGGAGTCGGGACACAGATTATGATTATATCTATTAGTTTCAAAACACTGCTGTGGGTTGTGGCTGTCAGCTTACCTTTTTTCAACAGCATCTTAATGTCGTCATCTTTAACATCTAAGATATAGGATTTTCCCTGATTAACCATTTCTACCTTTTCTTTTTTAATATCTATGCAAGTAACAGGGAAATCAGCCTTGGCAAATTCAATTGCCAGCGGCAATCCCACATATCCCATACCGAAAATAGCTATGTGCGCTTTTTTATTTTTTATCTTTTTTTCTAATACTTCCATCATTTTCTCCTTATCCCTCTTTTAGCGACTTCTTATTCCATACGCATTACCAGTAATTATCTCTATATTGTTTATAATACTGTATTGTTTCCCTGACTCCTTTTTTAAAGTCCGTCTGAGATTTCCATCCAAGTCTTTTTTTGATCTTGAATATATTTGATATATAATCTCCAGATTCAGTGAAAGCATAATCCTCTGGCCAGGGAAGGTAGATCACTTTGCCTTTATTGATAATTTGAGCTACTGTTTCAACCATGGTTCTGAAAGAAATGCCCTTTCCGCTCCCGATATTAAATATTTCATATTTCAGGTTCTCATCAACTGCGGCGAGCAGCATAGCCTGGGCTAAGTCTTTGACGTAGATATAATCTCTTATCTGGCTTCCTTCACCAAAAATTGTGAGATCTTTCCCCTCCAGTGCCATACGTATGAACCAATTGACAACACCATATTTGCTGTGTTTCATCTGCTGTCGGGGTCCGTAGGGATTAGCAATACGGAATATTACCGTACTCATACCATAATATTGATGGTAGAAAGCCAGATATTTTTCGACTGCCAGTTTGTGAATGCCATAAATACTGAGACAGTTAAAAGGGTGCTCTTCATCTACAGGAAAATATTCAATGGATCCGTAGACGAAGCGTGAGCTGGGGAAGATAATCTTAACATCGCGATTATTCCAGCGACAAGCTTCCAATATATTCAGGTGACCAAGGCAATTAATATCAAGGTCGAGATAGGGATCTTTAGCGCTATCGATATAGCTCACCTGGGCCGCCATATCGAATATAATATCCTGGTCTTTAACTAACTTTTTAACCAATGCAGCATCTCTGATGTCCCCTTTAACAAAGGTAATTTCATCTTTGATATCTTTCAGATTGAAGAGATTCCCACCGTACAAAGGGAGGAGAGCATCAAGGATGGTAATCCGTGCTCCATGGGAGGCTGCAGAGAGAGCGATAGTACTTCCTATCATGCCAGCGCCACCGGTAATAAGAATTTTTCTTCCCTTGAGCCACTCCAACTTATCACTATACAAAAACCACCTCGAAAAAATAAAGGGCCTATTAATCTATGCATAGAATATCATTTTAGTCTTCATCTTCTCCAGAAATGAATTTATATTTAAAATCCGGGTCAATCTCGTTGATTGCGTCGTCTAAAATATCTTTGAATTCTTTGTCAAACCAGGAATAAAATTTCTTACTGGGAACTGAAATTAGATGTACGCCATTTTTATAGCCTTTATATTGAGTTGGCGCTAGCCATTGTTGAAAGGTGAAGGTATCCAGGATATCGGCAGATTTTTCTAATATAGTTTTCCAGGTATCCTTTCCTTTTTTCTCTTCTGTCTTACCTTTATCTTCTGCTTTTTCGGCAGCTACTTCTGCCATAGTTTTTTCTTCTTTCTTTGGTGCAGATTTTTCTACAGGAGGCGGTTCCTCTTTTAGTTTTTCATCGTTTACATCTTTTTCTAAATCGCTCTTCAGCCTTGCCTGAATATCTCCCAGAGGAACCGCTTCAGTGAGCGGCGAATCTTTCTCCTTTTTGACTTCTTTTTCTCTTAAACTTTCAGGCTTTTCTTTTGTTACTTCAGTTTTAGAGCTTTTTTCCACATCCTCAGTTTTTACCTTGTTACTTAACTTCTCTTCCTCCTTATTAAGCTCCTTAGTTAATTTTTTTTCTATATCCATGAAGACTTTTTCACCTGCATCTAACTCGGTGATTGGTGACTGTTTTCTAATCTGCTTTTCTTCTTCAAAAATTTCTTTCGGTACTTCCTTTTTTAGATTGATGCAATAACGGAATATATTTGTATCTTCTATTTCCTTGCTCGTTAGTAAGCCTACTTGGATAAGATAGTCGATTGCTTGTTTTAGCTTGCTTTCGGAGTATTTATTATCATCCACAACGATCTCTGATTTGGAAGTTAATCGCTTTTGAATATCGTTTAGTGTTAAACCACGAAAGCTTATTTGGGGAAATGTGTGTGCTTGTAGTAGGATTAATAAAGTTTTTAGCTCAATTTCACTTAACAGTGGTAAATAGTTTTCGATCAATTCATTGGGTACTAAGGTACAGTCTGGCAGGTTTATAGCCCTTAGTCCTTTTGATTTTTTTCCATATTTTGAATTATTGGACTTAACCATTATGCATACCTTATACAATTTTAATTTTTATTATTTTTGCAGGGAAATATTCTTTTCTTTCTTTTTTTCGGAAATATCAATGCCAAAACTTTTAAGTTTACGGTGAAGATGACTTCTCTCTATCTTAAGTTCTCGAGCTGTTTCTGAAATATTATAGTTATGTTCCTTGATTTTTCTAAATATATATTTTTTTTCAAAATGCTCTTTAGCATTTTTTAGAGAATCAAAATCTAAATAGAGATCTTCATGCTGTATATCCTTTCCCTGCAGTATAATTTCAATATTTTCTTTGCCAATATTATTCGAAGGAACCATAATTACCAGTCTTTCGATTATATTCTTTAGTTCTCTAACATTTCCAGGCCAATTATAGCTCATTAAAGCACTCAGTGCTTCATTATTTATTTTTTTTGCTTTTTTGCCATATTCGTGAGAAAAAGAGATGAGAAAATAGGAAGCTAAATCAGGTATATCCTCCTTTCTTTCTCTCAAAGGTGGCACAGTAATAGGAATGACATTTAAACGAAAATAGAGGTCATCTCGGAAAGCTCCTTTTTTTATTTCTTCTTCTAAGTTTTTATTAGTTGCTGCTATAACGCGAACATCAACTTCAATTGAGTAATTTCCTCCAACGCGCTCAATCCTTTGCTCCTCGAGTGCTCGAAGAACTTTGGATTGGGTCTTTAGGCTCATGTCGCCAATTTCGTCGAGGAAGAGTGTGGCACCGTTTGCTAACTCAAATTTTCCAGTTTTATCTTCAGTAGCGCCTGTGAAGGAGCCTTTGATATGGCCAAATAATTCGCTTTCTATTAATTCCTCTGGTATCGCCGCACAATTAACTTCTACAAAAGGTTTATCGCTGCGAAGACTGGCTTTATGGATGGTGCGAGCAACTAATTCTTTGCCAGTGCCATTTTCGCCATATATTAATACTCGTCCGTTTGATGGAGCTGCTAAGCTGATTTGCTCGCATAACTTTTGCATGGTAGGACTATTTCCGATCATGCGATATTTTTCTTCTATCTCTGAACGAAGGAGTTTGTTTTCTTCTTCTAACCTTCGTTGATTTAGGGCATTTTTTATTACCAAAAGAGTTTTTTCAATGGAGAGTGGTTTTTCAATGAAATCGTAAGCACCAAGCTTTGTAGCTTTTACTGCAGTCTCAATGGTTCCATGCCCTGAAATCATGATAACAGTACTTTCGATATTTTCCTGTTTGATTTTATCTAAGGTTTGGATACCATCTATTTTAGGCAACCAAACGTCTAATAGGATAACGTCATAATTTTTTTTGTCAACCAGCTTAAGACATTGTTCCCCGCTGATAGCTGAATCTACTGAAAAACCTTCATCTTTCAAAATTCCAGTTAGGGCATTTCGGATACCTTCTTCATCATCAACCACTAATATTTTTTCCTTTAACATAAAAGAATAACCTGTCTTATTAATTATATATATCCAGCATATTAATTATAACATTTAATCATGCTGGTATTTCAATAATAAAATTTGTACCCTGTGGGATATTATCTTTTACTTTAATGCTACCATGATGATCAGATATTATTTGATCCACAATAGTGAGTCCCAGACCGGCACCTTTTGATTTAGTAGAGAAATTAGGCAGGAAGAGTTTAGGTTTGTCTTCTGGTTTGATACCTTGCCCGGTATCACTTATTGTTATTTGGATGGCATTATTTTCAGGCATAAAACGGGAGCTTATAGTTATTTGCCCTTTATCTTTTATTGCTTCAATAGCATTATCAATGAGATTTATTAATGCTCTTTTTATTTTGTCAGGATCTATTTTTAATTTAGGGATTTTATTGCTAAGCTCTTTAATAATAATTATATTAGGTTTACAATCTTGATATAGTAATAATGTATTATCAATAACACTGTTAATATCTGATTCTAATAATTTCGTTTCAGGCATACGAGCGAAGCGGGAAAATTCATTGACTATGTTTTTTATGGCGTTAACTTCCTGGACTATAGTTTTTATACATTCATCTATAACTTTTTCATCAGTAAGCTCGTTATTTTTAATTTTTTTTCTTACCCGTTCCGCGGACAGCTGGATGGGTGTAAGTGGATTTTTTATTTCATGTGCAATCTTTTTTGCTACCTCCCTCCACGTGGCTACTTTCTGTGCCCTGATGAACTGAGTTAGGTCATCAAGCATAATAATCATTCCCATATATTTATTGGATTTATCTTTTAAAGTTGCTACATTAACAGCTAAGGTAAGTAATGTATGGTTAATTGGGAGATTTAATTCTTTTTTTGTAAAATAATCTCTTTTTCCTTTTGCCTTTTTTATTAGTTCTTCTATAGGTTTAAGCTCTTCTGAAAGCAAAGCGGAATTGTACTTCATTCCTTCGTAATTTTCACCATTCATATGAAGCAGTGTTAGGGCTGCTCGATTGATACTGGATATTTTCCCTCGTTTATCTAATGCTATTATACCTGTAGTAATATTTTGCAATACTTTTTCCATGTACCTTCTTCTTTGATCTAATTCTGAGCTTGTTTTTTTTAAGCTTATATTAGACTGTTCCAATTTGTCTTTACTTTGTTTAAGTTCATGGGTCATTTCATTGAACGATTGTATTAATATACCCAATTCATCACCAGCCGTAGCTTCAATCTTATAGTCCAAATTTCCAGCAGAAATCTCTCGCGTTCCTTCAGCAAGTTTTTGCACAGGCACTGTTATTCCTTTAGAAAGATAAAGTCCCAACCACGCTGCTGAGAAGAGTACCAGAAGGGTTATCATAAGAAAGAGCATCACAAATGTTAATTTAATTAAGCCTTTTTGAATCTTGGATTGCTGAAAATTTTCGTGAAAACTTTTTATTCTTCCGGCCAAAGTGGCAACCTCTGGGTTTACATAAAATCCCGTTATGGCAACTCCTATGACTTGGTTCCCAGAGTAAATTGGTGTACCGCCTCTTATTATCATTCCCTTACCGATTGGTTCTCGCAGAACAAAATTCTCCCCTGAAAGTCCTTTGTCCAGATAGCTTTTAGGCACATCGTTATAATAATTCAATGGCATATTGGGATTAATAATAGGTGTTATCAGTTCTGTATCTTTTTCATAGATATTAATTACATCAAGATTACCTTCATCAAGTTTGTGCTTAGCAAAATAGCTTTCAAGCCAATATTTTTTGTTGATAAGATTATTTTCTACTATTGCTTTACTTAAATCTTGAGCAAACTCAAGGGCTCTTTGTTCAAGTTGATCATAATAACTATCGGCAATTTTAAAGGAATGGTCGGCTATTCTGCTGACAGGGGTGCTAAACCATCTATCGATGCTTTTGAGGATAATGTCGCTGGCAAAAATAAAGAGAAGAATGCTGGGTATTAATGCTAATCCAATGAATGCGGTTACTAATTTGGTTTTGAATTTAGATCCTAATAATTTTTTACGTCGTTCTATATAAAGTTTAGTTATATTCCTGCCAAGTACTAATAAAATGATAAATATTAAGATTATATTTATTTCTAAGATGGCAGTAAGGACTATTGTATTTGTTATATCAATGTGAGTTAAATCCGGGAATTTTTGTACAAAGTATTCGATGCTAACGAGGACGATAACAAATAGAACTAATGCAGCTATAAGAAGTCTTTTTTTTCTTTTCTTCTTTTCTTTGTCTGGAACCATTTTGTATTATTGATTCAAGGTGAAAAGAGTCGATTTTTTCCAGAAAGTGCAAAGGTCCCAGGGGGATTTTTGGTAAAATGAAGGAGAGCTTAAATTGGCTCTAACCTGTAAATAATAGCGGCTTTTCTGGGGCAATTTCCCAATGGAAAAGAGTCGGAACTTTGGTATATTGCATACCCATTTTTTCATTTCTTCAGCACTTCCGGTTACATAATGGTTTATAATCTTTCCATCTATTGCCCTTGTAAGGTTATATTGTTTTGTAAGGCTATCATATTTTATTCCAACAGAGATGATGCGCATGGAAATTGCCTCATCCAGCCAAAGTTTCCTGGACCTTTTTAATTCAATGAAGTATTCTAAAGTAACTTTAGAACCATTTTTAATGGAATGGAGCACTTCTTGACTAATAGCTCCTTTGAGCTTGCATGAGGCGAATAACTGCCCATAGTTTACCTGATAATTTAAATCTTGTATTCGTGGCTGGCTATTTGAGGCTACAACTATGGTTGATAAAGCAAATATTAGTAATAGAAATAATAACTTTCTCATCCTGTACCACTCCTCCCTATAATTATATACTATTTTAGTGTATAAAAAATAAAAAATCAATATTTTTATGAAAAAAATATTTAGATAGGTAAAAAAGGAGGCAAGATGATTAAAAAGTTGAAGAAGAGAATGGTATTTAGGACTTTGGTACTAAATCAGCAATGGGGTATAAAGTATGATCGGCTTGCTTTTTATCAGGTTTTCCTTTTACTATCTCCCAACTTTCTTTTTGTTCAAGTATCTTTTTGACTAAATCTAAATGTAGTTTATGACCTGCTTTATAAGCAACTATGTGGCCTAATACTCTATTGCGTAAGAAGGAGATATCGCCAATTGCATCTAATATTTTGTGCCTCACAAATTCGTTTCTAAATCGCAATCCTCCATTAAGGAGACCACTGTCACTGACTATAACAGCATTAGCTAAGGAACCGCCACGGGCCAGGCCTCTTTTCCTAAGTATTTCAACTTCTCGAAGGAAACCGAAGGTGCGGGCGGGAGCTATTTCTTCACAGAAATTCTTTTCATTGATTTCCAAAGAATATGTTTGCCGTTTTATAAGGGGATGATTGAAGTCTATAGTATAGGTTATTTTAAATTTATCTGAAGGGAGTATTGCTATATTGCTACCATTTTCTGAAACTCTTAATGGTTTTACTATTCTAATGTATGACCTTTTACTTTGTAAACGTTTTAAACCTGCTTCGTGCAATAAATAGATAAAAGGCGCTGCACTACCATCCATAATGGGCAGCTCGTCGGAGTCGATCTCAACCAGGAGATTATCAATTCCCAGACCATAGAGTGAAGCCAGGAAATGCTCAACGGTATTAACAAAAATGTTCTCGCAACAGAGGGTGGTGGCACAGTCAAAATTTCCCAAATTAGTGGAGTCTACAGCGAGACTGTGATTATTGAGATCAGTGCGTTTGAAAATGACACCGCTATTCGCAGAGGCAGGTAATAGCCGAATGTTAACGCGTTTACCATAATGCAACCCAATTCCTGAGCATTTAACTTCTTTTTTTATGGTAGTCTGGTATTTCATCCGCTTACCTATATCACACTCCTCATATGACGGTTTATAAGCAAGAATGATACCAAAGGGAACATAAATCACTTATATTCTTTAATATCATATAGTTATAGAGAACCATATTTATCGCTATGTATATTCTATAAGGATAAAACAATAAAATCGTGTGATTTGTATCACATTGTATAGCATCAACTGTGTTAAAAAATACTCATTTTTACATTCAGTAAACATTTATCTTTTAGATAAACTGATACATTATAAAAGATTCTTTTATAATTTACAATAATATATTCAGCTGCATTAAAATGCAGAAAAATGAATGGTGACATGATATTCATCCTATTCGTATCATGCCATATTTTTGCCATCTTATGTGTAGTTACTATAAAAACCATTTGCTTGAAGGAGCTGTAGAAGGGGAATTTCGCCATGGATTTTTTGCTTATGGTAAGTGTCCAAGATGGATAAAAGATATAAAAAAGGAAGAATATTTGTTCATGAATAGTTGAAGAATCCTGCCTGCGCCTGATAGGAGCGTTGATGATAGAGCAATGCGAAGAATGGGTGAGTGGAAATAAATACCTGACTATGTCAAAGAGCTTTAATGTTAAACAGCCAAGCAATTCTACGAATTGCTTAACGGAAGAAGAAGTATGTTGGAGATAAATTTACAGAAAATTCTGGACATAACTTGAGAAGATAAATAGGAGGGAGTTAAAAAGAGATATTCAGGTTTTTAAGGATTTTAAGTCTTAAAAATAACTTTAAATTGAATCAAGATTAGACATAAACACGCATGATAAGCACATAGTTCGAATTAAATATAAACAAAAAATAGGGAAAATTAAGCATTTTATAGAAGTATTGAGCAGTTTAAATTAATTTATTTTTCAAGATAATTTTTGCTAATTTATGTTTAACAACATTATTAAAATATAACACCCATTTTAAAAATAAAGCGATCTCTTTATTAAATATATTTTATAGTTTATCATTTATTAATATTATTTAAAGGAAAAAATACTTGCCCTTCACTTAAAGCTCTCTTTTTTAATTTTAATGCTTCTGGAAAGGTAATTGCACCTTTTAATATTAATAAAAGATCATTACCATCCATTAAAATAATTACTTTCTCTTTACTCCTATCATATGCATCTAATACATTTGCGGTGAAAACTGATATAGAAACGAATAGTCCAAGCGGATATCCTCCTTTTGAAGTAACTTTAGTTTGAAAGCCCCCTATTTGACCAATAGTAGGCTTTTTTTTCCGGTATCTAGCTTCTCCTAAATAAGTTTGGTTTTCAAATGAAAAGCTGAAATCAATTTGTTCACCAGGCAAAATTAAGTTTAATTTTGGATTCATGTTATATATATTTAATAATTCAAAAAGTATTTTTTCAAATGCATGTCCTTTGTTTGTTGGTGCTAAAGACCTTAATGTATTATATTTTTTTAATAAAACTTCTAAATTTATTTGCTTCTTTTTTAATAAAGTTTGATCATAGGGTCTATCTTTTATTTTAAGAATGAATAGTTTACCATTTTGCGATTTTTGGTATGCATATTCCCAGCCTTCAATCTCTATTTTCCTAATTACTCTATTATCGGAAAACCATCTAATTCGATAACCTTGATCTTCATATTGCTTTTTCAAACCAATATCTGCTGGATAGCCAATATCCACATATTTAATAATAGGTTTGCTATTCATTTCTTTTTCGAAATTATTTATATCATCTTCCTTCATATTAGGCATTAATCTTCGTAAAAGTGCAAAGAGACCTTCTTGATAATTCTTTGTAAAATCAGCATATATTTTATCTTTAAGAAAATTAGGAATTTTGCATTTTTTATATAATATTGGCAAAACTATAACTCTTTTATGCTCAATTTCTTGTGTCATTGCAATACTTAATTCTTTTTTTACCCAGTTAGACTTTATAGAATTCGGAGAAAGTATTGCTCCTAAGTACTCCATTTCTTTAATTGCTTTGCTTATCTTTAGTATAAGAGCATCACCAACTAGCATCTCAGCTTCATCTATCCAGTATTTAATACCTTTGTTTTGAAGATCTTTTGCAAGTTTTCTAACAAATTCTTTATCTTTTGAATTATGGCATAAAAAGATACTTGTTTTTATTTGTTCTTCCGATTTAGTTTTTAGCTTTTCTCTTTTTTCCGTTTGATATCTCCAATAAGTTAATGGAGCTTCAGTATATGTCTTTTCATATATTATAAAATAGTCACTTTCATCAACTCTATTTTCTTTATCACCTAACATAGCTAAAAGTCTAACTTTTGCATTTTTAGTAGGATTAGCGTTTACGATCCATTCCCAATTACGTGAATCTGCTGGTAAATAACCTGAATGCTTTCCATAATTATTCATATATTCAGGTTCTCCATCATCAATTAAAAGTAATAAATTAAAATGTATTATTTTATCCTTAATAGAGTCTGAAACCTGCCATTTAAAAATATATTTTTGACCAATTAAAAGTACCGTACCTTTTATTGGTTCTAATATATTAACCTCTGATTGAATTTTTGGAATATTTTCTTTATATTCTTTTTTCAATAAGAGTGATTCTTTAATTCTAGAATATTGGTCCATTCTTATATTTTCCCAATTTCCATCCCAATATATTATGAATTCACCATAAGTAGACTTTTCTATATTATCCGCAGAGACTCTTATTTCAATTTTATAAATACCAGGGGAGAAAATCGTCTTTACTCCACTTGAAAATTCTTTTGTATAAATATAAAATTTATCGTCATTCTTTATAGTAAATAAAATATCTAATTTTCTTGGATATTTACAATCTATATCTCGATCAGTATAATCTTCTACATGAGACCACTTTAATGATACTGGACCTAAAAAACTTTCTACCCGATAAAAATTTCCATCAATATTTTGCTTCTCAACATTCATAAGTTCAGCGGTACACTTTTTTGCGTCTATTTGTCCGCTATTCTTTACCATTACTTGTACAAAAATTCCTAGTTTTTTTATCTTATTATGTTCACATATATGATAAGTTTCTTTTTCATCAAAATATATTTCTAATTCTGGTCTTTGCATATATTCAATTAAACCTTTTTATTCAATAATGAGATATTTAAGTATTTAAAATGGGATATGGATTATTAGTGCGAGTATTATTATATATCATTTTTGGGCTCAGGGACAACTTTTTTATGGTCGTTTCCTTTTAGTAATCCCTTCACTAATAAACGATAAAGGAGGGATTTGTATTACAGTTTTCTTTAGCTAAAGTTAATCTGCAGTCCTGCCGCCGGCAAGACGAATTATTCGATTTGGATGTTTTAACTGGTATTACAACTCAGAGCTTACAAGCCCAGTTTATTATTGGTGTATTTGGTGATGAGCAATTCCCGCAATTCTTTATACATCTTCACCACTTTTTCCATGTTTTCTTTAGTATAGTCAGTTATAAATTTCCTGGCAAGTTCTGGGTCTTTCTTATATAGTTCGAGCGCTTTTTGGTCGGTTTTTTCTAAGTTTTCGAAGAAATAGGCTTCCAAAGGTTCACGAGCCGCCCGCAGGTCTTTAATGGCTTCTTGCCATCTTAAGTATAAGAGATTATCAACGAAGTCAATGGCCCAGCGGGCGGAGTCTTCGCTGAATTTATCCGGGTCATAGGTTTTATATAAAGGATGAATCTCCTGGACTCCAGCATAAATAGGGACATAGGTGCTGGTGTGTTGATTATCGAGAAAAAACCAATATACTCCCCCTATGGGATCAGGAAACCAGCTTCTGAGCTGGGCTACCATGCCATACCCGCCTCTTGAGACCATACGACGCCAGGTAATATCCAGTAGTTCTCTCCAATCCTTGGTGGGGAAGGGTGTTGCCAGTGGGCTCTTTTTCATTCCGCCTTTTCCATCGGGTACCAGCCAGTCAGTGTCAGCCGTCATATCGTAAATTGTGTCCTCGAAAACGGAGCGCTGAAAAGCAATGACATCCTGAACCGATAGTTTTCTCTCCGATTTAACAGAGAAGGGATAATAGGATATGGGTTCGAGATACTGATGGTAAGCATCGTAGGCTTTGTGGGAGGTAATGATCTTCTTGTTGGGCCATTCTTTATAATTCGGAGCAAAGGTACTGTAAAAGAGATAGAAACGACTCATTGCCCATTCACGGGGAATAGGTGAGTAAACTTCCTGCCAGATAAAGGGCTTGCCGCTGTCTGGATCGTACCAACCATGGTCAATAGCCACCTGCATGTAGTTTTTAGAAGCCATGAACCAATCAGGTTTGCTCAGATCAATTTCTTTAATAATACTCCAATTGGGTATAACCAGAACATGGTCATCAGGTACCCTTTGCGCAGCCCATATGGCTCCCAATTCACCGCTGTCAGGATCCCAATCCGGGCCGACGCTGAATACTTCTAAAATCCATACTTCATTTGGATCAGCTATGCATAATCCCTCAGACTCCGGTCCGCAGGAGGTAAGAAAACCATACTTTTCCACCAGCGATGTAATCAGCTTGACAGCCTCTCGTGCGGTTTTGCATCGCTGCAAGGCGAAGAGCATGGCTTGCTCTATGGTCATTATCTGTTTGCCAGTTTCACGGTCCACTTTCAGCTCTTCTCTCTGGCTCAAAGTGCTTTCTCCAATGGCTAATTGGTACTCATTTATATGTGGATATGCTGAATGTATATAGGCATAGGTTTTTTCCACCTGCGGGATATAGCCAATAATCTCTCCATAATTGTGTATTGGTTTCTTTACATCCTGTATACCGTAATATACCGGAGCCATGGCACCCTTTTTGAAGGTCTGAGCAGGAACCACATGGATTCTGCACTCCGGTCCGCAGCCAGTATGAGATATTATCACCGACCCATCTACTGAAGCTTTTTTGCCCACCACAATATCAGTGCAATCTGCGAAGCAGAAGCAACAGATAGAGAGGATAGAAAAAATAAAGCTTAAACCTGCAATTAAAAATGATTTATTATGTCTCATTATCTTATTCCTCCTTTTTTAATGTATAGGAATAATAAAAATAAAAGAATATATCATGTGATCATTTTTTTAACGGAATATAAAGCCATTTTTTAACGGATCTGCTGGGTCAAAATAGAATTGATGTTGACCCACTATATGAGCGCTGCCCGTAACTTCAGGTATAACTGCTTTATAAGGGCCGAATTGTATCTCTTCCTTGATATTCACGCTAAAGCACGTGCCCAGAATACTTTCAATAGTAATAGTTTGGCCGACGGACAACTCATTTCGTAAATGATGAATAGCAGCACGAGCACTAACGCCGGTGCCGGTTGGAGAGCGATCAACCTCTCCCTCGGCAAATATGCAAACATTGCGACTATGATTTGATGTATCTACTGATGGTGCAACGAAAATAGTGCCATATAAAAATCCCAAATCCTTCTCAAGTGGATGCTTAACCTCTAAGCTTTCTATTATTGCATGTTTAATACGCATTCCGAGATCAATTAGCCGGTTGAAATTTTTGGGCTCTAATTCAACCTGAAGCTCCTCTGCACTGCAAAAGGCATAGAAAGCTCCACCAAAAGCTACATCATAAGTCACAGGTCCTATATCAGGTACATGCACTATTTGATTACTCGTATGAACGAAGGAAGGTACATTTATGAAAGAAACCTCTTTTACCGCTCCTTTCTCTCGATGAGCGGTAGCTAATACTCTTCCTGCAGGGGTATCAATTTTTAATAGTGGATGCTCACTTTGTTTATTAATTATACCTGTATCCAAAACAACTTTGGTTAGAGCAATCACGCCATGACCGCACATGGTGCTGAATCCCGCGTTATGTAAAAATAAGACGCCCAAATCTCCATCAGAGGTAACTGGCTCCGTGATGATAGCCCCATACATATCAGCATGACCGCGGGGCTCCCACATCAATCCTTTGCGGAGTTCGTCAACATGCTCATGTGCATAATGTCTCTTCTCCAGCATGGTTTTACCGGGGGTTTTGGTCAGTCCAGCAGTAATAACTCTTAATGGTTCACCAGCAGCATGGGCATCAATGGTAGTAATTACTTTCCAGTCTTTTGCTGGTTTCCAATCTCTAATACTTTTCATAATATTTCTCCAGTTCAGATACAGAGTGATTTTGTTATAGTAGTATTATATGATGGTTGAACGAGTTTGCAATTATAATTTTAGAATTGAAATTATTAAAAAGCTTTTGCTAACTATTTTTTTCCATTTCAATTTTTAATCCTGGTAAACGATTGATAGCAGCAGCTATTTCCAACGGACGAGGGAGGGCGTAGTTTCCCTGAGGATAGCGACTAAGCATATCTAAACCATTTTTGTTTAGATCATCCCGAAAACGGCTTAATATTTCCCTTAAACTAAAATTCCTATTCATATATCGATTTCTGATATAGATGATAGCATCAGCTACAGCTCGGGTTTGACTATGGCTTACAAGCTGTTCAATTGCCGAAAGGTCTATTTTTTTGCGACCGAAAAGTATGGTCTGTAATCCTTTTATAGAAACCTTCGTTTCACGTTTTCCTTTTCGAGCATCTAAGCTATCCTTGATAGGTATTCTATTGAGCAATGGATTACCAAAAGAATCTCCTCCCTCTTTTTTTCTCTCGGCTTGATATTTATGAGCGATGGCTAAAGCTTCTTCTGTTACATCATAGGGAAGATAATCTTCCATTTTGATTACCAGGTCGGCCACATCGAAATAATCACCTGAACCGCCTATTACCAGGATGGTGGATATGCCCATATCCGATAGATGCTTTACTTTATCAATGTATGGAGTAATGGGTTCCTTTTCCTTTGCTACCAACTCCTGCATTCGATGGTCGCGTATCATAAAATTGGTAGCGGAGGTATCTTCATCCATGAGGAGTAAGGTAGTTCCTGCTTCAATAGCTTCAATAATATTGGCTGCCTGAGAGGTGCTTCCGCTGGCATCTTCAGTGGAGAAATCGTGGGTGGTTTTATTCTGCGGGAGATTGCTGATAAAGGGGCCAATATCTACTTTTTCAATGCGGCGACCATCTTCGGCTCTGATTTTTATGGCGGAAGGATTTGTAATGGTATATTTTCTTCCATCTCCTGGTATATGATTATATACCCCTAATTGGATAGCCTGCAATAGGGTGGATTTTCCGTGATACCCTCCTCCTACAATCAGAGTTATTCCTTTGGGTATCCCCATTCCTTTTATAGTACCATGATTTGGTGTATCAATGGTTACTTCAAGAGAAGGTGGGGATTTAAAGGGCACCACTTGAGGTCCTTTCATTGGAGATGGGTCTATACCACTGGCTCGAGGAAGGATACTTTGGTTTGCTATAAAGGTAACTAAGGATAATCTATCAAGTTGTGCTCGGATATGGTCGGCATCTTCATTTGTTTCTATATAATTATAAAGTTTAGTTTTATCCTGTTTTGTAAAAAATAGGGAGTTATCAATTATCTTAGGAAGTTCCTGAAAGAACATATCAATAGCTACACGACTAAGTACCCGGCGTCCTGCGGCAGGTAAGCCCATATAGAATCGAACTTCAACATTTTCAGGATCAATATTTACTGAGGTTCGCTCTAATATTTCCTGATCCGGATTATCAATTTCAATAAGACCTGAGCAACCCGTACCTCTGATACCTGGAGAGTATCGTTTAATATTTGAATGAAAAATTCTGGTGATATAATCGCATAGCCCTACATTTCGGCTTTTGGTATGGTAGGTCTCCTGCGGAAATCTTGCAAGACTCTGAGACATCTCAATCCTAATTCTGCTGGGGCTGGCGAAAGGATCTCCCTGGCAGTGGTCTATAAAGAGTAGATAAGACCCAAAATCATATTCTCCTTCGATATCCTTATATGCTTTATAACCTCTACCATCTATCCGCTGAAGGATTCTTTTTAATTCATCGCTACTTTTCATGATCATTCATGTTTTATACAACGTTATATTGAAGCAAAAACAAGTTTTTGTCAACTTTGTATAGATTTTTGTATTAAAATAAACATGAAAGCAAAAGATAATTATAATAACAGAATTATGCAGAGAATAATTATTTATAGCTCTGATAATTTCTTTAAAAAAATTGGTAGTTATAAAAAAAGAAGGAAGATATCATGAGTAATAATGCTGAATTAAAAAATATTGTAAGAGGTATTTTTGCTTCACAAAGTCTTGCTGTATTAGCTACGGAAAAAGAAAATATTCCTTATATAAATTTAATAGTATTCATAGCTGATAAAGATCTTACATGGTTGGTTTTTGCTACAAATCGCTCGACAAGGAAATTTGAAAATATCATGGCTAATCCCAGTGTAGCACTACTAATTGATAATAGGTGCAAATATGATTTTGATACTAACAAGACAGTGGTTGTTTCAGTCCTGGGTAAAGCCGAAGGATTATTGGATTTTGAGAAGGCTAAGCTCAGGGAGCAATATCTTGATGAGCATCCTCATTTAAAAGACTTTATTACTTCCTCCGATTGTGTATTTGTTAAAGTAAAGATTGAGAAATATATAATCGTGCAAAAATTTCAAGAAGTGTCAGAATTGGATATTAATCAATAATGATAATTAAGTAAATACATATAATTTGATAGATTTAAATATGCAAAGAAATCCCTTTTCTGCAAAATATTTTTTGATATACTTGAAATACTAACTGCTAACCCACATGCCATGAATCATATAAATTGTGTATGTTATTAGTTTTCTTTTCTACATTCATGAAAATGGTCGATTTTTTTTATTGATAATTTTTTATGGGAAACAAGGATTAAATTTTATTTTCGCTATTATTTTTATCTGGCAGATAAACCGTTCTTATGGGGAAAGGAATAACAATACCTTCTTTT
Source organism: uncultured Acidobacteriota bacterium (assembly GCA_964645975.1). Lineage (GTDB taxonomy): Bacteria > Acidobacteriota > B3-B38 > Guanabaribacteriales > CAZYAF01 > CAZYAF01. The sequence goes on from CAZYAF010000008.1 coordinate 93,014, forward strand.
TCATAGCGCTCATGCAGTCTTTTGATAAATTCATGTTTAATCAAATATTGATCAACAAACTCTCTGGCCCGTAAGATAACGGTGAAATTGATGCTGAAGTCATCAAAAGTATTGTAACGTATAAAAGGTTCAAATTCGGGAATTCCTCCTTGAGCTTCTTTGAGCACCTTTTTTGAAACGTCTATAGTAATTTCTTCAACCTTTTTCAAGTCGCTATCATAGCTTACTCCTACCTGCACGAGCACAGACATTGCTTTTTCCGGTTGATTGTAGTTTGTGATTATTACTGATGCCATCTTTGAGTTTGGTACTATGATCATATTATTTGGCAGGGCTCTGATAGTAGTATTTCTCCAGGTTATGTCTGTTACATATCCTTTTTCACCCGAATCGAGTTCTATGTAATCTCCAGCGCTAATCTGTCTTGCGGCAATAATCTGAAGCCCGGAAAAGAAATTAGAAAGCGTATCCTGGAGAGCCAGTGCTACTGCAAGACCACCTACACCCAGAGCTGTTAGAACAGGAGTAATAGAAATACCAAGAGATTGAAGTATGATTAGTACTCCTAAAAGAAGAATAACTAAAACAGTAATGTTCTTGAATATGGATGACGTGCCCAGAATGCCTTTAGCTTTTTCTGCATAAGAATCGACAAAACCGGCTGCAATTTTAGCCAGCACTATAGTAGCCGTAAGGATTACAATTATAAGCAGTGCCTTTTTTATAAAAGGAAGAAAAGAAAGCTCCATGGGAGCATGGACAAGAGCAGCATATAAACCTGCAATGCTGAACCATAGTAAGGTCATCCAGTTTATGGCATTAGCAATAATCTCACCGCTTTGCCATTTTTTTCTTTTTGCATGAGATTTTAGTTTATGAATTAAAATTCTGTCGAAGATGTACCCGATTAGTAATCCCCCAAAAATTAGAGCCAAAGGTAAAATCCAGTCAATAAGTTTTTTAGATTCGAGTATCATAATACTTTTCTACCTCCTTAGTTGATATTTATTAATGAATATAAGTGAGTTATACAGCTTGTTGCACACAGAAATCACCCTTTATTGTAGCATAATTCAAGATTTATGGGCATACATGAGGAAATGGGAATAAATGGCTTTAAATAATTAAATTATTTGACAGATGATGATCTTCGTTGGTTAGTCAATTTATGGCAAGATTATTCGAAGATTTCAATATCAGCTACTATTCTTATTTCATTTTTGCTAATCAGTTCATGAATGACAATTTCTCCGCTCAGATCAGGAGCCAGGTAAAACCGGCTCCGCAAGTTTAGCTAAAAAATCAGCTCGATGTTATGGGAAAAAGGTTAAATGAACTGATTTTCAGTATAATTTTGTATCAATACTTAAACTATTCAAGCTCCTCCAATTTTTTACGGGAATTGGCACTGGACGGATTGAGTTCTAAGGCTTTTCGATAGAATTCTTTTGCCTTCTCTTTCATCCCCTTCTTTTCATAAGCCTCAGCTAATCCTTCATAAGCATCAGCTGATTTTGGATACAGTGATAGGCAGAATTGGAAAAGAGCTATGGCTTCATCCGGTGCATTATGCCACCTTAGCCCGTGAAAGGCATGACCGTTGAGAAATTCTTCCGTAATCTGAACCGGAAAGCCAAAACGCTTGCTCAAGGATTGAAAATGTTCCCTAATCTTATCCGGCTCTGTCCGCCAGGCTACGCTGGGTAATCTCCAGCCCTGGAAGAGCTGCTTTAGATTTAAAAACAAAGCTGGAAAAGCCACTAAAAGATGGTTTTCTTCCGGGAAGCATTTATATTCATAGATAAAATCCTTTGGTGCCTTGGTCGCAATCAAGCTGTTGAATTTGTCTAAATATCCTTTCTTTTCCTCCTCAGGTTTCATCGTTGAAATGAAGAGAAAGTGTTTGAGAGAATCACGGTTGTCAAAAAAATTTGCCGCTTTTCCAAACCATTCGAACTGATTCCATTGAGTACTTGGATCAAGTGCAATAGTGGACTCAAACAGATCAGGACTTCGCACTAAGGTCTCTAAAGCAAAGAGTCCGCCTAAAGAATGACCCACAAGGATCTTGAATGGATGAGTGCGAAATGAATTTTCAATATAGGGCATTAATTCATCGGAAATGAATTTTCGAAAGGATTCCGCGCCTCCGCTTGTAGGAAAGTCTCCATATTGTTCATTTGCCTTGGTGTATGTGAGCTCCTTCGTTCGATCTTTGTGTTCGATAGCCACAACAATCATATCCGGCATCATATCGTACATGGAAAGGTATTTTACCATCCCGGCGAATGGCTCGAAATAGGACCTACCATCAAGGGTGTAGATCACTGGATAGTGATATGATACTTTTGAATAATTAGCCGGAAGATGAACGAATATTGTCCGTTCCTCTCCCATTACCCTGGAATCAAGCTTAATACACTGGCCAAAGATGAGGTCCTCAGTCGATAAGATTTTGACATTAGATGTGTTTTCTTGAGCATAAGAAAAGGAAAAGAGAAAAAGAAAAGCCAATGATACGAGGAAATACTGCTTTTTAAGCTCATTCATAGGTGCACTCCTTTCATTAAATAATATTTTTTAAAAAACATTATACATATGCCTCCAATATATTAGATTTTATTAAAAAATAAAAGTTTACTCAATTTAAATAAATTTTTAAAAAAGGAAGATTAAAGCATTTTTCCCACAAACACTCAGAAATATCTTTCTCACTCGTCAGCTTTAATCAGAAGATCTTTCCGGATAACCTAAGGCAGTATGGAATGTTCGGCCATAAAGATGAGGCTAATGAAAAAATGTCTCATAATGTAATATTTAGCGACATAAGCCAAACTGAATGCTATCTTCAAATGAAATATCGCGAAATAATTAATTATGCGCGTATGTTATTATTTCTTGCTTTGTTACGCCTTTTTAGTCCTGTCTCTGTAAAAAATCATAACAGTTCCTAGTAAACCTGCTATTACCATCCCTATATCTTCATAGACACCTAAAGGTATTGCTAAAATTCCCTCAATTGAAATAATGAAGGGAATAATAAGGATGTATTTTGGTAGTTTTTTTGCCATCCATAATAACAGCCCAAAGGTGAATACAATAGTAGGGCAAGGAAAAATACCAATATAGAGGAATTGTGAATAGCTACGACCTATAAGGTATTCGATAATGGGATAGCCAATTATGGCATAAGCTATAAAAATGATTCCTATCACTCCATATACATCAGGCCTAAAACGAAATGGTATATTTGGTTTGAACACTCCTAATATTAAGAATAATATTGCTTGAATTATGAACATAATCCCAGTGACAATATTTAGCTTCCAGATTTTGCTAACAAACATCAGGCTAAATACAATTCCAACCCAAAGCCAGAAAAATGATAAAATAGCTGAAATAATCCTGCTGGAATATTTTGTTTCTTTGATAGCAAAAAATAAAGCTGTAATTCCTAAGATATATGCAACTATCTGCATGGGCCAGACAGCTTGATTGTAACCAGTGATAAGTTTTAAAAATTGTTCAAAAGTTATAGGACTCATTTTTTCCTCCTTAGCTCAGTTATAAAATCGGCGGTCGCTGATGGTAAGCAACCTCCGAATAACAATAATCTTATTCTGTGCTCTTTTTTTCTTTGGGTAAGTAGGAAAGGTCAGGACGGAATCTACCGTTTTTGATTTCGATTTTCCTGACGGGAGACATTGTTTTTCCCATTAGCTTCTTAATTTCTTCTCCTAATAATTTTTGAATTTTTTCCGATTGGCTGTAATAGTCAGCAGCACTCTTCGCTCTTACGGCAAATACATATTTTGGCATATTTGTTCCAATATCCCCAACATAGGTCCACCAACCGCTGGAAATATTCTTGTTTTTATAAATTTCCACCCATTTTTTGATAATTTCTTCATATTCTTTCTCGGTTCCTAAATTTAGATAGCAGGATTCTATGGAGATAAAATGCCCTTCTTCCCATAGGTTGAATCCCAGTTCTTCTGGAATATAAGATAGATCGGGTCTAAAGCGAGTCAGAAAGTAACGGTAATAATCAAGGGTTCCTATACCACTCTTCATCAGTGACTCCCATTGTTCGGATCCCATCTTTTTGCTCCATTCCCCAAATGCTTTGTAAAAATTGTCTATGTCTGCAAAGTTATCGATGGGCCTGCCAAAACGGTAGTGAAAATCATCATAGCTATATGCATAAAGCTGGTAAGGAAATTCATATTTGGCAAATAGCTCTATCGCTTCCTTAATATGAGCCTCCCATTCAGCTACCTTGGCTGGTTTGACTACGACTTCTTCGACCAGAAAGAGCTGAGATTTCGGCTCTTTGGCTTGCGGCAGTGTAGGTATTACGCAGAGGCTAACAATTAAGATGGTGGTTAATGAGATTAAGACTTTGGCTTTCATCTTATCCCTCCCTCTATTTATGTTAACAAACAGGGGAATTATTGCCTCCCTCTATTAACTAATACTTAATTATTCATGCTGAATTTTTAATTGTTATTTTCTTTATAGCATAGGAAAATTAATTATTCAATTATAAAACTATAAAAAAAGTCAGTCATTTGATATTGTCGGCTACCTTAGATAAAAGTTGTATGTAAATAATTTTTATTTCTTTGGGGTGAAGGATAGCTCTGGACAAAAGGTGCAACTTTTCATTTCAAACCTTTTGACCAAAGGCCATGTCTTTTCCCATAACGCTCTCCCTTCTTCTCCGAATTTCTCGTTAGTTTTATTTATCTCGGTGAAAAAATCTACAACCTCTTTTCCACTCTCAACGGCGATATATAATGGCATTTCTGTTCCTATACTCCCGACATAAAAGATGTATTCATTAGGGATTTCTTTGTTTTTATACAATGCTAACCATTCCTTCAGGGTGTTCTCAAATTCTTTTTCCATACCAAACTTAACATAGAAAAAAGCCCAATTATAAAAAGTACGTTCCTCAGGTTTGAGCCGTGGATTTTCAGGCATATAAGAGATTTCCGGGAGATGCTGAAGGAAAAAATAGGTAATATTTTTGATAACTCCTGCAAGACGTTTATGTTGCGATTGAATATTTTCAACTCCCACCTTTTCAGTGAGTTCTGATGAGGCTTTGAAAAAATGGTCTATATTAGTAAAGTTATTTACAGTAAATAGAAAATAATAATGAAAATCATCTCCTTTATACGTCAGAAAGTGGTAAGGAAATTTATGCTCACTGTATTGGGGAATAAACTGCTTTATTTCCGCTTCAAAAGCAGTTACTCCAGATGGATCGACAGCAATTTCTTGAATAAAAAGAAGCTTGTTATTTTCTTCCTCCGCTTGCAAAAGACTGCATATAAAGAAGATAATTCCTATTAGGATTATTGTGATAAAAATAATAGCCTTGCTTTTCATACATGCTCCTCCGTTTATTTAAAGTAGAAGATAGGAAAAATATGATTCCATATATTTGAGATTATGGAGTGCCTTTATCGAACGGTTTTTCAAATATGAAGATAAAAGCATTATTGATTTTCACCTTTTTCGCAAACGAAAATCATCTCAGGTGAATTATCCTTTAATAAGGATTTTTCGTAGTTGCCAAATAATTCAATAATTTTAAAGCCGATTCTCGCCAGAAGATGCTCTACTTCATATCTAAAGAAATATCTAATAGGAAATGATTGTACAAGGCGTTCGGTTTTATTATTTGGATAGGTAATATAATGAATCAATTCAACTTCATTGTATTGTTCAATTTTATGAAAGGCAACAACGCGATTACAGCGCCTGAATTTTCTACCGTCCGGTAAAATCATTTCTGGTGTATCTTCGGTTTCTTTAGTAAAAGCAGGGTCATGTATCTTTTGTGGATTAACCTGAAAAAGGTCAAATATTAATTTTCCGTCTTTTGATAAATGATTTTTTGCACATTGTAAACATGAAATTTGTTCCTCAACAGAAATCAAGTGCTGGAAAGCATGAAAGGGTATAGTTATCAGTTTAAAGGTCTCATTTATTTCGAAGGATATCATGTTGCCTTGCATAAGTTGAACTCTCTTTTGTACTTGCTCAGGCTGTTTTTTTAATTTCTCCTGGCATTTAGCGAGCATATACTTTGAGAGCTCAAGCCCGAAGATTTCACAACCTGCAACTGCAGTGGGAATAAGAATTCTTCCAGTACCACAGCCTAATTCCAATGTTTTACCATTAGTCGATTTAGAATAATTAACATAAAAGGCCAAATCTGCTCGTTTGCCATAGGCTGGAATCCAGTCATAAAATTCAGCAATACTTGACTGGTACTCTTTTTGATGCGGATCAGTCATCTCTATTTTTCTTTGCTCTTAGATCTCGTGCTTTCTATAGAAAGTAGTTTTTTATCATCAATAAAGATGGTTACTTTCTCCATTTCATCCGGCATAAGAGCCAATTTTTTTTCGTCACGGAACATAATTGTTACTTCCATTATCTCTTTTTCAAAGATTGATTTATCAAATATTCGATGAGCCATTTTTAATCTCCTTCATTGATATTTTAGGTGGTAGATATTTAAAATTTCTCTACTGCCTGCTGTAGACGTTTGCGAGCCTCATTAGAATACCAGCAATCTACAAAGTATCGTTCTCTCTCAGCTAAATTTTGTTGGATTTGATGTTCGATGGGTTCTATACGGTTACGTTTTACCAGGGAAAAGGCTTTCAGAGCTGATGAACCTAAAAGTTTAGCTTTTTCTATTGCTGCTGGTATAACCTGCTCTAAAGGAAGTACCTGGTCTACCAGCCCCATCTTAATCAGTTCATCAGATTGGTAAAATTCGCCATGATACATTACTTCACGGGCAATTTGAGGACTAATCAAGTTTCTTAGTATGCAGTCTGCAGGATAAGGCACCGGGACTCCGAGTTTTATTTCGTTTAATCCCATTAATTTTCGACCCTCAGATATGATACGATAGTCGCAGCAAAGAGCTAAGATACAGCCGCCTGCTATTGCATGTCCTGTTATTGCAGCTACAGTTGGCTTAGGAAGCGTAAATAAATCAAGGCAGAGTTGATTGAATTTTTTATAGAAAGATATAAAATCTTTTTTACTGAGTCCAAATAGTTCGGGGATATCCAGGCCGATGGAGAAGAATTTTTCATTAGCACTGCACAGTACGAGGCTATGAATATGTGCATCCTTTTTTATATTCTCTAAAGCAGTAGATAATATATTGACAAGTTGAAGGTTGATATTGTTAATAGTACCTCGGTTGAGCTTAAGTACTGCTACATGGTCGTGATGCTCAATATATATTAATTCCATAATTATACCTTTCATTTTGCTTTAATGATCTAAATAAAGTATTTCAAGATAGAAATTTGAAACTAATAATCTTTAATGATTATATCACAATGGTTTGTGATTTCAATTAGGAATCATAATGATACAAGACTGAAAATTTCAAGCATTTCAAGTAATAAAAAATCCGGAATTCTGTATAAGATAACAAAGAGATTTTTATGAATCTACGTAATTGAGAAAAAAGGGATGGGCATTAAGCCCATCCCAAAAAATATGACGAGAAGGTTCAGGAATCAATGAGTTAAACTATTTTTTTGTTTTAGCTGGAACTATTTCATAAGCTGTGCCTTTATAGACAACTATTATATTTTCTCCCAGGACGAAATAGTTCTTCAATTCTGGTTTTTGCTTAAGTAGTTTGAAGTATCGTGTCGAGGCAAATTCGATTTTTATGGTTTTGCTACCTTCTTTATAATCATTGTCTACCCAGGTATCATTCTGCAGGAAGAATACCTTGTTCTCAACATATCTCACGCCGGCTTCAGTATCTAAAGATTCAGCCTCAGCTTTTTTCATTTTCTTTAGTTCTTTGCTGTAGGTTACAGCTCGTTTTCCGCTTTTTTCCTCAGCCGCAGGAGCTGCTTCAACTACTTTATCTTTTAAAGCTTGTCTCCATCTATGAACGACGCTCGGAGCCGCCTTTTCATCTTCAAGTACTAAATAAGATGTATAAGGCGTAACAATACCAAACTTTTTACTGAGATCAATAACCTCCTGCTTTAATTCTTGATTTTCTCCTTGCAATCTGATTTGTTCCAGAAGATAACCTATTTTTCGAGATGCCCAAAGACGTGGAATAAATGGATTGTCCGTGCTGTTTCTTAAAAAATGGGCTGTGTATTTATATGTTTTTGTTTTATTCTCCACCTTACCTCTCAGGGTTATGGTTGTTTTACCACCATTGAAATATCTTCCGAAAAGAGAAATCTGACTCCCTTTGAACATATCTGGTATCTCTTGGGGGTATAGATCAGATACTTCAATTCTGCCAAAATTGAGTTTTAAATCCGCTAAAACAGGATAATTTATTTTATCGAAGAAATTTGAGACTATGAGCTCAAGGTCTTCGTTTGGCTTGATATAATCAGAAGCACCTTTAGCTTTGTTAGATAAGGTATCCAGCAAATGGGTGTTCACATCATAACCAACACCAAAGGAAAAGATGCGAGTATGTTTGTTTAGCTCTTCTTCGACATTTTTAATAATCTGTTCTACATTAGTTACTTCGACTGTGGGAAGTCCATCAGTTAAGAAAACCAACATATGGGGATGATTGTTTGAAGTGAACATATCAAGAGCAGAGAGCAGAGCTCTGTTGATGTTGGTTCCTCCCCGTGCGTCAACTTTATTGAGAAAGTTAATGGCTTTCTTAATGTTTCGATCGCTGGCAGGTAGCATCCTCTGGCTAAAGAAGTGGGCTTCTGTAGAGAAGGTTATTATATTAAAACTATCATTCTTATCGAGTCCTTGAACCCCAAATTTTAGCGCATTAGTAGCTTGGGTAATTTTATTGTTATCTCTCATACTTCCAGAGGTGTCCAGAACAAATATAATGTCTTTAGCGCTAATATCTCGTGCCTGGAATTCTGTCTTAGGGGAGATTAAAAGCATAAAGAATCCTTCATCATCGCCATCATTTTGGCAGAGGAGATTTAAGCCAAATTCTTTGTCGGAAAGAGAATAATATAAGGTGAAATCTTTATCTGGGACTATATTGTTCTGTTCGAAGCTGATGGCTGCTTGATGATCATTTTTTCGTGAGACATCAATCGGGTGAGAAGGAGAGTATATTGATTTGATGGGAGTTTTGGATTTGAGGTTTACTGCCAAACTGAAATCTTTAATTGCTTGGCTGGTTGTCTCACCACTTTTCAAAGGATATATATATCGCACTAAACCTGCCCCGTAATTCAGCTTCTCCGAATATTTGAGCTCTATTTTAGTCTCACCTCTTGCAGGAATGGGGTAAACACGAGCACGAAAGATATTCCTGCCCATGAACTCCAAGAGGCCTGGGTCTTTGAGCCTGCGAACAATATCTTCATAGATTTTCCTTGCCTGGTTACTATCAAGCAGTTCTCCTTTTACTTTGCGACCATTCATATACATGGCAAAGTCTGTTACCGAAGCTCCTGGTGGTATGGCGAATATATAGGTACCCTCGATGTCCCTATGAAAGTTATTGAGGAATACCTGTTCGATTATAGTCTCGGCAATCTGATTGTTAATCTCAGCATGAACTCGCTGGTATTTGAGGGTCAAAGGTGGTATTCTTCCATGGGGAATAGGAGTGGGTATTATTCGTGACTGAGTGAAAGCAATACTGGTTATTGCTATTATCAAAATTATTGTTGTTGAGAATGCTTTTCTCATTTCCTATCTCCTTTCATAAAATGGAGTTTTAGCCTGATTAATGCTAATCAAGGCTTGTTTATTTTAAAAGTAAGCTTACCTTTAATAGCCACGGGTTTATCGTTATATTTAAAAGGTTTGAATTTCCATTGTTTCACTGCATTCCTAATAGATTCATCTATTTTTGTCTTACTGGAGCTTTTTAGAACTTTTATATCCCTTACTTTTCCCTGATCATCAACTAATAACTCTAATACTATTGTTTTTACTCTTAGCTCTTTTATTTCTTCGTCTGATAAGACAGGCTCTACTCGTTCTTCAATATCCTGCAAAGGATCTGTATCGATGAGGATGGGATTTTCCAGGGAGCCAGGTACGCCTGGTTTTTCCGCTTGACGTTCCAAATCAACAGCATATTTTTCATCAAGTGTTTTTTCTTCCGCTTTTATCATTTGTATCCTTTTTTTAGGCTGTTCTTCTTTTTTTGCTGGAGGAGATTTTTCTTTTTCTACAGAAGCTGCTTTTGTTCGAACAGCAGCCTTTATATGCGGCTTTGACTCAGCCACCATATCTTTTTTATCTTTTACATGGGTAGATATACCAGGTTCTTTTAATTCTTCTTGAATGTGCTCTTTTTTAAGACTTTCCCTTCCTTTTATTTTCGAAAAATCTTTTTGCTTTCCGGTTAAAGGTTGGGACGTTTCGGCGCTTTTTGTTTCAGCCTCTTTTAAAACCTGCGGTGGTTTTGCTTCTGCCATTTTTTGAGGTAAATCTTCCATAATTTCATTTTTTGCTCTTTTATGCAATTTTGCTGGAGCAGCTTTTTTGGAGATTGCTTTATCTTCTGCCTCATCTGTTTCCGTTGTCGCTACTTTTTGAACAACTGCAGATTTCTGGAAAGGTTGAATTTGATAATAAAGATAAGAAACTGATAAAGCTACTAATCCAATAAAGAAAGCCAAAGCCATGTAATTGATAAGAGGAGAGGCGCTGGCAAATAATGGTCTAAATAATATACTTTGTTTGGTAGCTTTTTCCTTGTGTATATAGTGATCTACTTTGGCCATAATTTCTTTAGGAGCAGGATAAGAGTCCATTTTTTTTAAGGCAGCCACAAGATTTCTTAGCTCCCTTAGCTCTTGCTGGCATTTTGAACATATATTTAAATGCTCCTTGACCAGTTGCCGCTCTTTTTTCGATAGTTGATTATCGAGGTAAGGTGATAAGAGCTTTTTTACCTTTCGGCAATTCATGATTTTTATCTCCACGGTTTTAATGTATTTATTAAAGATATGTTTTCAAATAGTCTTTTAATATATTTCTTGAACGTGATAATCGTGATTTAACCGTCCCTTGACTGATTTGTAAAATCTGCGAAATTTCTTCATAAGAAAGAAATTCAATATCTCTTAGAATGAGCACATTCTTGTAAGGAAAACGTAATCGGTTTATACCTTCCTGGATTTTTTCTCGTAGTTCTCTTCTCAAAAGTATGCCTTCTGGGCTACCTTTATCATTTTTAATAGCCACATCCGAAATAATGTCTAAAGAGAAAGTTCGGTCTTTTTTTCGCCTTTTCCACCAATGGTATTTATTTCTGGCGGTATTAATAGTCAAACGATATATCCAGGTTGATAGGGAGGATTTATGGTGGAAGGTTTTCAACTTGAGGTAGATTTTAAGAAGCACATCCTGAGATAAGTCAAGGGCTTCATTATAATCTCCAATAAACCGAAGAGCAAGATTAAAAATGGTTGGTTGATAGGGCTCAATAAGCTCCCTGAAAGCTTCAGCATCACCTTGGATGCTTGCCTCAATGAGCGCCTTCTGTCGATTCAATGAAAATTCCTCATGATTAGCTGTTAAGGTGTACTTCTTTGGCAGTAAATTTGCCGTCAATATATCATCCTTTGCTTCAATAATCAACCTAAATCCTCCTCATTTTCGATGAATGTAGATTATTTTCTGCTATGTTTTCGAAAGTGATTTTATTTTCAATTATCTCGTGTCTCATTTAATTAGACAGTTTTTAGCTTCAAATGTTCCCGAAATTTCCTTGCCATTAATAGATTAATTTCTTATAATTCATAGGAAATTAATGAGACGAATAAAATAAGCTATGTATTTTAAAAAAGAACAGAAATTTTATGTATTTCTTTTGTTTATTGCTGTTATTTGGCTATCTCTTATTATTAGTGCTCCACTGCTTGCCCAAACTTCAATGAAGCAGACTTCTTTATTTTTATATTTTTCTTTTGCGCCTTTTTGTCATCAATTAGCTGAGCGCTCTTTTATACTGGGCGGTTATCCTTTGGCGGTATGCTCTCGTTGTTTCGGAATCTATTGCGGTTTATTGGTTGGATTTTTAATTTTCCCTTTAATTAGAAGGTTCAATTACCATGAAGTAATTGATAGACGATATCTCATTGCAGGGTGCATTCCCATGGCACTCGATGTTAGTTTCATGATATTTCATTTTTATCCATCTAATAGATGGACTCGATTTTTTTCCGGGATGTGTTTTGGAATTATTTTAGCGTTTTATGTTTTGCCTGGATTTTATCAAATGATATTAATCATTTTTAGGCAAGGCTTAGTAAAAAAAGTATCAAAGTAATAGGAGGTATGTGCCGTGAAAACTGAAGAATTTGGAAAACCAGTATTAATCTCAGGTCTTATTGCTGGTATTCTTTCATCTATTCCTTTTGTTAATTTTCTGAATATTATATGCTGCTTGTGGATATTGGTTGGAGGTGTAATCGCTGTTTACATGCTAAGCTCGAGCGCAGGGAGGAAAATCGAATACGGAGAAGGAGCGCTCATTGGTTTGCTCAGCGGTCTGGTAGCGGCAGTAATTTGCACTGTGGTTAATTCTATTTTTGCCCTTATTGGTTTCAATATGGGAATATTGATGATGCAGCGATTAGCACATAGATTTCCTCAATTTGAGCAATTCAAGCATTTTGCTGTGTTACCCCGTTTTGGAGTGAGCTTTGTCATTATGACGCTATTGTCAAGTCTCTTATTTTATGGAGCTTTTGGTGCTTTAGGGGGAGTTATCGGCACAGCTATTTATGGTAAAAAGAAAGAAGTCGAGAAAGCGGCATAGCATTACATAGACAACAGTCTGTTTTGCTTATTATTATTTCTGTTGGTTTGTTTAGTGTAAGATAATAATGAAGTTGATCTTTTTAGGAACTGGTACCTCTGTTGGGGTACCAGTAATAGGATGCAAATGCAAAGTCTGTACGTCTGGTAATCCAAAAAATCAGCGATTACGTCAGTCAGTATTATTGCAGCTTGAGGGAAAGAATATACTAATTGATGCTTCGACCGACTTGCGCCAGCAAGCTATCAAATATTCCATTGATAAAGTAAATGCTATTCTCTTTACTCATGCTCATGCTGACCATATTTTTGGTCTGGATGAAATAAGGATATTTAATTTTTATCAAAGGGAAGAAATTCCCTGTTTCGGTAATGAAAAAACTATAAGAATAATAAAAAGCATTTTCAATTATCTTTTTGCTAAATCGGAATATTGGGGTAATAAACCTGGTATTTCCACAAAAATTATAAAAGGCAAATTCTTTATTTTTGGAAAAGAAGTAATTCCAATTGAGGTAATACACAATAAGCAAAAAATTTTTGGCTATCGTATTAATGATCTTGCATACATAACAGATTGTAGTAAGATACCTCCTTCTTCTTTCAGTCTATTAAAATCGCTTGATGTACTTATCATAAATGCATTGAGACATAAGCCGCATCCGGCTCATTTTAATCTCTCTCAAGCTTTGCAAGCAGTTGAGCAGATAAAGCCAAAGCGTGCCTATTTAACACATCTTTCCCATGCTTTAGATTATGATGATACAAATAAAATACTTCCCCCAAATGTGGAATTGGCTTATGATGGGTTGATTATTGAAACTTAAATAAATGAGTTTTATGCTATGAAGATAGTAAGAGACGTAGCAAAGTTAGAAAAAAGCTTACCGAATCCAATAATAACTATAGGTAATTTTGATGGTGTTCATATCGGTCACCAGCGAGTAATTAAGCAAGTCGTTGATAAAGCTTTTGAGGAGAAGGGCACCAGTATTATTTTATCTTTTAGTCCACACACCAGAAAACTCCTCAATCATGAAAAGGCTCCTTTACTTATTAATACCGAGCAGCAGAAAATCGAATTAATATCTGCTGTTAATCCAGATTACCTTTGTATCTGTGAATTTGATTCTTCTTTTGCTTCTATGAAAGCAGAGCAGTTTGTAAAAGAAATTTTAGTCGATAGGCTCGATATAAAGGTGGTTTATTTTAGCTCCGGTTTTGCTTTTGGCCACAAAAGAGAAGGCAATATATCCTTGCTTAGGAAACTGTCTTTGAAATATGGGTTCAAGGTATTAGAAGTTAAGCCGATAAACAAAAATGGGACAATGATTAGCAGCTCTATTATTCGAGAGATGATAGCGTCTGGCCAGGTGGATGAGGCGGCTCAGTTTTTGGGAAGAGATTATTTCATTGATGGAGAAGTAGTAGCTGGTGAAAAAAGAGGGAGGCTTTTGCGCTACCCAACTGCAAATATTCTGCCGGAGAACGAGCTCTTACCAAGTAATGGTGTTTATCTCTCAAAATTGAAACTTGACAATCGGATACTAAATGGTCTTACGAACATAGGAATACGTCCTACTTTCTCTGGTGCAGAAAGAGCAGTGGAGACGTATCTTTTTGATTTCAATCAGAAAATCTATGGTAAAAAGGTAAGATTATTCTTTTTGAAAAAAATTAGAGAAGAAAAAAAATTCACAGATAGCAAACAATTAGCTATGCAGATAGAGCAAGATATAGAAAAAGCTCACATTTTCTTTAGAAAAAATTAATCATCCTTCCATAAAGATTCCCATTTATCACGCGCTTTTTCTGATTCCTTTTGATATTCTTTAGAAGAAGCTTTTTCTCTCAACTGAAAAAAGTGGCAAAAGTTTCCTTTTTCTTTATCAGATACCCATTCGCTCTGGGGTTCACTGCATTTATTATGGGCCGTTTCATCGTAGAATCGGCAATTTAAGCAGCAATGCGCAGCGGCACCGCACTTGGGACATACATCTTGCCGTGATGGCTTATATCCTTCTTCAAAGGAATTACCACATTTGTAACATTCAGCCATAATTATTTCCTTATTTTCGTTTTAGCGAACAAGTTATATTATAAAGCTAAGTGTAATGAGATAAAAGCAGTTAATAACCAAATTTAAATGAAAAATGATGTAGTCAATATTATTCAAGAAATTTGCCGGCTATTTATTGATATAACGACTTACATTTTATCAAGGTAACTGTGCTTAAGTTATTTTAAGGCGACTAAAACTATTGAAAAACTCAGGGTATGAGCGAGGAAATAAGATTTATTATCATTCTTCAGCCTCTTTTTTCTTAGTGAATAAAGCAGTACCAATAATTCCACCCAGGGCGCCAAAAACTCCTCCGATAATGACACTAAAAATAAACCACAAGAGCATAGCATTTAGTCCTAGCTTAGCGTCCACAACAATATCTCCAAATTGCTCCAATTCGGGAATCCTTTCAGGTATATACTTTGCTACATTAAGTCCAAGCAGTAAGAAAATAGTGAATAAAGAAGATGAGACGAAGGCAGCGAAGAAACCGGTGAGGAGTCCAATATATGCACCTTCTCCGTAATTTATTTTTCTATCAGTGTCTGAGTTCACTAAATATACTGCAATTGCTCCTCCCAGCAAAATCCATAGACAACAGATTATGTTCAACAAATTAAGCAGAGGGGTTGCGCTCAGTAAACCTGCGATCCCGCCAGCGATTAATACAGATTTAGCATATCCTTCAGTTTTCACGGGATTAACCTCCAGTTTTATTAAAATAGACCATTAATTAGATATTGATATTAAAACATTAATTGGAATGTAAATATTTAATCCTTAGGTTGTACCACGGTTTCTTTTTTCTTGCTATATATGGCCGTACCTATTATACCGCCAATTGCGCCAAAAGCACCAAAAAATACAATACTGATTAATAGATCAAGGATAAAATTGATATAACCTAATTCAGTAGCATAAACAAGGTCTTTTAATTTTTCTAATTCTGAAAATCTGTAAGCTAAATGCTGTATTATATTATAACCAAATGCTAATAAGATAGAATCTAAAATAGTTGAAACAACTGCAGCTACTAAACCACTTAATAAGCCGATAAAAGCACCCTGGCCATAGTCTATTTTTTTATCTAAATGGGAGCTTACCATATAAACTGCCAGTATTCCAGCGAGTAATATCCATAAACAACAGCAGATATTCAACCATCCTATAAATGGGACAGAGGAAAGAGCCCCTGCGATAAGGCCTGCTATTAATACTGATCTAATATATTCTTCAGATTTCATATATCTGGCCCTCCTACCGATGTGTTTTACCTAATTAAAATCTTTCTCACATTTTATTCCGTTTTTTAAAGAAATTAAAAGCAAATTTGCTTTTTGAGAGCTTAAAATAATAACATAAGAGAAGAAAAAATACGGATTAGTAGCTTTTAGTTAATTTCAAATAAGGATTAATAGAATACTAAAGTAAATTTTTCCTTAATTAGGTTACTATTTTTTTATTCTTTAGAGGGTCAGGCCCCATTAATGTTTAATATTATGTTAAGACCCGACCCTCATTGTTATTTTTATTACACTTTATTAGCTATATGTTCTCGTAAAAGATGTATTCTATAGACTCTTACTTAACTTTAACAGGATAAGCAGGTCGTTTTAGTTTTTTCGGTGGATTCATTTTGAGCTCTTGCATAACTATTTCGATAGCTTTTTCTAATTGAGGGTCTCGTCCTGCTATTACATCGGCAGGTAGCTGCTCTATTTCGATATCCGGCGGAACTCCTACATTTTCAATTATCCAGCCGTTTTCAGTCCAAATAGCAAAATTGGGTGCAGTAATAAATCCTCCGTCCATAAGAATTGGAAAACCAAGGACTCCTACCAGACCTCCCCAGGTCCTCTTGCCAACTAATTTTCCCAGCTTAAATTCACGGAACATATATGGCAAAAAATCACCTCCTGAGCCTGCTGTTTCATCAATAAGCATGACCTTTGGTCCTTGGATTGAAGCACTTGGTGTCTTCAGGTCAGCGCCATAGCGCATAGCCCAGTAGGAAATAAATGGACGTCGAAGGAGGTCAATGTAGTAATCCGCAGCACTTCCTCCGCCATTAAATCGCTCATCAACTATTATTGCTTCTTTATGCACTTGCGGGAAGAAATAGCGCTTGAAGTAGGTATGGCCTAAAGTAGTTGTGTTCGGTACATACACGTAAGCCACCCGGCCACCAGTAGCTTTATCAACTTTTTTGATATTACCCTCAACCCAGTCTCGATTCCGCAGAGCATATTCACTTTTAATTGGCACTACAGAAACGGTGCGCGAATCTTTTCCGTCAGGATTTGCACCAACAGTTATCTCTATGATTTTTTCCGCTGTATTTTCGAACATGCTGAAAAGATTTGTCGGTGGGAATAGTTTCTTACCGTTAACTGCCAAAAGATATTCTCCCTCCTTAACATCCACGCCTGGTTCTGTTAGGGGGGAACGGAGTTTAGGATTCCAGTTGAGACCTCCATATACCTTTTTAAAGCGATAGCGACCATTCTCAATGGAGTAATCAGCTCCCAATAATCCTCCGGGGACGCGTTTCGGTTGATTAAGAAAATCTCCGCCTCCTGAATAACTATGTCCCACAACCAGCTCGCTGCACATCCATCTGATTACTCTATTGAGGTCGCTCCTGCAGGATAGATGGGGAAGGAAGGCAGCGTATTTATTGTAAATTGCCTTCCAATCGGCTCCGTGCATATGAGGATCGTAGAAATAATCACGATTGATTCTCCAGACCTCATGGTAAATCTGTTTCCATTCTGTTCTGGGGTCTATCCGGACTTCTATAGCATCTATATTAAGCTTACCCTCGCCAGGTTTAATTTTTTTGTCCGCGGAAACAATTGCTAAGATATTTCCGGACCTATAAAGAATCTTTTTCTTATCCGCAGAGATTTCATATCCATTGACCTCAGGTATTATGACTTCATCTTTTCGTTCTTCAAGGTCGTATTTATGCAGCTTGGTTCCTTTTCCATAGGGACCTAATGCCAAAGGTGGAGCTTCAAGATAATAAATTTGCCCATCTTTTCCAGTTTTAAGGTCATAGTAGTTGCCTGCAGGAATAGCTAAGGTTAGAATGCGATATTCAAGTCCATCGAAATCAATTGTAAAAGGCTTTTCGGATTTAGATTCTTCTTTTTTCTTCTCTTCTTTTTTAGCTTCTTCAGTTTCATTCTTTTTCTCAGGAGCTTTTTCCTCATCGCTCTCTTTTGCCAGTGGTGAGGGAACACCTTTTTGCAGTACAGCGAGATAAATGGAACGTGTCATTTCCATATCCTGACTTGACAAAGCGAACCAATGTCTGAGGGGACCGGCATCTGTAGAGGCGAAAAAGTAGAGGTATTTTCCGCTCTTATCAAAAACAGGATCAGTGGCATCGCACAGTCCATGGGTTACGGGATAGGATTTATCCTGCTCTAAGGAATAGGCATAAATTTTTTCCATTAAAGCAGGTGTATTTTGCATGTAGGCTATCCATTTTGAATCTGGTGACCATACACCTTTCATGACAACATATCCTGTTGGACCATAGATGTATTTCGATACGATTTTTTTAAGAGCTCCTGTTTCCACATCTAACCAGTAGAGAGTTAGAGAGTTGTCAGAAAAACAGATTTTCTTACTGTCAGGAGACCAAACAGCATCTGTATAGAAACCTGCTCCATTAATCTTGAATTCTTTAGCCTCTCCTTTACCATCCTGTGGTTCGATATAAAGCTTGTATTCTCCAGACTTATCAGAGAAATAAGCGATATATTTACCATCAGGAGACCAAACAGGATATCGTTCATGTGCTGCTATTGTATTGGTTAAATTCCTCGGATCGCCTTTTTCAGCCGGGACTGTTATAATTTCCCCACGAAAACCTAAAACAGCTCTGGCACCTGTGGGAGATATGGAACCGCTGCGGATATATTTAGCACCTTTGACATAGCGAGGACGAAGTTCAAGAAGATCTGCAGCAACATTGATAGTTAACTTTTCGCTGTTTTCTTGCTGAGGATTATATATGTGAAGATATCCCGCTTGCTCGTAGATGATTTTACCTTTGCCCGCAGAGGCTTTTAAAATGGGAAAATCCTTATGATTGGTCAATTGCTTAATTTCTTTGGATTGTATATCATAAGAAAAAAGATTGAACTCTCCATTTCGATCAGACCGAAAATATATCTTATCTCCAATCCACATGGGGTCGGTATCGTTGCAGCGACCTTCAGGTTGTGCTATCTTCTCAACAGAGTAATCTTTGAGGTTGCAGAGCCATATAGTGGAAACAGTTCCTCCGCGATAATGTTTCCATTGGATGCAGCGCTCAGCAAGGGGTGTATAGGCTATGTGCTTACCATCGGGAGAAAAAGCCGCTCGATAAGCACGAGGTAGTTCGAGATTTTTGGGAAAACCACCTTCTACGGGCACAGTAAAAAGCTGGAAATACCTGTTTGTGAATACAGAACGCTGAGAAACAAAGAGTACTTCTGAGCCGTCAGGAGTAAATTCATGTACAATATCATGAAAAGGATGCCAGGTAAGGCGCTTTGGTACTCCTCCTTCTACCGGTATGATAAAAACATCTACATTGCCATCATAATCAGCACTGAAGGCTATGAGCTTTCCATCGGGTGAAAAAGCAGGATTGGATTCAAGTCCTTCATCAGAGGTCAGGCGCCGAACATCAGTTCCATCTATATTGGCAACCCAGAGGTCATTAGCATAAACGAAGGCTATGTGGTTTTCGCTCATGGCCGGATTATGTAAGAGCTTTGTATCTTTAATATCAACTCCACTAAAAGCCAGTACGGGAATAGTAATAGCCAATAGCAGTAATATCATTAAGATATTCAAATGTTGTTTCATTTAAAACCTCCCTATAAAAAATATTAATTATACCTTAATATAGACATAACGCATATTTGATATTAAAAGTTCATATTGGTAATCTCTGTTTTCCATATATAGATTCATTATACAATTAAATATTTGAAATAATATTAAATAATATGAAAAAGTTTTTAAAAATATATATCTACATGGTGTGAACTTGCGATGAACTAATTTATTTAGAAACAAATTGAATCTCTTTCTCATTTTTATTAATATAAATGATGCAGATAATTCAAAGAATATGATTATATTTAGACAGAGTGTAATGAAGAAAAAAAAGCAGATAACTGCAGGTGTTCTATTCCTCATTATTCTTTCATTGTCTATTTTGTTTATCAGATACTATTATCAGCGAGAAAGGAGTAATAAGCTTCTTGAAACGAATGATGAGTTTGAAATCGTCATCCATTCTTTAAATGATAATGATGCAAATATTAGAAAAAAAGCAGCAATAATGCTCGGATTCATAAATGATTCTCGTGCAGTAAAGCCTCTTTTGGAAGTTCTAAATGATAAAGATAAGTATGTCCGTGCTTATGCAGCTTTTTGCTTTAGGCGAGATAAAAGACACTCAGGCAGTAGAATTTCTTATTAAAGCATTGAGAGATAAAGATATGTGGGTTCGTCGCGCCGCAGCAAATTCTTTGAGTGAAATTCACGATGGTACTGCAATTGATTCTTTGATAAATCTCCTGGAAGAAGAGGATTACTATTTAGTACGTAATGCTAAAGAGGCACTCATTAAAATAAATAAACCTGCTATTAAGCCCTTAATTACTTATCTGAAAATTAGTGAACATAAGGGACGTAGGTACGCAGTTCAGGCATTAGGTGAAATAAAAGATACTCAAGTTATCAATTCTTTAATAGCAGCTTTGAAAGATGATGATTTTCAGGTTCAAAGACAGGCAGCCATGGCTTTAGGCCATATAAAGGATAAAAAGCAGTCTTTCCTCTTGTTGAAGCTCTTAGGGATGAACATCCTGAAGTTCGACAAAAGGCAGCATGGGCATTAGGAAGCATAAAGGATAACCGTGCAATAAAACCTCTCATAAATATTCTAAAAGATGATGATATGGGGGTTCGGATACAAGCAGCTATGTCTCTGGGAAATATACAAGATAAAACAGCAGTTTTACCTCTTTTACAGTCTTCCCTCAATTATAGTAGTGAATGGTCTTATTTTTTTTCAAAGCTAATCGATAAGGTATTTAAGTTAAAAGATATTGAATTAATAGATGTGCGATTAAGAAAAAAAGCAATAGAGGCAATAAGCAAAATTGGAGGGCCAGCTATAGAACCTTTGCGAAAGGCTTTTAAGAAAGGAGGTGTTGAAGTTAGACGTGCTGCTGTAAAAGCACTGGGAGGAATTAATGACAGTAGTATAATTGAATCCTTGGCTTTTGCTTTAGAAGATGTAGATTCTGATGTTCGTTTGAATGCGGCATTTGCATTATGGGTGAGAAAACAAAAGGGCAATAAAATAATAAAGAAATTAACAATTACCGCATTTAAACAAGATGAATCAGATATAGCGGACAAAGTTGCCTGGGTATTGGGTGGATTAGCTGATGAGCACTATGTTGAATCCTGGCTGACGCTGATAGAAGATGAAAATTCAACGGTGCGATTAAATGTTATAAGAACACTTAGAGAAATTAAAGCTAAGAGCGCTGTAAAGCCGCTATTATCTCTTTTGGAAGATGATGATTATTTAATAAAGATAGAAGCAGCAACAGCATTAGGAGAAATTAAGGATAAGCAAGCAATTGCGCCTCTGATAGGCTCTCTTGAGGATGAAAATTATTATTTTCAGAAAAGCGTGGCAGATGCACTATGGAGAATAACAGAGCAATATTTCTGGCTGGATCATTAAGCATGGTATAAATGGTGGAGAGAGAGTGAAAAAAATTTAAGCAATTGAAGATTCATAAATATTATTTCTTTCTTTATTTTTTAGCCTTAATAAAATTCACTGATTTTGCTGCAAAATGAGATAGTTGAGTTTTTTGCTATGTTGATATAGTCAAGCCTGTGTTAGCTTTTCCTATTTTCATCATTGTACCTATATATCAATTTTTAATAACTAAAATACAATTGCAGATTATATTAATAAATATTTTGTTCTGGCCATATTGACAAACTTATAAAATATGGTGTAGAGTTAAATTAATTATGAAAAAAAGGCAGGGAGTTACCCTATATTAATTTAGAATATTGGAGGAGAGCAATGGCTAAAAAAAGCACTCGTAGGGAATTTATAAAAAACACAGCTATTATTAGTGCAGCGGCTTTAGGGAGTTCATACATTAGCTGTGGAAAGGGAAGCGGATTGGAGTTCGATGTTATTATTAAAAATGGGGAAATTATCAATGGAAGAGGTTCTGAACCTTTTAGAGCGGATATTGGAATAATAGGTGAAAAATTAGCGGCAATTGGGAATTTAAAAGGTGCGAAGGCTCCAGTGGTACTGGATGCAAAGGATAAAATAGTTTGCCCAGGTTTTATCGATATTCATGCGCATACTGATGCTAACCTATTAATTTATCCTCGTGGAGAGAGCATGATTATGCAGGGAGTCACGACTACTATTGGCGGAAATTGTGGTTCATCGCCTTTTCCATTAAGCACGGAAATGACACCCGAGAAAGAATATGCGAAAAAGAAATATGGGTTGGAGATGGATTGGTCAGATTTGTCTGGTTTATATGAAAGAATGGAGAGGAATAATATCGGTCTTAATATAGCATTACAGGTAGGGCAGGGTACAGTAAGAGAAATGGTATTGGGTGAAGAACGACGGGCTCCCGATAAAGAAGAAATGGAGCGAATGAAATCTTATGTCAAAGAAGCTATGGAACAGGGAGCAATAGGAATTTCCTCTGGTTTAGAATATACCCCCAGTGGATTTGCTTCTACTGAAGAGGTGATAGAGCTATGTAAGGTAGCTGCTCAATATAATGGTTACTATTCCACGCATTGTAGAAGTGAAGATACTGAGGTAATTGAGGCTTATGAGGAAGCAATTGAAATTGCCAAAAAAGCTGAAATTCCCTTAGAAATTTCCCATGTTAAAGCGTGCACTCGACCCAATTGGTGGAAGCTGGATAAACTGTTAGAGCTTATTGATAAAGCGGCTCAAGAGGGAGTAGATATTAATGGAGACCGTTACCCATACACTGCTTATAGCACGGGGATGACTGTTAACTTTCCCCAGTGGGCTTTAGAAGGCGGGACAGATAAACTGATTGAGCGGATAAAAGATAAGAAGGTACGAAAGCAGCTTCGAGAACCCACTCTGGAAAAGGTTGGTGGTCTCGAAGGATTTAATGACTTTTTACTCATTGATATGGAAAAAGAAGAGAATAAGTATCTTATTGGCAAGCGGTTAGGAGACGTAGCGGCGGAAAAGAAAGTCAATCCTTATGAATTTATGTGTGACTTAATCATATCAGAAGAGTCGAATGTTGGCTACATCGGATTTGGTATGAGTGATGAGAATACCATTAAAGTACTTACCAATCCTCGGATAATGATATGCTCCGATGGTTCAGCTATGGCACCAACGGATGTTATTAAAGAAGGTAGCAAACCCCACCCTCGTAATTTTGGCACCTTCCCGAGAGTTATAAGGAAATATGTACGAGAGGGAAAGCTGCTCACATTGCCGGATGCTATAAAAAAGATGACTTCAATGGCAGCAGAAAAAGCAGGATTGAAAAAGAGAGGATTAATTAATAAGGATTATTTTGCTGACATTGTGATTTTTGACTTTGAAAAAATTGAAGATAAAGCCACCTTTATTGAGCCTGTCCAGTATCCTGTTGGTATTGATTATGTGCTGGTAAACGGAACTATTGTAGTTGATCATGGGAAACATACAGGCACTTTTCCTGGTAAGGTGCTGCGCAGAGCATAACTCTATTATAAAGACATAAAAAAGTTATTTTTATTTTCGACCAATGATGAAACAGCGCAGATAATATTTTTCTTATAGGTGAAGCGGAGAAAAAAATAAGATAAGAAAGCTAAAAATTTTATTTTAGAGTAAAAATATTTTTTTATAATTTTTTGTAAAGATTTATTGTTGGGTTTTTTTTCTATCTTTTTCGATATGCTTTTAAACATTATCGACGATAAAACAAATAGAAGCTATCGTTCTCTTCTGCCTTCGATAAACTCCTCGACCATAATCTTACCCTGATCATCGGGAATTTGAATAGGCGGATGTTTCATAGTGTAAGCAGAAATGGAGGTAAGCGGTCCGGAAATCCTTCTCTCTCTTCCTAATTTGCAGCAACGAATGGCATCAATTGCAACTCCTGCAGAATTGGGGGAGTCTTCCACTGATAATCTAAGCTCTAAATTGAAAGGAACACCAGCAAATCCTCTTCCTTCAATCCGGAGGAAACAGAGTTTATTATCTAACTGCCAAGGTACGTAATCAGAGGGGCCGATATGAATGTTTTCATCGCTTAGAGGTATATCAAGATTTGATTGGACGGCTTCGGTTTTTGATATTTTCTTCTGAGTTAATCGTGTTCGATTGAGCATATTAAGAAAGTCAGTATTTCCTCCTACATTTAGTTGATAGGTTCTATCGACAGCCGTACCTCTATCAATCATTAGTCTTGAAAGATTACGATGAACTATAGTTGCCCCAACCTGTGATTTAATATCATCTCCAACTATTGGGATGCCTTTTCTCTGAAATCTTTCAGCCCATTTGTCATTTGAAGCAATAAATACAGGCATGCAGTTGATGAAACTTATACCTTCTTCGAGGCAACAACTTGCATAGAACTCCGTTGCTTCTTTAGAGCCAACGGGCATGTAATTGATTAGAATTTCTGCTCTTGATTCTCTCAGCACTTTTTCCACGTCACAAGCTTTATCTTTGGCGACAATAAAAGTACGGTTTGTCGGATAGTCTCTCATATGAGGTGAAACACCATCCAGTACTTTTCCCATTTGCACAATTACATCACCATAGGATTCTACGGGGCGAAAAATGGTTTTAGTGCAATTAGGCTCAGCGAATATTGCTTCGTTTAAAGATTTTGCTACTTTCCTCTGGTCAATATCAAAAGCAGCTACTACTTTTATGTCTTGAGGTTTATATCCACCTAAATCATAATGCATGAGTCCAATATGTTTATTATTTTCAGTAAAAGCTTCTTTTTTATAGTATTCTATTCCTTGTATCAATGAGCTTGCACAATTACCTACTCCTGCAATCGCTAATCTTATCTTACTATTGTTCATTAAAAAACCTCCCGAAATAAAGGAACTATAGAATTAGTTTTCTCCTCAGATTCTATTTTAGCTAATTTATTTAACTAAAGCTAAATTAAATTTAAGAAAGAAACTCCAACAGGCTTGTTTTTTCCTCCAAACATATTCTGGATAGCGTTTTTTTTGTTTCTCTTAGAACAGAATTAACTTCATCATCACTGGTACAAAGGTAGAATTCCTTATCTCCATCTGTTAATAGTGTTATATCGCTATTTTTATCTAAGCTTTGTAGTAATTTCTCATCGAGTTTCAAGTGCAAAAATTTAATCACTCTTTT
Source organism: uncultured Acidobacteriota bacterium (assembly GCA_964645975.1). Lineage (GTDB taxonomy): Bacteria > Acidobacteriota > B3-B38 > Guanabaribacteriales > CAZYAF01 > CAZYAF01. The sequence goes on from CAZYAF010000008.1 coordinate 118,336, forward strand.
AACTTTGCCTATTCCTAATCCGTGTCTCCGGAGTTCAATAATTACCTGAATTTTTATTAAATCAAGAAATGAATAAAGCCGTGCTTTTCCCCTCCAGTAGCCTCTACTTTTGTGAAAACGCCTGGTAATTCTTTTGGGCCTCTGAATGCTGGGTCGAAGTATATCCCTTTCGTCCCATACTTGCAATTGCCTGCGGCTTACTCCACTTTTTTCAATTACCTGTCCACTTGTTAAAACTTTATCTTCCATATAGCATCCAATTTAAAACATTAATGTTTCATTTTTATATCATCCTTTGGAATAGCTGTCAAGAAAAAAGTGAAAAAAACTTATCAAAAATTAATAAAATATTTATTAGAAATTAAAAGATGAGCTCTGGGAAAAATGTGAAGGCTGGGAAGACAGAATAAAGGATATCTAATTAAAATTGATTTTTTATATAACTATAGAGAGAACTTAATCATTTATTTAACTTCAACTTTTCGCAACGGTTCTTTTTTTTGCGCTGCTTTTTCTAATCGTTCCAATTCTTTATCTAAAATCGTTTTTATAGCAAGAAGTACCTCTCGGCGAGCATTTATAAGATGTTCTCTGGCATCAGAGAATTCTTCCAGCCACTGCGAAACTATACAGCAAAATTTCTCTTCTTCATTTTTCTTTGGCATTTTTTTCACCTCCAAAATAAATTTTTAAAATATCTCCTTCTAAGAGAGCATGTTTTAACTCAAGGTTAGCTAAAGTTGATGGAAGGAGAATGTTTCTTTTATAATTTTTTATTTGTACCGTTAATTCATCCTCTCGCGTCCAGACATCTAAATCTTTTCGGTTAAAAAAAGGAAGTTTCAAGCTCATTAAATAACCTGAATCTTGTTTTGTAATATCAAGGGCTTTTTCTCTGCAAAAAATTTCAGTGGGGTTTTTATCGGAAAAAACCTCCTGAGCCATAGTAGCTAAAGAATCAAGCCCTGATATTTCATTTTTATAGAGAGGGAGTTTAAAGAGTGGTAAGGGCTTAAAACTATCTTCTGCTATTTGTAGGTATTTCTGCTGAGTAGAGATCCAATTATTAAAGTATGGATTTTTGGCCTCAGACGGTAGAATACGATTGACAAATACTGCATCTACTGGAAAATCAAAAAGATTGAGATAGGTATTAATTCTCTGGGATTCTTTAATTACCATTTTTTCCAGATTGATGACTATCCTTGCGGAGGATATTTCAGGATTTGTAAGAAGTTCTTTGGTACCACCGATTTTATTATAAAGCTCTTCAATTGAATAGTATACGTCATCCTTTGGTATTGGTATATTGCTTACGCGTTTGACAATTGGCCTGATACCTTTTACAATTTTTCGTTCTATATGAAAGAATTTTTCCATATACCAACCCATTACATCCGGGAAGCTAAGCATTCTTAAGGTGCTGGCTGTAGGAGCGCAGTCAATAATTATGACTTTAAAATCCCCGGTTTCATAAAATTCCTTCAATTTTAGCAGGCTGAAAAGCTCTTCCATTCCAGGAAAAATGGCGAACTCTTCTGCCATGAGTTCATCGAAGCCTCTCCATTTGAGAAATTCACTCATAAAAGCCTGTATTTTACCCCAGTTATGTTTAAGCTCATAATTGACATTTATTTCCAAAGCGTAAAGATTTGGATATACCTTTTTGGGAACCTCTTCCAGGTTAATATTAAAACTATCAGCCAGGCTGTGAGCTGCATCGGTGCTTATTACAATAGTTTTATAACCTAACTCAGCACACCTGAGCGCCGTAGCTGCAGAAAGGGTAGTCTTTCCCACTCCCCCTTTGCCGGTATATAATAATATCCTCTTATAATTCATTATTCCACTTACCTTAGTGGTTTATGAAAAGGCTGTTGTAATATCTATTGCATTTTGAGTAATTCATGGTTGTCTTCCATGTTTATCATATTGCCCGGGAAATGTTAATTATCATAGTTTAATTATATAAAAATAACTATCTGAAATCAAGAAAGCAGGGAGGAGAACATGTTTCGGAATTGATACAGTATTATTTTATGTTGAAATTTGTTTTTGTATAGGGGATAAGGAGGAGGGCGCAGGTAGAAGTTGTGGAAATCTTGGTGAGAGATTTCCAGGCTCTGCGTCACTTCAACAGCCCAGAGAAAAAGGTTGACTAAAAGGCAATAAGAGAATAGGGTATCTCCTTCGGAATTTAATTTAAAGAAAGGAGGCACCCTAATGAAAAAAATCAAACTTGGTGCTATAGTACAGCAAGCTTATGATGGATTGCAAGGAGAAATTTTGAGTCAGATAAGGGATTTAGTGGAGAAGCTACTTAAGGAAGCTCGAAGTTCTATTATCGGAAGGTCTCGTTATCAGCGAGAACCGGGAGAGAAGCTTTATCGCTGGGGCTATTTCTGGCGTCAGGGTTTTCAGACGCATTTTGGAGAGATTCCTCCTTTTTGATTGCAAAGATACGCTCTACTGAGGGGGAGTGCTGCTGATGGCAGCGCTGGCAGCGACGGAGCAGCAGTTTGGGTGAGCGGCTGTGGCAGTTGGCTGTGGGTGAGACCAGTTATCGCAAGCTGCTGCTGTGGTGTTCTCAATGGATGGGAATAAATGTAAGCCCTTCCACCATGAAGCGAGTGATTGATGAGCAGCTTGAGCAGTTGAGATTAAGAACAAAGAGGGAACTTAACTCAGCCCAGATAAAAGCTTTAATAATTGATGGAGTTCACCTTACGCTGAGGAAGAGCAAGAAAAAGCCTTAAGGCAAAGCCGTTTTGCTTCTGGCAATAGCTCTGTATGCTGATGGCAGCTTTGCGGTGGTGGACTGGGAAGCAGCCAAGGGAGAAAGCTATGAGCGGTATTATCGGCTTTTAGATCGGCTCTACCACAGAGGTTTAGAAAGAGTAGAGCTTGCGGTGGGCGATGGCGTGTGGAGCTTATGGGCAGCGGTAGAGGAGGTCTATCCCTTCAGTAAGCAGCAGCTCTGTCTCTATCATCTTTTCCAGGAAATGAAGCGGGATCTCAGGGATAAACAGATGCTCAATCAAAAACGCTTGGGCTGGCAGTTCTGGAGCTGCTTTGACTGCGAGAAAAGGGATGAGGCTGAGCAAAGACTGAGACAGTTTATCAGAACGTGGAGGCACAGAGAATCTGAAGCTGTCAGTGTAATTGAAGGAAACTGGCCCAGGCTCTTTAGCTACTTCAACCTCCTCTTAACCTATTGCCACCGAGCCCGAACCACCAACCTGGCAGTAGGATTCTTCAGCCGATTGCGCAGATTAATCTCCCATTTCCCCGGGCTCATTGACCATTCCCATATGGAGAAGGTATTAGCCGTTTTCCTTATGAGTGTTGAATGGTATAACAAAGCAAAAAAGGAGATACCCATTGCTTTATGAAATTTCAACAAAAATACTTTACAGCACCAGATCGAATAACCTCTTGAAAAAATAGCTAATTAATGCTAAATTTAACAGATAGATATATTTCCTTATTTGATCAGAAAAGAAAATCAAGGTGATTGAAAATGTATGAAGCGCTCTTTTATGAGAAACTTGATGATGACAAAATAAGATGTTCATTATGCAACCATAAGTGCATCATAAAGGATGGAAATATAGGTGTTTGCAAGGTAAGAAAAAATCAGAAAGGTGTGCTTTATACTTTAGTTTATGGCAGATTAATCTCAGCTAATGTTGATCCCATTGAGAAAAAACCACTATTTCATTTTTTACCGGGAAGCTGGAGTTTTTCTATTGCGACACCGGGATGTAATTTTCATTGTAAGCACTGTCAGAACTATTCAATTTCGCAACTGCCAAATGAGGAGCCGCACTTCAAGCTGCCGAAAACTGCTCCAGATAGAGTGGTTAATTTAGCTCGTCAAAATGATTGTCTCAGCATTTCACATACCTATACTGAACCCACCATATTCTATGAGTATGCATATGATGTAGCAAAATTATGTGAGAAAGATAATATAAAGAATATTTTCGTTACTAATGGCTATATGACTGCTGAGGTATTAAAGCATAGTCAACCCTACCTTCACGCTGCCAACGTTGATTTGAAAGCATTCAAAAACGAAACGTATAAGAAGATTTGCGGAGCGCAATTAAATCCTGTACTGGAGAGCATAAGATTAATGAAAGATTTGGGTATGTGGGTTGAAGTTACCACCTTGGTTATACCAACTATAAATGATTCAGATGAAGAATTAAAAGAGATAGCTGACTTTATTGTTTCGGTGGATGAAAATATTCCCTGGCATATCAGTAGGTTTCACCCTACCTATAACATGACTGATCTTCCTCCCACTCCTGTAGAAACCCTCCACAGAGCACGAGAGATAGGGTTTGAAAAAGGTTTAAAATATGTTTACAGTGGAAATGTCCCGGGAGATGAAGGGGAAAATACTTACTGTCCCAATTGCAAAACCCTCGTTATTGGTCGCTTTGGCTTTCAAATAACTAAAAATGTTCTAAGAGATGGTTGCTGCCCCAAATGCAATACTGATATTGCCGGAATATGGAAATAACTATATTTTTTATTTGATTACAATGGCTTCTTCTAAAAATAGTACTAAGCTTCGCCAACAAATGGTGGTATACCAAATAAAAGCCAGGGGAGTAAAAGATAAAAAAGTACTATCAGCGATGACCAAAGTACCCCGCCATTTATTCGTTCCCCCCGAATCTCTTGGATATGCCTATGAAGATCGACCTCTTTGCATAGGTGAAGGACAGACAATCTCTCAGCCCTATATGGTTGCTCTCATGACCGAATGTTTAGAACTACAGGGGGGAGAAAAAGTTCTTGAGATAGGTACAGGGTCCGGCTATCAAACAGCTATTTTAGCGGAAATTGCTGGAATGGTATACACCATTGAAAGACATGCAATATTAGTGCAGAGAGCAAAAGAAGTGCTTGATGAATTGGAGTATAAAAACTACCAAACAAAAGTAGGTGACGGCACAATAGGATGGGAAGAAAAGGCTCCTTTTGATGGAATAATAGTTACCGCCGGTGCTCCTGATATCCCACCAAAATTAACCGAACAATTATCAGAAGGAGGAAGGTTAGTAATACCTGTTGGTTATCATGGTTTTCAGACCTTGTGCAAAATTACAAAGAAAGAAGACAAGCTTAAGCGCGATTCAATAACCGGCTGCACCTTCGTTCCGCTTATCGGCGAAGAAGGCTGGTAGCAAAAAAACGATAATTAGCCATTTTATCATCATTGTTTCAATAATATTGTAAAAAAGTGCTATGCTCTATCTCGTGGGAGGATTTGCGCCACTTATTATGCCAAATCCTTATATGATTGGACAATTGCGCTTCTACCATGGAATAGAGATCTTCTTCCAGAATTTTCTATTAGGAATTGCGATAGCTTATCTCTTAGTTCCAAAAAGACATGTTTGAAATTTTTTACTTTGGATTATTTTAATATGAAATTCAACCTCTGGATAATCAGGGGAAGGATTATTTGCTTATAGAGCTTTCCTGCAAGTATGTACTTCAACGGTTAAACTCTAAGTTTGCTGCCCGGCGGATGCCGTCAAACTTGCCACCAAGTGCCCTCTGGGCCACATCAAAAACGATTAAAGAATGGAAAAAGTCGCTGTTAGTGAATACAACAACACCGAATCCATATTTTGGGTAAATAACCATAACACTCTGAAAATCCAATGTCTGGCCCCACTGCCAGATGGCATCTCCCTGTTGGCTGTGCTGGATGCCATGACCTAATCCCCATGAAATATCATCGCTTGCAGATATTTGTGGATTAAGCATTTGTGTTGCTATTTCTTCGCTTAAATATCTTGGATTTGATATTTCGATTAAAAAAGTAGCCAGATCACCTACTGTAGTCCTCATTGTGCCGGCAGCATTCACCTTTACTGCTGGCCATTTCGGTACAGGTATATTGGTAATAGAAATGGTAATCCAGCAAAGCAAGGAAATAATAAACACAACCCAAATGATTTTAAGAGCAAGCTGTCGTTTCTTATGTTGCCAGGAGGAAGGTAATTTACGAATAATTCGATTTCCGATTAATAAGAATAAAGTGAAAACGATAGCGAATAAAGAAAAACATAGAATCATGAGCCACCAGAATTCTGGTATTAATTTTCGAAATAAAATATAGCTTGAAGTTGCTAATAAACACAATGAAACCAGGGAAGAACCTATCAGCATTTTGCGAAGGGGGCGCCACTTTCCAGATACAATACGGTTGACCAAAAACCAAATTATTCCAACTACTATGAAGATGATTATAAACGGAACCACAAATACCAGAACAGGAATTATCAGGCGTATATGTCCGTTGGCGGTTTGAGGTAAGATCTCCTTTCTATTCAAAAAACTGCTCGATGACATCCCCAGTGGCTGAAATACAGCTTTCTTCGCAGCATCCTCAAGTGAATGTCCGGTTATATTCTCAATGACTTCTTGGAGATAGAGGAAGCCGTATCCGGAGTAGGAATAAGCTGTACCGGGCTCAAAACGAATGTTTTTGTTAAAGGAGTTGTGTGGTAGCCCTGAACTATGGGAGAGCAGATGTCGGATTGTGACTTTGTCTCTATATTGTAGCTGCGGCAACCAGGATTCTGAGAGGTATGAATCGGCGGGCTCATCAAGAGAAATTTTGCCCTGATCGATTAGCTGGAGAGCCGTATAGGCTGTCACCACCTTACTGTTGGAGGCTATCTCGAAGAGGGTCTCAGGTGTGACATGCTTGCCAGTAATAATATTAGAAACACCAAATCCTTCTGTCCAGACTATTTGACCATCATGGATGAGTGCAATAGCAAGACCTGGAATATCTGCCTCGCGCATACGTTCTGGGATGTATACTTTAAGATCAGCAATAACCGTTTCGATTGGCTCTTCATTTTTAAGGAGTTGATCTTGCCCATACAGAGAAAACACATGTAATGTTAACAGAGCGAAAAATATTATTGTAACGAAAATTGATTTTTGTTTGTTCATAACAGAAGCTCCAATTTTCTCATGTTATATTTCTTATATATAATACGCTTAATTTAAGAACTTGTTCCGAAGAGGGAGTAATAGTTTTACTTCATATTTTCTAAGATAAAAATATCACTACTTCTCTTTAATAAGAGAATAATTAGGTAGGAGGGGAGAATTGCCAAGCTTTATTTTTATCTCTATCTCAGTATATTCAAGTGAAGGCCCATTCAGAAGTTCTGAATTTATCCCTTTGATATGCTTATGAAAAAATGCTCTGATATAATTGCTTTGGATTTTTAAGCAGTAACTCCTTATAAAAAAACTGCACGTATATAATTTAGCTCTTTACCTGGAGTTATTGGGCTTGGCTTCCATTATTAGTTGCTTTTGGACGGAAAAAATAGATATTATCCATTGGTAGGAAAGGATCAATCTTGACGAGCTCATAACCTGCTTTATCTACTTGTTTAAGAAGCTCTGTTTTTGGGGTAGTATGTGAGGTCCAGCCTGATTTTTCTGGATCGTTTTCCACGATCACTAATGTTCCATTCGATTTCAGCGCAGGTGCAATATTTTTCAATAACTCAACTGGCATATCAAGATGATGATACACATCAATCATGAATGCAATGTCCAGAGCACCATCCGGGATATTTGGCTCAACCACCTTCCCCAAACGAATAATAACATTTTTAAAGCCATGTTGTTTACAGCGCTTCTCTAAATATCGAAGTGCACGTTCGTTGATATCATTAGCATATACTTTTCCTGCTTCTCCAACCCTCTGAGCAAACCAGACGGTAAAACGACCCTCTCCTGCACCAATATCGCCAATTACCATTCCCGGTTTCATTCCAATTGCATCCATTATCTTTTCAGGTGGTTGCAGCTTATTAAATCTTTTCTCAACGCGTTCTTCAAGTTCTCTATTTTGCTGATTGCAGCCTATGCTTATGGCAATGAGCAAAAACGCAATACCCCAAAATATAATTCTTTTCAGGGATTTATTCATAATTTATATTCTCCAGTAACTTCTACTTTAAATAATCATTTCTTTATATAGTAACAGATACGAACTCGCTTATCTTTTTGTTCATTATTTAATCTTTACTACATATTGTTTAGCAAAATATTTTAGAAATGTCAGTTATTAAAAGCTTATTACAAATAAAAGCTAATTGACATTTTCCAGGATACAGACATCGCCGCTTCTCTTCTCCAATGGGAAAATTAATTTGGATGAAGAGACAGCTATTTTAGTGTAGAGGGCAAAATTTGGAAGCCCCTCGGCGAGCCCTTTGTAATGGGTTACTTGAACAGGTTCTCCACCTTCCGCTGGAACAACCCATATATTGAAAAAACCATTTTTGCTGGAAGTAAAATAGAGCCAACGTCCATCTGGCGACCAGGCAGACCAGCCTTCTTCTGAATCGCTTAGAATAAAAGGTCGTGGATTATTACCATCTGATTCCATCAACCAGATATCAGGGTTTCCCCTTTGATTGCTCGTGAAAGCTATATGTTTTCCATCAGGTGACCAAACGGGATATAATTCATTACTTTCCCAATGGGTTAACTGCTTTGGTTCTGATCTATCATTTATTTTGAGAAACCAAATATCCCAATTACCCATTCTATTGGAATAGAAAGTTACTGCTTTACCATCAGGTGAACAGTTGGGCAATGAATCTCGGATGGGATGTTGGGTAGTAGTTAATTGAAGTCCCACACTACCTATATCCGGTATTCGCCAGATTTGATAAGACCCACCCAGGGTAGAGGAATAAATAACCTGCTTACCATTAGGTGCAAAGCTTGCACCAATTTCTCTACTGCTGCGAGACCAGTCATCAGTAACTTTTACTGATTCACTATTACTCAAATGTTTATACCAGAGCATTCCTCTGCCATACCGATGTGATGTCCAAACTAATCGTAAACCATCTGGCGAAAAAGCAGGGTAGTAATTTTGCTCTCCAGTAAAGGTAACTTGCTTAACTTCGTTTATTGATAGGCCAGTAGATTGGTCAATTGGTAATGCCCAAAGATGTCTTTCCCAACGACGAGCAGTAAAGGCTATATTATTTTCCTGGGGAGAAAAAATACAATGGACATCGTCAGTTACTGTCAGGTTTATGGGAAATGCTTTATCTATGGGTTTGCAGGTGTCTGGATCAACAGCTACTTTCCATAGATTTTTATTTCCACCAAAGGGACCTTTGCTATATATTAGATAATGACTGCCATAGGACCAGGTAATACCTGAAACCTCTTCTCCAGCGGGAATTAAGTTTAGCAATGTGAGTTTTCCGCCTCTTACTGGAATCGTACAAATATCGCCTTGAGTTCGATGCCAGAATATTATAAGCTCTCCATTGGATGACCAGGTTATATAAGGGCTGCTGCTAATTCCTCCCATAAGTAGGTGGGCTTTTCCTCCATTAACTGATGTAATGTAAATCGCTCCATTCCCATAAAATGCTAACTGCTTACTATCTGGAGACCAGATAGGGTTAGTGCCAAAATCGATTATGCGGGTAGAGGTGCCACCTTCAGAAGGAATGATATATATTCCTCCGCCATTTTCCTCTGACCAATAAGCAATCATTCGACCATCCGGAGACCAAGCCGGCTGCGTTTCAGAAAAAGGAGAGCTCGTAAGCTTAATTGCTTTTCCTCCGCTGAGAGGGCGTTTCCAGATATCCATATTTCCATCTTCATCAGAGGCATAAGCCAGCCATTTACCATCGGGTGACCAGCAGGGAAAATCTTCTAAGCCTATTTCGTTGGTAAATTTAATAAGTTGAATTGAAGATGAAGGCTGAGCTTTTTTAATCGATACAGAAAATCTACCAAGCCAGTAGCTCAGGCTGCCTATAGCAATTATTAACAAGCTTAACCATAAGATATTTAAAAGGGAAAATTTTATACCTTTTTTATAATCAACAGCTTTTTTAACTTTATATGGAGCTAAATATTCACTTTGTTCCAGTTTTTTTAGATCGTTTAATAGCTCGTCTGTAGTCTGATATCGTTTTTCTTTATCTTTGGCCAAGCACTTATTAATAATGTCTTCTAAAGGAGGGGGGATGAGCTTATTTATCTGGGTAGGTTGTTCAAAAGGTTCATGCATATGTTTTTGAATAATGGATAAAGGGCTCTCTCCATCAAAGGGGAGTTTACCTGTTAACATCTCATATATTATTACTCCCAGGGAATATATGTCAGATTTTTGGTCGGCTTTTTGTCCTTTAGCTTGTTCAGGAGACATATAATAAGGGGTACCTACTATGGTTCCGGGTTGGGTAAGGTCTGCTGATTCAATGGACTTTGCAATTCCAAAATCCATGATAAATGCATTTCCATTTCTATCAATCATAACATTCTGAGGTTTTAAGTCTCTGTGGATAACCTTTTTTTTATGGGCAGCTTTTAAGCCAGCGCATATTTGTTTAACAATTTTAATAACTGTATGGATACTCAGTATCCCGGAAGACTTTATAAGGTCTTTGAGGCTTTGACCTTCGATATATTGCATCGAAATGTATTTAATTCCTTGAGTTTCGCCGATGTCGTGGATTCTAATTACATTCTCATGGGAAATTTCTCTGGCTAATATCAGTTCCTTCTTAAATCTTTCAATGATATTTGGGTCAGAAACGAGCTCAGGATTGATCATTTTTAGTGCTACAATTCTATCCAGCTCCAAATCAATTGCTTTATATATTCTACCCATACCGCCTTTACCGATTTCCTCAATGATTTTATATCGCTTTCCAAAATATTCTCCCGGGGAAAAGCTCAAAAGCGTTAAAGGTTGTGTTATGGTTTTTGTTGCTGCAGAAGCAGGTGTACTTGGGGTTATGAGAAGAGGGGCACCGCAATTTTTACAATAACGATTATCATCTGGATTTTCAGTTTTACATTTTGGACATATCATTAAAGCTTGCCTTTGCTCATTTTTTTATCAAAATAAATTATAAAGCGGAATTTAATTATATTAAAAAAAACTGTAGCTGAAAAGCAAATATATAAAATTTTTCCCTTAACTGAAAATAAGATTAAAAAGAATTGCGGCCAAGCCAATAGTCCAGCAGTAATAGGAGAAAAGAAAAAACCGGAAACGTTGAATGATTTTTAGCAGCCATCCAATGGACAGGTATCCCACAAGACCTGCTGCTAAGGAACCTACCAAATAGTAAACCAGGAGCAATAGATCAACTTTCGCTAAATGTGTTAGTTCTTTCACATCGAATATGAGAGCTGCTGTGATAGCAGGAATGGAGAGCAAAAAAGAAAATCGCGCTGATGCTTCTTTTTCTACACCGGCAAAGATGCCTCCTGATATGGTTGCTCCTGATCGAGTAAGGCCCGGAAATACGGCCAGCCCCTGCATTATTCCTATAATCAGAGCTTCCTTTATACCTATGGATTGTAAGGATTTCCCTTTATTTTGAAAATATTTGGTAGCAAAGAGCAGAGAGCCACTTGCTATGAGAAATATGCCAGTTATTAAGGGACTTGTAAAGCTGTGCTCTACTGAACTGCGGAGCAGCAAAGCTATTATTCCGGTGGGAACCATAGCGAGTATAATAAGCCACCCTAATCGGCGGGATTGTTTCATTTCTTCCTGGTTAATTTTTTTTATACCTATGAAGGAGAAAATAATTCTTGCTAGATCGTGACGAAAGTATAATATTACGGCAATTAGTGTTCCACCATGCAATAAAATCTCAAATAAAATACCGCGTCTGCTGAAAGCCGGAAGCAGGGCTTCTACCAATACTAAATGTCCGGAACTGCTGATAGGAAGAAATTCTGTTATTCCCTGGATAATGCCTAATAATAGTGCATATAAAAGATTCATACTGCCTCTCTATATTTAATAAATTGTTTATATAATTGAAAGTATTCATTCAGAGAGAGAGATTCAGCCCGACTTTGAGGACTTATGCCTGCTTTTTTTATTTCCGTATTAAGTTGGTGCTTCGAAAGAGGGAGAAGTTTACTTTTGGCCAAAGAATTGCCAAGAGTTTTTCTTCTATGAGAGAAAGCGCTTTTGATGAGTTGGAAAAAAAAGGATTCGCTTGCAATGTTAAACCTTGGTTGTGGCAAAATTATCAACCGTACAATAGTTGCATCTACTTTAGGTTTGGGATAGAAACTTTGCCTGGGGATTTTTCGACATATCTCTGTAGTGCAATAAAAATTTATCATGAGCGATAAATAACCGTAATCTTTGCTGTTGTGCTCTGCTACTATTCGTTTGGCTACTTCTTCTTGCAGCATAAGGGTCATATCTTTTATATAATGGCGAAACTTCATTAGATGATGTAGCAACGGTGACGAAATATAAAAAGGGATATTACCGATAATTCTGAGCTTTTTTCTCTTCGAAGAATACTGTGTACAAATCTTACTGATGTCAGTTTTTAAAACATCTTGAGATAGGATAACTAAATTTTGCTTATCAGCAAAGCGCTCCTGAAGCGTCTCAGCTAATCTTTCATCTATCTCCACAGCAATAAGCAGCTTGCATTCCTGAAGTAGAAGTTCTGTAAGCTGTCCAGTGCCGGGTCCAATTTCAAGATGGATTTCCTCTTTCCTGGGATTGTGAAGTGATACAATAGCTTGTGCTAAATTTTTGTCTTTTAGAAAGTGCTGTCCCCATCTCTTTTTTGGTTTTATTGAATTTGAGATATTGGAGAAACTTTGCATATATAAAGTGTACGATATTATTAATAATAAACCCGAAAGAAAGCAGTAATTATCTGGGCTACTTTATTTTTTAAGTTTTTTTAGAATCTGCTGCGCTACCTTTTCTCCAGAGAGGAGCATACCGCCAAAAATGGGACCCATTCTCGGTCCACCAAACACAGCCGTAGCGGCCATACCAGTTACATAAGCATGGGAATATATTTCTCTGGTGTTTTTAACTACTATATCTTCTGCTATTTCTGCCCACATAGATTTTTCACCCATTATTCCTCCGCTTTCGGTTTTTAATTTACCGACTTTTTTCAGGATTATATGGGCTATTTCGGCGCTATGGCCAGTAGCATCTACAACATAATTTGATTTAATGGCAATCGGATCTATATGGAGATGGGCTATTTCTATGGGAGATAAATTGAGAACGAGTCCAGTAATCTTATCTTTCCGTATTGTTACATCCTCAGCGCTGTAGAGGTTGAAAATCTTAGCACCGGCCTGAAGAACAGCGGCTCCTAATAAACAGGCCATCTCAATAGCATCTGCTACGTAGTAGTTAGGTTTAAATTCAGATGTCTTTATTTTTAGTTCATCTAAAATCCTTTTTGCTTGTTCCTGGACCACAATTTTATTATAGCCAATAGCGCCTCCCCATATTCCGCCTCCAATACTTAATCTTCGTTCGAAAACAACTGTTTTTACTCCGCCTTTGGCTAAATAATAAGCAGCAATAAGCCCACTGGGGCCCGCTCCTACAATAGAAACATCTACTTCGAGAGAATTAAGCAAACCTTCGAAATAGCTTTTAATTATAGCTTCTGAAATAATTGTTTCCTCTATTGGCATCTAAATCTCCTTATTACTTGCGAATAATTAGTATTAGCAAGAACAAAATGCAATTTATTTTGCTGCAAACAATAAATGATATTAATTTTTTTGACTTTTCAAAAATCACAGCTATCATTCTCCTATATTTTATTATTAGACTTCTTTTATCTCAAGTCCAGAAAAGGAAATTTTGAAAGGAAGAATTTGAGCTCCAGCATTCTTTAAGCTTTCGATGATGTTTTTTTTATTTTTCGGTTCTGCCCAAAAAAGCAGACATCCTCCTCCACCTGCTCCGCAAATTTTTGCTGCAAAGGCCCCGTTTTTCAGTGCATGTTGTCTGAGAGATAGTATTTTTTCCGAAGATATTTTCCCAGGCAGTTCTTTGCGTGCTTCCCATTCCTTGTTAAATAGCTGTCCTATTTTTTTATAGTTTTTTGCTCGTAATGCTTTACTCATGGAGAGGGAAATATCCCGTAATTGCTCAAAAATATCAAAAATATGTTTATCTCCATCTATATGCATTTTTATTATGTTCCAGTTATATTTTCCTGATAACCGGGAAATGCCACTGTAGCAGAGAATGAGTCGCTTTTCTAATTCTTCTGGTTCTATAGTAATGCTTTCTTTTTTTACTCCATCTACTCTCAGATGAAGACAATTTAAACCACCATAAAGTGCAGGATAGAAATCTTGCTCTCCGGCAGATGCTTTCAATAATTTGACTTCCAGGTTTTTCCCTAATGAAATAAGTTCATGAGGTTTATATTTTTTATTCGATAAGTGATTAAAGGTACCCAAAAGAGCTATCATGAGCGCTGAGGAGCTGCCTAAACCGCTGCCTATAGGTGCCTGACAGTAGGAAATGATATCTAAACCAATTGGTGGGTCAAAAAAGCTAATTACCTCCTTGAATAATTCGAAATTAGATGTATTCGCTAACTTTTCAATATTATCCACCTCAATTTCTTGATTAAGGTCTAATGATTTAATAATAATTTTTTGATCTCTTCGAGTTTTTAATCTTACTTTGGCAAATAAGTTGATGGCTATATTTATTGTTATAGAACGCTGATGAAAGAGATAAAGCGGCCAGATATCCAGCGTACCACCAGAAAGGTCGATTCTAACTGGCGCTTGACTCTCAATTATCATCTGTCTCATCTAAATTCTCTTTTAACCTTTCATTTTTCACTTTAATAGCTAATAAGAAGACTCCTTGCTCTTGGAATAATATTTCGCATTGGGAGTTGAAGAAATAGGCCAATTTCTCTTTATCCTCTGTAGTCCAACCAAATGTAGCAGGAAAATATTTTTGCAGTCGAGCTGTTTCTTTTTGGCTAAAAAGTATATGCGTAATTCCTTTTTGCTGTAGTATGCGAGCTGCTTGCTCTGGATTTTGCGCATTCCTCAAAATAGGGATTATTGGTTGAATGTCATGAGCACTGGGGCTAATGCATTTCCGTTTGCAATAGAAATTTCTGGTTTCGCCAATGAACAGAATGACTGCCTCTTCGGGAAGGTGCCTGTTTATATAATTTAGAGCAGGGTAAGCTTGGATTGCACGATTAAGGTATTGGTCTTTAGTTTCTAAGTCTAAGAGGTAGGGCAGGGGATCGATTATTCTTTTTTGATCCCAAAAAAGAATAGCTATATTGATAACCATAAGAAATAGTAATAATGCAGCTAAGATAAATCGCCAGTAAGGTTTAATGCTATTGAATATTTCACTTATAGAATGTCCTATAATAATAGACATGCAGAAAAGCATGGCAAGAGCGAATCTACCCTGTTGAAAGGTTGACAGCCAGATAATGAAGTAAAGAAATGAGTACAAGAGAAGAATTTGAATAAATTTCTCTCTTTTTAAATAGATAAATAGCAAAGGAAAAAATACCAGGAAAATGACACCTGGACTGCCACCGACGATTCCAAAGCGCTCTGCTTCAACAGTCCATATCCAGGGTATTTGGTAAAGAGAACGAACATTAATATCTCTTATGACTTTATTCTCAGTAGATGCTTGAAGTCTTAGCTCTTGAGCATGGCTCCAATTTTTCCCGCCGAGATATTTGTAAAAGATGGGAAATATGGGATTGCCGGTATAAAGGTAATTTTTTATCCACCATGGTGAGCTGACAATTAGTGCAAAAACAATGAAAATTAGCAATGCAACTGCTGTTCTTTTTATGCCCTTCTTGTTTATCAGCGTATAAATAATGAGCAGCATTGAGAGTAATCCCAAAGCATAAAAGAATGCAGTGTATTTTATTCCTAATGTGAGCCCACAGAAGATTGAAGAGGTAATAAGCCATTTATTAGAGAAATTCTGTAAGTAAATTATCAGAGAGTAGAAAGTAAGCAAAAGAAAACAGGCAAATGGCATATCTACCA
Organism: uncultured Acidobacteriota bacterium; assembly: GCA_964645975.1. Taxonomy (GTDB): domain Bacteria; phylum Acidobacteriota; class B3-B38; order Guanabaribacteriales; family CAZYAF01; genus CAZYAF01. The sequence continues at coordinate 134,242 of CAZYAF010000008.1, forward strand.
TTGCCATTGTTGCCATCTGCATGGCAGATGGAATGGAGGAAGCTATTGCAACTGCATATAAAGATGTGGATGACGACCAGAACCTGCGACAAACGCTGTATAAAGCTATTAATGTTATAGGAAAGAAAATAAAACTCATCATATTTGCTAATACATCTCCCTTTAATAAGAGCGCCATGGTAAAGAGCATATGTATTAGAAAAGGATAGTTAGAAAGTGCAGAGTGAGGGAAATAGGTAATTTTACCCATTATGACATACTGATTGGGTATGGCTAAGTGATAGCCGACAATATCAAAAAATTTAGGAGGTGTGAGACATAGGATTAAGCTGATGCCTAAAGAGAAAAGAATAAAGAAAAATAATGCAAAAGAGAGATAATTGCTATTATCAGACCATTCTTTAAAAGTAGCTTGCCCTCTCTGAAACGTTTCATGGACCACTGTGATAATTTTTTTAAATGATAATACTATTGGGACAAATAGAATGATAAAAAAAAGAGGCTTAAACAACCAGCCCAAAAGACCAAATAATAATGTGATATAGGCTAATACACCAAAACCCAATACCGTGTTAAAGCAGAAAGATTCTAAAGGCGAATTGAAATCCAATTTAATAATAGAGAAAAATAGTGAACCTATGCTAAAGCTTGCAAATAGGATGAGAAAGAGAAGAGCGATGTCAGGAATATGTGACCAGATTACGGTGAATAAAGGCACCCAATAAGCTAAAGCTACTGTTATTATAACAAGCCATAATGCAAAAATGAGATAAAGGTATTTTTTCATAGAACATATCCTTTATTAGTTCCTTTTTTTGATGAAATTTTTGTAATCTGAGTCATTATTTTCATCGATTCTTTCAGTAAAGCATAGCCCATTTTTTAACTGAGTCAAGCCTTTTCTTTTTGATTTATTATTCTCATAAAATAATTCAGCAATTAGATTCCAGATAGGAAAAATAGATAGAGTTCCAATTTACGATTATTTAAACATTGCATATGTTTAATGGATGTTATACTAAATTTGAATTGGTAAAAAGCTAATATTTATGGATATATTATTGTAGCAATCCATCTACTAAGATTATGCTATTCAAAAAAACCCTTAAGAGATTTTTACTACTATTTAAAAATCTCTTGAGGGTTAATAGGTACTATTTTTATCGATCTAAAATTTAATCCCTTAATTGCAAGCACTACTATGAGCATTTATTGTTTTAAAATACTATAGTACAAAGAATTAAATAGCAGTTTGAATGTTCCGTGAGGTTGAGCTCTACTCTGGACACCGAAACCTAACAAAATAACCGTTCCCTTGCCATAGGGAACCTCGACTGCTGAGGCTTTATTATGAAGATACTTCTCACCCATTACGTAGCCGCTCATTAAGAGGTTTCCGTTTGGATATTTGGCTATAGCAACAGGAGCTTTATCGCTCTTAAAAGAGGAAAGAATATCAAAAGCTGGACTTCGACTGAACAATGCAGGAGCTTCCTCAGGCATGCCATAGGCAACAGGGTGCTTGGGATCAAAGTTCATTCTCAGGAGAGAGCCGGGACAAGCAAATTTTGGCGGCTCTTTTTTCAGCGTTTCTCCTCTTCCTGTTGGTCTAATATCCTTAAGAGCATCCTTTACCGCCAATCCAAGCTCTTCTAAGGCGAAAAGGCAACCAGAATTTAGCGTTACCAGAGTTCCTCCTTCTTCAATAAATTGCTTTATATTCCCAACGCCAGTTTTAGTGATTCCTCCCACGTATTGAGGAGCAATTGTGCCAGGTTTATGACCGTTAACAATGGCATCAGTGGACATAGCAGGAATAACGAGGACATCAAAGCGTTTTCTTAACTCACCTGCCTTCACATCGGCATCATGAATATTAGTAAAAGGAAATTCAAATTGTTCGAAAATCCACCGTGTCCATCCTTCATCCATATTAGCTACCCAGGATTTGTAAAGTGCCACTCGCGGAGCTTTTAGTTTAAAAGCGGCAGAGGATATTCTTCCGCCACTTCCTCCAATTGATAAATGAAGTTCTTGAGCAAGAGAATTCATAAATGAGCTGGGGACGCTTCTTGCCAACACGATAAAAGTTCCTGTAGGATAGGATGTTCCAGCAACACTGAATTTGTCCTTAGCTCTTTGTACTTCTCCTCCCTTGTTGAGTATTCTGTTAATAGCAATAAAGCTGTTGTTGGTTTCTGGAGATATTAAATACGCATATCTGGCACCACTTGATATTTTGCCAGCATGTGGTATTGCTTGTTCTAATGGTTCTAATGGCACTTGTAATGGAGTATTAACGGTTGCTACCTTTACACCCATCTGATAGGGAAGGGTCCAACCTGCCATATCATAGGGAGGAAGATATGAGTTTGGAAATTTCTGCGGGCGGACTAAACCTTGCCAGGTATGGGGATATTTCGATAAATCAGGATATCTCTGTTCTTCGAAGATATTTTTTATGAAATAAGCAAAGGGCTGATTCATGGGAATTACCCAGGTACCCGGAGGATAAGAAATACCATCAGATACAAAGGATTCTTTTGCTTGATAGACATCTATACCCAAAAGAATCATTTTATTCAGCAATAATGCAGCAGTAGGAGCATCACGCTGTTCCTGCGATATTATCCAGGCATAAGGAGATTCTTTCTCAAAATGAGCAATCACATCCTTACCCATATGATACTTGTCATAGAGGAGTTTTTCCCTGTAGACAGATGCAGTGTGCAGAACCGCTTTGGATGCTGTTAGGCAGTATTCCACAGCATCTCTCAATCTCCACCAACCACCTTTCCAGGGATTAGGATAAAAGACCGACATAGTGAAATCTTTGAAATCTTCTGGAAAATCATTTAGCGTATAGAAATGAGGTGTGGCATAGCGGTATAGATGAGTTTCTGTCAATAAAGAGATTATATTATGCGAGTCTACCACCTGGGTTACATAGCCGGGATACCAGGTATCATAACGAAAACGGGAGACTACTCCTGATTTGCCTTCCCGTTCAAAAGCAGAGGCCATAGAGCACCCGATTTGACTCTGCCAGCGTATTAGTAATGGATGGACATTAGGATTTGTCGGTTCAGCGGCTGGATGGACCCAGATTCGGCAGGGAAATGGTCCTGTTTGGTGATGGTTGTATAGAATTACTGGATGCCAAATATGATTTACTATACGCGTTATATTCTGAGTTTCAACCATATTAGCCATGTAAGAATCACGGTTGTTATCGTGTCCCACATACTTATGATACAGCCAGGGCATCGGACTCACTTCATAGGGTGTTCCTACATTTGGATGATACCATTCAGCAAGCATATCCATTCCGTCAGGATTGGCGAATACAAGCACCAAAATAACATTGTCGAGGATAAGCTTTATATCGGTGTTCTCTGAAGTCAGCAAATCATATGCCAATTGTATGTTATGCTGAGCTGGTGCACATTCTGTTGCATGCAGCCCACCATCAATATAAACCACCGCTTTCCCTTCTGCAGCAAGAGCTCGAGCTTCTTCATCAGTTAATCCCTTAACCAGCGACATTTTTTTTGCTATTTCTTTATAATGATCCAGCTTAGTCATATTTTCCGAAGATGTTATGACTGCATAAATCATAGGTTTTCCCATGGAAGTTTTACCAATCTCAAAGAGCCTTATCATGGGAGAAACTTTTTCCAGTTCTTTGAAATATTCAATGGCCTGTTGATAACTTACGAGATGAAAATCAGCACCTACCTTAAAACCGAGGATTTCTTTTGGTGGGGGCACCTGTTGTGCGAAAGAGATAACGACGACTAAAAGAAAAATCGCTAAAGAGAAAAAAAGAGTTTTAAATTTATAAGAGGTTTTTCTTACCATACATCACTCTCCTTTAAACGAAACATTTATACCAGAAAAATTATTCAGGCAACTATTTTGTTGTGAATAGCCACCATCATTAAGTTATAAGAATTGGTATTATTGTTGGATATGAGATAACATCATTTTTAATTTTTTTTATTACTTTAGAACTAATTATAAATTGTATTTTTTCAAATTATATTTTAACTTACTTATCCAAGAAGGTCAAACGCCTGAGAAATTTTATTTAGACCTCATTTTATCAATGTGCTACAATGTGTTGGATTTAAGAAGAGCTTGTTATTTATTTTTTAAACAGAATAAGCATGTGTTAAGGCCAAGGTGGTAAGATCATGAAACATAGAGTTATTTTTTTTACAATTCTTTATTTTCTTTTAGCGATTGTTTTTTCATTTTGTAGTAAAGAGAAACAGAGAGAAAATATTATCACCGCTTCTGGTACAATTGAAGCAACTGAGATTTATCTTCGTACAGAATCGAATGGACAGATAGTAAGATTTGAGTTAGAAGAGGGAGACAAGGTTAATGAAGGAGATATAATTTGCCAGCAAGACCATCAGAAATTAGATCACCAATTGACCTTAGCCGAGGCTCAGATAGAAGAGATTAAAGCCAGATTACGTTTGTTGCAGAAAGGTGCTCGAGAGGAAGAGATCGAAAGGGCAAAAGCATCTCTTGATGCAGCCATGAGTACCATGGCAGAGGCGGAGAGGGAATTTAAACGAATTGAGCAATTGGTAGCTGAAAAAGCTCGACCGTCAGCTATGTTAGAAAGAGCTGAAACATCGTTAGAATTGAGCAGAAGGAAATCTGAAATTGCACAAAAAGAATATGAGATTGTAAAGCTCGGCAGCCGTAAAGAGCAAATTGAGGCAGCGGAAGCGCAATTAAAACAGGCAATCGCTCAGATGAATTTAATAAAATCTCAAATAGAAGACGCAGCTATTTTATCACCTATAGAAGGAGTATTAACAGAGAAGATAGCAGGAAAGGGAGAATTTTTACCTGCTGGAAGCCTGGTAGCAAAAATAACAAATTTGAATGATATTTGGATGAAAATATATCTCAGCGAAAGAGATTTTGGTAAAGTGAGATTACATGATAATGTGAAAATAAGTATTGATTCTTTTCCGGACAGGAAGTTTGATGCACATATAACATACCTTTCTCCAGAAGCTGAGTTCACTCCAAAAAATATTCAGACTAAAGAAGAAAGGGTTAAATTAGTTTTTGCTGTTAAAGTAACTATAGACAATCCGCAAGGCTATCTTAAGCCAGGACTTCCAGCTGATGCTGAAATCATTCTTTCTCGGGAGTAAAGTATTAATGGAACAATATGCAATAAAAGCAGATAGCCTGGTTAAGAGGTATGGTGATTTAGTCGCTGTTAATGATTTAAGCTTATCCATTAAAGAAGGGGAAATTTTCGGTTTCCTGGGTCCTAATGGAGCAGGGAAAAGCACTACCATAAGAATGTTATGTGGCATTTTGCAGCCTACTTCCGGTAATGCTACTGTTGGGGGAAATGATTTACTCAGGGAGCCAGAGAAGATAAAAAAAATAATAGGATATATGTCCCAGCACTTTGGGCTTTATAATGATTTAACTGTCGAGGAGAACCTCAACTTTTATTGCCGTCTTTATGTCAAAAATAATGGTGAAGCTGCTGATAAGGTTGTCTGGGCTATTAAACATTTAGGACTTGAACCGTATCGTCATACTTTGGCTTCAAATCTGTCCGGTGGCTGGCGGCAGCGATTAGCCTTGAGCTGCTCCATGGTTCATCATCCTAAAATAATTTTTCTTGATGAACCCACTGCTGGTATAGATCCAATATCTCGTCGTCAGTTATGGGATATTCTTTATGATATGGCAAGTCGGGGAGTCACTCTCTTTGTAACAACACATTATATGGATGAAGCAGACAGATGCAATACAATAGGGTTTATCTGGCAGGGAAGATTAGTTGCCCATGGTTCACCAGAGGATATAAAGACAAATATTATGGACCAGGATGTCTTGATTATCAAAACCAGCCCGCTGCATCAGGCTTTTAGCCATCTTAAAGAAATACCGCTGGTATTGAATGCAAATATCTACGGAGATCAGCTTCACGCTATAGTTAATAGTGCTGAGGATGCTATTCCGGTAGTAGTAAGGGTATTAACATCCAAGGGTTTCAAAGTGGAAGATATCAACTCATCAAAACCTACAATTGAGGATGTTTTTATTTATCTTTCTGGTAGAAGACAGGATTCAGAAGGAGGGTAGATAAATAAAATGTGGAGAATCGCTGCGGTTACTAAAATGGAGTTATTACATATACTGCGAGATTTACGCAGCCTTATTATTGTAGTTTTTCTTCCCATGTTAGCTCTTATACTTTTTGGCTATGCTCTCACTTTTGAGATTAAAAATGCCTCAGTTGTTATCTGGGATGAAGATAACTCCATGCTCTCCCGTAATTTAGCTGACAAAATCCACAACTCGATTTATTTTGATGTAAAATATCGAATAAGTTCAGATTCCCAATTAGATTACTTGGTTGATTCTGGTAAGGCTGTTGTTGCACTTAGATTACCAGTTGACTTTTCCAAGAAAATTCGCAATAAAAAACCAACAGCAATTCAGATTATTGTAGATGGAAGCGATAGTCAAACAGCAAGCCAGGTTCTCAGCAATATACAGGTTCTGATTCAAAATTTTTCTTCTGAAATATTTATGGATATTTTGCAGCGCGAAGGAAAAGTGGTGACTAAACAGCTTCTTCCCATAGATTTTAAACCGCGGGTTTGGTATAACCAGGAGCTGAAGCACCGTAATTATCTTATACCAGGTTTAATTGGCGTGGTGCTCATGATGACCATGGCTGTTGCTGTTTCTCTGACAATTGCCCGTGAGCAAGAGAGAGGAACTATTGAACGAATAATGGTTTCTCCCATCGCACGCTGGCAGTATATCATTGGTAAATTGCTGCCTTATATTGGAGTCGCTATTATTGATGTGCTGCTGATACTTTTTTCAGGGCTCTATATTTTTAAGGTTCCATTTCGCGGAAATTTTTGGCTTCTCCTGGGTTTATCTGCATTTTTTTTCGGTTCTGCTCTGGGGATGGGCCTTTTTATCTCTACCATAGCGAGAACTCAGCAAATGGCCTGGCTCTTAAGCATTATAACTACTTTTCTTCCCGCAATGATATTGTCAGGATTTGTTTTCCCTATTAGAAATATGCCCATAGTAATTCAGCTTATTACATATCTGCTTCCCATACGGTATTACATGGTTATATTAAGAGGCATTATATTAAAAGGAGTAGGTATAAATGTTTTGTGGGAACAAGTAGTAGCACTTATTATATTTAATATAATTATAATTTTCCTCAGCAGCCTTAAATTTAAAAAGAGAATTGCTTAAACGACTCTAATCTTTAAAAATGCAGAATAATATCTTAAATGTTTTTAGCAAAGAGATTAAACAAGTAAAGCGAGACAGACGTCTTCTACCCATAATAATAGTTCTACCTATTATTCAGCTTCTATTATTGAGCTATGCAGCTAATCTGGATATAAGAAACATTCCTTTTGCAGTTCTTGATAGAGAAAATTCATTCCTGAGCAGAAGATTAATTGAAAGCTTTTCTCAATCAGGCTATTTTGACCTGCAAGCTTATCTGCAAAGTTATGATGAAATAGAAGAAATGATTGAATCAGAGCGTATCAAGATGGCGCTTGTGATAGATTCAGAATTTACACACAAGCTCGAAAGAAGACGTCAGGCTGCTTTGCAGGTAATACTTGATGGCTCAGATGGTTTTCAATCAGGGGTGGCTTTAAACTACGCTTCTGCCATTGTCCAGCGTTTCGCTACTAAAATACTTCAAAAGAATATCAACTTTAGCATATTTGCTATGGGAGGGGATATAACGGAATTGGTGGGGCAGGGAGAAGGTAGCTTAATAGATAGCCGCACACGACTGTGGTACAATCCTGAATTGAAAAGTCGGTACTTCATGGTTCCAGGAGTAATCGTTATCATCCTTATGGTACTGACGATGATACTAACCTCGGTGAGCATTGTACGCGAAAAAGAATTGGGTACTATTGAGCATTTGATTGTAACTCCCCTTAAAAGGAGAGATTTAATTATAGGTAAGCTCTTGCCATTTATTTTTATTGGATTTATTGATGTGGCTTTAATTATCACTATTGCCATTCTCTGGTTTAAGCTCCCTTTTAAAGGTAGTTTTGCTCTGCTTGCCTTGGGTGCGGGGCTTTTTTTATTAAGTACACTTAGCATGGGGCTTTTGATTTCTATCATATCTAAAACACAGCATCAAGCAATGATGACTGGTTTTTTCTTAGCTCTGCCTTTTATGCTCCTTTCAGGTTTTATCTTTCCCATAGCAAATATGCCTCAGTGGGTGCAATATTTAACTTATGTGATACCGCCGAGATATTTTCTTACTATAATACGGGGAATATTTCTCAAAGGAGTGGGTTTTTCTATTCTCTGGCCTCAGTTTGCCATACTTTTTGTCCTTGGATTTAGTATCTTGCTTTTTTCTGTGTTTTCCTTCAGGAAAAGCTTATAATTAGCGATGAAAAAGGTTTTCTCTCCCATTTTCAGAGCATTAACAGAGAAAGATCTAATTGAGGTTTATCGTCTTGATCAATTATGCTACGAACAAGGGATTTCTTACTCGCTTCAGACTATCTTTCTCTTTTTTTATTACTTTGATCAGATATCTTATGTTGTAGAAGTAGAAGATCGATTGGTAGGCTTCATCATGACAAATATAATTAAAAAGAAGAAAGCTCATATAATAACTCTCGATATACATGCAGATTTTCGTCGTAAAGGATTGGGCTCTCAATTGCTTATAATGGCTGAGGATGAATTGAGGAAAAAAGGAGCAAACAGTATATCCCTTGAGGTAGATATAGAAAATTATCCTGCTATTAAACTCTATGAGAAGTTTGGCTTTAAAAAAATGAGAATATTGAAAAATTATTATAGAAACCGCAGAGATGCTTATCTTATGGAAAAGGATTTTGGCATAAAGATATAAAACTCTCCACTATTATCCTTTGTTTATACTATAAAAAAATTAGGTTTTGCATAATGTTTTATTGCTGTTTTTTTAAAATATATCGATGGTTACAGCAATCGTCCCCCATCATAAGTGTTTTAGTCCTTTTCAGCTCCAGGTCCGGATCAAAAGCTTTAGCTTCATGAAAGTCCATATCGCAACACATGGCATAGCCGATATCTTGCGCTTCTAATGCTCTATAAAGCTCTGCATATTTGCATGTTGTTACCTTTACTTCAAAAACGTTATCGCTATCCTCAATAATCTTAAATTACATGATAGATTTATCCACCGAACCTTCCTCCCAGAAAGCGGATTGGAGAAACACATTTTTTGGAACAGGTTTGCCTTTTTCTCTACGGAAAGCTTTCATTTTTCTTCATTAATTTTTCTTTTGGCAAGGGCTGCTATTTTAATTACATCATCTCCATATTTTGCTGACAGAGCTTTGAGATATGCAATCCGTTCGGTTATGTATTTCTTTTCACATATCCAGATATCAAAAGACATGCATAATCCTCCTCTCACAGCAAGTATTTATGAAAAGCTAATAGAATAGCGGATCATGTATAATATTAATTTTGTTCTCCGCTTTCTTCTTTAATAAGTTTAACAAGGTCTGCAGCCTGGGGATGCCCTGCTTTTTCAGCTTTTTCAGCATATTTGAGGGCTTCATTGTAATCTTTTTTCTGGTGGAATGCATAAGCTAAACTGAGATTAACATCTGCATTCTCTGGTATGCGTGACAATTCTTTCTTTAAGGCATCAATAGCATTATCTAATTGATTTATTTGTAAATAGCTTAATCCTAAGTTGTAGTAAAGCATTGAAATATTAGGATTAAGAGCGATAGCCTTTCTAAACTCTTCAATAGCCTGCTCATACAAAGCATTTTTAGCGTATGCTATCCCTAAATTGTTATGAGCCATGGGAAAATTAGGCCTTATGCTAAGAGCTTTTTCATGCATTTCAATGGCTTCATCATACCGTTCCTGGTTATAATATAAAGTTCCTAAGTTAGTATAAGGCAGGGCAGAATTTGGGTCCATTTCGATAGATTTTTTGTATTGCTCCTCTGCTTCTTTCTGCATCCCCTTCTTCCCGTATGCCATAGCAAGGTAGTTGTATGCAATTGTATTATTAGGCTGCAGCTCTGTAGCTTTTTTAAAGTGCTCGATAGCTTCATCAAGCTTATTAGCGCGCTGGTAAACAAGTCCTAAGTTGATAATAGCCTGATAAAATTTAGGGCGAATGCTTATCGCTTGGTTATAGGATTCAATGCTCTTCTCGGTCATATTCTTTTTTAGGTAAGTGTCGCCTAAATATTTATAAGCCAGGGCTAACCTTGGATTAAACGAAAGAGCCTTTTCATGTTGAGCTATTGCCTCATCCAGCATATTTTTAGCTTCATAAGCATTGCCTAAATAGCTGTAAGTTATTGGAATCCGAGGATTGAGCTCAATAGCTTTTTTATGCATCTCTATAGCTTCATCTATCATCCCTTTAGCCTGATAAGCTACACCCAGATTGGTATAAGCAAAGGCAAAATCTGGTTTAGCCTCAATAGCCTTTTTATACTCCTCGATAGCTAAATCAACTTCCCCTTGCTGATAGTGCCTGGCTGCCTTCTTGAAATGATCTTCAGCTGTTTGAGCTATGATAGGAAGTGAAAAGGTAAAAAGCATAACGAAAATTAATAAAATTTCTTTATATGCTTTAATCATGGTTCTCCTGTAGTTATATTACTTATCAATTTAATTATGTTGTAATTTTTATTCTTTTTATTTCATTAAATGTTTGACAAAATAATTAGTAATTAGAGTAAAGACATGGAGATGGCCTTTTTCTTGATAAATGCCATGTGCTCGTCTGGGATAGAGCATGAAATCGAATTGTTTTTGGTGCTTGATGAGCTCGTTGGCCAATTGGACGCTGTTCTGGAAGTGGACATTTTCATCCATGGTACCATGAATGAGGAGGAGCTTTCCTTTAAGCTGGTCAGCGATATTTAATGCTGAGCCATTTTTATATCCTTCAGGATTGTCCTGGGGCATATCCATATAGCGCTCAGTATATATAGTATCGTAATCGTGATAATCAGTAACAGAAGCTACAGCTACTCCCACCTGGAAATAATCCGGTGCTTTAAGCATGGTCATGCAGGTATTGTAGCCGCCATAACTCCACCCCCAGATGCCAATGCGGCTGGGGTCCACATACGCGAGCTTGCGTAGATATGTAGCCGCGCTTTTTTGGTCCTCAATTTCCCAGTGGCCAAAATTTCTATGCATCTTAGATGAGCCTTCTTTTCCAAAGTGAGCAGAGCAGCGATTATCCATAACGAAGATGACAAAACCTTTTTCTGCCATGAGCTGATTCCATAATCCTGTGGTTCCTCCCCATCTGTTAGCTACTGACTGACTTTCAGGACCTCCATAAATACTGACAATTACAGGATATTTCTTTCTTTTGTTAAATTTAAGCGGTTTGATCATCACGGCTGGGAGTTTTAATCCATCATCGGTTGGGAAGGTGAGAAATTCAGGCTCACTCATTGCGTAATCGGGCAATTCTTCTACCACATTTTCTTCAACAATATAGAGTTTGGTTCCATCCGACCGAAAAAGATCCATCATAGGTGGTCTCATGATGTTGCTGTAAGCATCTATGTAGAGTTTTCCTGTGGGAGCCATTCTTATTGAGTGCCAGCCATTAGCTTTGCTCAATCGTTCAAGGACACTGCCATCCAGCTTAATTCGATATAAATGTCTTTCCAGGGTAGATTTTTCATTAGCAGTAAAATACAGCCAGTCATTTTCCTCATCAACATGCAGAAGAGATGAAACCTGCCATTTGCCTTTGGTTATCTGAGAAATGAGTTTGCCCTGGAAATCGTAGTGATAGAGATGATTCCATCCATCCCTGTCAGAGGCCCAGATAAGCTCTTGTTTATTTTTCATAAAGTGAATATTATCTGTCTGTGATACCCAAGTCTTTTGTTCCTCGGTAAAGACCTGCTTCGTTTTTCCTGTTTCCGGATCTGCTAATAGCAAGCGAAGCTTATTTTGATCTCGATTCAAAATTTGTAGGCTGAGCTGATTGCCATCAGGAAGCCAGATAGCACGAGCTATATAAATTTCTTCTTCTGCGGGGATGTCCATCCAAACAATTTCTTTTGTTTCGAGTGAAACGACACCGAGTTTTGCCAGCGGATTAGTCATACCGGCTTTGGGGTATGTCACCGGTACCACTTTTGCTTCGAAAGGAATGTGGTCGACCATGGGCATTTTAAAGACTTCGGATTCATCAAACTGATAGAAGGTGATATAGTTGCTATCAGGTGACCACCAGAAACCTTTATAACTGCGGAAATAAAGCTCTTCGTAATAAACCCAGGTGAGGTAACCATTTAATATATGCTCGCAACCATCAGCGGTAAGCTGTATTTCCAGACCGGTAGAAAGCTCGAGAACATAAAGATTATTATCCCTGGTATAGCCGATATAACGACTATCCGGAGAGAATTCAGGGTCTCGTTCCACAGCTTTGCTTGCCGTGAGCCGACGCAATGATTTTTTCTCACTATTAAAACAGTAAAGATCCCCAGAGAAAGAAAAGAGAAGCTTTTTTCCATCAGGTGAGAGGGTATAACCACGTGGGCTGATTTCCATCTTTTTCTCTTTCTCCTGTATGACAATAGATTCAAATGCTTTCTGGAGAGTTTCGTTGCTTAAAAAGATTTCTGTTTTACCTGCAACGGTATCGAATTCCCACAAATCATATTTATCATTTTCTTTATCTTTCATTGCGTAGATGAAGCTTTTTCCGTCGGGCATCCACTGAATATTCGCAGGTAAATTTCCTGATAAGCTTGACTTATCGTAATCAAATATTCTTTCAATGGTGAGTTTTTTAGCAGTCTTTTGAGCAAGAGATACATGAGCGCTAATAAACAGAACTGCAATGGTAAAAAGAGCAAAAGTGATCAATTTTTTTAGAATTTTTTCGCTATTCATTTTCTAACTCCTTTGCTAATATTTTATAAAATTAATTTCTTTGCTATTAAAGTTATAGAAACATCTCTTTATTTTAAATGGGTTATAAAATAATCAGTTATAAGCTTATACAAATGGCGCTGAGAATTACCGTATTGAAAACCATGACCGCACCGTGGGTAAATCATATAGCTAAATTGCTTATTATGCTTAATGAGCTCATGAGCAAGCTGAACGCTATTCTGCATATGCACATTATCATCCAGAGTGCCGTGAATGATGAGGAGCTTTCCTTTAAGTTGGTCGGCATAATTTAAAGTGGAGCTCCTTTTATAGCCTTCGGGATTATCCTGAGGCCTATCCATATAGCGTTCGGTATAGATAGTATCGTAATCATGCCAGTCGGTAACTGGTGCTACTGCTACGCCTACCTGGAAATAATCAGGTGCTTTCAACATGTTTAAACAAGTATTATAGCCGCCGTAGCTCCCTCCCCATATGCCGATGGAATTGGGTTTCACATAAGGGAGTTTGCGCATATATCTAACCGAGCTTTTCAAATCCTCCACCTCCCAGTTCCCCAGGTTTCTGTGCATCAGGTTAGCTCCTTCCTTACCAAAATGAATGGAGCATCTGTTCTCAACTGCTAAAACAATGAAACCTTGATCTGCTAAAAGCTGGTACCATAATGTTCTTCTCCTGCTGCCCCATCTATTAGCCACCCGCAGACTCTCAGGTCCACCATAGATGGTAAAGATTACAGGGTATTTTTTTGTTTTATTGAAATTAGGTGGCTTAATCATCATAGCTGGCAGCTTTTTTCCATCTTCTGTGGGGATTGTAAAAAATTCGGGGGCGCTCATCCGATATTGCGATAGCTCTTCTACCTTATTTTCTTCTATTGTATACAGCTTGGTGCCGTCAAATTTGGAGAGATCCATTCTGGGAGGAACCATTATTGTGCTGTAGGTATCTATGTAATACTCCCCTGTAGGACATATATTTATAGTATGCCAACCTTCTTCTTTGCTTAATCGCTCAAAGCCGCTGCCATCCATCTTAATTCTGTATAAATGATTTTCCAATGATGATTTCTCATTGGCAGTAAAGTATATCCAACCATTTTCCTCATCAACATAGTGCAAGGAGGACACCTGCCACTTACCATTGGTTAATCGAGATTTGATATTGTTATTGAAATCATAGAGGTTGAGATGACGCCAACCGCTCTTGTCTGAAGTGCTAATAAATTCCTTTTTTTCTGGCATGAAATAGATATTATCTGTTTGAACCACCCAGGTTTTTTGCTCCTCGGTCAAAATGGGCTCTGTTTTAAATGTTGAGGGATCAGCCAATAGAATCTGGAGCCTGGTTTGGTCTCTATTCAGAGTTTGCATGATGAGTTTATTGCCCTGAGGGAGCCATTTTAACCGAGCAATGTATATTTCCTCATCTGAAGATGTATCCAGCCAGGTGGTTTTTCTCTGAGGAATGGATGCTACTCCAATTTTCACCAGGGGATTTTTTTCTCCCGCTTTGGGGTATTTTTGTAGCACTGGCTTAGCCAGGAAGGGAACATGATCAACTAAGGTCATGGTGAATACGGGTGATTCATCTGTCCGATAGAAGGCAATATACCTGCTATCCGGTGACCACCAGAAGGCTCTCCAGTCTCGAACGGAAGTATAGAGCTCCTCCCAATAAACCCAGGAAAGATAACCATTAAGGATATTCGTGCTACCATCTGATGTTAATTGCATTTCCAATCCAGAAGAAAGCTCCAAAACATAGATATTGTTGTCTCTGGTGTATGCTACATAGCGGCCATCGGGAGAGAAAGCCGGAGTTTTTTCTTCAGCATTGCTTGCAGTGAGCCGATCTAATCTGCTTTGTGCTGCATTGTAAAAATAGAGGTCGCCATGCAAAGAGAAAAGCAAATTATTACCATCGGGTGATAAGATATAGTTTTGGAGGCTTATTTTGTTATTTTTCTCACATTCATTTTTGACTAAAGCTTCATATGATTTCTGTAATGTTTCGTTTTCCAGTAAGATGGTTGCTTTGCCTTTTTCACAATCGAATTTCCACAAATCATATTTTTTATTTTCTTTATTTTGTATGGCGTAGATGAAGTTTTTACCGTCGGGCATCCAGTTGATATTAGTTGGAAATGTACCTGAGAGACTCGGTTGATTTACATCAAATATTCGCTCGATAGTTAATCTTTTTATGTCTTTTTGGGCAAATAGTAAATGAGGAATGAAAGATAGAAATAAAAGGAAAAAAATAACCAGAAAAGTACTACTAGATAATAATTTACGCTTATGCATGTTTGAACTCCTTAATAGATTACTAATTATTTATCTGAAAAAATATAGCATTGGAAAGATGATATGTCAATTGGTTGGGAAAAATATTGGCATTAAAATAATTGTCGAGATATTAATATCTTTTATATAGGAATAGTTAGTATCAAATTCTTTTATCTATTGCTGATGTTAATACAAAGGATAGTTAGTTTCTTTGTTGCAAATTAGTTTAAATCCATCAATTTCAATTTCAACACCATCTTTTGTCAGTACGACTATTTCCAAAAGATTATTAATCTGTTGCCTAATCATTTCTATTAGAGGATTATCATATAATTTTTGCTCTTTGTTATCATCGTTAAGTTCAAAATGAAATATATAATCTTCCTCATCTTCTGTGTTCTTATTTTCTTGTGTCATTGCTTCTCCTTAAAATATTAGATTTAGTTAATATTAAAAATCCGTGCACATTCTAACAATGCCACTGGTATTTTTAATTCTTTTTCAATTTCTTTATATAATTTTCCCTGGAGGTCTCTTTTCCATTTTGTAAAGGGTGTAGAAGGGATGATAACAAGGTCGGGCTTGGAACCATATTTTGCCATCCATTCTCTAACACATGATATAAAATCTTCTATCACAAAAAGATCCCCTACAATTATATCACCCCCAAAGAAATGACGATTAACAGGTACTTCTATAAAAAGTTCAATATTTTTATCTTTAAAGAGATTTAGAGATTTAATATAGTCTTCAAATGAGAATTTAACCAATAATGAAGAAAGGAACAATATCTTTTTTGCTTTGTACTTTTCAGCAATAGTTTCAATCTCCAGGACCTTGCTTGGATCAAGTCCATGCAATAAAACAATACCATAAGGAAAAAATATAGAGGTCCACAGTTTGCTTTGAAAGTAAGGGTAATCTGCTTGGTTGCTATTGCGTAAACTAAAAGTCATAAGCTGCTGTGATCGTTTTACCTCTATTTCTATTTCTTGCATATACTCTTTAGCGCACAGCCAGAGAAGATATTTAGCAAATGGTCGTGATGGCACAAGTAGCCCGTTAATCTTTACAATTTCATCTTCAGCTTTCATTCCTGCTTTGTGTGCGGGTGAATTTTTAACAACTCCTTCGACTTTCGCTATATTGCGTTTTGAATCGAAAAAGCATTCTTCGAACATCACTGGTTGAACTATAATAGGTGATAGTATTTGTTTTCTTATTTCTCTTACAAGCTTGACTATTGCTTTCCATCTTTTTATGCTTTTATTAACTTCTAAAGATATCGGATGATGCTTTGTATGTGCATCTAATACTACTCGGATAAAATAAGGATTTAATCTATCAACATTTTTGATTGTATTCTTTAAAGAATCCAATGGTATTCCTTTATAAGCAGTTAGACTAACTGCGAACGGTATTTTTTTCTTTTTTAGATAAAATAGGCTTTTGATAGCAATATCAGGATTCTTATCATTCATAAATTTTTGCCGCAGTGCTGGGTCGTCAGAATTTAAAGAAACCACTAAAAAAATCGGTTTTAACTCAGCTAAAGAAGCAATGATACTTTCAGTAAGCAGTGCACCACTTGTTACGATATTAAAACATTTGTTTGTTTTTTTTCGTGCCTTAAATGCGAATTCGAAGAAATGAGGGTGTGTTAAGATTTCAAAAAAGTTGTAATCAGCTTTGCTAAAGAGAGCTCTGTTTTTATCGGGATTCCAATATTTAATCCTGGTCTCAATTTCTTTTAAAGGTGTGATCCATGAATATTTTGCTTTGCTGAAATAGCCTGGAGGGTCCCCTTTATGCAGGCAAAATTCACAATTTGTGGTGCAGGGCCAGGATAGATATTGAAGGATGTCGCAATAAGGATCTCCGTGGTTTTCATCTTCGATTTCAGAAGAAATCCAATGGCTAAGATTTTTAAGTCGAAATCCGTTAATATGTGCAAGATTGCCTTTATAAGTAAAATTAGCAATTATTAAAATGCTCTGTAACTGTTTCTGGATAAACTTTATTCTCGGCTCAAAACGACTTAATGCGTCGATGTCGCTATATTCAACTTTTTTAGGATTAATATTTTTATAGGGAGATTTTTTTTGGCTTGAGGGCTGTGTTTTTATTATGAAACCATCTACTAAAACTTTATTCCCATTGTTTTCTAAATCAACAATTTTTAAAAGAGATAATATTTGATTTTTTAATAATTGGCTTTTAAAAACATAATTTTCTTCCATGAATCAATACTGTACATATTTTATATAAAATTATTATAAAGATTTAGTGGTGTTGATCATGGAAAGCTCTCCATATTGTAGAGCTCTCGCTAATGCAATTTCACGCTGGACTTCTGGAGAATTTATCTCTTCGATTAGATGATTAACAATATCCGGCTGTGTAAGCAAATTGCAACAGAGTTCGCACATATTATCCATTGGATAACTTTTCTTTAAACAAGAGATAAGATTTTTATTCTTTATTCTCTTATAGAGTTCTGCAGGACCCCACATCCTTAAAGCATGAATAAGGAAGCTTTGATCTGCTTTATCTAATATTTCCTTTAGCGATGTTTGGCTCATTTTTCCTAACTTAAGAGGGGTATACATGTCTGGATTAAGTATAACATCACCACAGCAAGCCATGACTGTTCCGTCATATAAAATAAATGGTGTAGCAAGATTACTACATGATTTTAGTGGATATTTATCAACAAAGACCTTTTTTTCCATCATACTTAAATCTCTGGCCCTTCCTGTAGCATGAACTTTTTGAGTAACAATTAAGAGTTTATCAAGCAATTCTTTTCCAAATTCCTTTTCTAAGGTGTTCTGGAAGGTATCATTTTTTGTTATACAAATGGAGATACCCACTTCAATACCATTATCTAAAGCAGCCAAAGAGGCATTTTTTATGAATTCAAAGGGGATATATTTTACATGATAGGTATCAGTGCTTATAGCCAGGTTTGTAATTCCTTGTAATTTATTGAGTATTTTTTTAGCCTGGTTATAGCTTTTTGCCCAGAATGCGTTGGTCACAATATGAAGAAACAAGCCATATTCATTTGCTGATTTGCTTATTTTTTCCAGCTTATTTATATTAACAAATGGTTCACCGCCAGTAATAAAAATAAGTTTAATGCTATCAGTTTCGCCTATTTCTGAAATCCATTTTACTACTTTTTCTGTTGGGATCTCTTCTTTTCTCTGAGGGCTGGAAGAGACTATACAATGGGCACAATTTAAGGGGCAATTAAGAGTTACCTGTATTCCTATTGCTTTTCCAAATAAACGAGCATACTGTTCTAAGATAGGAACTTCGTTTTTTAATTCATCCATAATAGATAATAAAAGATTGCTGGCGATGCATAATAAGCATCGCCAGCAATTAGCTTAGATATCATTAAAAAATTATGTTGCCAACATTAATTTTTGCCATATCTGTACCAATAAACTTCGCTGAAACAACATCTAATGCTTTCAAATCGCTCGCTGTAAGACGATTTAAAGCGCTTTGTTCTCCACTTGATAGTGTTCGACCATATTTGGTAATTGCAGACCGCATATCCCCTGTTTTCATAGCTTCGATAAGAACCTTTTCAACAGCTTGATGTTTGGTAGTAATTTCAAAAGCTCCTGTTTTTAATTGTGCTCTTCTTACCATTTGTGTTTTCATCACCGCTTTCTGTTGTGCAAATGCTGTGCCTGCTATAGATACACCAGCTAACGCAGCACCCATCAGACTAGCATCCTTCAAAAACTTTCTTCGGTCCTCTTTTTTCGAGGTAGTTTTTCGCTTCATCTTTTTCCCTCCCTAATATATTAGATTAAGGTTGCCTAAGTAGAGGTTTCCTTCATATATGTATAGTATTCACCTCCTTTCATACGGTTGATTATGAAATTCTTGATAAGAACAAAAGCTCAAGATGTTATACAAATTGATAGTTAAATCTATTAAATATTTTATATATAATTTTTCATTATAATTACAGGCTTAAAAATGGATATATATATTGATACTAACAAAGCGTATGCTAAGAAGTCAAGTATTATTTCGGATTGCTAATTATATCAGTTTGCAATATTTTAAGTGAGAATAATTTTAGGTTTTTTTTATTTAATTGATAGAAATAAGTTAGTTATATAGCATCAGCTACATTTTGTATAGCCACAGCTTTGGCAGGTAACGCATCCCTCACCAAAGGCTAAGGATGTGGAGCCGCATTCCGGGCATTCTGGATAGATTCCGGATAAGGCTTTAGTGGAAAAGGTGATTTTTGAGTTGGATGACTCTTTTTGCTGCCAGTAAAGCTCTAAAGATTTAGCAATAGCGTCGGAGCAGCTTAATACCATTCCCCCATTAGACCAGATAGGTGAAGGACAGCGAATACCTTTGAGCTGCTGGATAATAGCTTCAACATCTATTCCCGAGCGCAGGGCTAACGAGACTAATCTTCCAGTTGCTTCGGCCTGCGAAGCGGCACACCCACCTGATTTGCCCATCATAGCAAATATCTCACAGGGTCCATGCTCGTCTTCATTAATAGTGATATATAAGTTGCCACAGCCAGTAGTTGTTTTCTGCGTTGTACCTACTGTTTGGTGAGGGCGGCCTCGTGGGGTAATCTTTTCTTCTTTCTTAATTGAGTCCTTGGTAACGAGAACTCCCTCCCGGCTGCCATCCCTGTAGATTGTGACTCCTTTGCATCCTTTTTTATATGCCAGCATATAGACCTTCTCGATATCTTCAGGAGTAGCATCTTTTTGAAAATTTACTGTTTTAGAAACAGCATTGTCAGTATAGTGCTGAAAAGAAGCCTGCATTTCTACATGCCATTCAGGTTCAATATCATGTGCCGTCATGAAAATCCTTTTTACATCCTGAGGTATTTCTTCAATATCCTGTATGCTGCCGCGTTTGGAGATTTTTGCCATAAGCTCCAGACTGTAAAATCCTTGTTCTTTAGCAGTCTGCAGAAAGAGAGGATGTACTTCTGCCATTTTATCGTCATCTAATATGTTCTGTCGGAAATAAGCTACGGCAAATATAGGTTCAATGCCACTGGAGACGCCAGCAATAATGCTGAGTGTTCCTGTTGGTGCTATAGTAGTGGTTGTGGCATTACGTATGGGAGGACCATCTTTATAAATACTTTGAGAAAAATTAGGAAAAGAGCCTCGCTCCTCTGCCAGCTGATGGGACATCTCTTCCGATTCTTTCTGAATAAAGCTCATTATCTCATCACCCAATTTTACCGCTTCAGTAGAGTTATAAGAAATGCCCAATTTTATAAGCATATCGGCAAAGCCCATTACTCCCAGTCCTATCTTACGATTGGCTTTGGTTTTTTCTTCAATTTCTTTTAAGGGGAAACGGCTGGCATCAATTACATTGTCCAGAAAACGTACGGCAGTATGTATAATTTTCTTCAGCTTATCGTAATCTATTTCTGTTTTTCCACCGTTTTTTCTGGTCATTTTAGACAGATTTATGGAACCCAGATTGCAAGATTCATAGGGCAGGAGAGGCTGTTCACCACAGGGATTAGTACTCTCGATTTCACCTAAGGCTGGAGTAGGGTTATCTTTATTAAGTCTGTCAAGAAATATTATTCCTGGCTCGGCATTTTTCCATGCCATCTCTACTATCTTTTTGAAAACGGTGCGGGCATTTAGCTTTTTTACTTCTTCTTTTGTGCGAGGATTAATTAGTGAATATTCTTCGTCATTTTCAACAGCATTCATAAGTTTTTCGTCTAAGCCCACAGAGATATTAAAATTGTTAAGCATATCGAGTTTTTCTTTGCAGGTAATGAAATCCATAATGTCAGGATGGTCCACCCTTAATATGCCCATATTCGCCCCTCGACGAGTTCCCCCTTGTTTAATTGTTTCAGTAGCAGCATCAAAAACGGACATAAAAGATATGGGTCCGGAGGATACGCCTTGAGTTGTCTTTACTACATCATTCTTCGGTCTGATACAGGAAAAGGAGAAACCTGTACCGCCCCCGCTTTTATGGATGAGAGCGGTGTTTTTAATCGCTTTAAAAATAGATTCCATTGAGTCTTCCACAGGAAGCACAAAACAAGCTGAGAGCTGTTGGAGTTCACGTCCTGCATTCATGAGAGTAGGAGAGTTGGGCAAGAATTCCAGTCTTGACATTATACTATAAAAATTATTTTTCATTTTCTCTACATCAGCATTCGGATCATATAAGGTTTCTACTGAAGCAATATTTTTTGCCACTCTATGAAAAAGGTCTTCAGGGCTTTCGATAGGCTTGGCATTCTCGTCTTTTTTTAAATATCTTTTTTCCAAAACACGAAGTGCATTAGGTGTTAATTCAATCTTAGAATTTTCGTATTTTTTAGAATTGGAAAACTCCAATTTCTTAACTTTTCCTGAAATTTGAGATTGATCTGACATCAGAATCCCCCCAAAAAATAAATTGATGAATCATGTTGATGTATTATAATGAAATATTTATATCATACATCAAGTAGTTTGTCAAGGGAAAAAATACAAGATATTGTATTTTTCATTTAAATAAGCACGATAAATTGTGTTATGGTATATTTGATAACGATTAATTTTGTTAATAAAAATTAATCCTTTTAATTATAAAAAATCGTTAAATTAAATGAATATAAAAATAGAGACTGTAAAGTTAAATGTGTCTCTTTTTTCATAATTATTTAATAATATTATGAGTTTTATACTTATTTATCTTTGCTTTTGTTATGTTATGAAATTTATCTGTGGTAGATTATTCGTTTATGGTCGAGGCTAATTTTTCTTCTCTTTTATTCTTCTCTAATATCCTGCAGATTCTTGAGAATTTTGACAGAAGGTACTGTCATTCTCATGGGAGATTCCTTTCTGAATAAATATTATTTTGAGTTCTATATTTTACAAGAGGCTCCTCCTTTTTAACGGGAATTTTAAGACATTAAATAAGGTATAAATGAGTGTTAAACAGTATTTTAATGGGTAATTTATTTTTTATTGCTAATATTGAAATCAGGATATATATTATTTAATGGAAGTAAGATAAAAAAAACTTTTTATTATTGCTATATTTTTGTTATAATAGATAGCTAAAGAGTCATATAAAGTTTTTCATGATAATTATCTTCAATTAAAAAGGATATGAAAAAAGAGTTAGAAGGCAAAACAGCGTTGGTAACAGGAGCGAGCAGAGGAATAGGAGCTGCTATAGCATTGACATTAGCAGAGTCAGGTGCTCAAATAGTTGTAAATTACAACGCATCAGACGAAAAAGCTGAGAAAGTTGCCCAGGAGATCATTAATAAAGGAGGAGTTGCACATACTATACAGGCTGATGTTTCAGATTATGAACAGATGAAAAAGCTTTTTATAAATGCAGAAAAAAAATTTGCTGGCATAGATATTTTAGTTAACAATGCTGGTATCCATCAACATTTGCAGGTGCACGATCTTCCTTTTGAAGATTGGAAAAGAGTCATACAGGTAAACCTGGATTCAAATTTTATATGCAGCAAATTAGCCCTACCTTATATGAAGGAAAAAGGTTGGGGAAGAATAATAAATATATCTTCTGTGGATGCCTTTAGTGGGACAGATGTGGAGAGTCATTATGCAGCGAGCAAGGCAGGTCAGGTCGGTTTTACTAAGGCCCTTGCCTTAGAAACGGCTGAATATGGAATCACAGTTAATGCCATTGCTCCTGGAGCTATAGAAACTGACATGTTAGCAGTTAATACAGAAGAGAGGAGAAAAAAATTAACTTCAGCAATACCCATTGGCAGAATTGGACAACCGGAAGATATAGCCTATGGTGTACTATTCCTTGCTTCTCCAAAAGCGTATTTCATTACCGGGCAAGTACTCCATATAAATGGAGGAGAAGGTCTTTATTAGTGAATCAGGAGGAGGTGATTATCAGTACTTTAAAAATAGGCAATGAGTTTAGATAAACATAGAATAGGGTATCAGCTTTAAGGTGAGTTACAATTATAATTATACTTGATCGGATTTATAATAGTCTTCATAATTAATAATAATTATTACTTCTCGCTGCGATTAGCTCATATGTAATTGGAGTTACATTTACTCCGAGCTAAATATCTTATTCTGGTTTGCAAATACTACCATACTATTAACCATCATATTTGCTAAGAGAGGAGTTTAGATGAAATCTTTAATTATGTCAGCTAAAAAGTTAAATGAATTCATTCGTGGCATGCAGAAATTTGGGCATGTTCATGCACCGACCAAGAAAAATGGAATACATGTCTATGCTCCTGTAAAAGATATCAAACAGATCGATCTCAACTGGGTACGAACTCTACTCCCTTTGAAAAAATATGTATTACCCCCTCAAGAGGTATTAATAGAATATACCACAGATGGAGAAGTTCGAGAGCCACAGATAGGAGAAGAAAAAACAATAATATTCGGTGCGCATTCATGCGAGATTTGGGGTATTAATATTCTGGATGATGTTTTCCGCTATCAAATAGTTGATAAAAACTACTTTCGTAGAAGAAATAATTTAATAATAATAGGATACAGTTGCACGCCTGATGATAAGTGCTTCTGTCAGTCTATGGGTACAGATACAGTTTCTAGTGGCTTTGACCTCTTTTTCACCGAATTGGAAGGCGATTATTTAGTAGGAATAGGGAGTAGTTTTGGAGAACGGATTGTAAGCGCACATGCTACCTTGTTCCGTCCAATAACGCATAAAGATATTGAGATATATAGGAGGAAGCAAGAAGAGAGACGTAAGAAATTCACTTTGCATCTTGAGGTTTCGGATTTACCCACTATTTTAGGATTGGAGTATAAGAGCGAGATATGGGAAGATTTGGGAGAATTATGCGTTGGGTGTGGTTCTTGCTCTCTTGTCTGTCCTACTTGTTACTGTTTTAATGTTCGTGATATCGTCGGTTTAGATATGAAGACCTGTAAAAGAATCCGGGAATGGGATAATTGTATGCTAAAAGATTATGCCCTGGTAGCTGGTGGACATAATTTTCGAGGTGATAGAGCCCTTCGGGTCAAAAACAGATATTACCATAAACAACAGGGTTTTGTGGAGCAATTTGGTAGGCCCAGCTGCGTTGGGTGTGGCAGGTGTATTGTTTCCTGCCCGGTAAAAATCAATGTTGTTGAAGTATTTCAAAAAATAAGAGGAGAGGAATATGGAGAGGGAAAAGTTAGCAAAAACAGTTGAAAATGTATATAAGCCGCATTTGGCACGAATTATCCGAATTATTCCCATGGCTACAGATCATCGGCTGTTTCAAATGCGATTTGAAGACCCTAAGATTGCAGAGAGCTTTACTTTTAATCCCGGTCAGTTTTTGATGCTCACGGTTTATGGTGCGGGTGAAGCGCCCTTTTCTATTAGCTCTTCTCCATCAAGAAAAGGATTTGTTGAATTGTGCATTCGTAGAATCGGGAGAGTAACTGATGCGTTATATCGTTTAAAAGATAATGATGTCGTTGGCATGAGAGGACCCTACGGAAATGGATTTCCTATTGAACTATTTCGTGATAGTAATCTTATCCTTGTGGCTGGTGGATTAGGGATGGCACCTTTGCGCTCTCTTTTAAATTATGTCTTAGACAATCGAGCGGATTTTGGCAAGGTAAGCTTGTATTATGGAGCACGAACACCGGAAGATCTTCTTTACCGTGATGAACTCCTATCACTCATACATAGAGGTGATGTTGATTGCCAGCTCATTGTAGAGGAGACTTTTAAGTTGCCCGGGCATATCCCATGGGATGGAAAAATTGGTTTAGTAACGGATATAATTAATGATATTGAGGAGGATATCAGTAATTATTATGTAGCTATATGTGGTCCCCCAGTTATGTATAAGTATGTTATTGACAGTTTGCTAAAAAAGAATATTAAAAAAGATAGAATTTACATGTCATTAGAACGCAGGATGGAATGCGGCGTTGGTAAATGTGGCCACTGTACTATTGGCTATAAATTTACTTGTATCCATGGACCTATATTTACATACTGGGATGCTATTAACTTACCGGAGGCTATATAAGAGTAACCAATATCTTTAATAGAAAATGGGATAATGGGAATATGAAAGCATATAATAAGCATATCAGATCAAGGGATTACGCTTTTATATCCTATTAGAAATAGGGAAGATGAAAATGAACTTTTTTTTACAAAAGGATAGATAATAAGAGAGGAAATGATAATGCCCCAAGGAATGAATATATTAATAATTGACGATGAGCACCAGATTTGTGAAAGCTTACGCCAAATATTGTTAAAAGATGGTTTTGAAGCGGATATGGCATTTAATGGGCAAGAGGCTTTAGAAAAACTAAAGAAGACATCGTATAACGTGGCTTTTATTGATATCAAAATGCCAGATATGAGCGGAATGGACATCTTGCATATTGTAAGAGAAGAATATCCTGCTTTGAAAGCAATTATGATGACAGGATATTCGTCCATTGAATCGGCAGTTGAAGCTATTAAATCCGGTGCTCTGGATTATATTTCCAAACCATTTACACCCGACAAGATACGGGAAACCTTTAAGAAAGCAATCGAGCTTCCTAAAGTAGGTATTTTTGGACTTACCTCCTGCGGTGGAGATCAGCTTGCCATATTGAACTGCGAAGATGAGTTGTTGCGCATTGCAGAACTTATAGAAATATGCTCTTTTGAGATGGGTCAATCAGAAAATAGAGATTGTCCTTTGGACTTAGCTTTGGTCGAGGGTTCAGTTACCCAAAAAAGAGATATAGAGGATCTTAAAGTAATAAGAAAAAGGTCAAAGTTACTTATTGCAATAGGTACATGTGCAGCCTGGGGCGGAATACCTGCTATGAGAAATGTTCTCTCCAACAGAGTTGTAAGGGAAAAAATTTATGGCAAGGAGGCAGATTTCATTGAAAATACGATGGTACTTCCTCTTGATGCTTTTGTTAAAGTAGATTACAAAATTCCCGGATGCCCTATGGAAAAGCATCAGTTTCTGGAGGCAATAACAAGTATAGTGAGAGGCGATCTACCAGAATTACCCAAATATCCGGTATGTGTAGAATGTCGTGAAAAGGAGAATACCTGTTTGCTTATAGAAAAGGGAATGGTTTGTGCTGGACCTCTAACCCAAGCTGGATGTGGAGCTCGTTGTCCAAGTTATGGTATCCCCTGTAGTGGTTGTCATGGTCCAGTTGAAGAAGCGTTTTATGATGCAAATGTAAAGATGTTTAAGTATAAAGGAATTACTAAAGAGGAGATTCAGAGAAAGTTGCGCACATTCGCCGCACCAGCTTATATGCCAGAGAAAATTATAAAGGAGTTAGCTGATGAATAAGACCATAAATATAGATCATCTATACCGGGTGGAGGGGCATGGTGGTATCACTGTTGAAATAGATAATGGCAACATTAAAACTATCAAAGCTAATATCTTTGAAGGGTCCAGATTTTTCGAAGTTCTGCTTCAAGGGAAATATTATGATGAACTACCTGCCATAATTGCACGTGTTTGTGCAATTTGCACCACTGCTCATACCCTGGCATCAATTAATGCCGTTGAAAATGCGTTTAGTATTGAGGTTTCTCCAAGGACAAAACTTCTTCGAGAATTGTTGAATTATGCGGGTATAATTGAAAGCCATGCGCTCCACATTTTCTTCTTGGTGCTTCCGGATATGCTTGGATATCCCAGTGCTATAGCAATGGCATCAAAATATCCGGAAGAGGTTAAAAAGGCACTGAGAATTAAAAAATTAGGCAATACACTGCAAGAACTTGTTGGTGGCAGAGCAATACACCCAGTCAATCCTATTATAGGCGGATTCGGGAAAATGCCAGATAAGCAGCAGTTCAAAGAATTGAAAAAGGAACTTCAGCAAGGATTAGAAGATACGTGTTCTCTGACAAAGCTCTTCTTGAATTACGAGTGCCCCACATTTCAGAAATCTCCTACTATTTACGCCTCTTTATCAGAAGATAATAAATACACTTTTGTAGGCGATAACATTAAAAATACCTTGGATAATAAAGTACGGGATATCAAGGATTTTCGGGAAATTTGCAACGAGAAAGTTGTATCACATTCCACTGCAAAACAAAGTTTATATTCAAACAAGCCTTTTATGGTTGGAGCTCAAGCTCGAATAGTCATTAATGGAGATAAACTTACAGGAATAGCAAAAGAGGTAAAAGAAGAGCTTTTCGATGATTCTTCAGTAGATAATATTTTCTGTAATAATTCAGCTCAAATGATTGAAATCGTTCATGCTATTGCTGAAGCTTCTTCATTGGTGAACAAACTTATTGAGTTGAAAGAAGAAGAACCTTCACTTCCTGAAGTAAAAATTAAGGCTTGTTCTGGTGTAGGAGCTGTTGAAGCACCCAGAGGCAGTTTATATCATTATTATAAATTTGATGAAGAGGGTAAATGCATAGATGCTGATGTCATTACACCAACTGCGCAGAATTTGGCTAATTTAGAGAAGGACATAAAATTTTCAGTAGAACGGCTTATGAAAAATCCGGAAGAAGATTTGAAAAATAAGCTGCAAATGGTTGCTCGAGCATACGATCCGTGTATTTCCTGTGCAACTCATTTCGTTGATCTGAGAACAAAATAATTCACTTGTTAGATTCCTGTTGAGCTTTCTGGTTTATTTGAAAAGCTAAAAAATAAAAAACAAGGTAGCCGGAGCGGTGAATTCAGCTGCTCCTGGCTACCGATTTTTATTCAAAACTGTTAAAAGCTTGATTGAGTTTATTTGAGCAGTTTTCTTTCCTTAGCTGCTTTTATTAGTTCGTCTCGAAAGTCTGGATGGGCAATATTAATAAGTGCTTCAGCTCTTTCTCTGAGATTTTTACCATGGATATGAGCTATTCCATATTCAGTTACAATATAATGCACATCTGCTCGTGTAGTAACCACTCCTGCACCCTCTTTTAAAGTGGGTACAATTCGAGAAAATTTTCCGTTTTTTGCAGTTGCGGGGAGAGCAATGATGGGTTTTCCTCCTTTTGAGCGAGCAGCTCCACGGATGAAATCTACCTGTCCGCCAAATCCACTGTATATACGTGTACCAATAGAGTCTGAACACACTTGACAGGTCAGGTCTATTTCAATAGCAGAATTTATAGCGACCATTTTATCATTTTGGCCCACGATAAATGGATCATTTGTATAATCTACAGGATGAGCTTCGAAAGCAGGATTATTGTCTACAAAATCATAGAGATTTTCAGAGCCTAAAATGAAAGTCAAAATAACTTTCCCCGGATGTAATGTTTTTTTAGCTCCCGTTATAATACCCTTCTCTATTGTTTCCATTATGCCGTCTGAAACCATTTCCGTATGGATACCTATATCTTTTTTGCCATCTAATTGCTCAACGACGGCATTGGGAATTCCACCAATTCCTAATTGAATAGTTGCGCCATCCTCTATGAGTTCAGATATATATCTCGCTATTTTTCTTTCTATCTCACTGGGTGGATGAATTGGTAAGGTAGGTAAGATTTCAGATACTTCAACAATATAATCAACCTTAGATACATGAATAAATGAATCCCCCAATACTCGAGGCATCTTGTCATTTATCTGGGCTATGGTAACTTTAGCTGCATCAGCAGCGTCTAAGCTTGCTAATGTTTCAACTCCAAAACTCATAAATCCATGTTCGTCGGGAGGTGAGAGGTGAACTATGGCAACATCCAGAGGGATTAATTCTCGATAAAATAGAGAAGGAATTTGATATAGAAAGATGGGCACATAATCTGCTCGTCCATCATTTACTGCAGCTCTATCAGCAGAACCGACAAAAAGGGAATTATGTCTGAAGTGACCTTCCATGTCTGGTTGGGATAGAGGGTCATCTCCCAATAAGAGTACATGGACCAATTCAACATTTTCCAGTTCATCCTTTCTTTTAGCTAATGCGTGCATAAGTACATAGGGTGCAGCAGCATTGCCGCTAAGATAAACTGTATCACCACTTTTTATAACACTCATTGATTCTTCTGCAGAAACCTTTTTTTTCTTATACTCATCAATCCAACTCATTGTAACTCCTTTACATCCTATTTGCAGAGATAAAGCAATATTTGGATTAAAAAAATAGATATGAATACTGGTTTGTAATTAATTCAGGCATGATTCAATATCAAAGCACTCTACTTTAAAGAGATGAGCAATAACCTCTTTAGTACATTTTCCTTCATACGTATAAACACCTCGACGAAGCGTACTGTTTGATTTTAAGGCCTCTTTTATGCCCTTATCAGCTATCTGTTGAATAAATGGTAAGGTGACAATGGTAAGAGCATGAGAAGCTGTTCGGGGAATATTTGAGGTCAGGTTTGGTACGCAGTAATGAACTATGTCTTTATATTTAAATATAGGGTTGGCAATTGAAGTAGGCCGACTGGTTTCAATACATCCTCCTTGGTCTATAGATAGGTCTACAATCACACTACCAGGTTTCATTGATTCTACGAGTTCTTTGGGAACAAGGTAAGGAGCTTTTATGCCAGGAACATGAACTGCGCCAATTATAACATCTGCTATTTTTACGAAACGCTCAATATTCTGGTGATGGGCAATACCAGTCATTACAGAACATCCCAATTCTTCCCTCACTTTTCTTAATCGTTCCAGGCTTGTGTCCAGCAGAATAACCTGTGCCCCTAAATTAGCAGCATTTTGGGCTGCATTTTTTCCTACTACACCGGCTCCTAAAATAACTACTACCGCAGGAGATAGGCCGGGAGCAGAACCTAATAGAATGCCTCTTCCTCCGCTCTCATTCTCTAAATAATGGGCGGCTTGATGAATTGCCATTTTACCCGCAAGTTCACTGATTGAGATAAGAACAGGAAGAGATTCATCGTCAGCTTCCATAATCTCATAACCAATGGCAGCTATCTTTTTTTCTAATAGAGTTTTAAATATATCTGGTGGAGTAACTGCCATATGAATAAAACTCATGAGTATTTGGTTTTTTCGCATTAGGAGGCATTCTTCAGCAGGTGGTGACACCTTCAGAATAATATCAGAACGTCCGAAGAGCTCATTTTGCCGATATACGATTTCAGCTCCCATATCGATATATTCTTGATCGCTAAAGCGACTCTCCAGACCTATGCCTTTTTCAAAGAACACCCGGTGACCTAATCTGATAAAGCGCCCAACACCTCTCGGATTAAGAGCTACTCGTCGCTCTTTTTCTTTTTTCTCTCTTACTAAGCCTATATTCATTTAGTAACCTCTGTTATTGAAAAAATTCCATATTAATATATTTATTGCAGGAAATTTTAACAAAATTCTCACTTATAAGTCAATGTTAATTGCTATAGAAATGCTGTTTTTTAGCCTATACAACTTTTTTTATTGTATAATTAATTTTAGATATAGTCAATTTAATAAGTTGATTCATAAAAATTAATATAACGTAATGAAAAATGGTAAAAATTAATAATATTGTTTAGAATATTATCTTGTTTGTCGTGATATTTTTTTTATTTTTCAATGTATCTTCTTTGTTCTTCCTGTGCATTCATTTTTTCCTTGACAAAAGATTTTGGAATGAAGGAATATAAAAAAAGAAAAGAACAGATTTTCTGGATACAAAATATGAATTTGAATGCAGTTTAAATATCGAGTATGATTATTCTTCTTTTTAGCATTTCAAAAAAAAAGGAGATAGTATGGAAATTAGCCCAAATCTAACAGTACTGGAAATTTTAGGGATCGCCATTAAATCGGAGATAAATTCGGCTGAGCTATATAAGAAGCTGATGTCAAAGATAAAGAATAAAGCTGTTAAAGATAGAATAAGGTTAATTAAGCAGGAAGAGATAAAACATCGTCAGCTCTTTGAGGACCTTCATCATAAAAAATTCCCTGAAATTGAGATTAAAGTCCCAAAAACCTCAATTGTTCCCAAAGTAGAATCAGCTTTTGAACAGGACCTATCTTCCAAAGAACTCTTAGAGATTGCTATGGAGAATGAGCTCGCATCGGAAAAGTTTTATTCCGATTTGCAAAAGCGTTCGGCTGATATTACAAGTAAAGGTATGCTGCAGTATCTCAGCAAAGTAGAACAATCACATTACCGTTTGTTAAAAGATGAATATGAGATGCTCAAACAGTTCCCCAATTATTTAGAAATGGAAGATTTTCTTCTTGGCGAGAGACTAATCCATTTAGGACCTTAAGCTTATTTGAAAAAAATGAATTAATTGCAAATAAAGGGCTGCTTTATTAAGCAGCCCTTTATTATATTTTGCCGTGCTGTTTAAGAGCTCGCACCATATAATATAGCATTTAAGAGCAAACGGATAGTTCCCAGAGATTGAACTCTATTATGCACTGCTAAGCCAAACAATATAATCTTGCCCTTATTATATTCAACTTCCACTACAGAAGATTTGTTATATAATTTATTTTCGCCAACAAGATAGCCGCTCATAAGTAGGTTTTGTGACGGATATTTACCTATTGTAACAGCTTTTTGATTGTCCATGAAAATTGGCTGAATTGTAAAAGCAGGATCTCGGCTGAAAAAGCCAGCTGCTTTTTTCGTCATACCATAAGCTACAGGATGATTATTATCGAATTCCATTCTGATCAAAGAGCCAGGACAGGAGAATTCCTCTGGTTTTACTGCTTTCAAAGAATCTTTGACCGGTAGATTAAATTCGTCAATAGCAAAATTGCTTGATGCTTCGAGGCAGAGCAGAGTTCCTCCCGCTTCAACAAATTCCTTGAGATTCATAACACCCTGTTGTTCAATCCCACCTGCATAATTAAGTGGTACATAACCTTTGGGAAAGCCATTGATTATGGTGGATGGCCAGATATCCGGCAATATAATAACATCAAAACGATTAGCTAAATCACCTGCTTTCATATCAGCATTACTGATGTTTTGGTAGGGGAATTCATATTGTTCTAGCAGCCAGCGAACCCAACCTTCATCCATGCTTGCAGTCCACGGTTTATAAAGGCCAACTTTAGGATTCTTTACTGTATAAGTAGGAACTGAGGGGCGACTCGCCAATCCGTCAATTTTCAAATTTAGGTCTTTAGCAATAGAATTAATAGCAGATGAGCTCGATGAGCTTGAAGATATAATAAAGCTGCCAGCTAAAAACTTTTTATTGCCGGTAGAAAACTCTTTTTTAGCTCTGAGAACTTTGCCCTTTTTTTGCAATATCCGATTAACAGCAATATAAGCATTATTATAGGCCGGACTGATAATGTAACCATAACCGGTGCTCCCTTCGATTTTTCCCACCGGGGCAGTGGCTTCCTCTACTTTTTCTAAGTCTGCTTTGAAGGAGCTGTTTGCGGCTAAAACTTTGACTCCAGTTTGATACGGTAAAGTCCAACCAGCTGCATCATAAGGTCTTAAAGGTGCTCCTTCGAACTTTACCGGTCTGACAAGCCCTTGCCAGAGCGCCGGATACTTTCTCAGGTCTGGATAGTGCTGTACCTCAAAAACATTCTTAATGAATAAAGCAAAAGGCTGAGTCATAGGTATTACAAGGGTTCCTTTGGGGTAAGTAATTCCGTCAACAACAAAGGAGTCTTTAGCCTTGTATACATCAATACCGAGCATTATCATTTTATTGAGTAGCACAGCAGCAGTTGGCGGATCCCACTGATCCGGGGGAATTATCCATCCATAAGGTGGCTCTTTTTTAAATCTTTCAATAACATCTCTACCCATTTTATATTTATCATAGAGCAGCTCTTCGTGGTATTTAGCTGCGGTATAGAGCACAGCTTTTGAAGCAGTTAGGCAATAATCGACAGCATCTTTAAGGCGCCACCATCCTCCTTTCCAGGGACTAGGGTAAAAAGCGGAAATGGTGAAATCCTGATATTCTTCGGGAAAATCTCTTACTGTATAGAAATGTGGTGTGGCATAACGGTAGAGGGCAGTTTCCGTCAGGATAGAGATTATATTATGAGAATCAACCACTTGTGTTACATAACCGGGATACCAGGTATCAAATATAATACGTGATACTGCTCCATCTTGCCCAGCCTCATCAAAGGCTGCCCCCATTGCTGAACCAATTAAATTGGACCATCTCACCAGCATGGGATGCACATTAGGATTTGTAGGCTCAGAATTTGGTGGAATCCAGATTCTGGCAGGAAATGGTGCAGTCTGGTGGTGATTATATAGTATAACAGGATACCACTCTTGGTTTACTAACTTAGTGATATTCTGAGTTTCGATCATGTTCACAAAATATGAGTCACGATTGTTATCATGTCCCACATATTTATGATAGAGCCAGGGCATTGAACTTATTTCATAAGGTGTACCAACATTTGGATGGTACCAGTCAGCCAGCAGGGTCATCCCATCAGGATTGGCAAAAACTAAGAGTAGAATGGTATTGTCCAGTATGAATTTTGTCTTTTTGTCCTGGCCGCTTACCAGATCATATGCCAATTGAATATTATGCTGTGCAGGGGCGCATTCTGAAGAGTGTAATCCGCCATCAATATAGACAATAGCTTTGCCTTCCGTCGCTAATTTTTCGGCTTCTTCATCGGTTAATCCTTTTACCAAGGAAAGTTTCGTCATAATGGAACGGTATTTCTCTAATTCAGTCATGTTCTGTTCGGAGGATATTATGGCGTAGAACATGATTTTTTCCATGGAGGTTTTTCCCATAGAAAATAGTTTTATCCTATTTGAGGATTGTTCGAGCTTCTTTAAATATTCAATTGCTTGTTCATATGTAGCTAAATGATAATCAGCTCCCACTTTGAATCCTAATGTCTCTTCTGGAGTTGGGATAGATTGAGCAATCAAATAAGAGGCTGGAAATAACGATACAAAGAAGAGGATTAAGATAATTGCATAATATCGTTTTGTGAACATTTTTTCACCTTCCTTTGTTAAGAGATATTAAAAAACAATTCCTCCTAATAAGGCATAAGAATCTAATCCTTCCAGATCGCCAGTAGCTTTTTTATACTGGAATTCAGCTACAAATGAAATACCACCTGGCTTACCTATTAAAACACCTCCAAGTATTTGATAACCAAACGCTTTGGAATGTTCTACATCAGTTATGGTTAACTGTTCATTTTCAACCCATAAACCGGCAACCTGGTAACCCAATCCTGCGCCAACAAATGGTCTGACGAATTCCTTACCGAGATATGCTTTGGCATTTATATAACCGTTGACAAAGTGATGGCGCAGCTCATTCTGATTCTTGGTGGAATATTGGATATCAAATCCCAGACTAAAATAATCGACGAGACGCCAATCAGCACCTGCAGCAAATATAAAGCCATTTAAATCTTCATATTCAGCATTGTTGAAAAAGTGCAGTCCGGCTTTAATAAAAGCGTCTCCTGCATAAGCGGAGGTTATGGTTAAAAAACAACACAAGAGAGCTGCTAAAAATGTATACTTTTTCATTTTTCACTCCTTTCATAGAGTATTATTAAGGTAAGCTTTGTGTATATGATGCACCATAGAATATCGAGTTAAAAAGAATCTTGAAGGTGTTATGTGGTTGGGCTCTATTTTGTGCTCTGAAGCCTATGAGAATAATATTCCCCTTTCCATAGGGGACATTAAGCAGAGCAGCTTTATTAAAGAGCTTTGTTTCACCTATAAGCCAACCACTTCTTAGTGGAGTAGATTCAGGATATTTAGCTATCACTTCAGGCTTGTTTTGGAATGTAGGAAGTATTTCGAAAGCAGGACTATGGGTAAATACCGCGATAGCATGGGATGGCATACCAAATGCCAGCGGGTGATTGTTGTCTACTTCAATATCTAACAACGAACTAGAACAGAAAAACTCTTCAGGTTTGTGACCTTCTAATACATTTTCAACCGGAAGCCCGAAGCATTTAATAGCAAAGATTGTAGATGAATCAAGACATATTAATGTACCTCCATTTTTAACAAAAGTTTTTAAATTGACTATACCATCAATTCCCAAACCTCCACAGTATTGGGGAGGCATAGTTCCTTGTTTATTGCCTTCGATAATTCGTTCGGCTCGAATATCTGGTAGTATAATAGTTTGTAGATTGTTCATTTGATTTTGTTCTAATATATCAGAGTTATGAAGGATTTTATAAGGGAATTCGTATTGTTCGAGAATCCATCGGGTCCATCCCTCATCCATATTGGCTGTCCAGGGCTGGTAAAGCCCTATTTTTGGGCTTTTGAGTTTATAACAAGGTATAGAAGGGCGTGAATTTATTGTGTGTATATCAAGCTGCAGATTTTCTGTCCACTCTGTTAATAAGCTATGCAGGCCACTCTTTTTGGGGATGATTATTGAACCAGGAGAAAAAAGATTTCTCCCGGAATTAAAAGGTTTAAGGCTGCGATATAACGAAAATTGTTTTTTCAGTAACCTATTAATAGCAATATAGCTATTATTTGCCTGTGGGCTCATTAGATAAGCATAGCCAGCTTTCCCATTTATTGTGACTTGATATACAGGATATTTCTTAAGTTCAATGAGCTCTGCTTCGAAAGGTTTATTTGCCTCAATGATGTTGACTCCCATTTGTAGTGATAAGGTCCAGCCTGTGAGATCATAAGGCCTGAGAGGCGGTCCTTTCGGGTAAAGCCTCATGTCAGGATAGCGCTGTTCTTCCAGCAGGTCTTTAATATAATTCCGATATGGCTGAGCTAAAAGAATAACATAGGTATTTTCTGGAAAGGTAATTTCATCGGCTCTAAAGGGGTATTGTGCTTGATGCACTCTCACACCCGATTCCATGAGTTTTTGCAGCATGAGACTTGCTGTGCCCTTATCATGTTGATTAGGTGGTATAATATAAGCATAAGGTGACTCTTTATTGCCTTTCTCAATAGCTTTCTTGCCCAGAAGATAAAAATTATGCAGAAACATGTCCTTATATCGAGCGCCAACTTCAAGTAATGCTAATGATATCACCAGCTCGTAATCAACAATATTTCGTAAACGCCACCAACTCCCGAGCCAGGGATTGGGGAAATTGTTTGTTCTTTTCTTACCAGGTAATCCCCGATATTCTTCTCTGAGGTCTTCGGGCTTCTGAAATAGGGGTGAGGCTATGCGAACAGATGCAGCTTCGGAAAGAAGTCCCACAATATTGTGCCACCAGGGAGTACGCACTAAACCACCTTCCCACCAGGCTGTAAATATCATGCCGCTGCCCACACCGGAATAGCCTTTCTGCTCTAATGCAGTGGCCATGTACGAACCGATAAGTGCCACTTCTCTCAGAATAATCGAATCGACATTTGGATTTGCAGGATCGGCAAAAGGGGGAATAAATAGCCGTGGTCCGCTATTTCCCATCTGGTGTTGATCTAATAGAATCTGAGGGAACCATTCTTTATAAAGGACTTTAGCTATCATTTTCGTTTCTTTTTGTGTCAGCATAAAGTGATCACGATTATTATCATGTCCAACATATTTATGATATAGCCATGGCATTCTGCCACCTTCAAAGGGAGTTTCGCGGTATTTGTTATACCAGTCAACTACCATGATCTGTCCATCAGGATTAAGTGAGGGGATTAAAAGAAAAATAACTTCATCAAGAATCTTATTTATTTTTGGGCTGTTTTCTGTAATCAATTTATAGGCAAGTTCCACCGACATTTGACTCGAGCCAATTTCAGTAGAATGCTGATTGCAGTTTATAAGGGCTACTGTTTTTCCCTCAGCTATAAGTTTTTTCGCAGCATCATCGCTTAAACTATCCGGATTGGCCAATCTGCTTTGGATTCTTTTATATTTTTCCAAATGTTCAAGATTATCAGCAGAGGATATGATTGCCATAATGAAAGGATTGTTCTCAGTGGTTTTCCCCAGTTCAACAACCTGAATTTTATCTGAATTTTGGTCTAAACTATGAAAATAATCTACAATTTTATCATATCGAGCTAATTTATAATCGGTACCCATTCTAAAACCAAAAAATTCTTCAGGTGTTAAAAGCTGGCTAAAACAATAGCTTGTAAATATTAAGATACATCCTAATAAATTTACGAGAAGCTTTGCTTTTTTTAATTTCATTTTATATTCCTTTATTCAAAAATATTACCTCTCCTTTACCATCTTTTAATTTATATTTAATATATCATTAGGTAAATTAAGAAATCAAGCGCAAACTAAAGTT
This sequence comes from uncultured Acidobacteriota bacterium, assembly GCA_964645975.1. GTDB lineage: Bacteria > Acidobacteriota > B3-B38 > Guanabaribacteriales > CAZYAF01 > CAZYAF01. The sequence continues at coordinate 171,688 of CAZYAF010000008.1, forward strand.
GTTTTATACTATCGGATGAGGATTAATTCAATATCAATTGTGAATTCATAATTTCTTTAATTTTTAAAATAATGAGAAAACATAAGCAATGACATTTTTTTTAGATACTGAATTCTTTTATGTTGAAATTTGTTTTTGTATAGGGGATAAGGAGGAGGAGGCAAATAGGAATGGAGTGCACCCCTAAAACTGGACACATAAAGTTAGAGTATTGAGTGGGATTTTGGTATTATTAGTGAGGAGGAGTGTTCGATTATGAGGGTGAAAAGGAAATTTTCTCTGGAGTTCAAACAGCAGGTGGTGGGAGAGCTGCTGAGTGAGGTGTATACCTCAGCGCAGATTTGTCGTCGGTATGAGCTATCGCCCGGGCTGCTCTACCACTGGAAGAGGCAATATGAGCGAGGGAAGCTTAACAACGAGCCCACGGAGAAAGGAAGGTTAGAGGAGCAGGTTCGGGAGTTGCAGCGGCTGCTGGGAGAGAAGACCTTTGAGAATGAGTTTTTAAAAAAAGCCTTGCAGAAGTTGGCTGCACAAAGGCAAAGAGGCGAGAGTTCCTTGCCGGCTGTAGGCGAGGAGCGAGGAAAAAATGATGTGAACTGATGGGCATAACGAGAAGCACGTATTACTATCGGTCTCATTCTCAGAGAAAGAGCAGAGATGCTGAATTACTGAAGCGGATAGAGGCGATTGCCGAGGAGTTCCCACGCTATGGTTATCGGCGCATCACCAGGCAGCTTCAGAGAGAAGGAATGCGGGTGAACCACAAGCGGGTGTTACGGATTATGCGAGAGCATAAGCTGTTGTGCAGGAGGCATAAGAAGTGGATAATGACCACAGATAGTCGGCATTCGTTCAGAGTATATCCTAATTTGGTGAAAGGTTTAGCGGTGAGCGGGATTAATCAGTTATGGGTGGCAGATATTACCTATATTTGGCGGCTCTGCTGGATTATTATTCCCGTAAGGCTATAGGTCACTGTCTCTCAGAGAACATTGATACCAAGCTGACCATAGCTGCTCTCAACATGGCGATTGAGCGGAGAAAACCAGAGGCAGGAGTGATACATCACTCGGATCAAGGGGTGCAGTATGCTTATCAGGAGTATGTTCAACTGCTCAACAGCCATGGATTTCACATCAGTATGGCAGCAAAAGGCAATCCCTTTGAGAATGCAGTAATCGAGAGCTTCTTTAAGACCTTAAAGCATGAAGAAGTATACTTATGGGAGTATAGAACCAGAGCAGATGCCTACAAGAGGATTGGACCCTTTATCGAGCTGGTATACAATCGTAAACGGCTGCATTCTTCTCTGGGATACAGGCCTCCAGAAGAGTTCGAGGCCCTGG
>CAZYAF010000009.1:0-172304 GCA_964645975.1 uncultured Acidobacteriota bacterium
ATCTCCCTATGAATTGTGAGGCCTTCATTATGGTATTTCAGCGCCTTATCCAGCTCACCTTTATCTGAGTAGATGTTCCCTATATTGCCCAAAGCAGCTGCTTCTCCCTGCCGGTATCCGATCTCCCTAGCAATTGTGAGGGCATCATTAAGGTATTTCAGCGCCTTATCCAGCTCACCTTTATCTCTGTAGATGAGCCCTATATTGCCAAAGCAAATACTAATAATTTTTTGATCTTTTTGCAATTTACCTTGTTCTAGCGCTTCCTCATAGTAAATCAAAGCTTTGGAAAAATTTCCCTGAGTGTATTCTACATTTCCAAGCTTTATATACAAGTGTGGATGTATTAACACTCCTTTCTCAATTATTTTAAGTTTTTTTTCTAGCTCTTCAGTTTTTTCTGGTATTACTGGAGGATATTGAGGATTTAATTGAAGAGAGATATTATCAAGTTTTTCTCCTAAGAATTTTATTGCGGATTCAATATTTTTTTCTATTTTTGGTGCATATACATAATGATCTATTATCAATACTATTGTGCCTCCAATTGCTGCACTCATGATACCTATAAATAATGGATATTTTATTATAGATTTTATATTTGATTTTTTTAAAGTTTTTCTTTTTGATTTGCTCATTATTTATAGGTCAGCTAAAATGTTATGAGTTAGCATTTAAAATATTATAATAGCTTTTGGTGTGGTGCGGTTATCACATTTTTTCAGTTTCTTTTCTCCCTATTTTATATTTAATAAAAAGTGGCGAATTAAGTCTTTCACTATTATAAACGACAAAAATGCCGCTTATATAACAAACTTTTTTAATAAAAGTGGTGAAAAAAGATGACTAAGGATTAGATCCTCTTGCTCTTCAGCTCTTCTCAAATAATCTGTTTAAAATATTAGCAATATTCTTTGATTTTATCAAGTTAATTTCTGGTATATTTTGATTTTTCTCAATTTGCTCTATCTTTGCAGTAAAGACTCCATTTAGTCTGGATGTTAGTTTTTCTGCGCCATTCTTATCATTAATTCTAATATGTACAACCACATAGGTTGTCTCAACAAAGATTGCATATGAAACTGAATTAATGAAATGAAGTATTTTAGTTAATTAAAATATATCCTGGCGGTTGAGGGCGGCGTGGAGCAGGGTTTGGGCTTCGGGAGTGAGGTCTCTTTTATTGTCGTCAATTTCGCCTGCGATGGTGCCAGCAAAGAGGAAGAGGATATGCTGACAGTACCTCCAGGCTAAACCGAGGTCGTGGGTAATGAAGATAATAGTGGTTTGATAGCGATTAGATAGTTTTTTAATTAAATTTGAAATCTCAATAGTGGTAATAGGATCAAGGCCGGAAGAAATCTCGTCTAACACCACCAGTTTAGGCTTAAGCACCATTACCCGTGCTATGGCCACCCGCTGGATTTCTCCGCCGCTGAGCTCCCAGTAATATCTGCCAAGGTATTCTTCTTTTAACCCAATTTCCTTAATGATGCTCCGGGCTGATGCCTCAGCCCTATCTTCAGGAATCTGATTAAGGAGCAATGGTTCCTTTATCAGATCGATAATTTTCAACCGCGGGCTCAATGAGCTGCCCGGTTCCTGGAACACCATCTGCAGTGAAGGTCGGATAGTTTCAGGAAAGGGGTATGAGAGCAGCTTTCCATCGAATGTGATTTTCCCCTCGCTCGCTGGCAGCAGTCCTACCAGGATGCGGCCTATAGTAGTTTTGCCTGAGCCGCTGGGACCGACCAGACCAAGAAATTCGCCGGATGCCAGGGAGAAACTTATATTTTTTATGGCATAGAATCGTTTTTTCCCATTATTGAATTCCTTAGCAAGATTATGTACTTCGAGTAATTTTTTCATGTGACCTTCAATAGCATATCCTGGGTATTGATTCGATGAATCTGGCTGCTAATGCGCTGTGGAAACCTGAACCGTCTTTTTTTATTTCTTCTATTATGGTGCCTTTTTCTAAGAACACCAATTGATCGCAAACCTGCCACACAAAAGGGAGCTCATGAGAGACGATGAGCATACCTGCATTTTTGAACTTTTTGATTTTATTCAGAAGCTCAGCCAGTTTTTCCTGGGCTATAATATCCAGACCGTTAGTGGGCTCATCCAGAAGATAATAATCAGCGTTGCAGGCAAATAAGGCAGCCAGAGCAGCTCTGGTTCGCATTCCGCCAGAAAGCTGGGATGGATAGCTATTTGCACAACTGGAAGGCAGCCCCATTAAATTGATTATTCTCCGGGCTTCTCTCATTGCATATTTATTTCTTATTCCTTGATGTTTTTGTATTCCTTCAGCCACGATTTTTTTAATTTTAAGAAAAGGGTTGAGAGATGCCTGGGCATTCTGAGGTAGTAATGCAAGAGTTTTTCCCCGAAGAGGATTAAAATCCTTTGCTGAGAGCTTTAAAATATCCTGGTTATCACACAGAACATTCCCTTCAACTCTTGCCTGCAAGGGAAGAAGGCGAACCAGTGCTTTCAGAAGGGTGGTTTTTCCTGCTCCACTCCTTCCTACAATGCCGAGGGTCTCTCCCTTATTGAGCGATAAGCTTATATTATGCAGAGCAGGTTCTTCTTTTGTATACCGTACTTTAAGATTGCTTATATCAAGCATAATTTATAAAAAGCTCCACTATAGCGGAACGTTTTTTCGCTAATGGGCTGAAGTATTTTTCCAGACCATTACTAATGAACATAAATCCGAGTACCAGCGCAGTAATGCCTGCACCGGGAGGGATTACCCACCAAAGCCAGGCTTTGCCCAGAAAGAGACCGGGAAAAATAAAAGCATAATGCAGCATGATTCCCCAGCTTACCGTTGTAGGATCGCCCAGTCCAAGAAAGCTTAATCCCGCCTCAGCAAGCACAGCGTGAGAGGCATCGAGTACAAAAATAGCGATGAGAAGCGGGATTAAATCAGGAAGAATATGGCGAAAGAAAATATAGAGCCTTCGTGCTCCAAATAGAATTTCAGACTCAACCACAGGCGAAGTTTTTAAAGAAAGCACTTTGGAACGCACCAGGCGTGTCCCTGAAGGCCAGGAGAAAAGTATGAGAAATATGATAATATTATTTATGCTGGCTCCCAGAAAGTGAGCCATTACGATTAAAATGGGAAAACGCGGAATACAAAGGAATATATCCACGATTCTCATTACTATGTGCTCTATGATACCTCCGCGATAACCTGCCAGACCGCCCAGCAATAGGGCAATAGTGGTGGCACAAAGTCCGACGATAATACCGACAAGGAGAGACGAACGAGCACCATAGAGGAATTGGCTGTAAAGGTCATGGCCTACATCATCTGTTCCAAATAGATGTTTTCTACCGGGTTCCAATAGGCTGGAACCACTAATTTCGAGCGGTTTATATTGTGATAAAATTGGCGCAAAGATACTTATTATAAAAATGACAATTACAATGATAAAACCGATTTTGATTTGATTATTTTTAAAGAATATACTTTGAATATTTTTTGCATTCATAATTTTTGTTATCACTGTTTTTCTATTCGAGGGTCTAAAAAACGGTAGCTTATATCAACCAGTAAATTTGCTCCCAGTACAGCTAACGTCATGACTAGAAAAACTCCCTGAAGCACCGGATAATCCCGCGTTTGAATTGCCTGAAACAGAAGGCGTCCCAGACCTGGATAAGAGAAAACCGTTTCTACAAAAATTGTTTTAGTGATGAGAAATGCCATATGCATACCGAGCCGAGTAATAACGGGCAATAAGCCGACCGGTATCAGGTAAGTGGTCATTATCCTGGTTTTGGAAATGCCACGCATAATGGCAAATTCCATCCAGGGCTGCTCCAGAGCATTAAGCATAGAGCTTCGCCCTACTAAATAAAGAGTTGGAATTTCGCTTAAGCTAAGAACCAGTAGAGGTCCCAGGCTATGCCATAATATATCTTTTACTTTGTCTATGAGGGATCCGTTTGTTGAGAATTCGCTCATTGCTCCCGCTAATGGCAGCCAATTCAATTTTACAGAAAGAACGACAACCACAACCATAGCCAGAAGAAAAACAGGTATTGATGTTAGAATAAGAGAAGAAGTAAGGAGAGAGGTGTCAATTCTTTTTCCTCGATGCATGGCTGAACGAGCTGCTAACGGTAGAGCAATAAATAAAGAGAACAGAGAACTTACAATTATAAGAAATAGACTCCATTTGGCTCTGTCTTTTATTAAATGTGCCACTGGTTGCTGGAAGTAGATTCCCCATCCCAATTTTCCTTTACAAGTCTGTGCCAGGAAATGTAAATATTGTTTATATAAAGGACGGTCAAGTTGATAATACCTAAGAAGCTCCTCTTTTATCTCCGGTTCAAGGCTTATTGAGACTTGAGAATCCGGACCTAATAGCGCAGAGATAGGATTCCCCGGCATTGCCCGAGGAAGAAAAAAATTAAGCGTCATCACTACAAAAAAGGTAATACAATAAAGGAAGATTCCCTTATAAATTCCTCTTCGGTAAGGCGACTGGTTAATTTTTAAGCTCATTGCGATCTACAAAAGCCAGTTTATTAGAGGTAAGAGGAATACCGAAGGCTATACCTCCCATGGTGTAAAACCATTCGTTAAATACATCGGGTTGATATACAAAATATAAGCGTGGATTCCACAGCACAAGCACAGGTAAATCATGGGCAAGAATCTTTTGAATTTGGAAAACCAGACTTTTTCTTTCTATTGGATTCAGGATTTTTGATTGTTTTATTATTAGTTCAGTAAATGTAGTATTTTGCCAGAAGCCGTTATTGCCAACAGGATTTTCGAACCATCTGCGAAAAAGGTCCGGGTCGCCTGCAACCCCCCCATGACCATTTATTGCCAGATCAAAATCATCATATTCTTCCTGCATTAAGGTGAAGATGGTTCTACTGTCCATTATCTTGAATGTGATTTCTACTCCAACCTGAGCCATGGAATCTTTAATGAACTCTGCTTCCCGGCTGTTCTCCGATCCAAAGAGCAGCTCAAAGCTCAGTCGTTTGCCCTCTGTACTTTCCCTTATGCCACCAGATTCTGAGGTCTGATAGCCGGCATTATTAAGAAGCTGCCGTGATTTTTTCAATGAAAAGTCATAGTGTTCAACATCAGGGTTGTGCCATGATGAGTGGTTAGTAAGCATGCCGGGATTGCCAGCAATGGCATGGTTGTGTTTCACTCTCTTGCAAAGTTCCACTCGATTGATAGCATAGGCAAAGGCCTGTCGTATTCGGTAATCATTGAGGGGCGGTCGTTTTGTGTTAAAGATCAATTTCAAAAGCCAGTTGCTGGGACCTTCGAGGATGTTGTAGCGAGGGTCTTTGCGAAATCGATCAACGGCATCCACCTGCTGTCGCCACAGGGTGTGGGCATTTATCTCGCCCTTTGCGAGCCCCAGTACCGGATCTCCGCACGGGAGGTAGGCAATTCCGTCAATCTTTGGTTTACCCAGAAAAAAATCAGGATTTGCTTTGTAACGATAAACTCCATGCTCACTTCTATATTCTTGTAAAATAAAGGGGCCAGTTCCCACCAGTGCTTCTTTTGTCCGATATTTTTTAGGGTCATGAACTGTTCTCCAGATATGTTCAGGAATTATGGGAACTATTCCTATGATGGCATCTAAAAAGGCTGCATATTGATACTTGAGATGGAACTCCACTTCTACGCTACTCTCAGCTGATATTGAATCAATTACTGAAAGTACTGTCCAGGGAAAGGGATGTTTCTGAATATAGTTAAAGGTAAAAACAACATCCTTCGCTGTAAGAAGATGTCCATCGTGGAATTTGATTTCATCCCTTAAAATAAATCTCCAGGTTTTTCCGTCATTGCTCATTTGCCAGCTTTCTGCCAGCCAGGGTATTATCCCTTTTTCATCTTTCCACACCAACGTATCAAAAATCAGGCTCATCTTGATATATCCCGGGCCAGCAGGATAAAAAGCAAAAGGCGAAGGAAAGCCCCAATCTTCTGCCGGGAATTTAATAGTCTTTTCTCCAGTGTGCTTTTGATGATTTGAGCAAGAGGAGAGAAATAATAGTCCCATGATTAAAAAATAAATAGCTATTTTCTTCATCTTCCTGTATGAATCCCCCTTCCTGCGACCATGAAATATTCTGTTGAATAACAGTTCAGACAGAAGGGTGTATTTTCTTTAAAACGGACATGACTTTCCATCACGCTTTCACCGCATTGGGAGCATATCATTGAATCGAAAATAGGGGCATATTCAAGCTTTTCTGGTTCAATCCATTCAAGTTTGAATATTTCATCATTAGGCCTGTCGAGCATCTGAAAAGATTGTAAGGTGCTCAGTTCATAAAGTCTTTTTTCTTCTTCAGGGGGAAGCTCTTCTCGTTTTTTAATCCTTCTCTCAAATAAGGAAGCCATTTCCTGAGCTTCTGGACTTGTACCTTGAATTTCTTCGTAAGGATTTACCACAATACGTAATGCTTTTTTCTTTGTTCTCGGCCAGAAGGTAGCTGCTGTTTTTCCTAAATCTTTATAAATCATAGCATTATTTCCCAAAGTACAGCCGCTTATAGCCTGGATGCCATCGATAAAGCAATTGTTACATTCGGTTATAACCATCAGCTCTTCCATTCCCGGGCTCTCAATAATGTCCTGTTCTTTAAAAGCTAAATAAGTGGCTTTTACTCCTAAAGCAAGAAAAGTGCAGTAGTGTCCGTGAATCTCTGCAGCCTTGTTTAATAAGGCTTTTAGATTTCCTTCTTTTAAATCTTTTTCTATATGCTCCCTTGGATTGACTAACCTGGACATGATCTTCTCCTTTGCGTGTTAGATTGAAATAAAATGCAATAATATTAATCAATTTAAATAGGTGGATGTAGTATTACAAATCAAAGAAAAGTAACACGCAATAATAAAAAAATAAGATTATATTAAATCTTTGCCGATAGTGGACATACTCAAAGTCCCATGTTTTACACCTTTTAGCGATTTCAATTTTCCAGCGAGCTCATCCACTTTTCTTGCATCACCCTTGACAGCAATAATCTCTAAGCAATTATCATGGTCCAGATGTACATGCTGAGATGATAGTATGATTTGCTGGTAATCATGCTGAATATCAATTAATTTGGTTAAGAGTTCTCTTTGATGGTGATTGTATACCAGCGTGATTGCTCCAGCAGTTTCTTTGCCCTCCTGCCATCGTTTTTTCACCAGCTCTTTACGAATGAGGTCTCTAATGGCCTCTGAGCGGTTAGTGTAACCTTCAGTTTTAATATGTTGGTCGAATTTCTCCAATAAATCCTGTTCTAAGGAAACTCCAAATCGCAGTAGTTCAGACATCGCACCTCCTTCGTAACACTTTTTATAAGATAGTAACACAATTAAACACGATTATCAAATTTATATTAAGCTTAATCACTATGAATTTTAGCTTGATTTAAAATTACTGTTTATATATAATTAACGCATATATAATTTTTTCAATATAAAAGCAAATTATTCAGTGTTTAAAATTTAGGGAATGAATATATGAAATGCCCTAAATGCAAAACCGCTAACCCAGATAGTAACACTTATTGCGGAAGATGCGGAAGTTCTTTAATTGATATCCCCGAAACCCTCACTTCTACAGTAACTAAAGACGATTCAGAAGAGCAAATCCTTGATTTTGCTCCAGGAGAATATTTTGGCAAACGCTATCAGATAATTGAAGAAATTGGCAGAGGTGGAATGGGAAGAGTCTATAAAGCAATTGATAAAGAACTGAACAGGATTGTTGCTCTAAAGATGATTAAACCGGAACGCAGCTTAGATCCGAACATGGTTAAGCGTTTTAGAAAGGAGATAAAATTAGCCAGTCAAATTACCCATGAAAATGTCTGTCGTATCAATGATTTAGGGGAAGTAGATGGCATCAAATATATCTCTATGCAGTTCATAGACGGAGAGAATCTGAAGGATTTCATTCAGACTTCAAAGAGGTTAAGTATAGAAACTGCAATTGATATAACCCGGCAGATATGTCAGGCACTCATTGCTGCTCATAAAAAAGGAGTCATTCACCGGGATTTAAAGCCTAAAAATATTATGTTAGACAAGAAAGGTACTGCTTTTGTTATGGATTTTGGCATAGCCAAAAGCATAGATTCAGAGGATACGATAAAGCCAGGGGCAATTATAGGTACTCCCTATTATATGTCTCCAGAACAGGCAGTGGGAGAACAGGTTGATCATCGATCGGATATCTATTCATTAGGAGCAATTATGTACGAGATGCTTGCAGGAAAACCTCCTTTCAAGGCTGATACCATTGCTGGTTTAATTCATAAGCATATCAATGAAACTCCAAAATCTATATCTCAATTTAATCCTCAAACACCGGTTGAGCTTGAAAAAATTATTATGAAATGCCTGGAAAAGAAACCTGATAGAAGGTATCAGAGTATAGATGAGATTATGGATCCACTCAATAAAGTAGAATCAGAAATTGTTGTTCCTGCAATATTTAAAAAAATTCACTGGAAGCGATTTGCTCCATTGGCGGCAGTATTTTTGATAATCATAATAATTGCATTTTCGTATTTATTTAAGAATAAGATAAAACTCGATTCATCTTTAAAAAGTGACCAAATACAATCAATTGCTGTTTTGCCTTTCAAAGACCTAAGTCCTCAGAGAGACCAGGAACACTTTTGTGAAGGAATGACCAATGATGTTATTGCAAAAATCCGAACTATGAATCCGCGCTTGAAGGTATTTCCCATGAGTTCAGTCATGCGTTATGAAGATATTAAAAATATTGCTCAGGAGTTTGGTATAGATTCTATTCTGGAACCAAGTATTCAAAAAGAAAGGGAAAGGATTCGTGTTAATGCCCAGTTGATTAGTGTGGATGATGGTTTTCTTTTATGGTCAGAAACCTATAATAGAAAACTTGAAGGTGCTTTTAAGGTTCAGGATGAAATATCGCAAGCTATTGCTCATGCATTGAAAGTCGAGCTTGTCTCAGATTCATTAGACTTAATTAAATCAAGAGAACCAAAAAATGTTGAGGCTTATGATTATTACAGAAAGGGTATGAATTTTTTGGATAAGAAATATGATCTATATTATCGGGAAGAGGATTTTAAAACCGCAGTAAATATGTTTAAGAGAGCTATTGAAATTGAACCGGATTATGCTTTAGCCTATTGGGGATTAGGATCTACTTATGAATCTCATTATGTAAGGACAAGAAATAAGGAAGATCTTAATCAAGCATTAAAATATTTAGAAATGTCGTATGAATTAGATCCCAATTTAGCAGAGGCTAATTGTGCCATGGGTTGGGCTTATTTTTATAAGGCTGATAACGATGAAGCTTATAAATATTTTAAGAAGGCTTTAGAAATAGACCCAGATAGCGCAACAGTAAATCTTTATACTGGGACATTTTTTAGGTCTATTGGATTGTATAACAGAGCTATTGAATGCTTTTCGAAATTGATTGAGAGTGATCCTTTAGATATTATGACTTATATGCTTATAACCGATTGTTCTATATGTACAGGAGAATTTGAAAAGGCAGTTGTTTATGTCAAAAAAGGATTAGAGTTAGAACCAAATAATGTTCCGCTTAGTCTTTATCATGCGCAATACTTTATTTGGTTTAATAAATATGAAGAAGCCGAAAAAGTATTAAATAGAGTTGAGAAAATTGAACCAGTAAGTCCGAGAGTTAAACTTTACCGAGCTTTGCTACTTGCAGTAAAGGGTAAGAAAATGGAAGCTCTCGCACTCATTAATGATACTGCTCCTTATCGTTATGAGGTAACGAGCATTTATTCTCTCTTAGGATTAAAAGATGAGGCAATCAAATATATTGATGAAGGGGTCACTAAGGGTTTTGAATATAAATTGGAATATCTTTATTCGTATCCGTACCTAATAAATAATCCTTGTTACAGCAACCTTTATGATGACTCTCGTTTCCAGGAGATATTAAACCAGGAAAAAAAGAAATATGAAAGAAAATTAAAGAAATACGGTAACTTTTAGTCAATTAAACAATATAAATTGAAAAAATTTAATATGGGAGGGATTGATGAAGTTTAAAAATTTTTCTATTTTGATAGTGGTAGTAGTACTTTCGTTTGGGCTTATCTTTTTCAATAGCTGCGAAAAGAAGGCAGAAAGATTGAATTTGAAAAAGGCTTTTGTTGATAGAATTAATGAGAGAAATAGTGGATTAGAAAATTTATTCAGGGAAGGTAACGCTGCTCATAGGGAAGGTAGAGAAGAAGCAAAGGAAAGAGTAGCAGATAAAATAGCCAAATTATTTGCAGAAGATACAATTCTAATAGTCCCCAATGCCAAGAAGACTAAGGGAAAGAAAGATATTGCAAAATTCTGGAAAAAAGTCATAGATAAAGGTGTAACACGAGTAACTTTTGAAATAGAAGAGGTTTATGCAAGTGGTCAAGGAGAATTGTTTTCGAATGGAATACCGCTGCCTGAGGGCGGTGAATTAGCTTATATAATCGGAACATGCACCTTCGAAACCGAAAGAGAAGAAGAAATAATTGAAAATGCTACTTTAGATTGGTTCGAGATGATGAGACATCAGAAAATATGCGATTGTGATTCACGTGTTTTTGGTCTTTCTTCAACGGAATAGCCTAACAACGAATAAGGATATTATAACTATTAAGCTGCTAACGCAGTAAAAATACTATAAGCCTTCAAAAAAAGAGCAGCCTTAAAACTGCAGCAAAATTAAATGTGAGGAATAGTTGTGTCTCAAATTCATGGCAGAAAGAAAACAAATAATATCGTCCGCTTCGATGCTTCTAAGAAGAGAGCAAATTATGAATCCTTCAATTAGAATAAAGTAAGTCGGTTGGATATGATTACTAATAGGTTCAGAATTTATTTCTTCGAAATCCATTAATTTAAGCCAGCTCCACATAAAAATATATCAATTTGTATATTATCTATTATTATTGCGTTCATAATTAAATAAAATTATGGGCTTTTCTCATTTTATTGTTTGACATTTTTTCCTTCCCTAATATAATATAAAAAAACTAAATTGTATTAAAATATCAATAAGTATTATAAATAGATTTTGTACTTTGTTAGTTGTAGGATATTATACTTAACGAAGCAATCCAAATATCCAATTACCAGATTAATTAACGTTCTTTATTATTTGTCATTTAAACAGAGAAAAAAATAGCAAACAAATTAATCAGGTAATTGTTTTTTTCTACTGATTAAAAATAGAAAAGCTTATATATTTCCATGAAGACTTTATTTGATTTACTTAAAAAAGATAAGCCAATTGCAGTTATTGTGCATAACAATCCAGACCCCGATTCATTAGCCTCGGCAATGGCACTGAGATTTATTTTAAGAAAAATAGGATTTAAAAGGCCAAGAATCTACTACGATGGAATAATCGGTCGTGCAGAAAATCAGGAGATGATAAATATTCTGAAGATAAAATTGCATCATACGAAAAATCTGTCACACCCAGACAATAAGCAATACATTTTAGTTGATTGTCAGCCTTTTGCTGGTAACGTTACTTTGCCCGAAGGCATTTCTCCAGTAGCTGTTATTGATCACCATCCATTGCAAAAAAAAATCTTATCCCAGATTCCTTTTTATGATGTTCGACCAACGTATGGAGCTTGTGCCACGATTTTATATGAATACATTAATTCGCTTAAAATTCCAATACCAAAATATTTAGCTACGGCGCTTTGTTATGCTATTTTAAGCGAAACGCAAAATCTTGGCAGACATGGAAGTGAGGCTGATAAAAGGGCTTATATTGATCTATTACCTCATATAAATTTTAAATATCTATCTCAAATTCAGTATCCTGATTTATCAAAAGAATTTATTTCAAACCTCTCTAACGCTTTGCTGAACACCTGTTATTATAAAAATTTAATAATTACCAACTTAGATCAGTTACCTTACCCTGATTTCGCAGCTCAAATGGCAGATTTTCTATTGAGGATAAAAAATATTACCTGGGCTCTTTGCCTTGGTACCTATGAAGATATACTGTATATATCAATTAGAACAACAAATATCCATGCTGATGCTGCAAAAGTTATAAAAAGAATCATTCCAAAACAAGGAACGGCAGGAGGCCATGATATGATTGCAGGAGCTCAGGTAAAAATTAAGGATAAAAAAAGGGAAGAAATTATTACTATTAAAAATAACATTATAAAGAGAATGCTTAAGGAACTGAATCACTCTGATACATTACATCTATTTAAATTGGACAACAATGAGAAGATGCTATTTTCCTAACAAACAAAGAGTAATTAATAAACTCATTTGTCTAATATAATTATAATAAATTTATATTGATATTCAAAAAAAGCTTGATGAAGGGATAATTTTTAAAGCAATAATTAATATGTAGAGGGTAGAGATGGAGAATAAAAAAAAGTTGACAGCTCCTTGTGGAATTGATTGCTTTAATTGTGAGCTTTATGAAAAAAATATTACTGAAAAGCTTAAAGCAACGCTTTCACAAAAGCTGAAAATTGACAAGCGAAAAATTTCCTGTAAAGGCTGTAGAGCACAAGAGGGTCATATAATTGTCTGTCCTTCCTGTAAAACATACGAGTGTGTCAAGGCAAAAGGAGTAGAGTTTTGTTTCGAGTGCCAGGATTTTCCCTGTTCTAAATTACAACCAGTTGCTGATGGAGCAGATAGGTATCCCCATAATTTAAAATTATATAATTTATCGAGGATAAAATTAATTGGCTTTGAGAAGTGGACAGAAGAAGCATTTGATAACAGGAAAAGATATTTTAAGGGTAAATTTGTTATTGGCGCAGGACCACTATTGGAAAAATAGAAGAGATTAACAGAAAAAAAGTTCTCGAATAAAATAATGGCTTAATTCTTTAGAATTGATTTTGTTAAGATAAAACAATTTTTAAAGGAGGAATCATGAAATATAGCTATTGTAAATATAAATATCGTGTTGTTTTTGTTGTAACAATTCTTACCTTATTGGCTCTATCATACCAATGGACTAAAGGAGTTAATCTTAATCCGGAATATGAAAAGATTACCGCACGCATTCCAATGCGCGATGGAGTACATATATATACCCTTATCTTAAAACCAAAAGATGTCAAAAAGCCGCTGCCTTTTTTGGTCACTCGGACTCCATATAATGCTGATAATACGAGCGCAATGATTGATAACGCATATAAAGAACTTGCTGAAGAGGGGTATATCTTCGTCTTTCAGGATATTCGTGGACGCTTCAAATCCGAAGGAACATACATCAATATGCGTCCCCCTCGCGATAATAGTGATCCCAATGCCATCGACGAAACAACCGATACAAACGACACCATCGACTGGCTGTTGAAAAATGTCCCTAATAATAATGGATGTGCTGGAATCCTGGGTATCTCCTACCCCGGCTGGCTAACCACCATGGCACTCATTGAACCCCATTCTGCTCTCAAAGCTGCCTCGCCGCAGGCATCAGTAGGTGATATGTTTCTGGGTGATGACTTTTATCATAAAGGTGCTTTTCGTTTGTGCCCCAGCTTTGAATTTGTCGCCGTAATGGAAAGATCTAAGGGTTTTACTCCCTTCACTTTTCCTAAGGATGATGTCTACGAATGGTTCCTCGAATTAGGTCCGCTTTCAAATGTAAATGAGAAATATTTCCATGGTGAAGTACCTACCTGGAACAAATTTATGACTCATTCCAACTACGACGAATATTGGCAGAAGCAATCAGTAGCACAATATCTCAAGAAAGTGATTGTTCCAACGCTGAATGTCGCAGGGTGGTGGGATGCTGAGGACTTCTACGGACCAATGAAAATATATGATACATTAGAAGCAATAGATTCTGAGGAGATTAATTATCTGGTAGCCGGTCCCTGGCGTCATGGTGGTTGGGCTAGAACCGATGGCCGCACTTTGGGCAAAATCGATTTCGAGAGCGAAACAGGTAATTATTTTAGACAGGAGATACAGGCTCCCTGGTTTGCTCACTTCTTAAAAGATAAAGGGAGCATCAACCTCCCTGAAGCTCTGGTATTCGAAACCGGAGCAAACAAATGGATGCGCTATGACGACTGGCCACCAAAGGAGAGCAAAGAACGCAATCTCTACTTTCGTGCTAATGGCAAGCTATCATTTGAACCACCACCACAAAATAATGAAGAGCTATTCGACAGCTATATCTCCGACCCGAACGATCCCGTTCCTTTTACAAAACGCCCAATAGAAGGCTTCTGGCCTGAGAGAGGAGCATTGGCAAAAGTGGAGGACCAGCGTTTTATTCAAGGGAGACCCGATGTCTTAAGCTGGGAGACTGATGTGCTCGAGGAAGATATTATTGTCAGCGGCCGCATAATCGCACATCTCTTAGCTTCAACCACAGGCACAGACTGCGACTGGATTGTGAAGTTGATAGATGTATACCCGGAAAATTATCCCCAATATCCAGAGATGGCAGGTTATCAGCTTATGATTGCCGATGATGTTCTCCGGGGTAAATTTCGCAATAGCTTTGAGAAGCCGGAACCCATTCCACCCAACCAGGTAGTAGAATTTGTAATCGACCTCAATTATCGCAATCACCGTTTTCTAAAAGGACATAAAATAATGGTTCAGGTTCAGAGTTCCTGGTTTCCCCTGATAGATCGCAATCCACAGAAGTTTATAGATATCCCTAAAGCTAAGCAGTCAGATTTTCAGAAAGCTACCCAATGTGTATTTCGCAGCAAAAGCTATCCATCGCATATAACACTACCAGTGATAGAAAAATAAAAAGGTATTATTTGTGGTAGTTAGGTAAAACAGCTATTTGTTATCAAAGAGCTTAACTATATATCGTATTAATAGAACTTTTACTGAAGGATAATTATGAAGTCAATAAAACCAGCTCCTATAAAGCCAATCATTGCTTTTAATGATTTCAACAAAATAGATATTCGTGTCGGGAGGATTGATGTGGTTGCAGATGTGCCAAAATCAGATAATTTAGTAAGGCTAACAGTAGATTTCGGTGATCATAAGAGAAATATTTTAGCTGGGATAAAGAAAGAACGCGAAAACCCCAAAGAAATTGAAGGGAAACAGGCGCTATTTGTTGTAAATCTCGAACCGAAAAAAATGATGGGCGAGATTTCCCAGGGGATGCTCATTGACCTTGGATATGCAGATGGCATCACCCCTGTTCTTGCCGTTCCAGAAAAACCTATCCCAAACGGAACGCGAGCGGGATAACGCTATTTATGGAGCAAAATATTGATTTTTTCATAAATATTGGTTCAAATTAATTTTGCCTTCTCAAATTTCTATTAAAAGTAAATATTGCAAGTACAGGGCTTGTTATAAACTTGTATAGAGTTCTGTTCGCCATTCAATAAAAAAATCCCCGTATATTACCAGAAGAAGAAAGGTTCAAATTCTTAAGGAAAAAACAGATTATGTCTTTATAAAGACAATTTTATTATTTGTCTTTATTCGGAAAACCGTATTATTAATGCTATATTTAAAATTAAACCACTTTCTTTTCAATTTAACACCGTGTTAAGGTAAAGAATATACGCCCAGCGCAAGCCTTATTTTTATTGGAATAATAGCTCCACAATTCTAAATATAAATTATAGCACTTTATATTGTAATACATAGCCTCTAAATGTCGTTATATATTAAAGATGCCACTTTAATAACAGAGCAGGATAAATATATGCTCAAATATGAATAAAAAAGTAACATCAATAGCATACGAAACACATACTAAAAAATAATCTTATGTATGCATCAAAAGTAAATATTTGGACCATATTATAATAAACCAAAGATAACAGCTTTATACTTGTTAGGAGGGTTTAGATGAGATTGAAACAACCGCCTCATGTTACACCTGTACTTATAAGCTCATTCATTTTACATAAGGACAGGTATGTCATAGACCGTACTTATCAGAGGGAAAATGGAACCTGGGAAAAAGCTGATGAGCAGTACTTTATTGACACCATTCTGCGAGGTTTCGCTATACCGCCAATTTTCCTCCACGAGAAGAGTGATAAAGAATACATTGTTGATGGGCAGCAAAGGCTTAACACTATTTGGAAATTTAGAGCTGATAAGTTGGCGCTAAGCTATCGATATTCAAAAGATATTATAAATGACAGTATGAATAAGCATAAGAATAATGGTAATGGCGCATACTACTGCAGCAAACTGCATAAAAGCTGGCAAAACAGATTTGATAGCTATCAAGTGCCTGTTATATATCTGAAAGATTATAGTGATGAGGAAATAAGGGACCTTTTTAAAAGATTACAGCATGGCAAACCTCTTATCCCCGGTGAGATTCTCAATGCTTATATAGGTGATATTGTTCCTACCATGAGGAAGTTAGCCGAACACCAATTCTTTACCGATATAATTGATTTAAAAAATAACAGATATAAGCACTACTATATTGCAGCACAGCTAATGTATTTGGAGAGTAAGGGTATTAATAACATTGGTCCAAAATATATATATGATTTCTTTGAGAAAAACGAGAATCTAAATCAAGACTCTAAAATATATGTAAAAGTCAATAGAGTATTAAATTTTTTATCTGCTATATTCGGAAGAAAAACACCCGAAATTAGAAAACCAGCGTGGATAATAACCCTTTATCTTTTTACAGAGCATATGTTGGAACATTATGCAATGGAAAATCAAAAAAAGAATTTCAGAAATTTCTTTTTTAATTTCTATCAAGATATTGTAAATACATCCAGCACCAGTGATAAAGAGCTTATCATTTTTGATTTCTTAATAAGCAGGGGGACAAACAGCAAATCGAGTATTTTATTCAGATATGAAGTTATCCTTAAAAGGTTTTTAAAAGAATATAATCCTGCACCATTGGATGAAGATAGGCTCTTTAGTAATGAGCAGAAAATAACTATCTTTAGAAGAGATTTGGAGAAGTGCCAGATTTGCGGAAAACAGTTAGCTTATGGCTGCCATGATACTCAATTTCATCATAAAGATAAATACATCGATGGTGGGAGCACTGAGATCAATAGAGGATTATTGGTATGCAAAAGTTGCCATTTGAGCAAAATCCATGGTATAAAAAATAAATAAGCGTAAATAATATCTTTGCATCATAGCGATAATAACCTTACTGCCCAAAGCTCTCTGGATTTTGTAATTCCAAAATGAATGCCGGGCAGTTAAAACCATTTGCTGCTATGAGTCATTAGTCTATGCTGTATAATATCAGAATAAAAAGATAGTTTGGTTTCAATTTAATTATGATCCCTTGAAAATAGAGGATCATCATGTTATCCAAAGACCGTAACACAAGGAGAACTAATATGATTGATACTGGCTTAAAAGATAAGGTAGTATTGATTACGGGGGGCAATAATAAGCAAGGTATAGGTGCTGCTGCGGCCAAAGCCTTCGCTGCTGAAAGTGCAGCAGTGTTCATTCACTATTATAGAGTTCCCCTACCGAAATCAGAGCAAGGTTTAGTTGAGGAGATGGAGCGCGCAAACACACCAAGTCCATCACTTTACTGGAAATTGCAGTCAGAACCTGTTGACGATATTCTACAGGCTATCAAAGACCGCGGTGGCCGTGCTGAGGCCTGGGAAGCAGACCTGGCTAATCCTTCTGTGATACCGCAGTTGTTCGACCGTATTGAAGCAAACTTTGGTCCTGTGGATGTGCTCGTCAATAATGCTGCCCATGGTGAATCAGATACATTTATCCCCCAATCTCAATTGAGAGGGGAGGGATACCATGTTGCCGGCTTCCCAATGCAAACAATTTCGGCAGAGGGCATCGATAAGCATTTCGCTGTAAATAGCCGTGCAGTAGCGCTCATGATGGCTCAATATGCTCACCGCTACATTGAGAGAGACGCAAAATGGGGTCGTATCATCAACATTAGCGCCGATGGAGCCTCTGGTTTCCCCGCTGAGGTATCGTACGATGCCAGCAAACATGCCATTGAGAGCTTCAGTAGAGCTGCAGCCAGGGAGCTTGGGAAGTATGGCATCACCGTCAATATTTTATCACCCGGCCCTGTGCAGACCGGTTATATCCCACCGGAGCTGGAGCAGTTATTACTTCCAGATATTCCTCTTGGACGAATAGGGAAGCCGGAGGATATTGCTGATGCTATTGTATTTCTGGCCTCGGAGCAGGCACGATGGATCACGGGAGAACTGCTCTATGTAACTGGTGGTAATAGAATGCCATTGTAATTACAGCTAAGATTTCAATCATTAAAGCAATCCATATGTCATTAAATATTGAAAAATAAGAATTTGCCGTTATAATAAAAATCAGCATAAACTGAAAAAGGAAACAGATCCACAAAGATTAACTGGCACTTTAAACATATGGAAAGGAGTGCTTTAATCATGAAAATGAGATTATGCATTATTTTTGTTAGTTTAACCTTAGTGATGATATCCTCCTTAGCATTTACTGAATCGGAGGAGTTTAAACCGTATCAGTCTTTATTACCCAAAGGAAGTACCTATCCCCCAGGGCATATCATAGTCCAGGTACCAAAGGGGAGAAAAGCACCGGAAAATTGGGAGATGCAATGGTATGTCTCAACATACACGCCCAAGGGCTACAAGCTTTCTCTGGGAGTTATCGAAGATAAAGAGCATCTGGGCGAAGAGAGCAGGCTGGTCTTTAAAGTTCCCATTGGAGAATATAAGATCGAAATAAGCAGAAAATCCAAAGAGTGGACAGGGAGTAGCAACAGTGTCTTTAATATTGTAGAAGGTAAGTGGCAGTATAATTGGCCAAAAACAACAAAGGTTGCTGATGTAAATGTATCGGTGAAGAAAGGTGATATTAAAGTAGTAAATATAAGCTACCAGAATCCACAAGTGCTTAAAGGCGATGAGGAAGAAGGTAAAAAGACAATGTTATATATGTGGGATAATTTCAGACTGCTTGTTGAAAAAGGCACCCCAGCAGACCTGCCAAAGGAAAAGCCCGTGATTTATCCTATAATCAAATACGCATATTTTAATAAGATTGATCAAACCCACCTGGTGGAAACTTTGAAGAAGGACGAAAACTATGTAGCTACCATAGCTCTCCTAAATTTAGAAAAGCCAAATATAAAGCTGCTATTACCAGCTCTCAGGGATAAATCTCTAAAATTTAAAGTAACAGTGGCTATGATTTTAGCAAAGGCAGGAGATAAGAGTGCGGTAACACCGCTGATTGATATTCTCGAGCAGGGCTCAGAAAGTGAACGCTATATGGCTGCTTGGACTCTTGGAGAACTAAAGGCAAAAAAGGCAGTTGAGCCGCTGATAACTGCTCTGAAGGATAAATCAATAATGCTTCGTAATCATGCAGCTTATGCTCTTGCTCAGATTAAAGATGAGAGGGCTGTGGATGCATTAATTATAGCTACGAAAGATAAAAGCTATCTGAGGGGTTCATTATTCATATTAGCAAAACCAGAGGTATATATAACTTATTTCCTGGGGGAAAATTTCAAAATGTTGGGACCCGATTTACCAATTCCCTCCCGGCATGTTAGAGAGAATGCCATCTATGCGCTGGGACAAATCGGTGGACAAAAAGCTATAAATGCACTGGTGGATTTACTCAATGATCCAGACAATAGCGTTCAATTTCAAGCTGTTTTTTCTTTAAGCAACCATAAGAATAGCAGAGTTATTGACGCTCTTATCAAAAAGCTCAAGAGCAACCATCAGACCGTGCGCTGGATAGCGGTGCAGGCCCTGGGGAAAATGAGAGCGAAGAAAGCATTAGATGCGTTAACAGAGATTGCTCAAAAGGACTCTGACAAAATGCTCCGCGAAGCCGCTCAGGAGGCAGTTGATAAAATTAATAAAGCTGTCAATAAAGCAAAGCAATCGAAAAGATAAGCTTACCGGGATCTGGTAAATTTTCAATTTATCTTTGAATATGAACTATATTCAACCGTCAACATAGAAAACCAACTCCAATTTATATAAATGTGTGTCATGCAGGGATATTTGATTATGCTTCTTCACTATTTCATTGCCAAAGTTAACGATTTATTGGCAGGATAAGAATATATAGCTGATAATTTCATAATATAAAAGCTTTGTTTCTTTTGTCCAAAGACGACTATTCCGATTCGTCAACTTTTTTTCTTCAACCACACGCTGCTACAATTTTATGCAAGAATTGCGATTTGTATAAAAAAGTTGTAATATAAACCTAATAAATGTCGTTTATTTATAGTATAAGCAGTAAATAATAATAAATACGAGCCTATTTTATTTTTAAAGATATGATCTCATAAATTATATTTTATAGCTTTATTTAATTAATCCTAATTATAATAGGCTAATGAGATGGGGAATATGTTTGTATATTGACGATAGTAAATTATGAAAGACCCAAAGAAAGAAATCATGCATCTTGTCATCGAAGGAGTTAATCTGTTAAATGATCAAAAAAGAGGACTTAGAGTATCGCCATTAAACTATCAAAGCTGGTACTCAAAGGCCTTTGTTGTAATAAGACAGTTGATGCTAGAGCGATTAAGAGAGTTTGAGGAGTTGTATAAAATAAAAAATCGTAATGAAATTGACTTAACCACTTTTACTATCAATGATTATTTATTAGGAGTTAACCTTGATTATGGAGTTAGCGCTGTAGAAAATTTCAACCCAGAGAATCTATTTATAAATAAGTTTAATCAGCAGCTTGGAATATTGGTAGCCGCAAAAACTCGCCTCGACTCATTGTTAGTAAATATTAAAGGTTCTCTGCGAGCTGATATCTTTGATAATGAGATTAACGCCGCACGATCGCTATTGCACGCTCAGCACATAAGGGCAGCCGGGACTATTGCTGGCATTGTGCTGAAAAGGCATTTATCATCTGTATGCGATGACCATCGAATTAGCTCTAAAAAAGAAAATCCCACCTTAGCTGAATATAATGACCTGCTAAAGAATGAAGGTGTATTAAATGTTCCTCGATGGCGCTGGATCCGGAGATTGACCGATATTCGCAACTTATGTTGCTACTCGAAAGACCGAGAACCTACCTACGACGAAGTTAAAGAATTAATAGATGGAGCAGAAAAGGTAATAAAAACGATATTCTAATGAAAAAAACAGATTAATAAATAAGCGTTAAGAAAAACTGTATCCACAGATAATATCACAACCGTTTTCCTCCTCCTTTTTGCTATCCTCGCTGAGATTTCCATCAAAAATAATAGAGCGACCGTGCTTGTCTCAAACCCATAATCAGCATTGTTCGAACTATGCAATTTTGCGACTTAATCTTTTTAGCATTCTTGCATTTTATCCAATATCTGTTATATATGGTAATATAAACAAGATAATAATAGTATTTAATATTTCACTTTCTAATCTGGCTGTGCTGCAAAATCATGATTCTCTTTGAAGATAGGTATGACGCCGGCAATAAGCTTACCGAGGAAATAATCTCCCTTGAGTATGAGTTCAGAAATCCCATTGTGCTCGGTATTCCTCGAGGTGGACTCGCCGTAGGCTATCCCATTGCAAAAAAACTCAAGTGTCCCCTGGAACCGGTTATGCTCCGTAAGCTGCCTATACCCTTCGATCAGGAGATGGGTTTCGGTACTGTTGACCTCGACAAGAAAGTAATTTTGAATGAGGAATTAATAAAATCGGGGTATGTATCAGAAAAGGTTATCCAACCTATAGTGGAGGAGGTCTATCAAGAAGTGTTGCGCCGCGATAAGGTATATCGAGGCGACCGACCTTTTCCCGACTTGAAGAATCGATCAGTGCTGATAGCAGACGATGGACTGGCCACAGGCTTCACCATGCTGGCGGCAGTAAGGTTCGCCCGCAAGCGGGAGGCAGAAGAAATCGTTGTGACCGTGCCCGTTGCCCATCATGAATCATACCATTTGGTCAAAAAAGAAGTGGATGATATCGTCTGCCTCCACATCAGCCGCGGCTTTTCCTTCGCCGTGGCCTCTTTCTACATGAGCTTCCCCGATATGAGTGATGCTGAGGTAATCAAAATCCTAAAAAAAGCCCGAATGCATTTGAAGTAAAATGTGCATACTATTACAAATCCCATCAATTAGTGCATTTTTCGGGAAAAATAATAGCCATTCTGAAAAAAGTAAAAAACAAGAAATATCATATCCATATCTGAACCACACTTGTAAGCAGAAAAGTTTTAAGCTATAATGAAATTAGTTGGGTAATTTTATTATAATAAATGGTCAGTGCATGTTACATTTAGTCAAAAGGGCTTACCGTAGATAAAAGGCTACTTACCAATTCGCTTGTTGGCGATTTATTTTACCCACAATTTGTTACCTGGCTGATTAGAGAAATAATAATAACTATTAAGCAAAAGGATGGTTTTATGCCTAAAGCAAAAAATGGTGATACTGTTAAGATTAATTATACAGGTAAACTGGAAGATGGAACTATTTTTGATACATCCAGTGATCGTGAACCAATTCAATTCACTATTGGTACTGATCAGGTTATCGCAGGTCTCGAACAAGCAGTAATTGGCATGAATACGGGGGAAACAAAAACAAGCAAAATACCGGCAGATCAGGCCTATGGCCCCCATCGCAATGAGATGGTTATAGAAGTTGATCGAAAAGAGATACCGGACAATATAAAATTAGAGATCGATCAGCATTTGCAAATACCCCAGGAAAATAAAAGGAGCATTATAGTAAGAGTGACCGACATTTCAGAAGAAAAAGTAACACTGGATGCCAATCATCCATTAGCTGGCAAAGACCTAACTTTTGATATCGAGTTGATAGAAATTGTTTAGCAAATTCTCTTGCATCAGCATACACAAGCGTTATGCTGCAAAACATAATTTGTTTTTCTGTACCGAAACAGTCATGTATAGGTAGAAACAGCAGCTTCGATTTGTCTACCTTATCTCATATCTCACTCCTATTAGAAATAATACATTACAAATAAGCCGTGTTTCCCTGTCCGAAGCAGCTTTAGCTGCTTATTTTTTTCCTCCAAAGGAAAGCAGTTTAGAGACGACCTATCTGGTTGTCCGCCAGCATAGCCACTTTGGCAGCACTGCTGCTTCGTTATATGTGCATTTCCATCTAAATATGAATCCACTACATAAACTAATATTTATTATGATATTTTATATTACAAAGAAGCCACGCTTCTGTAGGGACAGGCGGCATTGCCGCTTTGTTATTCACCCTCAAAGGCAAGATGTGTAGGGACAGCGTATCTCGCTGTCCGTTCTTTTACTACAAAGGAACGCAATGTAGGGACAGGCAGCACAGCTGCTTTACAATTACTCATTTCGAGTATCTATAATTATCCCAAAAAAGTAAGTTCTTGATTATAGGATAGCAAAGAGGCCAAGCCTCCCCTGTCCGATCGTTATAGCCGAAGGCTATAGCGATATTCTTTTCTAACGAACAACCAACGATTGAAGACCAATAACCGACAACTGAAAACTAACAACAGGCAACCGATAACTGACCACCGACAACTGCATCCTGTATAGGGACAGGCAGCACAGCTGCTTTGGCAACAATGTTGCATTGGAATTAAACATTTCGACTATCTTTTATCATCATAAAACTTATAGTGTTGATTATCAAATAACAAGGAAGCTATGCTTCCTGTACGAAAGAGACGGAGCCTCTTTGTTCCACTATGACATTACATGTTTTAATAATATGATTAATAGCATCTGGTGATAAATAAGCAGCTATAGCTGCTTATGTTTTTTTCTTTTTATTGAAATAACGAACGTTTTGATGAATAATAATGAAACACCAGCGATATAGGCAAATAATTATCAAATAATGCTGATTCCGGTATAGCATCTTCCAATGCTTTTTCTGGAATACGGTGGAAAACAAAAATAGAATTTGGGCATGCTATGCAATCGAGACTGGTAAGAAACATTTTAGCCGTTTTATCAATTTTTAATGTATTTTCCATAATAATCATTTTTACCTTAACTCTGTTTGCTGCTCGAAAAAATCCAGATTATAGCCTTGTGCCCGGTTTGACATTTCTGCTTATCATATACTTTTTCCTTACCGTTGTAATCATAATAATAGCAAAAAAGTTCATGCCCGCCAGAGCTTCGGCTAACAGGAAAAAAATTACACTGAGCAAACCCCTTCTGCTAATTCACCGTTTCATGATTTTTGTCGCACTGTCCTTTTTCATTCTCTGGATTAGCGGGATGGTATACTTTGCATTGGAATATAAAGCCACCATACCCCGCTGTGAATACGATCAGCCAAGAAAGTACTACCTGAGAAACATTACCTATACCCGTCATGTTGAAGTCTCCCTCAGCACCTACGCCCGTGCTTACGTCTTGTCTACATCACTCTTCTGCGGATTTCTTGCCCTTTTCAACTCCATCCTTTTCAGACAACTCTTAAGCGAAAAATAGTAAAAATAAGCACATGTTACCATACCATCTTTTCTTTCTGATGAAAAAATTTAGCGACAGGCGGCACTGTTATTTTGGTATTAAATATCTCGAGGATTTATTATAATCACAAAAAAAGTATGATTTTTAATATCGAACTGATTAATGAGCTATCTGGCAAAAAAAGGTGCGATTTAACTTGCATTATGCTAAAATATACACTGAAATGGCTGGCAAAAAGAATAACAAATAACAAAGAAAGGAGTAAAAAAAGTTCAATAAAATTCTCAGCAACTATTTTTTTTAAAGGATTCTCTTGTGTTTAATAATGTCTCCCTTAAAGAGGTAAGAATAACTACCTTGCTTCTACCTCCAAAAGAAGCATTACTAAACAGAGAGAAGAAAAGAAAAGGAGATTAGAATGCAAGGCAGTAAATTGTATGTAGGGAACCTTAGCTATTCAGCAACTAACAAAGATTTGGAAGACCTGTTTTCAAATTATGGTGAAATTAGAAATATAAAAATCATCGAAGGTAAGGGATTCGGATTTGTGGAAATGTCAAGCCAGTCAGAAGCCGAAAAAGCCAAAGATGCTTTGGACGGTACAGAATTCATGGGGCGTTCTATTAGAGTCGACGAAGCTCGCCCACCAAGACCAAGAGAGAGAAGAGGCTACCGAAGATATTAATATAATGTGAAAATAATCTGAATTAAGTATTTTTTCAAATAAGTTAATTTGCCAGCCATTTCATTCCAGAAAAAACGTAGAGAAGCAGCTAAAGCTGCTTATTTTTTTTCCTCTGAAAATTAATAACTGATAACCGACAACTGAAGACTAACAACAGGCAACCGATAACTGACCACCGACCACTGACTACCGTGTAGGGACAGGCAGCACAGCTGCTCTGGCAACAATGTTGCTTTGCAACTTGGTTGTTTGAATAACACAAAACCGTCACCTAAGCATAGCTTTTGCCATCACAATAACAAAGAAACCACGCTTCCTGTCAGCTTGTGTAATAACGCATTGTTAATGCAAAACAATAATTGAAATGTTCTAATAAAAAAGTGTATTTTATTACATTTTATGATAAAATATACTATGAAATGGTTGGTAAATATAATAACAAAGGAGGAGTAAAAAGGACCCAATTAAATTCTCAGTAACAATTTTTTAAAAGGGATTCTCTTGTGTTTAATAATGTCTCACTTAAAGAGGTCAGAATTACTACCTTGCTTCTACCTCCCAAATAAACATTATTTAACAGAGAGAAGAAAATAAATAAGGAGATTAGAATGCAAGGCAGTAAACTTTATGTAGGAAACCTTAATTATTCAGTGAATAACAAGGAATTAGAAGAGCTATTTTCCGAGTACGGTGAAGTTAGAGATATAAAAATAATCGAAGGCAAAGGCTTCGCATTTGTCGAAATGTCAAGCCAATCGGAAGCCGAAAGTGCAAAAGACGCATTGAATGGTACCGAATTCATGGGACGTTCTATTAGAATCGACGAAGCTCGCCCACAACAACCAAGAGAAAGAAGAGGCTACCGAAGATACTAATATAATGTGAAAATAATCTGAATTAAGTTTTTTTTCAAATAAGTCAATTTGCCAACCATTTCATTCCAAAAAAAACGTAGTGACAGGGCTTGCCCCTGTCCGAAGCAGCTTCGGCTGCTTCTTTTTTTTCTACCCAAAACTAATAACTAATAACCGACAACTGAAAACTAACAACCGACAACTGAAACCTAACAACAGACAACCGATAACCGACCACTGAAGACTGACCACCGACCACTGACTTCCGTGTAGGGACAGGCAGCCCAGCCGCTTAGTTATTATGTGCATTTCAATCCTGGCATATTGTTAAAATATTATGAACATCTTTGAATTAATAAATGTAGGGATAGCCTATTGGCTATCCGCCAGCCCAGCTGGTTTGTTATTATGTACATTTCAACCTAAATACGAATCAACTGCATAAACTAATATTCATTACGATATTTTATATTGCAAAGACGCCACGCTTCTGGAGGGACAACCTATCTGGTTGTCCTTTTTGGAATGAAATGACGTAGGGACAGGCAACAATGTTGCTTTGTTATTTGGTTACCTAAATAACACAAAACCATCATATAAGAATAACTTTTGCCATAACAATAACAATGAGGCCACGCCTCCCATGTCCGCCAGCGAGGCTGATTAACTATTTCACAGTACAACATTTCACCGTATTATAAAAAATGTTTAGATTCTGAAAAGTGGAATGGCAAGGAAGCTGTGCTTCTGTAGGGACAACCTATCTGCCTGTCCGCCAAAGCGCCAGCTTTTTATCTCACCTTCGAAGCAACACCGTGTAGGGACAGTGCTTGCCCCTGTCCGAAGCAGTGTTAGCTGCTTATTTTATTCCTGCGAAGGAAATCTGTGTAGGGACAGACTATCTGCCTGTCCGGCAGCGCAGCTGCTTTGCAATTACTCATTTCGAGTATCTTTAATTATCCCAAAAAAGTAAGTTCTTGATTATAGGATAGCAAAGAGGCCACGCCTCCCCTGTCCGATCGTTATAGCCGAAGGCTATAGCGATATTCTTTAATAACTAACAACTGACCACTGATAACTAATAATAGACAAATGATAACAGGAAACTAACAACAGGCAACTGAAGACTGATAACTGACCACTATAAATGGGCAACTGACAATAGGCAACCGACAACTGAAAACTGTCATTTGTACTTATGCTACACCAAAAAATCCTTAGCCACTGCTTTTATAAACCGTGAACACAAAAATAAAACATAAAACCTATTCCCCATTGCAAAAATACAAATTTTAGATTATAATAATAATATATTTGCAATCATATTTTTAAAATAAAAAAGATTTGCCACAATACCGTAATATATTGTGATGAAATTTAGTTTTATAAAATGAGAAATATCAGATAAAAAATATAGTATATCTAAAATCAAACTATATTATTAGTTTAATTATTAAGGAGCTTTAAATGACAGAACAAAATTATAGAATTAAGATGAAACGTGGTGAGATTGAAATTGAATTCGAAGGAGATAAGGATTTTGTAGAGAAACACTACGGAGAATATAAAAAAGAATTACTTAAAATTAATAATAAGGTTTCTCCAAAAGATGGATCTAAATCTTTAGAAGAATTAGAAAAGGAATCACCTTTAGAAAGATTATCTTTAGTTGAATTTTATAAAGAAAAGCAACCTCAAGACCATAATGAAAATATCGTTGTTTTTGCTTATTGGATAACAGAAAAAGAAGTTAAAAAAGAATTTACATCAGGCGATATAATAGAATGTTATAAAATAGCGACAATAAAAAAGCCAGCAAAGATTTCCAATTATATAAGAGAATTAACTAGCCCCAAAAAAGCATACTTAATAAAAGGAGATAGCAAGAGGACATACAAATTAAGTTTAACAGGTAGAGAATTTGTTGAAAAAGAATTACCAAAAAAGATTGAAATATGATAAAAGAATTAGAAAAAAATCTTTCGCAATATATCGAAAAAGATTTAGCTGAAAGACTAATTGATCGCTATAGTAAATTAAAACAAAAATATTTTTTAAGCCAATATGAGTCAAGTCAACTAAATTGCGCTAAATTTGCAGAAATAGTTGTGAGAATTCTTGAATATATAACAAAAGGAAATTATACACCCTTTAGTAAAGATGTAGTTTTAGATAATCTCGCAAAAGAACTTGAGCAAATACCTAAAAGTAAATTTCAAACATCAATTAGGATTCATATTCCTCGAATTTTAAGATCGATTTATGATATTAGAAGTAAACGTGGAGTTGCACATTTAGACGAAGTAAATCCAAATTTTATGGATGCTACTTATGTAGTATCAGCATGTGATTGGATTATGGCAGAACTTATGAGATTATATCATATAGATGAATTAGAAAAAGCTCAAAAAATAGTTGATTCATTAGTAGAAAGAAAAGTACCAATTATTGAAGAATTCGATGATGATATAAAATTATTGAATATTAGTCTTTCTGTACCTGATAAAATACTTACTATTCTTTATAATAAGCATCCTAATTATGTTGCTACAAATGATTTAAAAAAATGGATAAAAACAAAATCAAAAAGCCATATTCCAACAGTTCTAAATAAATTGGATACTGATGCAAAAATATATCGTAAAGATAATGATAATATAATTACTAAGAAAGGAATAAAATATATAGAGAAGAAAATTCAAAAAGAAATTTAATAAAGTATATAAAAGGAGTGTAAATGGCAACTGAAATTAAAGTATGGCAAATAATTAATGGAAAATTAGAGCCTATAGAAGTCTCTATGACAGAAGCAGGTAGAAAAGAGGTTCAAGACTTAGAAAAATGGATAAAAAGTAAACCAGATATCTTAGGAGAAGATATTCTTATTATAGGAGAGCAAACTCCAACAAAATCTGGACCTTTAGATTTTCTTGGAATAGATAAATCTGGAAATATTTTAATTATTGAATTAAAAAGAGATAAAATTCCACGTGAAGCTTTAGCTCAGGCTATAGATTATGCATCAGACATTGCTACATGGGATTTGGATAAACTTAGTGAGGCATGTTATACATATCTTGAACAACCTTTAGAAGATTATATTACAACAGAAGATAAATTTGAAGATATTAATATAGAAGATTTATCAATTAATCAAAGTCAACGTATTTTATTAGTTGGTACCTTTATTGAAGAATCATTACAAAGAATGATCGAATGGCTATCTGAAAACTATGGAGTAAGCATAAATGCAATTATTTTAAAATATATCAAAACTAGGAAGGGTGAAGAGCTTATTGCAAAAACTAGTATTATTCCAGAGGAAATAGAAATAGAAAGGAGCAAAAAACAACAAAGAAAAATAATAATGTCTGATGAGCCTGGAACTTATGAAGGTGAACAGTTAGAAGAATTGATAAAAAAATATTTATCAGAAAATAGACCTACACCCCACCGTATAAAAACTATCATTCTTCCTCTATGCCTAAGCAAAGGTGTTGCAACTCGTGAGATGATAAAAAAAGAATTGGTTAACAGAAATGAAGCATATGATGAGGGAAAAGCAGGTACGATATTAACAACAATTTCAAAAGAGTTAGGTATTAAACGACGTGATTATTTAAGACAAATAATTAGATACGATAGAGGGCCTGCACAAGAAAAAGAAAATTATAGAATAGATGATAAATATAAAGATTTGGTTAAAAGAGTTTTAGATTATTTAGAATCTAATTAAAATCATAGAAAATTTTATTTTTCCTTAAAAATATAAAATTATGAAAGAATGGATTTGGCTAATATCATTAATATCAATTATTGTAAGCGCTTTAGGAGTGCTTGGAGCTGCTATTGGCGCTTTATGGTCTGCCAGAACGACATATAAAAATGTTTTAGCACAAATCATTATACAAATTACAAATACTTACAGTTCTAATGAAATGTTATCTGGGATGCTAAAGCTGCGTGAATTTCAGCAAAAACATGGACCGGGTTTTGCAAAAATTTTTAAAGAAATAATGGATAGAGACTATGCCAAAATTAAGCATATTAATGAAATAAGAAGAAAATATTCACATTATTTCAGGCAGATATGGCTTATGATTGATACTAAGACGGTGAAAATAAGATTTATTAAAAAATTAATACCTTCAAGTCAAGTAGATTTTTTATTAGAAATTATAGAACCATTGGAGAAGAAGCTAGGTTCAAATTATAACCGTTTAATGTTCGACACTTTTCGAAAAATATATTGTAAAAATAGGAACTATTCGAATTATGAAATTGAAGGAATTTCTTTTAAATATGTGTGCGAAGTTATTCCGGAATTAGTTGAAAATAAAAAACCAAAAGAATTTAGACCACACTTAAATTATAGAAATCGTTTGAATAAATCTCTTCATGAATATGGTATGGGCCCCTTTTGTCGGTTTAAAATACCAAAACAATGGAAAAGAAAACAGGGTGTTTATATTATTTATGTAGATAGAACTGCTAAATATGTAGGCGAATGTGAAGATTTAGTAAAACGCTTCAATTCAGGATATGGAAATATATCGCCAAGAAATTGTTATAAAGGGGGGCAGCTGACAAATTGCAGAATTAATTCATTTATTTTGGATGCTTTTAAAAAGGGCTTAAAAATTGAATTATTCTTTCATGAAACTGTTGATAGATTTAACATTGAGAATATGCTAATAATAAAATTTAAACCCGAATGGAATAAAACAGCTGCGAAATCATTAAGCGGAGATAATTCTTTTCATTCAAGAAGTAATAGATTTATTGCTCATGCAAAAGCTGATAAACAAGCCTTTAAATATCAAAACTTAGAAAATTATCTTTGGAATAGTAAAAAAAGAATTGAAACTTTAAGTTTTGAAGAGATTGAAAAAATATTAGGCTTTAAATTGCCTTATTCCGCTTATGGTCATCGAGCTTGGTGGGCAAATGGCGGACATACTCATGCAGATGCTTGGTTGAATCCAAGTTGGAAAGTTTCTTCTGTAACTCTTGGCAAGTTTGTTACATTTGAAAAGATAAAAAAAGAGTAAGCAGTAAAAACAGCTCGCACTATAAATTTCGTATGAGAATTAAGTATTAGGCTCATAAATCTACTTTTAAATCATTTCATTTCTTTCTATATTTATCAAACAAGCGACAAAGATACAATACACAAATAATTCTGTTAGGTATTGTAATATAGCAGCATGGAGTTATAACTAATTTCCCTAAAATGTTGTTTTTGTGATTTTTGTCATTTTTGTTATTGACTATTGTGGTAGACTATGTGTATAGTTCCTTCACAATAATTTATTATTAACCGGGAGGGGAGCATATGAGATTCCTTAAAATTTCGGCAATAACTTTTCTCGCCATCGTTTTTGCATCATTGGCGCTGGCGGATTTGTCCTTTGAGCAGAAAACCACCACCAGCGGCATGATGGGCCAGCCGGGGCAGACCTTCACGCAAAAGGTGTGGATAACCAAAAACCAGATGTGCATGGATAATTCTGCCATGGGGCAGAAGATGATTTTCGATGCTGCCAAAAACAAGCTGATAATAATTAATTTGAACCAGAAAACCTATTCAGAGATCACACCTGAGCAGTACAAACAAATGACCAGCGGTATGATGGCCATGATGGGTGAGCAGGGTGGCGGCCTTGATTTTTCCATCCAAAAAACCGGCAAAACGAAGAAGATAGGTTCCTGGGATTGCTATGAGGTTGTCATATCCTCAACAGGCGGCATGGGCTTGAAAATGGAGATGTGGGTGACCAAAGACATCAAATATGATAAGGCGAATTACGATAAGTATACCGAGATATTTGCCTCTAATTTCATGACGGAAAAAGCATTAAGTGAATGGAAGAAAATAGACGGATTCCCCGTTTATACCACCACGCACATGAGCATGGGGCAAATGAAGATGGAGAGCACGACGGAAGTAACCAATGTAAGTCATAAAAGCATTCCCAAAGATGTGTTCGCCGTGCCCGCAGGTTTTACCAGGACCGAATTCAAAATGCCCCGCATGCCGTAATAAAGGAGTGCGAGTCATTTAATAGTACAAGTTAGCAATTACGTTACGTATAAACAACAAAAAGCCATGCTTCGAACATCGAGGCATGGCTTAATTATGTGCGCAACCGCATGAATATGAGAACTACAAAGGTCTCCCGTGTAGTTAGACCCTCCAACGGTAAGCAGTGTAGGGACAGGCTATTGCCTGTCCGAAGGAGTCGAAGACTCCTTATTCTATAATTGATTCAATTTTCTATTCCAAATTGTCTACATAACCTGAATATAAAAAATCATCCCATTTTTCTACTAATTTCTTCCTTACTGGATTGTTCAATATATATTTCATTATCTCAGAGAGAGCTTCTCTTTTTCTCACTATATGGTCATAAAAGCTCGATTGCCATATCTTTCCCTCAATGCCATAATTTTGAGAGATTGTATATGTTTTTCTTTTGAAAGCCGCAATGAATTTAGATATATTGGCACGAGGACGTTTTGGTTGGGCAAGCAAATGTATGTGGTTGGGCATTAAACAATAACATAATAACCTTATTCCTGAATTAGTTTTTTCTTCCAATAAACAATGTTTGATTTCTCGGTTGAGATCATCATTTTGGAATATATTCTTTTTTTCAATGGTGCATATTGTTAAAAAATAAATATATGGCTGCGAATAGTCAAATTCCTTTAATCTGGGGCTTTTTCTTTTTGAGAAAAGGTTTTCTTTTTTCATGGTATTATTATATGGACAACCGATAAGGTTGTCCATACGGATAGGGAGATACCCTATCCCTACTTTTTCTCTGCGAAGGAAAACCGTGTAGGGACAGGCGGCAAAGCCGCTTTGGCAGCACAGCTGCTTTGTTATATATGCATTACCATTTAAATATAGATCCACCATATAAACTGGTATGTGTTTAGAGATAATATATTGCAAAGAAGCGACGCTTCCTGGCCTCCGTTTATTTCTTCATATATTTATCAAACCAATTACGCAGATACAGTATCTGAGCGATCTTGTTGGTCGGGTGATTTCGGCCAATGGGGTGGAACTCGCCCTGGATGCGGATCATCACCGTGTCTTTCTTCAACATCTTCAGCGCCCGGTAATATTGCTCGGTCTGCTCCATGGGAGTGCGCAGGTCCTCTTCGCCGGTCAGCACCATGGTGGGTGTGGTGACGTTCCCCACATAAGAGATGCTTGAACGCTCTCGATACTCATCCGGATTCTCCCAGGGCATCTTCTCGAACCAGTAGTAGCCGAAGATTCCATCGGTAGTACCCACGAAGCTGTACCAGTTGGTCACCGGCTTCATCACCACCGCTGCGGTGAACCGGTCGGTATGGCCTACGATCCAGGAGGTCAGCACCCCGCCGCCGCTTCCTCCGCAGACGAACAGGTTCTTCTCGTCGATGTAGCCCTTCTTCAACATGGCATCCACCCCGGCCATCAGGTCATGATAATCGTCCTTGGGATAGGCATACCAGATGGCGTTGCCGAACTTCTGTCCGTAACCCGTGCTACCCCGCGGGTTGGTGTAGAGCACCACATAGCCGTTGGCTGCATGGTTCTGGAACTCGAAATCGAATCCCACGTTGTACATAGCATGAGGACCGCCATGGATATAGAGAATAAGCGGATACTTCTTATTGGGATCGAAATTCGGCGGCTTGACAATCCAACCCTGGATGTCCCAGTCATCGAAGCTCTTGTACCATATTTCCTCCACCTCGCCCAGCTTAACGTAGTCCAGCAGGTCGTCATTCACCTGGGTAATTTCGTTAAGCTCCGGCTTATCCAGCGCGAATGTTACCAGGTCACCCGTTTCATGGGCTGCCGAACGCACCGCCACCGCTTTCTTAGTTGCGGAGATAGAGAGGAAGCCCAGCATATGGTTGCCCTTGGTAACTTGCTTAATATCACCATTTATTGGTGCGAAGTGGACGTCAGCGTTTCCTTTGTCTCCGACGATGAAGTAAATCCCGCTGTTGTCCGGTGCCCATAGGGATTGATAGACTGTGCGGTCCAGGTTTTCGGAGATGCAGCGCTGATTATTGCCGTCGAAATCCATCAGGTAGAGCTTACGTACATGGTAGCTGTACTTTTTCTCATCGTAGCCGTAATAGGCAATGTACTTGCCATCGGGTGAGATGTTGGGATTAGAATCCGGACCATCGCGGTCGGTGAGGGGATTAATAGTGCCGTCCGCCAGGGTAAGAGCATAGACCTCCGAGCCACTGCGCAGGTATTCGGCATCGGGCTTGCGCACACCGCTGAAGATGATGGTTTTTCCATCGGGGCTCCACCGCGGAGCATCGTAGTGATAGTCACCATCTGTTAGCTGATGCGGTGTTCCACCGGTAGCAGGTACAATAAAAATATGATGGTAACCGAGTGGTAGATTTCCGCGGCCATCATGGCGATAGTGCATACGGTCTACAATCATGGGCGGCTTGGACCATTTCGCTCCCCTGGGTTTGGGCGGCATCTTAATCCACTGCGGCTGAGTTTTGGGAACCAGCATATTGAAGGCAATCTTCTCGCCATCCGGCGACCAGGCGATGCTGCTGGGACCTTGCTCGAGATGGGTTATCTGAGTGGCTTCTCCGGTGTCCATCCAGCGCACGAAAATCTGCGCCCGCTTGTCAATGGATGCAATATATGCCAGCCGTTTGCCGTCGGGGGACCAGCGGGGCGAGGAGCCTTTGACCAGTTGACGATTTCTGGAGCCATCGAAATTGATCAGCCATATCCAACTCTCAAACTTATCATTTATTTTGTCGGTAATGCGTCGTACATAGGCGATCTGGGTGCCATCGGGAGATATCTGCGGGTCACTTACATATTCCCAGTCCAGGTAGTGGTCTACGGTTAAGCGCTCCTTGGGCTCATCAGCATATGAATAAGCTCCAATGGTTAAAAGCAGAATAACTGATAAAAAGGTGAAAGTTTTGAATCTTTTCATTTAAGCCTCCTCATAGGTTTTCAAGTATTGTCAAAAGTTTATACCTATTTTTACCATAAAATGCATTGTGCTCAAAATAAAAAAATATGCATTTCTTTGTTTTAATTATGTTTATGTGCATTGTTCTATGCTTATAAGCAAAAAACGCACATTTTAATAATAGTGAGCTTCCGTCACGCTGAAGAGCCTTTTGTGACGGAAGCTCTCAAGCGGGAAATACAAAGAGGTAAATCCTGATGAAGGATTAAATATATATTAACATTATTTAAGCAAAAATTCAAACATTTTTTTCATAAATTTTAGAAATTTTCAAATATTAGTATATTTCCTATCAATTGAAAGCTTATTCTTTAGAAAGGGCATTAAATACATGATATATTTTTTAATTTTTTTCTTGATTAGTAAGATTACTTTAGTATAATAAACACATATATAAAATTATCCCTAACTAAATAATATCATAACTATTATTAAATAATTATTAAGGGAAGAGTGTATGGATTGCTCTAATT
Organism: uncultured Acidobacteriota bacterium; assembly: GCA_964645975.1. GTDB lineage: Bacteria > Acidobacteriota > B3-B38 > Guanabaribacteriales > CAZYAF01 > CAZYAF01. Next base: position 35,490 of record CAZYAF010000009.1, read on the forward strand.
TTAAGAATGTTCAACCAGTTGTCAATCAGCTCCGCTCCAGGCACTTTCCATTTTCTATAGCTCGCCTTATTGTCAACCCTTCATTTTTAACTCTCAAGAGAAAAGCATCTGTAAAACTAAATCCAAATCATCATCAGAAGCACTGCACAAGGATATTTGGCATTTAGACGGAGATCATAAGTTCATCTCGAGGTTTGCAGCCATACCTCCCATATTGTTAAAACAACGTCCTCATTTAACAGGATTCGACTTTAAAGTCGAAGCTAAGAATCTTATTAACATTTTTAAGGGAGGGAAACATTATGGATGTGGATCCAAATCTATTTTACCTGGATTATGCCCGGCTGTTTGAGGTCTTGATAGCAATTGTCATTTTGGCTTTTTTGCTGGAACGTGCACTTTCCCTGTTGTTCGAAAGTCGTTTCTTCATAAATCATGGGCAAGGTAAGAGCTTAAAAGAGCTGATAGCTTTTGTTGCGGGGATAGTTGTCTGCTGGTATTGGGATTTTGACGCTATTAGCATGATCTTTCTTAAGGCGAAAGTAACTTATTTTGGCGCAGCTCTAACAGGGGCAATTGTGGCAGGTGGGAGCAAAGCTTCAATCAAGCTTTTCCGTGATATTTTTGGTTTCATGAGCACAGCCGAAGAAAAGCGACTTGCTATCGAGAGAGCAGACGTAAAAGGAGGCAAGAGAAAATGAGCAGGATGTCCTTTTATTGCAGTATGATCTTAGTAATTTGTTTTTCCATAGTTGCTGTAAGAGCTGATTATTTGGAGGTGCGGCGCTCAGCTTATATCAGAGCGGAGTCTAATCGAGAAGCACAGGTAGTTGAAAGGATTGAGCCTGGGAGCTATTTAGACCTCTTGGATGATGGACGTCAGAGCAATGGGTATTATCACGTTATGATTATCTCTCAAGGTCGAACAGGGTGGATTTACCGCACCTTAGTCAGACGTTATCCGGGGAGCATTCCAGAGCCGGCAGCTGAGACTGGTACTCGAGATCCCCTTGCTGATCCAACCTTATCACTTACTGCGGAACAGCGAAATTATGCAGTCCGACACCTTCGTCCTGGTAAGCCACAGGCGGTTTATGAACGAGTGCGCCAGGGTTATGTTCTGGCACAGGATGCCCGGCTCAAGATTCCGTTGTGGGTGCAATACGAACTAAATGTAAATGAGCTTCAAGGGCCTGCGAGCAGGAATAATTATTTTAAAGCTGATACCTCAATTCCCTTCGGCTTCAGAGCGGAACTTGGTGATTATAGAAGAAGTGGTTTTGATCGTGGCCATATGGTTCCTGCAGCGGACATGAAGAGGAACTGGGAGGTAATGTATGACAGTTTTTTGCTTTCGAATATGGCACCACAAGTTGGTGTTGGTTTCAATCAACGTATCTGGGCTAACCTGGAGGATGCTATAAGGGGGTGGGTTGAGCAGAGAGGGACATTGACTATAATAACTGGACCCATTTTTGCCGTGACTGAAGGTCAGGTGAGCTATAAAGTTATCGGGGATAATCATGTAGCAGTACCAACACACTTTTATAAGATAGTCGCAGATATGAATAATGTGGATGAACCTGAAGCACTGGCTTTTATAATTCCCAATGAGAATCTTGGTGATAGAGATTACAGCGAATTTCTTACATCTATCGACATGATTGAAGTAGCTACCGGTCTTGATTTCCTTTCCGCACTACCGGTGCGAATACAAGATGTTTTGGAATCGAGCCAAGCATCACACGTTTGGTAATTTCACAAGATATAATGAAGATTGGTTTTTAATATCTGCAGATATATCTATGTTTTTGCAATTTTAACTGCCTCATTGTGGAATTCTTGCTCATCAGGTGTTATAAAGCTGGCTTTAAAATAGTACTTTTCGAATTAAAACCTAAAAATGTGCTTTTTATTAGTTTCCTGAAAATAATTTCAGGAATAAAGGATTTGGTTTGTTCATTTACCAATACTTCACAAAAGGAAATAATGCAGCCAGGATCTCATGTAAATGGCTCTTTTCCTTCTTAACACAAGCATTCTTTTAGTTCTCAAAAATCATTGGATTAATTTGCTTGTATATTAGCAATACTAAGAATCTTTTTGAATATTCATTTCAACGCACTCAATCTGATAAAATCCTTTAAATCCAACTCTCTTTCATAGCTATTATTTTCATTTGACTTCAAATTTACCTTTGATATAAGCTATAAAGAGATTAAGCGTAAATAATGTATTAAATTGATGGAAGGGTAATTTTTTACCTCTTTTTCTTCTATACGAGCAAAAGCAATAAGGTGAAGGAATAAGCTTTGAGTTACAAGCAAATTTTTTTGGGAGTTATGGATTAAAGTATGCAAAGAAAATTTTTTACACTTGTTCTTATCTCATGGATTTTAATAACCGTTTCCTGTTCTGAGGAAAAAATCATCATCGGTTCCAAACCCTTTAACGAGCAATACATTCTCGCTCATATGATTACCCTGCTTTTAGAAGATGCCGGTTACACGGCTGATGTGAAGCAGGGTTTAGGCGGCACTCTTATCAATTATGAGGCTCTCAAGCAGGATCAGATTGACATGTATGTGGAATATACCGGGACTGCTTATAACCTTATTCTCAAGGAACCTCCTCTGCAGAAATGGGATGCTGGCTTAATATATAACAAGGTAGAGCAAGGATTGTTAGAGAGAGATGGGGTTATAATTGCTGCAAAGATCGGCTTTAAAGATGATTATGCTATCGCACTCAAGAAAATCTGGACTGATGAGAAAGATGTCAGGAAAATCAGCCAACTCGAAGCGCATGCTCCCAAAATGATATTGGGGACTGATCCGGAATTTGCTTCTCGAGTGGATGGGCTAATTCAAATAAAAAAAGTATATGGGTTCAAATTTGCTGAGGTTAAGCAAATGCAGCCTACGCTCATCTATCAAGCGATAAGAAGTGACCAGGTAGATGCCATAACAGCTTACACCACGGATGCACGAGTGGAGCTCTTTGATCTGCAAATACTGGAAGATGACAAGAGAGCCTTGCCACCCTATGATGCCATCATCATTATGAAGAAGGAGCTGGCAGCCGATGAGGGAGTCCTCAAGGCGGTAAGAAAGCTGAATAACAGTATAGACACCACTGAGATGCGAAGACTCAATAGGCTGTATGATGTCGAGAAGAAGGAAGCCAGAGAAATTGCCCATGAGTTTTTAATAAAACAAGGATTGATTAAGTGAAAACACCATCCAGAAGATTATTTGACAGGATAGAGGGTGTCACGCTGGAGAATATAAGCAAAAGATATGGCGAAAGTGTTGCTGTGGAAAAGCTGAGTTTACGGGTCGGTGGAGGGGAATTACTTATACTCATTGGTCCCAGCGGCTCAGGCAAGACCACTACCCTTAAGATGATAAATAGATTGATTGAACCGGATGAAGGAAAAATCTTTGTAAATGGAATGGATATAGCTCAGTTTGATCCGGTTCTTCTCAGGAGGAATATAGGATATGTGATACAGGAGGTGGGTCTTTTTCCCCATATGACGGTTGAGGAGAATATTGGGCTGCTGCCGAAATTGGAGGGTTGGACTGAGCAGCAAATTAGAGATAAAGTTGATGAATTACTGCAGCTTGTCTCTTTACTACCTGGAGTTTTTAAGAGGCGATACCCACGAGAACTGAGCGGTGGCCAGCAGCAGAGGGTTGGGCTGGCACGAGCATTAGCACTGGACGCTCCGCTTCTACTAATGGATGAACCCTTTGGAGCTTTGGACCCTATTCTGAGAAGACAGCTGCAAAACGAATTTTTAAGGATTAAGAAAGAGCTGCACAGAACAATTATCTTTGTCACACATGATATCGAGGAATCCTTTACCTTAGGTGATAGGATTGCCATCATGAATGAAGCAAAACTAATACAGGTGGGTGAGCCTAATGAACTGCTATTGCAACCTGCTGATGATTTTGTGGTTGATATGGTTGATGCTAAGAGGAAATACAAGCATATTGATAGCCTTTCTGTTAAAGATATGATGATCCCTCTTGAAGAAAAGTATATGTTCAATGCTTCGATGAATGTGAAAGATGCCCGGGAGGAGATGATTAAAAGAGATGTAGAATTAGCGGTTGTAGTAGAAAAATCCAGACTTGTGGGATGCACTGTTTTTAAAGACTTATTGACAGATAAAATGACAGTGATAGGAGATATTGCCGAACAGCCCATAATTTTTGAAATGAATCATCCTATGGCATCTGCCCTGGAAGAATTGAAGAAAAACAATCAATTTATAGCAATTGTTGTTGAGGAACAGATGCCTGTAGGGCTACTTCTTTCAAATAAGATACTGCAAAGAATGGTTTGAGGAAAAACCTTGGTATTAGACAAAATTTTAACTATATGGCAGTCACAAAACCTTGGTTTCCGCACACTTGAGCATCTCTATATGTTTGGCATTGCACTTTTTTTAGCGACTGTCATAGGTATAATAATAGCTTTGCTGCTTTTTGCCGCCCAAAAATCAGCTCATGTCACATTTAATATTTTAAATGTGATACAAACCACACCTGCTTTGGCACTGCTTGTCATTCTCATACCCCTTTTTGGCCTGGGAAAGCTGCCCACGATTATTGCCTCTATCCTCTATGCTGTTCTTCCTGTTACCAGAAATGCCTATGCCGGACTGGTCAGTGTCAGGAGAGAGCATGTCGAAATAGCAGATATGCTTGGTCTATCTCGAAAGGAGATACTATTTCAAGTGAGAATACCATTAGCTCTTCCGTTTATCGCAGCAGGAGTAAGGATTGCAGTTGTCTTCACTATGGGTGTTGTTACGCTTGGAGGCCTTATAGCTGCTGGTGGATTAGGTGCGCCTTTGCAGACCGGTATCCATCTGTATGATAAGGATATTATATTGATTACAGCTTTATGGGTTGCTATTTTGGCGTTGGGTTTTGATTTCATTGCAAGTTTGGTGGAAAAAAGATTAAGGATTAGATATTAATATGATTGAATATTATATACTTTTCAGAGCTATGGGGGAACATCTCTTACTTGCCTATGGGGCTTTGCTGCTGACAGTTATGGTGGCTTTACCTCTTGCTATCATTTCCCTATATAGCAAAAAGATGGCCATAGCTATAATTATTTTTGCAAATATAATGGAGGCTATACCGAGCTTTGCCGTTGTTGCACTTGTCGTACCGTTTCTCGGCATCGGTTTTAAACCAGCAATTATTGCTATTTTGCTAAGAACTTTACTGCCAATAGTGAAAAATACCTATACAGGATTGGCAAATACGGATAAAGCACTTATTGATTCTGCAAATGGTATGGGTCTTACCAGCGGGCAGATTCTATGGCGGATAAGATTTCCCAATGCTTATCCTGCTTTCTTTGCCGGGCTGAAATTTGCTTCTATTTTAGCAAACAGCATAGCTGTTCTCACGGCAATAATAGGAGCAGGAGGCTTAGGAAGATTGGTTTTTGAGGGGCTTTCAAGCTTTAATATTTCCAAGTTATTGGTAGGGGCACTTCCCGCAGTAGCAATCGCAATAACCGTTGATCTAATACTTACAAAAATTGAGAAGTATCAAACATCATAATAGAATCATTCTTTATTATTAATTTTGTTTTATAATAATTTGATAATTATCCAATATTATTATTAATAAAAAGATTTTACTAAATTGGGAATTCCTCATAGAGGTAATTAATATATAACTATCTTGCTGTATATATTTAGAATAAAAACTCATAATTTTTTGACATATACTTTTATCCATGTAATAATCAAAGAAGTAGTTTTATAGTAATGATGAATTGAAAGGAGAGCCTATCTAATCTAAAAATAGAGTTTACCCTCCACTTCTATGAAGAGAACCAGCTTGAGATTACAATAATTAATGTTCATAGAAATTTTAGGAAATTATTAAAAAGCAGCAAAAATATTGCTTTTATATAGGTTAACAGGTTATAAGCAAGACTCAAAATAAGCTGGTTAACTCATTAGTATCAGCAAGATTTGCTTAATTATTCCGGGAGGGTAATAATGAAAGAAGACCTTAAGAAAATTGGAGAGAAACTTGTTAAGAATTGGCAAGTGTATCCGGGCTTCGAAATGGACCTCATTGCTACTGGTTTGCATTTGCCGGTTAATATAGCTTTTGTTCCCAACCTCAAAGACAATTCCAGAGTTCCTCTTTTTTACCTAACCGAGCTTTATGGGCAAGTAAAGGTTATCACCAATGATCTAACGGTACATACCTATGCAGAGGAGTTATTAAATTATGAACCGACTCCCGAGATTCCGGGGCAGGGAGAATCGGGGCTTACTGGTATCTGCGTTGAGCATAAGACAGGTGATCTTTTTCTTTCAATGCTCTATAAAGAAGATAATAAAGTTAAGGGTAAGGTTGTACGGACATCCAGCAAAGATGGTCTGAAGATGGATTCAATGAAAACCATTATAGATGATATTCCGTCAACAACGAGAGCTCATCAGGTGCAGGCAGTGACTATCGGATTTGACGGAAAGCTTTATGTTAATGTTGCTGATGGTGGCGAGTGGACTAAAGCACAAGATTGGAATGATTTAAGAGGTAAGATTCTTCGAATAGAATTGGATGGTACTATTCCCTGGGATAATCCTTTACCTGATAGTTATGTGTTTGCTAAAGGTTTTAGAAATCCTTTTGGTGCTGCCTGGCGCAATAGCGATCAGTCGCTCTATATTGCAGGTAACGGTCCAGATGTTGATGACAGAATAGCCAGGGTGAAATCGTACGAAAATTATGGCTGGCCCGGAACAATGAGAAAGAATTCCATATTCTGGTGGCATAATAACCAAGCGCCAACAGCAATTGATTTTATGCAATATGGGCAGTTTCCTCCAGAATTTAATGATGACCTTTTTGTTGCCCTATTTGGTGCTGCTTATGCTGAGGGTTTGGGAGAAAAAGGTAAAAAGATCGTAAAACTAAAGATAAACGAAGACGGTACTGGTATTAGGTCCTATGATGAATTTGTCGTATATATTGGTCAAGGCGCTGCAAGTCCCTGTGGCCTCGCCTTTGGTCCTGATGGTTTATATTTTACCGACTTGCATGGTGAGAAGGACAGCAAAGGTCAACCGCTTGGTGGAAATGTCTATCGAGTTAAGCCTGATGAGGAACGAATTCAGAAGATGAGAAAAAAAGTCGAAAGTTACGGGAAGATCTGGTCAAGCTTTAAATAGAATCTGCCATATACCTTGACAATGATTTCTCCCAACTTTAGTATAAAAATAAAGAAGAGCGGGAAAAGATGTACTAAGTGGCAGATACTGTTTGACGGAGTTTATTTTTCTTCAAAAAATCAGAATTGTAAACTATAGCGAAAGGAAAAATGTATGCCATGAAGAGTAAAAAAATTAAACTAAATGAGAAAAACTCTCCGGTTAAGAAAAAACACAAAAAATATAAATCTCCTCCTATTCTTTTAGGTTATACCTACTTTCCAGAAGATGCATATAAAGCGAGGGAAGAGAATCGGTTGCTTGCTATCCGTCTTGAGACTAATAAAACCTGCAATCTTGGATGCAGATACTGCTATGCAGAAAGCTCACCCGATAGCAAAAGCGTTCAAAGTTATGAAACCTTAACAGAAATAGTAAAACAAGCTCATGAGCTTGGTTTACATTCAGTTGTTGTAATTGGCGGAGGAGAACCCACAATCCATCCTCGATTTCGTGACCTCATTAGTTTCATTAGTTCACTTGATGTCATACCCATGATTTTTACAAACACACTAACTATGACAAAGGATCTGGCGAAGTTCCTCTATGACAACAATGCTTCAGTAATGGGCAAACTCGATTCGCTGCGACCAGAGATACAGGATTATTTATGCAATAGCAAAGACGCCTATGAACGTCTTCGAAGAGGACTTGATAATCTGATGGAGGCTGGCTTTTCAGAACCAGAAGATCCTCAAGAGCTAAGGCTTGGTATATCATTTGTCAGTTGTAGAATGAATCTGGATGAGATTGAGAAGATTTGGCATTTCTGTCGCCAGCGGAACATCTTTCCCAACATGGAAGTACTTACACCAACTGGCCGGGCTAAAATTCATCTGAAAAATCAGAGCATTACTCGAGAGGAGATAAAGGATTATAAACTAAAAGTATTAGAAGTTGATCGAAAGCATTATAATTATGACTGGCTTCCTTACACACCGTTGACCGCAAGCGGTTGCTTACAATATCTATATAGCTTTTATATAACAATAGATGGAAATATTAGACCATGTGCCCCTACCAAACTTGATGAACATCCAGCTATGAAAGAAAATGGTTATTACCCCCATAATATTTTCAGACGGTCACTTTCTGAAATTTACGAAGACCCGCTTTTTAAATATATTAGATATATTGATAAGCACCTCGAGGGAAAATGCAGTGGTTGCTCGCATTTGGATGAGTGTATTGGGTGCAGAGGCTATGCTTATAGTGTCAGTATCAATGAAGGAATGAATCCCTACGCTGCTCTAAGGTCAGAATGTCGTCAGTGCTTTAGGTAGTTAATAATGAGCGCTTTTATAAAAATTGAATTAATAACAAAAGAAGACCTTGATGCGAAATTTCTCACATGCCTTAAACAGCGCTGGATGCCTGATTACTTCCTCTATCTTGGAAAAGCTGGAGTTAAGAATTGGCTCGATCTGGAGAAATCACCTGAATTCACTATTGCCTCCCGTCTAACCGGATTGCTTCGCTCCAATGTACAGAAGTTGGTTGACTTTTTACCGCAGCTGATTGATATAGTGAGCATTGGCGTGGGAGATGGGAGCAAGGAAAAGCTCATTTTGGAGGAAGTGATAAAACAGAGAAAAGCGAGATATTTTCCAGTGGATATCAGCAGTCTCATGGTAGATGAAGCATTTAAAAAAGCAGCAAATTTAGGAATCAAAACTATTGGTTTTGTAGCATTTTTTGAGGATCTTACTCAGATTAAAAAATATTGGAAGTCACCCATTATTCTGTGCATGCTTGGCAATAACATATGCAATTATCATCCTGATGATCTATTATCAACAATATGCAAAGAACTGGAAAAAGGAGATTATTTTCTTTTTGACTGTCATCTTTTTAGCTCACAGCAAGATGGAAAAGCTCATTGGAGAAAAACCTTTAGCAAAGCTTATCATTCAGAGCTTAATATTCAATTCAACCTCGGACCACTTATTGAAAGAGGTATTGACAGGGAAGATTGTTCTTTTAAATTAGACCTTATTAATGTGAAAACTCCTTTTGGTGAAACCTACCGAACTGAGAAATTTATCGAGATTTTAAAAAATTCGAAAATAGCAGTTGGGGATTCTGAGATTGCCTTTAATGCGGGAGATGTTATAAATATGGGTTTTACTTATAAATATCTCGCTTCCCAAATTGAGGAGCATCTTCAATATTATAACTTCTGTGTGATAAAGAAATTTTTCGATGATAACAAAGAAAATTTGTTAATTTTAGCACAAAAGAGTTAAAGCTAATTAAAGAATGAAAAAAACTCCAAAAGAATTAGTTAGAAGACAGTATGGGTGCGATCATTTCGGTCGATTAAGCACAGTGCTACTGCATAAACCTGAAGAAAGTTTAGGCATAATAAATAAGAAGAACTACAAAGCATGGCTTTTCGATAATGTACCCGATATAAAACTCTTTAATGAAGAACATGATAGATATAGAGCGCTGCTTACTTCTCTGGGAGTAGAGGTTCTTGAGTTAAGTGATTATGTCGCTGAGAATAAAGACTTAATACAACAACTTCCCAATTTGACGTATCTCCATGATACTGCTGTCATATCAAGCAGGGGTGCACTGCTCTCGTCCATGGCAATGAAGGCACGTAAAGGTGAGGAGCTGGTTGTTCGTGAAGCCCTTATAAATCTTGGGGTTCCAATTTTCTCGGAGTTTGATGACCCATCAGATTGCTTTGAGGGATGCCTTTTACTTTCGCCTGAAACAATTCTTGTGGCTCATACAGAGCGTCATAGTATAGATGCTATCAATAAATTTATTAAAAAGGCTCTCACCGAATTTGAAGAAGTAATCTACGTTGATATTCCAAAGAGCCGGAGATATATGCACCCCGATACTGTTTACAATAGAGTTGATGAGAATCTTGCCATTGCTTATCTACCTGCCTTCAGAACCTCCCTCTGCTATACAGCAGAAAGAGGAGAACAAATTGATTTTAGGGAGTTTATGAGAAAAAAGGATATCCAAATTATTGATGTATCAGACGAGGAGCAGAAGTTTCTTGCTTGCAGTTTTGTCCCTTTGGAGCCAGGTATTATTATTCACTATGATACAGCTTTTTCCCATAAAACTTGTTCATTACTTGAGAAAAAAGGCGTTGAAATCATTCTTTTTCATCCAGAGGCATTGATTGCCGGAGGAGGAAGTCTCCGCTGTCTTACCCTTCGGGTACATAGAGACCGATAATATTATAATAGTAACTATTGCAAAAAATATTAATATAAATAAATGTTATATTACTGAAAGGGAATTACTTCATATGGCAAAAGAAAATAAATCTGAGAAAAATAAGGAATCTGTATGGGATTATCCTCAAAAACCACGTGTTGAGGATTCTCCACAGCATATTGAAATATATTTTCACGGAGAAAAGATTGCTAATTCAAAGAGGACAAAAAGAGTTCTTGAAAGAGGGATAGCACCCATTTATTATATTCCTCCAGAAGATATTATGATGGAATACTTCCACAAAACTGACCGTACCAGCACCTGTCCCTATAAGGGAGATGCTGCTTACTATACAATTATCGTTGACAGTAATAAGTCAGAAAATGCTGCATGGTCATATCCAGAACCTAAGTCTGGTTATGAAGACATACGAGCTTATTTAGCTTTTTATCCACACCGTGTGAGTGAATGCTACGTAGACGGTGAGAAAATAAATCCGCAACCAGAAAAAAGTTATGGCTGGATAACCAATAATATTGAAGGCTTATCTAAGAGAAAATAATATCTGTTTAGATTGACATTATTTTCCTACAATCTAACAGAATTCGAAATTATTTTTTTAACCATTCAAATGTATTGTAATGCTCTCCCAGTAAACCAAGCGCCTGCGCTACCTTAATGCCTCGCTGATTACGCTTATCAATAAGGGTTCGAATACCCATAAGATTAGGTGACTTTAGAACCATATCCTGCAAATAATTATAGAGTTCTTTGAGAACTCCCTTACGCCTTTCCTGGGGAACTACATATATTGAGTGTATCCAGAGGACAGTCCCATTTCTCCAGTCGCTCCATTCTGAAACAACAAGCACACAGGCGATAGGTTGACCTTTTTTTTCTGCTATATAATAGTGGCCTTTGGATGGCTGCTCGAAAACGGCTTTAACTCCTTTGGTTACTGTTTGCTTGTCAAGTTCCATCCCCTCTGTTTCCAGAGCAGTGCTCATCTGGAATTTTACAATTTTATCAGCATCAGAAGCTCTGGCTTTCCGGATATGAATAGCTTCTTTGCACACATTCGGCTCCACGTATACTATTAATCAAGATCTTCATTGTGATACACTACTTTTCCTCCAGCGATAGTGTAGTCCACTTGAGCTTTCATGATCTCTTCTGGTGGAATGATCATCAAATCACTATCATATATAACTATGTCTGCTAAATAATCTTGCTTAATCATGCCCTTCCGGTCTTCCATGAATTCCCCATATGCTGAACTAAGAGTATAGAGTTCTATGGCTTCTTCCATGGTAAGCTTTTGATCAGGGAACCAGCCGGGTCCCGGCTCTCCTGCTCGATCTTTTCTAGTTACTGCAGCATATAAACCTTCCAGCGGGTCGAGCGGTTCAACCGAATAGTCAGTGCCAAAAGCGATCTTTGCCCCAGCATTAAGCAGCCTCCTCCAGGCATAGGCTCCTTTGCAGCGCTCACGTCCAATGCGCTTCTCTGCAAATCGTTTATCGGTAATGCAGTGGGTTGGCTGCATTGAAGCAATTACTCCTAATTCTGCGAAGCGAGGAATATCCTCAAGGGTAAGTATCTGGGCATGCTCACTGCGATGGCGGCTGTCTCGCTTACCATTCACTTGCTGAGCTTTTTCAAGAGCATTCAGAACCCAGCGATTTGCTTTTGGGCCAATAGCATGAATTGCGATCTGGAATCCCATTTTATCGGCGGCAATCACGCGCCGTTCGAATTCTTCGTAAGGCATCTGGGGCAATCCGGTTTTATCAGGTTCATCCTCAAAGGGCTCAAAGACCATCATAGTGCCGGAGCCCAGAGTTCCATCGATAAAGCCTTTAAGAAAGCCAAAACGAATCCAGTTGTCTTCTAAAGGATATTTCTTGCGTAATTCGACATATTCCTGCAGTTTTTCTTCATCTGCAGGCAAGCGCTGGCCAACATAGACGTGTAAAGTAAGTTTTCCCATATCTCTAAACTTCTGATACATCTCAAAATCGCCAGGAGGAAGTTGAACAGTGGTTACCCCTAATTTTGCTGCCATATCAAAAGCAGCTTGCCAGCTTCTCATGAGCAGTTCCTCTTCTTCTTCAGGAGTTCTTTGTATTTCCACAGCACCATACTTTAATAACCGTTTGGCGCTCTCTTTAAAAATACCGGTGGGTTCGCCAGTTTCAGGATCCCTCTGGATTTCCCCTCCATAAGGGTCTGGTGTATCTTTAGTAATACCAGAACGTTTGATAACATAGCTGTTTACCAGAACTGAATGACCATCAGCTCTGCTCAATTCAACCGGATTATCAGGTGAAACAGTATCAATGAGTTCCTTTGAAGGCCACTGTTTATTATGAAACATCTCGTGCTCCCAGCGCCCACCTCTGATAAGTTCGCCTGGTTTTACCTGAGCAACTTTCTCCTGAACCCGTTCAGTAATAATTTTAGGGTCAGTGATGTAACGTAAGTCGATATAATCTGGGTCAATGCCACGAAAATGGCAGTGAGCATCATTAAATCCAGGGACAACCAATCTCCCTTTTGCATCAATTACCTTCGTGGTTCCCTCTTTAATGTATTGTGTTATCTTTTTGTTTGATGTGACAGCTATTATAAACTCACCTTTGACAGCAATAGCTTCAGCTCGAGGATTTTCTTTATCTATCGTCACAACTTTGGCATTTTTTATAATCAGATCTGCAGGTGGTCCCGTATAGGGCTTGCTGCAAGCATAAATAGTAAATAATAAACATATAACCGCTATAATAATTAATAGTTTCCTTAACATTTTTTTAGTCCCTCCAGTTAATCTTTTATTGTCTAAATTTTAACACCTTATGATATAAATTCAAAAACATTTGTTTCAGCGGTGATACGACTGATTTTCTTGAGCATATTTTTCACAATGATTATATATTTTTATATAATTTTAACGAATATAAATTGCAAATCTTACTTAACCTTTGCTCTTTCAACTATTTTTCGAAGCTTTTCCTTTACATTAATAGAGAGAGACTCAGGTTTATGTTCAGTCAGAATTTTCTCGACCTTTTCTGCAGCACGTTCAGCAAGGTTCTTTCCACCTTTTTTAGCCCATGATTCATAGTTATAGCGTTCGAAAATCTCGGGATACCAGCGGTCTCTGTAATGATTGAGAGTATGCTTGCTATTTAAATATTGACCTTCAGGTCTCGCTTTGGCGATTTCATCTAAAGCCAGTGTTTCTTCGTTTATTTCAAAACCTCTGGCAAAGGTCTTAATCCAATTTATAATCTCATTGCAAATAACCAATTGAGTAAAAGAGAAGGTAAGGCCAGATTCCAAATACCCGACATCGTGAATTATATGACCGCCTGCTAAAGTAGTAATAAGAAGACTTAATGTTGCTTCCACTGCTGCCTGCTGGTCAACCACCTTGGATTCAGATACTCCACCAAGCGAAAACATGGGGAGACCATAAAAGTGGGCCATTGCCTCAATTAAACCACGCTCAGGCTCGCAGTATGGCAAAACAAGGGTACGCATATCAAGATATCCAGGTGGCATGCCAGCAATGATAAACGCTGCTCCTTCTTTTTTTAATTGAGAAAGAACCAGCCCAACCAGAACTCCGGCATTGTCAAGAGCTACAGAGGATGCTGGAGTCACCGGGCTGGTAACTCCTGCTGTTGATGAAGGTATATACATAACAGGAATAGTTTTGGATGCCAGGAAGAGAAGCTTCTGTAGAGAATCTTTATTATGCAGCAATCCTGTCGGCACATTAATATAACAAGCAATTTGGGGATACTGCCTTAAGGTCGCAGGACTGCCGACAATTGCTTCTGCCATTTCCACACAATCTTTACATCCTTCGAATTCGTAAGAAACAAAGACAACAGGTTTTGTAGTATAACTAAGCATAGCTTCCATCTGATATCGATCGGCTATAGTTGCATCAACATCTAAAGGAAGCACCATTGACATAACGAAATCTATATTTGATAAATAATCGCAGAGAATAACACCTTCAATAACATCCTGTAACAGAGGTTTACGCCGTTCATCTGTGCGGTGGTCAATGATGTTCAGGCAATCTGAGCCTGGCCCATAATAACAGCAGTGATCCTCCAAAGACATGGCCAGATTCCCTGATCGATCGAATAAATCTAATTTATTCGGTGCAGTTTTCAGTGCCTTTTCAACCAGCTTCTCAGGAATATGTACAAGGTTACCCTCAGTCACCACAGCGCCCGCTTTTTTTAGTATTTGTACGGCTTCATCCAAATGCAAACGTACGCCAACTCTTTCTAATATCTCCAGGCTGGCAGCATGCATCTTCTGGCACTGCTCATTAGAAATGCGAGGAAAGCGGATGCCATTAGAAGGAATCTCATTTCTGGCGGTATTTTTCATTTTCCCTCCTAAATCTTTTAGTTATCAGCAAAGAAACAAGCAATTATGACTGAAGAAACGGGATTCAAGGAAAATTAATACATAATGTTTTTTTTATCATTTTTAGAGAAGCTAAAGTTATAAATAAAAATAAAAAAGGATTATTGAAACTGCCGGGTAATTGTCTCTTTCCACTCTTTTCGCCGCACAAGTTTGCCATTCTCGAAGAGCTGGCGTATGAAAGTTACATAAAAGTTCTTTTCATCGGAATGAAGATCGATTATTGTGTGCAAATCCAATGTACGTCCTTCAAGCTCTATGCGTTTGCCTCTTTCGCCGTGGTAGCACGATTCGGCTGGTTTATCCCCATTCGTTTGGAAGTAATCCCTGGTAAAGCTGCGCAAATGCCTGCCCTGAATCTCTAAATCGCCGGACCCTTTCCATTCGACACTCACATTTGCATACATGTCATGGTGCTGTTTATAAGAGTCTGGCCAGAAATAGGCTTGGTAGTAAGCAACATTGGGATGCTTCTCATGATTCTTTGCGGTCTTAAAGTCAGTTGTCTTGCTTTTCCGTTCTTTCGATGGTTCTAAAGGTTTAAAAGTAGGCGTCTTATATTCTGAAGATGTAACTACAGGTAGCTCAAGGCATGTATTCTCGATACCAATAAAAAGCTTGGTTGTCATAGGATAGGGTGTGGGCCAGATCATCGGGAATAATGCATTTGAAACGGCAAGGCGTATGCGATGGCCTTCTTGAAAAGTCCATGTCGTGAAATGCAAATTAAATGAAAGATCATAAATTTCTCCTGGCACCAGGGATTCAGGCTTTAGCCGTGAATTCCGCTGGGAGCCATTGAGAACTGCACCGGTGACCAGTGAGACCGTTCCATCCGACTGTACATCTTCGAGTCTGGCCACCCAGTGAGCGAGAGGGACATCGGCTGATACGCGCAAGTATACTTGAGGAAATCCAACTATCTCAAAACTCTCTTCAATAAGCGGGCTGTCGAAGATCAGGCTTCCTGCATCATCCGGACGAATATCACCAGTGGGGTCACCCCACCAATTTACCTCTGCGGGAGTAGTTGTGCCCGTGGTGGCGGTTCCATAGCCTGGAACATAGCGTAATGATTCTGCTGTTGGTTTAACTGGTTGACTCTTGAGTTGGCGATATTCCGCTGGATAGAATTTTTTCCATTGAGTTCCATGCATGGGCCAATCGTCACATATCCAGTGCCCCGGCGTCATTTTAAGATATGGATCAGGGGCATGACCTTCACGAACAAAAACTGTAAAACGAGGGTCCTTCAGAATACCAGTATCATGATCTTTGAGCCAGTGGTCCCACCAGCGAACAGCATCGTGTCGCCATTCATAGAAAGGCCCTGCAGTTAGGTTGATGTCATGGGGATAAGCATGACCCCAGGGTCCGATGACCGCTATAATTGGCACCTTCATATTTTTAAGCATACGAGGGATACAATCCCGATAGCCATCAAGAAGGCCGCCTATGAGATATACCGGAATGCGGATTTTATCATAGTGCCAGCGAAGCGAATTTTTGCGCCAGAATTCTCCATCGAGCTGGTTTTTCAAGTAGGTTAATAGCATGGGATAAGAATTAAATCGGTGCTTAAAATATGCTTCATCAAGCTGCCAGTTAGGCGTTTGCGGCAGTCCTTTTGAATGGTCAAATGAAGGCATATAGGCATCCACATGGAAGCAGCCATCAATGTAGTGGATGTCATCGTGATAGAGATCATCTGAAGCGTCTGTAGCCAGAATTGCCTTAAGTGCGGGTGGCTGCCGCATAGCAACCTGAATAGCGTTGAAGCCTCCCCAGGAAATGCCCCACATGCCGACTCGACCGTTAGATTCGAGCATTTTTGAAAGCTGATCGATGATCTCCACAGCATCGTCAAGCTCCTGCTCTGAGTATTCGTGCAGTGGAACTTCACCTTCGGAAGAGCCGGTCCCGCGAATGTCTACTCTGGCAACAATATATCCTCTACGCACGAAATATATATAAGTTTCAGAGTCATCATTAGCTCGAGGATCATCTTTACGATAGGGTAAGAACTCTAATAGGACAGGGAACTTTTCTCCAGGAGAGCGTGGAACTGGTTTGTAGAAAGTTGCGGAAAGCCTCACACCATCTTTCATGGATATCCAAGAAGTCTCTTTAATATAATCATAGATAGGAGGAGATGGCTTTTCCTGTTTATGGGTTGTAGCCGACAATAAAGCAGGAATTAGAGATGCAATTAAAAAAGTAAATATCAAGGATAAAAATTCTTTTTTTTCTCTCATTTTTATATCCTTCAATTATTTTTCTTTAATTCCTTGATGATAAAACTATAGCTCATGGAAAGTTTGATGTCAATGGAATGTAAATATAAATTAGCAATGATATAATCATTAGTTAAATAAGCATTAAAAAAAATCCAAAACAGCTTCCGTAGATATATAAACTAACTTTTCTTTATCTCCTTTCCTTACAATTGGTTAACAAATATGGTTTGACAAATAAGGCAAAGTTGTGTATAATATTATTTGCGGTAAGTATTTTCCCAAATCCTTCCTTGATGTGAGCAATTTTAAGCGATACTATATATAATTGAATTACCGTAATTAAAATCTTAAAGCGAAAAACATGATAAGAGCAGAGTTTTGTTGTGATAGCTCTGTGTTTTTATGTTTTAGTATATCTTTATTTTTTTTAAGGAGTGATTAATAATGGTTCGAAAATTCTTTAAATTAGTAGTTTTATTGTGTTTTACTTTTATGCTAATTTTGATGGTCGCACATGGTCAGCCGCCTTCGGAGAAGGTGATAGACTTGGATAAGGGAGAGGAGAGCGTCAGGATTCTGGGCGATGATGCTGATGATTGGTCTGGCTTTTCAGTTGCCAGCGGCGATATCAACGGTGATGGCTACAATGATGTCATCATCGGTGCCAATAGAGCTGATCCAGCAGGCGGTGCTAATGCAGGGGAGGTCTATGTAATCTTCGGCAACGCTTCACCTATAGTATCTAAAGATTTGAACTCTTCTTCAGCAAATATAAAAATCTACGGCGATGATGCTGGTGATGAATGTGGACGCTCGCTTTCCAGCGGTGATATCAATGGCGATGGCTTTGATGATGTTATCATCGGTGCTTATAAGGCTGATCCAGCAGGCGGTGCTAATGCAGGGGAGGTCTATGTTATCTTCGGCAGTGCTACTCCTCGCAGGAAAATAGACCTCAACTCAAGAGCAGCTAATATGACCATCTACGGTGATGACGCTAATGATTTTGCTGGCAGGACCGTTTCCAGCGGTGATATAAACGGTGATGGCTATGATGATGTCATCATTGGCGCTCATAAGGCCGATCCAACAGGCGGCGCTGATGCAGGGGAGACCTATGTCATCTTCGGCAGCCCTGCTCCTTCAACAACTGTAGACTTAAACAGCGAATCAGCTGACATGATTATCTACGGCAATGATGCTGGTGATTATTCTGGCAGGAGCGTTTCCAGCGGTGATATCGATGGTGATGGTTATGATGATGTCATTATCGGTGCCAATTATGCTGATCCAGCAGGTGGTGCTAATGCGGGAGAGACCTATGTCATCTTGGGCAGTGCTACTCCACCAGCAATCATAGACCTCAACGATAGTCCAAGTCCAGCCGATATGATTATCTACGGCGATGATGCTGATGATGGTTCTGGCAGGAGCGTTTCCAGCAGTGATATCGACGGTGATGGTTATGATGATGTCATCATTGGTGCTTATTTAGCTGATACAGCAGGTGGCACTGATGCAGGAGAGACCTATGTCATCTTGGGCAGTACTACTCCACCAGCAACCATAGACCTCAACGATAGTCCAAGTCCAGCCGATATGATTATCTACGGCGCTGATACTGATGATTATTCTGGCTCTTCAGTTTCCAGCGGCGATATCAACGGCGATGGCTATGATGATGTTATCATCGGTGCCAATAATGCTGATCCAGCAAGCGGAGCTAATGCAGGGGAATCCTATGTCATATACGGCAACCCTGCTCCTTCAGCAACTGTAGACTTAAACAGTGAATCAGCTGATATGACTGTCCACGGCGATGATGCTGGTGATGCTTCTGGCAATTCAGTTTCCAGCGGTGATATCAATGGTGATGGCTTTGATGATGTCATTATCGGTGCTTATTATGCTTCTCCAGCAGGTGGAACTTCTGCAGGGGAGACTTATGTGGTCTTTGGTGGCGGACTTCCCATAGCATACGATTTCTTCGGTACCGATATATCAGACTGGCTGAAGATGGGAACGGGCGGCGCAATAGTGCAAGATGAGCAGCTCCTAATGAAAAATACCACCAGATTTCTACGAATTTTCCCTGCTGGCACTGTGAGCAATGAGTGTGATATTGAGGCCAAAGTTACCCGCAATGGCGGAACAACATCGAAGTTAAATAGTTCAATACTCTTCAGCTATAAGGATCAGAAGAATTTCTGGGAGCTCAGGATGCAGATATTTCCTGTGGGGGCAAGAGTTTCGGGTAAATGGATACTACAACACAAAAAGAATGGCAGATTTGTCGTAAAGCACATTTTTGAGGATATTATTACACGTAGTCAGCAATATTTAATAAAGATTGAGGTGAGAACGGACCAGATTAATATATTTGTAGATGGTGAGAAAAAAATAGGAATATATATAGTTGAAAAACCACTTTGGGGCAAGATCGCTCTGGAATATAGAGGAACAGGCACCAGCTATTTCGACGACCTGATAATACAGTAATATGGAAAATTTATAGTAATTTCTTCCGGGCAAGCAATTCCTGCGTAAGAGCTTACTCAAAATAGGCTGTGTAAAAAGTTATATATAAATTGCTTTCCTTTATGAAGGAGTACTTTGTCATTAGCATTTAATATTAGCCTTTTATTTTTCGCTTTTTCGCCGAATAATTGCTGCTGCCAGCAAACCAAAGATAGACAAAACAGCAATGAAGGCGAAGAAATATCTGAAGCCTAAGGCTCCTGGATAACGGTCCAGGAGCACCCCTCCAAGCATCGGCATAAAAATATCCGGCGTATACCCAATAACAGACAAAGCCCCAGTAGCCATGCCAGTGAGGGCGAGCGGTACGCCACCTTCTTCTAATAGAGCAAAATACACTCCTCGCAGGGCAAATATGGCTAATGCAGCAACTGCTGTATTGCTAATAAGAATCAAAACCAGGCTCGGCCTTGTAGGTATAAAAGTAAAGATGCCGAAGCTGACAATCAGAATCACAAAAGCCAGAGCACAGGTTCTTGAAGGTCCTATTTTATCTCCCAGAAATCCTGCACCTAAGGCGGGTAAAGGCTTTAGCCACATTTTTCCTACACCGAGCGCTCCCCCAAAAACGACACTCATTTTAAAGGCATCTGTAGCATAAGGAGTGAAATAGTACGACCCCCAATAGGCGCTGTAGGCAGCAAGAATAACAATAGATATCAGCCATACAACCGGCATCTTAAGTACTTTTAAAATATCATGAATACCAATTTTTTCTTCTTTTAAATCTGGGCGGTCTCGGGGGGAATCATAGAGTGTAAAATATGTCATTATTCCGATTATTATATTTAATCCAGAGAAAAGAATAATGACCCAGGATAGAGCCAAATTTCCACTTCCCAACTTAGCAAATATAGCTATCAGAGCTGTGGAGCTGAGAACTTCTGTAATACCCCTGCCACTTTCAAGAATACCGAATGCTCTTCCCTGTTCTGTGCTTGGTGCCCAGTTTCTGGTTGCCTTAATGAGAGCAGCCCAAAAGGTCAAAACGCAGCTTACGCCCCAAAATGCGTGAAGAATGATGCATACACGATAAGAGGGAAATGTGGCAAAATATAGGCCGGAAAATCCTGTTGATAATAAAGAAATGGTTAGCAATTTTCTGGGAGAAAAACGGTCAGCCAACCAGCCACCAGGAAGATAAGAAATCATAGATGTAGTACCAAACACACTCATTAGTACGCCAAGCTGGGTGTTAGATAAATGCAGCGCATTTCTTAAAGGTATATAATAAACCTCTCTTAAATGGGGTAGAAAGAAGATTATGCCGCCGGATAAACATA
Source organism: uncultured Acidobacteriota bacterium (assembly GCA_964645975.1). Taxonomy (GTDB): domain Bacteria; phylum Acidobacteriota; class B3-B38; order Guanabaribacteriales; family CAZYAF01; genus CAZYAF01. The sequence goes on from CAZYAF010000009.1 coordinate 56,453, forward strand.
AACATATCATTATTAACCATCGCCTAAATGTGCTCATGAGCAATCACCGCATGCTAAATTTTTTTATTGAAAGAATCTTTATCCCTGAATTTTTGTTTGCCCTTATCCTGATGGATTGAAATCGGTTTCTATAACTAATGTAATTAAGCTGTGCCAAAGCTTTAGGTATCTCTATCCCCATTATATATATTTTAAATTTTTTTAAAATATAAATTTATAGAAGAATGCCGGTTTAATAATGAGACCCATTAGAATGTTTAACTATTAATAATTGACTAAACTTTAGCTGACGAATTTTAGGATGTATGATCTTAATAAAAAAACCTTTCTAAAATGATTTATAATTATTAAAGGTAAGATAAAAAAATTGAATTATATTATTAAGTCAAATATAATAGATTCGTAAAATAATAAGGAATATGAACACAAGAGATATTTTTGTGTTCTGATGAAGTTTTTTAATTGGAGTATATCGTTAACCGAGGAGGAATGAAATGATAAAATTTTCGAAAGACAATAAAGTAACTATAAAGCGATGTTTAAGACAGGTATGTCAGACGGTTTTATTTATAGCAATTATTTTTTCTCTTCATTTTTTAATGCTGACGAGTTCGTTGGCACAAGATAATGATAAGGTTTCGGACTTTGGCAAATATAAAGGGTATTCATACGAAATTTATGATTCCTGGGTACGAACATCACAATATATTACTGTTCGAGATGGGACTAAGCTTGCTATAGATATATTCCGTCCGGAAAGAGATGGGAAAATAGAAAGCGAGCCATTGCCGGTGGTGTGGACGCATAACCGCTATCGCAGAGCAGTGGTGCAAGATGGCAAATTACGTACAATGTTAGATGGCAAATATTTGCAAACTCTCATCAAGCATGGATATGTAATTGTTGTGGTTGATATTAGAGGTTCGGGAGCATCTTTTGGCACCTGGCAAGGGATATTTACGAGAGAAGAAACACAAGATGCTTATGAAATAATAGAATGGTTAGCTGAACAACCATGGTGTAATGGTAAGGTCGGTATGTTTGGAGGGTCATATTTAGGTATAACACAATTAATGGCTGCAAGCACACGACCTCCTCATTTAAAGGCTATTTTCCCTCTTATGGCATTATTTGATGGGTACCCTGTTATGTATCCTGGCGGAGTATATCATGATGACTTTGCGAAAACCTGGAGTGAACTCACAGAGCGACTTGATATTGAAGCGGTTGCTGCACCAGTTGATGATGATAAAGATGGCATCTTATTAAGAGAAGCAATTGAAGCTCATAAATCAAATAGGTCTCTTTATGAGATTTTTTTACCGCTTCACTATCGCAATAGCAAAGATGAAGCAACAGGAACCATGCCTTATTTCGATTGGAGCCCATCTAATTATGTTAATGAGATTAATCAATCCGGCGTCGCTGTATATCTCTGGGGAGGCTGGTTTGATGCATTTACTCGGGATTGCTTTGTTTGTTTTGAGAATCTTACTGTTCCAAAAAAGATAACGATGGGACCCACATCTCACAGTCCTCGTGATCGTACAATTATGGCTAATTTATTTAAACTCTATGAAGTAGAGCAATTGCGCTGGTTCGATTACTGGTTGAAAGATATTGATAACGGCATTGCAGAGCAGGCACCCATAAACTATTGTGTAATGGGAAATCCAGAAGGAGAGCAGTGGAAAAAAGCGCGTGATTGGCCATTACCTGAAGCAAAACATACGAAATACTATTTTGAAAAAGGTTTTTCTGGAAGTATAAAATCGGTCAATGATGGTTTACTAAGCCTTACAGCTCCTCAAAGTGTGGATGGCAGCGATGAATATACGATTGACTATAGCACGACTTCAGGGCAAAAAACACGGTGGGATAACACTGTTGGAGGGGGTTTTGAGTATCCCGATATGACTGCAAATGATGAGAAAGGCTTAACATACACAACATCACCCTTTGCTGCTAATATCGAGATAACAGGTCATCCTATCCTTTATCTTTGGGCTGCTTCTACAGCTCAGGATGTAGACTTTTTTGCATATTTAGAGGAGGTTGATGCAGAAGGAATATCACACTATATAACAGAAGGGACATTGAGGGCTTCACATCGGGCTCTCCATGAACCGCCTTATGATAATTTAGGTCTTCCCTATCACCGCAGCTTTGATGAGGATGTTATTGAGCTGACCCCTGGAGAAGCATCAGAACTCATCTTTGACCTTCATCCCACTTCTAATGTTTTCGATGCTGGTCACCGCATTCGGGTTACTATTACAAATGCGGATAAAGATAATGCCTTTTCTCCCGAATTATCACCTCCCCCAAAAGTCACTATATATCGAGATGCTCAGTATGCTTCTTACATTAGCTTGCCTGTTGTTAGCTATGCGGTAGAAAAGAAATTTCCATTTTTGCCTGTTATTTTCGTTGTTTTAGTTGTTGTTATTATATTTATTATATTTGCTTTTGTGATTAGAAAAAAGAAAACATAGTTTGATTTCTCTATAGGAAAAAGAATTTTTTTTAATTAAGAAAAATAAAATGTTGGTATCTTTTTTCTATGGCTAATGAATGATTAAACTGAGAAATCTATCTTAATGAGAGCAACTATTCTATAAATTGCTTAATTTTTACTTAAAAAAATCTTATGGGAAAATTTCGAGAGAAGAACTGCACTTATGTATTTTTTAAAATATTAAGTTGAAAACTGTGCGTTCATGAGGTTCTGAATGGACGCTAATTGATCCTTTATGCAAACGCATTATCTGGCGGGATAAACTGAGCCCGATACCGGAGCCCCCTTCTTTTGTGGAAAAAAAGGGAATAAATATCTTTTCCAGGTTTTCCTTTGGGATTCCGGGTCCATTATCAATAATCCGAATAATGATTTTTCCATTTGAATCTAAGAAGGCATTTAATTCTATTTTTGGCTTCTTTTGACCTTCAACTGCTTGGAGGGCATTCAGCATTAAGTTTATCAAAACTTGTTCAATAAGCTCCGGGTCTGCGGTTAGCTCAAGGCTTTCAGGGTCTACATCCATTTTGAATTCAACTGCTTTTTTCGCGATATTTGTCCTCATTAGTTTTTCTATTCGGGTAAAAAGTTCTTTTGCAGAGAAGATATTAAAATTTGGTTGATGAATTAAGGTAAGATTTCTATAGGCATCCACAAAGTGTAGAAGACCTTGACTCCTTTTTTGGATAGTCTGAAGAGCTTGAGAGATATCATTCAGGTTTTCTGCTGCTGCTGCTGCTTCTTCTTTTTCGAAGTCTAAGCTTTTAGTACTTTCCTGGATAAGTTCATTAATAGTAGAAGCAAGAGAGGCAATGGGAGTTACGGAGTTCATGATTTCATGTGTGAGAACTCGAATGAGTTTTTGCCAGGCTTCTATTTCTTTTTCTTCAAGTTCGCTGTGGATGTTCTGAAGGGAGACAAGAGAAAAGCTTCTGCCACCGAGCTTGAATTCAGTGGCATAAAGCGCTAAATGCAAGAGTTCATTATTGTCTTCTACTTTGACCAGAGCTTTTTCTCTCGATTTCAATTGAAGAAGGGTTTTTGTTAAGGTTTTGCTTTTGCTTTCAAGTGATTTTACATTTTTAAGATGAGCAACTTTCAAAAGACGCTTTGCTGCAGTATTTATAAGCTCTACTTTTCCATCTGGTTGAAAAGCTATTAAACCAATGCCTACATGTTGGACTACAGTTTGTAAATATCGATAATGTTCTTCTTTTTGAGCTCGGGCTTTGCGAAAAGCATCGGCAACATTGCTTAATGCTTGCTGTAAAGATGCAAAGGAGGGACCTAACTTATTATTTTTAAATCGTTGCGAGAAGTCTTCATATTTGATGGATTCAAAGAAACGAGCTAAATCTCTATTGGTTTTTTCAACATAATGGATAAGAGAGTAGATTTGGTATAGTATCAGAATTCCAGTAATCAAAAGGGCAGCATATAATCTGGTCTGGAAAAAGAGGTAAAAGAATAGAAAACATGTTGCTGCTATAAATAAGATGCGGGTGATGCAATTTATGCGAAATATTTTAAAAACCATATTTTTCTAATCTGCGATACAATGAAGTTCGGGTTAATCCCAACTCCTTAGCCGCATTGCTAATGTTGCCACTATGTTTCCTTATGGCTTTTCGAATCAAAGCTTTTTCTGCTTCTTCTAAATTATAAGTTTCCAGAACCAGCTTTTCTTCCGCTGTCTCTGAGGGAGATAAGAGGAAGTCCGTGGGTTGCAATACCTTTGATTCGCTCATAATAACAGTTCGTTCAATAGCATTCTGTAGCTCTCTGACATTTCCCGGCCAATGATATTTTTCCAGCTTTTTTAGCGTCGCTGAACTAATATTTTTTAAGGGCTTATGGTATTTTTTAGAATAGATTTTTAAAAAGTGCTCTATGAGGAAAGGAATATCTTCTAATCGTTCCTGCAATGGGGGAATATGGATTTCCACCGTGTTTATTCTATAGAGAAGGTCTTCCCGAAATTTTTTTTCGACTATCATGTTAAGGATGTTCATATTAGTTGCACATACAAGACGAACATCTATTGGAATTGGCTTATTTGAGCCCAGCCTGGTTACAGTGCGCTCTTCTATGACCCTGAGCAGTTTGGCCTGGAGGGCTAAGGGGATATTTCCTATTTCATCAAGAAAGAGCGTTCCTCCTGAGGCGATTTCAAATCGACCGGCTCTATCTTCTCTGGCATCAGTGAAAGCGCCTTTAACGTGTCCGAAAAGCTCACTTTCGAATATAGTCTCACTTAATGCACCAATGTCAACGCTTATGAACACTTCATCGGCACGTAAAGATTGTCGATGGAGCTCCCTGGATACCAGTTCCTTTCCTGTTCCATTTTCGCCAAGGATTAAAACATTCGCGTTGGTTCCAGCTACTTTTTGTATAGCAGCAAAAACCTTCTGCATAGCAGGGCTTTTGCCAATAAAATTGTGAAATGGCTGATCAAGGTCAGCGCTTAATTGTTTCTGTCGCGACCGGAGATTAATAGCTTCAATTCTGATCTTACGGAGATTCATAGCTGCAGAAATAGTGGCGAGGAGCTTCTCATTTTGCCATGGTTTAAGAACAAAATCCGTAGCTCCCTCCTTAATTGCCTGAACCGCCATTTCTACATCACCAAAAGCAGTAATTAACACTACTACTGTAGAAGGATCAATCTCATGAATCTTATCGAGCCATTGGAAGCCCTCTTGACCGCTCGTTGCACCTTTAGCGAAGTTCATATCCAAGAGGATAACGTCATAGGAGTCGTTCTTAAGCAGGAGAGGAATTGACTCTGGGTTTTTCTCAATGTGAACTTCTGCTACATGTTGTTTGAGAAACAGGCGGGCAGCCTGGAGGATATCTTTATCATCATCAATGATAAGTATACTTCCTGTTTTTGTAACCATTAAAATATTCCTTTACATTGAGTAGATGCTTTTGTCTCGCCTTTATATTTATAAAACAATATTCTCTCCAATATTCACTATTTAAATTATATCATAAGAATTTATTAAAAACATTTGTACTCTCGTCTCTGTCCCTAAATATAGAATGCAAAATCCATGCCTTGTGCTTATGCATTTTTTTACTTTATTTTAAGCTATTTGTTTAATGTTTGGCGCTAAATTTAAAATTTATCGTTCGATAGCGAACACTTTTTGTCATAAAAGCGAACACTTTTTTATCTATTAACAAAAACATATTTACTGTTTGTAAGCATTAAGCTAAATGGCACATTTATTGCTTACATATAACTTGGGAGAACGATTTTGAAAAGCAATGCGGATGCAAAGACTTTAAAAATGAAATATAAATTAAAAATTATCACATTGTTGTTAGCTATTCTTACTATTTTAATATGGCTTGATTTATTCATGTCATCTTATGGAGAAGATATTATCGCATATGGAAGAGAAACAAGAAATGAGATAATGTCTAAAATTATTATTCTTGAACGAACGACAACAAATATAAAAGATTTAAACTGGCTTAAAACAGCAACAATAAAAATTTTGAAAAAGATTAACAGAAAAAAAGCGCAAATAGTGGAGGATGAAAATGGGAATGGATCGAAAGATTGAAAAGAAGAAATGGCCAGCTAAAAAGATTGCGGGGCTTGCAGCTATAGGCTTATTCGTTATTTTTGTCCTTTATATATTCCTTTTTAAAATGGGAAAATCCACGTTAAATGTACAGGCTGAACGTATAACTATTTCTACGGTCAAAAATGGTCCTTTTCAGGAATATATACCTATCATAGGAGAAGTTGTTCCTCTCAATCAGCATTATCTGGCTGCAGATGAAGGGGGAAGGGTAGAGGAGATTTATTTAGAAGCTGGAGCTATGATGAATAAGGGGGATAAAATCCTCAAATTAGCTAATACGAATCTTCTTCTTGATATTATGTGGCGAGAAGCCGAGTTATTCCAGCAGAGCAATAACCTTCGAAATACACGTCTTTCCATGGAGCAGTATCGTCTTAGTTTAAGCAGGGAGCTTGCTGAAATTGAAAATCAACTGCAGCAGCAAAAACGACAATATGAACGCAATAAGGAGCTATTCAAAAATGGGCTTATACCCAAACATGATTATGAGCTTTCTAAAGATCAATATGAATTTTTAATTAAGAGCAGAGATTTAGCCATTGAGAGCCAGAGAAAATATTTAGAATTTAGACAGGCTCAAATTGATGCATTAGAAGCTTCACTTAAGCGTATGCAGGACAATCTTGAAGTTGTCAAACAAAAACAGGAGAATCTGACGATTAGAGCACCTGTTTCCGGTCATTTAACTTCTTTAAATGCGGAAATTGGTCAATCCAAAGCCCCGGGAGAGCGTTTGGGTCAGATTGATATTTTAGAGGGATTTAAAGTGAAGGCTGCTATTGATGAGCATTATATAGCACGGGTAGAGAAAGGTCGTACGGGAAAATTTGATTTTGCTAGTCAGTCCTATAAGCTTATAATCACAAAAAAATATCCTGAAGTCTTGGAGGGGAGGTTTACCGTTGATATGGAATTTGCTGGTAAGGAGCCGGGGGGAATAACTCGCGGCCAGACACTTCATATCCAGCTAGAATTAGGAGATATTTTAGAAGCTATACTTTTACCCAGAGGAGGTTTTTTCCAAACCTCCGGAGGGAACTGGGTTTATATTCTCGACGAATCTGGCAAATTTGCAACTAAGAGAAAAATAAAATTAGGGAGGTATAATCCTCAAGTTTATGAGGTACTCGACGGTCTTCAGTCCGGCGATCAAGTGATCACCTCGTCTTATGAAAACTTTGGAAATAAGGATATGTTAGTCCTTAAATAAGGAGGAGAATAGAATGATTAAGACTAAGAATTTAGTGAAAGCATACAGAACAGAGGAAGTGGAAACCACTGCTTTAAATCATGTGAATCTGGAAATCAAGGAAGGTGAATATGTTTCTATAATGGGTCCTTCAGGTTGTGGTAAATCGACATTGTTGAATTTATTGGGCATGATTGATAATCCCTCAGGCGGGGAATATTACTTCCTTGATATAGAGGTTTCAAAATATTCCGAACGCCAACGAGCCAATTTGCGAAAAGCTAATATTGGATTTGTCTTTCAGAGCTTTAACCTGATAGATGAATTGACGGTATATGAAAATATTGAGCTTCCCTTATTGTATCTGGGCTATTCTTCAGCAGATCGGAAAGAAGGGGTACATGATGTTCTGGAGCAGTTACAAATTGTACCGCGGAAGAATCATTTTCCACAGCAGTTATCCGGAGGCCAGCAACAACGTGTTGCTGTGGGAAGGGCGATAGTAGCGAAGCCAAAGCTAATTCTAGCCGATGAGCCTACCGGTAATTTAGATTCTGCGCATGGAGAGGAAGTAATGAGAATGTTAGGGGAGTTGCACGAATCAGGAACTACCATTATCATGGTAACCCACTCTCCGGCATATGCAGAGTATAGTCACCGTATAATCCATCTCTTTGACGGACATATAGTCTCTGAAAATATCCAGAAGGAATTCAAGATCTAACAAGCCAGAGAAAATATTAGATTACAAGAATTATTATTATGATTTAAGAAATAAGAAATGAAATCAGGATTAGTGAAAAAGACCGTTGGGCTTAGGAAGATGGAACAATGTTAAAAAATTATTTAAAGATTGCTTTGAGAAATATGGTAAGACATAAAGGGTATTCATTTATCAACATAGCAGGTCTTGGAGTTGGAATGGCATGCTGTATTTTAATATTTCTTTGGTTACAGCATGAACTGAGCTATGACCGTTTTCATGAAAATAGCGACCGAATATTCAGAGTGATAGCGGGAGGCCAGAACGCAGCGAAGGGAACCATTCTACCTCTTCAGGGGCCACTTGCTCCTCTCCTGAAAAAGGAGCTTCCAGAGGTTGAGAAATATGTGAGAATTTATGCATTTAAAATCTTTAGCGGCGAAAAACTTGTGAGCCATCAGCATAAGCATTTCTACACCAATAATTTTTTTATGGTAGATCCCAGCTTTTTCGAAGTATTTTCCTTTCCTTTTATTAAAGGTGACCCAAGGACTGCCTTATCTGACTTAGGGTCTATTGTCATCACAGAAGAAATGGCTAAGAAGTATTTCAGAAATGATGACCCTTTGGGAAAAACCCTTTCTTATGAGAATGAATTTGATTTCATCGTTACAGGTGTAGTCAAGAACATACCCTTTAATTCCCATTTTAAATTTGATTTTGTTATACCACTTGAGAATTATCAGGATATCCAGGCTTTACCCAATGGGCTTGATAATTGGGATAACCAGGCTTTTGTTACTTACCTACTGTTAAATCCAAACTGCGATATTTCAAGTTTGGAAAAAAAGACGGCAGAACTTGTCAACCAATATACCCGCAATGACATTTTCACCTTTTTTCTTCAATCCCTCACGGATATTCATCTTCATTCGAATTTAAGAGACGAACTGGGAACTAATACTGATATTCGATATGTCCGCATTTTCGCTGCCATTGCTTTCCTTGTCATGCTCATCGCCTGTCTGAATTTTATCAATCTATCCACTGCTCGCTCTATAAAACGAGCCAAGGAGGTTGCTCTGCGTAAGGTTGTTGGGGCAAAAAGGACACAGATTATCCGGCAATTCCTGGGGGAATCGGTTCTCATAAGTGTCCTTGCATTAGCTGTAGCTCTGGTTCTGGTTGAGCTTCTACTTCCTTCTTTCCGCAACCTTGTGGGGAAACCATTGGAGCTCCATCTGTTTTTCCCACTATCGTTATGGTTTCTTTTGTTAGCCATCGTAATTTTTACTGGGATATTTGGTGGTAGTTTTCCTGCGTTTGTATTGTCTGCCTTTCAACCAGTATCGGTTTTCAAAGCTAAAATCCAAAAAAGTAGACGGAGCTTGTTTTCCTTAAGACGATATTTGGTTGTCATTCAATTTGCTGTCTCAATATGCCTGATCATTTGCACTGGGATTATATATAAACAAATAAAATATATGCAGAACGCTCCCTTGGGATTTACAAGAGAGCAGGTCATAGTTATTCCAATCGGCACTGGTCAGGAAACGGTCTCGAAAGCTCATATCCTGAAGGATAGGTTCAAGCAGCATAATAACGTTGTTGCAGTTACCGCCTCATCTCATACTCCAGGCCATCGATTGTGGGGGAGAGGAATCAAGCTGCTGGATAAACCGAATCCCGAATGGGAAAGGTTGCTGATAAGATCTCTGTGGACGGATTATGATTTTATAAAGACTTATAAGATTACTTTACTGGCCGGTCGGGATTTTTCCTCAGCCTACAGTAGTGATAAAAGCTCAGCTTTCATCCTCAACGAAACAGCCGTAAGAAGTCTTGGCTGGAAGACACCAGAAGGGGCACTCGGAAATAGTATTTATTTCGACGAAAAAATCGGTAACATCATAGGTGTGGTCAGAGACTTTCATTTCTTGTCCCTGCATAATGCTATTGAGGGAACCATTTTGCACATCAGGCCGGAACGCTTCTACAGTCTCTCTTTAAGAGTAAACACCAGTAATCTTCCCTTAACTTTTTCTGCTCTGAAGAAAATTTGGGAAGAGATTCTACCTAACCGGCCCTTTGAGTATGTTTTTTTGGATGAAGATTTTGCCAAGCTCTATTATTCTGACCGCAGAGTAGCAGAGTTGATGGGCTACTTTACCTTTTTATCTGTTTTCATAACTTGCCTGGGTCTTTTTGGTCTGGTTGCTTTTAGTACTGAGCAAAGAACCAAAGAGATCGGTATCAGAAAAGTTTTGGGAGCTACGGTATCTAATATTATCCTGCTACTTACCAAAGAATTTACTAAATGGGTGCTCATTGCCAATATCATCGCCTGGCCTATTGCTTATTATGCCATGCATCGCTGGCTGCAGGATTTTGCCTATAGGACAAATATTGGAATATTTACTTTTATCATCTCCGCTCTTCTGACATTGATGATAGCTCTATTGACTGTGAGCTACCAGGCCGTCAAGGCAGCATTAGCCAATCCAATAGAGGCATTGAGATATGAGTAAATTAGTTGTCAGTTATCAGTCGTCAGTTGTCAGTTGTTAGTTGCCAGTAGAATGAATATGGAGAACTGAAGACTGAGAACCGAAGACAGAAAACTGAAGACTATCAGGGAGTTTGGCTATGATAAAAAATTACATAAAAATCGCTTTAAGAAACGTCATAAGACATAAAGGTTATTCATTTATTAACATCACCGGACTTTCTGTGGGGATGGCTGCATTTCTGTTGATTTTTCTATATGTTAGTTTTGAGCTGAGTTATGATGACTTTCACGAAAATGCGGATCACATCTATCGAATTAGAAATGATCGTATTTATAAAGATATACATGACAAAAGTGCTGGTTGCCCACCTGCTGTTGGTCCAACAATTAAAAAGGAATTTCCAGAAGTTCTGGAATCTGCCAGGATATACAATGTAAGCTATATGAACAATATCGTTTCATATGTTGCTGAAAATGATTATATTCAAACTGTCAATTTTCAGCTCAAGGGTTATGATAATGCTGGAAAGGTTGCACTTGTAGGAAGCCTTAATAACTGGAGTTCGAATCGAAATTTATTAGAAAGAAAAGAAGAACAATGGGAATGTGAGATTCAGTTAACACCAGGAGAATATAGATATATATTTATTGTGGATGATAATCGGATTCTCGATCCAAATAATCCAAATCAAGAGCAAATTGATGGTAGAGCTTATTCAGTAATAACTATAAAACAACCGGCATCCACAAGTAAAATAGTATCATTTAATCAGGATAAAGTATTTTACGCTGAAGCTTCATTCTTAAAGATATTTTCCTTCCCGATGCTTGAAGGTTCTCCTGAATTATCGCTGGATAATCCGGATACAGCCATAATTTCCGAATCATCCGCACGAAAATACTTCGGAAATGGAGATCCTTTGGGCAAGATGATTATTGTAACTAATAATTATGGAAAGCAGTTTTATAAAATCACTGGAATATTTAAAGATGTAGCGGAAAATTCTCATATTAAATTTGAGTTATTACTATCATATAAAACTTTAATAAATTTGAATAACCAAGCTGCTTACTACTGGGGATGGAATGCCTTTAACACCTATGTTCTCATTGAACCAAAAGCTGATCCCCATGCATTGGAAATGAAATTCCCGCAACTTATTGAAAAATATAATAATTACGATAAAGATTACCGAAGGCAATATATTTTGCAGCCAATAAAGGACATTCATTTACATTCAAATCTCAGGCACGAACCGGAAGTAAACGGGAATGCCAGGACTATTTACTTTTTAACTATTATTTCAGTATTTATCTTGCTCATCGCCTGGATTAACTATATTAATCTCTCAACCACCAGGTCAATTAAGAGGGCAAAAGAAGTAGGAATTAGAAAAGTATTAGGTTCCTCGCACCTACAATTGATCAAGCAATTTATTTTTGAATCTGTATTTTTGAATATCCTGGCAGTTATTATTGCACTGGTTATTGTTGAAATTTTCTTGCCGTATTTTAGCCGGCTTACAGGCAAACCATTAATCCTATTACAGTGGAGTAATACCTGGCTTTGGCTGGCATTGTCAATTAGTATAGGAGCAATCTTTTCCGCAATCTATCCTGCCTTTATTCTTTCTTCATTTAACCCGGTAACAGTATTAAAAGTTAGACTGGCTCATTTATATAAAGGGATAAACTTCAGAAGATGTTTGGTGATTTTTCAATTTGCAATTTCTATCATTTTAATAATCGGTACTTTGATTGTTTATAAACAACTTTCATTTATGCGTAACCAGGATTTAGGAATTGATATTGAGCAGATATTAGCGGTTAAAATCCCAGGAGAACTGGCTTATTCTGCTAATCATATAAATAGGTTTAAAAAGGAATTGTTAGGTTATCCATCAATTAAAAACATAACAGCCTCTTCGACTATTCCGGGAAAAGAATACTCTAATGCATCCAGTGGAATCAGACCCTTAAATAGCAATCCTGAAGACGGTAAACGCTGTTTTTTTATTACTGTGGACTATGAATATTTTGATTTCTTCGGAATTAAGCTTTTAGCTGGTAGGAAATTCTCTAAAGCATTCAGTACGGATATGAACGATATTATTTTAAATGAAGAGGCAGCAAAAATATTCGGATATGAAAATCCTAATAATGCCTTGAAACAAAAGATACTACATGGCGGACTTGGTGAGCAAATTAAAGAAACAATTGGTGTTATAAAAAATTATCACCATAAATCATTAAAAGAAAGTCTGCAGCCCATCATTTTTTCTCTTACTGAAGGCGATGTAAATGGCAGAAATAACTACTTTTCATTAAAAATAAGTGGTAGAAATATAGATCAGACAATCTCCTTAGTAAAAAATAAATGGGAGCACGTGTTTCCTGGAAAACCCTTTGATTATTTTTTCTTGGATGAGTCTTTTAGCAATCAATACAAATCTGACCAGCAATTTGGGAGAGTCTTTGGGCTGTTCACAATGCTTGCATTTCTTATTTCCTGCCTGGGGCTTTTTGGTTTAGCTTCTTTCACGACTGAGCAAAGAACCAAAGAAATTGGTATCAGAAAAATTCTGGGAGCTTCTGTATCAAGTATCCTCCTGTTTCTTACAAAAGAATTTACTAAATGGGTGCTGATTGCAAACATCATCGCCTGGCCTATTGCTTATTATGCCATGCATCGCTGGCTGCAGGATTTTGCCTATAGGACAAATATTGGAATATTTACTTTTATAATCTCCGCTCTTCTGGCATTGACGATCGCTCTATTAACTGTGAGCTATCAGGCCGTCAAGGCAGCATTAGCCAATCCAATAGAGGCATTGAGATATGAATAGAACTAGTTGCCAGTTGCCAGTTGTCAGTCTTTAGTTGTCAGTTATCAGTTGTCAGTAGAATGAATATGGAGAACTGAAGACTGAGAACCGAAGACAGAAAACTGAAGACTATCAGGGAGTTTGGCTATGATAAAAAATTACATAAAAATCGCTTTCAGAAATATGATAAGACATAAAGGGTATTCATTTATCAACATAGCAGGTCTTGGAGTTGGAATGGCATGCTGTATTTTAATATTTCTTTGGTTACAGCATGAACTGAGCTATGACCGTTTTCATGAAAACGCTGATACTCTTTATCGAGTTGTTAAGAAGTTCAAATATCCAGGCGGACAAGTCGCTCATTCAAGAGTTACGTGTCCACCTTTAGCAGTTGTATTAAAGGATGAATATCCTGAAATAAAGGATGCTGCAAGATTTCGTTATAGAATCTGGCAGCTAAAATATAACGATAAGACCTTTATCGAATTAGGGGCATTAGCTGATCCTTTTTTTCTCAAAATGTTCACCTTCCCCTTAATTAAAGGTGATTCCGCCAGTGCTCTTTCCGATCCCTATTCCATTGTTTTAACTGAAGAGCTTGCCGAGAAATATTTTGGTGATGAGGATCCAATTGGAGAATCCATAAGAGTTGGTAATTGGTTTTCATTGAAGGTAACAGGCGTAATGAGAAATATTCCACAGAATTCGCATATTCATTTCAATTTTCTTGTTCCATTTGAAATCCTCAGAAAAGAAATGGGCTATACCTTTCAAGAATGGGATAGTGACAATCATTATACTTATGTCATGCTTCATAAAAATAGTTCGCTTGAGGAAACTAATCAAAAGATTGCTAATGTTATGAAGGAAAATGTTACTGGACATATGGCAACACTATATCTCCAACCTATAAGCCATCTGCATCTCGATGATAAGGATCCTTATACTCTTCCAGGACAAGGTTCCATTACAACTGTATATATTTTCTCAGCAATTGCGTTATTTGTTCTCGTTATTGCCTGCATAAATTTTATGAACCTTGCTACAGCTCGATACAGTATCCGAGCAAAAGAGGTAGGTATTAGAAAAGTTATTGGTGCAAATAGGATTGAGCTTATCAAACAATTTTTTACTGAATCCATTTTCACAACACTTTTAGCACTCATATTTGCCATAGCGTTAGTTGAGCTATTCTTGCCGATCTTCAATAATATATTAAAGGTGACAAATTTCTCTTTTTTGCAAGGTAAAGAAATCAAATTGGCTCTCTCTGCAAACTTACAAACTATATTGGGATTAATTTTAATAATCCTTCTTACCGGAGCTGTATCAGGTAGCTATCCAGCCTTATTTATTTCTTCTTTTCAACCAGTAAAAATATTCAGAGGATCTGGTGGTGCAGGTCTTAGCCGCAGAGATCACTTGAGAAAAATTCTAATAGTAGTACAGTTTGTAATATCAATTTTTCTGATAATCTTTACTGTGGTAGTTTATAAACAGATTAATTATATAAATAAGAAAAATTTAGGGTATGAAAAGGAGAATGTTATCTGGATGTATATGACAGGAGAACTGAGACAACAATTTGATTCCATAAAGCATGAATTATTAAAAAATCCTAATGTTATCAATATCTCAGCCGCTGATAGCACACCAATAGAAAGAGAAACATGGTCTGATAATTTGAGCTGGGAAGGGAAAAAAAAGGACGAAACGATATCAATGGAAGTTACAGCAGTTGATTATAACTTTCTTGAAACATTCAATATAGGAATGGCTCAGGGTCGCTTTTTTTCCAAAGAATATTCAACTGATGTTTCCAATTATGTAGTCAATGAAGCGGCAGTAAAGGCTATGGGAATGGATTCACCTCTGGGGAAACGGTTTTCCTACGATGGACAAGAAGGCATTATAATTGGAATAATTAAAAATTATCATTCAAGATCTCTGCATCATCAAATAGGCCCTCTGGTTATGAAAATCATTCCGAACTGGTATGATACACTCATGATAAAAATTAAGCCAGATAAAATATCCCAGACCATCGGTTCTATTGAAAGAACGATAAAAGGATTTGTTCCTAGTTTTCCCTTCGATTACAAATTTATGGATGAGAGTCTCGAATTCTTTTATAGTTCAGAAAAGAAGATGAGCAAAATTATTGTTAATTTTTCTCTCCTTGCTATATTTATTTCCTGCCTTGGATTATTTGGATTAGCTTCTTTTACTGCCGAACAGAAAACCAAAGAGATAGGTATTAGAAAAATTCTTGGAGCATCAGTACAAAATATCCTTCTGCTTTTAATCAAAGAATTTACTAAATGGGTACTCATTGCCAATGTCATTGCCTGGCCTGCGGCATATTACGTTATGAACCGCTGGCTGCAAAATTTTGCCTATCGTACAAATATCGGACTGTTGACCTTTGTAGTGGCAGCGGCTCTTGCCTTAGTAATCGCATTATTTACTGTGAGTTATCATGCACTTAAAGCCGCTTATGCTAATCCAATAGAGGCATTGAGATATGAATGACATTAGCTATCAGTCATCAGTTTTCGGTGGTCGGTTGTCAGTGGTCAGTTATCAGTATAATAGACGATTTTAATCTGTTAACTGAAAACGGAAGACTGAAAACCGATAACTGAGAACTGACAACTGACAACTGAAGACTATTAAGGAGTTTGGTTATGCTAAAAAATTATTTAAAGATTGCCTTAAGAAAAATCATAAGACATAAAGGTTATTCATTTATCAACATATCCGGTCTGGCTGTTGGGATGGCGTGCTGTATATTAATTCTATTATGGGTGCAGCATGAGCTGAGTTACGACAAATTCCATGAGAATACAAAAGAACTTTATAGGGTAATTGATGAGCAGCATTTTTCGGATGGACAAACATCGCGATATGCACCGACCCCTCCTCCGCTGGCTCCTGCACTTAGGCAAGATTTCCCGGACATAATAAATTCCACCAGGGTCCGGGATGCTGGAAGAACCCTTTTAAAGTATGGTGAAAATATATTTTATGAAAATAGAGGTTTCTTTGCTGACCCTTCAATCTTTGATATGTTTACTTTTCCCTTTATTAAAGGTGATCCTGAAACAGCGCTTTCACAACCATTTTCTTTGGTGATAACAGAAGAGATGGCAAAAAAATATTTTGGTGATGAGGATCCAATAGGCGAAACACTTGCTGTTGACACCCGGTTTGATTTTTCAGTTACTGGGGTTATTAAAAATATCCCGCAAAATACTCACCTTCAATTCGATTTTCTGGTGCCGTTAACTTTACTTGAGCAATTTGGGCAGGATTTAAACCACTGGGGAGATAATTCCTACTACACCTATGTCATGTTAAAAAAGGATATTCAAGCGAAAGAAGCGGAGAAGAAAATATCTAACTATCACAAAAAACATGATGCAAAATCGTCCAGGATTCTATATCTTCAACCAGTAACACGTATACATCTATTTTCCGACGTTCAATATGATGTGTCTGGAAATAGTGATATAAAATACATTTACCTTTTCTTGGCGATAGCATTCTTTATTTTGATCATCGCCTGTATCAATTATATGAATCTGGCAACTGCTCGATCAGGTAACCGGGCAGTAGAGATCGGTGTGAGAAAAGTGATTGGCGCTCACCGAACCGATATTATTAAACAATTTTTCGCAGAGTCTATTCTTCTATCATTTTTTGCACTCCTAATTGCTATAACTATAGTTGAGCTATTTTTACCAGCTTTTAATTCTATTTCAGGAAAAGAGCTAACATTAAATTTTTCAAGTAATATAAAGATTATTGCAGGATTAGCTGGTATAGCATTATTTGCAGGAATTTTGGCCGGAAGTTATCCCGCCTTATTTTTATCCTCTTTTCAACCGGTAAAGGTATTAAGAGATTTTATGCAAACTCGCATAAAAGGAATGGTGTTAAGAAAGCTTCTGGTTGTAATCCAATTCTCCCTCTCAATTCTGATAATAATAGGAATGATAATTATTTATAAACAGCTTAATTATATGAGAAACAGAAACCTCGGTTATCAAAAGGAACATATCATTTATTTGCCGATTCCGCCCGGAGGAATTTCGAAAAGTTTGGAAACTGTAAAAAGCGAATTATTGCAAAATCCAGATATTTTGGGAGTTACCATATCTTCCGATTTGCCAACTGATACAATACACTCATGGGGCGGTTTGGATTGGCCGGGTAAAGACCCAAATGATAAAAGAGAGATAAATTTCTATACAGTAGACTTTGACTTTGTAAAAACTTTCAATATTGAAATAGTTAAGGGAAGAGATTTCTCGAATAAATTTTCTACTGATGGATCAAATTACATCATCAACGAAACAGCTGCGGCGTTTATGGGCATGGAGGAACCTGTCGATAAGTGGTTCTCTCTTCGTGGTAGTAAAGGCACTATCATCGGAGTGATGAAAGACTTCCATTTTAAATCTCTCCACAAAAAAGTAGAGCCTCTTATATTGCGGATTGCTAATTATTATAGCTACATAATTGTGAAGACAAGAGCTGAAAATATTCATGCAACAGTCTCTTTTTTAGAAAATAAATGGAAAAAATTTGCCCCGAACTATCCTTTTGAGTACCATTTTCTCGATGACGCTATCGATAATCTTTATTCAACAGAGCAACGTTTAGGTAACATCTTTCGCTATTTTGCATTTCTAGCCATATTCATCTCTTGTCTTGGACTTTTTGGTTTGGCTTCTTTCACAACTGAACAGAGAACCAAAGAGATTGGTATCAGAAAAATACTCGGAGCTACGGTTCCAAACATAATTTTACTCTTGACTAAAGATTTTACCAAATGGGTGCTGATTGCCAATATCATCGCCTGGCCCGTGGCTTATTATGCCATGTCTCGTTGGCTGCAAAATTTTGCCTATCGTACAAATATCGGATTATGGACCTTTATAGGGGCAGCAGCTCTTGCCTTAGTCATCGCATTAATTACTGTGAGTTATCATGCACTTAAAGCCGCTTATGCCAATCCAATAGAGGCATTGAGATATGAATAGTTTATACAACATATATTTTTGAAGATATAAAAAATGTTAAAGAATTATTTAAAAATCGCTTTAAGGAACATAATCAGACATAAGGGATACTCATTTATCAACATAGCAGGTCTTTCAGTGGGAATAGCTTGCTGTATTCTAATGATTTTGTATGTTCAGAATGATCTAAGCTTTGACCAATTTCATGAAAACAAGAATGAACTATACAGAGTAGTAGGGGACCTTCAGATTGGAGATCAAATTTCTCGTTTAGCGCGGACACCTAATCCCCTTGGCCCTACTCTGGTTAAGGAATATCCAGAAATCATTAATTTTACAAGATTTCAGGGTTTCGATCATTGGCATGTGAAATCTGGAGATAAGAATTTTCTGAATGATTTGTTAGCCGTTGCTGATCCTTCCTTTTTTGAAATATTTACTTTTCCTTTTTTAAAGGGTAATCCGAAAACTGCTTTATTGGACCCGCTCTCTATAGTGATAACCGAGGATATGGCTAAGAAATATTTTGGCGATGAGGAGCCTATTGGTAAAGTAATTAAAATACATGATAAAGAATTTCATGTAACCGGTTTAATAAAAAATATACCGCCAAATTCTCACATTCAGTTTGATGCTATGTTCCCCATAATTAATATGACGGATTTTTGGCATGATAATTTTAATAACTGGGAACGAGTTATGTATTATACCTATGTTCAGCTGCAAAAGAATACTTCAGGAGAGGATGTGAGCAAAAAAATCTCTGGCGTAGTAAAAAAACATAATCCTAAACTAAATTCTAAGATATATCTTCAACCATTAAAAGACATCCATCTTCGTTCGAATTATCAAATGGACCTTGACAACTATCAAAAGAGCAGCATTACATATGTATACATTTTTTCTTTAATCGCTTTATGGATTTTAATAATTGCCTGCATCAATTTTGTAAATCTCGCGACTGCCCAATCAAGCAAACGGGCAAAAGAAGTTGGCATGAGAAAAGTAGTTGGTGCAGACAAAACAGACATTATTAAGCAATTTCTTGGGGAATCGATTCTCTTATCTTTTATTGCGCTCATATTTGCAATTGCTTTGGTAGAGCTCTTTCTTCCGGCCTTTAACACTCTATCGGGAAAAGAGATCAGGTTAGATTTTTCCAGTAATATATTCATAATTTTTGGAGTAATTGGCATAGCACTAATTACTGGAATCCTTTCTGGCATTTATCCTTCTGTGTTTCTGTCATCATTTAAACCGGTAAATATATTAAGGGGTATTAGCAAAGTAGGTAAGAGTCATGGAGCGTACATACGAAAAATCCTTATAATAGCCCAATTCTGCTTTACAATTATCCTCATCATAGCAACAGCTGTTATCTACAGCCAACTCCGCTATATTAGAAATAGAGATTTAGGTTTCGATAAAGAGAATCTTATTTATTTCCCTGGTCATGGAGCATTTCACAATCCAGATAACTATGAAGTTATTAAATATGAATTATTGCAAAATCCTAATGTATTAAACATAACCATGTCATTTCCTCCAGCTTTAGGATCAGATGCAACTACAGATATCAATTGGGAAGGCAAAAATCCTCATGAAGAAATTATTATGGGGGTTACTCAGGTAGATTGTGATTATTTAGAAACGTTCAAAATGAAAATAAATCAAGGACGGTTTTTTTCAAAAGATTATTCAACTGAGGCCTCAAATTATGTTATTAACCAAGCTGCGGCAGTGGCAATGGGTGATGAGTCTCCTGTGGGAAAACGCTTGTGGCTTAGAGGTAACGAAGGCACAGTAATTGGAGTTATCAAAAATTTTCATCATCGTTCCCTTCACAATGAGATTGCACCTGTAATATTAAAAATCCGTGAGGAAGAAGCACCTATTTGTATCAGAGTTAATTCGGAGAATATTTCAGAGACCATCAGCTTTTTAGAGAATAAATGGAATAAATATGTAGGTAGTTATATCAGTGGTTACCCTTTCCCATATAGGTTTCTTGATGAAACAATTGCTAATTTTTATAAAAGCGAACAGAAAATAGGTACAGTGGTCAAATATTTTACTTTCCTTGCAATTTTTGTTTCATGCCTTGGTTTATTCGGATTAGCTTCTTTTATGTCTCAGCAAAGAACAAAAGAAATAGGTATCAGAAAAGTCCTGGGAGCAACTATATCAGATATTTTTCTGCTTCTTACCAGAGAATTTACCAAATGGGTGCTCATTGCCAACATCATCGCCTGGCCCATTGCTTATTTTGTCATGAGTCGTTTGCTTCGAGTATATGCTTATCGCATTAACATCGGCATTTGGATTTTTATAGTAGCAGCAATTTCGGCTCTATTTATCACCGTTATCACGGTAAGCTACCATGCAATAAAAGCCGCATTTTCTAATCCAGTGGAGAGCTTGAGGTATGAATAATTTTAAAAATTTTATAAAGGATATAAGATGCTAAAAAATTATCTAAAAGTTAGTTTTAGAAATTTATTAAGGCGGAAGGCATACTCAGTAATAACAATTTTAGGTCTTTCTATTGGCATAACATGCTGCCTGCTGATTGTATTGTATGTGAAGCAAGAACTCAGTTATGACAGATTTCATTCAAATACGGATAGAATATATCGTATTGCCATTGAAACTACCAGGCCTGAAGGTAAATCTTATATGGCTTTGAATCCGATTCCTTTGGCTCCTGTATTAAAAACAGAGTATCCTGAAATTAAAAACTTCACCAGAATATTTTATGATGATGGGAATATAGTTCAGTTCGGAGACAAAAAGTTTGTTGAAGACGGTTTAATATTTGCTGATCCTGGTTTTTTTGAGATTTTTTCTTTTCCCCTTATCAAAGGAAGCACTTCAGCTTTATTGGAAGATCCCAGCTCGGTTGTCATTACTTCTTCGATGGCAGAGAAATATTTTGGCAATGAAGAGCCAATAGGTAAAGTAATACGCTATAGAAATAAATACAATTTTAAGATTACCGGTGTGATTGATGATGTTCCGGTCAATTCTCATTTTCATTTTAATTTTGTTTTTTCATTCGAAGCTCTTAATGAGGATATAGTCGGTTGGGATTTAAATGAGTGGGGTGCTTTTCCTCCATTATATACTTATGTGTTTTTTGCGAATGATGTCAATATTGAAGAGTTTGACCGCAAAACAGAACCCTTCATAATGAGGCATCATAAACCGAGAGGTCTCTCCAGAAAAATTTTCTTCCAGTCCCTCACTGATATTCATCTGCGTTCGCATATAGAAAGTGAAATTGAGCCAAATAATTATGTCTCCAACCTTGTTATTTTGCTCATTATTGGCTTTTTCATTTTAGGTATTGCCGGTATCAATTATGTAAATCTTGCTACCGCTTATTCCTCGAAAAGAGCAAAGGAAGTGGGCATCAGGAAAGTTTTGGGTGCAGGAAGGATGCAACTGGTAAAGCAGTTCATGGGGGAGTCCATTCTATTTTCGATATTGTCGTTGTTTCTCTCTTTAGTTTTTGTTGAGATTTTTCTCTCCCCCTTTTCTTCGCTTGTGGGTAAATCCATAGAATTTGTTTATAAAGATAATATGCTCTTTCTAGCTGCAATATTTTTTCTCGCTTTGATTGTCGGGATTATTTCCGGTATTTACCCTGCATTATTTTTATCCAGGTATAAGCCAATTAAGGTATTGAAGGGATTAGAAAATATGGGGAGAAGTTCTTTCGGGCAATTATTTTCGAGAGAGGTTCTCGTTGTCATGCAATTTATTATTTCCATAGCTTTAATCATTGGAACATTTATTGTTGCGCAACAATTACATTTTTTGCGAGACACTCACCTTGGCTTCGATAAAGAGAATACTATTGTCTTGCCACTTTTTGATGAATCCGTGAGGAGCAAATATGAAACATTGAAAAATGAGTACATGACTCACCCCCATGTGCTTGGAGTTACAGCTTGCTTCAAGACCCCGATAAGCGATAATTCCTTTGTAGTCAATGTATTATCTTCTGATGGATTGAAGGATAGGGCGAACTTCCTTATAAATATGAATTTTGTTGATTTTGATTATATCGATAATTTCGGTATAGAAATGGTCACC
Source organism: uncultured Acidobacteriota bacterium (assembly GCA_964645975.1). GTDB lineage: Bacteria > Acidobacteriota > B3-B38 > Guanabaribacteriales > CAZYAF01 > CAZYAF01. The sequence goes on from CAZYAF010000009.1 coordinate 78,927, forward strand.
GGAAGGAAATTTGATAAAGAATTTTCCACCCACTTCAGGAAGGCTTTTATTGTGAATGAGGCTGCACGTAAAAAATTGGGTTTTTCCTCTCCGGAAGAGGCTCTTGGGAAAAAATTTATGATTGGTGTCGATAGATTAGAGGGAACTATTATAGGTGTGGCAAAAGACTATCATATCGCCTCTCTCCATGAAAATATTGAACCAGCAGCTTTATTCTATTATCCGCCGCTTTTTAGTGAGCTGGCGGTGAGAATTCAACCGCATAACAGGCCTGAAACTATTAAATTTCTGGAAAAAACATGGAATGAACTTATACCAAACTATCCTTTCCAGTTTTCATTCTTAGATGAGGAGATTAATAGATTATATATAGGGGAGGAGCAAACTTCTAAAATAATTAGTACATTTTCCATTATAGCAATAGCTATTGCATGTTTAGGGTTGTTTGGCCTCGCAGCCTATAATACTGAAAGACGCACGAAAGAAATCGGTATTCGTAAAGTCCTCGGAGCTACTGTGTCAGGTATTGTATATTTGCTAACGAAGGAATTTACCGTTTTAGTTTTGATAGCGAACATTATTGCCTGGCCCGTGGCATATTACTCTATGAACCGCTGGCTTGAGGGTTTTGCGTACCGTATAAATATTGAGCTCTTGACCTTTATAGTGGCAGCGGCTCTTGCTTTAGTCATCGCATTAATTACTGTGAGTTATCATGCACTGAAAGCCGCTTATGCAAATCCAATAGAGGCATTGAGATATGAATGAGATTAGTTGTCAGTCGTCAGTTGTCAGTGGTCGGTTGTCAGCGGTCAGTTGCCAGTATAATAGACGATTTTAAATTTTTAACTGAAAACGGAAGACTGATAATTAAAAACTGAAAACTAAATACAAAAAACTGGAGACTTTAAGGGGATTTGGTTATGTTAAGAAATTATATAAAAATCGCTTTGAGAAATATTCGAAGACATAAGGGATATTCATTTATAAACATCACCGGTCTTGCAATAGGGATGGCATGTTGCATATTAATTCTTCTGTGGGTTCAAGACGAGCTGAGCTATGACAAATTCCATAAAAATGCCGATAATATTTATCGAGTTGCCGGAGAATCGCAGTATTCAGATGGAAGTGTCGATAAATTTGCAGTAACCCCCGAAGCACTGGCAGCGGCGCTTAAAAAAGAATATCCAGAAGTAATATATTCAACCAAAATATCCAGAACAAGGGGAGGTCTCTTTAAATATGATGATAACTCTTTTTATGAAAGGGGTGTTGTATATACAGATGAATTCTTTTTTCGCATTTTTAAATTTCCATTTATAAAAGGTGATTCGAAAATTGCGCTTTCTAATCCCTATTCTATAGTTATTACCAAGAATATAGCAAATAAATACTTTGGCACTGACGATCCCATAGGTAAAACGATTGTTTATAATAATACATATAATCTTTCAGTAACGGGTATTATCGAAAATATCCCCCATAATTCCCATTTAAAATTAGATTTCTTCATTCCTATGAAAATCTACAAAGATATCTGTACGAATTCGGGGCTAATTTTCGACGAATGGAATACTTACGGATATTATACATTCCTATTACTACAAAAGAATATACAATTTAAAACAGTGAACAAAAAAATAAGTCGTTATCTTGATAAGCGCTCTGATGATAATACTACTGCCTTATTCCTTCAACCCCTGACAAAAATTCACCTTTATTCAGATTTAACGGCTGACATTAGAGGTCGAGGCGATATTAAGTATGTATACATTTTTTCAATTATTGCGCTCTTTGTATTGATAATCGCCTGTGTTAATTTCATGAATCTGGCAACTGCTCGTTCAAGCATGAGAACAAAAGAGGTTGGTATGAGAAAGGTAGTTGGTGCTCATAGAGGCAATTTGATAACGCAATTCCTCGGGGAATCGATTTTTTTATCTTTTATTGCTTTGATATTTGCGGTTGTTTTGGTCGAACTATTTCTACCCATATTTAATGATTTATCTGGTAAAGAACTAACATTAAATTTAGCCAATAATATATATATAATTTTTGTATTAATTTTTATCACCATCATTACTGGATTGTTATCTGGAAGTTATCCGGCTTTTTTCCTCTCATCATTTCATCCGGTTACAACCTTAAAAGGATCAACGACAAAGATCGGAAGAAGCTTCTCATTAAGAAAAACCCTCATCCTATTCCAATTTACCATCACCATTATTTTGTTGATAGGAACTATGTCTGTTTACAAACAGCTTAATTATATGCGGAATAAAAATTTAGGTTATGAAAAAGAACACGTTATCTATATGCCAATACGAGGGGATTTGAACCACAAATATGAAGCAATGAAAAATGATTTATTGAGCAAAGTTGATGTATCACATGTTGCTATAACAAGCCAACTACCTACCGGTTCTACTTTATCAACAAGCGGTTCAATAGATTGGGAAGGGAGAAATCCTGAAGACGAAGTGCTAATGAACGTTGCTTCAGTTGATTATGATTATATTGATACTTTTAAATTGCAAATAATAAAGGGCAGAGCTTTTTCAAAAAAGTTTTTAACAGACTCCTCAGCAGGATTCATTTTAAACGAAGCCGCCATAAAAGCGATGGGAATTGAACATCCCATTGGAAAACAATTTTCATTATGGGATACAAAGGGTACTATCATCGGGGTTGTGAAAGATTATCATTTTGATTCACTTCATAAAGAAATTGAGCCTTTGATATTAGCAATATTACCTGATTTATATTCAGATATTTGTATAAAAATTAAATCTGATAACATCTCTAACACAATAAGTGAATTAAATTCTATATGGAAAAAATATGTTCCGGAATATCCCTTCGAGTATCATTTTTTAGAAGAATCACTTGATAATCTTTATAGAGTTGAAGAAAGGATTGGAATAATTTTCAAATATTTTACCATCATGGCGATAATCATCTCTTGTCTGGGACTTTCGGGCCTGGCTTCTTTTTCCACTGAACAGAGGACCAAAGAGATTGGTATCAGGAAAGTACTGGGAGCTACGGTTCCGAATATCCTTTTATTGCTAACTAAAGACTTTGTTAAATGGGTGCTGATTGCCAATATCATCGCCTGGCCCGTGGCTTATTATGCCATGTCTCGCTTGCTGCAGAACTTCGCTTATCGGACGAATATTGGAATAGTAACCTTTATCCTATCAGCGACTCTCGCCCTTTTAATTGCATTAGCTACCGTGAGCTACCAATCCATCAAAGCAGCTTTAGCAAACCCAATAGAGGCATTGAGATATGAGTAAATTAGTTGTTAGTCGTTAGTTGTCAGTGGTCGGTCTCCGGTGGTCGGTCGTCAGTTTTCAGTTATCAGTATAATATATGATTTTAATCTATTAGCTGAAAACTGAAGACTAAGAACCGAAAACTGAAAACTAAAAACTGAAGACAGAAAACTGAAGACTATTAGGAGATCTGAGCTATGTTAAAAAATTATTTGAAAATCGCTTTTCGTAACATAATAAGAAATAAAGGGTATACCTTTATCAACATATCTGGTCTTGCTGTAGGTATTGCCTGCTGTATTTTGATCCTTTTATGGGTTCAGGATGAGCTGAACTATGATCGATTCCATGAAAACGCAGATGAGATTTATCGAGTTACGCAAAAGTTCCATTTATCTGAAGGAGAAGATATTGAGGTAGCAGTGACCTCTCCTCCTCTTGCAGCAGCGCTTAAAGAAGAATTTCCAGAAATAATAAATTCAACAAGAATTGCAAGAATATCAGACGAATTGTTATTGAGATATGGTGAAAATAGTTTCTATGAGAATAGAGTCTTCTTTGTTGACTCTTCCCTGTTTGATATATTTACCTTTCCCTTTATTAAAGGCAATCCTGAAACAGCTTTTTCCAGCGAATCTTCCATTGTAATGACAGAAGAGATGAGCAAAAAATATTTCGGTGATGATGATCCGATGGGCAAGACTCTTACTATGAATAACGAATATGATTTTACAGTAACAGGCGTGGTTAAGGATATTCCGCATAATAGCCTTTTCCGATTCGATTTTTTCATTCCCTTTGATCGGTTTAAAAATTTTGCTGTTTGGTATGATCCAAATAATTGGAAATTGAATGCCATTTTTACGTATATATTACTGCCGAAGAATATAGAACCGAATATCGTGAATGAAAAGATTTCCCGCTATCTTGATAATCATATTGAAAATAATTATGCTGAATTATATCTCTTTCCTTTGACTGAGCATCACCTCTTTAATGAATTAGATAGAATATTAGTATATAGCTTCTCCGTCATTGCTGTTTTCATATTAATAATCGCCTGCATTAATTTCATGAATCTTGCAACTGCCCGCTCAAGCAATAGAGCAAAGGAGGTCGGTGTTAGAAAGGTGGTTGGTGCACGCAGAAGTGACCTTATCAGACAATTTTTTGGTGAATCAATTCTTTTTTCCTTTATAGCTCTCCTGTTTGCTATTGTTATGGTTGAGTTAGTCCTGCCGGCTTTTAACCATCTGACAGAAAAAGAGTTAACATTTGGTCTTTTTGAAAATGTATATATGCTTCTGGGTTTAATTGCTATAGCGCTGCTTACCGGGATTATATCGGGCAGCTATCCAGCTCTGTTCCTATCATCCTTTCAACCGACAGAGGTATTAAAAGGTTCAAGCGCAAGTATGAGTGGGAAATCCCCATTAAGAAAAGTGCTGGTAGTATTCCAATTTGCTCTGACGATTATGTTGTTGATAGGTACAATTTTCGTCAATAAACAGACTGATTATATGCTGAATAAAAATTTGGGCTTTGACAAGGAGCATATGGTCTACATTTCTTTAAGAGAAGAGTTCAAACCCAATGTAGAATCGATAAAAAATGAATTATTGAAAAATCCGGATGTTTTAGGCGTTACCACATCAAGCTTAAACATGTATAGACAGGGAGTCACAACAACTGCCATAGATTGGAGGGGCAAAAATCCCGATAGTCAAATATTAATGTGCATTGGTGCAGTTGATCATGACTATATTGATACTTTTCAAATGGAAATAATTCAGGGTAGAGATTTTTCCCCAGAAATCACCTCTGACACCTCATCCGCGTATATTATAAACGAGGCAGCAGCCAGTGCAATGGGAATGGATTCTCCTGTGGGGGAACAACTATCAGTATGGGGCAATCAGGGTACTATTATTGGCTGTGTCAAAAATTATCATTTCGAATCTCTTCATAGTGAAATTATACCTTTAATACTCAGAATTTCACCTGAACATGTCCTTCGTCTCTATATAAGAATTAAACCAGGTAATATTCCCAATACCATGAAATATCTAGAAACTACATGGCAAAAGTTTATCCCGGAATTTCCTTTAAAATATAACTTCCTGGACGTAACTATTGATAGACTATATAGAGATGAAGAGCGGGTTGGGATAGTTCTAAATTTGTTTTCAGGTATGTCAATATTTATCTCCTGTCTGGGACTTTTTGGACTGGTTTCTTATTCTATCGAACAGAGAACAAAAGAGATAGGTATCAGGAAAGTGCTTGGTGCTACTGTGCCTAACATTGTTATGCATCTTACAAAAGAGTATGCCAAATGGGTGCTGATTGCCAACATCATCGCCTGGCCAGTGGCTTATTATGCCATATATCGCTGGCTGCAAAATTTCGCTTACCGAACGAATATTGGGCTATTCACATTTATATTATCTACTGTTCTCACAATAATTATTGCTTTTATCACAGTTAGCTACCAATCCATCAAAGCAGCATTAGCCAATCCTATAGAGGCATTGAGATATGAATAGAATTAGTTTTCAGTTGTCAGTTGTCGGTTATCAGTGGTCAGTTTTTAGTGGTCGGTTATTGGTTATCAGTTATCAGTTGGCAGTTTTCAGTCGCCAGTATAATAGTTAATTTTAGCTTTCCAACTGAAGACTGAGAACTGAAAACTAAGAACTGAAGACTATTAGGAGATCTGAGCTATGTTAAGAAATTATGTGAAAATTGCTTTAAGGAACATAATCAGACATAAGTTATATTCATTCGTTAACATATCCGGCCTGGCTGTTGGGATGGCGTGCTGTATATTAATTCTATTATGGGTGCAGCATGAGTTGAGTTATGATAGATTTCATGAAAATGTCGATCAACTTTACAGAGTCTACTATACTAATGAGAACTATGAGGGGCATGCTATCTATTTACCAGGTACTCTTGCAGCATATTTAAAAGATAATTATCCGGAAATCATCAAAGCCACAAACTACAAGCATTGGCAGAAGAAAATATCAGTGGGTGAGAAGAGCTTCCTGAGTACAGGGAGCTATGTGGATCCAGCATTTTTTGAGATGTTTACTTTCCCCTTCATGAAGGGAGAACCAAAAACAGCCTTCATTGATCCTTATTCTATTGTTATAACAGAAGATCTGGCAAAGAAATTTTTTGGGAATGATGATCCTTTAGGACAGACGATAACATATTATGTGTTTTCAGAAGGAATTGATTTAAAGGTTACTGGTGTAATGAAAAACATCCCTCAAAATTCACACATCCAATTTGATTTTTTGATACCTTTTGAAATCAGCTATCAGTGGATGAAAACGTGGGAGAATAATGCTGTTTACATCTATGTGATGCTTCATGAAAACAGCTCTTTTCAAGAAGTAAGCAGCAAAATTTTTAATGTCTTAATAACACATAGACCAGAAAGTCAAGATGTTCTTCACCTGCAGCCCTTAAAGAAAATCCACCTTTATGCCCCAGGAGGAGGTGGGCAGATCACCTATGTTTATATATTCTCTGCCATGGCACTAATTATTCTGCTCATTGCTTGCATAAATTTTATGAACCTATCCACAGCACGATCTGAGAAGAGATCCAAAGAAATCTGCATAAGAAAGGTTCTGGGCTCGAGCCGCTTACAGCTCATCAAGCAATTTTTAAATGAATCTGTTTTCCTGTCATTTCTTGCACTTCTTTTAGCTCTTGTCATTGTTGAACTCATCCTGCCATCGATTAACTCAATACTGGGCACGCAGTTAGACCTGAGATTTTCCGGAGGATTTATTTTGAGTTTAATTGTTATTGCATTAATAACAGGTATCTTTGCTGGCAGTTATCCAGCTTTCTATCTTTCCTCCTTCCATCCTGTTGCTGTGCTCAAGGGGCAATCTTCGTGGATGCTTCTCTTAAAAAGAAAATCTGGTAGAAAATCGATAGGTCGCTCAAAAGCTTTTTCTCTTAGAAAGCTACTTGTCCTAACTCAATTTTCCCTTTCCATCTTTTTTATTGTGTGTGCTTTGTTTATTTATAAACAACTGGATTATATCAAGAATAGAAACCTGGGATTCAAAAAAGAACATATCATTGTTTTGCAGTCAATGGGTGAGCTGAAACAGAAAATTCAGGCAGTCAAAAATGAGCTGCTTAAGAGTCCAGATATTAAAAGCGTAACCTTTTCTGCATTTAGCCCTGTCGAATGGGAAAGCTCGATGAGCACCGTTGCTATGAACTGGACAGGGAGAACGACCGATCAGGATTTCATCATAGGCGATAACTATGTGGACGTTGATTTTTTAGAGACATTTGGAATGGAAATGGCTCAGGGAAGATTTTTTTCAAGAGAATTTCCTACTGATTCATCTGATGCTTGTGTAGTAAACGAAGCAGCGATAAAAGCAATGCAATTGGAAAATCCTATAGGGAAAAAGATTACCTGGCGCCCGGGATCTAAACTTGAAAACTCAAGAACAATTATAGGAGTGATCAAAGATTCTCATACACAGTCCCTTCACCATGAGATCAAGCCTTTTGTAATCCAGTCTATCGAGAGAATACAAAAGTATATGGCCAACTATATGTATATCAAAATCGAATCAAGCAACATTCCGAAAACCTTGCAATTCATTGAAAGTAAAATAAAAGAATTTGTTCCAAATGATCCCTTTGTCTATCGTTTTTTCGATGAAGAGGTGAATAGACTTTATAAAGCTGAACAACTGACAGGTCATCTTGTCAGATACGGCACTTTTCTGGCAATATTAATTTCCTGTCTGGGATTGTTTGGTTTGGCTTCTTTTACTACAGAGCAGCGAACAAAGGAAATCGGCATCAGAAAAGTTTTGGGAGCAACTATATCCGATATTCTTCTGCTTCTTACCAAAGATTTTACTAAATGGGTACTTATTGCGAACATCATCGCCTGGCCGGTTGCTTATTATGCCATGCATCGCTGGCTGCAGAATTTCGCCTACCGGACAAATATTGGAATAGTTACTTTCATTATTTCCGCTCTTCTGGCATTGATAATAGCTCTATTGACTGTGAGCTACCAGGCCATTAAGGCAGCATTAGCCAATCCCGTGGAAGCATTACGGTATGAATAACTGGAACCAATAAAAAACGAAAATATAGCATTAAAAGCGGAGAAGCAGAAACTTATTAAAATTGGACAATATGATGGCGAAGCACGGAAGAACATTGCCAGAAGGTTCGGTCGCCTCCTCAGCTATCCTGAAAATCAGATAGAGAGGTTACTATCAAAAAAAAATTAACAGCATCCTCAGTACAGTTTCTTATATAGATAACGATATTTAATGACAAACTAACCTCTTAAATTAATTAATAAATTAAAGATATTCATTTGATTTAGCTTCTTCAATTTAATTATCTAATTTTTTAATCAAAACAAATAATGCAAATTTAGCCCTAACACTAGTATATTGACAATCTAAATTATGATAATATAATAATTAGAAATGAAGAAAAGTAAATCTAAACAGATTGATATCAAAGCATACTTTCATTATGCGCTAAAAGATTTCTCCTCGCTTTGCCATAGGATAATGTACCTTGCACTGCATGGCCTTCTGAGAGTTGATTTTTTTCATGAATTATCCAAAATACTCATAGAATTTTCTGAATGTGATTCAGTAGAAATATGGGTAAAAGAACGTGAAAGATACTATCGCATAGAACGTATACTCTCTGCGAAACATCCCTTTAAATTTGAAATCATGCCCGAAAAAAAGGATGAAAATGGTAGGCTTATCCTTGTTACAAAGAAAGACTCAGATGTGGAACGAATATGCATGGATATTTTTCTTGGACGATTTGATCCGACTTTACCATTTATTACCAAAAATGGGAGCTTCTGGACAGGTGATATGATGAGTTCATTTGCTTCACTCACAAAAAGAGGTAGTATAGAGGATATTAAAAAATCTTTCACAGACAGAGATTATAAATCATATGCTTTGATACCGATTTCTGTTGAAAATGAGAACATTGGCTTATTGCAATTGAAGAGCAAGCGTTCTGATTTTTTTACCAGGGAAGAGATTGAGTTCTACGAGGTTATCGTTCAGTCGCTTGAATTTGCTCTGGAATTTCGACGTTCGCAGGTAGAACTCAGAGAAAGAGTTAAAGAGCTAACATGCCTTTATAGTATAGCTAAGCTGGTTGAACGTCCTGGAATTTCACTAAAAGAGATTCTGCAAGGTATTGTTGAGCTTCTTCCTCCAGCTTGGTTATACCAGGAGATTGCGTCTGCACGGATTATTTTAGATGACCATGTTTATATCACACCACGCTTTCGAGAGAGTGAGCAGAAGCAATCGGCAGATATTATTGTGAATGGAGAAAAAAGGGGGACTGTTGAGGTTTTTTATGCTGAAAAGAAAATGGAAATTGATGAAGGTCCTTTTTTTAAAGAGGAGCGCATTCTTATTAATATAATTGCCAGAGAAGTGGCACTCATCATTGAACGCAAGGAAAGCGAGGAGGATAAAATAAAGCTTCAAGAACAACTTCGACACGCTGATCGACTGGCAACTATCGGACAGCTCTCAGCAGGAATAGCCCATGAATTAAATGAACCTATTGGCAGCATTCTCGGCTTCGCTCAACTGGCAAATAAGTACTCGGACCTATCTGAACAGGTAAAGCAGGACATTGAAAAAATAATCAAAGCTTCACTTCACGCACGAGAAGTTGTTAAAAAACTCATGTTATTCGCGCGGCAAGCTCCTCCGAAAAAAACACAAGTCAATTTGAATAAGATTGTAGAAGAAAGCCTCTATTTTCTTGAATCGAGATGCACCAAAGAAGGAATAAAAGTAGCACGTTCACTTTCCAAGAACCTTCCAGATGTTACCGCAGACCCGGCTCAGCTCACTCAGATATTGGTAAATATTGTTGTCAATGCAATCCAGGCAATGCCAGACGGAGGTGAATTGAAAATTAAGACTAAAGCTACTAATGAGCATGTCTCGATTATTATTCAAGATACAGGTGTCGGTATGAGTGAGAATATCAAGAAAAAAATATTCCTCCCATTCTTTACCACCAAGGGTGTAGGACAGGGGACTGGCTTAGGTTTGGCAGTAGTGCATGGAATTGTATCCTCACATGGGGGCTTTATTAAGGTTAAAAGTAAGGAAGGTCTGGGTACAACATTTGAGATTCAGTTACCACAAAAAGAGTCGAGTAGTATTAAGGAGAGAGATTAAATTGACCAATACTGAAAAGAAGGAGCATATCCTTGTAGTGGATGATTCCCCAGATACACTGGAAGTGCTGCAGAGAAATCTTCAATCTGAAGGCTATCATGTATCTATTGCGCCGGGAGCAATTGAGGCAATTAAAATACTTGAATCCATGCCTATGGACTTAGTTATAACTGACCTTAAAATGCCTGAAGTAAATGGACTTGATCTGGTAAGGCATATCCAGGAAAACTTCAAAGATACAGAAGTGATGATGATTACAGGTTACCCTTCGATTGAAGGAGCAGTTGAAGCAGTTAAGTCTGGAGCTGAGGAATATTTAGCGAAACCTTTTACCGATGAAGAGCTTTTTTCTGCAGTCAAACGAGTTCTTAATAAATTACATACTCGCAGATCTACAAATAATCAAGCACATAAATCCCCAATCATTCATCATGGTCTTATTGGTGAATCGAAGGCTATACGCAAGGTCTTGAACGCCATTGAGAAAGCTGCATCAAGCTCAGCAACAATTCTAATAACTGGCGAAAGTGGTACTGGCAAAGACCTTGTAGCCAGAGCTATCCATTATAATAGCCCACGTGCTTCAGCTCCATTCGTACCGATAAATTGTGGTGGCATTCCTGAGTCATTGCTTGAAAGCGAGCTTTTTGGCTACGTTAAAGGAGCTTTTACCGGTGCAGCGGAAACCAGAGCTGGATTCTTTCAAACAGCAGAGGGTGGCACTATATTTCTGGATGAAATTAGTGAGACGAGTTTATCCATGCAGGTCAAACTGCTCCGCGTTCTACAAGATAAAGAAGTTTTTATGGTAGGAATCAGACAGCCACAGAAAGTAGATGTAAGGATTATAGCTGCAACCAATAAAGATTTGCTTAGCCTGGTAAAAAAAGGAACATTTCGTGAAGATTTATATTATCGGCTTAACGTCATTACCATAGATATTCCACCTTTGAGAGATAGAGAGGAAGACATTATTCTATTGGTCCAGCATTTTGCAATTAAATATGCCAAAGAGCTGGGAAAGCCTACCCCTCGATTTTCTGACAATGCCTTGCAGGTTTTGAAAAGCTATTACTGGCCTGGGAATGTAAGAGAATTGGAAAATATTATTCAACGCCTTGTAATTATGTTCGAAGGTGAAATCATAGAGGTTCCAGACCTTCCTTCACTTATGCGCTTCTCAGCTCTTAGAGGAATTAGCCCTCACCGAACACTGGCAGAAGTTGAGGCTGAGTATATCCTGAGCGTATTAGCAAACGTGGATAATAACAAAACACGGGCAGCAGAGATACTTGGGATCGACCGTAAAACTTTGCGAGAAAAATTGAAAAAAATCAGAAATTCACATATGTCCTGATAAAATCTTTATTGGAGAAATTTTCCCCACTGGTTCAAAATTCCCCACCTGTGCTCTCAATCCCTTTCTTAACATTTCTATCTAATGGTTTTCCCAAAATATGTTTAATTCTTATAACTTATTGTTATTATATAAGTTAGTAACTTTTCACTGCTTTATTTCTAAAATTATATGCTACTGAATAGAAAGCTGAATCTTTGGCATTGATATTGCATATTACTATGGGTGAAAGGAGGCAACGAAAATGAAAGACAAAAATCGAGATATAAAAAATGGAGAGAGAACAAATATTATTCCAAAACATAAGGAATGGAAATTATTATATCACAAACCTGGAAGACCAGGACTTGAGGATGTTAGTCGGTATAAAGGGATATGCAGATATTGCGAATTTCGTGATGCATGTCCCATTCCAAAACCTGAGGGTGGGGTCTGGCATTGTGAATATTATAGTGCTATGACGAGAAAAACAAATCTTTATGAAAATATAATCAAAGAACTCGAAGAAGCTGTAGAAGCTGGAAATTTTGACCGCGATATCTGTAAAATATTAGCAAAAACAATGAATGAGCTCGTTGTTCATTTTCCGGTAAAAATGGACAATGGTGATGTCCAGATGTTGACAGGTTATCGAGTACAACACAACAATGCACTGGGACCTTTCAAAGGCGGATTACGATTTCACCCATTAGTGGAAATAAATGAAGTTCGGGCACTTGCTACTATGATGACCTGGAAAACAGCAATCACTGATATTCCCTTTGGTGGTGCGAAAGGAGGGATTCAATTAGATCCAGCTGAATATACAAAAGAAGAATTGGAGAAAATCACACGTCGCTTTACATTTGCATTGGGAAATAATATAGGACCGGAATATGATATTCCCGCTCCAGATGTGAATACTAATCCCCAGATTATGGCTTGGATTCTGGACACCTACATGTCAACAATGAGTCCAAATGAAAGAAATCGGTGTAATCATGTAGTTACCGGCAAGCCCCTTGAATCGGGTGGAAGTAGGGGGAGAAATAAGGCAACAGGCCAAGGCATAGTTTTTCTTATAGAACAGTGGGCAAATGATCATGGTTTTAATTTAAATGGAGCCACATACATGGTTCAAGGATTTGGAAATGTAGGTTCCTGGGCAGCACGTTTAATGGAAAGGAAAGGATCGAAGCTTATTGCTGTTGAGGATGTTACTGGAGCAATTGCTAACGAAGAAGGCATAGATGCCGATGACCTTGCTAATTATGTTAAGAAATATGGAGGTGTGGCTGATTATCCTAAGGCCCGGCCAATTGATCATGAAACTTTCTTCAGCAGCAAAGCGGATATATTTATCCCCGCTGCTCTGGAGAATCAAATTACGGATGAAACTGCTCGTTTACTGAACGTAAAACTCGTAGCCGAAGGAGCCAACGGCCCAACTGATTCCGCGGGCGATAAAGCCTTAAAGAGGAAGCAAATCGATGTTATTCCTGACATACTTTGTAATTCTGGTGGAGTTGTCGTTAGTTATTTCGAGTGGCTTCAAAATAAGCGAAGTGAGTTCTGGGAGCTTGATGAGGTAGATTGCAAATTGAAGAAAAAGGTTGTAGGCGCTTATGAACGTGTGCGTGATGCTGCCAATAGATTTAAAGTTGATTGGCGTATTGCTGCGCACATAGCTGCTATTGCTCGACTTGAGACCGTGTACAAGGAGAGAGGTATTTTCCCCTAATCTTATATCAGGAAATAGCACTTATTGTTAATGGAATAAGATATTTAGAAAAGATTGTGTTGGCCATTTGGAGCATGCTCCAAATGGCTTTTTTTTATAAAAAATCAATTTTTTGTAAAATATTGCTTGACAAAGCGTACTAATAGTATAAAATATATACAGAATATGTTTAAGAGAACATTATTCGTAATATATTTATAATATCGTTCGGAGTTTTGCAATGAAGGAAAATATCAAAAGCCAAAAATTTCAACATATTGTTAAAACGGCTGGTAATTTATTCCTCAGACATGGGATAAAGCGAATTTCTGTTGAAGAAATCTGTCATGCAGCTGCTGTAAGCAAGATGACCTTTTATAAATATTTTAATGATAAAATAGATTTAGCTAAATATGTTATTAATCAAATGGTAGCGGAGGGAATGGCCAGATATCGAGACATCATGAGACAAAAAATTCCCTTTTCAGAGAAAGTAAAAAAGATGATAATAATGAAGATTGATCAAACTGAGGGTTTAAGCAGAGAATGGTTAGGAGAATTTAGCTATAGCTCTATACCTGAGATTGCATCATTGCTGCAGAAAATAAAACAAGAGAATCTACAGCTCGTACTCAGAGATTTAATTGCTGCTCAGAAAGAGGGCAATGTAAGACGAGATATCAAGCCTGAATTTATCCTTTATTTTTTCAATCATATGTTCGAAATGATGAATGATGAGCAGCTCCTTAAGCTGTATGAATCACCACAGGAAGCATTAGTTGAACTGACCAACTTCTTTTTTTATGGCATTTTACCAAGAGAGTAGGAAAATGCAGGTAAAGATTATATCAAATTTTTGTAAGATATTTGTCATATCCGTTGTGGCCTTATTATGTAATACTACTGTTTATTCCCAGACTTATGAGTTCCATGGTATGCTTTCCGGATGGATTACTGCTAACAATGATGAGGATATAAAAGCACAGTTAGGACTTCGTTATATTCCAAGGTTTTCCTTAGAGCAATCTATTTCCAGGAGCTATAGTCTAAATGTAGAATTGTCTTTAAATGCCTATGGAGCTGGTTATTTTCGTTCTATTGATAATGTGGAGACAGATGGTAATATTAAACCCTATCGCATGTGGTTCCGCTTTTCTTCTTCGCAATTTGAAGCACGTCTTGGTTTACAGAAAATAAATTTTGGAACAGCAGCTCTACTGCGACCACTAATGTGGTTTGATCGTATTGATCCCCGTGATCCTTTGCAGATAACAGATGGCGTCTATGGACTCCTATTCAGATATTATTTTTTAAATAATGCCAATATCTGGGTCTGGGGTCTCTATGGTAATAACGAAACAAAAGGATTAGAAATCAATCCCACCACTGATAATTCCATTGAATATGGAGGGCGTTTACAACTGCCATTATACAGTGGAGAGATTGCTTTCACTTATCATCACCGACAGGCTGAAATAAATAAAGAACTTTTACCTTTAGAGCAGAATAGTGCTTTTTCCTTTCCAGAAAATCGTATTGCTATTGATGGAAAATGGGATGCAGTCATCGGCCTATGGTTCGAGGCGACATTAGAACATCAGAATAGCGCAATGCTTCCTTTCCCCTGGCGCAGGGCATTAAACATTGGCTTAGACTATACTTTTGCATTAGGTAACGGTCTTTATACTGCATACGAACATTTTATCCTCGAAATGTCTGAAGAAGCCTTTAGCTCCGGTGAGCAAATCTCATTCTCGGCTTTGCTGATCAATTATCCTTTAGGACTAATGGATACTATTAGAGGTATTGTCTACTACGATTGGAAAAATCACGAGCTCTATCGTTTTGTAAATTGGCAGAGAACATATGACCGCTGGAGCTTTTATATCATGGGCTTCTGGAATCCAGAACAATTTCTTATATATCAAAGCAAAGAAATGAATAATTTATTTACCGGCAAAGGATTTCAATTCATGGTTGTTTTCAACCATTAGGAGGCTTATTTTGACCACTTTGAAGCATAAATATTGTATTGAAAATTATGGAGGTGAAAAATGAAAAATGGATTCTTAATAAAAACAGAAGACTTAGTCAAAACATACCCGATGGGTTATGGACCGCTAAGAGCGCTCAACCGCGTTACTCTCACCTTTAAGAAAGGTGAGTTCGCTGGGCTGGTAGGACCAAGTGGTTCGGGAAAAACCACCCTGCTTAATATTATAGGATCTTTAGACGCACCAACAGAAGGCAGTACCGAAGTAATGGGAGAGAAGGTAGAGCATCTTTCGCATAAGAAGGCTGCAGAATTTCGGAGCAGGTACGTCGGATTCATCTTCCAAACCTATAATTTGCTTCCCATCTATACCGTCTTCGAAAATATTGAATTTCCCTTATTGCTTCTTAAAATGACATCCGGTGAGAGAAAGAAAATGGTCATGGAGGCATTAGAATGGGTGCATCTTGCTGATAGAGCTCAATCCAAACCTGCACAGCTCTCAGGAGGTCAGAGTCAGAGAGTCGCTATTGCCCGTGCAATTGTTAAAAAGCCGAAGATTATTTTAGCGGATGAACCGACAGCAAATCTTGATGCGGAAAATTCCCACAATATCATGCAGATAATGGAGCGATTGAACAAAGAGCAGGGAACCACTTTCATCTTTGCTACCCATGACCATAAAGTGATGCAATATCTGGACCGCAAAATAACACTGGTTGATGGTAAGGTAGCAAAGGATGAACTTATGAAACAGCAGAAAGAGGGAGGTAAAAATTAATGGTCGTTCCAAAATTGGCTTTACGAAATGTAATAGGCGCAGGGCTTCGTACCTGGCTCAAAGTAATCGTGCTGTCATTTGTTTTTGTCACCATCATTTGGACTCAGGGATTTATTAAGGGTACGTTTAACCAGGTAGAGCAGGCTCAGATAGATGCCGAATATGGCGGTGGGCAATACTGGCATAATAAGTACGACCCATACGACCCGTTTTCTCTCCCCGATGCACATGGCAAGATTACAGAGCCTTCTCAAAATATGATTGATAAAGGACAGGCAACACCCATTTTAATCATTCAGGGATCAATTTATCCCAAGGGGCGTATACGCTCAATTGCTATAAAAGGAATCGATCCCACCCAAAAAATAGTATCAATACCATCAAATGTCTTGACGGAGGATGAAGAAGATTTACCAGTTTTGATTGGAAGCCGAATGGCAAAGAACACAGGATTGAACATAGGTGATTATGTGACGGTTCAGTGGAGAGATGCATATGGTACCTTCGATGCAATAGATGCACGAGTTGCACAGATAATGACTACCACGGTTCAAAGCATCGATAATAACCAAATCTGGGTACCACTGAAAAAACTGCAAAAGATGAGCAGTATGGAAAATGAAGCAACTCTTATAGTAATTGGGAAAAATATAACTGAAGTACCGACCATAAAAGCGTGGATATTTAGAGATATAAATTTCTTATTCGCAGATGTTAGAACGGTAGCTTACCAAAAAACAATCGGTTCCGGTATTTTGTACGTAATTCTGCTTTTCCTCGCCATGTTGGCTCTTTTCGACACACAGCTTTTCTCTATCTTCCGTCGCCGCAAAGAAATGGGTACATTGATGGCCCTGGGTCTAACGCGAGGAAAATTAATTTTGTTGTTTACTTTGGAAGGTGTTATCCAGGGAATCCTTGCAGCTATTGTTGCAGCTATTTATGGTATTCCCATTCTCATGTATAGCGCTACTAATGGCTGGAGTATGCCGCAAGCAATTGAGAATTTTGGTTTAGCTTTTGGGGATAAGCTCTTTCCCATCTTTACAGCCCAATTGATTTACGGTACCTTTGCGATCATTCTCATTATAACGACAATAGTCAGCTATATACCCACACGAAGAATTGCAAACCTTAAACCAACTGATGCATTAAGAGGAAAATTATCATGATCAAATTTTTATTTAAAGGAGTAATTCGCGATAAGTCTAGAAGTTTCTTTCCGGTACTTATTGTCATGGCTGGAGTTGCGCTCACTGTGCTTGCTTTCAACTGGTTAAATGGTGCGCTCAATATGTTTATTGAGACTAATGCTAAATTTAACACTGGTCATATCAAAATCATGTCGCGCGCTTATGCAGAAGAAGCTGATCAAATCCCTAATGACTTAGCTTTATCTGGAATAATTAGCCTCCAGAAAGAATTAGAAAAAGATTTTCCGCAACTTATTTGGATCACTCGGATTAAATTCGGTGGCCTATTGGACATACCTGACGAGCAAGGAGAGACAAAGGCTCAAGGACCAATGGCAGGTCTGGCAGTAGACCTTTTATCTCTATCAAGTCCAGAAAAAGAAATACTCAATTTGAAAAACGCAATTGTAAGGGGACGTTTACCAGAAAAACCGGGCGAGGTTCTCATCAGTGATGAATTTGCTCAGAAATTAGGTGTTCAGCCTGGAGAGACTGCTACCCTCATTAGCTCAACAATGTACGGAAGCATGGCTACAGCAAATTATACCGTAGTGGGTTCTATACATTTTGGAGTCACAGCTATGGATCGGGGCGCCATGCTTGCTGACATATCCGACATACAGCTCGCTCTTAATATGGAGGATTCAGCAGGTGAGATTTTAGGTTTCTACAAAGATAATCTCTATCGTGATGGAAAAGCTCAAGCAATTGCTCAAGCTTTTAATGATAAATATAAAAAAGAAGATGATGAGTTTTCGCCCATAATGGTAACGCTGCTCGACCAGGAGGGACTGAGAGATTATTTCAGTCTGATGTCTTCTTATATCAGCATAGCGCTTGTTGTATTTGTGATTGCAATGTCTATTGTGCTCTGGAATGCTGGTCTTATGGGTAATCTCAGGCGCTATGGAGAAGTTGGAGTGCGATTGGCTATTGGTGAGGATAAAGGGCACATCTATCGTTCGATGATTGCTGAATCCTTAATGATTGGATTCATTGGTTCATCGTTTGGTACTTTACTCGGGCTTGCTGTATCCTACTATCTACAGGTTAAAGGAATCGATATTTCATTCGCGATGAAGGATGCTTCTTTGATGATGTCTGATGTGATGCGAGCAAAGATAACTTCTACAAGTTATTTTATAGGTTTTATTCCAGGTTTATTAGCCACGTTACTCGGTTCATCCATATCTGGAATTGGAATATATAAACGGCAGACTTCACTATTAATGAAGGAGTTGGAAGCATGAAAAAAGTATTAACTATCATAACTATGTTTGCAGCCTTTGCAACTTTTGCACAACAACCGTCCGGAGACATGATTTTGCAGAAGGTTGATGAAAATATTGGCTCCGATAATAAGATAATTATTGCCGAGATGGTCATTCATGGAAGACGTGGAAATAGAACAATAAAGTCTAAATCGTGGATTCATGGGACGGATCAATCCTTTACCGAATTTCTCGCTCCTGCTCGAGAGAAAGGGATAAAAATGCTTAAGCTGGAGGATCAATTGTGGACATACTACCCCTCCACAGACCGTACCATAAAAATCTCCGGACACATGCTGCGGCAATCGATTATGGGATCGGATATGTCATATGAGGATAAGATGGAAGATCCTCTATTAAGCAATTTATATACAACAGAGGTGATAGGGGAAGAAACTTTTCTCGAACGTCTATGCTGGGTGCTTGAACTAAAGGCCAAAAAAGTTGATATTGCTTACTATTCCCGCAAAATCTGGGTGGATAAGGAAAACTATCTCGCGCTTAAAGAAAACCGCTATGCTAAAAGCGGCAAGCTGCTGAAAACCCTGGAGGTAAAGGAAGTAAAAAAAATTCAGAATCGTTGGGTAGGAACCAAAGCGGTGTTTAAGGATGTGTTGAAAACAGGGGAAGGTACAGAATTCATGCTGGAATCCATTGAATTTAATGCTAACATACCGGATTATATTTTTTCTAAGGCATCATTACGGAAGTAGATTCTTATATCGGGTGAAGTTTTTTAAGCTAAAAATCTATAACTCTCACCTTATCAGGCATTCATTTTTGGGATGAACCAAATATAGTAATCCCAAATTAAGAATAATACCTGCATAGGACCTAGAATGGAACTTTTGTTTCTCTGCTACTATTCATTTTTCTTGATTTTACCACTTTAAGCTATATACTAAAATTTAAGAATATGCACGACTTAGCAACTCGGAAAATGAATATAAATTTTGGACGTATGTAAAGTTTATATTATGAATTTTATTATTGTATAAAAAGTATTGTGTTATGAGTGATGCGCAAAGGATATTAATTAAAAATGGAAATGTTGTCCTTGGAGATTCTATTTCACAGCAAGATGTTCTCATCATTGGTGAACAAATTGCAGCCATAGGAAAATTGAATGCACTAAAAGCGGATATGGAAATCGATGCTCAGGATCTCCTCGTTCTACCTGGTGCAATTGATCCACATGTTCATTTTAATGACTATTTTATGAATACAGTTAGTGTCCACGATTTCTATACCGGCACACTGGCGGCTGCCTTCGGGGGCGTGACAAGTATTATAGATTTCGCCAATCAGGCAGAAGGTGAATCGCTGATAAAAACTCTGGAAAACAAGAAGAAAGAAGCTCGGGGACAGGCTCTGATAGACTGGGGAGTTCATCCAGTTATCACTCAGCCAACAGATAGTACGCTGGCGGAGATTAAAAAAATTGTGGAAGCAGGTGCACCCACGATTAAATGTTATATGACTTATCGAGACGAAGGATTGATGATAGAGGATAAGGATTTAAGGAGCATCCTTGAACGATTAAAAAAAGCTGAAGGTATGTTGATGCTTCATGCTGAGGATAATGACATGATAGAAAAGAATGTACAGCAGATGATCGATGCAGGGAAGTTTAAACCCATCTATCATGCACGAAGTAGACCTCCTGAAGCCGAGACAAAGGCTATTCAACGCGCCATAAATATAGCGAGACTGACAGGAGGACGGCTATTTATCGTTCATATGGCATCAACCGAGGGAGTTAAGCTTGTTGGTGAGGCACAGGCTGAAGGTCTGGATGTATTTGCCGAAACCTGCACTCATTATCTCATTTTTACAGAGAAGATGCTACAGCGGGATGATGGTATCAAATGGATATGTTCCCCTCCACTCAGAGATCAGCACACCCAGGATATGCTGTGGTCAGCACTTTGGTATGGTCCCATATCATTGGTTAGCTCTGATGATGCGGCTTATTCCTGGAAAGCAAAGCTTTTTGGTGCTGAACGTTTTGATAAATGTCCCAATGGAATTCCCGGTATTGAAACAAGATTTTATCTGCTTTATTCAGAAGGAGTAGCAAAGGATAGAATTTCCTTATCGCGATTTGTTGAGCTTGTTTCAACTGCACCCGCGCGGCTTTTCGGGCTTTCCCATCAAAAAGGTAGTCTCGCTCCAGGCTTAGATGCAGATATTGTGCTTTTCGACCCTGATAAAAAGTGGCTAATGAATCAGGATACTCTACATATGGCAACCGATTGGACTGCATATGATAATATGGAAATAACAGGTGAAATCGTTAAGGTATTTTCCCGAGGAGAAGTCATTATTGATGGAGATCAATGTTTAGCCAGAAAAGGAAGAGGTCGCTATCTCCATCGTAAACTTAAAAAAGCTTTGTAACGGTAGCCTGTTTAAAGACTTTAGTATCACACCTGGTAAGCATGATTAGATTATAGGAGGATTTGATAATTTGTTAGAAGCATTTTTGGATTTTGTTGCTGTTATTGATAGAGTCTTATGGGGTCCGTGGACAATGATTTTCATTGCTTTAGTTGCAGTATTTTTAACATTTAAGTCGAGGTTCTTTCAAATCAGGCAGTTTTCTCTTGTTCTAAAGAATACTATTTGCAAAATATTTGAAAAAGTGGATATTGATAATTCAGGGAAAATGACCCCTTTTCAAGCAACTTCAACTGCTCTGGCAAGCACGGTAGGAATGGGAAACATGGCAGGTGTGGCTACCGCGTTATCGGTTGGTGGACCCGGAGCTATCTTCTGGATGTGGCTCCTGGCTATTCTTAGTATGATGTCCAAAACCGCGGAAATAACCCTTGCAATTCACTACAGAGATATTGATGATAAAGGCAATGTTCATGGTGGACCTATGTATTATATAAAAAAGGGATTAGGGTGGAATTCTCTTGCTATGTTATTTAGCATAGGTGTTTTTATAAATGCATTACTTAGCGCTTCCCTGCTGCAAGCTCATACCGTTGGAAGGGCTTTTTTATCCAGCTATAACTTCAATCCATATATAGTGACCGGTGCTATGGCAATTATAACTGCTATTGTCGTCATCGGAGGAATTAAGCGAATAGGAAAATTCTGCGAAAGACTGGTACCTTTTATGTCACTTTTATATATTATAGGTGGATTCATCATTTTTATTATTAACTATCAAAAAATACCAGAGGTATTCAAGTCCATTTTCGCTTTTGCTTTTGCTCCGGCTCCTATGTTTGGAGGTTTCGCTGGTGCCTCAATTGCTGCAGCTATTAAAAATGGAATGGCGCGTGGTATGCTCTCCAATGAAGCAGGTTTAGGAACGGCTCCCATGGCTCATGCTACAGCAGAAACCAGACATCCTTTTCAACAGGGTATGTGGGGGATTTTTGAAGTATTTATTGATACTGTTGTCATCTGTACAATAACATCATTTGCCATTTTGTCAACAGGTGTTTTATCAAGTGGGGCATCGGGTATAGAGTTGCTCATTAAAGCATTTGCATCGGTATTTCCCGTTGGATTTGCCGGGACCTTGATATCTTTTTGCATTCTTGCCTTTTGTCTCACAACCCAGATTGGCTTCTTTATATATTATGAAACAGCAGTGGTTAATATTTTCGGCAAAAAAGCCATTCGAGTATTGAAATGGCTTTATTTAATTCCGGGGATTTTATTTGCAGGTGTTGCCCATGTTGATAAACTATGGGTAGTGGCCAATATTTCCGTTGGTGTGTGTGCTATACCGAATTTAATTGCGGTCCTGGCGTTAAGTGGTGTGTTTTTTAAATTGATGAAAGATTATACTTCAGCAAGGAATATATATGCTACAAAAATTATTGATATGTCGAGAAATTATATAAAATCAGCGTCAACTAAAAATTGATTAAGCAAAAATATCTGCTAAGCTATCATTTATTGATTTGAAAGCAAAATTAAAAGGAGTAGATATAACATGGGAAATGGAAATTCAGGCTTTACAATAGATCGTATTTCGTTTCAATTGGATATGATTAATTGTTTTGCGGAAATGGTATCATGTGGTGTTAAAAAGCTTGCTTTGAGCCCACCTCTTTCTCCCCAGGATTATAATCGGATAAAAAAGTTCTCAGATGATATTGTTAAGGGCTTCGGTATTCAGTCATACTTAGAAAAATCACTTCTCATAACCGATTTACAAGCAGAAGAATTTACCAGAGGAAAATGGTCAATTCTTTATTATAAAGATGATGATGTTCTCCATTCTTATCTGGCGATTAAAGAGAAAAAGAAACAATTGGAAGAAAGGGGAGAGTTTGATAGTAAAGCTCAAAAGGAAATTTCTCGGCAGTTCATGAGATTATTAAGTTATTCTAATTCTGTAATTGAAGAAAAGCTGGCAAAAGAAAAACCCGAATCTCCTTATATGCTCATTAATGATTGAGGGAAACAGCGATGAAAATATTAATTATAAATCCTAACAGCGATTCCAATATGACGGATGCAATTCAAAAAGCTGCGGAGCACTATGTTAAGGATGAATTTGAGGTGGTTACTCAATCTATACCCGGAGCACCATCCTTTATCGAGACCTATGAGGATCAAGTGAAAGCGGCTCCGGGAATAATCAAGCTAATAAGAGAAAATGAGGATGTCTTTGATGCCTTCATTATTGCCTGTCACTGTGACCCTAATCTTGATTTAATGAAAGAAATTAGCAAAAAGCCGGTGGTAGGAATTGGTGAAGCTTCGATGAAAATGGCGTCTATGCTGGGACATAAATTCTCTGTTATTGCAACGGAAAAGCATTCTATTCCCAATAAGGAAGCATTGGTACACAAATATCATCTCTCAAATATGCTTGCATCTATCAGAGCACCAGGGGATGAAATGGAAGGGTGTAGTGAATTGGAAAAATATTTGCATGCTGCACATTTAGCTATTAAAGAGGATTTGGCGGAGGTTATTGTCCTGGGTTGTGCGGGAATGGCAGGATTAGATAAACAATTACAGGATAAACTTGGGGCCCCAGTTCTTGATGGAGTAATCTGTGCTTTAATCATCGCATCCGGTTTGGTTAAATATAAGGTATCAACAAGTAAAATTAGAAGATACAATCCAGAATATTAATAATGGTGCATGGCATAGTATGAATATAATAATTTGCTTACCAGAATATTTGTAATAGCTAATAAATAATGCTTTTTGGAAGATAAGATTTATATCTCTCAAATTTATAAACATTTATAACGATTTATTATTCAAAGGTTTAAAAAAATGAATAGGCACAAAACTGATAAAATTTTTTCCGCTGCTTCACTGGAAAAAGTGGCAGCAGATTTGGAAATTCTTGTAAATTTTCAAGAGGAAGGGCTTCCTTTAAAGGAATTATCCAGATTGATAGATGAGAAACTGATTCCCCATCTTATGCGCTATGACCGACCAGAGTTCCAATCGTTTTATAATTTTTTTCCTGAAGAAACCGCTGAATTCGGAGGGAGAATTGCCTTAAGCTATAATCAGGGAGTAACTAACTGGCAGGTGTCTCCTGGAGGAGCGATGCTTGAAGAACTCTGCTGCAAAGCACTGTGTCGGCTTTTTGGATTATCACCTTCCTCAGATGCCACTTTCATGTATTGCGGGACTTATGCTAATCAACAGGCTCTTTATTTGGCACTTCACCGGAAAGCGGAGCAGAACGGCTTTGATTTAGCGGAAAGGGGGCTGCAGGGATTTGAAGATTTAAAGCGCCTCGCGGTTATCACTTCTCGTGAAGCTCATCTATCGATTCGACATGCTTTAAGAATTCTGGGGCTTGGGGAAAGAAGTTTTGTTTCCATACCTGTTGATAGCTCTTACCGAATTGATGCAAAGCGCATGTGCGATACTATTTATAGCATGCAAAAAACAAGAGATATTTTTTGTGTTATTGCTACTGCTGGGAGCATCTCCACCGGCTCAATAGATCCAATCCGGCCTATAGCAAATATATGCCAGGAATTTAATATCTGGCTGCACATAGATGGTGCCTATGGTTTTGCTTTCAGTTTATTACCCGAGTATAAAGATTTATTTTCTGGAATAGAATATGCAGATTCAATCACCTGGGATCCTCACAAGCAATTTGGTGTTCCCATTCCGAATTCTCTGCTTTTTGTTCGAAATAAAAAAGATTTTAATCGGATGTCCATTTACGGTGAATATTTTAACCGCAAGGATGATATTGCACCTAATCCGGGATTGAAATCTCCTCCCACAACTCGTCCTTTTTCTGCACTCCCTTTAGTTGCATCGATGCGCTATTTAGGAATGACCAGGATAAGAGAAAGGTTGCGTGCTCCTCTTAGAGCTATCAAAGAAGCTGCAAAGCATATTGAGAAAGAGGGTGATATAGAATTATGTCATCAACCTGATACGGGCGTTCTTTGTCTGCGTGTTATTCCTCAAGATTTTCCTGAGAAAGAGCTTGACTCACTTCAGCAATTCATTTATGAAAAAATAAAAAAAGAAGGTAAACGCTCAATTTCCATTACAAAATTGGATGACAAAACTGCGCTGCGATTAGTAGCTATTACACCTTCAGTTACGGAAAGAGCATTAATGGAAACAATTGCTGCTGTTCGAGCTTTGGCCAAAGAGTATCATAAATAAGGTTCTGAAGTACCTGTAATTGATTAATGAATGACATGATTTACTAGGATGAGTGGAGAAAAAGATAAATATGGAAACCAGTCACTATGATTTGAAGAAGATAAGCTCAAACTTTCTCATATATGGCGATTTTGTTTCTGGAATTCCCTTCGGGCCAGGCCATATAAATAGCACCTTTGCAGTTACATATAACCAAGGGGAAACGCAGGCACGATATATCCTTCAAAGGATTAATAATAAGGTTTTCACAGATGTTCCAGCATTAATGAGCAATATACATCGAGTTACAAATCATCTGAGGGAGAAGCTTCGTGCGCTCGATTATCAAGATATATCAAGACGAGTTTTAACTCTCATACTCACAAAGGATGGAAAAACGTACCATGTAGACAGTGAAGGTAATTTTTGGCGCAGTTATTTATTTATAGAGAAAGGACATGCGTATAATATTATTCGCAATGAGCAGCATGCATTTCAAGCTGCTCGAATGCTGGGTCAATTTCATCGCCATCTGGAAGATCTTCCACAACCTAAATTACACGAAATAATACCAGATTTTCATAATACACCAGCTCGCTTTGCTGCACTTGAGGAAGCAATTAGCCGAGACACTGTTAATCGGGCGGAAAAAGCGAAGAAAGAGATTGCTTTTGCTTTTCGATTTGAGCCAATTGTCAGACGATTGATAGATTTATATGATCAGAGGAAAATACCTGAAAGAGTTACACATAATGATACTAAGCTCAATAACTTCATGCTCGATGAGGAAAGCGGAGAAGGTTTGTGTATTATTGATCTTGATACGATGATGCAAGGCCTGTCCCTCTATGATTTTGGCGATATGGTTCGATCAGCAGCAAATTCAGGCGCTGAAGATGAACGAGATCTATCAAAAGTCTCTTTCCGCATGCCTATTTTTGAATCCTTAGTGAGCGGTTATCTCGCAGAAACAAAAGAGCTTTTAAATCATCCGGAATTAGATAATCTGGCTTTTTCCGGGAAGCTAATAACTTTTGAAATCGGAATTCGTTTTCTCGCAGATTTTCTTGACGGAGATGTTTATTTTAAAGTTAATCGTGAAGACCACAACTTAGATCGCTGCCGGACACAATTTAAGTTAGTGGATGAAATGGAAAAATTGAAAGAAAAAATGCAAGCTGCTATTCGGCGCTACACCAGCTAATTTCTTAAAAATTTTGCTAACTAAAAAGACAAGGGCAGGAGGGATAATAATGAGATTTTTTAGGTTATTTGGAATAATTATAACCATATTATTGCTGTTTTTTATCTCGTCAAGTATTGCTGGCTGTTTTACATTCCAGAATTCGTCAGGTAATAATAATGAAATAATTACATTAAGCAGTGATAGGATTATTCTGTCGATTTGTATTGAAAATAGTAAGCTGGTCTCTGAAAAACTAATGCTCAATCCAAAATGGTCATCGGGTTATGGTACAAAAGATATTACCATGGTAACCGATGCTAATTTTGCTTTGGAAATAGTATGGACGGGTTGGCGAGCACCAGGAAAAGTAAATAACGCAGAAAATCCTCTATTGTTAACTGCAAAGCATTTTCAGCTGGAAAAGCACGAGACAAAAAACTTTCAAAATGGTATTAGAGAGCTGTACTTATTATTCAAAGGTATTGATTTACCTTTTGATCTGCGCTTGACTTATCAACTTGAACCTGAGGCCTTTTATATTAGACGTAAAATAGCCCTAAAAGATTGCTCTTTCAGGCATCATTTTTTGCATAAAATCTGGGCTAATTGGAGCACTATTTTTGGTAAGGTAACGGTTATAAAAGAAGGTGGATTCGGTCAACCAATTGCAATGCAATTCGGAAAAGGTGGAGCTTTTTTCGGCCTGGAATATCCGACATCTGATAATAGAGTACAGTCAGATGAAAAAGACACAACTACTATTCTCTGTGGCCAGGAAATTGGTGAAAAGATAGGAGCTTCCTGGGTTGAGAGCGAATGGGTGGTAGAAGCACTTACGCCAAATAACTATGTTAAACAGTGGTTCTGGAAATATATAGACCAGATTAGAGTTGCCCCTTTAAAACCATACCTCCTTTACAACACCTGGTACGACGTACGTGCACCTGAGATTGTGAAAAGCCCGGCACATAAAATGAATGAAAAAAATCTTCTTCGCATTATTGAATTTTTCCGACGTGAAATGATAGAAAAACGCGGATTAAACCTGGATGCTTTTGTGCTGGATGATGGTTGGGATGTTTATGAAAGCGACTGGGAGTTGAGCATGGAGCAATTTTCCCGAGGTTTAGCTCCGATAAGAGATAAACTAAAAAAAATTGGGATCGATTTGGGGATGTGGTTTGGTCCTATAGGTGGATACTCCAATCGAAAACTGCGCATTGATTGGATGAAAGCTCATGGATATGAAGTGGTGGGAGATCAACTATGCTTAGCTGGGGAGCACTATCGTCAGCTTTTTAAAAAACGGATCATAGATTTTGTTCGCAATAATGGAGTTGGATATTATAAGTGGGATGGGATTCAATTTTCCTGCAGCGAGCCTGACCATGGGCACCCGGTAGGAATATATTCACGTCGAGCGGTTATGGAATCATTAATCGATTTATGTCAGTCAGTAAGAGCTGAAAACCAGAACGTTTTCTTAAATATTACCTCCGGAACCTGGTTGAGCCCCTGGTGGGTGAAATACGCTAATACAATTTGGATGCAGGGTCAGGATTATGGTTATGCCGATGTTCCGTCTATAAGTCGGAGGGATGCGGCCATAACCTACCGTGATTATGTATTATTTGATGATTTAGAAAAGAATAATTTCTGGTTCCCCATGGCAAATTTGATGACCCATGGAATAATAAAAGGTCATTTACAAAAATTAGGAGGAGAAGAAGAACCTTTAGATAAATTTACTGATAATGCCCTGCTTTATTTCGCTCGTGGGGTTTCTATGTGGGAGTTATATATTTCCCCGGACTTACTCTCTGAAGGTGAATGGAATGCACTGGCGAAAGCGATTCGGTGGGCTAAAGACCGCTTCGATATTTTGCGTTTTACAGAAGTAATAGGAGGAGATCCGGGTGAGAGGTCAGCGTATGGGTATGTTCATTTTGCCGGGGAAAAAGGAATTATAGCAGCAAGAAATCCTTTCATTACACCGCAGACATTAAAGATAAGCTTATCTCCTTCTCTTGGTTTAGCCCCTACAGCTTCTTCCTTGGTGTTGGAGCGGATATACCCCACTCGATGGATAGACACCGAATTATATTCGGCAGGGGAAACTATTAAAATTCCCCTTCAGAGTTATGAAACAGCAATTTATGAAGTATATCCCCTTGAGCAAGCCGAAGTACCATTATTAGCAGGTGTGTTATTTGACAGTGTTAAAGCAGATGGCACTGCTTGTACCATGAGAATATATGATTCGCATAAAAATGCCAGGTTATTAAATCCGGATAGAATAAAGACCATAACATATGGTGACAATAAGGTCGCTGTTTCTGATTTTTCAATTCCTGCTAAAATTCTACCTAAACCGCTTAATGATTATTCCATCACATCTGCTGCTAAAAAAGGACAGGTAGAAATCAAGGTCACATACACACTCGAGGAATTTTCAGGAAAAGCTATACTGGCAGTGCTCCTCGAACCAAGCAGAGAATTGTCAGGTAAAGATTTGCCAACGGCAGCTTTTTTATTAGATGATAAAAAAGAACAAGCACAAATTGAAGAACAGAAAGGGCTCTGGGCATGGTATAAGGTCAATGTTACACCGGATCAACATACTTCTATAATTAAAATTGAGCCATCATCGCAGAAGGAAGGATGGGAGGGCAGGGCATCTGTTTGGCTTATATGTCAACAGCGACAGAAGGGGGGAGAAATTTCATTCGAATTGGTATCAAATGCAATTGAGCGCCCCATGCCATCTTACCCCTGGCCCTCTGGTGAGTTTCGTAGAAATATTAAATTAGGGGATGCGAAGATTTTGATACCTTCTGCTAAATCCACTGAGTAAATCAGCAAATAGTGTTGTTCATCATGATATTAATAAGTCAGAGGAGAAAATGAATGTTGCTGGCACCTATTGATTGGATTTTTATACTGGGTTTTTTTCTCATATCTATCATTATTGGCCTTCTCGTTACGAAACGTGCCGGCTCTAATACTAAAGAATTTTTTGCTGGCGGAAAAACTTTGCCCTGGTGGCTCCTGGGAATTTCCATGGTAGCTACCACATTTTCTACTGATACACCTAATCTGGTAACGGATATTGTTCGTAGAAATGGAGCTTCTGGTAACTGGGTTTGGTTTGCCTTTTTAATCACCGGCATGGTGACGGTTTTTATATATGCCAGGCTTTGGAAACGATCAAATGTTTTAACAGATATTGAATTCTATGAACTGAGATATAGCGGAAAAGCGGCCACATTTTTAAGAGGCTTCCGGGCATTATATTTAGGTGTTCTTTTTAATGTAATTGTCATGGCAACGGTATCGCTCGCAGCTATTAAGATCGGTGGGGTCTTATTGGGAATATCTCCTGAGTTGACCATTCTGGTTGCAGGTGTTGTTGTGGTTATATACAGTGCGCTTGGGGGATTGCGTGGTGTTTTATTCACCGATTTTTTTCAATTTTTCATGGCTATGCTTGGTTCAGTTGTGGTCGCCATTGTTGCTGTCAAATTACCTCAGGTTGGGGGATTAAATAATCTTTGTACCCATGAGTTAGTCCGGCATAAGTTGTCATTATTGCCAGATTTTTCGGATATAAATACTTTGGCAGCTATATTCATTATTCCCCTGGCTGTTCAATGGTGGAGTGTATGGTACCCGGGTGCAGAACCAGGCGGTGGTGGTTATATTGCTCAAAGGATGTTTGCCGCAAAAGATGAGAAAAATTCTGTTGGTGCTACTCTTTTGTACAATATAGCCCACTATGCTTTAAGACCCTGGCCCTGGATTATTGTTGCTTTAGCTTCTATGGTAGTATTTCCTGATATTGAAGCACTGAAACAGGCTTTTCCCCATGTAGACCCGACAGTCATAAATCACGACATGGCATATCCGGCAATGATATCCTTTCTTCCCCATGGACTATTAGGAATGGTTCTGGCTTCACTTATTGCAGCATATATGTCAACAATCTCAACACATTTGAACTGGGGGTCCTCTTATATAGTTAACGATTTTTACAAACGATTTATAAAACCAGAAGCAACAGAGAAGGAATTGGTCAGAATGGGGAGGATTTCTACATTTCTATTAATGGTTATTTCCGGTGGATTAGCGCTCTTGTTGAGTAATGCTCTCCAGGCATTCAATATATTATTGCAGATAGGTGCCGGAACAGGACTGCTTTTTTTATTGAGATGGTTCTGGTGGAGAATAAACGCTCTCAGTGAGATCTCCGCTATGGTTATATCTTTCCTGGTAGCGTTCTATTTTGAATTTATTCATCTCAGATTAGGCCTTTCTCCTTTATATGAATGGCAGAGGTTGACTATTGGTGTAGTAATTACTACGGTAGTTTGGGTAACAGTTACTTTTTTAACAAAACCGGCAGATGAGGAAACATTGCTCAAATTCTATCGTTTAATTAAGCCTGGTGGTCCTGGCTGGGAAAAATTTTTAGAAAAAATAAAAAAAGATGGTAAGGAAGTAAAAGAAATAGAAAGAAGCACATGGGATGTACCGGCGAATTTAATAAGTGTGTTTTTAGGCTGCATTTCAGTTTACAGCGCTCTTTTTGCCACTGGATTTTGGATTTATTCAGAATATTCTTTTGCTGCTATAGCAACAATTACAGCTTTAATTTCAACAATTTTCCTGATAAAGAGATGGAGTAAACTGAAAATATAATATCTATTAAGGTGAAATTAAAAAACACGATAAGGTATTATAAATTATCTGAGGACTTTTGCGATAATTTATAAAATAGTTACATCAAAAGAGCTTAATTAGGCAGCAATACTGCCTATTATGATAAACATAATACAGGCCAGCGCCGCGCATACAAGAGCATAAGGCAATTGTGTCTGCACGTGGTCTATATGATCCGAACCTGCGCCAAAAGAAGAAAGGCAGGTTGTGTCGGATACCGGCGAACAATGGTCACCCAGAACACCTCCTCCGACAATAGCTCCAATTGTAGCCAAAACCATGGATGAGATATTCCCACCAGAAAGGTTCATGGCTATAGGCAAAACAAAAGGCG
Source organism: uncultured Acidobacteriota bacterium (assembly GCA_964645975.1). Classification (GTDB taxonomy): domain Bacteria; phylum Acidobacteriota; class B3-B38; order Guanabaribacteriales; family CAZYAF01; genus CAZYAF01. The sequence continues at coordinate 110,603 of CAZYAF010000009.1, forward strand.
TGATTATGGCATAGGTTCCCCATGCTGTACCAGTGAAAAATGATATGAGAGCACCTGTTATAAAAGTAATGGCAGGGAGCATGCTCGAGATCATCCATGTCTCAGTCAGGGAAATGATGTATTGTTGTGCACCCAGGGTTTTTGAAATGGTGTTAATACAATATGCCAAAGCAAGAATAAGAATAGCAGGAAGAACTGCTTTTATCCCATTCAAGGCAATTGCCATACCATCCTTGACGCTCTTGAAATATTTTCCAATTGACATCGCGATTGCCTGATATATCACCGCCGCAAAAAAAGCTTCTAAAATTTTTGTGCTATTGAGAATAAAGAAAGTTCCTAAAGCGATGCCAATGACGATGAGAACGGGAACAACAAGATAAACTATAATATTTGTCCTCTTACCTGTAAGAGGTCTGATGAGATCCATCTCTTCGCCTGTCAGGGGTGTAGCACCATCTCGAAGCACCTTGCCCTCATTCTTTGCTCTGAGTTCAGCATTCCTCATTGGTCCGAAATTGGGAATGATCTGGTACGCGATAAGACCTGAGAAGATTACGGCGAACCAGCCATAAAAATTATAGGGGATGGACTGTATGAAAGCATTCATGCCATCCTCAACAGTTGCGATGGGACCATATCCTTTTAAGATCCCGGCAATATAAACTGCCCAGGCACTCAATGGAATAAGAGTACATACAGGTGCACTGCCAGAATCCAACAGGTATGCCAGCATCTCCCTCGATACCTTATGCTTATCCGTCAGTGGTTTTGCAATGGGTCCACTGAAAAGTGGACTGAAATAGTCACTGAAGAAAACAAAAATACCCATGAACCAGCCGAAAGCTGAAGCCGCGCGCCTTGTACGTATTTTATCTGATGACCACTCTGAAAATGCTGCGATAACTCCAGCTCTCATATAAAAGGCAATTAAAATTCCTACTGCGACCTCAATCATCATTACCCAGATAAAATCATGATTTCCCAAAGCTTGCTGAAATAGATTTGATAATCCTGTTGCCGGGTCTAAACCACTTATGATGACGCCCACAATACAACCGATGAGCAATGAGAACGCAGCATCCTTGGTGATAAATGCAAGTATTAGCGCGATTATAATAGGCAGCAATGAAATAAATCCCAAACTACTTCCAATGCCCATTGAAAAGCCCCCATTTTTTGGACAGTATTAAAGCTCTTTTTAATAATACTTAATACTATAATCGATAAAATGGCGCTTATAAAATGCCAGTCATATATACTATGAAAGAAATTCCATCCTTTTATTCTTATAAAAGTTCCTCACGGGAAATGTGCATTCCGTGCTTCTCCAATCCCTGAGCTAAAAGGTCAAAAGGAACTTCAAGAGGAGATAAGAGTCCTGGTTTATTCAACCTTCCTTCCAGAATGAGCCGAGCGCCCAGACTCATGGTAAAGCCAACAGTTCTCTGCATTGCTGTAAATCCGGTGGCAAGGTCCCGTCGATCGATAAGCTGATAAATAATATGATATTTTTCCCCTTTAGATCTACCTCGGACATCTATTCGGATCAAAGCAATATCCTGTTCTTCATTGCTATAATGAAACTGCTTCTGTGATCCCAGTAAAGAAGCAGTGAATTCAACAGGGGAGACCATGGTATTGCCAATTTTTAGAGGGCTATCATTCAAAAACCCGCACTTCGCCATAATCTCCCAAAAAGCACAATGGCCGGGCCAGCGGCAGGAATAACGTGCCATTTCCTTGATGGTATCTTTGATATTAAAAAGCTTTGCATAAACCTCGCTATTACCATTAGGGTAGCACTCCAGCGGTGCTCCAATATCTTTTACATTAAGGATGTGCATATTCTTACGGGCAAACATCTCTTGTGCAGCGATATTAACGACTTCACCTTTGCTGATAATCCTGGCAGGTCTAAAGTAAGAGCGCATTACGCCTATTATCGACCAGCTAAATTTATATTTAAGGGGATTATTGGCTGCTTCAAGAGTGGGTAATCCGGCACCATAAGAATAAAATTCTTCAACCTCATCCATCTCACTCAGAGCTTTTGCACCCAATACAAGGTCTATTCCCGGGTCCATACCAAATTCATTGAGGATGATTATCCCCTTTTTTTTAGCTTCACGATCTATCTTATGTACTTCTTCCTCAAGAGCTTTAATTCTGTCAGCATCCTGCTCCCCGGGATTAAGATAGTACATACTGCTAACTAAGTTGACTCCGACTTGTGCTGCAAGTCTTCCAACAGGTAGAGCAAAAGGTCCGGGTAATGCTTCGATTACCACGTCTGCATAACTCATGAGTGACCTCAGATCAGCTTCGTTGGTTGCATCAATTCTTTTAGTGGAAACAATGTCTGAAGAATAGATAGAGAGGTGCGATGCTAAATCAGGATTAATATCTGCCACAATAATCTTTGAAACATTGCTATTATTTACCAAATCATATAAGACCGCTTTCCCTTGCATTCCCCATCCCAGAAGCAAAATCTTTCTATTTGGCATCTTTTAATTCTCCTTTATTGTAATCGAGTTATGTGATTGTTTTATCAAACATGAAAGCAAAAAAAATACCTTAATAGCAACATATTTATTTTGCATAGAAATTTCTTTATGCATATTTTTATATGAGTTTTATTCCCTTAGACAATTAGGATTATATTTCAGAAAAAAAATAAAAGTCAAATAGGAAAAGAATAAAAGAGACTAATTAACGTTTAAAGAATCAAGATAAGTCCAAAAATTGAATATCGTTTTGTGAGGATGAGCTAATTCCGTTCATATCTAATAAAGTGTTACAAATTTTATGGAGAAGAGCTTTTCATGCTATAATTTTTTTATTAATTTTTTTGATGCTAATACAGATTGAATATAAATTATAATACAGTAAGAGCTATATTTCATTGGGAAAATACTATTTTATCTTCAGTTTACAACAAAATTTATCAAATTGGAGGTTCTTGTAATTCAATTTCAGACATAAGAAATAAGTATTGGGAATAATCGTTATGTTGGAAAAAATAAGCTGCATTGTTTTAGCTGGTGGCAAAAGTGTGCGATTGAAACCCAATAAATTATATGAAACTATTGGTGATTTACCTCTGCTTCAGCGGGTAGTAAGCGTTTTATACTCATTCCACAGCGATATTATCATAGTTGTCAATGATAAGAAATTTTTCACCCCTCTGTTTGATCAACCGAGATTGAGATTTGTAACAGATATTTATCCCGATAGAGGTGTTTTAGGTGGTCTTTATACTGGCTTGATTAGGTCCAATTCATTTCACAATTTTGTGGTTGCTTCGGATATGCCTTTTTTGAATAGGGAGTTATTACGCTATATGATGCAGCGTGCTGATGGTTTTGATGTAGTTGTTCCTCGAAGAGGTACTATGCTTGAACCGCTTCATGCAATCTATTCTAAAAATTGCATCGCACCTATTAAAGTATTGCTCAGGAGAAATGAAATGAGAGTTCGCTGTTTTTTTCCTGAAGTTAGGGTAAGATATGTAGAAGAATGTGAGATCGATCAGATCGATCCCAAGGGTCTGAGCTTCTTTAATATAAATACCGAAGCCGACTTAGCAAAAGCAAGGGAATTGGCTGAAAGAGAAAAAGGTGATAAAAGATAGAGAAAATTTAAAAAGCACTGCAAAATTAAAATAACTAATTATAAACTTTGACCTGATTTAATGTTGACTCAAAGAATTAAAAAAAAGATAAAAAAAGTAAGAAAGAGAATTTTTATAATTCTTAGATAAGAGATTTAATATAAATATAAAGCTAATGAACAATCTTTATTAAAACTATACAATGGAGGGTAAAAGATGAAAGAAGAGCACTTTAATAGAACAGAAACATATGAGTCGATGGAGGGATTCAGAAAGCTAATTGGTATTATTCTAATTTCCGTTGGTGCTATTATTGCCATATGGGCAGCAATTAATATTTATAGGACCTTCACAGATCCTCGACAATTGGAGGTTTTCAAAAACATAATACCGAATAGCACTGAGATAAGAAAAATGGAAATTGATGGTAAGAAAGTAGTATTACCTGAAGGTCTTTTTCTCTTTTTGTCATATGGTATTGCAGCTTTTTTATTATTCATTGCTTCGTGCATTGGAACTGCATTCATTACCGGTGGGGTAAATCTGTTAATGTCGAGTTACCGAAAGCTGGAATTAAAAGTAACGACAGAGATGGCAAAGCTAAAAAGAAAAATAGATGAAACAAAAGCAATGATGAGTAAAAAAAGCGATTCCGAATGAACAAAGTTTGCTTATATCCCGTCTTTTTCATTATGGTATACATTTATTACTCGATTTCATCAATGGTATTAATGAGATAGCTAAATTTATATGAGTCACTTCTTTCTTTTTATAGGAGGGCTTCATGAGAAAAATAATTCTTATCTTATTTTGTAGTTTGTTTCTGATCCAGATTATAACGCATGTTCCTGCTTTTGCTCAATATATAGGAGATAATCAAACACCTGATATTGAAGATGCGAAAGATATTGATACATATCTGAAATCGATGATGCAGACCTGGAATCTTGTGGGTTTAGCAGCATGTATTGTAACAAATGAGCATATTTCGTGGGAAGGCACTTATGGGTTGGCAGATATGGAAAAACGTGTTCCTGTAACACCTGATACACTTTTTATGCTGGCATCCTGTTCCAAAATTATAACCGGCACCGCACTTATGCAGCTTTACGAGAAAGGATTTTTCGATTTGGATGATGATATAAACAGATTTATCTCATTAAAGATCACAAATCCTCATTACCCTGATATCCCCATTACCTTTCGTATGCTCCTCAATCATACCTCCAGCATTGAAGACGATTTTAAACTTTACGAAAATCTTTATGGTAAAGGGGATTCCGATATGTCCCTCCAGGAATTAATTGAGCAGTATTTTAAATCTGACGGAAAATATTATAAAAGCTCGAATTACTCCTCTCACAAACCGGGTGAACATTGGCAATACTGCAATATCGCTTTTTCCCTTATTGGCTATCTTGTTGAAAAGATAGCAAAGATACCCTTTGACAGATATTGCGAAGAAAATATCTTCAAACCGCTCAGTATGAATGAGACAAGCTGGTTTTTATCTGACCTCGATGTGGAACGTGTGGCAAACCATTATACATCTGATTCAGAGCTCCCTGGTAAACTTAGAACGGTGGAACACTACGGTTGGCCCGGATACCCTGATGGTCAGCTTCGTACCAGTTTAAAGCAATTAGCAAACTTTTTAATTATGATTCTTAATAATGGAAGGCTCGGCGGTCAAGAGATTCTGAAGCCAGTAACCGTTAAAACAATGTTTGCCAGACAGCACTTGAAGAATCTTCCATCTCCTTTTCTGCCAAAAATTGACGTCAGTTTAATATGGCAGCTCGTAGAATTGGATTCACAACAGATATTCTTGCACACCGGTCGTGGATCAGGCATAAGCACATGTGTGTTTTTACAGCACAATGACAAAATTGGAGTGATACTCCTTATCACTGGAGAAATCAGAGCTAAAGAACCCTTCGTTGAAATAATGACAAAATTGCTACGAAAAGCTAAAGAAATAATTTAAAATGCTGCAGTATTTAATTATTTCACACCTTAATTCCTAATTCTCTTTATTACAATCAATTTCAATTGACTTTAATTTTTTTCTTTGCTAAAAGTTAAATAAGGAATTAATTGGTGATAATCAAACAATAAATAGAGAAAAATGGAAAAATAAAAAAAGCAGGTTTCTTTATCTACTTGTGTTTCATCTAAGCTCATTCGTTAGAACTCAACGACCCAAAAGGATTTTATTGAAGTTGCTATTTAAAACAAATGCAAATTTTCTATTAAAAACCAGTGTGAGCAATAAACATATTTAGGATTCATTGAAACATAAAATTAGTAAAACAACAGAAATTTTAAAGGAGGTTTTAAGATGAAAAGGAGAAGCATAATCATTTGTATTTCAGTTGTTCTTCTTTTAATTGCATTGTATTCATTTTCTCAGCAAAGAGAAGTTCAACCTGTTGAGTTCAAAAAGATTTCTGATAGCCTTTATGAGATTGTAGGTGGAAGGGGTGCAAATGGTGGAGCTTATATTGGTGATAATGAAGTTCTTATAATTGATGCAAAGATGGATAAAAACTCAGTAGACCAGGTAATGGAGGAGATCAATAAAATTACTAATAAACCGATTAAGTATCTTGTAAATACTCATAGCGATGGCGATCATGTTGCTGGAAATCAATATTTTCCTGAAACGGTTACTATCATAAGTCATGAAAATTGCCGTAAAGAATTTTTTCATGCAAGGAGAGATGGAGCTCCATCAGAATGGAACAAGCCTGAATTAGCAGCTTTTATCCCTTCATTCACATTTCGAGATAAAATGGATATTTATCTCGGCTCAAAGAGGGTAGAGCTTTGGTATTTTGGCATCGGTCATACTACTGGAGATATTGTTATTTACTTTCCTGAAGAAAAAACAGCTTTTATCGGAGACCAATTCTTTTTAACAAGACCTCAACTCATCCACTCTTATAAAGGTGGTAATTCCTTTGAGCATGTTAAAACTCTCACAAAAATGCTTGAAACCTTAGCTGCTGAAAAATTCTGTAGTGGGCATAGTGAAATTGTAGATCGAGAAACGATAAAGAATCATATTGAACAAATGAAAAAGCGACAGGAGAAAGTCAAAGTTCTAATCGAACAGGGAAAAATCCTTGAGGAAATAAAAAGTGAATTTGAAGAAAATGAAGCCAGATTAATCGAATCTATTTATAATGAAATCAAGAGTTCCATTAAATAGTTTACATCGAAATAATAAATAAAACAATATTAAAAAAGCAATTCAATAATAAAGATCTGTTTTTGCAAAACTTCGGATATGAAGTAATCTAAATGAAATTGACTCCAAAAATATTTCTGGATGAAGGGTATACAAAATTAGCAAGGTAAAAAACTTCATTTAATTACTTCCTAACATTTTAGTGTCTGCAAATATCCAATGTAAAAAAGGGCGTTAAATATTACATTTGGCAACAGTTTTATGTTCAGATTTTTTGTTTCTGACGGAACCAGAATGATGAAATGAAACATTAAGAAAAAGTCATAGGAAGTTTTGGCGTAAGGCCGTCGCTTCAGCCATAGAAAGGAAAAGTCAAGCTTGGTCAGTTTCATCGGAAATAAAAGGATAGCCTAACTCGGTTCGGATATGAACGAGTTATATGAAATTTACTATGCCCACAAAATTAATATATAATAATAAAATGAGGACTATAATATGACAAATGATAATAAAAGTAAATTTATATTCCCGCTCGGGTACTATGAGTCTCATAAATTATTAAAGCTGTGTTGGAGGATTAACTTATGCCACTGTTTAAACAATTAGTATTAAAAGATTCAATAGAAATAAAAACAACACCTGAAAAAATTTGGGAGTTTTTCACCAACCTTGAACAAAATTACAGAACTTGGCATCCTGAAGACCATATTATATTCCAGTGGACTAAAGGAAAACCAATGGAAGTGGGTTCAAACTTTTATGCCGAAGAATTTGTGCTGGGAAAAACAAAAAAAATCAAAGGAACCATTAGTGAAGTAGTTCCATACAGGAAAATTGTATTCAAATATTCTTTTCCTCTATCGTTAGTGTCTCCTGGGTTTGAATGGCATATTGAACCTAAAGGTTCATCTTCTGTTTTTACTGCTATAAGTTCTATAAGAGCTGAAAGAATTATGCGTATATTAGTAAAATACTCAGAATATAAAGGAATGGAGACTTTAATTGAGGTTGGTAAAAAACATGTGAAGGAAGAGGGAGAAAATCTTAAAAAGATTTTAGAAAAGAAAAACAACTAATTTCTCAATGCCATCGTATGCTTGAGTACATTGTGAAAATTACAAATAATTCTTACTTCTCTTCGTTATCCCAATTTTTATATATAAGCTCCTCCTTTCATTTTGAAATAACATAATGTCATTAAATTTAATTATTTCACGCCATAATATTTTTAGCTAATGCCGCTGAATATTACAATTTGCAAAATACCCAAATTTGACACCTAAAACGTATTACTATCATTTTAAAAAGTTATTGACTTAATCAATAATTTATCATTTTAAATTCCTTTTAAAAACTAAAATAAGACATATTGTCCCTTAATAACACATTTTAGAATATTACAGTGCACACCATGTTCTTTATGCTTAAATTACTCTCTATTTTAATTGATTACTACTTCTTCCTATGCTATAAACCTAAGAGAGATAATTGAGTGAAATTTAAACACAATATAGTAGAGTGTAGATGTGTGTGGAAGCCAAATTGTATTACTCCATAGTTAAAAATCCTCTAAATAGGGTATTGTCAAAAATAGCATGAAAAGATATGGAAGGATAAAAGGATAGAAAGAGGAGAGGGAAAAATCGATATTATTGATACAAAAGCCATAGATTTTTTTATTAGCTGTGGAAATGGCGCTATGCTTGGAAATCTCTTACGAGATTCCCACGATTTCCACAAGCCTCCTCCTCTATTTTAGATTAATATTAATTTTCTCAAAGAAAAGAGGGGGGAGGCAAGCTTATATTAGATAACTTATTAAAAATAAGTAAGTTAAAACAAAATTGTTAAAAAACTTTTGACAATCCTCTAAATAGTAAAAGGAGTTTTTAATGAAACATGGAAAATATTTTAATGTCATTTTTATAATTTTATTTATCACCTTTTTTGTTACCATCAGCAAACAGCAGACGGCAGAGGTCAATCAGGGGCGTTATTTTTCCGAACCAGCTCCGAATAGCGATGGTGTATTGAAGATTCTTCTTTATTACGATATGGAAGGAATTTCTGGTCAGAATGACATCAAGTCTCTCTCTTATGGTAATGAGGAGTATAACCAGGTAAGGGAGCTGCTCACGAATGATGTTAACGCAGTTATCCATGGATTATTTGCCGGTGGGGCGGACGTTGTCCATGTAGTTGATGCTCACGGTAGTGGGAATCCCGAACCAGATATTCTCCTTGACAAGATGGATTCGCGCGCTGAAATGGTATATAAAGATGAGTCGTTTCGTCCCTATGTCGACCTTACAGAAAAAGGAGCTTATGATGCAGTTGCAGTGGTGTGTATGCATTCAAAGACAGGTGGCGGAGGTTTCGCAGCACATACATACACTATCGGAATGGACTGGATTCTTAATGACATGTCGATAAATGAGACAGAAATCATTGCCTACTCCTGGGGGCGGGTTGATGTACCGGTCATCTTTGCCTCAGGAGATGATAAACTGGAAGAGCAGCTTGAATGGATGGACTGGCTGGAATATGTGAGAGTTAAAAAAGCCAGAGGTGCCGGTGATGCAGAATTGATCCCTTTTGATAAAGTGCATGAGGAAATGCGAGCAGCAGCTAAACGGGCGGTGGAAAATATTCCGAATTGCAAAGCGGTCCATCTAACCTCACCTATCAAGGCTCAATTGAGAGCCGTTCGCCCGGCACGCCTGGAGCAATTGGAAGGCGTTCCGGGAATAAATTATGAAGACCAAACTGTTAGCTTTACAGCAGATAACTTTCAGGAGGCCTATGACGGGATAACTGCTTTGATAGGAGTTGCGACACGAGGCTATAATAGCATTATGAATGATGTTGTTCGTAAGCAGGAAAATTTTAATAAGATTCGTGAGGAAATGTTCAATAACTTCGAATCTGTATGGGTGGAGGTCGAATCCGGACAGTGGAAGCCCTCTACACCTACTAAAAAACAGGATGAAAAGAAGAAATATTTTGGTGTGCAGTAAATAGTATAAGCTTAGGTAAATTACACTTCAGAGCGCTATAAGTTTGGATGATATTTTTAAATACATATTTCAAATAAATAGAAGCTCAATATTACTAATTAGGTTTGCTTAAAATTACAGTGCGCTTATCTTGTTATTTCTCTATTTTACTCAATTAATTATCCATGTATATGGAACGAAAAGCATATTTTATTTTGTATTTCTGGTTAATTGTATTCTTGCTGGGATCATGTCTTCAAAATTGTGGAGTGATCTCAGGTGAAGATGATCGTGTAATAAGTGACTTTTTAGAGGAGAAAGAATGCTATAGTAATGCTGAGATACAGCAAAAGAGTCCTGAAGAAGATCTCGAATATCCAAGAGTAGAAATAAAAGATACAGAGGTCAGAACACTAAAATCCAAATTTGCTGGTCGAGAATACAAAATCAACATCTTTTTTCCCAAAGACTATAAAAAGGAATCTAATGGGTATCCTGCGGTCTATGTGCTGGATGCAGAATATAATTTTGGTTGTGTCGCTTATATCACAAGACGATTAATTAAGAACAAAGATATCCCTAAGGTTCTGCTTGTTGGAGTGGTGTATGATACAGCTTATGAAGCTTTTTATGATAAGCGATTTATGGATTCGACTCCCGAATCACGCATCCACGGTCATAACTCAGGAGGCGCAGAAAAATTCACTCTCTTCTTAGAAAACGAACTTATTCCTTTCATTAATCAAAACTACAGAACAATACATGAGGATAGAACAATCGTGGGCCATTCGATTACTGGATTTTATTGCTGTTATGTCCTTTTTAAACATCCTATGCTCTTTAACCGATATATAATCGTCAGCCCATCTTTATGGTTTTCCGGTGGAATTGTTTTCGAATATGAGGAGGCATTTGCATTAAGTCATAAAGACTTGAATGCCTCGATACATCTTTCAGTGGGAGAAGATGAAACTCAGCGAATGAGAGAAAATTTAATCAAATTGAATAGCATATTAGCAGAAAGAAAATACGCTCACCTAAATTTAGAATTTTTATTAGTCAAAGGAGAAAATCATAGGTCGTTATTTCCTTATGCTTTTTCCAGAGGGATAAGATTTGTATTTTCCAAAGTAAAATAATCCGATACCACGTACTGAAATAAAAAATGACCTTCTCTTGAATATATCCGAAAGAAGGTTCTTATCTTTTAGTATTGTAAGATTCGTTCTAATAGATTAATTGGTTCAAAGGTAGTTTTCCCAAAGCATGCTTTTTGGGGATGGTGTAAGGGTTAAATCGAACAGGTTGCTAAGAGGCATACAAAAAAGGTTTCATTAACGATTCCGTATGATAAAAACCTTGATTTCTTACGATTTCTTCAGAAATGATTAAGTTGAATATGAGGAAATAATCCGAAATAATGAGACTGAGATTTGATAAGAGGGTGCAAAATGAGAATCCTATTAATAAAAGGATGTTTATTATTTTTGATAGCTCTTCTAATGGCCTTTTCTCTTGCCTTTACGGATAAGAATCCTGCAGTTTTCCATATTCCCAGGATTGATGGACTCACTGTGGACGGCTCCGATAGTGATTGGGGAGTACAAGGATTCCGCGTCGAGATTCTTACCAATCCAGATGGGCAGAGCTTACCTGCTGACGATTTTGATGTGAAATTTCGCCTTGGTTGGAATCTGCAAGGCCTGTATGTTGTGGCCGCTATCATTGATGATGTTGCTGTGGAACACGAGAATATTTCCAAAATGTGGCAAAAGGATTGTGTGGAGATTCTTATGGGAGAAAATGTAGGCCACCCCAACAGGCATCAGCTGGTCATTGCTTCTGGCGCAGACACGAAATATGGCAAGGTGAGAAATAGACTTTACGACCACCGGCCGGAAAACTTAAGAATTGCAAAACTTTCATTTAGGTCAACCAGTCGATTGATTGAGGGCGGCTATATGATAGAAGCGATGCTTCCGTGGAAAAATCTCGGTGTAGAACCGAAATCGGGTATGGAATTCGCTTTCCAATTCCTGGCGAACGACGACGATGGTCCCGAAGAGCCGGGTGGTACCTTCCGTGTGGCGTGGTTCCCGGGCATAGGTCCCATGGACCCCACCAAGATGTACCCTCTGTGCTTAGCCGATGAGCCAAGCGAGCCGGTGCTTCTCCTGATCGATCGAGAAATCCAAACTTCACAATGTACTATCACCATCCAGGGTGTGAGAGAGCTGATTGGCGAAGAGGTAGTTATCCGTTCCGCAGATAGCATTATTGCAAAAGAGAAACTTAGCAGTAAGAATGGCCGATCGAATGCAATTATAAATCTGGACATTCCGGAAAATGCGAACACCTGGCCCCGGCTTAGTGTAGAGATTTCGGGAAAAAGCAAGGCCACCTTTGATGAATTGCCGACACTAAAATCGATCCTTGGTAGATACCTTCGGGTCATTGGCGGACCTGAAGCTGTCGAAAAATTGTCAACGCGATCGTGTAGGGGTCGCTATATATCCGACGATTCTCCCCGGAATATTATTACCCTTGAGTCTTATGCGAAGATTCCCGATAAATGGGCTCTATACTTCCTAAGCCCTGATGGGACTGTGAAGAACGGATTTGATGGAACAGTAGGCTGGAGGCAGGATGCGGATAGGATCCATCATGTTGAAAGTTTCGCACGGTCGATCTCTGGTTGGTGGCTGAATCCGCAGGGGCCTATTCAATTTCAGGAATATTTTCCCAACGTTGTCCTGAAAAAGAAGAATAAACGTGAAGAACACACCGTGTATATAGTGGAATCCACGACAGCAGGTGGAGTGAAACATTTATTGGAATTCGATGCAGAGACTGGCTTGCTGACCCGGATCGACGGTCGCTGGGAATTTAAGGATTATCGCCAAATAGACGGCATACAATTTCCCTTTCACATGGTTCTAAATCAGAATAGAATTTTCGTACATGATGAGGTGAAGCACAATGTCGCAATCGACGAACATCTCTTCGCCATGCCCGATGCAGGTGAGGTGTTTGCTGACGCATTCCAGGGTATTGAAGATCCAAAGGTGCTTCCGATGTTGAAAATGAAGGATTTGACATACGAACATGGAGATATGAACATTCCGTGTCGAGACGGCCGTTTCCTCTATGACTTCATCATTCGGAAAGGCTATAAACGGGGCTTGGAGATTGGTACCTACAACGGGTATTCCACCTTATGGCTTGGGTTGGCTTTTCAGAGGAACGGCGGACAGGTGTTCACCATCGAGATCGATCCTGTGAGTGGTCAGGAAGCCGCAAGGAATTTCCAAAAGGCTGGATTGAGCAATGTGATCGATTCCAGAATCAACGATGCATTTGATGAGATATCTAAGATCAAGGGAGAATTTGATTTTGTCTTCATCGACGCAAATAAGGAAGATTATAGCAGGTTTTTGAAGTTGCTGAAAAATCGGGTTGCTCCCGGTGGTGCGATTGTGGGTCACAATGTTATTAATTACGCTCGTGATATGAGCGATTTCATGGATGCCATCCAGAATGATCCTGATTTTGAAACCACCATACACAGAACCAGTGCCGAGGGCATTTCAGTTAGTATAAAGCGCAATCACAAATGAAATATAGCGATATCCCAAGATGTCAAACTTCCCTTATTATGCAGTTACAGGCAAAATTAGAAAGGGATTTCAAATAAAGGTAAGCTTAATTGCTATGGTTTTTACTTTTTTAATTGCTCTCACAAATTTTTCTCTAACTTCAATATTTATTTATTCAAGCTCATTTATTCTGGCCCAATGTTTACTTATATCTTTAATGAAGGTCTATATGAACTTTTGATGTTAGAAGAAGATACTGTATATTTACTATTTGTTCTTGGTTAATGGCCTTTTTATTACTATTATTATTTAATAATTGTAAACAATAATCTGAGAAGAATTAGAAAAGAATTGAAAAAGCATAAATTTGTAAACTTTTTTCCTAAAAAATTCGTCTAATTAATTAGAAAGGGGGTGTTGTATATTTTTTTCAGATTAACTTATGCAATTTCTTTTTAACAAACCATAAAAAGGGGGACTCATGGAAGAATTAACCAGACGTTCTTTTATCAAAACCGCTGCTTCGGCGGCAGCTGTTACTATAGCAACACCTGTTTTGCCGAAGGGCTGGTACGGTCTTGCTCGTGCGGACACTCCGGAGTATTTTGAAAATGAATTTGGTATAACAGACAGTTTATGTCAGAAGGTGCTCGCTGAGGCGCTGTCCAGGGGAGGTGACTTCGCCGACCTTTACTTCGAGCACACCATTAGCAACTGGTTAATCTTAGAGGATGGTAAGGTTAACAGGGCTTACAGTGAAGTTGCTCTTGGTGCAGGTATTCGAACCGTGAAAGGCGATCAAGTCGGTTACGGATTTACGCAGGAGTTAACCGAGAATTCAATGCTGAATGCCGCTTCAACTGCTGCCACCATAGCCAACGCAGAAGCAAAAAAACCCGCCGGCAAATTTGAGGGACTGGAGACGAAAAATTACTACCCGCTCAAAACTTTGCTAACTTCGGTTCCACTTAAATCCAAACTTCCTTTGGTGCAAACTGTAAACGACAAATGCTTTTCTTTCTCACCGCTGATCATAAAAGTGAGAGCTGGATTCTATGACCAGCAGAAACGGATAATGGTGGTTACCAGCGAGGGGACAAAAGCCGAAGACTTGCAACCCAGAAATTACCTTTATGCTTCTGTAGTGGTAGAGAAAGAGGGTAAACGAGAAAGAGCTGGTTGGAATCTGGGAGGCCGAAGGGATTTCTCTTTCTATACACCGACAGTAGTGGAAGAGATTGCAAAAATGGCTGTAGATCGTGCTGTCATTCTTTTCGAGGCGGTACAACCTCCTGCTGGAGAGATGCCCGTCGTATTAGGAACGGGTGACACAGGCGTCCTGCTTCATGAAGCCATAGGACACGGAATGGAGGCTGATTTCAACCGCAAGAAGATTTCTACGTACAGTACTATGATTAGCAAAAAAGTGGCCGAGCCTTTTGTAACCATTATTGACGATGGTACCATACCTCAGCTTTTGGGCTCAATTAACGTTGATGACGAAGCTACACCAGGGCAAAAAACAATATTGGTCGATAAAGGAATCCTTTCAAGCTATATCCATGACAAAATTTCTGCCCGACATTATAAGGTGAAACCCACAGGCAACGGACGCCGTGAGAGCTACAAGCACTATGTCCAGCCGCGGATGCGAAATACATATATGCTGGCAGGTCCAGCAACACCTGAGGATGTAATCAAAAGCGTCAAAGAAGGTATCTATGTCCAGGATGTGAGCAACGGCCAGGTGAAAATTGGCGAAGGTGATTTTGCATTTTATGTATCGCAAGGAAAAATGATTGAGAACGGTAAACTCACTGCACCAATTAAAGATGTCAATATCATGGGCAATGGTCCAAAGATGCTAAGGAACATCACTATGGTGGCCAATGACCTCGAAATGGCCAAAGGTGGGAGCGGAGCGTGTGGCAAAGGTGGACAGGCAGTTCCCTGCGGTTTCGGCCAGCCCACCTGTCTGGTGAAGTCGATGACTGTCGGCGGTGTAAAAGCTTAAGGAGAGGAGGAGAGAGATGAATAAAGAAATGTATGATTTGGCTGCATGGTCTATCAAGACTGCAAAATCCTCAGGAGCTGATGACTGCCGGGTAGGGATACAAAATGAACGATTTGTCAATATTAGCTATCGTGATCATAAGCCAGAGACTATAAAAGAAGCTTCTACAAAAGAGCTTTCAATTGAAATCTTTGCCAACGGCCGATATTCAGCACAGAGCACATCAGATCTGCGAAAAGATGCTTTGAAAGATTTTATCTCAAACGCTATTGTCGCAACAAAGCTTTTAGAAAAAGATCCGTATCGCACTTTACCCGATCCGAAATACTACCAGGGAAGGGCCAAGCTGGATTTGGGAATTTTCGATCCTGATTATAAGAAATTTACTCCGGAAGAGAGACACAACATGGTGAAAGCTATAGAGGATAGGTGCCTTAAAGAGGGTGGCGAGAAGGTTATTTCAGTCACTGCAGCAGAATATGATAGCCATGAGGAAATAGTCCTGATGGCCAGCAATGGTTTTGAAGGTTACCATGAATTCACTATATACCAGGCAGGAGCGCAAATGAGTGTTCAGGATGAAGGTGATCGCAGACCAATAGGCTACAACTACATAGCATCTGTCAGGAAAAAGAGCATGCCTTCTCCTGAAGAAATTGGAACTGGTGCGGCAAAACGTGCCTTAGCTCTTCTTGGTGGTAAAAAACTTAAAACTGAGACCTTACCCATAATTATAGAGAATAGGAATGTTCCCAGATTACTTGGGGGTTTCTTAGTTGCTATGTACGGATTTTACATTCAGCAGAAGCAGTCCTTCCTTGCCGATAAAAAGGGAGAAAAGATTGCAAGCAAGCATTTTACCATCCTCGATGATCCCTTTGTTATTGGAGGATTGGGCAGCCGGTTATTCGATCAAGATGGATTTGCGGCGAAGAAGAGAACCATGGCTGATGCAGGAGTACTTAAGGAATTCTATGTTGATTGGTATTACGGCAGAAAGCTGGGTTGGGAGCCAACTACAGGTGGACCTTCCAATCTGGTCATTCCTCCGGGGAAGCGTTCAGTAAAGGAAATCATGAAAGACCTTGGCAGAGGTATTTTAATTACTGGATTCATTGGCGGTAACTCAAACTCGACTACCGGTGATGCCTCAATTGGAATTGTGGGTCAGCTTTTTGAGAATGGCGAGCCAGTGCACGCAGTGGCTGAAATGAATGTCGCAGGTAATCATCTCGAATTCTGGAACAGGCTTGTTGAAGTTGCCAATGATCCATGGGTCTATTCTTCCTGGCGCACACCGAGTCTGGTTTTCACAGATGTAATGGTGTCGGGCATCTGACATACTGGAGCTTGTCTACCGTCTTTATTCCTGATTAACAGAGCAGCATAAAAGAAGTTTACTGAATTCCTTATTATTTCATTTATAAAATATTAGTTCTCACGAAGGCTTAAATCCTTCGAATCTATAAGTTTGCTTAGCACTGGCTTTTTCAACCTGACATAATTGTTATGGCCTTAATTCCTTCAAGCGGAAAGCAAAACAAGCAGGAAATATTGTAAACTTCTGTTTGCCTCAAAATAGTGTGCAGGTGGACCTTTTGTCTATTCCTTTAGTTATAAAATCAGCTATAATAATCCAGAAAACTAATTTCTTTTTTGGTATTTACTCTTCAGTTATAACTATGTATTATTTAAATATAAATTATCGTATGTTGCTTTTGAAAGGTGCTGATAAGATGAAAAGCGAGTTTCTTCCACCAACATATTTTTGGCTTTCTGTTTTATTATCATTAGGATTGCATTTTATAATTCCTATAAAAAAGATAATTGGCTTTCCCTATAGGTTTTTCGGCATTATATTTATCCTATTCGGTATTGTTTTAAATCTTTGGTCAGATTCAATGTTCAAGAAGAAGAAAACGACAGTGAAACCATATAAGAATCCCACAGAATTAGCTACTATGGGTCCTTTTCGCATTAGCCGTCACCCCATGTATTTGGGAATAGTAGCGATTCTGTTAGGTGAGGCAATTATATTAGGTTCTTTAATAACATTTCTATTCCCAATGCTGTTTATAATTATTTCGGAGTGGCTATTTATTCCCTTTGAGGAAGCGAATCTTGAAAACGTGTTTGGGAGAAAATATCGTGACTATAAAAAGAAAGTGAGGCGCTGGATATAATCTATGTAGTTAACAATAAAAGGATAAATGAGATAGTTAATTACATGAAAGATGAGATCCCTAAGGCAGACCCTTTTGCTTTAATACATTAATATAAAATTAGCTTTAATTTTCATTATTAAAAAAGTCGTTTGAAAGGAATAAAAAATGTTGAGAAGAATTTTTGCGTTGGTATTCATTTATATTTTTACCAGTATAGCATGGTTTATCTTGGGAGGAGTAACATGGAACCGAACACAACATCAAGATCGTAAGCTCAGAAGATCAGTGGGACAATTATGGGGAACAAGCCAGCAGCAAAAAGCTCCATATGTATATTATTTGACGAAAAGAGAAAAGAAAATCACCAAAGTCCAGGGTTCTGAAACTATAACAGAAACAAGGATGACAACCATTAGAAACCCTATTGCTCTCGAAGCGAGTGATATTAAGGTAGCTATTGAACTGGATCATAGAAAGAAAGGTTTGCTATGGTATCCGACATATAAAGTTACCTTTCAAGGAAGTTATCTGATTAAAAGTGATTCTCAAAATAGGCATACTTATTACTTTGAATATGAATTCCCAACAGCTAAAGGTGTGTATGATAATTTTTCTCTCTCGGTTAATGGTGAAAAAGCTCAGGAAATAGTACCCATAGGAGGAAAGATACGAGAAAAAATCCCCATTGAGCCTACACAGACCGGTACAGTTAAAGTTTCTTATTCTTCACAGGGAATGGACCAATGGTGGTACATTTTCGGGGAAGATGTTTCTTATATCCGTAATTTTAAGCTCACCATGCTGACTGATTTTTCAGGCATAAATTTTCCCGAGAATAGTATCTCTCCTACGGAAAAGGTAAAAACAAATAATGGCTGGGAATTAAGGTGGCAGTATTCTGATTTACTATCAGGAGTTCAGATCGGAATGGAGATGCCAGAAAAGATCAATCCAGGCCCTTTTGTCAGTAGGATTACTTTCTTTGCTCCCATCTCTCTCTTCCTTTTTCTGTTTCTGATGTTTATCATTACTACTCTAAAACCGATAAAAATCCATCCGATGAACTATTTCTTCATTTGTGCCGCATTTTTTAGTTTTCATTTGTTGTTAGCTTATTTAGCTGATCATATTAGTATTTATGTAGCATTAGCAATATCCTCAATTGTTTCTATTTTCCTGGTTATTTCTTATATGTGTTTAGTGACAGGAGTGCGATTTGCATTTTTAGAGATAGGTATCTCGCAATTTATCTATCTGGTGATTTTTTCTTGCACATTTTTTCTAAAAGGATATACAGGATTAGCTATAACTATCCTCAGTATTATAACATTGTTTGTCATAATGCAGCTCACCGGAAAAATTGATTGGGGCCAGAAGTTTGCGAAAGAATAATCCATATAATTAATGTAGAATGAAATAAGATAAAAAGGTTTATTGTAAATACAGCACTTTTCCCAAAGATATTATTTGCAGCATATCTTGTATATTGAAAATTAGGTAAATTATAGAGATAATTAATTTTTTGAAGAAATTAAATTGATCTTACTATTTTTAGCTCTGTTTATTTTTATCATCTATCTTATTCATGAATCTATCGTAATAAACCGCAGAATTCGTACTATTCCCCTACGGATATGTGTTACTGGTATACGAGGAAAGTCAAGTGTTGTTCGATTGCTTGCATCAATTCTTCGTGAAGATGGAATGAAAATAGTAGCAAAAACCACAGGCTCTCAAGCACTCTATATATTACCTGATGGTGAGGAAGCGGACGTTCCGAGAAAAGGCATGCCGTCCATTATCGAACAAAAGAGAATGCTTAAATTAGCTTCAGATGTCAATGCTCATTGTATTATTGTTGAATTAATGAGCATTCACCCAGAAAATCATTATGTTGAATCACAACAGCTACTAAAGCCCAATATGGTAATAATCACGAATGTGCGGCAGGACCATATCGAAGCGATGGGTGAAATAGAAGATGAGATTGCCACCGTACTTTGTCGGGCTATTCCGAAGAAATCAACCATATTCATTCCGGAGAAGGAAAATAGACCCTTATTTCAGACAGCAGTAAAAAATGCACAAGGAGAGTTAATTAGTATTCGTGAAGGGATTTCTCATCCTCTGCAACAGGCTTATCCAGGTATTAAAAAAAAGGAATTTACCCATGATATTGATATTATTTATGCAATGGGAAAACATCTCAACATCAGCGAAAAAGTTATGGCAAAGGGAATATGCAAAGTAAAACATGATATCGGTGCGTTTAAAGTCTGGGAATATAGACCTGATGAGCGGGAAATAAAAGTATACCTTGTTAATGCCTTTGCTGCTAATGATCCTCAATCGACATCTTATGCTTTCTCAAAATTAAAAGATATTCTTCCTTTAAATTCATTTAATCTTGTTGGTTTATTAAGCTTACGATCTGATAGGGGAGATAGAACCTTGCAGTGGATTAAGGTTTTAAAAGGTTATCAATTTAGCTTTTTTAACAAGCTTTATGTTGCAGGAGCCCATAAGGTGGTTGTTAAAAGAAAGTTAGAGCGTGTGAGTATTATTAAAAACAAACTGCCAGAGAAGATTATGAAAACTATCATGGCCGATGTAACAGATAGCTGCGTGATATTCGGTTTTGGTAATATAGGTGGTATTGGGAAAGGCCTTGTGGAATATTGGAATAAAGTCGGGGAAGAGTATGGGATATGAATTAGTCTTTTTGGGATTGCTGCTTTCGCTTATTTTTGTCGGTCTTACCGGATTCTATCCAGGTGGTATCATTGTACCGAGCTATCTGGCATTGTTTATGGAGCAACCGCAGCGTATCGTAGGAACCTTGCTTGCTGCTTGCTTAACATTTGTGTGTTACAAATTTGCCTCTCGTTACCTTATTCTTTTCGGGAAAAGGAGGTTTGTTTTTTTGATACTCGTAGGAGGAGTATGGACATTTCTTTGGATTCAGGTTTTTCCCTCTATTTTTCCCTTTTCTCTCGAATTCAGAGTGATAGGTTGGGTCATTCCCGGACTCATTGCCAACCACTTTGAAAGACAGGGCTTTATTATCACAACAGCATCTCTTATTACCGTGACTGTTGTTGTTTATTTTTTAGGACAAATTCTTTACAAGCTAATATAAATCTTATTATGAAAGCCTTTTTTAAAAAGATACAGCGCATTCCACATAATAAAGAAAAAGAAAGCCGCCGAATAATTATAATCACAGGATTTGTGAGCCTTGTGGCTTATACAGCGCTTTTCTTTTTTTCTCAAGATAGACCATTACCCTATTCGAGTAAAATAGTTGAAGCTGCTCGACTAATGGATGAAGCAATTTCAGTCATAAGGGATTATTGTGCTCAATCCGGTATTGAAATGAACAAAAACATTGATCCAAATCAAACTGGACTCATAGGACCGGAATACACAGAATTGACCACAACTATTGGACATCTGGAAGCAAAAAGGACTACAACTAATCCAAATATGGCCGGTCTTCTTGTTCATCTCCTTTACCAGGCCGGAGTTAAGCCAGGGGATACTATTGCTATTGGCTGTTCGGCCTCCTTTCCTGCGTTGATGGTTGCATCTCTTGCAGCAGTCAAAACAATGGATGTGAAACCCGTGATTATTATTTCTCTGGGTGCATCGTCTTATGGAGGGACTAAACCAGCATTCAATCTTCTTGATATGTATAAGCTTTTGTTGGAAGAAGGTATTTTTACAGTAAAACCGGCTGCTGTGTCCCTTGGCGGTGGAAAAGATATTGGTCTGAATTATGAGCCTGAATTAAATGAGCAATTGTTAGAACAGATTCATTCAAGCGGCCTTCCTTTTATTTATGAACCCGCTTTAGAAAAAAATGTCGCTATGCGAATGAGAATTTATAAAAGTGCCGCATCTGAAAAAGGAATTTCTGCCTTTATAAATGCAGGCGGCAGCTATGCAAATCTTGGCACCAGTCAGCTTGCCCTTAAATTAAAGTCCGGTCTTAATGAAAATATTCAGATTCCGGAAAAAGAAAAGCGAGGTGTGCTCTTC
This sequence comes from uncultured Acidobacteriota bacterium, assembly GCA_964645975.1. Taxonomy (GTDB): domain Bacteria; phylum Acidobacteriota; class B3-B38; order Guanabaribacteriales; family CAZYAF01; genus CAZYAF01. Next base: position 132,224 of record CAZYAF010000009.1, read on the forward strand.
GAGATGGCAGCCCAGGATGTACCCGTTATCCATCTCCTTTATATTAAAGGATTGATAATGAAATACGGTCTTCCCTGGGATCCAGTACCTTTACCAAAAGCAGGGGAACAAAAATTTTATTCAGATCAACAGCACGATAATCTGTGCTTCTGGCTTATATCCATAATTTATTTTGCAATATTAATTATGTTGATTTTGTATCAAATAATAATTAAAAATAGTAAAATTAAAGTACTTGATTAATTTGCTTGAAAAGATTATTCTGTTAACGAAATCTTTAGATAAATAATTTTTAAGAAAGGAGAGCGTCATGAAAATATTTACTAAATTAGCAACTGGAGCTATCCTTTTTACCCTATTTTTACTATTAATATCTTCGTTTATTTCAGCTCAGGAAAAAGCTGTAAAGGCAGAATTGCCGGTATTGATTACCTCCTGTGGACAGAGTCCGGGACCCATGAAGCTGAAAGTTTTCGCTAAAAGATTAAAGCTTGATCATGTGTACAATTTACAGGCTGCTGCTCAAGACCTCATAGCCAAGAATAAGGAAGGGAATCCTTTTAAATCGGTTATCATCGTAACCGGAGCAAGTCTTAAAGGAATGGGAGCTGCAGGAATTTCCATAGAAGATGAATTAGCGAGAGCAAAAGGACTGATTGAAGAAGCACGGAAACAGGGGATTATGGTAATCGGCTCCCATATTGAGGGAATGGCACGTCGTGCTCAAGGTGCTGCACCAGGTGACAATTCAGATGAGCTGTCTATTGATACGGTTTGTCCAAATTCTGACCTTCTTATTATCCGTAAGGATGGTGACGCAGATGGACGATTCACTACCATATCTAAAAGCAAAAATATCCCCATGATTGTATTCGAAAAAAATATGGAATTAAAAGATGTATTAACCAATCTTTTTAATTAATAAAGGTACAGTAAAGTGAGCATGTTTACGTATGCCGAGATAGTGCTCGGCGTGATGGTAACTGTATACGTTGTCGCAAAGATTTTCAAGTTATCAACAGAATTAGCAATGCTTGCAGCTGCAGTTGCCGGAGCTCTTGCTGGAGGATTTTGGATTCCACCGCGCCACATCGCCGAAGGTGCCATGACCTACCTTGATATTAATCTCATTTTCATCACTGCAACCCTTTTCATGAACATCTTAAAAGAATCAGGTGGTGTTGCCTTTGTCGTCCGCGGTATTCTTAAACGCTTTCACAAAAATAGAGCTCTCCTTCTAATACTTCTTACAATACTTCTTCTTGTTCCCGGAGCTCTTACAGGTGCTGGGAGTGTGACTGTATTAATAACCGGAGGCATGGTTGCCATAGTATTAAATTATATGGGGATTTCTAAAATAAAAACCTCCGTTATTATTTTCATTATTGCTGGCTTAAGTGCAGCAGCCCCACCAGTAAGTCTGTGGGCTATGATGACCGCTGCTGGTGTTAATATGCCTTATGTGGGTTTCTTTTTTCCCCTTTTAGTACCGTGCGTCATTGCCGCTCTTTTAACAATTTTTATCATCGGATGGAAGGGTTCAAAAACAGATATAAAAAAGGCCTTAAAGGAGCTTCCCGAGCCACCTGAAAAGATGAATTGGTTTAGGGTTATTCTTCCATTTATTATTTTTGTGTTTCTCATCTTTATTGGAAGACAGTGGCCTCATTCTACGCCAGTTATTGGGCTTCCATTGATGTTCCTATGTGCGGCTGCAGCATCTTATGTTCTTTCCCCGGTTAAGTTAAACTTCTTCAAAATTTCGCGCGAAACAATTGACCAGCTTTTGCCTCTCATCGGTACATTGACTTGCGCAGGAATATTAGTACAGATTATGACGCTCACAGGAGTCAGAGGTCTCCTTGCAGTGACCGCTATAACCTTACCGGTGGCTGTTGTTTTTGCTACGCTCTTTCTTGTTTTACCGGCATCAGAAGCTGTGCTCATGTATGGCGCTGCACCGGTGCTTGGCGTTCCCCTGGTTTTGCTTTTCAATACCATGGGACTAAATCCGATAATCGCTCTCGCAGGAATGAGTGTCATTTGGCCCCTGGGAGATGCGCTGCCGCCAACGGCGATCATCGGAAGATTAACTGTAAGTGCAGTTGGTTATCGTGATTCCTATGCCCGTTTTCTAAAAGCCTGTGTAGTTCCGGCAATTATAATTATGATTATCGGGACTTTAATGGTTATTTTCAGCAAGGAATTAAGCTTTTTCACTGGATTATAGGCATGTGAAGGAGATAAAAAAATGGACCTTCTTATGAATACCATCACCGTTATTTATTATATTTTGGTGGCATATATTTCAATAATCCTCGTTTATAATCTTATCAAATCCAGAGCCTGGGAAAAAGAGATTCTCTATATTATTGTTTTAATACCATTTTTGTTAAGACTATTTAGATTAAAATGAGAGGAACTTAATGGCTCAGAAAAGAATGATTATTCGCAAGATAATTTTAAGTATAGTGGGTCTCATCCTGCTCATATTCTCAGGAATTAGTTTCTATAGAAGCAGGCATCTTAAGGAACCTGTGGTTCTTGGTCCTGGAGTAACAGAGGTGAAGAAGCTTAGTGATTATTTCCCTGCTATTAAAGGTACGATAAACGATTGCAATATCTATTTTCTCGAAGGAAAAGAGCAAGGCGGCACCATTTTTGTAATGGGAGGTTCCCACCCGGAAGAGCCTGCTGGAAGGCTCGCTCCCTGGCTCTTTGTAGAAAATGGGATAATGGAACAGGGAAGATTAATAATTGCGCTCAGTGGAAACCGAAGCGGTACCACAGTCACCAGAATAAGTGGTGGTTATCCTCCCGATTTTGCCATACCAACAGAATGGGGCGGACAGAGATTCAGAATGGGAGATCGCTGGTCTAATCCTTTAGACCAATGGCCTGATCCGGAGGTATACATCCATTACCCAAGCAGGCAGAACCTTGCCTATATTGATATTCGCAATTTGAACAGAACATGGCCTGGTAGACCGAATGGTACGCTGACCGAAAAAACATGCTATGCCTTTATGGAACTAATCAGAAAAGAGAATGTGGACATCTTTATCGACCTCCACGAAGCTGAGTTGCAATACCCTGTGATTAGCACTATTGTCACCCATGAGAAAGGCCAGGAATTGGCCACCTTCGTCTCCATGATGCTGACCGATATGGAAGGTTTCAATATGGGCATGGAGTTTTCCCCAAAGAATCTTCACGGCTTATCCCATCGAGAAGTAGGAGATTTTTCCGATGCTATTTCTCTTCTGTTTGAAGCGCCCGAGCCTTTTCTGGACGCCACCAGAGGTAGAACCACAAGAGAACAGCTGCTAACGGGAAAAGATGAATTCGTGATGAAAGCTGGAGAGCATGGTTTGCTCTTCGAAAAAATAGATGAAAATGGCTGGCCTATTGATGTCCGTATTGGCAGACACACTTCGGCAATATTACAAACCATGGAAAGCTGGACTGAGGATTATCCTAACAGGGGACTTTCTTGCAGAAATGTACCAAGGTATACAGAAGTAATCGAGAATGGAACCAGTCACTATTTGCATGATCCTTCTAAAGTAGACCCGAAACGTGTTTATTATGAATAAAAAAGAACGGCTAATTTAGAAAGAGAGATAAATATAAAAAATAATGAATCATAATTAATATTTAAAAGGAGTAACCTTATGAACAGGATGTTTTTTAAAAACATTCGTGGGTGGTTAACTTTATTTGTTGTTCTATTACTTTTTACCATTCCGTTTCAGATAGAATCGCAAACTGCTCAGAAGCAGTATCAGTATAGCTGTGAGGAAGACTGCGGTTGTACCAGTATCATGGTAGCTCAAAAAGCCTCTATTGATGGATCGGTGATAACCTGCCACTCCTGCGACGGGAACTATCGTACCTGGCTAAATATCGTACCCCATCAGAAGTATCCAGAAGGTTCAAAAAGGCAAATTTACTGGGGAAAACTTCATACGGAAACCTCCTGGGATTTACGAGGCTTGATCATTAAAGGTGAGATACCGCAGGTCGAAGAAACCTATGCTTATATGAATGTGGGCTATCCCTGTATGAATGAGAAGCAGCTCGCTATTGGAGAAACCACTATCGGCGGAAGAGCAGAACTCCGTAACGACGATGGCTTGTTCCTGATTGAGAATTTGCAGGCGATTGTTTTAGAGAGATGTACCACGGCAAGAGAAGCTATTAAACTTATTGGCGAACTGGTGAAAGAATACGGATATGGTGATTGGGGAGAGTGCATTACTATTGCTGATGCAAAAGAAGTCTGGCATTTTGAGATATTTGGTGCTGGTCCCATGGAAATTGGCGCTGTATGGGCAGCCGTTCGCATTCCCGATGATCACGTTGGTATATCGGCCAATATACCAAGAATAGGTGAACTGAACCTCGATGATCCAGATAATTATATGGCTTCGGAGAATGTAATCTCTCTTGCTGAGGAAATGGATTGGTGGGATCCAGAAAGCAGTGAGCCTTTCAAATTCTGGAAAGCTTACAGTGGTGAAAAACCATTTTCCACCAGGGAATATTATGTTTTGAGTACTCTGGCTCCTTCCCTTGACTTAAAAAGGGATGCAGAAGAGCTACCTTTTTCGGTAAAACCGGAGAAAAAGGTTTCGGTAAGAGATGTCATGAAATATTACCGAGAAACCTATGAAGGCACCGAGCTCGATATGACAAAGAATCTTATGGTTCCGGAACTTAAAAGACGACGTCGAGGAGAAGAGGAGAAAGAGGAAGAGCCGAAAATAGTCAAAAGCCCCTTAGCCAATCCCTGGATGAGCCGTGATATGATGAATCTCTTGAATACGCTGAAGCCCGGGACCGTAGAGCGCCAGAGAACCATTGCCATAGCTGCATGCTCCTACTCGCAAATCATTCAATGCCGTGACTGGCTGCCGCCTGAAATTGGTGGCGTAGCCTGGTTCTCCTTGGATAATCCCGGTCAGAGCCCGAGAATTCCCATTTTTGCCGGGGTTCTGCACCTACCAAAAAGTTTCGAGATAGGCGGACAGCACAGATTTCGTACAGATTCTGCTTGCTGGCATTTCCGAAGAGCTAATCGTCTTGCCACGGTCAGGTGGGGTACCGCGAGGGAATACATCGAAAAAGCAGTTGGAGAATTCGAAGACAGAGCTTTTACCGAACTTCCTTTTGTGGAGAAAAAAGCTTTAGAACTTTATAAGAGTGCAGAGTCGGATGAAGAACATAAGAAGTGTAGAGAATATCTGACAAAATACACGAATGACTTCGCACGTGCGGCCATGAATAAATGGTGGGAGCTCGGTGATTTGTTCTGGGGATTTTTTGCTCGTGGATTCTAATTTGAATTGATATATAAACATTTTTCACCTCTTGAAAACAATGAAATAACATTTTGCCCTTATGAAATAAGGGCATATTTTTATTAAAATCAAACATCATATGCTAAAGGAGTAAAAAGGATGAGAAAATTTATCTCAAGCAAAGGTCCTTTTTTATTCATTATAAGTGTGATAATTGCTTTCTTTTGTTTATCTACAAACTTCAACTCACAAAAAGCGAATTCTCTGCAATTTGAATTTGATGGATGTACAAGCATTATCGTGGGGAAGCTGGCATCTGTTGATGGTTCTACCATGACTTCCCATTCTTGTGACAGCACAACAGATCGGACATGGATTAATGTTGTGCCCCATAAAAAACATAAACCAGGGGAAGTGTGCAAGCTCTATATTGAGACCAAAAAAACCAAAGGTCCCGACGATCCTGATAAGTTCGAAATAGGAGAAATCCCGCAGGTACCTGAGACCTATGCCTATATTAACACCGCTTACGCAGTAATTAACGAGCACCAATTGGCAATTGGAGAGACCACCTTCGGTGGTAAGCGGGAACTCAAAAGCGATGAAGGTTTGATAGACTGTCCCGAGCTTTATCGATTGATTCTTGAACGGGCAAAAACTGCCAGGGAAGCGATAAAAATTGCCGATGAACTGACAAAAAAGTATGGCTATATTGATTATGGTGAATGTTTCACTTTTGCCGACCCAAAAGAAACCTGGCACTTCGAGATACTTGGCCCGGGAAAGGGAAGTTTAGGTGCAGTGTGGGCAGCTCAGCGTGTTCCCGATAAACATGTTGGCGTTTCAGCAAACGCAAGTCGAATCCGTCAAATTGACCTCGATGATCCGGATAATTTTATGGCGTCGGATAATGTACATTCTTTGGCGGAAGAATTGGGCTGGTGGAAGCCTAAATCTGGCAAACCTTTTGAGTTCTGTTATGCCTATGCTTCACGAAGAAGTTTACTATGTCGTCGACGTGAATGGCGTGTTCTTGATCTGGTAGCACCATCTCAAAATCTTGATCCCAACGGAGAGAATTATCCTTTCTCTGTGAAACCTGAAAAAAAATTGTCCGTGAAAGACGTGCTGGATATGTTCAGAGATACTTATGCGGGTACCAGATACGATATGACAAAAACAATACTTACCGTTAATAAAGAAGGAAAAGCGGTGAAAAGTCCGATTGCCACACCCTTTATGAATAGTGAATTGCGGGAACTGTTTAATATCGAGCGTGAACGGATGATCGCCTGTGGACGAGCTACATACGTGCAGATTACTCAGTCCAGGGAATGGCTGCCGGCTCCGATAGGTGGGGTTGTCTGGCTGGGATATGATAATCCCAGTACAACACCACATTTACCTTTCTATTGTGGTATTTCGCAAATGCCGGAATCCTACATGGTTGATGGACGTAGAGGTTTTCGCAGAGATTGTGCCTGGTGGGCTTTTCGAAGGGTGAGCCAATTAGCTCTATTCCGCTGGCAAGAGATGACCAAGGACATCGAAGCAATATGCAAACCTATCGAAGAGAAGGCCTTTGCTGATCAGCAAAAAATTGAAGAAGAAGCACTGAGACTGTATAAAGAGAATCCGGAAAAGGCCAAGGAATTTCTTACAAAATATTGTATCGAGCTGGCCAATAAATCGGTTGAAGATTACTGGAAATTAGGCGATGAGCTGTGGGCGAGATATACCTACAAATTTTAGCCGTTATGGAGGAAAATATAATATAATAAAAGAGAAAATCCTAAATTAGATTTTTTATTTTATTATAGGTAATTATAAAACCATATTATGCTAAAGAAGGGTAATAATACTTGAGGTTATTTTACTTATCGCTGGAGTTTTTAAAGCTATTAGCAGGCCGAAACTGAAAAGGTTAAAGCCTGAAAGTTTTGCAGATGTGGATGCAGGAAAGTTCACTATGTGGCAGAAAGCCGAACTAAAGGCAACGGATATTTTTCTATGGGCGACCTGGGGAGCTTTGGTGGTCAAAATAATAATCCTTATAGCACTATCCGGTCAGTCTTTCTCTGTGAAAGAGGCTTGGACAATTAATGGTATTATAATTGGTGCATGGTTCATAGGGATTATTATAGCTGCAACCTATGGCAGCAAAGCTAAAAAGCTACGGCTTGCTGCTGGAATAGCTTGGCCAAAGAAATAAAAAAATCTTATATTCTTTGTATTTATTGTTTATATAAAGAATATTCAAGCTTTTGGTTAAATAAACCTCCCGAAGACTGGTCAAAGAATAGGCTATCCTGAAGAATGGCTCAAGGCAGTAGGCTATGGGAAAAAGAGGATAAAACAAAAGTAAAGATAATTATTTTAATGTTTAAGATTTTCTTTAGTAAAAATTATAGGTACTATGAAGAAAAAAGAAGATAAATTAGGCAACAACAGCCAGAGCCCTTCCAATACTAACCTTGAGCTCTCCTCTGAAGCTATGACGCAGATAGGAGAAGCTGCAGTTAAAGCCATTGTAGAGCACATTAAAAATTTACCAAAGGCACCGAGTTTTAATCTGGAGAATAGTATTGAGATTGCTCGTTCCTTACGCGAACCACCGCCGGAATATGGGACTGATTTTAATTCACTTCTCAATTTCTTCATGAATCAAGTAGTACCTCTCTCTATTACTACACCACATCCAGGTTATTTGGCTTATATACCGGGAGGTGGCCTATATCCTTCGGCAATCGCCGCTTTCATTGCAGCTGCCACCAATCGTTATGTAGGTACCTGGTTTCCCGCTCCTGCTGCTGCTCGGCTTGAGGCCAATGTCCTGGAATGGTTTGCTCAGTGGATGGAGTATCCTCAATCGGCTCGCGGTATTTTGACATCTGGTGGATCTTTAGCCAATTTTAGTGCAATAGTAACAGCCCGAAGACATTTATTAGGAGATGATCTCAGTCTCGGTACTATTTATACCACAAATCAAGCACATCTCTGCATAGTCAAAGCGGCCGTATTAGCCGGTATCCCGCAGAGTAATATTCGATTGTTGGGTGTTGATGAAAATTTCCGTGCAATTCCAGATTTATTTGAAAGTGCTATTAAGGAGGATCAGAAAAAAGGACTAAGGCCCTTCTTGCTTATTTCAAATGCAGGGACTACAAATACCGGAGCTGTGGATCCGATGTTAGATTTGGCCTCTATAGCAGGAAATTATGGATTGTGGCATCACATTGATGCTGCTTATGGAGGATTTTTTAATCTCTGTGATGAAGGAAAAAGAGTTCTTAAGGGGATTGATCATTCTGATTCAATAGTATTAGATCCGCATAAAGGTTTGTTCGTTCCTTATGGTACCGGAAGTCTGTTGGTAAAGGATGGCGAACTTTTAAAGCAAGCACATATGTTTGCTGCAGATTATTTACAAGACCTCAGCATACCCGAAGGAGAAATTAATGCAACGGATTATTCCCCTGAACTGTCGCGTTCCTTTCGTGGTTTACGTGTATGGTTGCCTTTAAAATTATTTGGTGTAAAAGCGTTTCGAGATAACCTCGCTGAAAAGCTTCAGTTGACTAAGTGGATGTATCATCAGTTTTTGAAGCAACCTAACTTTGAGTGTTTCTCGAAACCAGATCTTTCCGTGATTGCTTTTCGCTACCACCCGAAAAAAGGCGAGATAAATGTTTTTAATAAGCAGTTATTAGAAAAAATCAATAATAGTAAAAGAATTTTTCTGTCAAGCACTTTGCTAAAAGGAGAATTTGTTATTCGGGTTTGTATCCTTAGTTTTCGAACACGTAAGGCTATAGTGGAGGAGGCTTTCGATATCATAAAAACATCAGCGCAAGAACTTGATGGCTATTAAAAAAGATATTTTCTATTTAGAAATACTTTGCTTGATTGTTAATTTGTTAGGCGCTATTGAGTTAACTTAAATTGATATTGTAATCTCTAATTTTAAGCGAGGCATTTTTTGAGTATTAAGATAGGGGAGCACTTCGTAGTTTTCCGCTCTGCTGAGGTTGTGAACTCTAATGAGAGAATCCCCATTGTCTTAACAGAAGGGCGGGCTTTTGGTTCTGGAGAGCACGAGACCACGCGCAGTTGCCTGGAGGAAATGGAACGTATTCCCCTATTCCTCAATGCGAAAGTCCTGGACCTCGGCTGTGGCACCGGCATTCTATCCATTGCTGCTGCAAAGATGGGAGCTCGTTTGGTGCTGGCTCTTGACCCAGATCTCAATGCCATAAAGTCAACAATTGCTAATATTAGGCTGAATAGGGTTGAGAAAATAATTCGTCCCTTGCAAGGAGAGATAGAAATAGTGAAAGAGGATCAATTTGATATAATTCTGGCAAATCTTTTTGGAGATATTCTTATCACTTTGCTAACTGATATAACCGATTGCCTGAAGTTGGGAGGTCTCATGTTGCTGTCCGGTATTCAATATGAATATGTCTTTGAGCTTAAAATGAGATTGAAAAACGCCGGATGTAAGCTGGTAAAAAATAGGTTTTTGGAAGACTACAGTACAATGGTTTTTAGAAAATAGCCTTGATTAATGTACCCACCTTAAATATTTTTCCCCGCACAGCAAACACTGCTTTAATAATTTATAAGAAATTGAATTGATTTATAGCTCAACGGATATTTTTTTCGAAGATTAAAAGAAATTAAAAGATACTATGGTGAACGGGGTATGTTCACTAATTCTCCTTTACTTTTTTTCTACTAATCTTTTGGATTCACTTTTTTACTTTGGGTATTTTGGGATTAAAGGTTATATCAACGGGGTGAATGTTACCTTTTTATCAATTTTTAGAAGAATAGATTGATAGGGCTCAAATCGGAGTGTTATAGCATTACTTATTCCCATTATGTTTATTCTCACAGTTTTCTCTATGGTTTTATTAATATAAGATTGGCCGTAGGTAAGTGGGAAAGTCAGATTTTGCGCTTTTGGATGGGCGAAGAATATGTAATAATCAGAATCATCAATTCTGCACCAAAAATCTGGAAGGTTGTCACCCTTAATTAATGGTGGCTTTTTTATAATATCGTTAAAATTTGTTGAGACATTTTTAAAGCTCATCAATATCTTCAGACGGCTTTCAAAGGTTCCACTTTTTATCTTGCCAGCTTCTTTAGGCTGTTTCTTAAGACAAATGGGAAAACCTTTCTTTCCCAGCTCTAAAATAGTATCCAAAGCGGTGGTGTCTAAATAAATGGGTGCATAGCAATCCTTTTATAGATTATAATCAAGAGTTCATTATTAACTCTATGTAGAATTGAAGAATATAAAATTTTTAAGTAAAATTCTTAGCGTACACAACCCTTAAAAGAAGGAGAGAAATTGCCAACAACGCTCCAGAAAGTAATGATTGGTGAGGAGCTTTTAACCTCTATCCGATTATTGAAAGCTGGTTTGCGTGAACTAAATCGGATAAGTGGAGGGAATGATTTCTTTCATCTTCCTATTCTCCTGCTTGCCTCAGGCTTCGAGCGACTTATGAAGACAATAATCTGTTGTCATCATTTATCAACAAAAGGTGAATTTCCACATCGTGATATTTTTCAGATAAGAACACGTGGACATAATTTGATTTTCCTTTTAGATATTATAACAAATAAGTGTTTTTCGGATGAGTATATAGAAAAAACTCCTGCTGCTCAACAAGACATTAATTTTCTCAGAAATAACAAACAGCTACGCCGGATGGTTCAAATACTCTCTGACTTTGGACAAAGTGCAAGATATTATAACCTAAATGTAGTTCTTGGAGAAAAAAAGCCAGGACCTTCTCCAGATGACGCATGGCAAGAACTCGAAATGGAAATTTTGAAAGAAAGCCCAACTTGGAAGGAAGCTATTCAAGATCCAAAAAAGAGTAACGAAACACATAGAACTATAAACTTAAAATTGACTATACGTTGCGAAAAGTTTGCACGTTCGCTATCACGGCTCTTTACAATCGGAGGACTTGGAGATGAAGCAAAAAGAATATCTAGCTATACTCATGATTTTCTCTTTTTATCAGATGATAAACTAGGCAAGACAAATTATGAAACAATTAATATTTAAAGGTCTGTTTTTTATTACTGAATAGCTAATGAAACTAGGATGGCATGGGCTTTAGATATACCCGCTTTCGTGCGGTCTTTTTCCGCTATCGATTTTTCAACAAAGGGGACCACTTTTTCGATCCAGCAATCTATTTAGAATACTATATACCAAGCAAAGAATATAAAGATTATGAAGAACTTGAAATTCGACTGATATTCGAAAAAGATATAGGAAATTTCATTTTCGATTTAAATCCAATGTTTGAAAAGAAAACAAGCGGTAGTAAGCCGGATGAGGGATTAGAGTTCAACTATGCCATGGGCCTCTATTATAAGAAATATCGTGCAATTCAGCCGGGGATTGAGTACTATGGAAAATATGGTGAGATAAGCCATTTCAAGGATTTTAACGCCCAGCGTCATATAATCTTTTCCACAATTGATTTAAGGTTTGGTCCCGGATTTCATTGGCATGTAGGTATCGGTTTTGGTTTATCTAACGCCAGTGATGATGTTACGGTAAAAAGCATTTTTTCGTATAAATTTTAATTTTTTTAAGCGATCTTAGTTGAAAAATTAACATAAATTATTAGCTTTGTTAGTTATGTCCAGAATTTTCTGTAAATTTATCTCCGACATATTTCATCTTAATACAAGCAATTGATAGAATTGCTTAGGTTTTTCAGAGTAAAGCTCTTCGACATATGCAGGTAGTTATTTACACTCATCCATTCTTAGTGCTGTTATATAATCAACTCTCCTATCAGACATAGGCAGGACTCCTTCCTAAGGAAATAATCAATACCGTGTTGATTTAAGCTCATTTTTCACTTAAGAAATGATTAATTTATCCTCTTAAAAACCTTTAAAAATAGTCTATCACCTTTTAAATCCCCCATCTATCAAGTTATAAAACAAAATGGTAGGTAGTTAAATTGTAGCAATTTTAGAAGATTATAATATAAAATCTAATAATTTTAAAAAATAACTTGACAAAGCATTAAAATAGAATTAGAATTCTAATTCTAAAAAGGAATACGATATGGCTTATGTTATAAATAAGAAATTAAAAAAACCAAATAAACAGCTCAAATGGATACATGCACCGAAACAAACACGAAGCCAAGAGACTCTAAATCGGATTTTAGATGCTGCAGAAGCAATTTTAGAAGAAAAAAGCTTCCAGGCAGCTTCTGTTTTGGAAATTGCCAAACGTGCTGGTTCTTCGGTTGGTTCATTTTATGCACGATTTGAAACTAAGGAAGCGCTACTACACGTTCTTGATGAACGCTTTACACAAGAAGCAACTTTAACAGCGCATAATAATTTAGACTACCGAAAATGGGAAAATAAGAGCTTAGAAGAAGTCATTAGAATGCTGATCAGTTTTTTAATCCAAATCTATAGAAAAAAAAGAGGAATGCTTCGTGCTGTTGTACTTCATGTCCGTTTAACAGCGGATGAAAAATTTCAGAATACAGGAAAAAGGTTAAATCAATTAATTAAAGACATTAGTCAGTTTCTTTTAAAGTGGAAAGATGAAATGAACTGCAAAGACCCAGAATTGGCTGTACAATTTGGAATAGTATTAATTTTTTCTACCATTTCTGAAAAAATTCTTTTTGGCGAAGGAAATGCCTTCTCAGTTTTAAATATCTCTGATATAGCACTCGAAGAGGAACTTACCAGAATGTATCTCTTTTATCTTGGTGTTTCTCGGAAGTGATTTTAAGAAAGGAGTTACTCAATGCGAGCTGTTAAACTCACAATAATACTGTTATGCTTGTTAGTTTTATTATCACATAATATTGCTATTACCCAGTCAAATGAAGAACAGGTAAAGGTAAAGGTTCATATTGCTGATTTAAAGCACAAGAAAGCCAGTATAAGAAAAAAGGCAGCAGAAGAACTGGGTAAGATTAAAGATACGAGTGCTGTGGAGCCATTGATTGTAAGCTTGAATGATAAAAGTCGAGGTGTGCGTATTGCTGCTGCAATAGCGTTGGCAGAGATAAAAGATAAACGTGCTGTGGAGCCGTTAATTGTTTTATTAAAAGATAAGGATGAAAAAGTTCGACGATGGATACCATATTTACTTGGTGAGCTTGGAGATCACCGAGCTGTGGAACCGTTATTAGCTGCCCTTCAAGATAAGGAAAAACGCATTCGCTCTAATACGGCAGCAGCACTGGGTAGGTTCAAGGATAAACGTGCTGTGGAACAGTTGATTACAACCTTAAAAGATAAGCATGATAACGCCAGAATAAATGCTGCTTGGGCGCTCGGAGAAATAAAGGACAATCGTGCAATAAAACCCCTTATTGATACCTTAAAAGATAATGAAAAAGATGTCCGTAAAAATGCGGCTGAAGCACTGAGAAAGATAACAGGGCAGAATTTTGGTGAGGATTATGCTGATTGGTTGAAATGGTGGGAAGCAATAAAGCAGAACTAAAGTTAATAGCAATTATTTTATAAACTAAAAACGAAAAGAATTACATTTGATGAAGGAGATAAGGTTGGAATACATGAAGAATATAACCAGCTTCATTTTCAGATTTATAGTAATGCTTTTTCTTATTTTATTTACTGGCATATGTATATTTGCTCAGGAATTGAATAATGATACTGAAAAAGATGAAGCACTGAAACCTGTACGGTATGGTCCCACAGATCCAAAGGAGCTTGCGGCTTTCTTAGATGCAATTTTTAAGAAACAGATGGAGAAACTACAAATACCAGGTGCTGTATTTATACTGGTAAAGGATGGTGATATCTTTTTCGCCAAAGGATATGGCTATGCAGATCTTGAAAAAAGAATAACAGTGGACCCTAATAAGACTGGCTTTCATTGTGGCTCTATTTCAAAGCTTATAACTGCTACGGCAGTTATGCAATTAGTTGAACAAGGGCAACTTGACCTGCATGAAGATGTAAACGAGTATCTCAAACATTTAAAGCTTGAGAATAATTATTCCAAACCTATCACCTTGGCCCATCTGCTAACTCACAGCAGTGGAATTGAACAGCGAGGGATTGGAACTGGCGTTCGAGATGAATCTAAGCTCATGCCCCTTAGTAAATACCTGCCTGATGTAGCGGTACATCGAGTTGTTACACCTGGAGAAGTGATAATTTATACAAGTATTGGCGTCACTTTAGCAGGCCATATTGTAGAGGAAGTTTCCGGTGTGCCATTTGCTCAATATATTGATGAACACATTTTTCAACCTCTTAAAATGAATAGTAGCAGCTTCATGCAGCCTCCACCTTCCCATTTAGCGCAAAACCTAGCAAAAGGGTATGATTATAGAAATGGCCAACTTCAAGCTTACATAAGACCTTATTTTACCACAATCCCTCCCGCAGGTAATTTTTACTCTACTGCTGAAGATATTGCACACTTTATGATTGCCCATTTGCAAAGTGGGCGATACGATGATGCACAGATTTTGAATGAGGTCACAGCTCAGGAAATGCATCGGCAGCACTTCACACATCACCCAAAATTACGAGGGAGAGCATATGGCTTTTCCGAGTGGTATGAGAATAAACAGAGGGCTATATTTCATGATGGAGGTGCCCAAGGGTTTAATGCTCGATTGTTTCTGATACCTGAACATAATCTTGGCTTCTTCATCGCCTGGAATAGTAATTCCTTAGCGCTGAAGTGGGAGTTAACCAGTAAGTTTCTTGACCATTACTTCCCCCCAAAACAGAAACCGACTCTACCAAAGCCATTAGCTGATATCGAGGGAAAAGCTCATCGTTTTGCCGGTTATTATCGAGAAGCAGGTTATACTCGATATACTATTGAAAAATTAACATCATTGCTTGGGCAGGTTCGAGTAATTGCAAACCAAGATAGGAGGTTAACATTATTTTCTGATAAGCTGATACAAATTGAGCCTTTACTATTCCAATGGGATGATAGTGATGGTTATGTTGCTTTTCAAGAAGATAATAACGGTGACATAAACTATATGCTTATTGGAACATTTGCCTACGAAAAGATACCCTGGTATGAAACAGTACTCTTCCAACAGATAATTATTGGAATTTTTATATTAATATTTCTTTCAGGTGGCATTATCTGGCCTCTTTATCATCTCATTCGTCGCTTGCGAAAAAAATCTTCTAATGCAAGCAAACCAATCAGATATGCTCCAATCTTCGCAAGTCTAATAAGTGTACTCAATCTGATTTTTCTTATCGCTTTAGGTATTATTCTGTTAACAATGGACAGATGGGAATTTGTTTGTGGAGTACCTCTGCGGATTATTACTTTGCTCTTTATTCCTCTATTGACTACTGCGCTCACAATAGTATTGCTAATTTTCGCTGTTTTAGCATGGAAAAATAAATATTGGGGATTATTAGAGAGAACATACTATTCGTTGATTACCTTAACCTGTATAGGCTTTATCCCCTTCCTTTTGTACTGGAATCTCTTAGGTTTTAAATATTAAATTAAAGAAAATAACTGTTGCAGAATGTAGTAATTGTGAGCTTTAAACCGTGATAAACGAATTTTTGCGGAATGTTGGCTGAGCTAATATTTTTAAAAAATGCTATTATGGCTATTTACAATATCTAGAGGAGTTCTGGCACTTAGAAACAGGTGGTGTGATTCTATCGCAGTAAAAAAATGATGCAAGCAAACTAAGAGCGGCTTGTTGCCACGAAAGGGTTTTCCTTGCTGGCTATTATGAAATTTCCTGGCAGATCCCAACCTATTGCAGACAGGTCAAAACTTGCCTTTATAGGTGATGAGCCTTGTTCCACATACTTTTACAAAGCATAAAACAGTTTGGCATATGAAAAGATGCAACTATCAGGGGAAATTGATGAATTAGGAGGTGTAGGTTATAAAAAAATGGTGGAGCTGAGGGTGGTCGAACCCCTGACCTCATGACTGCCAGTCAGGTCTGTCCATTTTTCGTAACTCACTGAAAATAAAGTAAATATCTATTTTTCAATTAGTTACAAGAAAATCTAATTTGCGATTATTTATGGCTTTTTATGGTAATTTATGGCATTTGGTAGTAGAAATTTCGTAGATTGTTAAAATTAATACGGATATCAAGGATATTTAAAAGAATGCAGAATTCTGAGATGAGATATCTGGTATTTGATTTCAGGGATACTGGCATCATCTCAAGTATTTTGAGAACTAATAGCTCTAATAATTAATCTAGAATTCTCAACAGGATGGTGCATTCTATTTCCCATGCCCCCTAAACTGATTCAATCGTTAGATGTGGCAATCACTTCTTTTCAACTTTTGGTAGATTCTTCTCCCAGAATTTGCAGAATTCTTCATACGCTGGATGGAAAAAGCGTTTCATTACCAAAGCAGCTATTACCGCTGCAATAGCAGGAGCCAAACCTAAATGAGTAACCAGCAAAGATGAAAGAACTGTTGCTACTGTCACTTCTGTACCTTTGATGCTAAAGGCTCCGGCTAATTCTGCTCGGTCTTTCTTGTCCTGAGGATCAGATCCGCAAAAAAGCTTAAAGGCCTCAGCATTCAACCGGCTAAATAATCGTCGACCAAAATCTTGCAAATCATCTCTTGATCCCATTTGTATATCGTTTGAAACGATCCCTTGTGGTTCAAAAGAACTGCATATAGTTATATTTCTAGCGATGGCTTTAGAACGCATGGCAAGCTTCTCGTAAAGTTGATTCTCGTCAGCTTCCAATAGATTCTTGACTGCTGATTCAGCTTGTTTACTGAGGTCTGTCATATTATTCTCCTTATCTCAATACTGGTGGCTTAAAGCATGTTTTTGTTGAGCCAAATAATGTATAAGCCAGTGCAAGAGGATTATTATGTTTTTCCATAAAATGTTGTCGCGCATTTAACAATGCCTTCCCTACTTGTTCGCCTGATAATACATCCTCTAAAAATTTTTCTGAAAATGGATGGGCAAACTTAGTTGTCATGGGGCATTCAGTGCCGATAAAACCACTTGCACCACGATCGAGGAAAAGATGAGCAAAGCTATCTGAAAAAAATTGAGTGACCTGAGCTGATTCACATGTATTAAGAAAAACAAAAGGATGTGACTTAAATCTATCAACATGATAATACATATCATCCAGGTATAATTTTCCATATGTTAGCTCAATCCAAGAACGATCAGCTTTTAGTTCTTCTTGTTGGATATTTTCATAATCATGGCGAAATATTTCTCGCCGCTTATCATTTTTATCAAATTTTTTGTATAAGCGCTTGAAAAGGTAAAAAATTTTTCGAACAACACTAATATCGAGGCGATGATGTCTTGTGAAACCATGAGCATAAAAATAAAGGATGTGGTGACCACAATCATTCAGAAGGTTAAAACATTCATTTGATTTAGTGACGATAGGATGGACATTAAGTCGTCCTCCGCTTCGTTTACAAAGATTATCCAAAAATTTCTTTTGGTCATTCGCATTGGCAAAGTTTCTCCAAAGAATAAAAGCAAAATTTAGTACATCATCGAGCACAATAATATCATCTGGTTTTTTAAGCATTTTTGGTAAAAACTGTTCAATGCAATATCTAATTCCCCAAAACCCCTTAGGGTCTGGGAGTTCATATTTTTCCGTTGGTATTACTCCATCATAGATTAAAGCCCATGGAAAAATAAAGTTTACCGCCTCTTTATCAATAGAAATTTGAATAGTAGCGTTATCTTGTAACGGATGTTCTCTCAACCAATCGCCAATTGTTGCTATTGAACCTTCTATGTTAATCTTGAATAGTTTGGTCCAAAGGATTTGGCCTTGCTGCGCAAGTTCACGTACACAGAAAAGGAATTCATCTGAATCTCCATTAAGATTTTGAGCAAAGGTTTTGCTCATCGCAATTTTATACCAGAGCTCACGAATGTTCTTCAGGTCCCTTTTCAATTCAAATGCCGATAATGAGACCGGAGCGCTGAATATTACTTTATTATCGACATCATTATAGAAAGTAAAAGTAAATAAGAAGTGACTCCCTTTCTTGGTAATGTTAATGTTCATCTCTCTGGGCTGAATGTTGTCAAAGTCTATGTATTCACGCTCCAGTTGCTTTTGGACGAATGAAATTGGATTTTTAAAACCCAGTAGAGATTTAGTTGGACTTTCACCCTCGCCAACAACTTCAGCTTTTATTACAGCTACCTCAAGGAGATTGAATTCATAAAACAGACTTATTTCGATCTCAGCTCGGTCCCTTTTGTTTAAAGACTTACGTAGCGGGCGAACCTCAAACCAGGCATTTTCAGTAGAATTACCTCTCGGAGGAAGTATGAGTTTACTGACTGGTTCTTCAATCTCGAAACTATTATTTAAACTTTTTGCCGTAACCATAATTGTTACTGGCCTTTTGAATTTTGGGAGCGGTCCATCTCTCTTTTTGGACGGTATCCCAATTCGCGTTAGCTTATCTCGAACAGCTACTTCCAATTGATACCATTGGTTCGCAACTAAAGTGTGACCATTAGGAATCTTATTTCTCTTTGAATCATAAAAGGCAAAATCTGCATACCTGGCTTCAGGATCCTCTTTGATGCTGCGTTTAATTTTAGAGAGTGTTTTTAACATATAATATTTTATCTGAATGATTTTGCCAATTTCTACTTTAGGTCTCTCACTATCTATGCTATCATAATATTGACCTCTTAGCCTTTTTGGATTTTCATAGTCTTTCTTAAATTTTTTGTAATCGAAAGGCCTAAAACCACGCTGGAAAATAATTTCAGAACGAATATGATCAAGAGGATGATAAGATCCCCCTATCATGATATGTTTACCACTATGCTTAGTAATTTTCTCTTGCATCTCTGGAATGGAAGCTTCAACATCTCGAATCTCAGTAATTGTGTATCGACCACATCTTCTTACTATATCTGATTCTTTCGATATTTTTTCCTTTACATCTATCTCATCATAGAATTCTGCAGGAAATGTACCTAAGATAGAAGTAACAACGAAGTATCCGAACATAATTGATGAATTCTTTTCCCACTGAAAGAGGAAAACTCTATCTCCATAATTAAGATTTTTGAAAATTCGACTGTCAATTCTTCGGGACACTTTATGGTTCTTCGCTTCGGACTCGAACATTTCTATTGAAGGATAATAAGTCTTTCCTATAAAATGCAGCCAATCCATATCTTATCCTTAAGAAAAGGTATACTGTTTTTTAGAAATGAATGGAAATTTCAATTTTTCATTTGTCAAACATTTATTCAGTTTTTTTATCTTTTTAGGCTCCTATATATATAAACGACATTTTCAAGCATTACATTACACATTCACTAAAAAAAATCAATTTTTATATACAGGAAGGCTGTTTAGCTGATCAATAGATCCTTCATAAAAAGAAGCAGAGGAATCGATGATTAACTTCAATGGAAATCTTCTTCGAGCCATATCAACAAAATCCTCAGATAGCCGCGTAATCGCCTGCTTTTATGCTTTTTTTGGAATAAGGAGTGAGCTGATCCTCAGGATCTGCCTCATAGAATCCACGTTTGACAGTCCAGGGGTGATTTTAGGGATTGAATTTTTGAAAGTTATTGAAAACAATGGTCAGGACGACAGGATTTGAACCTGCGACCACTAAACCTTCAGTCTGAACAAGGAGTTTTGGCTGGGTTTTGTAAACTATTGAAAAATAAGCTAACTCTCTTATCACGCATATATTTACAGAAATTTTAAATTCTCCCACTTTTCCTCATTTTTCCTCACTTTTCATTTCAATTGCCACACTTTTACCACAATTGTACTTACACTAATGGTTATTTTGTGTGACTCTTAGAATTTCCAGGCAAAAAAAAGGCTTGTTCCTATCCGGATTTAGCTTTTAGTTGCTTCGACCACACGACGAGCCCAGTTTCTTAAATCATCCAATAGGGTATATATGGTGGGAAGAATCATTAGTGTTACAAAGGTTGAAAAGAGCAAACCGCCCGCAATTGCTCGGGCCATGGGGAAATAAGGAGGTCCGTCTCCACCTATTTGGACTTTGGTAAAACATAGGGGGATAAGACTGAGTACTGTTGTTCCGGCTGTCATTAAAATCGGTCTTAACCGATCGCTTCCAGCTTGCAAGATTGCTTTGTGGCGTGAGAGACCTTTGGCACGAAGCTGATTGATATAGTCTATGAGCACAATGCCATTGTTCACAACAACTCCAATTAATATCAGCACACCAAACCAAGCCATTATATCGAAAGTGGTTCCTGTTATTAGAAAAAACCACCATACTCCGATGATGGCAAAAATAATGGATGTCCAGATAGCACCTGGATAGATCAATGATTCGAAAAGAGATGCCATGACGATATAAATGAGCGTCAGTGCCAGTAGAGTATTTAACATCATTATTTTTATTGTTTCATTTTCAAAATCGAAACTGCGTCCATAACTCCAGGAATAACCGTCCGGGAATTTAAAATTCTCCAACGCTTGGCTAATCTTCTGCTTTGCTTCATTAACGGTTAAATCTTTTAAATCTATTGAAACGCCGATTGAAGTGATACGATTCTCACGACGAATACTCCTTGGTCCATGTCTTAACTCAAAATCGGCCAATGAAGCGAGTTTTACAGGCTGATTGTTTTGAAAAAGAGTGATGTCTCGGAGGTGGTTCATAGTTCTCTTATCCTCTTTTTGAAATTCAACCCGAACCATAATCTCACCTTCTTTCCCCTGAATACGTCGAAGATTTACACCCCGCATAGCAACTTCAATATTTCGGGCAATCTCTTGTGGTGTAAAACCCATTTTCTTTGCTCGTTCACGGTCTACGATCACATGAACTTCTCTCTTACCTATGGAGGCTTCAGAGCGGACATCAATAAAACCCGGTATTTTCTCTAACTTTGATGCTACTTGATGAGAAAGAGTTGTTAATTGTTCAGTTGAAGATCCATTGAGCTGGATACGTAGTGCATCGCCACTCCCGCCAGAGCGCCTTCTTTCAAAGCTGGGTTTTCCTATTGAAATAGTTGGGAGACCATCTCTTATTTCATTTATAATTTGCTCTTGCTGTTTAGAAGCATCTTTTCCCTTCAGCAAAAGTATGGTTGATTCAGCATAGTCTCCTTGGTAAAAGGTGTAAACTGAATCTATTTCAAATTCTTTCTTATTAGAATAGAGGTAGTCTTCGATTTTATCTACTGCAGCTTCAACTTTTTCAACCGTGTAGGTGTCATTAATATTGTAATAAAGTCGAAGTACTCGATTTCCCTGTGTTACGAACATATCCTTTTTGACTATCGTAAAAGGAATTGCCACACTAAATAGTACCAGGAGAATGATAACAACAGAAATTTTTCGGTGATGCAAAAGCCAATCAAGAATTGGATTATATCGGAGTATTAATCGGTCGATTACCGTAGATTTTTTTCCAAGTGGTGAAGATTTGATTCTTGATGTAAGTAAGGGAACAACAGTTTGCGCAATGATTAAAGAGGCTCCAATAGCTAAACAAAAAGGTACAGCAACATGCGTAATTTGAATGGTAATTTGACTCTGTTCAGTTAAAACATAAGGAAGGAAAACGATAGCTGTTGTTGATGTCCCTGCTGTAATTGCCAGAGCTACTTCTTTAACTGCAGTCAAAGTTGCTCGTTTTTTATTGGGATTATGTCTTTGATGACGATAAATATTCTCGGTAACGACAACAGCATTATCCACTAACATTCCTATAGCAAGCAGCAATCCGGTCATAGAAAGTATGTTAAGAGATGTCTTGAAAAAGTACATAAAGGCAAGGGCAACGAGAAGAGAGAAAGGAACTGCCAGAGTAACAATAAAGGTTGATGACCATTGACGGAGAAAAATGAAAAGCATAATCAAAGCCAGCCCTGCCCCGATCAATCCTGATTTAAAAAGTTCATTCAGGGAAGCGGTGACTCCATCTGCACTATCATGCATTGTATAAAGGGTAATCCCTTCCATCTTGGGATCTTTGCTGATTTCAGTCAGTTCCGCCTTAACTCTATCAGCGACATTAACAATGTTTGCTCCAGCTTCTTTATATATATCCAATCCGACTGCATATCTTCGGTTGAGATGTCTTCCATAATCCAGCTCAGGTATTTCGTAATTGATTTTGGCTATATCTCGCAGCCTAATATTATTCTCGCCTATAATTAAGTTCTCGATTTCTTCAATTGTTTTGATTTCTCCAATAGGACGAACGGTAAATCGTCGGTTGGCATCCGTGATCCTTCCTGCTGTTACCAAGAAATTATAGTTTGATAGAATTTGAGCTAAATGGTTTAAGTCAACTTGATGGGCAATTATTCGGTTTGCGAGTAGCTGGATGCGAATTTCCTTTTTCTCCACTCCATAGAGATTGACCCTTGATACGCCTTTTATTCTTTCTATACGACGTTTAAGATGACGATTGAGCATATCATATGAATTGGAGAGATCGCGGTTAGAGGATATGCGAATTGTCATAAGTTGCAAATCTGATGCGTTAAAATATGTTATATACACGCGTTCAAGATCTCTCGGGAGCTGGTCACGAATACTATCAATTTTTTCTCTGGCCTCAATTGCTTTAATCTTGTTGTTTACACCCCAATCAAATTCAAGACCGATATCAACATCATTTTCATTCGAATCAGATCGCATTTCTTTTATATCACCGATCGTTGCTAACACCTCTTCAACCGGACGCGTTATCTGGCGTTCAATTTCTTCAGGTGTTGAATTAGGATAAGGAATGTTCACATTGACATAGGGTAATTCCATTTCAGGGAAAAATTCAAGAGGTAACATTTTAGATGCAATGATACCGATAACTATGAACGAGAAGAATATCATAAGTGTTGTAACAGGACGTCGAAGTGAATATTCAGTTATTTTCATTTCTTCCTATCTAGTAAGCTGTAAACAACTGGTATTACGATTAAAGTGAGAAGTGTGGAGACGGTTAGTCCTCCGATCACAGTTATTGCCATTGGTGCTCTCACCTCAGCTCCCTCGCCGATACCAATGGCCAATGGAAGAAGTCCCAGGGTTGTTGTCATCATAGTCATGATAATCGGGCGCAATCTCGATTGACCTGCTTCGACGATTGCCTTCATTTTTTCCATCCCTTTTGATCTCATTTGATTTATACGGTCGATGAAGACAATAGCGTTATTAACAACAATGCCGGCCAGTAGTATTGATCCAATAAAAACTACCACACTAATTTTTGAACCAGTAATCCATAAAGCAAAAACAGCTCCAATAATTGCAAGCGGAATAGTAAATATAATCACAAAAGGATGGAGAAAGGACTCGAATTGGGATGCCATAACTAAATATACCAGGAATATTGCTAAAAGTAAGGCAAATTGCAGCGAACGAAAAGAAACTTGCATCTCTTCATTCTGACCTGAAATTTCAGCAACGACATCCTTTGGTATGTTTATATCTTCTATTATTGCCATAATTTCTTCTGCTGCTCTTCCCAGATCGCCATACTTCAAATTAGCCGTAACCAAAGCCACTCTCTCCTGATCTACTCTTCGAATCTCACTTGGGCCAATTCCTACAATTATGTCTGCAACGGATTCCAGTGGAACTGGTCGTTCGCTTTCTGGATTAATAATCAGCTGGCGGATATCCTCAATTGATGCACGGTCCTCTTCGCGGGACCGGACCAGAACATCAATTTTTCGATCATGCCAGGAATAACGAGTTGCTACTCTTCCACGAACTTTATTTACTACCCGGTCAGCAATTTGATAGACATTTAGATCCAAAGCAGCTGCTCGTTCACGGTCAAAATAAATTTGAATCTCTGGATGACCAATTTCCATTGTTGATTTAATATCTGCAAACCTTCCAGTTCTTCTCATCCCTCGGACAATTTTATCACTCACTTCCTTCAGCATATTAAGGTCAAATCCTGCAACTTCTATTTCAACTGGAGTTTTAAATGTGAATAGCGTGGGACGATAAATTTTATACTGTATTCCTGGTAATGCTTCTATATTTTTGCGAATTCTTTTCATAATTTCTTCTTCATCTGTTCTTCTTGCGTCTTTGACCATGGTTACACTAAGTTCACCCCAGTTTTCACCACCCTGTTCTGGATTTGCATCAAAACGATTTCCTGTTCCTGCAACAGAAAAGATAGTCTCAACATTCTCAATTTTTCCTGAAGATTTTTGTATGGAAGCGAGCATATAATCTGTTTTTTCCAAAGGAGTTCCCGGAGGCAAGCGGAATTCTATCCGGAATTCTCCCTGGGAAAGCTGCGGTATCAACTCTACTCCTAAAAAGCGAATCGTAAATAATGATAGTAGAAAAAGCCCAAATGCAACAATGAGGACAGCTCCTCTATGGTTTAATGACCATTGTAAGAAACGGGGATATAGATTTTCAATTTTTGTGTATACGCGGTTAAAAATTTGCAAAAATGGCTTCAATATAAAAAGCATACCGCAGGAGAGATATTGGGAAATTGCAAAAATCATTCTAAGGATAAATACAGGAATAGTTGTAAAAAGAAATAGACGAATTTTTCTTAACCGTTTCTTAAAACCAGTTGGCGGTTCGGGAGGTGATGAAGCTTCTATACCTATATCCTTTCTTTCTCTTCCCGCTAAAGATGAAAGCATAGGAATTAATGTCAATGCTACAATCAAGGAAATCAACAAGGAAAAAGTAATGGTTAAAGCTTGATCTCTGAAAAGTTGACCTGCAATACCTTTAACAAAGACTAGAGGAAAAAACACTGCAATTGTTGTCAGTGTTGAAGCGGTTACTGCACCGCCAACTTCGCTCGCACCATCATGAACTGCTGAAAGAATAGGTTTGTCTTTCTCTCGCTGACGGGATATATTTTCTAACACAACAATTGAATTATCTAAAAGCATACCAATTCCTAAGGCGATACCACCAAGAGACATGATATTAAGCGAAAGGTCAGCTCCATACATCAAATTAAATGTGGCTACTACAGACACTGGAATGGAGAGCGAAATGATTACTGTTGTCCAAAAGTTACGAAGGAAGAAATAAAGTATTATAATGGCCAACAGACCACCGATTATACCTGCTTGAATAACTTCATTAACAGCCTGGTTAATAAAAGTTGCCTGGTCATAAACTTTGACCAATTTCAAATCAGGGGGAAGAATATTTTTTACTCTTTGAAGGTGTTTTTCAACTTCACGAGATACAAAAACAGTGTTAGCATCTCCCTCTTTGTATATAGCAATCTCAACTGCTTCAATACCTATCATCCGGGTGATGGCTTTACGCTCTTTATACCCATGACGAACAATTGCTATATCCCGTAAATATATAGGAGAGCCGTTTTTATAATATACTATTACATAACCTATCTCTTCTATTGATTGAAACTGGTTGAGGGTTCGAATTAAAAATTTATGCGAACCTTCCTCAAGTCGTTCCCCGGAAAGATTGACATTTTCCTCGTTGAGAATTCGAGTTATATTCTCAATCGGTAAATTGAGTTGTGCAAGTTTCCTCTGATCGATCAATATCTGGATCTCATCTTCCAGTCCTCCACTCACCTTAATTGCAGCTACACCTAACGCAGACTCCAACTCTTTTTTTATCTGTTCATCCGCAAAACGCCTTAGATATTTAAGCTCTTCTTCATCGAATGCTTGGGGATTTTTATCTCCTTTGGATTCTTTGTAAAAACCAAAGCGTATTATGGGGTCCAACGATGGATCAAAACGTAAAATAACTGGACGTTTTACTTCAAGAGGTAGCTCAAGTATATCCATTTTCTCTCTGACTTCCAGTATGGAATAGTCCATGTCAGTGCCCCAAGCGAACTCAAGGATTACATCTGATTGACCTGAACGAGATATTGAGCTAATCTTCCGAACATTTTTAACTACACCAATAACTTCTTCAACAGGTTTCGTGATAAGATTCTCTATCTCTGCAGGGGCTGCTCCTTCATACTCAGTTCTAATAGTTAAGGTGGGATAGGTAAGTTCCGGTAGTAAATTGATTCTCAGTCGCGTAAAAGAAACGAATCCAAAAAGCAAGACGGCGATGGTAAACATCGCTACCGTGACGCGACGTCTGGTTGAAATCTCAATTATTTTTTTCATGATACTACTATGCTAATTTTTGAACCGTCTTTTAAACTACTTAATCCAGTGGTGACAATGATGTCCCCGATATTTACTCCTGATACAATTTCGACATGAGTAGAGTTCTCGTACCCGATCTCTACTTCTCTTTTGACAACTTTATTCTTTTTGACTACAAAAACCATAGTTTCTGAATCTTGAGAGAGAACGGCATCTTTTGGGACAAGTAGAGTATTTTCATGTTCATCATAAACAATATTAACTCGTGTGAACATACCAGGTTTCAATCTGCGGCTTTTATCTTTGACTTCGACAGTTACTTTTATGGTTCCAGTTCCGGCGTCAACTATGGGGCTAATGCGAAGTATTTTCCCTTGAAATATAGCATTAGGCAGTGCATCAGCAGTTATCTCAGCAGGAAGGCCAAATTGTAGTTTACTCATTTCTTTCTCCGGCACATGAAGTACTGCTAATAAAGGATCGAAATCTGTAATAATGAAGACCGGTTGATCCATTTTTATCATGTTTCCAACCTTAATGAACCTCTGAGACACAATGCCGCTGATGGGAGCACGTATTTCAGTATAATCGAGTCTAAGTTTTGCTAAATCATGAGCAGCTTCTTGATAGTGATGTTCATATTTACATTTTTCAAATGTTTCTCTGCTTATTATCTTATTTTCAAATAGAGACTGATTTATCTTAAACTCATTGGATAATTTCTCCAGTTGCGATTTGGCTTGAAAAAGTTCCAATTTTAACTGCTCATCATCCAGCTTAGCCATTATCTGATTAACCTTTACAGAATCTCCTTCCTCTACAAAAATCTTCTCCACAATGCCAGCTGCTTTAGCAACCACGACTGCTTTTTCTTCGGCTTCTAAAGTCGTAGATCCAGTATAGACTGTCGTTATTGAACCCCGCATAACTTCTGCGGTTTCAACCGGAGTGCCTGCTTCTTCTTTTTCTTCTCCTGACTGGGAACTTGTACTGCAGCTATAAAGCACCCAAGCAACTGTAAAAATAGAAACAATACATAATAGTTTTTTAAATTTCATTTTCATATTCCCGCTTCTTGTAATAAAGAATTAATATTACAGCTAAGTAATTATTATCAATATATTAGACGGTGAAATAGTTTAAAATGTTTCATAATAATTTTTATATTTTAAAAATTATGGCAGTTTAAAATTAAGTGTGCCTGAAAAGGCACCTAATTGGTTGTGAAATATGGTATAGTAGTGACAAACAGGGATTTTCGATGGGTTTTGTAAACTATATAAAAATAAGCTAATTATCTTATCACGCAATTATTTGCAATGATTTTAAATTCTCTTACCTTTCCTCATTTTTCCTCACTTTTCATTTCAATTACCACACTTTTACCACACTCGGTAAATAAATAAGAACTATAATATATTTATAAAAAAAATAAATTAAAATACTTTCAGTTCTGATTATTTCCTTGCACTTTGTTATTATCGATCTCGGTCTTCATATCTTTCAAATCAAACTTTTACATAATTATGCTATGTGTTAAGGGATGTTTTGTAATGAACAAAGCTCTAGATCATTAGCATAGATTACATGACCTTGATCATTAATTAGGGTCTGCTGAAAAATGATTTAGTTTCTCTTTCTAGACAATTTATTTTTTAAAGCCGTGAGTTATTCTTTTTTGTGGCTATTATTTTATATCATTTGTCTTATCTCTTACGATCTCTTGGCTGCTGTTTTCAGGTTCATTGCCAGTATGCCTGCTCTTATCCACATCTCTGAGCCGTTCTTAATGGAATATCGCACTCTATCCAACCCATAATGTTGCTTACCGTTACCAAAGCTTCCTTCTATCCGGTTGCGCTCCTTCTGTTTTCGCTTGAACCAGCGCTCATCCTTATGTTCCAGCTTTGCCTTGCGCCCTAAGCGCTTGCGCACCCTGGTCAAGCTGCTGGAATCCAGGATGTCAGAGGTCACAAAATGCTCAAAGCCACAAAAAGCCTGCATATACGGGTTCTCCCTCACCGCCAAAACCACATCCGCATCACTCAAGCCGCTCATATGCTTCAACAGCAGTAAACCTATCACCAGTTGCGCATCCTTGGCCGGCCTGCCTACAGCAGAAAAATACCGGCCATACTCATCCTCCAACTCCTCCCAGGGTAGTAACTCCGAAATCCTCAGCCAGCGATTGTTCTCATCCAACTTCCCACCAAAGGGAAATAATTCAGGTAACAGTGGTAGAGTCTTACGGTCTTTCCTCTTATACATGGCTAATAATCTCCCAATAAAAGTGCACGCTTTTTAAGGTCTTTCTTTAAAAAACCTTGCATTTTAACTCCCAAATAACACTGCACTATACCATGTAACTCTAATAAAATCAAGAAGTTACCAGCGCTTTTAACCTTTTTCAGCAGACCCTAATTAGAGAGCAGAATGGTCCATAATTTTATTATTCCACGCTACTCTGCTTAGACATATCATTTAATTTAGCTAATGTCATTAAATATTACATTTAACAACTCTTTCCTTTTTAAATAGTATTTATCTCTCCTTGAATTCATCACCAGGGTGGCTTTCCAATTCCAGGTAAAAGCAAGAATTCATGTTTTGTGCACCCTTTACCGTTATAGTTTGTCTGCTTGGCTATTATTTCCATCTTTTTGGTGATTAGCTTTCTCCCTTCTGTATCTTTGTGATTAAGAGCTTGATTTATATAATGGCAAAGCCATCTTAGGTTCGAAGCGATAATAAATTGTTGAAAAGCGTAAGTTAATCTATTTTTATCAAAACATTATGGAACTTTCTTTTAAAAATCTTGTCAAACCATTAGAAGAAGGAAATGTGTTGTTATAAAACTGAAATAGGAGATAGTAACATGAATATTTTAAAAAGGTCCTTTGTTATCATAACCATTTGCATAGTTTTGGTCATACTTGTGAAAAGTATTGAAACAAATGACGATTTAAGAAAAACGCTTGTAACTTCACATATGGAGGTGCCCATTCAAACAGATCAGAATATTATTTATTCTTCTACTTTCCAGATTGCGTGGAGCAGGTTAAAGAATAATGTCATCAAGGAAGATATCAAAGTCGAAAAGCCAGTAGCAATTGTCCCATTTCTGAATAAAGGTCTTGCGACTGAAGCTGATATTTCTGAAAAAGATTATCTGGCAATGGCAGGTTTTGTAAGAGATGACATCGTAGGAAAAATTAACCGGGATTTGAAAAGAAAATTCGGTTTTGATGCACATCTGCTTGATGCGACTCAATACGATGACCCAGATATAATTTTAGCTTATGCATTTTTAAATAAGAATTTACGATTTGAAAATCCATTTGAGGATTTCAAACATCCAATTACTTTTTACACAGAGAGTGGAAGAGAAGAGATAGAGGGATTTGGGATTCATAAATATTCTTCAAAACCAGAACATAAGAATATAAAGAAGCAAGTGGAAATATTGCACTATGAAAATCAAAAAAATTTTATTATCCGGCTGAATTCAAAATCTATTGATGATGAAATTATTCTTGCGAAAATCGCACCGGGAAAAACTGTTCTGAAAACATTTGAAAAAGTTAATTCGAAAATTTCCGGCTGCAGACCTATGTATCTTGAGAAAAATGATATTCTGCAAATGCCAAAATTTAATTTAGCATTACTTCATTCCTATTCGTCTCTTTTAGGAGTCCATCTGGTAAATAAAGGTTTTGAAGATTATTTTTTCTATGAAGCAACTCAAAATATTAATTTCAAGTTGGATGAGACCGGAGCCAAGGTTAAATCGGAATCGAAAATTGCGTTGAAAAAAGGACCGCCCATAAATTTTAAATTACTAATTTTCAATAGTCCTTTTTTATTATATATCAAGAAGAAAGATGGTAAATATCCATATCTGGCAATGTGGATTGAGGATACTGAGTTGATGGTTAAAAGCTAATAGTTTTTGCCCAAGAGACACACGAAAGAAGATTTACTGGATGAATATATTTATTGCTAAGTCAGAAGAAGCTGTTGTTTCCGAGCATAAAGTTTTGATAATAGAATCCCTAAATTATTAAGAAACATTTAGGGACTCACTCAAGAGTCGCTAATTTCGAAAATTAGGCTGATTACTACTATTGTAAGTTGAGTCAATTCAATTTGCTATAATTAGTGTAATTCGCAGTTGGAGTCTTTTTAGCATGTACTCATATGCTTTCTTAAGGATTTTTATTGCCTTTATCATCGACTATTCTACAAGAGAAAATAATTCAGTCATCTCAAGTTCTGCTTTTTGTCTGAAAGACCCTCTCCTCCCCAGGTCTCACAAAAAAAACTCTTACTGGCGGCTGAAGAAAGAAGAGTGGACTATTTATTGGGAGGAGTTTAAATTATTTTAGCTGTTTCGTGGATTTCTATTACTTTTACTTGATCTTCTGGAAATTGAACATATCTTTCCGCTCAAATAATGCACATGATTCTTCTTTTCTTTCAATTTCCTTGATTGCTTGCATGGCTGCTTTTTTTATAATATCTCTCGGTGATTTCATTTTCGCTGCGTTTTCCAGAAAAGAAAGTTGCGATTTATCTCCACATTTTCCTATTGATCTCAGTGCCTCAGCCTGGGCAACATAGCTGTCATCTACATTAAACCGTTTCCTAAAAAATGAGATAAGTTCAGGCTCTCCGTAATCTCCAAGAATTCTTATCGCCACTGTTCTGACTTTTGAATTATTGTCTTTGCATTTTTCTATAAAGAGAGCGATATCTTCCTTACGTTTGATTTTTCCCAAGGCTTCGACTGAACTTCGTCTTACTCCCCAGAATTTATCACTTTGCGCGCTATCGATTAAACTGTTTACAGCACGGTGTTTGTTTTTATATTTAATTAGTTCGGAAGCTGCCCAGCTCCTTCCGATGATATCATCATTTTTTAGTTGATAAAGGAGTTCATCAAGGCTTTTTTCAAAGGTCCATTCTTTCAGGAGGTGGTTCCCCTGGTCGAATCTCACCATAAGGGGGCTTTCTTTTACAGAAAATTCGAATACCTGTTCTTTCTGTTTTATCCATACTTTTTCCGAGAATTTTTCTTCCGGGGTAATGATTCCGATTATCACCGGGATTTTATATATGGGAATACCTTTGGAGCTATCTTGAACTTGGGTGACTTTCAGTTTGAGTTTTTGATTATCCTCATTCCAAATGTAGCTAATATCAAACACCGGATGTCCGGGTTTAAAAATGAACTGCTCAAAAAACCAGTCAAGATTCTGTCCAGATGCTTCTTTTATGGCAATCATAAAATCGTGGGTGTCAACCGCTTGAAACTCATGCTTGTGCAAGAAATATTTAAGCGTTCTGAAAAATGCGTTGTCTCCCATGATGAACCGCAGCATATGGAGCACAGCCGCTCCTTTGGGGTAAGTATGGCTATCGAAATTTTGTTGAGGACGCTCGTATCGATCAAAAACAATAGGACGGATATATCGGGTATGAGCCTCTCTGAGATAACGATTCTTTTTCCTCAACAATTCAAAAGCACCTTCATCTTCGCCTTTGTCGTATCGGGTGTAGAGATAATCGAAATAGGTGGCGAAGCTTTCGTTCAACCAGGTATGTTCCCAGCTGCGCAAAGTAATCAGGTCGCCCCACCACTGGTGAGCAATTTCATGGGCGATGGTGCTCTCCCAGGAGAAATCCTGTTCAGCCTTTTTATCGTGAATCACCCCTTGGCCAAGAACAGTGGCGGTAGTAGCTTCGGCGCCTCCTCCCTGCCTGGGTGAAGTTACCTGGTCATATTTTGCCCAGGGATAATCGTATCCGAAAATTTTGTTGAAAAACTCAATCATATAAGGAGTTTTTTTGAATATCCATCTCGCATCACTCACATCCTTCTTATATACCCAATAGTTTACCGGAAGTGAATCGATAGAATCTTGAATGACCTCAAAAGGAGCGATAGCCAGCATAAAAAGATAGGTGGAATGGGGCAACTCTTGAGACCAATGATATGTTTTGGTTCCCTTCTCCTTGTCCTCTTTTACACTGACCAGTCTCCCGTTAGAAAGGACCTTATTATTATTTTTTACCGTTACAATGAATTCATGGGTTACTTTGTCGTTTGGATAATCATAACAGGGGAACCAATGATGGGCATAGTGGGGCCAGGAATCGGTAGATACCATCTTAGGATTTGTGGGTTTCTCATCATCAAAGAATAGACCGTATTTCGGATCTCCCCCTTTATATTCAATGGTGAAGGTTATCGTCTCGCCGTATTTGTAAGCTTTGGGTAAATAAACAAAGAGATGTCTGTCGGTCTGCTTAAATCTGAGGGGGAGCTCCTTCGAGTTTCTAACTGAAGATACTGTTAACTCCTCAGCATCCAACTTGATTTCCTTGAAGTCGTCCTTTAATGGGGATAAGGTTATGGTGTTTGTTCCCCAGAAGAATTTCTGATCCAAGTCAAAAGTCAGTTTTATACAGTAGTGCTTGGCATCGTAATCTCTGCTTCTTTCGAATTGCCGCGGTCTCTGGTAGACGTCGATTTTTTGGCCATACAAGTTAAATGAAAAGAAATAGACTATGGATAATACCATGATAATTTTTTTCATTATTTATCTCCGTTACTCTAATAATGGTCGTTTTTCTTAAGAATCTCGATAATCCCTTCCTTCTTCATAATAGCTTCGATTTCATCCACTGTTCTCGGAATCCCTTGAGATAGATTTTCACATCCGTTTTCCGTAATTACAACCGTATCTTCAAGGCGAATTCCCATCTCTTCATCAGGATAAGGTAAATTGATGTCGCAAGCAAACACAAAACCCGGCTGCAGCGCTTCTTCCGGACCGATAAAAGTTCCCATGGGATCATGGGTTGCCAGGCCAATGGAATGGTTATAACCACCGTAACGGACCAATCCCCTGAATTTGGAGTTTTCAGAGTCGTATCCTTTTTCGATGAGGTATTGTTTTACTTTATCACCCACATCCTTAAGGGTAATTCCGGGACGATAACTTCTAAGGCAGATTTTTCTAATATCATATGCCAGGTTGTACAATTCTTTCTGTCGGCGGGAAAATATCCCATTAGCTGGAAAAGAGGATGATATATCCGCGTTATAGTACGCATAGTCAGGCCCTGCATCCAGGATGATAAAATCTCCTTTCTTAAGTATCCTATTATGCTTGTGATAATGACCATAACGATGGTTCTTTCCGGACATCAAAATGACATAAAAGGCTAAGTCGTTAGCTCCTTCCTTTTTACAGATATATTCGAACAATGCCGCCAGTTCTTTTTCCGAGGTTCCGGGACTGGTGGATTTTATTAGGGCAATATGTGCTTTAACACCTATTTTAGAGGCTTTGCGTAAGAATTCAATCTCCGCGGGGGATTTTATTTTCCGAAGGTCCCAAATCAGCAGCGAACAATCTTTAACCGTAATGTGAGGGAATTTCTCTTTCAATAGCTTCACAAATTGGAGCTCCTTTGTGAGTCTCCCATCCCAGATGTTCATCGTGATTGTGTTCCGGAAAATGCCAAATTTTTCATTGGTGTTTTCCCGGTTCAGTTCTTCGGGCTTGAACATCGTATAAAATACCCTGGTTTGAAAACTGAGCCTCGAAAGATAGGTAGAAAACCGGTCGATAGGAAATACCTTTTCGATTCCGATCACTTCTCGGGGATTTCGAACCAGGTTTAGAGAGATGCCCTCACCCTCAGCCTCCTCTTCGCTGATGGAGAAAAACAGGATGCTCTCTTTATGTATGCCATCGATGATTAAAACGGCATTGGGAATCTCCACTCCGCAGAAATAGAAGAAATCGTTGTTCTGGTAAAATTGTCTATCTGAAGTCGGTGTGGTGGCGCTCAGGATAATGGATACTCCGTCGGGAATTTTTTCCATTAATTTGCTGCGCCTTGCTGCGTATTCGGATTTCTTGAATATTTCTCCTGCAAAAGAGAGCTGAGCAATAAATAATAGAACCACAAATATCAGAGAAAATTGAGTCTTCTTCATCGAATGCCTCCTCTTTTCTTTTTATTACGTTTATTTTGATTTTATAATTTATAGATATGGTTTATTTATCTTAAATATCAGAATTCAACATAGCTCATTATTATATTATACTTTGCTGTAAGACAATAACCAATTTAGCTAATGATGTAAAGTATTAAATTTAACGCTATACTTTTTATCATTGTTTAAATTGACCTCAATCTTCTCATATGATATAGACTATAAGGGGAATAAATTTAGGAGAATGAATCTATAAAGGGAGAGAATTTTTGCAAACTAAAAAAGCAAATTCTTATTCCTATGAAGACTTTCCTTACACATTATTAGATGTTTATAAGTTCGCCACTTGAATCAAGTGGTGTGGCATCAAAATATACCAATAGGAGGAATTAAATGGGACTTAAGGAGAAAATTGAAAAAATAAAACAACTGGAGGCAGATAAAGATGTTGACGGTCTAATTGGTCAATTTGGTTGGCCTGATTTAAGGGAATATGCAGGAGAAGCATTGGTAAGTATAGGAGATTTACAAGCAGCCGAAGCCTTAGTTGGCCAACTGAACGGGGATCCAACAGGCCAGTTTGGATTGGATGTCGTTGAGACTCTGGTTAAGATAGGTGATGTTTCAGTTGACCCCCTTATTAAGTTAGTAAAAGAGCATAGGATACTTGGTTCATCAATTCATGATGTTAATCTTTATGATAGAGTTGGTTTGGCTCTTTCTAAAATAGGAAAAGCCTCGATTGAGTCTCTTCTCCAGATCTTAAAAGAAGATACTTATTTGCGTATTCGAAAGTTTATTGCTAAAGTTTTCGGAAAAATTGGTGATCCAAGTTTGGTCGAACCGCTCATACAGATTCTCAAAAATGATAAAATGAGTGTTGCAGCCCTATCTCTTGGTATGATAGGAGATGAAAGGGGAATAGAACCCATTATTGAGATTTTAAAGAATTTAAAATGGCATGAACGTTTTTCTGATGATTATGTTAACTATACGAACGCCTTTATATTAATGGGTAAACCAGCAATAGAACCATTAACAGATGCTCTGAATTCTGAAAATAGGTTTGTTCGAAAAATTGCTAAACAAGCTTTAAAAAAGATTAAAAAAAATTTAAAGAAGGGCATTGTTCCTAAATTATAAACTGCAGGAATCTATTGCCCAAAAGACCATGGCCTCTCAATATCGAAAAGACACTAATAGAATATTCTCCCGAATATAGGTAGATATATTAATAGAAATTCTTACCATTAAACAGATAAAAAAAGAGGTTGATGGATAAAGTCCTGTCATCTTATTTTCCTTTTTTCTGGTTTCAAGTTTTCTCTTTTCATCAATTTTCATTCTTATTGCTATAATTTCAACTGCTAAAATAGTACAAAGCAAAAAAAGATGGGTTATCTGGAATTCATAGCACAGGTTACCTTTCATATTCCAGATAAAAGACAACTCATGATCCGCTATTACGCTCCCCCCTACTTGCTCAGCAGATAAGTATGCCAATGCTAATAAGAGGAAGAAGAAAAAAGCAGGAGAATATACTTATCAGCTCCTGTAAATAGTGGAAGGTATCTAAAGAACTCTTCACAACCGCTGGTCGGAAGTGGCTAATAATAACGGATATGGTTATTTGAATATCGCATAATTTAATTATTTAACGCCGTTTTATCTTCTCTATGCTTTATTCTAATATATTATGAAAAATCACATAGTACCATAGAGTAATTCTATTACGATTTATAAAAGTGTATTTTAAAGCATTAAGTTAATGTTTTAAATATGAATGTAAGAGATCTATGCACCTATTTATTTAAAAACATTTTCTAAAAGTGGTTTGGATTGATTTTGTCTGGTTTTTCATTTCAGTTACCACACTTTTACCACACTCGGGGAAAATCGTTGAATTTAAATCTGCGTAAGTTATTGAAAATAATGGTCGGGACGACAGGATTTGAACCTGCGACCACTTGACCCCCAGTCTAAACAAGGGGTTTTGGCTGGGTTTTGTAAACTATTGAAAAATAAGCTAACTCTCTTATCACGCTAATAGTTACACGAGATAAAAATTCTCTGGTTTATCCTCATTTTTCCTGGTTTTTCATTTAAATTACCACACTTTTACCACACTCGGCAAATAAAATAAAACTAGCAGATATTTTTAAAGCAAATAAATTATTTCACGACGTATTTTCATACAATCAAATTGATAGTAACTGTTATTAAGTTATATGTGTACGATATTCTTTTCCTCTTTTTCATATATAATTTTTTTAAAGATATATATTAAATATTATTAAAAAAGCTCAAGGATAGAATGGGTGTAAGTTGTTGAAAACAATGGTGGAGCTGAGGGGGATCGAACCCCTGACCTCATGACTGCCAGTGAGAACAAGGGGTTTTTTAAGAAAACCATAAATTATTGAAAAATAAGCCTAATCTCTTATCACGCAACTATTTACAAGAATTTTAAATTCTTTGGTTTTTCCTGATTTATCCTGGTTTTTCATTTCAATTACCACACTTTTACCACACTCAGTAAATAAAATAAAACTATTTTATATTCATTCAGTAAAAAGGTAACAATAAGCATTAATAATTTAAGAAACAATACTTAATAAATAATAATTATTATTTAATATTTTAAAAAAAAGTAAAGCAATTTAATTTTTTTTGTAATGTAATCGTGATTTTTGTCGTTTATATATATAGAAGGAGGTTTTTATCTACTTTTATTTTGGAGAGAAACTTATAGAAATATTAAGACATAACCGAGTCAAAAAATTATTGCTAGGGTATTAATTTTATAACATAATTTAAGCATTTAATCAGGATAATAAATTATTAAAATTGTTATAAATATGCCCAATCTAACTTTTGTAAATTATCTCCAGAGAGGAGCCTCATAAGAAATAACATATTATTTAACAAATGAAGGGTGATATTATGAGAAGTAGTTTAATAAAATTCTTAATGATTAGTTTTATATTATTAATGCTATTATGCATATCTACTTTATCATTTGCAAAGGAGGAGCCTCAGTCTAAAGACAGAATGATTAGAATTTATGCAGGATATAATCATTATTGGATGAATGAGTTTAATGAAAAGCTTGAATTAGAAAATAATAATATTATCAATGGCGGCAAAAATATCGGTATAGAATTTTCGCCTATGAAGGTAAAAGTTCCATTGATAGGAGAAGTAATAATTCCAATATGTTTTGAGTATTTAGAAGCAGTTTCTAAAACCACTCATACAGCTCCAGAAGGATCTGCTACTGTTAAATGGAACCTTCCTATATTCGGACTCTATGTAGCTCCTTTCATTACTCCTGTCAAAAAATGGCAGTTTTTTTATATTCGCCCTGTTGGTGCAGGTATTTATTCATTAGGAAAAATACAGAATGCATGCTTATATGTAACTGATCGTCCAGGAAGATTGGATGTTAAATCCTACACAGCAGGATGGTTTTCTTCAGGTGGACTAAAGATTTCATTTGAAGAGAATACTTCGGTTTTACTGGAGGCGGGTTATCGATGGCTTAAATTTACAGATATAAGTGTAATTCCCAAAGATGGTTTTACAGAAGTTCTAGGGGGTGCTCTTGTAAAACCAGGGATTATGAAAGAATCTTTAGATTATAGTGGTTATTTTCTGAGGATAGGAGTTGAAATTAAATTTTGATTAAATGAAATAAAGAATAAGATCTTATTTAATTGCGAATCCCAAAAATTTTAATCACTATATACATTGCATAATAGAAAGGATGAAAAATGAAAAAAATATCTATTCTTATATGTTTAGTTTTATTATTAAGTTTTTACTCTTATGCTGATGTACGAATTATGACCTATAACATTAAAGATTTTTGGTTAAGGTTTGATGGTGAGCCTGGAGTTATGACTTTAGAAGGAGGAACAATATCAAATAAAGATTTAGAAAGATTAAGCATTATTTCATCAGTTATTTCATCAAAACAACCTGATGTAATTGCTATACAAGAATGTGCTGGTTTGATTGAGCTACAATATTTTAATAAGCAATTTCTTGATAATAAATATAAATGCTGGAGTTTCCGTGCAGTAGATAATAGAACAGCTGGAATTCCCCTTGGTCTGCTAGTTAAAAAAGAATTACAAGTTCATTCTATTGAGCTTTTTGAACCGAACTCTTTTAGCATAAGAGGTATTATCATTGCTGATATTTCTAAAGATAATTATAGATTTACTTTAATATCTGTTCATCTTAAATCTAAGATTGAAAAAACACTTGGAGAATCTGCACTTAAAAGACATGAGCAATGTATAAGACTTAGAGAGGTATTAAAAGAGAAATTAGAAAATAACTCTAATGAAAACATTATTATCTGTGGTGATTTTAATGATCCTCAAGGTAAAGATGAGCAGGAAGAAGCTGCCAATGTTCCTGATTTAATGGAAGAAATGGTTCAACCTATACAGCTGAATGAAAATCAGAATATTGAAATCCATAATGCCACTCTTACGCATAAAGATTTAGATGAAAATGGAGAACTTTGGAGTGAAAAGAGCGGCAGTCACCCTCAAATTTTATTTGATTACTTTTTTCTTTTGCAAGGTGCTTGGGAGGAATTTAAAAAGATTGATTATATATATCCGGAAGAATTTTCAAATATCTTAAAATCTTCTGACCATATTCCAGTAGTTTTAGATCTTAAAGAAGAGTAGCTTAATTAAAATTATTTTTAATGTTTTACATTAATTTGGAGGTTTAAGATGAAAAAGATTCTTTACTTAGTTTTATTAAGTTTATCTGTAGCAGCATTAGCTTATGGTTTGGAAATTGATATTGTATATTCAGGAAGTATTGATGAAAAAACAGCAAAAGCAATCTCAGCAGATAAAGTCTATGATGAAGAAAAATTAGATAAACTAGTAAGTTCTTACCTCGGAGAAAACACAACAGTATTGGTTTATAAAGACTACAAAAATTACAATTCACTTGAGCCATTAGCAGTTTATATTGATGGTGTTCGTAAATCATATAATGCACAATTTAGTTCTTCAACAATATATCCAACTATTCAAGATAATATAGATAATGCTTATCAAACAGGGGGGAGAACTGGTGCAATATGTCGTGATGGTAGTAGGAGCAGTGCTACAGGAAGAGGAGCATGCAGTCATCATGGAGGAGTTGCCAGATGGCTATATGCAAAAATAAAAGATGAAAATGCCAAAATAGCTTTTATTTGCAAAGATTATTACTTAGAAGCAGAAGGTCATAATAATTGTAGTAAACATCAAGGTATCTTATTTCAAATAAAAAATAGAAGCTATTAATAATATTTAGAAGCATAAATTCAAGGTGAAAAAAAAGAAAAAGTCTAGTAGCTTTCTTATCTTTTTTATCTATCCGTTATTAGTTATTGTTGTTGGTAATTTAATATCCTATATATTTTTTGATTTTAATATTATAGCTAAATTAATTGAATGGATTAGACCAAAGCCAGCTCTTTATGTAACAGCAACAGTTGATAATGTAAATCCACCTCAATACACAAAAGTTACTCTTGCCGTTTTTGTAAAAGATAAAAATAATAATCCGGTTTCAGATGCGAAGGTAATTGCAATAGCACACTATAGAAC
>CAZYAF010000010.1:0-141976 GCA_964645975.1 uncultured Acidobacteriota bacterium
GCACCTCGATGTCGGCTCATCGCATCCTGGAGCTGAAGCAGGTTCCAAGGGTTGGTCTGTTCGCCCATTAAAGCGGTACGTGAGCTGGGTTTAGAACGTCGTGAGACAGTTCGGTCCCTATCTGTCGCGGGCGGAGGATATTTGAGGGGAGCTGCCCCTAGTACGAGAGGACCGGGGTGGACGAACCGCTTGTGTACCAGTTGTCCCGCCAGGGGCACCGCTGGGTAGCTATGTTCGGAATGGATAAGCGCTGAAAGCATCTAAGCGCGAAGCCAATCCCAAGATGAGATATCCCTTTCTCCTGATTCGTCAGGAGAGCTAAAGACCCCTGGGAGATTACCAGGTTGATAGGCCGGAGGTGTAAGTGCGGCGACGCATTTAGCTGACCGGTACTAATAGGTCGTGCGGCTTGACCATAAAATTTGCTTTTGGCAAATTGTTAATTGTAGCCCGGTATTCGATTTTTCCGGTGAACATAGCGGAGGGGAAACACCCGTTCCCATTCCGAACACGGCAGTTAAGCCCTCCAGCGCCGATGGTACTGCACTGGTAACGGTGTGGGAGAGTAGGACATCGCCGGGATTAAAATATATGAGATAAGCCCCTTAATTATAAGGGGCTTTTTTTTATGTTCATTTGGCTCTGTGGATGTATGTAAAAAAAGGCTTATATTTATTGCAAAAATTTTTTAAAGACATATATTTTATAGTATGAATTGGAAGAGCATATAGTTAAGAAAGAAAATTTAGCATCTAAGGAGTTTAAACTAATGAAAAAATTAATAGTGACTATAATGATTGTATTAGCTTTCGCTACATACAGTATTGCCCAGGATAATAAAAGTAGAAAAGCCGAATTTAGCCTCACGGTTGGTGGAGCTTTTCCTCAATTAGATTCTTCATCTTCTTATTTCTATGGCTGGCGGTATTTGCTGACTACTGATGTCCAGGAGCGGGGAGTTATTGCAGCATCGGCAGAAAACAGCCTTTTCTTTAGTGGTTCCTTTTCTTATTTTTTCATGAAGAACGTGGGACTGCAAGCCATTTTTGGCTATACCAAAGCAGATGTAGCTAAAGATGCTTCTTTTGCATTTAGCTGGGCTGGGAGAGGAAGGAATGTTGCTCGGAATGCAGCATTTGAGGGTAGTGGCGATCTGAAAGTCATTCCGATAAGTATTAATGGAATTGCAAAATTCAGCTTTAACGAAGAAAAAATGGGTATATATTTTTCTGGGGGATATACCTTTTTTAATAACAAGTTCAATGCGACCTCGTTTATGGGTGCAGGTTCTGCTTTCAGGTATCAAGGCTATGGGCAGTGCGATCCTCAATGTTTTGATGCTTTTAGGGTACCGCTGGATATAGACCAGTCCTGGAATAAAAGTGGAGCCAATGTTGGAGCAGGTTTTGATTTTAAAGTATCAGAAATGATTGGAATTACTGCGGATGCTCGATATTACTATTGTCCTTCAGAGAAGTTCGACTGGAATTGGCGTTCCGGTACTTATCAAGGGTATTTCTACGGTTTGGATGATTTAGTTATTGACGCGGAGACAGCACAGCTTTTACAGCAATCAATTACCAAGCTTGAAGTCAATCCATCTTTCTTTAAGGTTTCTGTTGGGATAAAATTCTTTTTCGATTTGTAAAGTAGAGAAGAAGGTGTAAAAAAGCCCCTCATACATTGAGGGGCTTTTTTTTATGCTTAAAGATAAATTTTCAGCTTTATTTTTCACCTTTTTCTTGACATAAAAAATAAAAATAATATAGTTTACAGAAGTGAATAATTAAATTAACCATCGATTATTTTTTATTATCACTGATTTAATGGAGAGATGTTATGAAGAAGCCACTTTTTTTATTGGGCCTTATACTGATATTAGCTGGATTATGTTTTGCGGAGGAAGATAAAGAAGACAAATTAGAATTAAGTTTTATTTTAGGAGGTGCTTTTACTCAATTAAATTCATCTTCCAATTATACAAATAGTTGGGATTTGCTACTTATAAGAGGTGTTAATGAAAGTGCAACCGTTACGAGTGCTTCA
Organism: uncultured Acidobacteriota bacterium; assembly: GCA_964645975.1. Taxonomy (GTDB): domain Bacteria; phylum Acidobacteriota; class B3-B38; order Guanabaribacteriales; family CAZYAF01; genus CAZYAF01. Next base: position 2,047 of record CAZYAF010000010.1, read on the forward strand.
AAAAATAGTGTCTTTTATAGTGGTTCCTTTGCCTATTACTTTTTGCAAAATTCGGTAGATGTTGGAATACAAGCTGGATTTGGTTATGCAAAGTCAGATGCTCCTGGTGATACTTCTTTTAATTTAAATTGGATTTGGAATGATGGAACAGGCGATTCGAGAAGCTGAGAATGGAAAGGTTTTGGTGATCTTACAATTATACCAATTAATATAAATGGAATAATGAAATTTAAGGATGATAAATTTAATAGTTATTTATCAGGTGGATATACACTCTTCAAGAATAAATTTAATGCAAAATCTGATATGGGAATAGCTATTTCAAACTGGAGACCTGTACCACCTAAATACTATATGCAGCAGATTGATGTAGCTAAAGTCCCGATAACAATTAGTGACTCATGGACGGGACATGGAATAAATATTGGTGCGGGGATTTATTACAAAAAAACTGAAATTTTAGCGGTTACCGCAGATATTCGATATTATTACTGCCCTTTAAAAGATATGTACTGGTTCTGGAATACAGGCACGTATGCTGGAGTGGATAAGAGTTGGGTTACTTTAAATATAGATAGTGAAACAGCTGCAATTTATGAAGATGCGACTACTGGATTTACAGTAAACCCTTCGTTTTTCGTGATTTCCGTAGGGTTCAAGATCTTTATAAAATAGTAGAAGAGTTTTACTATAGCCAAAAAAAGCCCCTCAATGTATGAGGGGCTTTTTTATATTCCTCAGATTAATCGTTTTTTATTTAAGACCGAGAAGATCTATTATCTCTTTTTCCATTTTTTTCTCGTCACCCTGTCGATAGCCTATATGGCGGTATATGGCTTTTCCTTTCTTATCGATTAAATAGGTTATGGGTGTTCCAGGAATAATGTATTTTTCTCTTAATGTATTACCATTAAGTAATATGGTCATTGTATAGTTATTTTTTTCCGTAACTTTTTTGGTTTCGTCGCTTAAATTTGCTATATCTACTATTAGCGCGTTGAATCTTTTTTTGTTATATTTTTTGTGCAATGCCTCTAAATGCGGTAACTCCGCCATACAGGATCCTCATGTAGGTGAAAAAAGGTTTAGGAGCACTACTTTGCCTTTGAAGCTGGAGAGGCTCACCTCTTTGTCTTGAAGATTTTTAAGAGTAAAATCCGGTGCTGGTTGTGCCAGCTTATAACTCTCATTTTTTATAAAATTCTCCAGCCCTTCTGTAGAGCCGAATTTTTTCTGGTAGCTTTGGTTAAGGGCTGAGCGGATCTCTGGTATGTCGCTGACCATCAAGGCTTTTACGAAAAGAGGAAGGGCTTTTTCATTTTTGTTCGTTTTCATATAAGCAGTGCCCAGGTGAAAGAGGGAATTAGCGTAAAATGGCAGCTGGAGAAAATCTTTGGGGCTTTTATCGAGGGATTTCTCTAAGGCCTGGATAGCCTTTTCATGTTTTCCCTGTTTATAATATATCCATCCTAAGGTATCGCTATAATAGGCAAGATTTTCTTCTAAAATTCTTTTAAGGTATTCCTCTGGAGCTCCCCTAAGTCGAGGATTATTTTTGAGATTTTCAAGGGTTGTTAGACTGATTGCTCTGTTGCTTGATTTTTCCGCCAGTTCTAAAGCGTACTCCTTTTGCGCCAGAGCTAAAGCCATGCCGTCATAGAGGTTGCTATCTCTAATGTCTAAGTTAAGAATTTTTTCCGCTATTTTAGCTGCTCGTTCGGTATTGTTATCTAAATATCGGTTGAAAAGGAAAATATAAGCAGCAGTTTTATTCACTTCTATTTTTTCAGTCTTAATAATATTTTCTGCAAAATTTATTGCTTTATCTGGGTCTTGGAGATCCTTTACATAAAGCCTTAGAATGTAGTTGTAAGCTGATGGGACATGTTGGCTTTTAGGAAATTGAGCGGTAAATTCTTTTAATATTTCAATCTTTTCTGATGGGTCTTTTGTCGAGTTAAGTCTATTTTGTAGTTCTTTCATGTGCTGCTGGGTGGGCTCTTGAGCAAGCGTGGTAGATTCTTGACTAATTATGAGTGAGGTTAGCAGAAAAACTGGTAAAAAAATAAAAAGCATGATTTTTTTCATTTTTTTCTCCTTACATTTAAAATATCGGGTAAGCATTTTGTTATTTAAAGATTTTTCACCTCGCATTTTTTTATAATTGTAAAGCAGAGCTGCTTTCTTTGCAACACACAATCTGATAGGAAGGTTCAACTATTCAAAAAAATGGACGAACCATGTATTTTTTTCTTGCGCGATTCAAAATTGGTATGGTATAAGAAATTTCTGTACTATTGTGAACACATTTATTTAAATGCTAAAATTGAAGATTAGATGTACCTGAAGGAAGTATACAATGTTAAAAGGTAAATTTGGGCCAGGTTTTGTTATTGCAGCTGCCTTTATTGGGCCGGGAACCGTTACTACCTGCTCTTTAGCAGGTGCAAATTTTGGCTATAGCCTCCTCTGGGCGATTCTCTTTGCTATCTTCACGGCAATAATTTTACAGGAGATGAGCGCACGTTTAGGTTTTATATCTCGCAAAGGGCTTGGTCAGATTATCAGGGAGGAATTTCATAATAAATTCCTTCGTTATAGTAGTGTTATTCTGATTGTAGCAGCAATTGGTTTTGGTTGTGCTGCTTTCGAGGCGGGCAATCTTATTGGAGGGGCTTTAGGGTTGGAAAGCATAGCTGGCTTAAGTCGAGGTATCTGGGCTTTTTTAATAGCTCTGGTCGCTTTTGTGCTCTTGTGGCGTGGTAGTTATGCTGTAGTAGAGAAGTTTTTGGTTGGTTTGGTATTTATAATGAGTCTTGCTTTTATAGCTACTATGGTGATTGTTAGGCCACAAATAAGTTATATTTTAAAGGGATTATTTTTTCCTCGATTATCTGGTAATTCTTATTATTTTGTGATAGCACTTATCGGAACCACAGTAGTCCCATACAATTTATTTCTACACAGTTCTATTGCCCACAAGAAATGGGACGGTCATCAAGGGCTTAAATTTTTGCGGCAGGATATATTTTTAGCAATCCCTATTGGTGGGCTCATTTCTTGTGCCATAATAATAACTGCCTCTGCTACATTTTTTGGCCAGGGTATAGAGATAAAAGATGCCGGCACCATGGCAATTCAATTAGAGCCATTTCTGGGCAAAGCTGCCAAGATATTTTTTGCAATTGGTCTTTTTGCTGCGGGGCTGTCTTCTTCAATAACGGCGCCCTATGCTGCTGCTTATGCAACATGTGGAGCTCTGGGATGGGAGGAAGATGTAAAAGGATTACGCTTTAGAATCGTATGGTTAATCGTTCTTATTAGCGGTACACTGGTATCGCTATTAAAAATAAGACCTATTGCTGCAATCATTTTTGCTCAAGCGGCAAATGGTGTGTTATTACCCATTATTGCGGTATTCCTCTTGATTGTGATGAACAATAAGAAGCTTTTAGCGGACAAGGTTAATCACCTCTGGCAGAATGTGTTGGGATGGGCAGTTGTAATCATAGCTATTGGCTTGGGATTGATGAATATCCTTAGAGCAATCGGTCAATGGCGTTAATATAAAAATAAATTTATTAAACATTAATGAAAGAAGAATTAAATTTATATTTAGAATTATTGCAAAAATTACAGTTTCTATATGATAAGTCTTTTAACTTATCTATTAGAACTTCTGGTAGTAATGATATTAGTTTTAAGGAGGAAAATGCTAAAAATATTTTTGCGAGAATCGTTTTACTAACAATAGCTATTCTCAGAATATTGCCAAGAAGCAAATATTTTTATGATAAAAGTTTAGAGTTCTGGGACATTTCTTCACCTGCTATATTAATAAGAGGATTAGTTGAATCTTATTTAGTTTTTTATTATTTATGTATTGATAATATTTCTAAGGAAGAATCTGAATTTCGTTATAAATTATGGGTTTACCATTCAGAAAAAGAGCGTGAGGAAATGTTGAAAACAATAAAGCCTATGGAGAAAGCTTAGATAATTTATCTGAAAAAGTAAAGGTTTATAAAACAAATGTAGAAAAGAATGAATTTTTTAAAAAGCTTAATAATAAAGAAAGAAAAAGAACTTTAAAATATGGTATGACTTTAACTAATAAACAGATTGCAATAAGAGCTGGAATTAGTGAAAATTATTATAAAGCAGTATATAATTATTTATCAAATTATGTACATGTTCGCAGTTTTTCTATAGCACAATTATCAAAATTCGAAGTTTATGATAGCGAATCTATGAATTTAATTGAAACATTCATCCAATATTGTATTGCATTTTTAAGTCTTTCAATAAGGGATTATGTTAATATTTTTCCTGACCAAAAACCTTATATTGATGAAGAATGTATGGATATTATAAAGTCTTGGGAAAGTGAATTGGAAAAAATATTTTTATAACTTTTCATAAAGAAGAAAATACATAGAAACAAATAAAGATTAATAATTATGGAAAATTTGGAATCGATAACTGCTGCGATTGGACAGTTTATGTGGGGTAATTGGATGGTTATCCTTTTATTGAGTGTGGGAATACTCTATACCATCAGGACGAGATTTATTCAGATAAGACGATTGCCTGAGGCGCTTCGCATGGTGCTCAGAGGAGCTTTGAGAAGAGATAGAACCGATGAAAAAGCAAAAGGAGATATAACTCCTTTCCAGGCTCTGACAACAGCTTTGGCAGCTACGGTGGGTAATGGAAATATTGCTGGTGTTGCCGCGGCCATTGCCGTTGGAGGCCCAGGTGCCCCCATGTGGATGTGGCTGGCTGGGATCTTTGGTATGGCTACAAAGTACGCAGAAGGAGTGCTGGGGGTAAAGTATCGAGAAGAAGAGGCTGACGGTACCATGGCTGGAGGTCCTATGTACTATTTGAAGAAAGGATTTGGTAGTGGGAAGATGGGTTCTTTTCTCGGTTATTTATATGCTGTTTGCGGGCTCATAGGAACTTTGTTTGGCTTTGGTTTGATGATGCAATCAAATTCCATTGCTCTGGCTTTTAAGAGTCAGCTTAATGTGCCCAATTGGGTAAGCGGCGGAATAATCACCTTTTTGGCAGCTCTGGTAATAATAGGCGGTATAAAACGTATAGGCAAGGTTGCGGAGCGTTTGGTACCAGGAATGATAATTATTTATGTCGGAAGTATCTTTGTTATTCTTTTGCTTAATATCAAAGTATTACCAGCAGCAGTTATTTTAATGATAAAAAGTGCTTTCAGCCCCATGGCGGCGCTGGGGGGATTTGCTGGCGCTTCCATACGACAGGCTATCAGCACTGGTGTACGTCGTGGAGTGCTCTCCAATGAAGCTGGTTTGGGAAGTGCGTCTATTGCCCACGGTGCGGCTAAAACTACCAGCGCAGTGCGTCAGGGTATGGTTGCCATGAGCGGGGTGTTTGTTGATACTATTGTTGTTTGTTTTGCTACCGCTCTGGTATTGATAGTAACCGGAAAATGGAACAGTGGATTGACCAGCACTGCTCTGACTGCTGAAGCATTTAATGCTACTATACCTTTTGGGGGAATGATTGTAGCGCTGGCTTCTACGCTCTTTGGCTTTACTACTTTGATCGGTTATTCTTACTATGGTGAACAGTGCCTGGAATATTTGGTAGGAGTAAAGTTCACTCCTATTTATCGCTATATATATGTTGCTCTCATTTTTACGGGAGCGGTGCTAAAGCTTCAAATCGTCTGGAATATCGGGGATATTGGCATAGCCTCTATGGCTTTGCCAAATTTGATAGGAATGCTGGGCCTCAGCGGCATAGTTGCGTCGCTCACTAAAGAAGCTTCTTTGGAGACCCAGCATTAATTTACCGGTTTTATTAAGGATTAGAAGCGATACATAAATCCAGCGGTTAACTGGAGAGGTTTAAGCGTAAGCCTTTCTCCTTGTAAGATGCTGCCAAGATCCATGTAAAATCCTTTTAGTCCGATATTGATTCCATAATTTTCTTTTAAAAATATTCGCAGTCCACCTCCATAAGAGATAAAATAGCCTCCTTCCTTACTAGAACCACTAAGACCGAAGCCGCCGGCACCTACGGTGACAAAGGGGAAAATCTTATCTACTCCGCTTCCCATGGGAAAGAATAAGAAGGCACCCTCACCATAGTAGGTGTTAATCTCAGATTCTGTTTCCTCACTGTGACTAAACCCAAGAACAGAAATTCTGAGTGCAACTTCAGTATTGGCCGGGGTAAAACCGAAATTTCCTTGAAATCCAAAATATCCTTTGGATAGTTCAAATCCTCCACAGAGAGCAGCATGTGTTTTGTATTTTGCCTTTAATGATACATCGAAAATTCCTAGACCAGGAAAATCATTATAAGAAGTTGCAAAGGAATAACCACCGCCACTGCCGAAAATACCGCTTTGAATATGTATGATTTTATTCCATGAGTTATCGTCAGAGGTTTGCGCCATGGAATTGCTCAGGAAAATTACAAATAGAAAACATACGCTAATAACTATTGCTTTAAATCTCATGAGTTTCTTTCCTTTCTTCTTCTATGATAAGAAATTATTGTAATTTTACATATCAAGATGTAATCCATGATTCATTCTACTTAGAAGAATATAAGTGTATCTTTTTTTTATTACGAAATCTTTTGCTATTTTGTTCAGTCTGTCATAACGTTCATCTCCTTTTCTTTTTTTGAGTTAACACTTGCCAATTATTTCCTTCGATTTATTTTTACTGCAAAAAATATGCCAACTTGAACGATAATCAATCTGCTTTTAAAAATAGGTTTAATAGGAAAAGATTTTATGATTAAGTCTATTGTTTTATTTTAGTTAGAGTTATTGTTATACCTGTGGATTATAAAACCAGAATCATTAGTGAATTATATAATAAGATATTTATTCAGTAATCCAAATGTACTTGAATATTAATAAGTGTCCATATTTTAGGACAGTAAATTTACTAAAGAACTATATCATTACTGTAATCTGCAACTTTATTTTTTCAGAGTTGTTTAATATTATTAGCTCCTAATCGCTTATTTTCAATGGGTTTAAAAGTTTATTTTCATTTTTGCTGAATTTTTTTTATTAAAAAAGCTGGAATTTTTTTATTATTGGCAGAATTATTGATTTATAGTAAAGTGGAAAAGTTATATTTGAAAATTTAAGCGGGAATGGTACAAGAGTTATTTATTATGACAAAAAGCGTAAAAATCCAGAATACTATATCAATAAAAACAAAAGCTAATTGTTGGCCGAAGAAGCATAGTTATTTTTTCTATTATTTTTCATCAATTTGAACCTTCTACATTAGCAACTCATAAAAAAAGCAGCCCCGAATTGCGGGCTGCTTGATGCAGGTATTTATACTATATGTAACCTTATTCTTCTTTGTTAAAATCTATCGGTTTGGTAAAACGTGCTTTTACGGGCTTACCATTTAACAGTGTCACCTGGAATACACATTTTTTGAGGGTTGAGGTTATGACCTCTTCTACTTCTTCATTTGTTCTCACCGGTATTACTTCTTCAACCTTTCCTCTTTTATCGACTGTGAGATTGAAGATATGAATCCCTAACTGTGTTTTATCTATACCTTCAGGAAATTCAAATTCGGCTTCTGATACTGTCTGAGGTATGTTATCACCTGAGAGGTGAATCGGCATATCAAGAGCTTCAATAGAATCAGGGATTGGCTCCAGGTCGAGAGCTTGATATTCTTCCTCGGACTCGGCAGTCAGGTTATTTACCAGGGGGGAGATAATCTGCCAGTCAATTTCTTCTGCTGCCAGATATGTCATCAGCTCATCAAGTGCTGCTTGATTCATTGCCTTTTCGTAGTAAATACGTGCTAAATATCCGTGGGGGAATGGATTTTCTGGGTCAATCTCAGCGATCTTTTTGAAGCTTTCTTCTGCCTTTTGGTAGTTTTCCTGTTGGAAGGATATAAGGGCTGCTTCCATCAAAAAACTCTCGGCTTCCTTGAATTCTTCCTTATATAAATAGAGATGACCCAGGTTATAAAATACATCATAGTCTCTGGCTCCCAGCTCTATAGCTTTTTTAAAATGAACAATAGCTTCATCGGGATTTTCACTTTTTAAATAAACTGTACCTAATTGAATATAAGAGAGTATATATTCGGGATTGAGCTCAATACTCTTCTGAAAACTTGTTTGAGCCTTTTCTGTTTCATCTCTTAAAGCATGAACAGAAGCATAATAATGATGGGCAAGTTGATTTTCTGGATTAAGTGATAATAGTACTTGAAGATTTACCTCGGCTCTATCAATTTGATTTTCCTTGATTAAAAGAACAGTCTGGGATAAAAGGGTGTCTTCATTTTCTTGATTTAAATTTAATAGCTGTTGATAGGTATCAATAGCTTCAATATTGAGGTTTTCTTTTTCATAGCATTCCACCAGCTTTGCCAATATTTCTTCATCATCTTCTTTTATTAGTGAAGCTTTTTTATAACAATCGATGGCATTTTTATAATCTTCTCCTTTTTCGAAAATAGAAGCAGCTTGTAAGAAACAATCGAGCGCAAGGTCGCTTTCCTCTTTATAAAGGTACAGCTCTCCCAGTCGCGTGTAGGCTTCAACAAAGTTTGGGTCAAGTTTAAGGGTAGCCTTATATTCTGCTATCGCCTTCTCAAAATCCTCATGTCCTTCTTTTGCTAAGGCAAGGAGAAAATGGGCGAGGGTGTCATCAGGATTTTTGTTTAGATGAACTTGCAGCAGCTTCTCAGCTCTATCATATTTACCTCTATTAAGGCATGCTTCAGACTGCTTTGCGAGATCTTCACCGGGCATAAGCTCGAATATTACGGAGGCTAACGAGCCTTGCATTTTTTCATGTTTCAAAATTTTTAATTTATCACAGCAGAAGATGTAGAAACCATTTTTTCTGGACAGATAGATTTCATTTTCAAAGGGGGCTATAAACATGTTATAGACTGGAGGATTATCAGCAGGAGCAAATTTTTTCTCCTCTATAATTGTATTATCTTCTAAGTCGATTATTTTATAGCTTTTATCTGCAAGGAAAATGAGTTTCTTCAGGTCTTCGACAGGTAGTAGAATTTTTCCACCACCATCAAGGGGCTTTTCATAGCCGAGTATGGCGTCTGTTTTGTAATCTAATATAGTTATATCATTTGTCTGGGTGTTGTATACATAAGTATATTTATAATTGGGAGATATAATAATATCAGTACTGGGCGGAGCTACCGTATATACCGGATAGGTATAATATGCTGCGCCTGTTCGCATAGCAACTGCCTGGCTCGCCATAGCACCTGCAGCAGTAAGAGCCATTGCGCCCAAGAATTTTCCGATTTTTATGCCGGAACGGCCTACATTTATGTCTCGTGCTACTCTATTATCTTTGCTTAAATCAAAAACTTTAACATGAGTAGTGTTGTACTGAACAAAGTATCCTTTGGAATTATCTGGGGCAATTAATAAATCTTTGAATGCTTTTCCCTGGTCAAAATGTATTTTTTGCAGCACTTGAGTACAATCGCTGTCGAGCACCAGGAGCTTTCCTTTACAAGCAACATAGTAGTTATTCCTTTCTTCATCTGATCTCAGTACATAGGGTTCTTTTTCTAACGTGACTTCTGAAATTATATCTTGACCAGAAATCGTATAAAGGGTTCCGACTTTTTTCTCTGGTGTTAGAGGGCTTTTGTGGCTTAAGATAAAAATGAGCTCTTTGGCATCGTCATAAATGAGCCGTAAAGGATCACAACCTACGTTTAATTCTTTGATCTCTGATTTTGAAGGTAAATCGACAATATGAAGACTACCTTCAACATATTCTTCCCTTTTATCTTTGGGAATTCCAGCGCACAGGAGATAGAGAAGTTCGTGATTCTCGTCCAGGAAGAGATGCCGTGCTTGCCAGTTGAGCTCAATAGCGTTCTCAATTTGGTTGGTTTCGGTATTGATGCACATAAGTTGGCTCGGCTTTTTTTCTTTTTTCTTATCTCCCAGGGTCATGATGTAGAGATAATCTCCGTTGGGACCAAATGTTACAAATTCTATTTTTGCGTTTGGTTTAATAGTATCTTCTACGGACATGGATTCCATATTTATCACCGAGATGGTAGAATTGTATTCTGCTGGTTTATCGCTTCCTTTGCCATAATTAATTACGTAGAGGTAGTTTTTTAGGGGTGAATAGAAAAACTGAATAGGCATCCAACCAACATCGAAGGTTGCTTTGTTTTCCTGTGCTTCCATGTCAATGATGATAACCTCACCTGGATTTTTCGGTTTCCCGCTCCAGGCACTTACATTGCCAATATCTGCAATCGCTAAATATTTTCGGTCCAAGCTCAGGCTGCATTTTGCTACATTTTTAGCTGTGAAGGGGATTTCCTTGATTGCCTTTAGATTATCTGCATCAAATATTATGACACGATTGGGATTTTTATATACCAGGTAGTGTTGTCTTTCACCCAAGGCAAGGCTGTTGGAAGAGGGGATAATAAAAGCAGCTATAAAAACTGTCCAAGCAAGAATGAATTTTTTGTGTGAATATCTCATTGTTAATCCCTCCTATTGTGTATTTTTAGTCTAAAAATAATCTCATAAATGATAAGGAGATTTATCGAATTTACTTTGCCTCCTCAATTTTTTCTGAGATATTAGCTTATTAAAAAGTGGCTAAAATTTTTAATCAAAGCGCTATTATTATATTATATGTTTAACAATGTTTATACATTAAAAGCAGTAAATTAATCCAAAAGTTGCCTGAATGGGTTTGATTTTAAGCTTTTCTCCTGATATTTGCTCAATATTTCCGAAGTCCATTATAAAGCCTTTTATGCCGATATTGAATCCCAGTTTTTCTATGAAAAATAGTCTTACACCTCCGCCGTAGGATATGAGATAGCCTGAATCGTCGTAGTCTCCTGTTAGTCTACAACCGCCAAAACCAACGGTCACATACGGTGAGATTTCGCCTATGGGATTGCCGGTGGGGAAGAACAAAAATGCTCCTTCAGCGTAAAATGTATTGATATTAACCTCTTCTTTCTCTTCCAGACTATAGCCGAGGGCTGAGATTTTGAGAGCTGCTTCTAAATTAGTCGGTGCGAATCATAAATTTCCCTGAAGTCCCAGATATCCTTTTGATAATTCAAATCCGCCAATTAAAAGGTAACCAATGTTATATTTTACTTCGATTGCAGCTTCTATATTATCAGGATATAGGTAGGATTCTGATGATGCTTTATAGGAATATGCTCCACCATTGCCAAAGAAGCCTCCCTGGATGTGGAATATTACATTCCAGTTATTGTTCTCCTTTTCTTGTGCTTCTACAATATTAATGAAAAATAGCAAAAATAGAAGCAAACATGAAAATGTTATTTTATATTTCATCGATCCTCCACTTAGTGGAAATAAATCTAAATCTACCCGTTGTTCGCTGTCTTTCTTTTTTATAATAATATACGAAACTACTTTGTCAAGATTAATGTTTAGCTCATATTTAGATATAAGTTTTTCATCCAGTTTTTTTCTAAGAAGATTTAATTCCTATATTCAGGCATTCAAAGCTTTGTTTCTTTACTTCAGGTAAATTCGATGTTAAAATATTATTATTAGCGTAACGAGTAATGGTTTTTGTTCCTTAATTCAAGCTATATGACAGGCAGTTATTTATGGTTACATCCATGAAAGGTAGAATTTTTTTTCTATGGGCAGTAGCTCTTATTATAGTACTTATTACTTCTAATGTTGCTTTTGCTCAACCTCATTATATTAAAGGCATTTACTATATTAAACAACAAGATAGAAATTACTGTGGACCTGCTACGCTGGCTATGCTGATGAATTACTGGAGCAAGGAGAAGAAGTATGATCAGCATGAAGTAGCAGAAGCTATTTACGATGAAAAGACTAAAATCGCCTATAATTCCGATATGGTTTTTTTCCCCAGCCAAGAAGGATTAACAGCCTATTCTTTTAACAGCACCATGGAGGAATTGAAAAAATTAATTGATAGTGGGATACCTATCATTGTTTTTCAAAAACCGGTAAAACGGGTTAAAAAGGGACATTACAGAATCGTTTTCGGTTATGATGAGGAGAAGAAGGCATTCGTTTTGCATGATCCCATGTTAGGACCAAACAAGGGAATAAGATACAAAGATTTTCAGGAGCTCTGGAACTTTGGAGATAATGCTAACATGCAGAATTGGACGCTCGCTATATTTCCAGAAGATAAGCCATCTGTTTTTCCTGATTTGAAAGGTAGCTATATATTTCATATTAATATGGCAACGGCATATTATAAAAAGCAAAAATATGAGGAATCAATAGCCGAATGGGAACAGGCCATAGAAAAATCCAGAAATGAGCCTACGCCATATCCCTATTACTGTCTGGCACAAATTTACCTTGATCTTGATAGGACGGACGAAGCACTCACTTATGCCAAGGAAGCAGTAGAAATAGATGAAGAGAACGCTTTTGCCTATGATGTGCTGGGACTGGCCTATGAAAAGAAAGGAATGGTTATCGAAGCAGCAGAAGCACTGTCAAAGGCAGCAAAATTAAAAAAAGAGAAAAATTCTTTTATTCTCAAGCACTGGTTGAGAATAAGAGAACTTTATATTAATATGTTTAAAAAAGAAGAGAATAATGAGCTGCAATAGAATACCTTTAGATTTTGAAACAAACAAATAATGTTTTTTTTGCTGATTTTATTAACAAAAAGCTATACAGAAATATACAAAGATGATTAAAATAAATATAATAGAAATCTAATTATATGAAAGGAGGAGGTAGTTATGATATTAAAAAAAATTATCACTTTATTACTTTGCTGTAGTCTCGTTTTTTTAGCTTGCGGTCTTGTATGCTCGGCTCCTGCAAATCCTGATAATGATGATAACACAGAAGCAAATGTGATAACAGAATCAGATGCCGGAGGAGGCGGTCTTTCAGCTAAAGAAGTTGGACTACTAGTAATAGTAGCAATTTTGGTTTCTGCTATCATTATAGTTGCTATTGTAGTTTAGGTTATAAAATTGCTTTGAAAATAAAATTAGATTTGCCATTCCTCTCAATAAAATAGTTGATGAAGCAGTAAAAAGGTTAATGCTAACTATATATATCAATAGATTAGTTACAGAGATGGCAGAAGTTAGCGGTTAGATTCTGAAACTCAGAGAGAATGAGCATTTTTCATCTAAAATAGCAACAAAAAATAGATATATAGAAATATTCAGAAAAGAGCGAAATACATATAAAAAATTAGATATCACTGAGAAAAAGGAAGGAGAGACTTATGAAATTAAGAAAAATTGTTACTCTATTACTTTGTTTTAGTCTCGTTTTATTAGCTTCCGGTCTGGTATGCGCCGCTCCTGTAAATCCTGATAATGATGATAACACTGAAGGAAATGTGATAACAGAATCAGATGCCGGAGGAGGCGATTTGTCACAAAGAGATTTGCTGTGGATTATACTCGGATTCGTGGTGCTCCTGCTCTTGATAGTAGTCTTGAGTTAAAAATCGGTTAATTACATAAATCATCCATTCCCTTCATTAACAATAGCTAGCATGTAGAGGAGAAAGCTTTATTATATAAACCGGATGAAGCGGAAAAGATATTAAAATGTAGATCGATTTTAAGCGTACTCGTTTGTATCAATTTGTTTTTCTTATCTTGTGGATTTATATACTAACCGTGTGCTGATAACAATTTAATAGAGAAAGTCAAAGAAACCTTAAACACATTTTGATGCAGGCAGAAGGGGTATTGGTGTATTTACCATGGCAACCATAATGGTTGCAACCTTTTTTATTACCCTCATCATTATTATAGTAATTGTAGTGAACTAATTGAGTTATTTAGAGTAATAAGCTAATTTATTATAATAATTAATAGATTTTTTTAATAAACAAAAAAGAAATTTAATATTTTTGCGGGTTTTAAACGAAGAGGTATAGGTAATGAATCTCAGATCAACTATAAGCCTAATGCTTTGTTTTAGTCTGGTTTTTCTATTAGGATTTGCCTCCATGAACTATGCAGTAACAAACCAGGACAGCGATTCAGAGACAAACGTTATAACTGCCTCCGATGCCGGCGGAGGAGATATAACTCAGAGAGAGCTGCTGTGGATTATCCTGGGCTTTGTAGTGCTGCTCCTCTTGATTATTGTCGCGAGAATGTAATTGTTTACAGAATTATATTTCCCATTTTTTTCAATATAGAGGATCAATAAAATATCTCATTATTTTCGGGCACCATAAGTAGCTATTTTAAACATTAAATTAATAGTCAGAGAGGGATAAGATTGCGCGGAGCCATTAGTCTTTTTTATGCTTTTGTGTTGTTTTTGCATCTTTAGCTTATTCATCATGATAGCAAAATTAAAAATTTTGAAACCTAAGATTGAAGGATTAAAATATATAGAAAACTGAACTTATTAATGGAGGATGGGATATGAAAGCAAGATCAATCCTTAGTTTGCTGCTTTGCTTAAGCTTGATTTTTCTATGTTTTGGCTTTAACAAAGTGGTTTTTGCAAATCACGATTCCAATAGCGATTCTGAACCAAATGCAATAATTGCATCGGACACTGGAGGTGGTAATATCGGACCTTTTGAGCTGGCAGCAATAGTAATTATTGCAATTGCAGTAGTGATTATAGTAGCGCTTGTGCTTATTTTTTAAAAATATTCATGAGTTGGATTTTATGTTCATCAAGAAGATAGTAGATTAAAGAATTGGAATTCTTGCTGCTTTGTTAACAAGTAATACTAAGCTAATAGAAGGAGGTACAGCATTTTCGTGCAGCATAGGTGGCTATTTTAAGCATGAAATTAAAAGCCAGAGGAGGGGTTAAGATTACTGAAGCTATTAATATTTTTATATGTTTTTGTTTATTTTTATCTTCTGTCTCAGTCCCCCAGGGAGCTTTTGATTTCAAAGGAAGCTATTGATTCTTATTAAAACATTCTGACATATTTGGCATGATAACAGCCACTTTCAGCTTAACCAATATATTTTGATTCTTAATCAATATAGAGAGTTATGAGCTAATGCTATTATATTAGCTTTAACGAAGCGGGAAATATTTTTTTATCTTCACTATAATTTCAATAATTTTAGATTTTCAAAACGTTTCTTTAAATTATAAGAGCCGTTATAGTAGTCTAAAAATTGGCTGCTATTTGCAGTATTAATCATAAATCTTTATTAAATAAAGAGTGGTATTTAACATTAGGAATAGACCCCCGCTACGATCAGGTTCATGTAGCGTATAATATTGATTTCTAATAGTGCAGTTTTAAATTAATATTTGAAGCCCTCATCTTTTAGCTCGAAAAAATTTCAGTTGAGCAAAGATGAGGGATTATTTTATAATAGAAAGCAGATATAAAAGAGAGAGCGAACATAGTAAGTAAAAGAGGGCGAAACTATATATTTTTATGTTGAAATTCGATTTGATATAGAAAAGCTTTCCGAAACAGTTAATTGCTAAGCAAACATATTGGGCAGCAGGTAAATTATTATCAGAACAACATTAGAAAGGAAGGAAAGGCTCATGAAAAAGAAAATTAACCGTCGTGATTTTATCCGTCAAGTTGGCGGATTGGGTATTCTTTCTTGTGGATTTAATGGCATTGCTGTTAAAGACTTTTTATCCTTTCATTATTTTAGTGAAACACAACCTGACATCGTCATAGCATCTAATCGAAATCCCGAAGAAAACACCTATGCTGCTATTGAGGCTATTGGAGGAATGGAGCAATTCGTTAAACCTGGTAATAAAGTGTTAATAAATCCTAATCTCTGTTCCCATCTTCCTTTCCAGGCAGCAGCAAATACTCATCCTTTAGTGGTAAAAGCGGTAGCAAAACTCTGCCAGAAGGCTGGAGCTAAAGAAGTGGTTATAGGCAATATGAATTCAAGCAAGAACTATCGAGCAGGAGGTCTTTATGAGATTGCTGAGGAGACGGGAGCTCAATTAAAGCCACGGGATAATAAAAGAGAATTTTTTACTGAAACAACCATTCCTCAAGGAATAGCTCTTAAAGAAGTTCTCCTGAGCCAGGATTATCTTACCTGTGATGTTCTCATCAATATCCCCATTGCCAAGCATCATTCAGCGGCTGGTATGAGCTTGAGTTTGAAGAACAAGTTAGGATTGGTAACTGATATCTATCGTACATTTCATCGTGATGGAGATAAATATTTAGCACAAAGCATAGCTGATCTAAACACAGTTGTTAAGGCCAAATTGACAGTAATGGACGCCAATAAAGTTTTAGTCAAGGGAGGACCCATAGGGCCGGGTGAGACTGTAGAACCTAAAAAGGTAATCGCAGGAAGAGATCCCGTGGCAATAGATGCTTGGGCAGCTAATTTCTTTAAGCTAAGCCCCAAGGTGGATGAACTGCTTCGTTTAGCTGTAGGCCATGGATTGGGTCAATCGGATTTGAAAAAGATCAATATAAAAGAAATCTAACGCAGGGCTTATAATGGCTGAGTAATGACGACTGGTGCTAAATTGCTAAAAATGAAGAAATGAGAATGGAGTTGGTGGATTAGTATTCTCTTTGCTTCAAACCTCGCTGAAAAATGAGCTTGGTATAGTTATTATTATTGCAGATAATTACAAACTATATACTTTTTAAAAAAAGAGCTAATAATTTTACACTCTTTTTTGTAAAGTATGATATGACTTTTTATTAAGCCTCTTAATGAGAGGGTGATATTTTTGGTGGTCTACATTTAAGAATTGCTTAAAGGTGGTTTATCTGATTATACTTATTTTTCCTCACTGGTTTCTTCTTCTGTTTTTTCAGCAACTTTTTCTGGCAATTGACCTGATAAAGCTGCAATTACTATTTCTTTCATCTCTGGATTTTTTATATCACTAGCATTTTGCATGGTTATTTCAGCTTCTGATTTACCTCTTAATATTTCATGCGGTACATCCCAGATAAGATTTTTATCATTTATTTTAACTATTCCAGCAATCCAGTACTTTCCTGTCATTAGTTTTACTATTGCTTTCCCCTTTTTATCGGTTTTAAAAGGAGTTTTGTCAGCCCTTTGCCACCATTCCAGACATCTCTGCTTAGTAACATTTTGTACTTCTACTCTTACCTCGCTGGTTCTTTTATAAACCTCTTCCTTAAGCTTGTCAATTTGACTCTGCCAGCGATCTAATTTTCTCCTGGTTTCGTCAGGTAGTGTCTTTATCATTTTGGTATGATGTACAATTTGTTTCTGAATTTGATTAAATGTCTTCTGATTTGAGTCTATGTTCTGTTGAAGTGTATCGAAAGCGGCTTTTGCCTGAGAGACAAGAGAATCAGCTTTTCTCGTTTCATTAAGAAAGTAGTAATAAATACCGTCCCAATCACTTTTGGAGTTTAATTCTCTTAGCTTCTTATTTCTTTCCTGTGGGTTTGTATAAGCAGCATTAATATATTTCTGAAATAGAGGTTTTACAGATGCAAATAGATTCCTTTCGCGTGCTTTTAAATTATCTAAAGCGGCTTTGCTTCGTTTCATGTTGCTGTTGTAATAGTCCAAAGCATTATTTATTTTCTTATCCAGCGCGTCTTTTTGGGGGTGGTAGTTTATCTTTTGCCTAATAGCTTCTTCCAGGCCACCCAGATCATATTCTTGCCTGACCTCACGTTCAATCAGTCTCATTTTTTCTAAGAGTGAGTAGGTAAGAACGTAGAATTCTGTATCAACAAGTGGTTCACCAGATTTAATACTTGCCTTAATTACGAGTTTTGAGTGATATTTTTCCTCTCCATTGTTATTATTGTTCCCACATGCCACAGCAACAGCTAATAAGATAGATAATGCAATAATTGATAACTGTTTTCCTCTCATTAAAAATAAACCTCCTCTATATATAGTTTTATAATAGCATTATACGGCAGTGAGCCTCCTGTTTATCATATAAATATCTTGTCAAATATCTTTATATAAATCTCAATACTACCATAAATATTTATATATTGCAATAATAGCTAATGGAATTTAATTTTTCGTAAAAAATTTTTAAATTGCACTTTTAGCGCTGGAAATAAAGGATTTTTACAATAAATTATGGTATAATGTTAACGTAAGCTTAGCTTGTGTCCTCCTTTTATTTAATTTTTCAGTGCTATCAAAAAAAGTGGTTAACAAAACTCAATTAATTTAATAATTCGTGATATTAAAAAATTGGCAATTAAAATGACAAAAAAATACTTATTGACCAATAATATTTTTTGCAGCCTGATATTTATAAGCGGTCTTTTTTTACTGATATTTATTAGTCTGATAAATCCTCCTGAGCAATTTTGGGCTATTCCTTTTATGGCTGCTTTAGCTTTTTTAAGTGGCGCTTTTTCCTTTCAGGTAGGGTCAAAGACATATGTTGCCCTGGATACAGCAATTTTTGTCATTTCGTTACTGCTTTTTGGTCCTATTATAGGAGCTTGGGCAATCTTTTTTGCTAATATTTTAGTAGAACTGTTCATTCTTAAAAGGGGTATTGTTTACCTCTTTCGCTCTGTTGGGATGCATATCTATATGGCTTTAGCAGCTGGTTATTTTTATTTGTGGATTAATGGTCAAGTGCCTTTAAGAACTTTTTCTTACGTTAATCTGTTGAAGATTCTCGCATTATTTTTCATATTTGCTATAGTAAACAATATATTCTTGTTAATATCATTCTTTTTATTAGGTACTTCTCCCAGAGAATTTCTAAAAGATTTAATTCCTGACATATTAACTGAGCTTTCTATCCTTCCTTTAGCGTGGATAGGCACATATATTTATACTCGTATTAATCTGGGATTATTTATTATCTTTTACCTCACTATTTTAGCTGCTGGTTATGGGGTAAAAAACTTGATTAAAACCAGGAATAAATTGTTGAAAAGCATCGAAGAAGTAACTAAATTAAAGGATGAATATCAAAGCCTGAGTATACTATTAGAAAAGAAGGTTGAAGAAAGAACCAAAGAATTAAAAGAATCCGAAAAAGAGCTAAAGCGAAAAAATGAGGAATTAGAGAATTTTGTTTATGCTGTCTCTCACGATTTAAAATCTCCGTTGATAACTATCAAAGGTTTTAATTCTTTATTACAGAGTAACTTAAAGAAAAAAGTTGATAAGAAAGGACATCATTATCTGGAAAGAATCACAAGCAACGTAGATTATATGAGCCGTCTTATTCAAGATTTATTGGAATTATCAAAAATAGGTAGAATTTCCAAAGCATTCGAGATGGTTAAATCGGAGGATTTAATTAAGGAAGTCTTAGAGCAGCATCAATTCCAGTTGAAAGGAAAAAATATTAACTTCAGAATAGAAGGGAAACTGCCTGAAATATATTGTGATAAAAACCGTATGGCAGGGGTTTATTCTAATCTAATCGATAATGCTATTAAATTTTCTGATCCAGAAAAAGATCAGTCTTTTATAGAAATTGGAATTGAAGAGCTTAAAAATTACTATCAGTTTTATGTTAAAGATAATGGATTGGGTATAGGTAAAAAGAATCATAATAAAATCTTTGATATCTTTCAAAGAGGAGGGGAAGCAATTACTGAAGGGAGCGGAATTGGTCTTAGTATTGTTAGACGAGTAGTTGAAAATCATGGCGGAAAAGTCTGGGTAGAATCCGAAGAAGGTAAGGGTTCTACCTTTTACTTCACTATTTCAAAAAAGAATAATTGATGAATGTAGACCGGAGGTTAAGATTACAATTAGATTTTTATAGTTTATCAATAAGCTTTTTAGCATAATCCATTTCTTCATTTTTGTTTTTCACCAACCCATTTAGCAGTGCCAGATGAATCTCTTTTAATATTTTTCCCAGAGCAGGTCCTGGTTTTACTCCCATTTTTATTAAGTCATTTCCAGAAATTTTAATCTTTTTATTGATTAATTCAGTTAAGTAAAGGGAGATTTGTGCGTTTACTTTTTTTCTCCTATCTTGTGCTAATGCATAGAGCAGCTCTTCTATAGAATAAGCTCTTAATAATTGGTAGTTATCACTTGGTGGAAGGCTTTTTCGACTTATCAATTGTAAGATGAAATTATCAATGTTTTCTTTATAATTGAGAATGATATCTTGAGCATCTCCTCTTATGGCGAGTCTATGTATTAAATCCGTTTTTGCTTCTCGAGATGTTGTTGCAATGAGAGCCATTAGACATAACAGCCATTTACGCACTTTTTTCTCTTTATTTAGAAAAACATACCAGTTAATAACTTTATCCAAATTAATTAAAAGTTTCTGTGTTTTTTTATTACAGATTAACGATGAATTAATTACTTTCAGCAAACCCAGTTCATTAAGTGTATATGCAGCTTCAGCGGCATTATCTGATGTAAAAATGAGCTTGAGCTCATTCAAAATACGACTACCAGAAAGCCTGTTGAATATACCTTTATTTATCGCTATCGCCAATAATTTAAGCGTCTGGTTTTCTATAATAAAATCAAGCTTGTGTTTAAATCTTACCGCACGGAAAGCTCTTGTGGGATCCTCAATAAAGCTGAGGCTGTGAAGCACACGGATAGTCTTTTGTTGAATATCTCGATATCCGCAAAAAAAATCTATTAGTTGTCCAAATTCATTTTGATTGAGCTTGATAGCTAACGTATTAATGGTAAAATCACGACGGTATAAATCATGCCGTAGAACACTTTCCTTAACCACTGGGAGTGCCGCAGGTTCGGCATAGTATTCAGTCCGAGCAGTAGCAATATCAAACCTGAATCCATCCGGAAGGATAAGAACGGATGTTCCATATTTTTTATGACTCTTAATCTTTGCACCAAGTTGTTCAGCAAGGTTTTCTGCGAAGGCAATTCCATCTCCTTCGACTACAATATCTATATCTTTATTATCGACGTTCAGAAATAAATCCCTTACTATTCCTCCTACTAAATATACTCTGTTTCCATAATCCTCTGCTGAGTTGGATATAGTTTTAAGAATTTTCATTATCTGAGGAGAAATTCGTTTATTCATCAAAGCTCTTATATTGCGTTGGGATTTTTGTTGCTTTTCAGCATTATTTATTTCATGCCTTCTAAGCAGATAAAGCTGCCGAAAAAGCTCCATTCTGCTAATAATACCCCGTATTTTATCTGCAGATTTGCCAATTAACACAAATCGTAAATTTTCTTCAATCATCAACTTTTCAATTTTTCTTAAGTCTTCATAGGGAGGTATAATTTTGAATCTATCGGTTATGATTTCAGATATTGGCGATTTATCGAGATGGTGAAATAGTGCACGGTCAACAATTTGTCGCGATACCATGCCTATTACCTGTTCTCCCTTTTTCACCGGGAGGGCATTGATCATGTACTTATTCATGACCTCCAGAGCATCGCAGACTTTCTCTTTATCTTGTATTGCAATTATATAGGTGTTCATGATATCTTGCGCTTTCTTTCGCAGGCCTATTTTTTCTTTTAATACTGCAAGCAGCCTTTCTTTAGTTTCAATTAATGTAGATCCTTTAATCACAGCTGCTGCAGCAGTGGGGTGACCTCCACCTCCAAAGGTCCCAGCTATTTCACCCACATCAAAGCTTTTAGAACGGCTACGGGCCACTAGCTGAATGCTATTTCCCATCTGTACCAGGCTGAATAATATATCAAGATTCTCTATATTCATATACTTTTGCGTTAAGATGGCCAGGCCATTGAAGTATTTATCTTTTTGCATAGAGGCCAATACTATTTTAACGCCATTAATGTAATGAGTTTCTGCACCAAGTATGAGCTCATTAAGTAAGCTAACCTGTTCAGTTGTTAAATCAGCTTTTAGAAATCGAGGAATGAGACTCAATTCTGCTCCTTGTGATAGGAGATAAGTCAGTGCTTGAAAATCTTGTTCCGTAGTAGTTGGATGGCAAAGAAAACCAGTATCTTCATAAATACCTAAAGCCATTACTGTAGCTTCTATTGGTTCAAGCTCGATGTTTTTTTCTTTAAGCATATCTATTAATATTGTTGTTGTAGAGCCCACTTCTTTTATTACTTCTACAGAACCCTTGAGGTCATGCTTTTTTCCGGGGTGATGGTCAAAGATATGGAGTTCGATTTCTGGGTTATTATTTAAGATTTGACTGAGTCTTCCAATCCTTGAAGGCTGCCTTATATCCACTAAAATGATTTTTTTTATCTTATCTTCTGGGATGTCTGAGATATGGTATTCCTGGAAATGAAATATATCTGACTGAATAAAATGCTGCAGGTTCTCGCTTTTACCGCCAGGAAATACCAGCAATGCCCCAGGGTAAAGCTTTGATGCAGCGATCATTGCGGAAAAAGCATCACAATCTGCATGAATGTGAGTGGATATTATTTCAATATGGCGTTCCATTTCTTATTATTTTCCCCGCTTTTTTATGCTCTGGGATGATATTTTTCGTAAAGACGGCGCATTCTATCTTGAGATACATGAGTATAAATCTCTGTTGTGGAGATATCAGAATGGCCTAAGAGCATTTGCACCGAACGCAAATCCGCACCATTTGCAAGCAGATGAGTGGCAAAACAGTGTCTGAGAATGTGAGGCTTAAGGTTCTTTTTCAGGCCTGCCTTTTTACCATAGTGCTTAATTATTTTCCATACCCATTGGCGACTGAGACGTTCACCTCGACGATTAAGAAAAACATAGGGGCTGATTTTGCCCTTAAGCAATTTTGGTCGAGATATTGCTATATATTCCTTAACTTGTTCTTTTGCTTTGGACCCTAAGGGAACAATTCTTTCTTTCGAACCTTTTCCTTTGCATAATAAAAGATCTTGTTCAAAATCAATTTGTGATATTTTTAAGTTTACCAATTCAGATACACGGAATCCGGAGGCATAAAGCAGTTCCAGCACTGCGGAGTCACGCAAACCGCCAATTGTATCCAATAGTGGTTTGCTGAGCAATAGCTCTACTTCTTCAATTGTAAGGAATTCGGGGAGCAAATGCCAGATTTTTGGAGAGTCAATATTAACTGTCGGGTCTGATTCAATATTTCCCTCCTGCAGGTGGAATCGAAAAAACATCCTTAAGGAGCTAAGATAACGAGCAACGGATCTGGAAGTCAGCCCATCTTGCTGCAATTGAGCCATGAAATTAATCATATCATCTGCCTTCACCTCGTGAAGCGTTTTTTTCGTTTGTGTCAGGAAACAATGGAATTGTTCTAAATCGCTTCGGTAGGATTTTATAGTATTTTCTGCTAAGCCTCGCTCCACCTGTATGTAAGATAAAAATTGCCCTATTAGGCTTTTCATAGCCAGCCGGATAAATCCTCCCTTAAAAATGGGTTGTGATCATCTTCTTCTCCGACAGTGGAGAAAGGTCCATGCCCAGGATATATTTTCCAGCTTCGATCAAAGGTAAGCACCTTTTCTTTTATGGATTTCATAAGAGCATCGTAAGAACCACCTGGTAGATCAGTTCGGCCAATTCCTCCAGCAAAGAGTGTATCACCAGTAAAGAGGGCTTCATCAAATGTAAGGCAAATGCTTCCAGGACTGTGGCCGGGGGTATGAATCACTCCTAATGTTATGGAGCCGATAGTGATTTTTTGCCCTTCCTCTAAAAATTCATCAGCGGGTGGTGAGGGTTTAGCGTTGAGCATCATTTCTAACATGGGATCTTGTTTTGCTGAAAGAAGGAAGGAATCTTTACTATGGATCATTAGAGGGATATTGTACCGTTCTTTAAAATCCTTATTTGCTGCTATATGGTCGATATGTCCATGGGTGTTTATTAAATATTTGGGCTTATACTTCTTTTCCTCAATAGCGGAAAAAATTTTGTCGGCTTCACCTCCCGGATCAATCACTGCTATTTCTTTGCTTTGATCACAGCCAATCAGGTAACAGTTAACCTCAAGAGCTCCAACCACGAAGTGCTCAAAAATCATGGCCTTTTCTCCAAAATAAAGGTTGCTGGCCCATCGTTAATAAGATGAATTTGCATCATGGTTTGGAATCTGCCGGTTGCCACTCTTAAACCCGGTTCTTTTAATTTCTCGACAAATATCAAATAAAGCTCTTCAGCTCTTTGTGGAGGTGCCGCAGTGTCGAAGCTCGGACGTCTTCCCTTACGCAAATCACCTGCTAAGGTAAACTGGGAGATTGCAAGCAGCTCGCCTTTAATGTCCATAACGGAAAGATTCATCTTATCTTCTTTATCAGCAAATATTCTGATATTTAAAATTTTGTCAGCTAAATAGTTGGCTTCAGCTTCTGTATCCCCTTTCTCCACACCTAAAAAAATTAATATTCCTTTTTCTATAGAAGCTAATTGTTCTCCATGTGCTTCGGCTGAAGCTTGGATAACACGCTGTATTAATGCTTTCATAGTAATTCCTACCTTTATGATTTAAAGATGGTGCTTTCTTTTTTCCGCAGAATTGCCAGAAGTTCCTTTATTTCATCATTTTTTAATAGCAGTGTAATTATAACATATATGCCGATGCTGACCAATATGGTTAAAAGCAGATGGAGAATGAGTATTAATTTTTCACTTTGTTTGGTTAATTGGAGAAGCTGGCTAATCCACCAGGCGGATAATGCCATTATGCAGGAAGCAAATATAATTTTACCCAGTGAGACGATAACGTTTTTCCACTTAAGTGGACCATTCCTCTTTTGAAAAAGGTATAGTAGAAGAAATAAATTAAGATATGATGAAAGGCTGAGCGCCAGAGCTATTCCCCCGTGCTTGAGTGGGTATATCAAAATAAAACATAAGATTATGTTTACCACCATAGCCACTGCAGCTACTTTAACCGGAGTTTTGGTGTCTTTAAGAGAGTAGAAGGAAGGAGCTACAATACGACTGCCTGCGATAGCAAAGAGCCCCAGGCTGAAAAAAATTAGGGGAAATGTTGTCATTTCTACTGAGCGGGCGTCGAATTGTCCCCACTGTAACAGGGCTTTTATTATGGGAATTCTCAGCACAATGAGCCCAACACTTGCTGGTATTGTGATATAGGATATAAGTCTTAAAGCAAAGCTCAAGGTTTCCTTCATCGCCTCAACGCCTTCAGAGATTACCTGTCGCGACATTAAAGGGAGGATGACGGTGGATATTGATATAGCAAAAACTCCTAAAGTGAGCTCCATAATTCGATTTGAATAGGTAAGAGATGCAACAGAACCTTCTTCCAAAAATGAGGCTATAAAGCGGGATACCGCAATGTTAATCTGTACGATACCAATGCTGAAAAAACCTGGTATAGAGAGTCTGGCGATCTGGCGTATTGCAGGATGAGAGAATGATATTCCGGGAATAAAGGTCATACCTTTTTTAATGAGAAAAGGTATTTGAAAACCTATTTGCAGAAGACCTCCTATAAGGACTCCTATGGCAAAAGCATATGAAGGATGAGGAAATTTGCGTGATAAGAGAAATGCACATACTATAATTGAGATATTAAGAAGTACAGGAGTGAAAGCCGAAGGGGCGAAAATATCAAAGGAGTTAAGAATTGCCATAACTAAAGCAGCGAGTCCGATAAAGGTAATATAAAAGAACATTATCCGGGTAAGTTTAATAGTTAGCTCCATCTTTCCAGGTATTTTGGCAAAGCCGGGAACGAGGATTTTTACTATATAGGGTGCAAAGAGTAAACCCAAGAGGCAGACAATAATGAGCAGCACTGCTAACGTATAAAAAGATTGGTTTGCCAATTGCCAGACTTCTTTAGTGCTTTTCTTGTGTTTGAATTCAGTAAAAACGGGAACAAAGGCAGCTGTCATGGTTCCTTCACCCACTAATCTACGTAATAAATTGGGAATAGTATAGGCAATATAAAAGGCATCGGCCCCGGTACCTGTCCCCAGGAAGATGGCGGTAACTATATCTCTGATCAGGCCAAAAATTCGACTCAACATTGTCATCATACCCATTGTACCTGCAGATTTTATCAGGCCCTTCCTCTCTTCATGCAAGCTGTTTTTCACTTTTCTCCTTTAATGTATTTTTTTCTTAAAAGAGGCAAATATGGTCAAACCAAATTGTGCCTTTTGTGGTTGGATGTGTATTTTTTTGATTTATAATAAAGAATAGCCCTTTAACTCTATTTAATTCTCTCTTGCCGTTAGTAGTTTTTGATATTAAGTATAAATCCTTAAAATAAATGGTCTTTTTTTCCCATTGCGTTCTTACCTTAATGGTTGTTTCCCATTCTTCGATTCTTTCTTCTCCTCCTCCGGGGTCTCTTTCTCTGAGTTGAAATCCGATTCTATATATTTTATCTCCTTTGGTGTAGAAAGATATACCATTATAGTTAGAAAGGTCTCTTCTCTTTCTTTCACCAAAAGCGCACCATACTTCCTTATGTTTTTTATCAATTTTCCCAAGATGAAAGTTTATTTTTAATGCCTTTTCCGATTCTTCAATAGGTATTTTCTTCTCAATGGTGGTTTTTTCGTTGATAAAGGATCTTGAATCGTATTCGAACTTAAAAGTGGAGGTTGAAGGTAAACCTTCAAAATCTTCGAGCAATTGAATACAGGACGGAGATATTATGTTGTTGGTTTTATCTGCTTCTTTTCTTTTTTCTTGCTCAAAATATGCCTTTTCTCTGAGATATATTGGGTTGGAGATTATCCAGGGAAAATGTTTTCCTTTGGGGAAATATCGTTTTTCCGGCCAGATTTCAACTCTATATACCCCAGCTTCGTGCACCCGATATCGTAACAATTTATCTGAGCTTTCCACTATTCTCTTGCCATTCTTTATTAAAACAATTTGGGCTTCAGCAGGAAAGGAATGAGCTACCGTGAAGTTTGCATAATTATGGAATAATAACGTATCACCCATGATGGCCTTATTTCCCTGGCACTCGGCATTAAATAAAAAACCTCGGCTTTCTGCCAGCGCTTCCAGGCTTATATAGCAGTTTCCCTTTCTCAGTGCATGGTAAACAAGAGCCTTATCAGTATCTTTTTCCTTATTAAATGGTTTTGACGTAAGGATGTGAACCTGAGCTAAGGTGAAAATGTTTTTATAACTGGGAAATTCTAAGTTCAGTCCACCGAAAAGTGCTATATTTTGATGAGCATCATTACCGGCGATTCCAATGATTGGTTTTGTTTGTGTTAATTGGTCCCATTTCGTTATATTTGGAGCGGGGTAGTCAAATGTGCTTAAAAGAGCGTATATGGGATTCAATTTATAAGCAAAAAGCAGCCACAAGAGCTTGTACAAGGGCTCATCTCTCCATTGACTGTCAATATTAATCAATTCCATCCCATGAAACCTATCCACCGACCAATCGTGCCAATAATGCTTGTAAGGAGTGAAAGGGTGTGCAATTATGCCAAAGCCACCTAATTCTTTAACATCGTCAATAGTTGGCTGCGCTTGTGGACTAAATTTGAAAGCTGCAGGTGGGATATTGAGTGCAACATAATGTCCATCGAACAATGAAATTTCCTCACCGATGAGTAATAGGCAATCATCATACCACCCCTCTTTTCCAACCTTTAAGGCCTGGCGGGTATTATGGTCAGTCAAGATGAGATATTTTGCTCCTGTTTCGTTGGCGGCTGCCATTATTTCTTCAATTGTGCCTGAGCCATCTGAATAAATTGAGTGACAGTGAATTATACCTCCGTAATCATGATAATCTGAAAATAATGAATTTTGGGCGGTGTCATTTTTAAGCGTGCGATATTTATAAATATTAAGGCATTTGATAAAGATGACGACAATCAAACCGCAAATTGCAGATATAATTATTCTTTTAAGTACTTTTTTACCTTTCATTTTTCACTTCTTTTGTTAAACACATTATATTAAACCATTTTTGCAGAAATAAAAAGGCTTGACACCTTATTTTTATATACTTATAATAAGGCCTAATTTAAAGTGTTGATTAAAACTGGAGGTACTTAAATGCCAAGGAGCAAATCGATACTGAAGCGAATTAGACAGAATGAGAAAAGAAGGGTGGCAAATCGTTTTCATAAGTCAACTTTTAAAACCCAGATCAAGAAGCTAAGGAAGGTGATTGAGGATAAGGATGCTGCTGCAGCTCAAAAGCTTCTACAACCTACCATATCTATTATCGATAAAACAGCTCAAAAAGGTGTAATTCATCAAAACACAGCCTCTCGCTATAAATCAAAATTAACCAGCCAGGTAAATGCGCTTCTTTCAGAGAGCAAGTCTGCTTAACCTTTATATATTATTAGCATTTATAAAATTTAGCATTTTCAATGTCTCAAACTATCTCCTACTTTACTACCAGCAGCAAGGTTCAGCAATAATTGCTCGAGATAGAAATGTGCTTTCACTTGGCTTCTTTTTAAATACCTGTCTGTCTGGTAAAACAGTTGAAAAGCGTGGATAAGTTCTGATAATGAGAACAGTTTGCTTTGCTCTTTTACTCCGTTATAATTAAATTTATTAATAATCAATTTTTTCATAATGGCTAAATCGTTCATCTGCTTATGTTGTAGATTTTTTAATCTCAATAATAGTCTGAAATGATATTGAAGAGCTCCCAGAATTTTAAGCGGCTCTTCCCCATCCTCTATCAATCGGTGTAGTATTTTTAGAGCTGTATCAACATTTTTTCTCCCTATAGCATCGGCTAAATTAAAGGCGCTATGCCTTTGAGAGCGACCTATAAGAGCTTGAATGTCTTCAAGCGTTATCTCATTTTTATCCCACTGTCTCAATTCTATTTTTTTTAGCTCATTATCAATCTTTATCATGTCGTTTCCAGCCTGATCGAGTAGGTAGCGAATGGCATCATCCTTTATTTGGAAGCCTTTTTGAGATAGTCGATTTCTAATCCAATTTTCTGAAGCTTTCTCCGAAAAAGGATTGAAATAATATGTAGCACCATATTTTTTTAGCAACTTAAAGGAGTTTTTGTTTGAAGTAGAATTAAAGAGAAAAATAAGAATGGTTGAAGGTGTTGAATTTTTTAGATAATCTTTAAGAAAATCTATATAAATTTCTTCTATTTTTTCTGCTTCTTTAACCAGAAGCATTCTATAGGTGCTCATCAAGGGCAGTGTCAAGCAGCGCTGGCAGATTTCATTATAGTTGGTTTCCCAACCTCTTAGCAGATCGAAATTAAATTCTTCTAATTCCTTATTTATATATATGTCTTTTAGCTTTTTACTGCATTCCTCTGCTAAATAAGGCTCATATGTTATAAAAAGAAAACATGCAGGAGGGTCAGGGGATTCTATAGCTCTTTTTATTTTTTCCAAGGGAATACTTTCCCTCAATGATCTTTTTCTCCTTTATCTAAGTTATTATTAAAGCAGTTGGGATCGTTTAATAATTAGCAATAGTTTTTAGAAACCTTCCAAGATTGTGCTAACAATGCTTTTAGCGAAGGCCTCAGATGAGATGCTAATAGCTTCTATCTCTTGGTTATAGTAGTCTTCTATATTAGAGCTAATCTGAAAATCTTCCCGAAAAAGATAATTTTCGTTCTCCCAGATGACTATATCATTAATCAAATCTTTAAAAACAACACTTGTTCTAATAGTAACTGTATATGAGGTAGCACGGCCTTCGGAATCGATTGAGCCAGGATGGAGTTCATAGGAAAGGATGGTACCTTCGAGAATTGCATCAACATCAGTTTCTGACGAGCTGATTTCGAAATTTCCTCGGGAGATAAATTCTTTCTGAACCTGTTCGGTAAGGCGTTGAGGAAGTTCAATTTTACTGGTGTCGTTTAGAAATAGAGGGATGCCAATTTTTTTGATGTGTGAGGGAAGAAAGGCTCCTCGTCCTGCAAGATGATACCCGCATGCTGTTAAACCTAAAAGAGTGAATACAAGCAAAAATTTCCATGTTTTCATTTTAGCAGCCTAATTATAAATGGTTATTTTATTACAATGTTTAATAATTTTTCTGGCACATAGATTGTTTTGACAATAGTTTTTCCCTTAATACGTTCTTTGATTTTGCTATCCTCAAAAGCTATTTCTTTTATTTGCTTCTCAGTGCTTTCTTTTGAGACTAAAAAGCGACTTCGCAGTTTACCGTTAATCTGAATTACAATAGTAACCTCTTCCTCCTTCGCTATTTCTGGATCATATGAAGGCCAAGAAACGGTTGATAGCCGCTCTTTTTTACCCAATTTTTCCCACAATTCTTCGGAAATATGAGGAGCAAAGGCTGAGAGCATAATAATAGTAGCTTCCAGCGTCTCTTTTATAATATACAGATCGTCTTCTGATGGCTTATGTTCTGCGTTAAAGGAGCTGAGCTGATTGACCAGCTCCATCAATGCGCTGACATCGGTATTCAGATGAAGCCGTTCCTCTAAGTCCTGTGTTATTCGGCGAATGCTCTGGTGTGTTTTCCTGCGCAATTTTTGCGCTGCAGTACTGGGATTTAAATCCTCCTCTTTAAAATCTTCATCTTTCAATAATGACGCATATTCCAAAACTATACGCCAGAGCCGGTTGAGAAAACGGAAACAACCTTCAATACCGGAATCATACCATTCAAAATCTTTCTCAGGCGGTGCAGCGAAGAGTATAAAGAGCCGCATAGAATCAGCGCCATAATTTTCAATGAAGCAATTGGGGTCCACCACATTACCCTTTGATTTTGACATGGCGGAACCACCTTTTAAAACCATTCCCTGAGTTAGCAGGTTGGTAGCAGGCTCTGTTGCCGAAATAAGTCCTATGTCTCTTAAGAATTTAGTAAAAAATCTGAAATACATCAGATGCATAACTGCATGAGTAATACCGCCAATGTAAAGGTCAACCGGTAACCAGTAATCGGCAATTGTTTTATCTATTGGTATATGGTCAAGATGAGGTGCGGTATAGCGGATGAAATACCACGAGGAGTCAAAGAAAGTGTCCATGGTATCCGTTTCCCTTTTTGCTGGTCCATGGCACTGCGGGCAGGAAGTATGGGCAAATTCTTCTACCTGCTCAAGGGGTGAGCCACCTTCTCCTTTGATCCCCTTAATCTCAGGCAGCACAACAGGAAGCTGTTCCTCAGGCACGGGAACAATACCACATTTCTGACAATATATGATGGGTATGGGAGTACCCCAGTATCGCTGTCGAGATATCCCCCAGTCTTTAAGACGATAATCTACCATCTTTTTACCTAATCCCTTTTCCTCCAGATATGCAGTCATTTTTTCAATAGCTTCTTCAGAGGAGAGATCGTTGAAGGGACCAGAATTTGCTAATCGTCCATAATCACTAAAGGCTTTTTCTAAACCTTCCAATTTTTTTATTTCACTATCGAGAGGTTGAATAACTAAGGGGATGGGGAGGTTATATTTTTGGGCAAATTCAAAATCCCGCTGGTCATGTCCAGGAACTCCCATCACTGCTCCGGTGCCATACTGCATGAGAACAAAATTAGCAACCCAAATGGGCATTGGTTTCTGGCTGAAGGGATTGATAGTATATCTACCGGTAAATACACCCTCTTTTACCGTTCCCTCCATAATTCGCTCTCGAGTTGATATCTTCTTTTGTTTTTCAACAAATGGGAGCACCGTATTTCCTTCACTGCTATTCTTTATCAACTGCGGAATAAGTGGGTGCTCAGGAGCCAATACCATAAAAGTGGCTCCATATATTGTGTCAATTCGAGTGGTGAAAGCAGATATTTTATGGTTGTAGTCCTGCACAGGGAAATCTATACGAGCTCCTATGCTTTTTCCTATCCAATTATGCTGCATGGTCAGAACGTTTTCTGGCCAACTGGAAAGCAGCGCAATATCATTTAAAAGGTCATCTGCATAATCTGTAATGCGAAGATACCACTGTTCCAATTCTCTCTCTTCCACCTGGGTGTCGCATCGCCAGCAAAATCCCTGTTCAGCTTGCTCATTAGCCAGAACAGTCTTGCAGTGAGGGCACCAGTTAACTAAACTTTTTTTGCGAAAGGCCAGACCTTTTTCATACATCTTCAAGAAAAGCCACTGATTCCATTTATAATATTCAGGCGTGCAGGTATTAATTTCTCGACGCCAGTCATAAGCAAATCCCATCCTTTTGAGCTGTTTTCTCATTCTATCAATATTATTAAAGGTCCACTCAGCTGGATTTAAGCCATGCGCAATGGCAGCATTTTCTGCCGGCATTCCAAAGGAATCCCATCCCATAGGATGAAGTACGTTGTAGCCCCTCATTTTTCTATATCGAGCTATTGCATCTCCGATGGAATAGTTGCGTACATGTCCCATATGCAAATTTCCTGAGGGATAGGGAAGCATCTCTAAACAGTAGAATTTATCCATTCCTTTTTCTACTTCGACATGGAAGCTGCTTTCTTCTTTCCATATTTTCTGCCATTTTTGTTCAATCTTTTTGAAATCATAAACATCACTCATAAGATAGACCCTATAGTGAAAGCTAAGTTTGCTTCTTCTTCTTTTTCGCTGTAAATTTTTGCTTTATTGCGTCAAGAACACCATTGATAAATTGTCCTGATTCTTTTGAGCCATATTTTTTAGCAATTTCAATGGCTTCGTTAATTACTACTTTTTTAGGTGTGTTTGATTCATAGAGAAATTCGTAGACTGCCATTCTAAGGATATTGCGGTCAACCACTGCAATGCGAGAAAGCCTCCAATTGTCGAGACTTTTGCTTATGATTTTGTCAATTTCATCACGATGCTCTCTGGTGCCAATAGCTAATTGTTTGGCAAATTCTTCAATCTCGGGACGATAGCTTCTTTCACAAAAAAAGGTAGAGAAACTTTCCTCTACACTTTCTTTAGTCAAATCCATTTGAAAGAGCAGTTGGAGAGCTATTTCTCTGGCTTTTCTCCGTGCACCCATAATGCTAAACGTCGTAGCTCATCATAAAGAGTGAGCGCTTAAAACATTAAGATAGTTTTTTGTACTATACAAAGAACTTCTTACAGGTTTTTATATAAATTAACCATCTCGATAGCCGCTATTGCAGCATCCCATCCTTTATTTCCTGTTTTTGCTCCTGCTCGATCAATTGCTTGTTCAAGTGTATCGGTAGTTATAACCCCATAGCTTATAGGTATTCCATTCTTTAAAGCTGTATTTGCAATCCCTTTGGTAACTTCAGCACTAAGATAGTCAAAGTGCGGTGTCTCTCCCCGGATTAGAGCACCTAAGCAGATAATAGCGTCAAAACTTTGTTTTTCAGCTAACTTGCTTGCTAATAAGGGAATTTCAAAAGAGCCCGGGACTTTATAAATTTTTATATTTTCATCCTGAGCTCCATGTCGTTCCAAAGCATCAAGCGCTCCATCGAGCAATCTTTGAGAGATAAATTCGTTAAATCGGCTTACTATTATGCCGAATTTAAAATCTTTGGCCTTCAAATGGCCTTCAATAAATTCTGGCATTAGCTTCCTCCAGCTAATAGCAATTAACCAGCTTAGACAAGCTGGTACTCTCTAGCATAGCTTATAAAGAGTTTACATTCTCTCTCTTAAAGCCTGATAAATTAATGAGAAATTCTATCAGAAAAAATATGACAAGTCAAGAAGCTTTTAGCTTTTAAGGGTTATCCTTAATCTCTATTTTCAACATATATATTTTTGTGTTTTTTGCAATAATATCTATATTCCATCTGCTCAATTATATAAAAACTCCATATCTTGTTTTTTTAACGCATAGAAGGACCTAAAAAATGGATTAGTAAAGCTTTAAAAGGTTGTTATTAAAAAAAGAGTAAATAGTTACTTTATTTAGCTAAGTTACTCCTCAATTCATTATTTTAAAAATGATAGATAGGTTCTTTTTCTATTTTTTTATTTTGTGTAATGCTCAATTACTCGGATGATGGCATATTCACACACCTTACAGAAGGGTTTTGTCCCTTTGGTGAACATGATACAGTCGAGCATGGGGCGGTAAAGCCCTTGAGCTGAATAGCCAGCGCCTTCATAGGCGCCTACTTTCTCAGCATACTTGCTATTCTTTAGGTACTCATCCACCTTCTGTGCATTCTGGAGAGATAGCAGTTCGGACTCCTCTTCCTCTTTATTTATATCCGTTTCGGGAGCGCCTTCGCGCTTCATTTTCGCTATTTTTTCATTTATCTGCTGGCGGATTTTTTGATACTCGTTATCCCTTTTATCAAATTCCTCTTTTTCCCAGGGGGTAGGAACCTCTATACCGGGAGTGCAGAGGTCCTTCCACTTTAAATTATCAGGATCGAGAAGGGCAGTTATGTTAGGCTCTACCGGCTCCACGCCTCGAGGATAGAATTCATTGTAAGCAACAGATGAGGTGTAATATTCATCAGCCAACCCGGCGAAGGAGTGGCCAAACTCATGGAGGAAGAGGTATTCAACCCATTGATTATCCGTGGTAAAGACGCAAAACAGATTGTAGATACCGCCGCCGCCGTAGCGCTTTTGATTGACAGCAATTAAAAGAGCATCGTAAGGAGTATGTGCCGCAATATCACGAAGCGCTTTATTGTCTTCGGTCAGGAGGTAACGCGGTGAATTCAGAGAGTTGAAGCTGGCATTAACGGCCGTATTCTTGAAGATTCCATGAGTAGGCTCATCACAGCCGCTCTGGTCAGACGGCTTGAAAACACCATAGAAATTGAATTTATCCTTGCGACTCTTATAGGGTTCCTGGATGAAGAATACCTCAATCATTTTCTTCATGTCAGATTGAAATTTCTGCTCTTCGTCGGCGGTATACCCTTCGGCAATAAAAGCGATATCGACCTTGTTATGAGAGTCACCATTTTTCACAAATTCGAAGACTTTGACTCCCTTTTGCAACGGTTCTTTGATGATACACACATCTTCAGGATCGATTATGGTGCTGAAAATCTGGTGGAGGATGTTTTCCCTGTCTCGCACCTCCAGGGTGAACTGAATCTTATTTTTGGGGTAGGGAATAAGTGCGGATTCGTGATAGGTACGCTTAATCTTTTTAAGAGCCATGCTGGTGGTTTTATACTCACCGAAATAACTGTCAAAACCTTTGGAGAAAATCATACGGTTGGTTGCCAGGTCATAAACCTTGATATAGTAGCGACCGTTGTTAAAGGTGTCGATGAGATTAGTTATACTTCCCGCCCAGGTTCCCTGCTGATAGACTTGATCAATAGTCACCCACTCCGTTTTAGCATCCCCAATATGGAAATAATCAATGCGCATAGTCTTATCTATAAAATACGTATCAAAATCAACACTCGCTTGCGCCAACAGTAACCATGGAAAAGTAATAATAAAAACTGTTATAAAATAGCGTTTTTTCATGATTCCTCCTTTTTCAATGTGATAATTACTCTGATTAGAAGTTCGATCCATTTCTTTCAGAAAGAATTTTACCCTTTTGAGCAGGCATTTTCAAATATTATCTGCTTAGAAATATTAGTTCTTCCATTAGATAGATTGCTATTGAAGAATTAATATGGTTGGAAACTAGCAATGCTATTCAGAGGGAAAATGAAAATGTAGCAGTATTAGCTATATTAAGTTTGAAAGATTTATTAATTAAATAAATGTTGGCGATATAGGTTATTGCTTAAACAATTAATAATGAGAGCAGAAATGTAATAGCGAGCATTAATATTATGGTTAGTTACTTATTTTTTATAGGATAATTCAATCCTCGGTATTCTGAATGACCTGGAGTGCCATTAGATTTTTAAGTTGTGTTATTTTTTGAAGGATATCACTCCTGCTTTTTCCAGATTCTTAAAATATGATTCTACCAGCTCGATTTCTATAGGCTCATATTCAGCGCTCACCGCATTTCGGATTTCCAGCAGGCTCCTCTTGCCATCTGTGAAATTCAGCATCTCGACAGTTAGAGAAAAAGCTCTCAAAAGATCATCTTGGGTAAAAAACCATCTTTGGAAAACATCGCCGCCATTTTCGATATAAAAGTTTTCTTCCATCAATCCTCGGAATTGAGGATTTCTGCTGGGAATTAGCTGTCTTAGCTCTTTTTCTTTTTCAGTGAGCGGGAGAAGTGCTGGGCTCACTTGATAATGACGACAAAGAATATTATAGTAATCTGACAAACCTTCTTGCAGAATTATAGTTTCTTCATCTACTTTTTTCTTACAAGTCTTGATAAATTCCTGGATAAGCTCATTATCGTTAGACAATTCTAACACAGAACTAATCGCTTTCTTCTCTCTCAGGGCTGCTTGCGTTAGAATATTAATTGCCTCTTTATAGGATTTTTTAAGATTATCCTTGCTGCTATCATTCATCATATTAAAAGCTTTTTCTCCATCTTTTGCCAGCCGGACATGGCTGCTTGCGGCTACCATGGCAGCAAGCTCAAGAGCATTTTTGCTGTCAGCCAAGCTTATAGAGGCAGCGATGGCAGCTCCCATGAAGATAGCTCGCCGAAGCATAGTAGGATCTACCTTATCGAGGGTATCCTCGCTGCTGTGATAGAAGTCATCAGGCCAGTTGACGAATACAACAGCCGGAATGCCCATGCTCTGATCGACGAACATATCATGATCCGAGCCGAATGTATAAGGAGCTAATCTGGCTATAAGCATCCGCTTGCTCCCCCCTGATGAATATATTTGGAAATCATCATCTGGTGGTAATCTAAATCTAAATTCATTATAATTCAGCACTACCTGAAGAATATTTGCTACCACATCATTAAGATAGGTAGGAAGAGAATGGGGTGTTTGGATAATATTGAGTATCGAATTTGTTAAATACTGCTTTTCACCCACCATATCCATATTAATGACAGCAATTCTCTTAATATCTTCATCAATATGCTTGGCTAACCAGGCGATGGTGCCATCATATTCATCCGTCCAGATGAAACGGATGGTGCGCCGAGGTTGTGCCAACCAACCATCTTTAATCATTCTTTGCAAGGTATGAGCAATCTCCAGAATAGCAGCGACCCCTGAAGCATTATCATTGCAGCCTGGCTTGTAGTGATCGAGGTGAGCAATGAATATTATCTCCTCCTTGGGAAGCTCGGAACCTGGCAATATTCCACTTACCACCTGAATATCACCAGCTTTTCGCTCTGCCTTGACATAAGCTCTCAGCTTAATTTTTTGACCAGCTTGAAGCTTCTGCTTCAGTTCTAAGCCTTCTCTATAGCTTAGGCAGAATAGAAATAATGTTGAATAATCAGATGTTGATAAGCTAGTCCAGCCCACTTGGTCAGGAAAATCCCAGGGCTTACGGTTAGTATTAATGAAGGGAATTGTATCATAGCAAATAAAACCCAAGGCACCTTTTTGTTTTACGGCAACTTCTATTGCTTGAGCTCCTGCAGGCTTGGGGCTTAAGATTATTTTTCCTTTTAATTCTTTATCCTGGTAGCTTTTGATCGAATTTTCATTCTCAATAAATACCAATTCCCCTGTAACATCTACCGAACGGCTATGCCATCCTAAGGAGAGGGGATTATCAGCAAATGAAGTTAGCAGTCTATGTTCCGGCTCCATCATCCACAACTCAGCCTCATAAGGAAACCATTGCAAAGAGGTTTTCCGGGTGAGATAACTTGTTTCTCCATCATAAGGAAATTTTTCTATAATCACTTCCTTTAAACCATATTCTTTCGACTTGGCAGCCACATATTCTGCTGCTTTCTGATGTCCCTCATTAGAGCCCGTCCGATAAAATTGGCTTATATATTGTATATGATTGTATGCATTCATCCCGGATGAGTAATTGATTAAATCCTTAGCCACTTTATCTTCTATGATTAGCTGCTGACCGACAACAGAATGTGGAATTAATACTATGAAGGTTATAACGATAATTAAAGATAGGATATTTTTAATTAATCTATTCATAGAAATCTCCTTGCTTTTTTAAAATGATTTTTTAAAAAGTTAAGATAGTATTTTGGGTTTGATTAAGATTACAGAATATACTTTTTATCAACTAACTTAGCTGAACGTTATAAGGGTATAGTAATCTAAGGCGTACTTCGACAGTGAGCTTTTGATTATAGTAATTTAAGTTTTTAACTTTGATTGTAAATTTTTAATAATAACTTTTGTTATGCGGTGTTCTAACGCTACCCTTTACATTTTTTATAGTAATCCCACCGGAGCCATCCCTTCTCACATTTACATTCTTTTCCACACCATTAACATATATATTGCCGGAACCATCGCTGATTTCTACGTCCCCATCGGCATTTCTTACATCAATCGTACCGGAACCATCTGATATATCAATTGCTCCTCGGATGTCTTCGGCTTCTATATCGCCGGAGCCGTCTTCTATATCAATATCTCCGGTAGTACTTTCGATGTTGATTGTACCCGAACCATCTTCAATTTCAATATTTCCGGTAATTTTAAATAGTGTAATCGTGCCGGAGCCATCTTCAATATCAAGTCTTCCGTCGATATCACTGATTTCAATTGAACCTGAGCCATCATCGATTTCCAGATCACCATTTATATCTTCGATAGTTATAGAACCGGAGCCGTCATCAACAACTAAGTCAATTTTTTTCGGAACCTTCACTGTAAGGTTTATTGCTTTCTCTCCCCAGTCGAATAAAGAGGAACATTCTATTTGGCTGATTAAAACAGCCCTCGCACCTCTTTTTTCCAGGGTGAGTTTCACACATCGCTCCATCAATCTTTTGGCTTCTGCATTGCTAAAACCCTTTAGCACAATTTCTGCATCGACTTTTATTTCATTAAGACCGTCCACTCCGGTTACCTCTAAGAAGCCAGCCCCACAGTCGAACTCCATTGTATTGATTCCCGCTGCGGACAAACTTAAATGCTTTACTTCTTCATAAGAAAAAGCAAGTGTGGTACATAAAAAAAAGATTACCGTTAATAGGATTTTTGTTCTCATTACGACCTCCTCGATATTATAGATTTATGCTATTTATATTTATAGACGATAATAAAAAGAAAAAGGTTTCTTTTTTTTTTGATTTAATTTGGAAATTAATAATTAGTGTTATTAGTAATGAAAATCGTGTTAGGAAATATCGTACGATTATTGGAGGTACTATATTTTACAATAATGAGATTTTACTTGTATTTAATAGAGGTGCATTAATAAATAGTATCTATTTCATTAAAATGTAAAACTAATTCTTGTACGATTCGATCGCTTCTTCAAGAGCAACTCTAATGGGAGTGTACGTTATCCCCAATTCTCTTTCAGCTTTGCTCCCGTCAATCCTGGCGCCTTCTTTCATTGTTCTAATCTGGTCCATGGACATTCCCCATAGAGGAGGTTTCTTTATTATATTGGCCACCAGTGTCAGGAGCGCTGCATTTATAGTAGTTAAAAAATCGGGAAGACGCAGTTTGGGTAAGGGAACACCAGAAATTTCACTTACCATTTTGTTGATTTCTTCGAAGGGGAGCTGATGCTTGCCAACAAGATATTTCTCTCCGATGTTATTTTCCTTCTCCGCCGCTCTGACTATAGCCTCAGCTACATCCCTGACATGCACAAAGGTAAACATTGCATCGGTTAATACAACAGCAGGCATTTTGCGATTGATAAGATTCATAATATACTGCCCGGTGGTTTTAGGATCACCCGGTCCTAAGACGGCTACAGGATATATCATGACTAGCGGTAGTCCCTTTTTTTCATGCAGCTCCCAGGCGATTAGATCCCCTTCATATTTGGTTCGAGCGTACTCGCTGAATTGAACAGGTCCGACGCGGCTGTCTTCAGTAAAAGGAGAGTCCGATGGCTTACCATAGATTGTTCCTGTGCTTACATGAACTACCTTAGAAACGCCTGTCTCCAAAGCAGTCTCCATAACATTTCGGGTGCCTATGACATTGACTTCTGTATAGGTTTTCTTATTGGGCGTCCAGAAAGTATAGACATTGGCAATGTCGAGTACCCAATCGCAATCTTTCATACCTTCAAGCAGAGAGTCATTGTCGGTCAAATCGCCTGTGATTAACTTGACACCCAGTTCCTCAAGTTCCTTAATCTGACTGCTTTTTCTGACCAGACAGCGGAGCTCATGCTCAGTCTGGGCTAGTTGCTTAACCACATGAGACCCAATAAAACCTGTGGCTCCTGTAATAAATATTTTCATCTTTTATCCCTCCATGATAAAAAGATTATTCACTTGAAACTGTTCATCTTGTTGGTTAATAAGAAGAGTATTTTTTTATTGTGTTAATTCAAGTTATCAGGTAATAATTTCTCTTTGCTGTTTGTACTGGTCTTCTTATTTTTATGATTTTTTTATCATTATCAATGTTCTGGTTATCAGTATAGCAAAAAACCGATACCAAATCCAAAAAAATGGAAAAACTATTTGACAATTAGTAACCT
The DNA here is from genome assembly GCA_964645975.1 of uncultured Acidobacteriota bacterium. GTDB lineage: Bacteria > Acidobacteriota > B3-B38 > Guanabaribacteriales > CAZYAF01 > CAZYAF01. The sequence goes on from CAZYAF010000010.1 coordinate 42,311, forward strand.
ATTTGTTATATTATGTATATTATATGTTACATAAAGGGTAGTTTATGGTATATTGATGGCTTAAAACTGTGAGATAAGATAAAATTGGAGGAACTAACAATGACTAATCAAATAGAAAAATTGGATAGAGACAGGAGAAAATATCTCAAGGGATATCTTGTCGGTGCCGGTATTTTTCTCATTGCCTGGATTATAAATTTTATTTTCAAAATGCCCAAATTTGAATTACAGCACTTTAGAATATATACACTGACTATTCTCCTTGCTTCCATCCCAATACAGTTGTATTTTGTGCACAAATTAAACTCAATCAAAACGAAGATGAATAATGATCCTGGGCTGCGGTCAGCATTGAATAATGAGCTGGTGCAGTTACATGCCATAAAGGCCTGGAAATCTGCCTTTATTTCATCTTTAGGATGTGTTTCGTTGTTAGCTATACTCTCATCCTTTTTTCCCATCGATGACCTAAAGTTTGTTGCCATTACTACCATTCTGGTTGGTTGTTCTGTTTATCATTTGGCATTCCTGATTATGGAGAGAGGATAAGATGGAAGAGAGGCTGCTCAAAAACACACTCAAAGTTCAGCGTGCTATAAAAAATTGGACGCAGCAAGAGTTAGCTCATAAAGTCGGAGTAACCCGTAAAACTATAAATACTGTGGAAAATGGAAAATATGTTCCCTCTACCTACCTGGCTTTAAAACTGGCTAAGGTGCTTGAAGTCAGTGTTGAAGAACTCTTCCAACTTCCTGAAGATCAATCTGAGAGTTATAGAGAGTAATGGTGCTTGAAAATATGATTCCTACATATTAAAATGGCCCTTCCTCATTGTACTGATATACAAACAAGCACGAAATAGGAAGGACCTGTATGTTTTTTGAGCTTATTTAAATTAGTTCATCCTTCTATGAAAAATGACTAATTTGTAATATGTTTCAGGGCTTCATCCACCGCATCGAGTAAGGATTTTGTAGATACCTTAGTACCTACGGCATTTTGCATCCAGAGCTGAGGAATGATGTTTCCCAGCTTGCACATTCTTTCCATCTCCTCACCAAGATTTTTATCTTCGAGGTATTGCCCTATTTGAAAACCAATTATATGCCCAAGTGGGTAATCCGGCAGATAAAGGATCGAGTCTATCATATGCGAATAAATGGCAAGGGTGGATTGATCTTTAACTTCGAAGACCTCAGCATAGTATTTATTCCAAATCTCTTTTGCGATTGGATTATTGTGAGAGCATCTTTTTATAAAAATCTCTTTCTTCTAAAGCACCCAGGCATAGCCTAACTTCATGAAGAAGGTTCTGTTGGACTGTGTTAAGCCGTATTCCTGACCTCCGTAATAGTTATCCGTATATCCAAGGAAAGAGTACAGTACGAGCATTGATTTTATACGAGAACAACAGTTGAGTGAAGAAGCTTTTATAATTTGACTCTATATCGAAGGTATAATTGTTTGGATTGTAATCATAATTCACATATTGAATGATCCCTCGAAATAAAGTACGGAGGTTAAACTGGTAAATAGTTGTTAACTGGCTGATGTTTGCCGTATATAGGTGTTCTTCCTGAACATTCATCCGCTCATAGGTGTGATCATAGGAAAGACGTACATGCTTGCCAAGATTGTAGCTCAACCAGGGATTAATCCTTAACCTCTTTCCCAAGCGCGTGTTCGCATAGTCAATCCGTTCTCCAAAAATGGTTTGCATATTTAAATTTAAGTTTCCTGTAGGCCAAAATCCACCTTGAATTACGAAGTAGGTCTGATCGAATTCACGATTATTATATGCCTCTCGGGTATTCCATCCTCTGATAAAGATACGGGACTGCAAGGTTCCGCTGTAATAAAACGAGAGGGATGCCTGCTTATTAAGAAGCGCTCTATTCTTATCTTCAAAATAGTTCAACTCACTGGCTACTATGAATCGTGACCACCACGCACCTTGAGGTGCGTTCCAGGTGTAGAGTAATCCTCCTTCAACATTGCGATATCCAACCATGGGGTATAAGCCAAGATCAGCGCGGAAATTTTTACCGGCTTCTTCGTAGTCTGCCCACCAGCCCCAGGTTCTGGTGTAATGGTCATATTCGAAGGAAATGAGCCGATCGTTGAAGCTCCCCAAGGGTTGACTGAAATTATTGGCTACTTCATCGGGATATCTGGTATTGGAACCAAGAACCAGCAATTGGATTTGGTTCGTGCGAGTGAAACGGAAGTCCAGGTCGAATCCATATATCCTGTTATAATAATCATCCCCTTCACGACTGGTTCCTAACATCCCGACAGTATATCTGCTGCCGAAGTCGTGTTTATAGCGGAAGACCGAGGATATATTTGCTTTATTTAGAGAGGTAGAACTGGATTCCTGACTTCCCGGAAAGATGAGATTGGTTAATTCGTCCCGGACAACATACATGCCAATGGTATTTGCACCTTCTTTGCCGCTGAGCTTTAAACCCCATGAAGGGTCCCGCATGGTACGCGTGTATATCATTCTTTCCAGTGAGCTAAAAAAGTCGGCTCCTTCGGTGAAAAAAGGTCGCCTTTCTGGATAATAGAGTGCGAATGGCTCGTTGATGTCAAGTTGCAGGGCATCAGCCTCCACCTGACTGAAGTCGGGATTGGCGGTGAAATTGAGAGTTAAGTTTGGCGTAACTCCCCATCGAGCTGTGAGACCTAATTCAGCTTCCTGGTCCCGTTTCTCCATCGCTCCCAGAGGGAATTCCGGTCGTTCGTCTGTGCGGTGGGCAATGATCGTGGGATTAATTTCAATATTGCGGCCCGGACTGGCTCCTTCGAATCCTTTTATCTTAATAGCCTGGCAAAGATAGCAATTGTTGCTGCGGTCTCTGGAGAAAAGCCCTATATGGTAGGGGTGGTCCCGAGGGTAACGGCGTACCGCATCGAATCCCCAAATCTGTGGCCCCTCCTTGCGCTGGAAACGTAATGATGAAAAAGGGATTTTAATTTCTACAGCATAACCCCAATCGGTGATCTTACTGGCAGATTCCCAGATGGCGTCCCATCCATTGTCTTCGCCACTTTGCGCTTCGATTTGATCGAATTGCACTCCCTGAGCCGTAACGATGAAATCGAAGCTCCGCCTGCCACGAAGTGGGAAAAGGACAACATGCAGTATAGAGCTAAATAATGCGGAATGAGCTTATGTGCTTTTTCTCAATCCAGAAAACAGTTGGACTCGGGGATGGGTCGAGGAAGCAACGAGATCCTTAAACCCACTATCAATTAAAACTATAACTTTTTAGTATGTTTGAGCTTAAGAAATGAATGTTTAGAATGAAGGACATCAAAGGCTCAAATGAAAGATAGTAATAATATCTACAAGTATTTTTCGCACTCTTCCATTCCAGAACATTTATCCTCTTCTATTTATTTCCTATTATTTCCTATGTTTCTGGCAGTTTTTCTTACCGAGCCTAAATTATACAGATGTGATAATATAATGAATGGTGAGGGAGAAAAAAACAATATGCTATACAAAGCATAAAAAGCGGAATGAGCCTATGTGCTGGGTTTTTGTCAATTTTAGCTTTTGAGAATATGTGCATTTTTTATCCTTGCCAATATGGCTTTTATTTCCATACCTTCAGTTGTTCAAATTCCACCTTAAATTTTTTAAAGAATTTCTCTATCTTTTCTTTTTGTCTGTATGGAACTAATATGCAGCCCGGGGAAAGTTTTTTGCCACCGATTTCTTTTAATAAGCCTTTATATTTATACCCTTTTCTTGTTTGCTCATATAGATGCCTATTGAACCTTGCCTTATCTTTTTGATTTAGCTTGCTCATCCTAAAAGAATAAACTAAAAAAGGCTTTTGCTGCAGTAGTACAGCAGAGGGTATTTCTGTTGTTTCTCTCAGGTAGAGAATTTTCCCCTCCTGAAAAATGTTTTGCAATAAACCGCTGTCTGTCTCCTTCAATTCAGTTAAGGTTCTTATTGTCGGTTGGATATTTTTCCCTATTTCAGACTCAAGCCCTATTATACTATCTTGAATTTCCCCTTGAGTGTTACTTTCTGTTGTAAGTATAAACAAATCAATATCTGACCTTGAGGTATATTCGCCTCTGGCAAGACTTCCATATAGAATAATCACTTTTATATCAGCTATTCTTGAAAGTTTCTTTGCTATCTTTTTAATCATTCTTTTCATAGATTTTTAATCCAAATCTTTTTTCAAAGAATGTTATTATTATATTAAGATTATCAATTACTGCTTTAGCTCTCTTTCCATTAATGCCATCATATCCCAAATCGCCATAAGCAAACCATACTTTTCTCATGGCTTTGTTTGTTTTCAAAGGAAAATTCTTGTTGGAATATTCGTGCCTGCTTTGGTGATCTCCGAAGTGCTTATTATTTCTGGCAGCATCTGCCTCTACCAACTGCTCAACTACCTTTACACCTAAATCACCCACAACTGTAAATTGCTGGCCATGATATGCAGTGAGTGTTATTGTAAGTTTTTCTTTTGCTAACTCTAAATGTTTTTTAAAATTACCCATTTCCCTTTCGTTATTATAACGAATTTTGTCTAATTTGCATAGTTTTTCGTTATTGTAACAATAATATTAGCAGAAACACGGTCAAGTTTTTCATTATTACATTTCGGTATTTTTTATTTCCATGCTTTATATATCTGTTATATCGCAAAATATCACTTTCATATCAGCAATTTGAGCTCTCCTTAGAATTAGAATTTCGTGGTTCATTTGCGCTCTGCTTCAATCTCTTTTACAGCTTGTTCGAATGGAATCGCCTCATCCTTTGATTTTTTTGCCGCATCATAAGCACGGATTGACTCAAGTTCCTCCAAATCTTCAAGAATTTTTCTGAAATCTTTTATATCCAGAATCACTCCAGTGCGGTTGCCTTTCTCATCTACTATGTAATGTTCATTCCAAGCAGCCATTCGACATACCTCATACTCAAGTTTGCAATGATTTTATCAATATTTATTTGATTTTCGCATCCAAATGCCTGATTAATATATTGCAAAATCTAATTGCCTTTTTTAAAATACTTAATAACAATTAAATCTAGAGTCTTGTTAGCTCAGAGCTGTTGCTAATATATCGTCCATTAGATTGTCTTTCATACATATAATGCCTACCAGAACTTCCACCAAAGCTTGCGAGAAACATCAGTTCTGTTATATTATGATGTGATTTCAGATTTACTATCTTTGACTTTTTGAACTGATTCAGAAGCCCGAAATAAAGCATTAACCAGAGATTAACTTTTTTCTGCAACAGTTTTAAGCAGAGTAACCATGGGGCTTTCTTCTCTCGATTTGATTGCGACATCTAATGGAGTTTTCCCTTCTGAATCCTTGGCATTAACATCAGCGCCATATCGCAAGAGTAAATCTGCAACATTTGTGTCTATGAAGCGAAATTCCGCAGCAATGTGTAATGGCGTTGAACTATTTTTTGTTTTTGCATTAACTTCAGCACCATGCTCTAATAGGAGTTTAATCACTCGTGGATCACCTTTCGACGTAGCAGAATGCAAGGGTGTTACATTGTCTCTATTTTGGGCATTGACATCAGCTCCATAGGAGAGAAGAAGTTCAACCATCTCTATATTTCCATCCCAGCACGGATTTTGCAGTGGGGGACGGCCCAAGGAATCTTTTGTCTTCGCCAAACTAGAATCTGCAGAAAGAAGCTGTTTAACTTTGTTGAGTTCGCCAGATTGAATAGCCCAGTGGAATTCACTTATTATTGCCATGGTGATTTTCTCATTTATTAAATGTTATTAAGATATAAGATAAAAATTATCTTTTTTGAGCATAATAATTTTACCTATTTATTATCTTATTTTCAATAGCTAATTGCCTATATAGTCTATATACCGGAGTAAATAATTAGTGTCAATGAGGAAAAATTGATAAAAAAAAGCTTCTGTCTGCTAAAGAGTAATCGGAAATAAGAAAGAATTTCATCTTGATTAATTGAACCAAAAGCTTTTGCTGTACAATCAGCATTTTGCTCAATAAAGTGAGTATATACTCATAATGGTGAGCAGAGAACCCCCGCATAGAAATAAATGTTTTAGTATCTTGCTTGAAAATCAACTGTATTATTCGCATTCTCTCTAACCCATCAATATTAATCCGTTACACTTAATTTTTAAGCATTTTTAGTGATTCTTATGAAAAAGCTTACCTTATTTGATAGTGAGAAGGATGAGTGGTATTATCAGTCTAAGCCCTATATTAATCCCAAGAGTTCCAATTCCATTTATTATGAACTCAAGGAAATTAGGGTTTCACTTTCAAAGCAGAATTCGTACCAGTCAATTGAAGACAACTTGTTATCTGAGTTTTCAAAAGAAGATAAAGACAAGATTATAAAAGTCCTGGGAAGTCATTTTCAATTGCGTATCGGTTGGAGTTTTAAATAAGTGAGGGAACGCCAGAGCCATTCTGCAGGGCCGAACCTGAAATAGCGCAGCCAGAGGGGCGATATAATGAGCTGAAAAATCCAGACACCAATCATAATGAGCGCCTGCTGGTATCTCTCTACCTGACCAAAGAGCCCCAGGCCATGACCATAAAAAATAAAGGTGCACATAACAGTCTGCAATAGATAGTTTGTTAATGCCATTCGTCCAACAGCGGCGAAAGGTCGGATTATCCTTTCAAATAATGCCGATTTGCATATGAGCATCACCATGCTAATATATCCAAGAGCAACGAAAAGGCTGCCCCAGTAGTTATATTGGGAGCCGTAGAACATGGAGAATTGCACTGACCACTGAGCTGCGAAATTTCGCATGACACCATAAATTACCACTGGAAATCCAAGTGCAAAACCAAGGCTCATCATAATAAGATAGAAGCCCTTTGAGCGTTGGGCCGAAAGAACTCCCCATTTAAACAGTGCCATCCCCACCAGCATGAGTCCACCAGCCCGCCATCCCTGATGTATCAAAAATAGAAAGAGCTGCATGAAAATTGATGTTGGCACTCGATGCTCCATTTGCTGCAACCAACCACCTTTATAAGCGGTAATCTCCTGTTGGATTTGTTCCTGGCTGGGTCTCCAGCTGCTCATCGTTTCCTTATGGGATTCTGGTGGCCAATACTGCATTGACCAGCCAAAAAATAAATAAAGCAGAGAAGATACAGAAAAAATGAGAAGGCCAATTATCAGCAATTTTTTGGGAGATATTTTGCGGAAAAGATAAGCTATCAGAGCTCAAAAAGCATAGGTCACGAGAATATCCCCATACCACACTAGATAAGCATGCATTAGTCCAATGATAAGGAGCCAAAAGGTACGACGATAGTGCAGACCTGTAGCTTTTTTTCCTTTAGCTTCTGCTTTGCGGGTGAACAGAATAATACCTGCTCCAAACAGAATAGAAAAAATGGACAAAAATTTCTGCTCGGCTATAGTGTGACTGAGTATCAAAACCCATTTATTAATTCCGGTTAAGTCGCCATAAGCAGTGGGATTGGTATATGCGGCCATTATCATTGAATAGCTCTGGATGTTCATAATGAGGATACCCAATATGGCAAAGCCTCGGAGGGCATCTAAAGATTTTATGCGCTTTGTTGGAGAAACTGGAGATACTTTATAATTATTTTCCATGGTCCGTATTCCTATATTTTCTGAGCTCTTTAATCTTGTATCTTCTTTTAAATATTAAATACACCGGGATTCCGATTAATACGGTCAAGACTGCTATAGAAGACTCGATGGGGCGTTGGAAATATGCAAGAAACAGAATGGAAACGCCTGCTAAAATATAGATACTTGGAACTACAGGGAAACCCGGCAGCTTATATATGCTCTTGTTTGAAAGCCGTAATTTAAAAACACCAATAATAGAAAGTATGGGGAAAATTCCGAGGGAAAAGCCCATATAGGTCAATATTTGATCAAAAGTTCCAAAAAGAACCATGACTGATGCAAATAGTCCTTGCAGCATTATTGATTTTGAAGGAACACCATATTTGCTGTGAACCTCTGCAGCAAATGTGAAAAAGTATCCATCCTTGGCCATAGAATAATAAACCCGAGGACCAAGTATTATAAAAGCACTAAGAGAAGAGAATAGGGCAAAGGAAATGAGGATTGAAAGCACATTCTCAAATGATTTTCCAAATAGATTGCCAACAGCAAGTCCTGCAATTGAAATGACTCCTTTCATATCGTCTGGCTGGATAGCATAGATATAAAAGAGATTTAAACAAAAATAAAGGAAGACAACTATTACTGTGCCCAATATTAATGAACGAGGTAAATTTCTGGCTGGATTTTTTATCTCCGAACCAATATAAGCAGAGGCATTCCAACCGCTATAGGCGAACATTATCCACATAAGACCAAGACCCATGGTTTTCCATCCCGAGAAATCGAAGGTAAAACTACTTCCCTGAAAGAAATGGCCCACAGATCCCTTTCCGAAAAAGAATCCAAAAAATATCAGACCCACTATCAGAGCAACTTTTAAGAAAGTCAAAAGGTTCTGCACATTCGAGCCAAATTTGATTCCTCTAATATGTATTAAGGTAAAGATTATAATAACGAGAATGGCGTACAATTTTTTCAAAATTATTGTTTCAAGGGAACTCTCAAAAATGCCGAGACTTAGAACTCCGGGGAAAGCTCTGGCAAAGTACTCAGTAAAGCCGATTGCCGAAGCGGCAATAGGAGCAGAAAAGCCCACAAAAAAGGAGACCCAGCCGCTTAGAAAACCTAATACGGGATGAAATAATTTCGATAGAAAAGCATATTCTCCACCAGCGCGAGGTATAGCTGCACCGAGTTCTCCATAGCTCAAAGCCCCGCAGAGGGCGATTATTCCGCCCACAACCCATAATGCAATCATCACTAAAGGATTGCGCAAATCCGCCATTAAAAGCCCGGAGGTTGTAAAAATCCCAGCTCCAATCATATTGGCTACGACAATGTTTGTGAGAGGGAAAAGCCCGAGTTTTCTTTTTAATCCATTATCAGTCTTGTTATCATTCATAAAAAGTTTTTCCGCTTAAAGTTTTTATTAGCTTTATTCACTCCATTTTATAGCAAGAATGCTTTTGGTATCAATCACATTCTATTAAAATAAAAACCAATCTCTGGTGGCGCTTTTTAAAATGCATATTTTACAATGGTTGCTATTTATGATATTAGCAGAATTGCAATTATAATAGAATTTTGAGCGGAAGAATACAAGACAGTCATTCAACATATTAGCTTCTTTGATTTTGCATATTATTTTTATATTTAGCAGAGTAGACGACATAATCAGTAAGGAATATAATTATAAATGAGTTAGCAACAAAAATAAAAAAAGGAGCAAATAAATATGGTGAAAAGAAAAATCATTATTCCCCTAACCATCTTCTTTTGCTTAACTTTTATTTTGTGTGGAGTTAGTGGTTTAAGAGATATAGAAATTTTACAGATTGACACTCCAGAAAGGCAGGAAACCAATCAGTCGCAGCAAAGACATAAAAAACGCACAGAGGAAACTATTTTCCGCTTTGAGAGGCAAGTGCTTACGGTTAATGACTTTGATGCTCAAAGGTATATTCTGGCTATCGGTGGAGGCGGGGAGGGGATTATTGGTCAACTTAAAGGCCAGCAGGTTATTGCCATTGATATCAATAAACGCGAATTAGAAGAAGCACCTCCCGGTCCTTTGAAGATCGTAATGGATGCCAGAGATTTAAAATTCCTTGATAATACATTTAACACAGCATCCTCATTTTTCACGCTCTGCTACATACAAGGCACTGATCATGAAAAAGTATTTAGTGAAATCTTCAGAGTACTTGCTCCAGGTGGGAGATTTTTGATTTGGGATAATATTTTTCTGGAGCGTCCTGATGAGAAAAAGGAATATGGTCTTATCACACTTATTATTAAACTTCCCAACAAAGAAGTTTCAACCGGGTATGGGGTGCGATGGCCGGAAAAAGTACATGATTTATCTTACTATATGCAGTTAGCTGAAAAGGTTGGATTCAAAATTGTTGCTAAGAAAGAGGAAGGTCATACCTTTTTCTTAGAAGTTAAAAAACCTTAAGTTCTAATACTATGCAAAAGCAATTATTAATAATCCAACGATCAATTCTATTTTACGTTAAGAGCTTTTAATTAAGATTTCTTTTGCGCAAAAGAACTAATAACAGCTATATTTTATTCAATGCCTGGTCAATATCGGCTATTAGGTCTTCAGGGTTTTCCAGGCCGATGGAGAACCTGATCATTTGCGGAACAACTTTGGCCAACTCTAATTCTTCGGGTGTTTGCCAGGAATGGGATGTTATAACCGGAATGCTCACCAGCGTTTCACAACCTCCCAGACTGGTGGCATTCAGACAAACCTCCAGATTGTCCGCTACTTTCATCGCTTCTTTTTTACTGCCTTTTATCACCACATTAATCATTCCACCAAAGCCTCTCATCTGCTTTTTCGCTATCTCATGAAATGGATCGTCTGGCAGACCGGGATAATACACTCGTTCCACTTTGGGATGCTTTTTGAAAAACTCCGCCAGCTTCATTGCGTTTTCATTCTGGCGCTGGACTCGCACTTCCAGGCTCTTCAGGCTTCGTAGAAGCAGAAATGCGGCAAAGGGATCGAGGGTGGGACCATACATATGCATCCGCTCATGACATTTTAGAATGAAGTCCTGTGGCCCCATTACAGCACCGGCAAGAACATCGCTGTGTCCGCCCAGATACTTGGTAGCGCTGTGAACCACATAATCGATACCCATGGGAGTGGGTTGCTGATTGATGGGTGTGGCAAAGGTATTATCGATCATAGTCTTGAGTCCCAGTTCTTTGGCTTGAGCAACCAGTCGAGCTATATCTATTATCATTAGATTTGGATTGGTAGGTGTTTCAAAAAAGACCAGCTTTGTTCGGTCAGTTACATGTTTTTTCAGGTCATATATTTCCTCGAGGGATAAAAATTTGGTGGTAATGCCATATTCCTCAGGCAAGCCTAAACGGAGAAAGTTGAGCGTTTGACCATAGAGCGTGGCTATGGAAATAATTTCGTCTCCTTTCTTTACTGCTGCGAGAATGGCAGTTGTTATTGCTGCCATGCCGGAGGAGAATACCAATGCGTCTTCTGCATCCTCAAGCAGAGCCAATCGTCGGTTAAGCTTATCCTGTGTTGGATTACCATAGCGCAGGTAAATATGTTGACCGAGCTGCGAACCTTTTCCGAATCCTTCCAGGCTTTTCGAATCGGGAAATATGTAGGTTGATGATTGGTATATGGGCGCTGTTACTGGCTCGCTTTTACCCCTGTTCGATTCGCCACCATGTATCGCCAGAGTAGCCAATCCATAGTTCGTTGACATAATTTGTCTCCTTTATTATTATAATATGTGGTATAGCAATTTGTTATTATTCTTTTAAGATTGAACAATTAGTAATGAATCTATTTTATGGTAAAAAAAAGAAAAGTCAATCAGTGGTTATGGCAAGGGATTCATTTCTCAATATAAAATATGATGCATGTTTAATTTGTATATTCTTCAATGAAGATTTTAAAGTGAGTAATTGTTAATGAAGAGCCATTCAGCCTGAACAGATTTTGTGCTTTTACATAATAAAATAAATCATAAACTTTTAAGAGCAATAGAATATAAAGGTTAACCACATGGATAAAATTATCACAAGCTTAATAAATGTAGCCAAGATTCTTGGCAGCCTGATAATTCTTGTAATAGTGGCTGCAGTAGTCTATGTTATATTCATTCAACCCTGGCATGTACGCTGGGGCACAACAAATGATGAAGTTGAGCGCACTCTCCCGGGTGATAGTATTGTTATCGAGCCCGATTACCAGTGTACTCGTGCCATTACCATCCAGGCCCCGGCGGAAAAAATCTGGCCCTGGCTGCTACAGATAGGGCAGGACCGCGGCGGCTTCTACAGCTATAATTGGATTGAGAATTTATTTGGTCTCGATATCCACAATATATACCGCATTGTTCCGGAATGGCAGCATTTAGAGGTGGGTGATACAGTAATGCTTGGGCCGGGCGCTGGAATGACCGTTGCAGTTCTTGAGTCCGGTCGGTCAATCGTGTATCAGTTACCATCAGACCAACTCATGCAGCAGATTACCTGGGCTTTTGTCCTTTATCCCATCGACTCACTAAGCACTCGCCTGATCATCCGTATGCGGATTAATGCTTCGAGGGCACCCAAGACTTCCTTTTTCCTCTTTGATCCGGGTCATTTCATCATGGAACGAAAGATGATGTACGGCATTAAGGAGTGTGCGGAGAGAGCCCAGGGCATAACAACCAGTCACCGCACTAATGAAACCATATGGTTCATCTCTCTTATCATCGCCGGTCTCGGTATATTCGCTTTGCTTTTCTCAAAAAAGTGGCCCTGGAATCTCATCATAGCATCCATTGGGACTATCTGCCTGGTGGTAGTCTTTTTTAGAGCATATCCTTCGCCGCTATACGGATGCTTATTGGCTGTAAGCATCATAGCAGCGCTTATTTGGTCATTCCGCCGCAGAAGCAATCCTTCAACAGCATATGACAAAAATAAAAATAACAGTACTTCCTCTAAAATTATTTAGTGTGGGTGCTGTTGTTGAACATTTGACATATGCAAGCTCTTTCCCTGCAAAGAGATGCGGTGTAGGGACAGGCAGCACAGCCGCTGGGTTATTCCGAACATTAATATTCTGGCATATTTTTAAATAAAGATTACCGTATAAATTGTAAAAACGCAGGGACAGCCAGCATTGCTGGTTCGTTATTTCACAGAAAAACATCTCACAATATTAAAAAAATTGTTTGGATTCTGAAAAGCTGAATAACAAAGAAGTCATGCTTCTTTAGGGACAGGCCTTGTGTCTGTCCGAAGCAGCTTATCGTCATTGAAACTATATTTTTTATGGAACTCCTGTATAAATAACATCTTGACATTAAAAATAATTTAATTAAAATATACCTTCATTTTAATTTACACACCGGGAATATTTGAAACAAGTAATCTCTTGCAGATTAAGCTATTTAACAGAGTTGAGCACTTATGGCCGCAAATATTTTAAAAGGCACGAATATAGTAAAGGATGTATTGAATAATCTCGACCCGAACCTTACACGAACATTCCTGCCCTGGGCATTGCGCCATCCCCGATACCTGCCAGCCTTCGTACATCTGGCTCGCTCTTATTTGCACACTACTAAACTGCGGAAACAGGCTCAGCCGCAGGGCTTGATGGTGCCGCCATTTCTAATATTGAGCATTACCTCACGCTGCAACCTGCACTGCGCAGGCTGTTATGCCGCCGCCGCTGGTAACTTGAATAATGCAAGCACAGTACCCCATCTCAATAATGAACAGTGGCGCAAAATAATCAGCGATGCCAGCGACCTTGGTGTCTTCTGCTTTATCATTGCTGGTGGTGAGCCTTTCTTGTTTCCCGGACTGCTGGAACTTTGCCGCGAATTTCAGAATAGGTTCTTCATCATCTTCACCAACGGTACGGCTCTGAAAGAAGCTGATTTTGAGCTTCTAAAGCGCTTGACCAATGTCTCCATCATTGTGAGCATTGAAGGAGGTCAGAAGGCTACGGATTCACGGCGCGGCAAGGGAACCTACCAAAAAGCATTAAGCACTCTGCATAAGCTCAACAAAAAGGGGGTGCTAAGCGGCATCTCGGTTACCATCAACCGCCTGAATTATAAGTATTGGATGGATAACGCAGTGCTCGATGATTTTGTAAACCAGGGAGTTCGTCTTGGATTCTTCATTGAATATATACCCACCTCTCCCGGTCCTGCGGATGTCCATCAGCCCAGCTCCTATTGTCCCGCTCATCCGGATAAAGACTCAATGGGCAGCGCGTCTCCTGCTGACGATCATGCACTCATTCTCAGCAAAGAGGAACGCGAACTCTTCCGAGCTCATGTCCTCCAATACCGCGCTTCAAAGCCCATCTACATAATCCACTCCCCGGGCGATGAGGAATTCTTCGGCGGCTGTGTTTCTGCCGGACGCGGCTTTGCCCATGTTACCCCGGCTGGTGACCTGACGCCCTGCCCGGTCAGCAATGTGGCAACCCACAATCTATCCTCTTCGAGCCTGCGTGAGGGTCTGGCCAGCCCATTGTTTAAAGTAATTCGTGAGAACGGGCATCTCCTGGAAACTGAAGATGCTCCCTGCGGTCTATTTGCCCACCCTAAAGAAGTGGATGAACTTGCAAGAGCCGTCGGCGCCTACCGAACAAGCTGTAAACAGCCGAAATAAAAAGATTCCTTTGCTGTTTGAAAAAAATACTTACAAAAATATTTACTTTATATCCCTAACTGCGCTACAATATATCTTAATAATAAAGGAGTTCCAAAATGTCTGATAGAGCGTATGATGTTATTGTCATCGGCGGAGGATTGGCGGGATTGTCCTGCGCCGCTCATCTTGCCAGAGCAGGAAAAAAAGTAATCGTGATTGAGCAGAACTTCAAACCGGGAGGATACTGCACTTCCTTCTCTCGCAAAGGAGTCATTTTTAATCCTGCCATTCACTGGATAATTGAACATGATAAGCTGAATAACATGCTTACGGAGCTCGATGTCCCACCAGTGAAATTTACCCTGCATAATCCTCTTTTCCGCTTGATCGGCCCCTGTGAGGGAACGGATATCAGCATCTCCATTAACAGGAATGGATTTATAAAATCAATCATAGACACCTTTCCTTCAATTAAGAAAAAAACGCTCAATCAACTGCTTGATCTCTCTTTGGATGTGAATAAGGAAAGCGAGCAGATGCCCAAAACAAGCCCGGAATTGATATCTTCTTTCTCCAGGACGTTAATGGCCATGCAAATGCCCTTTAAGTTGGGAAAGACACTAAAGTACAGCCGTATGCCCATGGAAGGTTTTCTCGAATCCTTATTTCCCGGGGACGATTTGAAATGCCTCTGCCTGGGACTGCGGGCTATTATACCTATGGCTGATTTCCCTGCTATCGGAATGCTGGGCATTCTTTCCATAGCTCTCCAGGGACTTGCCTTCGAACCAATTGACGGAGCGCAGAAGATTGCCGATGCCTTCGCTGAAGCGGTTCATACGAATGGTGGTGAAATTTTCTACTCCAAAAAGGTGACGGAAATCAAAGTGGACAATCGAAGGGCTGTGGGCATCAAGCTGGAAGACGGCGAGGAAGTGGATGCCGATTATGTGGTCTCTGCCATTGATGCCAGGCAGACCTTTGAGAAGCTCATTGACCCGGGTCTGGTTCCGTCAAAATATAAAAAGGGACTGGATGCTCCGCTTTCTGATTCCTATTTTACCGTCTCCATAATTACCGATATCAATCCTGCCAGGCTGGGCTTCGACTGCGCCGATGTCTTTTATAACAGCGCCATGGACGTCAGGGAAATGTTCAGCAACAACAATCCGGAAACCGGTAGCTTCCGCATCACCTTCCCGCCTTTCAGGGAAGAGGGAGCCGATCCCAATCACTATGCCGTCCAGATTATGGCGCAGGCCAGCATCGAGTTTGAAAACTACTGGAAAGCGGGACCGCAGCTCAGGCGTGGGAAGGAATATAATGACTTCAAAAAAGCCTTCGCCATGCGGTACGTAAAGCGAGCGGAGAAATTGGTCCCCGACCTGAGCAAGCACATCATCTTCATGGACGTGGCAACGCCCATAACCCTGTACCGCTATACCCTTAACCATCGAGGCACAGCGTTGGGGTGGCGGGACTTCGCCATGCGAAAGCAGAAGGTGCCCTTTATTCGAGGACTCTACCAGGCGGGCCACTGGACCTTTCCCGGCGCTTTCGTGCAAAGCGTCATCTTCTCCGGCAAATACGCCGCCGAACTGATACTGAAAAATAAATGATGTGCTATGATAAAAGAATCGGTGAAGTGGAGATTTAGATTTATTTTTTGATAAGTTTTAATCTCTTGAAATCTTCTTTAGACCAGCCTATATCATCTAATAAGGCTTTTAATAATTTTGGCTTATATGTTTTTTGTGTATGGTAATGGATGGTGATTCGTTTTCCATCGGGATGGCTGAAAACCTGGATTGCCGACTTTTTTACCTCTAATTTCCATCCATCTTTTTTTAAAGCATTGATTAATTCATCAGCGGTGATATTTCTAATCTGATCCCAAACATGTTTAGGATACTTCATACTGCTACTTTTATTAAATCAACTCTGTGCTTTGATAAGTGGCTCTTGAAACCAATAAGCTCCTTTAGGCTGGGTTTTTCTGTATGAATTATACCAATAGGAATTGGATCGCCATGCTTGATTAAAGAGATTAAATAAGCAATGGCAGCATCTTTAGCATTCTTTAATGCTTCCTCCTCTGTTTCGCCCCCCACATGCAATCCCTTCAGCAATGGAGAATATGCATGGAATTCCCCATCATCCGGTTCAATAACAATTGGAATGGTAAAGACAATCTTACCTCTTTTTACCGTCATCTTAATTACTCTATCATATGATTAATAACAATAATTTTTGATGATATCCTGAAAAGGCTATTTTCACTTGATGCTCACTCCCATATTATCATATCCGCAGCCAATTTTCAAATATTTATTTACCTATTTAAATTTCCCATTCGCCACTTTCCATCTTTAGAAAAATTTGATGATCGAGGATAACCGCATGCATTCCAAATTATATCAAACATCGGTCTTAAAACTTCTTCTGGATTAGTTTCAAAATCATCAATCACTGATTCAGGTAAATTTAATATATCCCTATCAATATGGTAATGCTTCCCTCTAAGTATAAATCTTTTTTCTGTTTCTATTAAATATTCTTCTACACCAGCTAAAGATAAAAAAATGAAAATAGGTAGAAATATTCCTAATTCCTTTTGAGTTTTTAGAAATCTTGGAATTGATATTAATAATTCTTTCTCAAAAGCAACAATAGGGATATTTGCTGTTTCTAATAGTGCTCCCTCAACTGCCTCAATAATACCATTTCTGTAAATTTGCGCATAAGAAAGTGACTTATTACCCTCTTCTAAAGAATATGTTAAAAATCCCTCTAAATTATATCTGCTCTCATCTATACCAGCATTTAATGGTAATAACTTAGAAGGATTATTAGCAATTATATCAAGGTCATATTTAATATTTGGGCTGAATGCTTCGAATGGAATTGAGTGCAAAATTATCTTCCCTCCTTTGCGAAACGGAATTGGTGTTTGATTAGTGGAGATTTCTGATATTCTTTGTAATCGAAAATTCCTTATTTTTTCTACCAAAGTTTCTGATAAATTAAATGCTGTTCTTAATTCCATAGTATCCATTGGATATTTTCCTGAGGAGTTTCGTGCATAAAATTTATCATGACTTTGATAAATAACTCTATGAGGTCCTATCCAGCTTTTGTTAATTCTAATAATTAAAACTATATTTTTATTTTCTAACTCAATGGGCCAAATCGAGTATTGAATTCTTGGTTCAATTCCATCTCTAATAATATTCTCTAATCTGCTAATTTCTTTGTCTTTATCAGAAATAATTATCCCCATTATATTAACTGGAACTCCTTTTCTTTCTTCAATACCAAAAATTAAGTCTCCGCCGATGGTATTAGCAAATGATGAGACATCTGCAAGAAATTCTTTTTTCTCAGAATCGGTTTTTACCTTAATTTTCTCTTTATATTCAATACTTTTCCCTTCAGCTACTGAGTTTTCCTTGAGCTCATTAATGTCTGCAATAGTTATTTGTTCTAATGGCTTATTAATCATAATTATTCTCCTATAATCATTGCTGTTTAATAATATATTGCATCACGGAGATATTTGATCTGAAATATAATAATTTTTTCAGTTTCAAATATTATATTATATTTTTGGATATATAGTGTAGATAATCGATTTTTTCTCGTACCGATTCGTCTCCAGCGAATGCTTATTCATCATCTTGTTTTTTAGTTTTAATCTGTACCATCAATTTTCCCTTTCGAACAACATTCTCACCATGGGATATTAACTCATGCAGTTCACGATTGATTTTCGAACCGATATTTACCATTAAATCTACCATTCCCTTAGCGAAGTCATTTGAGAAATCTAAAATGAATGGGCCGAAAACACCTTTCTCTGGTATTTCTTCTGTGGGACGAAATCCAAGAAGATGTGAACCACGGCCGCAATGCACTATATTGCTTAAGTAAAAATAGATATCTTTTAATTCACTACACTTTTTATATCCAACATTCATAATCCGGCCGATTTTTAGGCCGCGAAATTGCACCAAATTTATAAGACGTTCAGGATTCTCGTTTACCCATATTATTGAGCATAACGTTTCAACTAAACCACGAGCGGCAATATAAAATCCATTCATGTTTTTTGCTACTACTTGATCAATACAGCAAAGCATTAACTGGTAGCTTCTGCTAATAATTCCAAGAATAGCCCACAATGATTCATAAAGCTCAAAAGGAGAAATCCTTGATATTTGATGATCAAGCTTACGTAAAACAATGAAAAAGTTTTTTAAATTTTCAATCTCTTCTTGAGATACTTCAAATGAAGATGATTGAAGCCTTTTAATTGATAACTTTTCTGGAAACATATACTTTACAGCTATAATTCTTGAGCTTACCTCTCTGAAACCCCTGTACGGCTTAAAATCAGCAGCAGCAACAGATTATATTTTAATATTTTTTATTAAAATCTTTTTAATAATTAAGTTAAATTGTAATAATTTTTTACTAAAAATGTAATAACAACTTTTGTTGGTGAACCGGTTATTATTCTATATGTTTTATGTGCTTATCTTTGATTTTAAATTCCTTATCTGATTTCTCACATTTTAAAGATTTTATTATCGCATTATGTAATACTATGTTCCCGAAAATAGAATCTATCCTTCTTCCTTAATTCATAATTTCCATATTCTTTATGGAATATTCCCGTTGGTATGATTGTAGAATTTTTACCAAGCATATTATTATTAGCTAATAATGCTTGCAAAATGAAGTAAACTCTCCATCCAGAACAGCCATTTCGTTACTAATTTATTAATTGCCTTTTTTCTGGGTTTCATCATCCTGGAGTTATTGCAGATATTAACATCAAGAGGGACTTTAAAGTCAGGATCAACTGTAGCTCCTACTAATTGTGCAGGTTTTTCATATTCATACATAATCCAACGCTCTTTTCCATCCCAGTGTTCCCGAACTTTCTGCCCGTTGTCAAAACTTATCTCAACTTCTACTGGAAATGTTACCTCACCCAATCTTCTAACCCAGACCTTATTGATATATATTTTGTCCTTTTCACTCTCATCATTATCTTCTTTCTCATAACTGGATAGTCGCGAAACACTATAGTCCAAAACATTGCTGCCAAATAAAACCTGATCAAAAAACCAATTCAGATCCTGCCCGCTCACCTCATTGGCTACCTGAATGAAGTCCTCTGTTTTCGGGTGCTTAAAGCTAAATCTCTGGAAATAAGTGCGCATTATATTTTCCATCATCTTTTTACCAAGATAGTCCTCAAGCGTTTTAAGGGCTATGGATGCTTTGCAATAGACTAAACCACTATACGTTCTAGGATAGAATTCCCAGGAATTTTTTGTCACCCGATCAGTATCAGGTAAAAATATGTATTCAGCTCTTCTCAATGTTCTAACACCAATATTCATACCCATGAATTCCATAATCGAAGTATCAGCTCCATAAGCAGCACTCATTATCATCCCCTCAAAATAGGTGTTGAGTCCCTCATCAAGCCAGGCTTCTTCAAATTCGTTGCTTGCCACTATCCCATACCAGTAATTATGTCCAAACTCATGAGTGCTTGCCATTTCAATGAGCTTAAAAAATTTGTTTGGCATCCAGGAACCCAGGGAAGTAAACAGAGTAGGATATTCCGTCACATAGGTAGTAGATTTTCTCGGGGGGTCAACAATGGAAATTCGCTCATAAGGGTAGGGAGCTAACATCTCCTCAAACCTCTCCATGGCAATCTTAAGCGATGAGAAATGTCTTTCTACGTGAGCGGAGCGGCAGGGTGGGTAATACAGCATAATCTCCACATCTCTATATTTATCCTGTGCCACAAGCATATCAGGTGAAGCTGTCCAGGCAAAATCGTGGATGTCATCCGCATGGAATGATACCGTCCTTGTACCATCCGCATTAGAAATTTCTCCTGCATCAACGCCGCTGGCTCCTACTACATAATTCTCTGGAACAGTAATCTCAACATCATAAGTGCCGAAATCAGCAAAAAATTCTCCCGGTCTGTGGTATTGATGACAGTTCCAGGCCCCATCGATATAAACTCCCATTTTGGGAAACCACTGGGCAATAAAATAAAAATCCCTCACATAACCTGCTTTGGGAGCTCCTTCAGGGATTTTTGACTGAAAATCAATAATGAGCTCGATAGCCTGCTGCGGCAGTAAAGGCTCTGGTAAATCAATTTTCATTACCGAATCATTTACCTCAACGGCGTTCATGAGGTCAGTGCCATCAGCTAACGTTATGGACTTTATATCAATCCATCCCCACCCATCATTTTTGTTTAATCTCTGTGCGATATGTGGTGCCTCTTTCATGGTCGAGGTATCTTCATTTCGGAAAGCATTCCAGTAGAGATGCAGATAGAGCTCGTTGAGTTCGTCTGCAGAGGAGTTACGAAAAGTAATTGTCTCATGGCCAAAGAGCATTTTTTTCTCCGGTTCGAGCTTCACCGAAATATTATAGGAAGCAATACGTTCGCTCAAAGGCTCTTGAGCAAATGAAATAATTGCTAAAGTAGCAATTGAAAAAAAGCATGCCATAATAAATACATACCGCTTTTGCATGAGCTTCTCTCCTGTAAGATATAGTGGAAAATAAAAAATATAATATCATATTGTTTTCAAAACATACTAATACACTTCATATAATAATTACGATTTTTAGCCTGAGTATGTTCCTTGTTTTAAAAAACGATGATCGGAGGAGTCAAACGTGATAATAGTATTTTTAAAAAGATTTTAGGTAAGAAAAGTGATAAAAAAAGCAGAAATAAAATAGAGAAAGATCAAGAAAAGGTTGATTTATTATATTTTTTCAATTGTTTTTCTTTTAATATTACTCTTATGCTCAAATAACACTATTTCAATTAATCTCAACGTGAAATGCGCTCTGAAATAAAATCGATAATCACCTATCCGTCCTCTATAAATATTTTCCTTTCCTTCGGCTTTTACCACAGTATCAAAAGGATCCTTTTCTAAACATTCTAATCTTCTGATTACTTTTTCATGCAATTCAGAAGAAAGAGCGTTTATATTTCTTCTTGCTTTATTAGCAATTTTATCTATTTTCCATTTTTCTCTTTCTGAAGTCCTTTTTTATCTGCTCAAAGGATGCATATTCTCCTCTTTCTATTTCTTCAATTCCTTCTTTTACCTTCATCCATTCCGCAGCACTAAATTTAGCTGTCTGCATTTCATTTTTTATGGTATCTCGAATATATTCTCTAAGTTTACCAGTTTTGCTGTATCCTTTTGTTCGACATATAAAATCGAATGCAGAAAATTCTTCTTCGGGAAGGCGTAAAGTGATAGTTTTAAGCATAATTTGTACCCTCCTATGCATATTTTTCCTTATTATGCATTAAATATAATGCATTTTAATGCATTTGTCAAATCTTTTTTTGCTTTTTATATATTTTTCTGTGCTGATTTAAGGGAATAAATGCCATTTTCAATTTGAATCCAATAAGAGCTTTTTGAGATCGGTTAACTCTTCCTCCACCCCTTTTTCAGCATTATAAAAATTTGTGAGCTAACATACAATAATCGCCAGCATATCCCCTTCGGGAGTGTGAAGGGGATTATATTATGTGATAATCGGAGGAGTCAAAACGTGATAATAGCTTTTTTAAAGGAATTTTGTGATGATAAAGTGAGGAAAAATGAAGAAAAAATAGAGAAAAATCAACGAATATTTGACTATGTCAATAAAAATGAAAAAGCATAAATCTAAAAACCTTATTTATTTTATTAAGATACATGAAAATCTTTAGCTTTACCTAATGTTTCAATTGCTATCGATTCTACTTTGCTTGAATTTTGATTAAAAACTATATTTATAATAAAACATACTTTTTTATAATCATATCCTGTTGTATATTCTTCATTTATATATTCTTGATGCCAAACGGGATATTTTGGACATCCTGCTTCTGAAGAATATCTTATTAATTTATTATATTTGATTTTGCAATCAGCAAATACTAAGAGGATAATAAATAGTTTATCTGGATAAAGCATTAAAATATCAAAAATTTTGAAATTATAAATATTATCAATAGCAATTATTCTCATATTTTTATAATCTTGATTATATCCAAGACATGCTGAAGTAGATTCAAATTCAAAAGCTAAATTTGGTAATTTATCATTTATTAATTCTTCTAAATTTAATTTCGGGTATTTATTTTCTTCAAGTTGATTCCAAATATCTTCTTGAACTTTTAATCCTGGTTCAATGTATTTTTTTCTAAAATCTTTTAATGTTCTTAGTAAAATTACATCATTTGATTCAAAGCCATTATTCACTAAATCATCAATTAAATCCTTGTGAAGATAACCATTATTATCAGCAAAATCATTGAAATTATCAGTTATGAAAACAATAGGTTTTTTTTCTTTTTTTAATATATCAATGATAGTTTCCCAAATTAAAAAATCTTTATATCCTTTTTCTTTATTTATATTAAAGGGTTTTTTACCAGAAAGCATGCGATTAATAATTTTTCTATGAGATGTTTTTGGATAAGTTTCTATAATTGTTCCAAACTTATTAAAATAATCTGTTAAAAAGTGTTGATATTCTATTTTTTGTCCATTTATATAGTCATCATTAATTAAAGAAGAGGGAAAGCTTTTAAATAATTTTCGACTTTTTAAATGGATTTTATTGTAGCTATTTTTAAATTCGTCTATGTCTTGAGCATACTTATTTAAAATTTCATCAAATACAACTTTAGGAATATATAGTTTAAATCCAATATACTCAAGAGATGAATAAAACAGATCAGCATTTTGTCCGATAAAACGAAAATCGTCATAGATAACATTAGTATCTAGGATTACTATACATGGCTCTTTTTCTTTTTCCATTTTTAAATGTATTGTTTTTAAATGTGATATAGATTATTAATTTTAACTTAATTATATATCATTTCTTAGTTTTTGAAGACCTTTTTTCGAGTTTTGTATATCAAAATGTTAAAAATTACCATTTAAAACTCTTTAATAGCTTTTGGGGAGGTGCGGTTATTTATTAATTCAGTTATGATTTTTTATCTCTTTCTTCAATAGCTTTTCTCTTGTTTTCAGGTAATTTTTCATAGAGTTGATCAATATGTTTTGGTTGTGTTATTCTATCCTCTACTATTAAATTAACTAATTCGAATAATCTTTCAACTGTTTCAATTTCATCTTTTAAATCTATTTGACCAGGATGTACTGCTTCATTTCCTATAACTCTAACAATATCTAATGATTTTTTAATCCTATCAGGAAGTCCTTTTTTTACTAAATTGGCTATATCTTCATTTATATTTTTACCTTTTTCGCCTAGCTCTTTACATAATTTTTGAATTACAAGCCGTAGTAGAGCTGCTGAACTTCTTGGTGATAATGAAGCAATAGAACGAGCTTCTTCATAATCAACCTTAATTTCCTCAGGTAAATCAGGATTTGGTGGAGGTGCATTTCCTGAATTTGGGTATATCATTTTCTTTTTATGCCAAATAATATAGCTATTACAATGTTGACAAACTGATTTCTCTATTTCGCTTATAGTATTAAGTCCATACCATGATTGTGAAGCATAAACACCACAATGTGGACAATTAAAAGCGCTTTCATCATATTTAGGTGCTTTAAATGGAATCAATTCATATCACCCGCAAATAAAATGTTATGATGTTTTTATTTAAATTATATCACAGCTTTTGAGGGGTGGCGCGGTTATACCTCAAAATAATATATTTTCAAATATTTTACTATTATTTATCAATTTCCGCTGCTAGGATAACATCCCAAGGAATACATATAATTTTTTCTTTATTTTTAATTTTAAGAACTTCATCATCATAACTCCAATCTTCCACTGGTATCTCACATATTTCTTTAGGAGCAATTATTGTACCTAGTTCTGATTGGCGATATATTATTTTTGCTGTTCTCATTTTTTCTCCTATTTTTAAATGTAATAATTTATTAATAAAAATCTAATAAAAGCTTTTGGGGTGGTGCGGTTGATACTCTTATTCTTCTCTTAAAATTGAAGTTGGATTTATACCCCAATCACCGTTTGAGCTTGGTGTAAAAGGAGCACTTTCTCGTATAATTTTCGCAGTGATATTCTTTTCAGCTATATCAGAGCCAATGGCATAATAGATAGTAGCTATTATATCTACAGCAGTATCACTTATAATATTCTTGCTCACTATCTTTGCTCCTAACAATTGCTTAAATCCAAACAAACCCTCAAGCATTTCAGCAGGGTTTTTCTGTGTCTCATTCCAGGATTTTTGTGTAAACTTAGTCATTATATTCCAATTTCCCTGCTTCCAAGAAGATAATAATTCTAAAAGTGCTTTTTCAGGGGAATTTGCTGGATAAGAATCAGCATTTATTATTGGATATGAAATTTTCTGTAACTGAAGATTAATCTGTTTTTCAGTTTCTAAATATTTAAAAGCATGTGTTCTACCCACTTTATCTCCGGTTAAATTTTCCCCATCATTGCCAACCAAATCTAAAATATGTTTAGGTTTACCACGAGGAGTAAATAAAGCACTAACAATATGTGGTCCTTTATTGAATTCAGGATGTTCCGGAGGTGTAATTATAGCTGAAAATTTTCCGTTTTCTATTGTAACTTTAATACTTTTTGAAATTGAGGAAGCATCAGCTGGGCGATTGGCAACGTCTAAAGAAATAGTAAGTCCAGAACCATCCGGCAAATCAGATATACCAGCTATATTAACTTTGCCATTCTCATATATCACATCAGTAATTTCAATTTTTGAGTATTTTTTTATTTGCTTCTTGTTTTCTGTTTGTTGATTCATTTCATATTGCTTTGCTTTCTCACAGCTTATAAATATAAAATTTAGAACAATAATAACCACAATGAATATTCTCATTATCTCCTTCCCCTTTTATTATAAGTTAGTAAAAAGTGGCGTAATTTACCTCTTCAATAATATAAACGACAAAAAAGCGGTTTTATTACAAAAAAATTTAAAAAAGTTGCAAAATGAAACTATACTCAGGATTTCATTAAGTATGCTTGGCTTATCGTATTCAAAATTCTTTTGACATCTTAGTAAAACTAAAATATAGTTAAAGCCGTGAAATACCAAATGCTGTTAAAAGAACGGTTGATTAACAACAAAATGAAGCAGACACCCATCTTTTCCTCAATAAGATTATTAATGGCTTATAACAATCACCACTAACAAGGCTTACAGCAATGAGAGCAATAATATTATAAAAGGAGGGTGAAAATGAGCGTTTTGAGAAAAGCTTTTTCCCTATTAATCGCACTCTTATTTTGTATCCTATTAACCCAGAGCCTGTTCGCCGAGAACAAGGGCGTGGAACACGGCAAGCGCTACGACCGCCTGGTGATACGCAATGTCATCATCATTGACGGCAACGGCACACCGGCCAAGGGACCGGCGGACGTCATCGTCGAAGGCAACAAGATAGCCTCCGTCGACGCACCCAAGAAAGAGGCCGACGCTTACAAGGATGAGGAGCACATCATCGACGGCAGCGGCATGTACATTCTTCCCGGCCTCATCAACCTCCATGCCCATATCCACCACGAGCGAGGGGGTGTGCCCATACCCTTCGATTACATCTATAAGCTCTGGCTGGCTTCCGGCATCACCACTATCCGCGATGTGGGCAGCAATTACGACAAAACCCTAAACGAGCGCAGCAAGAGCCATAAGGGCGAAATCACCGCCCCCCGCATCTTCATCTATATGGTGGTGCGCGGTAATACCCCGGAAGAAGGGCGCAAGAACGTGCAGGAAGCCAAAAAGCGCGGCGCCGACGGCATTAAGCTTTTCCGCATGGACCGCGACATCCTGCAGGCCATTCTGGACGAAGCGCACAAACAGGGCCTGCGCTCCGCCATCCACGTGGGTGTGGTGGAGACCGACGCCCGGGACTGCGCCGAGTTCGGTATCACCACCATGGAGCACTGGTACGGCGTGCCCGATGCCGCCCTGCACGGCTCGCAGAACTTCCCTGCGGACTACAACTACTGGATAGAAAACCACCGCTTCCGCTATGCCGGCCGCCTCTGGCGAGAGACCGACCCGGTCAAGCTCCAAAAGGTGCTCCAGACCATGATTGAAAAAGGAGTGGCCTGGGACCCTACCTTCGCCATCTACGAAGCCAACCGCGACCTGATTCGAGCTCAGAATCAGCCCTGGTTCAAGGATTACCTGCATCCCGTGCTGGAGGAGTATTTCAGGCCCAATCCGGCTCACCACGCTTCCTATTTCTGGAAATGGACCACCACCGATGAGGTTTTCTGGCGAGAGAATTATAAGATATGGATGAATGCAGTCCAGGATTTCGCCAGGATGGGCGGACTGGTGGGCACCGGCGAAGATGCCGGCTATCTCTACCAGATGTACGGCTTCACCTACATACGAGAACTGGAGCTGCATCACGAAGCCGGTTTCCATCCTATCGACGTCATCCAGCACGCCACCGGCAATGGCGCCAAAATCCTGGGCAAGGAAAAAGAGCTGGGCCGAGTTCGTCAGGGTTTCCTGGCCGACCTCATCCTCATCGATGCCAATCCGCTGGATAACCTGAAGTACCTCTACCCCACAGGTGTCTATGAACCGGAATTCCAGGAAGGAAAATTAGCTACCGGGGCAGAGTCCTTATATAAAGGCGGGGTGGAATGGACTATTAAAGACGGCATCGTCTATCATGCACCGACCCTGCTCTACGACGTGAAAGAGATGGTTTCCACCGCGCGAAAGGAACTGGCAGGCGAATAAAGATAACAGAACGATACATCGTCGTTAAAAACAGGTCGAAAAAAACAATCGTTCTGCTCCTTACAGGGGAACCTTTTTCCACTACAATCAGTCTATACTATTAAAGACAGCTCAGTATTATTGTGTCTTATTATGGGGGAGTAACAATGAAAAGATTGAGAGCATTTACATTTTTCATTATTTTAGCTTCACTTATACTTATAACCTTGAGCTGTGCCAGGGAAAAAGCGGAAAAAGAGGAGACCTCTGCTCATGCACTAAAAACCGAGGTGCCCAAGGAAGCGCTGATAGCCGAACTGGAGCAGCAGATTCCTCAGCTCATGGAGAAAGCCATGATTCCCGGGCTCTCCATCGCTGTTATCCGCGACGGAGAAATCCTCTGGGCTAAAGGTTTTGGCGTTAAGCATGTCGAAACCCAAGAGCCGGTGGATGAATCCACCGTATTTCAGGCAGCTTCCTTGAGCAAGCCGGTCTTTGCTTATGCCGTGCTGCAAATGGTGGAGCGCGGGGAGCTGGAGCTGGACAAGCCGCTCATTGAGTATGTACCCGAATCCTACATCGAAAAGGAATTTCTCAAGGGAAAAATAGAGGATGAGCGCTTGAGGAAAATCACCGCTCGCCATGTGCTCACCCACAGCCCCGGATTCCCCAACTGGAGGCCTCGGGATAAGGCTCTGACCATCCAGTTCGAGCCGGGGGAGAAGTTCAGCTATTCCGGCGAGGGATTCGTCTATCTGCAAAAGGTGGTGGAGAAGATGACCGGCCTTCCTCTCAATGAGTTTGCGAATAAGCATGTATTTGAGCCGCTGGGAATGGAAAACAGCAGCTATGGGTGGCAGGACAGATATGATGATGTCTTTGCTGAACACCATAATGCTCTTATGAGTACGGGAGAACGCTGGAAATATAAAGAGGCCAATGCAGCCGCCAGCCTGCACACAACTGCCAGCGATTACGCCAGATTCATGAATGCCGTGCTGAACCATCAGGGACTCAAAGTAGAGAACATGCGAAACTTTTTGAATCCGCACATCAAAACTTCCTTGGAAAACGACGAAGCGCTATTCTGGGGCCTGGGCATTGGGCTGCAGCAGTCGGATAATGGCTGGGCCTTCTGGCACTGGGGCGACAATGGAGAATACAAATGCTTTGCCCTCGCCTTCAGAGAGCAGAAGATAGGTGTGGCATATTTCACCAATAGTTACAACGGACTGACCATCAGCAAGGATATCGTTCAGCTCGCTGTGGGTGGTGAGCATCCGGTTTTTGCTGCCAGCGTGATGACCCGTTACGGCACCTACGACTCACAGGAGATGCAGTTCGTAAAGATTTACAAAAATGAGGGATTGAACCCAGCACTGGATTATTACCATGAGCTGAAGGAAAAGAGCCCGGAGGAGAAGATATTTGATGAAGATGTAGTGAACGGTTTCGGCTATATATTACTGCGAGCGGAGAAAGTGGATGATGCCATTGCCATTTTTAAAATGAATGCGGAAGCTTATCCCGATTCCTCCAATGTCTACGACAGCCTGGCAGAAGCCTATATGAAAAAAGGCGAGAAAGACCTGGCCATCAAGTATTACCAGAAATCCCTGGAGCTCAACCCAGAAAACGCCAACGCCACCGAAAAACTGAAGCAACTCCAACAAAACTAACCACTGACAACCGACGACTGACAACTGAAAACCGACCACTGACGACCGACAACTGATTACTGACAACCGGCAACTAATAACTGACCACTGATAACCGACCACTGAATTGTGGCATTATTAATCAATAATTTAATAAAAGTTGTGTCCAGAATTTTCTGTAAATTTATCTCCAACATACTTCTTATACCAAGCAATTCATAGAATAATTAGGCTTTCCGATTTGCTGAAACACTATCATATTCAGATATCGATTTCCATCAATACTACTATTTTTCAAAAAAATCAATTCCCAGAGAATTTGTAGTTTTAACTTTTACAATTTTATAGTAGTATTTAGTTAAGGAATGGCCATTATAAACTTTAAACCTAAATATTAAGGGAGGGTGAGAATGAAGTATTATTGTAATCCTTATCAAATTTTTACCAAAACAGTGAGGAGACGCATTTGTGTTACTGCTCTTCATCTGCTGATAGCCGTTTCGGTGATGCTCTTCATGGTGCATCCCATATCCTTAGCGCAGGAAAAAGAAGCAGCAAAAATTGACCCTGCCATATTCAAGAACATCACCTGGCGCAGCATCGGACCAGCTATTATGGGCGGTCGGCTGACGGATATCGAAGCGGTGGCGGATAATCCCGATGTTATCTACTTTGGCACTGCTTCCAGCGGATTGTGGAAGAGCACCAACGGAGCCATCACCTGCAAGCAGGTCTTCGGCAAGCAGCCGGTTCATTCTATTGGCGACCTGGCTATTGCTCCCTCTAATCCCGGTGTGATTTACGTTGGCACAGGAGAGGATAATCCAAGAAATTCCATCTCTTACGGCAACGGAGTTTACAAATCCACTGATGGAGGTGAAACCTGGCAGCATATGGGATTGGAAGACAGCCGTCACATCTCGCGCGTGATGGTTCATCCGACGAATCCGGATATTGTTTATGTTGCAGCTCTGGGTCATGTATGGGGCACCAACAAAGAGCGCGGTGTATTCATGACCGTTGATGGCGGAAAGAACTGGAAGCAGGTTCTTTACATAGATGAAAAAACCGGAGCTTCCGACCTTGACATGGACCTATCGAATCCCAACATCCTCTATGCCGGCATGTGGACATTTCAGCGCAATCCCTGGGATCATACCAGCGGCAGCGAAAAGGGCGGCATCTACAAATCGATAGACGGCGGCTTGACCTGGAAAAAAGTAGAAGAAGGTCTCCCAAAGCTCATCGGTCGCATCGGAGTAAAAGTAGCGCAGAGCAATCCGAATGTGGTTTATGCCATTACGGAGGCGAAGGAAGGCACACTCTATCGCTCCGATGACCAAGGCGAAAGCTGGAAGAAAGTCACTAATGACTTCAATATCGTAAGCAGAGGTTTTTATTATACCGAGCTGCGAGTTGACCCGAAGAACGAGAACCGCCTCTATGCCATTGCTGGCAGTTTGCAGCTCTCAACAGACGGAGGGCATAACTGGCACCGCATAGCCACCTCGGTGCACGGCGACCACCACACCCTTTGGATTAGTCCCCATAATCCCAATTTCCTTCTCAATGGAAATGATGGTGCTATTGGTATCTCGAGAGATGGTGGGGAGACCTGGGAAAATCTCAACACACTTCCTACCGGACAGTTTTATCAGATAACCGCCGATAATCAGGTTCCCTTCTATAGAGTCTACGGCGGGCTTCAGGATAATGGCTCCTGGGGCGGCCCGGGACGGAGCAGAACCGCCAGTGGTATTATCAATGCCGATTGGTTCCGCATTGGTGGTGGGGACGGTTTCTTTGTGGTGGTTCACCCGGAAAAACCGCATCTGGTTCTGTGCGAATCTCAGGGAGGATATATCCAGCGAGTTGATACTCGAACCGGCCATACCCAGAGCCTATCACCACAGCCGGAGCCTATGAGCGGAGCGGGAGCGGGAGTCCACGAGTACCGCTTCGACTGGAATGCTCCCATTGTGCTTTCTCCTCACGATGCTGATACTGTTTATCTGGGGGGAAATGTCCTCTTCAAATCTACCAATTTTGGAAAACAATGGGAAGCCATCAGCCCTGACCTCAGCACCAATGATCCGAAAAAGCTCGAATCGGCAGGTGGTCCGGTGCGACACGAGAATACGGTAGCAGAATATCACTGCGTTATCATAAGTGTCTCCGAATCACCTATTCAAGAGGGAGTAATATGGGTAGGCACTGATGATGGGCAGGTGCAATTAACCCAGGATGGAGGTGAAAACTGGACAAACCTCACCAAGAATGTCAAAGGTTTACCTCCCGATGGATTCATCAGCCATGTGGAGACCTCTAAGACCGCAGCAGGTGCGGCTTATATGACCGCTGATCGGCATATGCTTGACGATCTCAATCCCTATGTATTCAGGACCATGAATTCTGGCAAAACCTGGGAAAACATCACCGGTAATCTGCCGGCTCATGCCTACGTTCATGTAATCCGAGAAGACCCTCGTAATGCAAAAATACTGTATGTTGGAACAGAAATTGGCCCTTTTATTTCCTTCACCGGGGGAAAAGAATGGTATCCTTTTAAATTGAAGAATCTTCCTACCGCAGCAGTTCACGACATTTATCTCCATCCAAAAACTAATGACTTAATCATTGGCACCCATGGTTATAGTATCTGGATTCTTGACGATATGGCCTTCTTGCAGCAGCTTTCTTCCGACGTAACGAATTCTGATGTTTACCTATTTGAGCCTCAAAAGGCATGGCGTTATCCGATATGGAGGAAAAAGTCATCGCTGGGCGAAAAGCAATTTAAAGGAACTAATCCAGCATACGGTGCACTTATTACCTATTATCTAAAGGCTGAACCTGAAAAGAAAACACCCGTCAAAATACAAATCCTCGATTCTCAGGAGAAAATCATTCGTGAAATCAAGGGAACCAAGGATGTCGGTATTAATCGGGTAGTCTGGCGCCTGCAGCATGAAGCACCGAAATCACGGAGCCCGGAAGAAGCACAGAGAGAGCAGCGTTTCCGGCTCTATGGGCCGCAAGCAGTTCCTGGTGAATATACTGTAAAATTGATGGTAGGTGATAAG
Organism: uncultured Acidobacteriota bacterium; assembly: GCA_964645975.1. Lineage (GTDB taxonomy): Bacteria > Acidobacteriota > B3-B38 > Guanabaribacteriales > CAZYAF01 > CAZYAF01. The sequence continues at coordinate 74,119 of CAZYAF010000010.1, forward strand.
ACTCAGAGCAAGAAGCTTCAGGTTGCTCTCGATCCCGCTCTGGAGGTTACTGAAGCTGAGATTAAGGCTCAATTTGATGCTTCAATGCAATTGCGGGATATGCTCTCTTCCCTGAATTTATCTTTGCGGGCACTGGATGGAATTGAACTCCAGATAAAGAATCTGAAAGAGACCATTAAGCGAGAAAAAAGCGAGATCCCGCAGGAGGTCAGCGATTCATTTAAGGATATGTTCAATAAGGTAGCTGATCTTAAAAAGATGATGGTAAGGGATAGGGAGGCGAGAATATACCTTGCTCCCAGGTTGTTGGATAAGGTGGGCAGTTTATATGGAACAGTTGAACGTGGAATGGCAGCTCCAACCAAACATCAGATGGATTATTTAGAAAAATTAAAAGGAGAGTACAAAGAAGCCATCCAGAAAGTTAACTCTTTGATTACAAAAGACTTACCGGCTCTAAATGATATGCTCCAGAAGAACAACTTCCCTGCACTTTTTAGGCCACATTTGATCGAGTAAATTTAGTACAAGATATTTTTTTTAACTATATAATAATGTGGAGGCGGAAAATTTTTCCGTCTCCTTTTTTTTGTTAAATTCTTAAAATCCAAGCTCAGATAATGGTTTTCTATTTATTATTTTTTGAATGAATATTTAAATGAAAAGTAAAAATAATATTTAACTTTTTCAAACTGCTTTTATTATTTTATTTTACAAAAATTGGCTATTATGATATAATATAGTGTTAATATTTACTACTTAGCATTAACACATAATCAATCAAAAAGAGAATTCTATTATCTGTAAGGAGATGAAATGAAAAAGAAGCTTTTTATACTTATTTTAATCATCTGCTTTATCACTATCAGCTCATCAGTCACTATTGGATGCAAAAAGAGAGAAGGTACTGAGAAAGAGAGCAAAAAAAGTACGAAACTCGCACAAAAAACAGGAGATACCAAGGTTACAACTGCCACTCAAACTGAAGAATTAGAGGAAACACAAGAATCAGCTTCTGAAAAGTGGCAATTGATGCTGGCTACTGATATGGAAACGCTGCAAACTCAAGAAATAAAAATCGGGAAAGAAAAGGTTTATGTGGTTTCCTATCACCCTCAGGGTCAAACAAGAAATGTTGATGAAGTTGATGAAGTCAACATTACCTTCTCAGAACCCGTTGCTCCTCTTGAAAAAATAGAAAAAGACACACCTTCTCTTATTGAGATTGAGCCTTTTGTAAAAGGAGAAGGATACTGGAAAAGCTCCATTACGTATTGCTATCGAATAGATGAGAAGGTGAAATTATCCACCAGATACACAGTTAAATTTAAAGGATATTCATCATTTAGCGGTAAGGAAATTGCTGAAAAACAATGGGAATTTATTACCCCAACGATTAAAATAGTAGATTCCATTCCTCGACATAACACAAAGTGGCAAACACTGGACCAGAAGGTTCTGATCGAATGCTCGCAACCTGTTAATCCCGGCCAAATTAAGGATTACATAAAAATTCTTTCCTCTGAAGGAAGATATGATTTTGAAATAAGGTATGCCACCAAACAAGAAAGAGAGTTAAAGTGGCGCTGGGAAAGATTAAAAGATGACAATAATCGGATAATTACCATTGTTCCCAAAGAAAATTATCCCATAGCTACAGACATTACAGCTCAGTTTCTTGCGGGATTACCTTCTTCTGAAGGAAATATTGGACTTTTACACATAAGGGAAATTAGATTCAGAACTTTTGAGATATTCAAGATAATTAGTGTCTCTAAACAATTTAGACCGGATGATGGAATTTCTATCAAATTTTCAAACCCTGTTCCTGTTCAAGATTTTGTAAAAAAAGTCGTTTTTGAGCCTCCAGTCAAATTGGATGAATCCTGGAATCGGAATTCCCACAACTTCTCCATTCATGGAAAATTTAAGCCCAGTGAAACCTATGCGATGATTGTCCCTGCAGACGTTCAAGACCAATTTGGTAATGAATTGGAAGAAGAAAAGAAATTTACTATCAAAAGCCTGGACTATACTCCTTTCCTTTATCCTCCATCCCATCACCATTTTGTCATGGAAGATTATCTAGAGAAGAGCATTCCCGTTCAAGTGAGAAATGTTTTCGAAACAGAAGTGTTATATAGAGAAATGGAGCTGGATGATTTTAAACTGCTCAGCAAAACCCACTATCCAAAAAAAGAAGATCTGAATCTAAAAGACTGCGACACTTATTTATGGAAGATTCCCATTAAAAAGAATCTAAATTACACCTTGGGTTTTAACCTTGAAAAAATTCAGTTCACAAAACCGGGATTTTACTATATATATTTCAAAAATTTTTCGCGTTCTGCTTATCGCGGTCATTTCATTCAACTAACCGACATCGCTCTGGTGGCCAAGTTCAGCCCAACACAAATTTTTCTAATGCCCTTCAATATGAGAAGTGGTGAGCCTGTACCTCATTTAGATTTTTCGATTCACGATCCCGAGGGTTCATTTTTTGACTGGAATGGATTTGCAAATGTTAAGGGTGATAAAGATGGCATTGCCGTCTACCAGCCGCCGCTTAAAGTTCTGGAAAAGCATAAGCTGCGAGATTGTTTTGTCCTCTCCGAATCCCGAAAAAGCTTTGTTTGGGGTAGAAAAAACGATATGTTCGATATGTGGGATTACAGGTATCGCTACAATCTGAATTATAACCAGAGACCAGAAAATTACTATAATCATCTTCTACTCTTTACGGATAAATATCTCTATAAAGCAGGACAGACAGTTAGATTTAAAGGTATTTTAAGGCAGGTGTTTTCAGGGATAATGAGGATACCTACCTTAAAAAATATTAAAGGAAAAGTATTCAACTCCCGTAATGAAAATATTCATGAATTCGAATTAAAAAGCGATGATTTTACCTCATACGGCACGTTTGCTGGAGAGTTTAAGCTACCGGATGAAGCACCTACTGGATTCTACAGAATTGACTTTGAGGTGGAATTAGAGAAATCTTCCTTTTCCAAAAGCCTGAAATTCTCCGTAGAAGAATATAAGCCGGCAAAATTTGAAGTTAACGTTGCTCTTGACCAGAAAGAACTTATTGCCGGCCAGAAGTTTTCCGGCCATATCAACGCAAAGTATCTTTTCGGCACTCCCATGGTGGATGCAGAAGGAAACTGTGTGTGGACAATTCAAAATACTTATTTCGCTCCTCAAGGTTGGGATTCATACTCTTTTGGAACTTATGAATCCTCCTATCGGGATACTATTTTTAAAAAGGAATTCAAACTTGATAATAAAGGTAACTATAAATTCAGTGAAGAAAGAATCTCGCTCCCCGGGAAGAACTCAGGCCGTTTGACTGTTTATGGTGAAGTCAAGGATAAAGATAACAGTCGTATTGGCAGCAAAAATTCAGTGATTATTCACCGAGGAGAATATTATATCGGTTTAAAAGCAGAGTCGTACTTTTTCGAAAAGAACAAACCGGGGAAGATTTCCCTCTTGACCGTCTCTCCACAAGGAGACCTATTCAAAAAAACAGCTCTAACAGTCAAAATTAACAGAAATGAATGGAAATCCTTCCAGAAAAAGGATGCTTCGGGAGCGTTACGATGGGAATGGAAGCATATAACTGAGGATATTTTAGAAGAAGAGGTCTCGCTTCCCAACGGCAAAATTGAAAAGGAATATACCTTCGAAAAAGCAGGATATTATAATATTGTCCTGACAGGCACTGATAGCCTTGGCAATACCATTACCACATCCGGACACTTCTATGTAACCGGCAGCGGATACGTAAGCTGGGGAGTTAATGAGGGTCGGATAATAGACTTAGTCACTAATAAAGAAGAATACAAACCCGGCGAAAAAATTGAGCTTCTGATTAAATCACCTTTTGAAACCTCCACAGCCCTCATTACAATTGAAAGAGAGAACGTGATCTGGTCTAAAGTTATACGAATGGAAGGTAATGCCGATACCGTAAAGATACCGATTACGAAAGCGTTTGTGCCAAATGTCTTTGCAAATGTCATCATTTTGAAGGAGAGAACGGAAGTTAAGTGGGACGAGTACGGAAACGATATCGGAAAACCTGAGTTTTATTCCGGTTATAAAGAGATAAAGATTGACGCTTCCGAAAACGAATTGAATATCAAAATATCGGCTGACAAGAAATCTTACGAACCAGGGGAAAAAGCAACTCTTGATATTAAAGTAACTGATAAAAGAGGTAAACCCGTTGAATCTGAAATTTGCCTGTCTGTTGTTGATAAGGGAGTCCTGAATCTTGTCGGTTATGAACTTCCCAATCCTCATGACTTTTTCTGGGAAAATAGAGCTCTCGATGTGAAAACTGTCTCTACATTAGGAGATGTTCTGGGAAGAAAAAAGTTTCAGGAAAAGGGCGAAGAGCCTGGTGGCGGTGTAGGTACCTCTCCTTTCGGAAGTGTTGTTGTGAGAAAAAAATTTAAGGAGAGCGCATATTACTCCGCCTTCATCAATACAGATAAGAAAGGGCAGGCAAAAATATCCTTTGACTTGCCGGAGAATTTGACCACCTTCAAAGCTATGGCAGTTGCAGGAGATACTGACAAAAAATTTGGTAAAGGCACTATTGATATTCTGGTAAAAAAGAACCTTATTTTAAAGCCCGCTCTTCCTGATTTTACGAGAATTGGTGACCGCTTTTCCGGAGGAGTAACGGTAACCAATAATTCAGATAAAAAGCTCAATATCTCAGTAAAGGTGGAATATGAAAATATCATAAAAACCAAAGATGTGCCAGATATACAGAAGATTACCCTCAAACCTGCGGAGACTCAACCCGTGTGGTACACGTTTGAAGTTGATTCCCTCAAGACAGCTAAATTAACCTTTAAAGCCGTAGCGGGAAAGTATCAGGATGGCCTCTATCAGGAAATTCCGGTGCGAATGCCTAAATTTATTGAAGCAATAGCTAATTATGGCCGTGTTGATAAAAAACCCATAAGGGAACAAATAATAGTTCCCAAAGATACATTCAGAGATCTCGATAACTTAGAGGTTACTCTTGCTTCCTCGGCCATGGTTGGGGTGAAAAGGAATTTTGATATCCTCCAGGAATTCCCTTACGATTGTCTGGAACAAAGACTCTCAAAGCAATATCCCTTATTAGGAGCCGGGGAATTTCTCCTCACTTATGGTCTGCTCGATATGAGCCGAGATGAAATTAATAGTCGCATTCAGAGTCTTTTAGATCTCATGCCCAAGTATCAGGGGCAAAATGGAGGATTTAAATATTATCCCGATTCAATCTGGGTGAGTGAGTACCTGAGCTGTTATGCTACTGAGTTCATCCTCGAAGCAAAAAAACGAAAATTCAAAATAGACAACAAAATGCTTGAGAGGGCTGAAGAGTACCTGAAAAACGTCGCCGCAAAAAAGATTGACTCCAGATATCCCTATTCGAGAAATGTTTATCTCCTGGTTCAATCGTATGCAGTATATGTGCTTTCGATGGATAATATACTATTAAAAGACGTGGTGAATAATCTATTTGAAGTAAGAGATCGAATCCCCTTTTCCGGGCTTGCCTATCTGGTTAAAGCACTTGAGGTTAAAAACGATCTACCGGATTATATGCAGCCTGTCCTGGCAAAAACAATATTAAATAAAATGAAAGTTGAACCCACTATGGCGCACTTTGAAAATAACCGGGAAGACAGAATTTCCTGGTGGTGGGTGCACGAATCCAATATTAAAACTACCGCCATTGTCCTGGACACCTTTCTATCTGTCTATCAGAAATTCCCCCAGGCAGAGAAAATTGCCCGCTGGCTAACCTATACCACAAATCAAAAACGATATATGTCAACGCAGGAACACATAAAACTTTTCATGGCCTTTGAGCAGTATTTCAGAGTTTTTGAGAGTGAGACACCCAATTTTGTTGCTGAGGTTCTCTTTAATGATGAATTGAAAATCAAAGAAGCATTCCTGGGACGGGAATTAAAAGCCAGAGAACATCACATCCTCCTTAATCAATATTCGCCGGGAGAGAAAATTGATGTCACACTGCGCAAAGATGATAAAGGGGAAGGAATGCTTTATTATTTACTGCGGGTCAAATATTTTCCCATGGGAGAGGTTGAAGCAATTGATCGAGGCTTTTCAGTTGAAAAAGTCTTTAAAACATTAAATGGTGAAGTAGTAACAGCTAATACCTTCAAAGCAGGGGAAAAATACATAGTAGAACTTAAAGTGACCACAAAACAGGAAAGGCCTTTTGTCATCCTGGATGACCCCGTACCTTCCGGAATGAAGGTTCTAAATCCACGATTTAAAACTACTGCCTCCCTTGATATGGAACAAGCCAGCTATGATAGCAAATGGAGAGGTTATTGGGGTAATTTTTATAGAAGTGAATATTATTTCGATAGGGTCGAACTTTTTTCCGATTACTTGAGAAAAGGAACTCACACCTGGACCTATTTAGTTGTTGCTACCAATGGAGGTACGTTCACTGTTCCTAATACGGTAGTAATGGAAATGTACAACCCGGAGGTTTTTGGCAGAAATGAAAATAGGAAAATTGAGATTAAATAAAAAGCATCTGGTAATAATCATTTTAATTGTTATCGTTATTTCATGCTTCTCCCTATATTTCTGCTCTTTTGATGAAGAGGTCTTCAAGAACCGTTCCTGTTCAACTGAATTCTATGATCGAGATGGGCAATTGCTCAGAACCTTTTTATCAGAAAAAGAGACCTACTCGGAATGGTGCCGCCTGGCAGAAATCTCTCCTCATTTCTTAAGAGCCATTGTTCTCATAGAAGACAGAAAATTTTATTCTCATCATGGAATTGTTGCGAGTTCGCTCTTCCGTGCTCTTTTACAAAATCTCCAGGAAGAGAGAATCGTGTCTGGTGGTTCCACCATTACCATGCAACTTGCCAAGCTGGTGTATGGTCATAAAAAAAGAACTATAATAAATAAAGTCCTTGAAATCTTTGCTGCGTTGAAGTTTGATCTGCATATTTCAAAGACAGAAATTCTGGAAGAATATGTCAACCGATTGCCTTTTGGGAATATGATTTACGGTATCAAAGAAGCCTCTCATTTTTATTTTGACAAGGACCCCTCTCAATTATCTTTAAATCAGGCAATTCATCTGGCTCTGCTTCCAAAATCACCTTCAAGATATAATCCCAAAAAACATATGGATACCTTACATAGAAGGTGGAAAATAGTTCTTGAAATATTTAAAGAAAATCATTACATCAACCCGGATGAATACCAGAGAGCTGTAAACGAGGGGATTACATTTCAGATGAAAGATTATCCATTTTTAGGTCCTCATTTTATTGACCTTATCAAAGAGAAATATTTTCAAAAAGAGCTGCCGGAAAAGGTTCATACTACTTTGGACTACTCTGTACAGAAAGAGTTGGAAGGCATTATTCGAGGACATCTTGTCCGTCTAGCAAACTACAATGTTAGATCAGCCGCAGCTATTATTATCGATAATCATACACATGAAGTTATCGGATTTATGGGCTCGCCAGATTATTTCGACCATAATATTTCAGGATTTGTTAATCTGGCAACTTCCCTTCGGCAACCGGGATCGAGTTTGAAGCCCTTTGTTTATGCTCTGGCTTTGGAAAATGGCTATACACCTGCCACAATAATACCGGATATTAAATTTCCCGCTAAAGGTGGATTTTTCCCTAAAAATCATGATGGGAAGGAGCACGGCCCCCTGCGATTAAGAATTGCCCTGGCATGTTCATACAATATTCCTGCTTTCTACCTGGCTATGAAATTAAAGCCGCAACAAGTAATTAAAAAGCTGAGACAAGCTGGATTTTCTTATATACGCAATGATCCGGGATTTTATGGAGAAACTATCGCCCTGGGCTCCGGTGAAGTAACCCTGCTTGATCTGGTTACTGCATATTCAGCTTTTGTTAACAAAGGGAGCCTCTATTTACCTGTTTTTATAAAAAGCCAACCTATTAAAAGCCAACCATTATTTGATGAGAAAGTTGCCTTTTTAATCTGGGATATTCTGGCCGATCCGTCGGCAAGATTTGCCAGTTTCGGCTATAATTCCTCCATGAATCTTCCATTTCCTCTGGCCATAAAAACCGGCACATCTAAAGGATTCAGAGATAATTGGGCTATTGGAGTCAATTCCGAATACACAATTGGTGTATGGATTGGGAATCCCAATGGTGACAATATGAAAAACATAATACAGGTAGGAAATGCATCAACAATCCTGAGGGACATTTTTCTTGCAGTGCAAAAAGATTGGACAAAAGGCGATATTGAAATACCTGCTGGAATTGTCAAAAGAACCGTATGTCCACTATCGGGAGAATTGGTTACAGATAGATGCCCGGATGCTGTGGAAGAGTTTTTTGGCGAATATAATGTGCCGGTGAAACAATGTTCCTATCATATAAAAGAAAATGGAGAACTTAAAATAAAATACCCGGAGCTGTTTAAGCAATGGGCTTTAAGGAATAATCCTGAGATTAATATCACCATCAAGAAAGACAGAAAAAAATGGATTTCCTTCCCCCAAAACGGTGACTTTTTTTACATATCTGATGCTATTTCAATGAAAGACCAGCAAATTACTTTCGAAGTCATGGGGTATCGGCCTGGAGAATCTGTAGATTTTTTCCTTGACAATACACTATATGCAAGCATTATTTATCCTGAAACCATTCTTTGGACATTGCAAAGAGGGGAGCATACTCTCGCCCTAAAATCAAATGGGAAAGATATAGATAACATTAAATTCTTTGTTAGATAAACCATCCAGGAGGGGATTTTAAAAAATTGGAAATAAGATAGCTTTTTCTTCGACTGGCATAAAAATTTTATGCAATCTTGTTATTATCAAACTTTGAATTATGATTGCACCATTTAATTTAACTCTGCTATACTATTTTTCAAGATATTTCCTCGTACACTACTAACAAGGATTTGCTATTAATGTTAATAGAGGAAAGGGTTAAATCATTAGGAAGCATATGCGGTACGGATTAAAATGCCTAATCAAGATTTAAAAATTACTGTTGTTATCCCCGCTATGAATGAAGAGAAAACAATTGGGGAAATTATAAAGAGATGCCAGTCTTCTGCCGATGAAATTATAGTAGTAGATGGACACTCCACTGATAAAACCAGAGAGATTGCGGAGCAATTGGGCTCAAAAATAATATTAGACCACAAAAAAGGCAAAGGCGAAGCCATGCGCAGCAGCATTCCACATATTAACGGTGAAATTACGGTCTTCCTCGATGCCGATGGCTCCCATGATCCCAATGATATTGCGCGTCTTATAGAACCAATTTTAAAAGATGAAGCTGACCATGTTACCGGCTCTCGCCTTACCGGAGGCTCCAGCGAACTCCATGGCGGATTCGATGAATGTTTTCGATTAATGGGGAGTTCTTTTATCACTGCTTGCATCAATTGGCGATACAAAGTACGGTTGAGCGATAGTCAAAACGGATTTCGAGCGATAAAAACCCCCGTGCTAAAAGCGCTTGACTTGAAGGAGAATAAGACTACAATTGAGCAAGAGATGATAATGAAGACTTTAAAGAAAGGTTATCGGATAACGGAAGTGCCTACACATGAATACAAACGGAAACATGGAGATTCTCATATAAAGCTGTGGAAGCATTCCTTGAGATATATTTATTCATTAATAAAATATCTGTTTTTTTAATGTGCATATTCGATATGGATTCAAAATACCTCTATAATATAGTGTCAAAATAGCATTAATAAAATGAAAATTTTACTTCTAAACCCCCCCAGCAAAGATAACAAAAAATTCATCCGAGAAGGAAGATGCACGCAGGAAAGTAGTTTATGGACTACTGTATGGCCCCCCATATCATTGGCTACCATAGCTGCATTACTGGAAAATGATGGGCATATCGTAAAGGTCAACGATTGTTCTGCTGAAGCAATCAATCATTCTTCATTAAAAAAGATAATATATGCTTTCTCTCCTCATATAATTATCTGGAGCTCAGGCACACCTTCGATTCAAAGCGATTTGGAATTATCAAGCTTTATCAAGGCTCTTGACAGCTCAATAAAAACAGCCACTTTTGGCACCCATGTAACTGTGTTCGCGGAGGATTGTTTGCAAGAACATCCTGATCTGGATTTTATTATTAGAAACGAACCGGAATATACCATAAGGGAATTGGTCTTTGCATTGGAAAAAAGCAGAGGATACAGAACGATTAATGGACTTAGCTATAGGGATTCTGATAATCATATTATCCACAATCCGGATAGAGCGTTCATAGAAAATATAGATAAGCTTCCCATGCCAGCATGGCATCTTGTCAACCTGGATTGCTATAGAATGCCGCTTAAAGGGCATCGTTTTTTAATCGTCTCTCCTCTACGGGGATGTCCTTATGAATGCACGTTTTGCACTACCCAGACATATTATGGGAATAAGGTGCGGAAACGTTCGCCTGAGCGAGTTGTGGAGGAAATAGAATATAATGTTGAGAACTATAATATTAAAAATTTCTTCTTCTGGGCGGATACGTTTACCCTGGACAAAAAATATGTTAAGAATCTCTGCAGATTGATTATGGATAGGGAATTAAACATTTCGTGGGTATGCAACAGCAGGGTTGACACCGTGGACGAAGAAATGTTAAAAAATATGGCTGATGCCGGCTGCTGGATGATTAGCTATGGCATAGAATCAGGCTGTCAAAAGATACTCGACATTTGTAAGAAAAAAATTACTGTGGAACAAACAAAAAAAGCAGTTGAATTAGCCAGAAATATGGGGATTAAAACAGTAGGCCATTTTATTATCGGTCTACCAGGCGAAACAATTGAAACAGCTCAAGAAACTATCAACTTTGCTCATTCCTTACCTTTAGATTTTGCTCAATTTTATTCAGCAGTACCATTTCCCGGTTCAAAGTTGTATGAGATGGCAAAACAGAATCAATGGATTGAAAATGATAACTGGGAAAAATTTAATCAAACCAGAGTGATAATGAATCTGTCAGATTTAAAACCTCATGAAGCAGATAAACTTATCAAAAAGGCTTACAAATCTTTCTATTATAGACCCCAAAAAATCTCTGCTGCACTTAAGATGATTCGATTCTCCACCATATGGAATTCATTGGTGCAAGCTAATCATTTTATTAAATCTCTCTTAACAAAACAGGAAAGAAGCTAAAATCAATGTATACATTAGGCATTTGGGATGGCCACGATTCTGGTGCTGCTCTGCTTAAGGGAGATAAAATTCTGTTTGCCATTAATGAAGAGAGATTAACCCGAAGAAAGTTGGAGGTAGCTTTCCCCCAGAACTCAATTGAAGCATGCTTGACCTATTGCAATTTAGCTCCTGAAGATATCAATCACATTGCCATTTCCACGTACGATTTTGCCAAAACCTTAGCCAGGCTTTTCCCCTCATTTAAAGAGGAATACTATTTGATTCGACGAAGAAAAAAAATGCCAAAAGGATTTACCTATCTCAAGAAGAAGGTGAAATATAAATTAACCGAATATAAACCGAATGGTTTTTATGAATTCATCAGCAAGCTTGTGGTAGCAAAAAAGTTAAAACAATTAGGATTTGGCGACTTTCAATTACTTTTCCTCAATCACCATCTGTGCCACGCAGCAAGCGCTGCCTTCTGCAGCGGTTTTGACGAATGTATTGTGCTCACAATAGATGGCATTGGTGACGGTTTATCAGGAACCATCAGCACTTTTCGAGATAATAAACTCAATCTCATTTCATCCATTTCCGGGAAGGATTCCTTCGGAATATTCTTTGAGCATGTCACCAATTTGATGAACATGAGGGAGCTTGAAGATGAAGGAAAGGTTATGGCTCTGGCCAATTACGCCTATCCCATCGATGATGAAGACAATCCTTTGATGGATTTTTTCCGCGTTGAAGGTTTAAATATTAAAGCCAAATACAGCACGTTGCAGATATACGACAGGCTCAAGAAAATCCTCTGGAAATATCCTTCTGAACAGTTTGCCTATATGGCGCAGAGAGTGTTAGAAGCGAAGATAGTTGAGTTAGTTGAAAATATAACCAAAGATACCGCCCTCCGAAAGATAGCGCTTTCCGGTGGAGTCTTTTCAAATATTAAGGTTAATATGAAAATAAAGGACCATCCACAGATTGAAGATTGCTTTGTCTTTCCGCATATGGGTGATGGTGGCTTGGCGCTGGGTGCCGCTATGTTGGCGAATTACGAGCTTAATAGTATTTCTTCCTATAATCTTAGCGATTTATATCTCGGCCTGGAATATACTGACGAGGAAATCAAAAATACATTGGAAAAGCACACTCTTCATTTTACGCAGGTAAAAGATATCTGGAAGGAGGTTGCACAATTAATAACTCAGGGGAGCATAGTGCTGTGGTTTCAGGGAAGGATGGAAGCTGGACCGCGAGCCTTGGGTGCTCGAAGTATTGTAGCAATGTCCGACTCTGAGAAAATCAAGGATAACTTAAATCTTAAGCTTAAAAAAAGAGTGTGGTATCAACCCTTTTGTCCCACTATGTTGGATAAAGATGCACGAGATTTGCTGCAAAATTATAATAGCAGATCGAATAAATTCATGACTATGGCTTATACGGTCAGAGAAGATATGCGAGAAGTGGTTAAAGGTGTTATAAACATAGATGGTTCCTGCCGTCCGCAGATTCTTGATAGTAATGAGACATCCTATGAAAAACTTTTGCATGAAATAAAGAAGCTAACTGGTCACGGAGTCATACTTAATACCAGTTTTAATATTCACGGTGACCCCATTGTTTGTTCCCCAGAGGATGCAGTCAAAACATTGATTAAATCGAAAGCCGATTATCTGGCAATAGGTAACTATATTGTTAAGGGGGTGGAATGAAAGAAAAAGGAAAATACAAAACCAAATTAGTCATCATTTTTAGCTGTATTCTTTGGCTTGCTATTTTGTATTTATGGATTACGCATTATGAGAATTGGCAGCTCAAAGAACAGCTAAAGTTTATCTCTCCTTTATTTCTGGCAATAAATTTTTTTCTTATACTATTTTTGGCAATTCTAAATTATAAATCTATCAAAGAACTCTTCACCAATCTTCCCAGGCACATACGTATCATCGTTATTGTAATAGCTGTTTTGGGAGCTTTAATGTCAGGGCTAATTCCTGCAAGGACCCACCGCATCTACTATGACGAAACCATCTATCAACATATCGGTCAAAACATAGCATATCTGAATAAAGCTCAGATGTGCAATTATGGGGATATAGATTACGATGAGTTCTACTGCCACCAGAGCGAGTATAACAAAGAACCCAATGGATACCCCTTTCTATTGAGCATTGCTTACAGGCTGTTTGGCTGCCATGAGAGTGTCTCCTATATAATGAACAATTTGATTTATGGTTTATCTCTACTAACAATCTTCTTTATTGCATCAATCTTATTCGAAAGCCACATCGCCGGCATCTACGCATCTCTTATCTTCTGTTTCATCCCGGTAAACCTGATCTGGTCGAACAACACCTCAGCCGAGCTGTGCTCCTCGTGCTTCGCCGGGCTCGCCCTTTTAACTATGCTTCTATTTATAAAGAAATCCAAAGTTTTGCTGTTTGTATTAGCCATCGCAATGCTCGCATTTGCCATTCAGTTCCGCCCCGAATCACCAATGATTATATTTATTGTATTTCTCTCTTTACTCCTGTTTAAAAAAGATATTTTAAAAGATGAAAAATATTTTCTCTACACTATCATCTCCCTTGTTCTGGTACTACCAGTTGCAGTGCATTTTTATGCCATGAGTGGCGAAGCCTGGGGGGCTACTACCAGTAGTAAATTAGCCCTGAAGTATTTTTCGCATAACATCAAAACCAACGGTCTTTTTTATCTCGATAACGTAAAATTTCCCTTGTTATTTTCCATTCTCTTTTTCATTGGCATATTCTTTCCTAAAAAATGGAAGGAGAAGTCCGTTATATTCCTGTGGTTCTTTCTATTTTGGGGAATATTCGTCATCTTCTATGCTGGAAGCTACGAATATGGAGCGGATGTCCGCTTTTCCCTGGTATCTTATATGCCTCTGGCATTATTAGCAGGCTTTGGACTCAAGCATATGGAGGATATCACTTCGAAATTAACCAAGCCCTTTTATCTGAGAACACTGATTGTACTTATATTAATCATAACCTTGCTTAACTTTCTTCCCTATGTCCGTGCTGTGGGTCAGGAAGCCTGGGGAGCGCGGGCGGATTATGATTATGCAAAAGAGATGGATGAATTGCTGCCTGTGGATTCCTTGATTGTGTCTCATAATCCCAATATGTTTTTCTTATGGGGAAAAAATGCTGCACAGGCATCCATGGCGACCTATGATAAGCCCCTTTTAGACAGTCTCTTTAATAGATATACCGGAGGGATTTATTTTCATTACAGCTTCTGGTGCAATGTTCCCGATAAGGTGCAAAATGAATTCTGCGAGAATATCATATGTAATTACAAAACCACCCTGATCAAGGAATATAAAGAGAAATATTACAGATATGCCCTCTATAAAATCGAAAAGAAAGAAAATGGATGAAAGTCCGGACAAACAGCCAGATAGGCTGCGCATATATCGCTAAAATAAGGCAATATTATTCTGATAAATAAACACAACCGGAGAATGTTGTTTCTATAATTTCAGGATTAATAAGAAATACCAATAAGCTTTTTTTACATAATTTCTATTATTTTTGATCCTGGATTAAATGGTGGACGAGCGAGAATTAAAAAAAATTAATTTTTTTGTGAAAGATACCTGAAATAATGGTATAATGCAAATATTATCTTGTTACCATCATTTATTAGAAGAAGTTTATGATGTTTTGTTAATCATTTAAAGGGTAAGACTATATGAAAATATTATTTTTTCGTAAAGTCAAAGCTTATAGAGTTTTTATCGTCGGTTTCATCATTCTATTAGGAGCCGTAGCTTTTTATTTGAGCTGCCAGTCGAAATCTCCTACCGATGCTGCCGTACCTTCGACGGAATCCCTTGCAGCCAGGGATGCGAAAGGTACCACTCAAACAACTACTTCCTCAAGCACAACGACGACGATAAAGCCATTGAGCTCAGCTTCTATCTCCACGACCATCATCACTTCGCGTAACCTGACCACTACCTCTACCACATCTACTACTACATCAACAACTTCAATTCCAGGTGCCACTACCTCAATAATTCACCCGGCTAATGTGAAATTTTGCTATATTATTGGAGTTTATAAACTCATGTGGGATGGTGTTGGCACGCAGCGCGCAAAAGGAGTGTCAAAGGTACCAAAACAGATAACCATTTACAATGGCGATACTGTGCACATTCCCTGGGAATATTGCTTGAGCTTAAATTTCTACGTTCATAATGTTGGTGGTTCTCCGGCAGAAAATGTTAAGATTATTCCTCTATCCGGGCTAGCAACTTCTCAAAATATTTACAGAGGAGTATCTGGTGATCCTACAATTCCTATGCCTGTACTTCCTGAGATAGCATTTCTTGCAAATGATGGCGTATGTGTAAAGCATCCACTTAGTTCTTTTTATCAATGCAAGAAAATTCAACTAAATACAGTAACCTCTCAAACTACTATTGCCTGTGTGGTGAACAAATTTAAGTTGGACTGGAAAGATGCGAGATGGGATTCAGAATTCAGTTTTACTCAGTGTTATGGATATCCGAATAATTCCGTTCCCCATTAGTATTATCCTTTCTCAAGTGCAAAGGGCTCGATAGTTTGCTAAAACTTGAACAGAAACTATGAATAGTTATTCATAGCAAGCGGATATATTCTGTTTAACTTCCGTGCGTTTTTAATGAGAAAGATGTGCTATTTTATTAGTGCATTTTAGAATAGCTTCCATCAGCAATAAAGTTTAAAATCTCCTTTTATTCATTCAAGTAACTAAGTTAGATTGTGAAAAAGGGATGTTTGTGAACAGGGAAAATTTCTATAAATTTTTTCCTTCCTTGTATTATTCTTCTCTTAGGTAAGTGTAGTAGCCATCTATTTAAGCTGTACATCCAAATCTCCTGCAGATGCTACTGCACCTTGAAGTGAGACTTTGGCAGCCAAGGGTGCAAATAATACAACACAAACAACCTCCTTAATCATCAAAACGACCACCGCACGGCCATCGAGCTCAGCAGCTACTTCCAGTTTACAATTTGTGTTCAGGTGGTAGATTAATCTTATCTTTGCGGTTGCTAAAATTTTATGAGCTCCAAAAAGAAAAAATATATTCATATAAATATCTTAGACACGATCTTGTTTTCGACTCAGAAGAAAGACGCTCGGTATTATTTATTCCTGAACATTGCGAATTTATTTGTTGCAAAATATTTTTGGTACGTTCTCATATTTTTTTATGAAAAAAATATGTTATGGTGATATAATATATTTTATATATAAATAGATTTTTAAAAAAGTGAGATAAACATTTTCAACCTTCAAGTAGGAGGGTATATTATGAAGGATAATATTATTATAGGAAAGAAAAATTACAGCTATTGTATTTTATGTTTTATTCTTCTTATAGGAATTTTAGTTTTTTATTTAAGTTGTGAATCCAAATCTCCCACTGATGCTACTGCAGCTTCAACTGAAACCCTGGCAGCCAGAGGTACGAAAGGCACTACTCAAACAACTACCTCCTCCAGCACAACGACGACGATAAAACCCTTGAACCCGGCTGCTACCGCCAGTACTATCGTCACCTCTCGAAACCTTACTACCACCACTATTGGCGTGCTACCGACGACTACTACAACAATAAGCCAATTACCTGATGTGCAGTTTTGCGATATTATGGTACTTTATGAAAGGCGGAATTTTCCAATTCTTAATTCAAAGGGAGTTGTGCCACCAGAAGATCTGCCACATAAATTGTTTATTAAAAATGGTGGCACCATTAGGATTCCTATCCAGGGGTACTGCGTGAAAATATATGTCCGGGTTAAAAATGTTGGTGGTGCTCCGGCAAATAATGTTAAGGTTATTCCTGAAAACCTAATTAGTACAAAATATTTTGACAGGCGAGCTATGAATCATTTTGAACCTCCTGTGATTCACACCCTCCCAAATGATAGTTATTGTAGAGAGCATCCTGTTAGTAATATATTTTGGTATGGCTGTTGGGCTCGGGACGCTGGGCAAATTATAAAATCAACTATATTTTTACCAGAGTGCATTGATATTTATTTGAAGCTGCAATGGCAGGGTGCAACGCATGAGCCAAAATTCCAATTTAAAATTTGTTTTTATTGGCCGTATGATGATTAATATCATCATTTCCCAGTTGCAAAAGATTCGATAAAAAGCTAAAGCTTGAATAAGAGCCATAAATAGCTTTTCGCAGCTATTAAATATATTCTGCTTAGTTCATGTACATTATTTAATGAAAAAAATGTGCTAACGTGGTATAATATATATTGCATCTAAGAATTGCCAACCGAAGAAATAGAAAAAAAGCCACTTTTTACTCCTCTAAGTAGTCAAATTAGATTATGAAAGAGGAATATATGAACAGGCAAAATTTCCACTGGTATTTTATTCTTTGTTTTATTCTTATCTTGGCTGTTGTAGCTTTTTATGTAAGTTGTAAATCGAAGTCTCCTACAGAATCCACATCAGCATTGAATGGGCAGGTCGCAGGACAGAATGCGAATAGCACCACTCAGACCACCACCTCTTCCAGCACCACAACTACTGTCAAACCGGAAAGTTCACCTACCAACACCACCACTCTCATTACTTCCAGAAACCTGACAACTACCTCCACTTCTACATCCACCACAACCTCTATACCAACAACCACTACAACCACAAAAAGACCAACCACTACATCAATAGGAAATCCCTTGTTGAAATGGTGCTCTGTTACGATTAATGGAATACCAAGAGGAGAAGTTTATGATATACCACCTAATTCAAAGAAATTAACTATTGGTATTTCCATTAAAAATGTTGGAACAGCTCCTGCAAAAAAAGTAGCTGCTAACCTATATATTGAAGATCCCTCGGATAATATATTTCCAGTATCTGATGGTTATGAATATCTGGGAACGATTCCGGCTGATAATAAGTGTTATGGTTCATCATCAGCTTTTTATATGGAAGTCGTCGGCACTCCTTCGGATGACTGGTGCTGGATTCATATAGTAATAAACGTCCCCGGTTGTAAAAACTGCTCCATCGATTATTATATTTATATTGATGTAATATACTGATGCAGATTAAATTAATTGAGAAATAGCTTTAACTCTCCAGCGGAACTTTTCGCATCAATTTAACAACAAAGGAAAGGAAAATAATCTTTAATATATCTTTTTATTAAAACTCAATAATCAGGAGTCTGCTTTAACTAACCGCGTGATTTTAAAGCGTATTTTTCTTGTCCTCCCCAAACCTGCATAAGAATTTATACTTTCGCCAAAAATGAATCTTCAATATCTATAAGATTTTTTTTATTTAAGGTTATGCGAAATTGCAAATAGAAAGCAAAAATTGGGTGAACTTTTTTTAAGTATAAAATGGAAGCTATTTCTGGTCATATAAAGTAGGGACAGGCGGCAAAGCCACTTCATTATATCAAGCACACAAAGGGCATCCGTGTAGGGACAGGGCTTGTCCCTGTCCGAAGCAGCTTTTCGGACAACCACGAGGGCTGTCTCTACAAAGTATTCCTTCGTAGAGAAAGAGCTTGATCTTAATGCACAGCAATCTCAAGGCTTGCCATTTTTAGAGGAACCGCAGCATAAGAAATCCTTTACATGAAGAATCTTTTGCGGTAATTTATAAGTTGTGAATTCAGGTATTTTTCATTTCAAGGTAGTCCCATTATTCTTAGTAATATTAAGGACGACTATTAAGTAAATTGAAGCAAAATATTAGAAGCCGTTTTTCTGGTTTTACCCTCCAGGGGAAGCAGCTTCGATTTAGTCAGCACATAGGTATAATTATCTGTTTGCTCCTTGTGGGAGTTATGATTCGCCTTTATTTTTTCTCCGGCTTTGTGCTGGGGGATGATCCCACCTATGCGCAGTACGTGTCCCTTATCCTGAAGGGAAATTATCCTAAGATTGATGAGTTTGCCGTTTTTGCCTGTCGCCCAGTGCTTCTTTTTGTTACTGCCATCCCTGTTTATCTGTTCGGCTGGCAGGAGTGGAGCTTCGTGCTCCCCATATTAATAGCCTCTCTGCTCAATATTGTAATAATCTATTTAGCAGGCAACAGGTTCCACAGCCCACTGGCCGGAATCCTGGGAGCTCTGGCGTATCTCATCTTTCCCCTGGATGCGGTTAACGCAACAACATATAGCAATGATATTCTGCTCTCCACCTTTGTCTGGGGTGGGGGGCTTTTGCTTCTTTTCTCTTATAAGAAATTTCATCAAAAAAAATATCTCATTTTTACTTTTTTATTAGGCTTCATTGTTGGTGCATCCGTAGGGATTAAGCTCAACGCTCTCGTAGCAGTTGTGCTCTTTTCAGGAGTTTTGGCTTTCACTTTATGGAAACAATTAAGAAAAGGAGCTTATAAGTCTCTCGTTGCCTGGAGTGTCGGATGGCTTGGAGCCAATCTTTTGCTGTGCCTTTTCTTTTTCTATCAAAGCGGGAGTTTTCTCGCACATTACCACATTGAAAAAAGGTTCAATTTAGTCCATAAGCCTTCCGGATTTATTCCCGAAGCAAGCAGCTTAAAATCATTTCTCCTGGTCTATCCAAAATTGATGCTGGGCATAGGGAAAGAAGGTCATTCAGGCTATTTCTTTCTTCCCTATGGCTACTTTTTTCTATTTTTCCTCTGCTGCTTACCCTTCGCCTTTTCCAAACGTTTCAAAGCATCCAGGTTGCCCATAGTTCTCAGCCTATTCTACTTATTCGTCATGGAATTTGCCCCCTTACAGTTGCTTCCGCATTATATTCCCATCCATCGGCTGCCGCGTTTTCTGCATATCGCCTCGATGCCCGCAGCAATGGCTATTGGCATTACCTTTGCCGTGTTAATAAGGTTTCGCAGCAAAGTTATAAAAATATCTTCCGGGATAATTTTTCTATTCTTAATTATTTCGTCAGTTTATTGGGTTTGGACGAAAGCTTATTTTTATCAGGATTGCGCTCAGGATAGAAGATGGACCTGGGACACTATCAAGTATCTCTCAGGGAGAGAAATAATAATAGACCCGGAGATGTTGAGCTATCTGGAGTTTCGTTCCGGTTATCAACCGGTCATACCTATAAGATTTTTGGAGCAGATGCCCAGGGCATTTTCAAAAGCTACTATAGTAATTCTGGATGGGGCCAGGAGACCGGACCTGTATCCCGGGTATGCCAAGGCCTGGAGAAAAGACAAGTATCCTGAGGAAAAGTATATTATCGCCGAAGCGCGCTTTCCGCTCAAATCCTGGAGACAATCAAATGTGAAAATTTATTATTTGCCTCCTAATATCTCGAATGCATATCATCATACGTCAATAAAGGATATGGAAAAAATTGGCGAGCTCGATATTGGAAATCCTGACTCTGAAAGGGAGTTTGATTATACCATTGACTTGCAGACCTGGCAGGGATCCAGGGAATTTTCTTATCCGGGTAGCATTCTTTGCGAGGATGATGGAAGAGCATTCCGTGGAAAAGAAGAATTCACGCTGAACCAGCTATTTCCCAATCGATCACTCATTATTTTAAAACGTTATGATCCTGCGGTTCGAAACCAGGAGGTAAAGGTATATTTTAATGATCAATTTATTGGCAGGTGGAAATTTGAAGAAACTCCTCTACACGGAAAGTGGAGAGAAAGTACGTTTATCATCCCTTCAGATCAGATAAAACACAAAAAAGGTACTCTCAGCTTCTTTTTTCTAAAAAGCGCTTTTGATATTAACAGTTTTTACTACTGGTTTTACCAGCCAAAGATATCTTCTCAGTGAGCACAGAATAATTTATTGATTCTGTAATAATTTGGAAAACTACTTGAGTTTCCTGCGCATCAGATTAAGTAAGTCAATTCTATTCTTGCTGTTAATTGTTGGTGCATTAAGGATTTGCATTTCATCAAATGCAGCGGGGATTACCTGTTCATCACTTACCTTCTGGATAACAAATGTTTGCCCGGTAAAGCCACTTTGATAGAATCTTCCATCAATTCTATCAAATAACTTATTCGGCTCCGCTTCAATAATAACCGCTGTATACATTCTCCTTTTATCAGCCCACATCATGTCAATAGTATCGTCAGTTTTATATCTACCGGTAATCTCATCATTATAGATTGTGTGACCTTTATATTTCCAGATTACTTCGCCGCTCAGGTCTCTGTCCTGCTGAAGCAAATATAACTTCAACGCAACGTCTTCTCCATCCCAATTGAGCCAACCAGTCCAGCCTCCAGTTAACGCTCTTACAGTAATCGTTTTTGATGAGCTGGTTTCTGTTCCATTATTATCAGTAACGGTTAACGTTGCCTGGAATGCTCCAGCGGACCTATAGATGTGGTTTACTATTTTGCCCTGTTTGGAATTCCCGTCTCCAAAATCCCATTTATAGCTGGCGATGGATTTGCTGCTCAACGATTGGCTTTTAAGAGTGCCACTGGTGTCGCTGGAGCCGCTGGCATCGAATTGTACTTTAAAAGGACAATTGCCTTTTGCAGCACTAACAGCGAAGGTGGATGTTGGGGGTGTATTGGGTTGTGTAGGGCTTGCAGGAGATGATTCTTTATCATCACAAGCAATGAAGGCAAGCAGTGAAAGGAGACAAATTAATAATAGCTTAATATACCTCATGTCCCTCCCTTTCATACGTTAAAAATGGATACTGTTTTTATTATATATACCAATTTGAAAATCGAAAAAAAACCTAACATAAATGCCTTGCTGCTTGGCATTATTTAATACACACCGTGTTGAATTATTCCAATGATACTATTTAATTTTAGTCTATGTTAAAATTAAATTTTATAAAAGTCAAGATTTTAAATTTAAAAATAATGATTTGATGAATTGAAGATTTACCCAGAGATATTAACGAGATTATAATAACTGCTTGATTTGACAATTAATAGCTACCAAGATAATTTGCAGGTTGATAGGAAGTAAGTTGTTAAAAACAATGGCACGCCCAGAGGGATTCGAACCCCCGACCTTCTGATCCGTAGTCAGAACAAGGGATTTTTTAAGATATCTGTAAACTATTGAAAAATAAGCTAACTCTCTTATCACGCAACTATTTACAAGGATTTTAGATTCTCTCACTTTTCCTCATTTTTCCTCACTTTTCATTTCAATTACCACACTTTTACCACACTCAGTAAATGCATAGGTTTTAATATTAATATTATTGTCTATAAATTATGTTATATAGAATAGATATCTCTAATTAAAAAATAATTACAGGAAGGCAATGTTTGATGTTATGGTAAAAAACCACTTGCTGATAGAATATATATTAATATATCTGGAAAGGAATTTTTGAATATTAGATGCTCATTATTTTAGGTTCATTTTATTGAGCAATGAAGTGAAGCGAGGATCCGAGCGCAAGCTATCGAAACTTGGACTTGTTTTGATCATAAGTAGTCTTGGATCACGCTCTCTGTATGCTTTTTCTAACCATTCAAAAGCAAGGTCCTTTTTATTTAGCCCAGTATAAATTAATGCTATTGAAACCGGAGGGAGATATTTAACCTTAGATAACTCTAATGATTCGTTAAGCAGCTTTTTAGCTTCAGCTTGCTTTCCTGCAAAGGCATATCTGATTGCCAGAAGTGGTTTTAAAGAAAAATTCGATTTTTCTGTTAATTGCTGTGCTTTCTGTATCTCTACAATAGCTGTCTCTTCTTTTCCCAACTTTGAATAAATAATCCCTAAATACCAATAAGCTACCCAAAAATGAGGATCAAGTGAAAGAACCTCCTGCAATTTTTCTATTGCTTGGTCATATTTACGTGCATAATAAAAAAGAATAGCAGCATCTGCTCCTATAATGAGAGACAAAGGATCGAGCATTTGGGCATATTCAATTTCTTCAATGGCTTCCTCGATTCTTCCCATATTTGTTAAATACCATGCATACCAATGATGAGCAAAAGAATAATTTGGATTTAATTCAATTGCTCGTTTAAATTCTCTCTCAGCCTTTGGAAAGTTCCAATCATAATTTTTGTAAACAAATGCCAAGGAAGCATGAGCTTCAGCAATCCGGCTATCAATTTCTAAAGCTTTTATTGCTGCAGATTTTGCCTTGGGAAAAACTTGCTTCGGTGATTGAAAAGCATAATCTGCAAGCAAATTATAGCTATCTGCTATTCCTACGTAAGCAAGTGCAAATTTTTTTTCTTTTTCAAGTGCCTTTTTGTAATATTCTATGCTGTTATTTATTCCTGCTTCTGTTCTTTTGTTCCAGAAATAGCGTCCTTTTAGATAGAGATTATAAGCTTCTGTATTACGAGGGCAATTATTTACTAATAAATCTCTCTGTTCTTTTTTAAGTTCTATATTCAACTCACGAGCAATTTCCTGCGCAATTTCATCTTGAATAATAAAAATACCTTTAAGCTCCTTATCATAAGTTTTTGACCAGATTTGCGAAGCATCTTTTGTATTAATTAGATGCACAATAACACGAATGTCATTGTTTTCTTTTTGAATACTGCCTGTGAGAATTGTTTCTACTCCAAGTTCTTTGCCCATTTCTTCAATGTTTTTATCAGTTTCTTTATAATGTATTACTGATGTCAGAGAAATCACTTTAAGCTCTTGTATTCTTGCAAGCTTACTAATAATTGTCTCAGCTATTCCATTACAGAAATACTCCTGATTTTTTTGAGGGCTTAAATCTTTAAAGGGTAATACAGCGATAGATGTTTTATCTTTTCCTAGTATTGATATGTTAGTTGCTTTTTCTGTCATAAAAATACGATAAATAATGATAGCTAATACTATTACGCATATTGATGTTAGAGCAACAAATAGTTTCTTACGTATTTTCAAATATTTTTTTGGAGAAGTTAATTTCATCTTTTCTTTTGTTTTGCTTAAATCCTTCTCTTTTTGTCTTCTTTTTTCTGGCTCTTTTTCAGGTTGAATTTTGGAGGTTTCTTCGCTCCTGGTTTTTAGATAAGGTTCTCCTTCCCCTGTTAGCAGCCAATTAATATTTATATTTTTAGCTTTAGATAGTTTATCTAAAAAGTCTGCTTTGGGAATTCTACCCTTAAGATAATTGTCTAAGGTCTGACGATGTATACCTAATTCGCGAGCAAACTGGGCAACATTCTCTCCTACAATTTCTTTTAATCTATCAGCGATATTTGACATAATTTATTTACCCATATTAAAAGCAACAAATAGTTGATTTACTCTTGACAAAGCAACAAACAGTTTATATAATTAAAATTCTTAGCCGTCAATTTAAATTCGTTGAGGAAAAGAACTAGTGAATAATTATAAAGAACATTGCGAGATCTTTTTTTAAATAAAGGAGGCTGCGAGCTTAGATCAAAAAACGTTGGCTAACCAATAAGCAAACGAATTTAACTTCTAAAGTACACAGCCTCCTTTTGTATATTATTATAAATTTCATAATATTTCAATAAAAAAATCACATGTAAATAAATAATTAATTTTTGTTAACTAAAGCTTAATTTAAGGAGCTGATATGAATTTGCAACAAAAAATTTATGTGAAACTGCTGGCAACTTTTTTATCGGTTTCTATGATCTTAATGACAGTTTCAATTCCCCAAATATCAGCAGATCCAAATGTTGGTTCAGTTGTTGGAATGGTTGTTGCGGAAAATTTTTCTACTCCAATAAAGGGAGCTGTGGTTAAGCTTTATGATCCAGTAACAGAGAAGTTCTATTCCAGTCGACCAACTGATGAATATGGTCTTTATGCCATAAATAATGTTCCAGTGGGAGAATATAACATAGTTGTAATTACTAAAGAGGGTGATATCCAAAGCGATATGATGGTTACAGTCAGGGCTGATCTTCCAACACCTCTTTCACTATCTTTAAAGCCAGACAAAGTATCGCCTGAGGATCCTGATAAGAAAAAGAAAAAGAGGCGTTGGTTGGCAGTGATAATTATTGGTGCGGCTGCTGGTGCAGGATATGGAATTTATAAGGCAGTTGCCAGTCCAGAAAAGTCTTAAAATAAAGATTTTTAACTAATTATTTAAAAAGGGATGGTAATAGGGAAGCGACCTTGTATGTTTGTTTACTCCTTCTACTATTAAAAAGATAGAAGCATTTTTTTCTATTCTATGATTAATAGATAGAATTGCAATCTTTGCTATCGCATTTATTATTAATAAAAATGAAAAGCAAAAGCATTTTCTTGTTATTTTATTTGTTAGTAATACTATTAGCTTTTAGCATTTACTCTACTCATGCATTGGTCTTAGAAAATAAGAAGCAAAAAAAGAAGTCAAAGCAGAATGATTTGCCTCTAGGTGCCTATTCCGCTGATTTGAAGATTGGGCCCTTCAGAATACAGCCATTTTTTTCCATAAAGAATGTGGGTTACGATAGTAATATTTTCTATTCTCCTACCGAACCTGTTGCAGACTTTACAGCTACACCTACAGGGGGACTAAGGTCAATTGTCCTGCTTGGAAGAAGAGGTTTTCTCAGCTTTGGAGGTGAATTAGGTTACCTTTGGTTTCGCCGAACTAGCTCTCAGAATTTTCTTAATAGATATGCTGATGCCCATCTCGAAATCGATTTTTCGCGCTTCTCTCTATTTATAGAGGAAGGTTTCGCTCATGTTAGAGATCGATATGGTTGGGAAATTGATATAAGAACACGCCATACAACAAACAGCGCAGCTTTTGGCATTAAATATGAACCTTCAAAGAAAACTTCGCTGAACCTAGTATTATCGCAAGAGTTGTTAAAGTATGATTCAGAAGCTATTTTCAGGGGATATAAATTAGGGGAAATTTTGAACCATCAAGAGACTTCAGGGAAGCTTACATTTGATTTCCAAATGCTTCCGAAAACAAGAGCTCTTTTAGAAATCAATTATACAGATAATAGTTTTGATAATCCTACATCTGATTTAAACTCCACTTCTTATAAGGCTTTATTCGGCGCAGAGTTTGATTCCAGCGCTTTAATTCAAGGAACTTTTAAGATTGGCTATAAATATTTATTGTTTACTTCACCTGAGATTGAAAATTTTTGGGGCTTAGCCGGCTCTGCATCGTTAGGATATAAATTTATAGATCGTTTTTCTATTATATTTGACTACGAACGAGATACTAATTTTTCCTATTTTGCTCATTACTATATTACTGATTTATACAGGAGTATGCTTAATTTTTATTTGACCTATAAATTTGGAATTGATTTAGGAGCTACTGTTATTAACAATAAGTACCCATTGAAAGAAGCAGAAGGAGATGAGATCATGCTCCAGCGCATTAATATATATCAATTAGGTTTTAGATATAAGTTGCTGGAGGGGTTGAGTACTGGAATCGGGGGAGCATACCGGGTCAGGACTACGAACATAGGTTACGATATGGACGGATTTACTATCTATAGTAACTTAAGTTATGAATACTAATCCATGCATAATTTTGAGATAAATGTACCTATTGGCAAAGAGATTAAGCAATGGGAGCAACTTACAATCCTTCAAGCTGTTGCTCAAGCTGGTGGCTTTTCTGAACAAGTAGCTAAGACAAAGGTGAATGTGGTCCGCCAGACCAGGATAAGGAGGAAAAAAGCCTTCAAGATAAATATGTAAAGATATTATCAAAGGAAAAACAAACAATATAGCATTGCAAAAAGAAGCTGTAATTGTGGAGTCAGAAGCATTTCTTTAATAGCTATAAGAAAAATTCAGATTCTTTTGGCTTGAGGTAATCCTGATGGAAGATACAGAAAAGAGGGAAATAGATATTCGAGAATACTGGCATGTCATTAAAAAGGGGCGCTGGACTATTATTAGCGTTTTAATAATTTTAGTTTCAATAGTAACTTTAGCTTCCTTTTTTATTGAACCAACTTATAGGGCTACTGCAAGGGTACAAGTCAAAAGAGAGAATCCCAAGATATTATCATTCGAGGAAATATATTCCATTGATGCCTCTCAGCAGACCTTTTACCAAACTCAAGTAGAGCTTATAAAAAGCAGGTCTTTAGCCAGGGAAGTAATTGATAGCCTTAGTTTGAATAAGCATCCTGAATTTTCTGGAGCCGGGAAAAATAATTGGAAGAAAAGGATAAAAAAAATATTCAACTTAGGTTCCACTAATAAAAGTAAATCAGAAATTGACCCTCTTTTAATAAACGCATTTTTAAAAAGATTAGTTGTGGAGCCGGATAGGAATAGTCAAATAATAAACATTTCTTTTATATCCCATAATGCTGAGATGGCTGCTTATGTAGCTAATGAGGTGGCTAATCATTTTATTGAGTCTCGATTAGAAGCAAAATATGTTTCTGCAAAGCGGGCTTATAGTTTTTTAAATAAGCAGATCAAGGAGCTCATGAATGATATTGCAGACAAAGAGCGTGAAATGCAGAAATATGCTCAAGACAAGGAAATATTTGCCTTGAAGGATGACGAGGATATAGTTGTTAAACAATTAACAGACATCAACACAGAATATACCAGGGTAAAAGCAAAACGCATAGAAAAAGAAGCCATGTATAGAAGCGTAATGAATGTGTCAGTTGATTCCATTCCAGAGGTTATCAGGAACCCACTGATCCAACGGCTAAAGGAAGAGTACGCTGGGTTAGAAAGGGAGTATGCAGAGAAATCAAAAAAGTTTAAAGAGGAATATCCTGAAATGATTCAGCTCAATTCAAAACTTGCCCAGGCAAAGCAGCGATTGGATAAGGAGGTAAAAGATATTATTAATAAAGTCAGAAACTCCGCCATGGCTGAATATCAAGCAGCTTTAAAGCAGGAACAATCGATAAAAGAGATGCTTAACCAACAAAAAGAGAAAGCTGTAATACTATATAAAGATGGAATTATTTATAATAATTTAAAGGTAGAGTTAGATAATAAAAGAGCTCTGCTGCAGGAATTAACCAAAAGACAGAATGAGGTTGGGGTATCTGCTGATATAAAAGAATTAGGCAGCACCTATGTCCATATTGTTGATAAAGCTGATATACCCCAAAACATATATAAGCCCAATAAAAAGATAAATATCCTCCTGAGCATTGTAGTTGGTTTAATACTGGGAATAGTATTAGCTTTTTTCTTTGATTATTTGGATAACAGTCTCAAGAATAGAGATGATGTGGAAAGGTATATTAATTTACCTACTATAGGAATTATTCCAGCATTAGATGGAATAAATAGGAGCGCTCCTTATGCATATGATTCTACAAAGCATTTGGGAAACAGAAGGGAAATATTACCTAAATCTATAGAAAAAATCGTTCATACCCACACTAAATCTATCATCTCTGAAGCCTATGGAGCTTTGAGAACATCAATTTTACTTTCTTCAGCTAATTCGCCTCCAAAGACTATCTTAGTAACCAGCAGCCAGCCAGAAGAGGGCAAAACAGCAACTGCTATAAATATTGCTATAACTTTAGCTCAATTGGGTGAAAAGGTCCTTCTCCTTGAAACAGATCTCAGAAGACCAAGGATTGCAAAAATTTTCAAAATATATAATAAATTTGGCATCTCAAATTTCTTAGCAGGTAATACAGATGATAGAGAAGCTATCTTTAGTACAGAAATTCCAAATCTGTCTGTCATGCCAAGCGGTCCTATCCCGCCAAATCCAGCGGTACTTTTAACTACAACTAAACTGGATAAACTATTAGAAGACTGGAAGAAATCTTTCAGCTTTATAATAATGGATTCTCCTCCCATGCTATCAGTCACGGATGCCCAACTCTTAGCTAGCAAAGTTGATGCAGTAATGATCGTAGTTCGTGGGGGAACGACCCCCAGGGATCTGGTGAAGTTATGCAAGGAAAGGCTAAGAGGTTCTAACATAATTGGAGTTGTTTTAAATCGAATCAATTTGGATAAGCATGATTATTATTATAAGCATTATTACTATTATTATAGTAAGAAGAGCCGAATGCACGATAAGAAGTTAGCCATTCGGATTGGAAATAAGAGGTAAAATAATTAATGATAGATATCCATTCTCACATTCTTGCTGGATTTGATGACGGCGCATCGTCTTTAGAAGAATCTATGGAGATGTGCCGTATTGCAAAAGCGGACGGAATTGAAGCTATTGTAGCTACACCTCATATCTTAAAAGGAATCTATAGAAACGAAGATCCGCAGATTATCCTGAAAGAAATTGAAGAGTTAAAAGCCAAATCACCTGATGGGATTAAAATCTTTCCAGGAAGCGATGTGCATTTTCAGCACGATATTATTCATCGGATAATTGATCAGAAATCAATAATTCCACTGAATAATGAATGCTATTTTCTTATTGAATTCCCCTTTAATTTTATACCTTTGGGCACAAAAGAAGTT
This sequence comes from uncultured Acidobacteriota bacterium, assembly GCA_964645975.1. Lineage (GTDB taxonomy): Bacteria > Acidobacteriota > B3-B38 > Guanabaribacteriales > CAZYAF01 > CAZYAF01. Next base: position 103,673 of record CAZYAF010000010.1, read on the forward strand.
TTTCGCAGGTTATTATCCAATGGTTACAAACCTATAATAACTCATCCGGAAAGGAATCTTGAGTTTATGCAAAGCCCTAAACTGCTGTTTGAGCTAATACAAGCAGGCGCTTTAGCTCAGATCACAGCTATGAGCATAATCGGAGAATTTGGTGCTGATATCAAGGAAGTTTCCCATCTTTTTCTTAAACATAACTTAGTTCATGTTATTGCATCGGATGCTCATGATGCTTATTGGAGAACTCCAACCTTAAGGGAAGCAGTTGCAGAAGCAGCCAAGATAGTTGGAACTGAAAAAGCAGAGGCCATGGTTGAGGATAATCCAAGAGCAATTTTAAAGGGAGAGGAGCTCCCCTTTTTTGAAAATCCGATATTTCCAAAAACTAATAAAGCATGTATGCCTTTAGGTAGCAAGATAAAAATCTTTTAGTTTATGAAAATGATTGAAAGAATTGATAATTACTGGGGTTTGGAATTTATATTTGAGAAAAATGAACTATATCAAGCTAGCATACTTCATCTCTTGAAAAACCAAAAATATGATTGCAATAACAGCGAAAATGAGGTGAGGACTATTTTCGTAAACAAAGGAATTTTGAAATTAAAAATAAATAAAAGGGGAAAAATTATTGAAAAAACATTAAAGCCTGGGATGACTTTTAGAGCAGATTTTGAAGCTAATTATAATGTATTTACCCTTGATGAATGCGAATTAATTGTATTAACCGCTTTCGCTAATAGTCAAAAAAATATAGGAGCAAGGAATTTAGAAGATTATCAAGCGGATTATTAATTTTTGCACGAGCACTTAAGATAGTTCTTATTTCTTTAAAGTAGATGGTTATGGAAACAAAATCTATAAAAGTTTGCAATCATATTATTGAAAAGGGGCTGATATCTTTAATAATATTTGCTCCCTTAGCCTTTGGTTCAGTAGAAGTTTGGGGCTATTCCATTATTATCCTAAGTGCTGTTGCTTTGACTTTAGTTTGGCTCATAAAAGTATGGCTAAAAAATAGATTGAAATTCACTATATTTAAAAAAGAGCCCATTGCTTTCAAGCTCGGATATCTTAAAACACCGCTGAATTTACCAATCATCATTTTTATTGTTTTGATTATCATCCAATTAATTCCTTTACCTGAGAGTGTAGTTCGATTTATCTCACCTAATACTTGTAATATCTATGCTGAAAGCTACAAAGCATTAGAAGCATCAGTAATAGCCAAAAATCCCTTAAACACTTCTTATTCCCTTTCTCTTTGTCCCAATGCCACTAAAGATGAGCTTTTTAAAATCATAGGGTACGCTCTTATTTTCTTCCTGGTAATTAACAATATCAAAAGCAAGGTTCAATTGAAAAAGCTAATACTCACCATCGTAATAGTAGCGTTTTGTCTTTCTATTTTTGGAATAATTCAAAAGGCATTCTGGAATGGAAAGATTTATTGGTTTAGGGAACTAAGATATGGAGGAACTCCTTTTGGCTCCTATGTTAATCGGAATCATTATGCTGGATTTATGGTGATGGCTATTCCTCTTGCACTTAGTGCTATCGCTATTACCAAGAGTATAAATAAAAAAATAATATTAAGCTATATGGCATTGATTATGGCTTCGACTATATTTATTTCTTTATCTCGAGGAGGGATGCTGGCTTTTCTTGGTTCTTTCTTATTTATTTTATTGAGCTTTTTATTTCATAAAACTTTAAAGAAACATATATCCTTTATTATCATGCTATTAATGGGCATTGTTATATTCATCCTCTATCTACAGCTCTTTTCTGTAGTAGCTGACAGGTTATTGACTGTAATAGACCCTGATGAACTCCTTTCTCAAAAGCGCTTCTTAGTTTGGAAAGATAGTTTAAATATTGTATCAGATTTTCCTTTATTAGGATCAGGTCTTGGAACATTCAGGTATATTTTTCCAAAATATAAGACCTTTTATAATCGGCTTATTTTTCAATATCCAGAAAATGACTATTTACAATTGTTAACTGAAACAGGCATTATCGGGTTTTTGATAATTATATGGGGATTATTAGCTTTTTTGATAGCATCTTTTAAACTTATGGCAAAGAATAAAATTTTAATTTTCTTCATTGGAAGTATTTTTGCAATATTAATTCATAGCTTTTGTGACTTTAATCTTCATATCCCAGCTAATGCTTTAATATTTTCGATTATATTGGCGTTGACTATCAGGTTTGGATACGAAGTGCAAGGTATTGAAAGAGGAGAAGACGCTGTAAATATATGATTTAATGGAAATAAGTAATTGAGCTATATAGAGGCGAGTAATTACTTGAATATATTAATTGTTAAAAAAAGAGTTATTATAAAAAATAGATTGTGCTTGTTTGTTCTCTGCATAGCAGCTGTGTTATTATCATCAATTTTTGTTTCATCAATTTTTCGAAATTTTATAGCAGACTTTTATTATCAAAAATACATAAATACTATATATAATTCAACCATCGATCAGCAATTTGAATATATCAGTAAAATGGTATCATTGAATGAGACGAATCCAGAATATCTTTATGAATTTGGGAAATTATTTTATGAAGCCAATTGGGAAAAATATCTCTATGCTAATGTTGATTCCAGTTTAATAGGAGATAGGGATGAAAATAGATTACTCCTTCAATCCTTCCTGAAGGTGGCAGATGGCAATCCTAAATTAATACCAATTGTAGCATTAAAGGAATCAATACGCCATAATCCTCTTAATTCTGAAGTATATCTTGAATTAGCATTAATGTATGCGACTTTAGAGCATACGGAAAATATTGATCTCCTATTTAAAAGGGCAATCATAATGGACCCCTCAAATATTTTTCTCCATTACTATATTGGAATTTATTCTCTTGGGAACCAAAATTTAGAAAAAGCCTTAGATGAATTTAGAAAGGTTTTTGTAATATCAAACTCTTCAGGCATTTTCTTGAGTAATCTATTTCTTAATATAGTAGAACGAGTGTATTTATTCAATTCTGGATATTATACTTTAGCGAAAATAAATCCATCATCTTATAAAGCTCTTTCATCATTAGCAAACTTTTTAAGGAATAAAAACCGTTGGGGTGATAGCAAAAAAGCTTTTTATAGGAGCATCAAATTAGCTCCTACAGATAAGAAAGTTGACATAATTTATAAATTTGCAGCAGCATCGGCTTCCAACAAGGATTGGCAGGAGCTTAATAAAATCAATGAGAAATTTAATAATTGCATCTCCGCAAATAAGGAAGTTAATAAATCATTTAATCTACTGCTTATTAGAAGTTCCTATTCTCAAAAGGATTATGTTGAGGTATTAAAAAGAGCAGAATTATTAATTGAATCTTGTCCTTATGATTATCAACCTTATTATTATAAAGGCCTATCCTTGTTAAGGTTGGGAAGGAAAGGGGAAGGATTCTACAATTTAGAGAAAGCAGCTAAGCTTTCTCCAGAAAATATTGGTCTCCATAGAACGCTTGCTTTCTCATATGAATCAGTAAAACAGTATGATGGAGCACTGGCTAAATGGAAGCTCGTCTTAGAATTAGCAAAAGCTAATGGGAAAAATGAAAAACAATATTCCGATGCTCTTGATAACATCGTAAGAATAAAGACAAAATTAGAAATGTCTAATTAAATTTAATTAAGGTATTTAAACAGTGACAGGCTCAAAATGAACCAAATAGTTGACATAAAAAAGGATGAAAATAATTTTAAATGGTATGCCATTTATACACGGAGCCGACATGAGTTTAAAGTCAACAAAGAATTATCTCGAAAGCAATTTGACACATTCCTTCCCGTAGCTAATTCTTTACGGCGCTGGAAAGATAGAAAAAAGTATATAGAAACTCCCTTATTTCCCGGTTATTTATTCATAAATTGTCAGATGGATAATTATAAACATTTAGAGATTCTGAAGACTAAAGGTGTGGTGCGAGTTTTGGGGATAAATAAAAAGGAGTTATCTACCATCCCGCATGAAGAGATAGAATCGATCAGGATATTAACCGAGAATAACGCCACCATTAACTCCCATCCCTATGTGAAAGAGGGGAGTAGCGTAGAGATAATAAGCGGACCTTTAGCTGGCGCTAAGGGGATTTTGATCGAAAAGGACGTGTATAAATCCACCATAGTTGTATCTATTCACCTTTTAGGAAGAAGCATCTCGGTGGAAGTAGATAGCTGTGATATCAGGTAATAGTGTGCTAATTGCAAGGGAAATAATCCCTTTTTGATATAGTAAAGTTTGATTGAGAGATTTGTTAATTTTAGATATGAAAGAGGCCAATGTAACTAAGAGTGCGAAGCTGTGTATATTTTAAATAGAAAATAATAATTGCAGTTAAAAATTTATCTTAAAAGTAACTTAGAATGTAATTAAGTCAATTAGAACCAGATATAAAAATTGTTGAATTTGCTCAAGAATTTGGCAAAAAATATTCTTTATACACTCTTGAAAAAAATCCAGAAGAACAACACCCCATCAATAATTTTAATAAGAGCTTGATCTTATCCATGAAAACATCAGTAATATGCACTAATAGACTATGAGAAGACCCCAATGAATTCCACGATATGCAATCAAGAATTAGATAAATCTCTTAAATGGTATGCTATATATACCCGAAGTAGACATGAATTTAAGGTAAATCAGGAATTAGCTCGAAAGCAATTTGACACCTTTCTGCCGGCAGTTAAATCTCTGCGACGTTGGAAAGATAGAAAAAAATACATAAATATCCCTTTGTTCCCCGGATACTTATTCCTCCATTGTCAAATGGATGATCATAAATATCTAGAGATTCAGAAGACTAATGGTGTGGTAAAAGTTCTAGGGAAAAATAAAAGGGAATTGTTCTCTATTCCAGATGAAGAGATAGAATCGGTCAGGATATTAACCGAGAATAAAACAACCATTAAGCATCATCCCTATGTGAAAGAGGAAAATAGTATAGAGATAGTAAATGGTCCTTTAGCTGGAACAAAGGGAATTCTAACAGAGAAGGACTCGCATAAATCCACCATAGTTGTAACTATACACCTTATAGTAAAAAGCATCTCATGTGAAGTTGATAATAGCGATATTGAACCTTGTTGAAATGCTTATAAATAAGGTCTGTTCTGGCTGCAGAGCCAGAAGTTGATTAAACATTAAATAATATGGCTATGAAAAGGAGTTAATGCATCAGATAGGGGGAAGAGGTAAATTGATATTAAAAAGAGCGATATTCATTTGATCTCTTTTATAAACCTAAGCTTACTAATGGTAAGTTAAATATTTTAAATCTAAAGGAGAAACATAAATGCTCGATGCTTTAATTGTCGGTTCAGGACCTGCTGGAAGTCATGCTGCATATCTATTAGCTAACATGGGATACGAGGTAATGCTATTAGAGGGTAAAAAGACTCCAAAGAAATTCATAAACTGCACCGGCATACTCGGCTTCGAAGCCTTTCAGAAATTCAACCTCTGGGATGTTCCTATTCTAAATCGCATTAATAAAGTCAAATTTATATCACCACGCGGCAAAACCTTTGCCTATCATTCCGATTCAGATTTAGCTTATGTGGTAGAACGCATAGGATTTGATTCTTATCTAATAGATAGAGCGATAAATGCAGGAGCTTCTTTTATGGACAACAGCTGGGTTAATAAGATATCAATAAATGGAGACGGAGTGAGAGCTGAAATATCCTCCAAAGACCAATCAATAAAATTAGATGCGAAGGTAGCGATTATCGCTGCCGGATTTGGTTCCCATTTAATCGAGATAGCGGGTCTTAAGAATCCTCCCGGATTCATCGAGGCTGCTCAAGCAGATGTCTATGGTTCAGGCTTTGATACAACCGAAGTATATCTTGGAAGTGAAGTTGCCCCCGGTTCTTTTGCCTGGTTTGTGCCTTTAGGAGAGGAAAGAGCCTTAGTGGGACTTACCACAAAAAAGGAGTGCACAAAGTATCTGAAGAAATTGCTAAATAAGATAAAAACTGAAAAAGATATTACAGAGACAAAAAATTTGCAATGCAGCCATCTTCCATTAGCTGTAATTCCTAAAGGATATTCTGAAAGAGTCCTTGTCGTAGGAGAAGCAGCCGGTCAGGTAAAAACCACCACTAACGGTGGTATCTACTATGGGATGATCGGTGCAGACTTTGCCGCTCAAGTTTTGCATAAAACCTTTCAGCAGAACCGCTTCGATGAAGAAATCTTAAGTAAATACGATCAACTATGGAAAGCTAAGCTTGCTCCAGAGATTAATACCGGTCTAAGACTAAGGGAATTATATTCCGGTCTATCGGATTCTAAGATAAATCTTCTCTTAAGCATTATAAGTATGAACGGAATCATGCCGCTCATAAGGAAAAACCTCAACTTCGATTGGCACCAAGGATTAATTTCATCCCTGATAACTAATCCTTTAATCGATCGGTTTTTTAGCTCCAAAATGCAAAGTGAAAATGTAAAACACTAATTCACTTTACATCAATTTCAAACATCGATGAAGAAAACAAGAGATTTATTAGCATATAAGCAATCGTTTTCTATAGAATAATAAAGATATCGCCAAATGAAGAAATTGAAGATTTTAATAATTACTGGAATTTTTCCCCCAAATATTGATAGACCAGCAACATATGTCTCTCAGATAGTAAATTTCTTAGCAAAACATGGCCATAAAATCACTATTTTTGCTCTGAGTGAAAGTTTAGACTATGCTCATAATAGAAAAAACCGAGAAAGTGCTGTGGAATAGCTCCAATCTTGCAAGAGGCAAAGATGAGTTATAATCCTGATGTAATCCTTGAAGTTATCCCCAGCGGAACTGGATATGTTCTTGAATTAGGAGGAGCAAAAGGGATACTGCGACCATACCTTCAGGAACGCGGCTACAACTATATTAACGTAGATATTAAATGTTTCGAGAATGGAGAACCAACGCTTATTGGTGATGCGCAAAATCTTCCTTTCAAAGATAGTGTTTTTGATATAATAGTAGGCAAGGATACCTTGGAGCATTTCATAGAACCATGGACGGTTGCCGAAGAAGCTTTTCGTATTCTGAAGCCAGGTGGATTATTCATTATATATGTGTCATTTATGTATGGCTTTCCTGGGAACGATTTTTATCGGTATAGCTCTTTAGGTTTTCAGCACCTGTTGAAAGATTTTGAAATAGTTTTGTTAGATGGTTGCCAATGGATATTTACATTGATTGGTCAGATAGTTATTGGAGGACTTAAACAGCTTCATCTTGGATTTTTAGAACCATCTATCAAGAAGCCATGCTATTGGTTGGACAAGCTCTTTACTCGGAACCGTAAGCGTCCTGCAAATTTTGCAGCAGCTTATCGAGTTGTGGCCCGTAAACCAAGCAAGCAATCCGCATAAATATGGGAATGCTGCTCAAACAGGTCTAAGGTTAAGGGAATTATATTCCCATCTAACCGATTACAAAATAAATCTCCTCTTCAGCATAATAAATATGAACGGAATTATACCACTTATAAAGAAAACCTCAACTTCGACTGACATAGAGGATTAATATCATCCCTAATAAAAAAGCACGCTATTCAAAAATTTTTAGGTATTAAGTTTTAAAGCTTAAATAAGACCATTTGTGCTTGATTTTTTTTATTTCACAATATAGAAAGAAAAATTAAAACTTTTAATATAGAAGTGTTGGAAACTAAAGAGAGTAGATAAGGAGGCTATGAAATGTCATTTTGGACAAATAAGGAAGTATTAGTAACCGGAGGAGCTGGTTTTATTGGTTCACATCTGGTTGAATTTTTATTAGAAGAAGGGGTAAAAGTTAGCATTGCGGATAATCTGGAAAGAGGTAAATTTGAAAATTTGAGAAATGTAGAAAAAGATATTAACTTTATTAATATTGATTTACGAGAGTTTGATAATTGTAAGAAAGCTTGCAAGGGACAAGAGGTTGTATTTAATTTAGCAGCTAAAGTTACTGGAATTGAGTATAACAGAACCCATCAAAGGGAAATGTTTGAAAATAATATGTTACTCCAGCAGTATCCCCTAAAAGCTGCCACTGAAATGGGTGTAAATAGGTTTTGCCAGGTAAGCACTGCCTGTATCTATCCTCATGATGCCATTGTTCCAACCCCGGAAAGTGAAGGCACTCGAGGCGAACCAGAGCCGACAAATGGTGGCTATGGATGGGCAAAAAGGATGGGCGAGAGACTAGCAGAATATTATGCGCAAGAAACAGATATGGAAATTGTAATAGTCAGACCCTTTAATGCCTATGGTTCACGAGATTATTATGATGAAAAAACCTCCCATGTAATTCCAGCACTAATAAAGAAGGTAATGGATGGAAATAACCCAGTTGTTGTGTGGGGAAGCGGAAATCAAAGTCGAGTGTTTATTAATGCAAAGGATATTGCCAGAGGAATGATGTTGGTTACGGAAAAATATTCAAAAGTAGATCCAGTAAATTTAGGTCATAATGAAGAGATAAAAATTAAGGATTTATTGAAAATAATTCAGGAGATGACTGGAATTCATAATGAAGTATTCTATGATACATCAAAGCCCGAGGGATACCCAAGGAGAGCTGCAGACACATCAAAATTAAAAAAGGTAACAAATGGCTTTATACCTTCCATATCATTAGAAGAAGGTATAAAAGAAATGATCAAATGGTATGAGAACCAGAAAAGCATTGGTAACTAAAATAGCAGATTTTTGTGGGTTCAAAGGAAAAATAATTCAGGATACCAGCAAGCCTGATGGGCAACCGAGAAGAGGGCTTGATACTTATTGAGCCGAAAAGGAATTCGGCTTTAGATCCGGGATAAATTTTGATGAAGGTCTAAAAAAGACAATTAATTGGTGCAGAAAATATAGAAATCAACTAAGTTAATCTAAGAAAGTTTCATTCCATCTTTTAACAGTTAGTATTATTCCTTCTGTTTAATTGAATGAGGAAAAGCTTTCAATTGTATGAGTTCAAAAGATCAGAGACTTAAGCTAATATGCCCAAATTGCCATGCTGACTTAAGCGAGCAGAAAGGTTTATTTTTATTTTGTAATACATGCATGAATAAATATCCTATTATAAAAAGAATTCCTTCATTTATAGAAAAAGAAAAAACTTACGGCGGAGGTCAGGGACAATTTAATCAACTTTTTAAAGGAAAACTTGTAGAAGAAAAAAATTTAATAATAAAATTATATAACAAAATTTCGTGTTCCCAAAATAGAATTGCTTTCATTAAAAAACATTTAAAGAAATATTCTGGTTCAAAAATATTAGATATAGGATGTGGGGGAGGGGGATTAGCCTTTTTATATAAAAAGTACTCAAATATATTAATAGGATTAGATGTTAGTTTAGATTCGTTAATGCAGGCGAGAAAATTTGATATATATGATTTATTAATTCATTCCTCAATTGAAAGCAATCCATTTCCTGAAAATTATTTTGATGTAATTGTTAGTTCAGATGTATTAGGGCATACTTTTTTAAAAACAAAAGAAGAAGCATATCATGAAATGTGGAGAATTCTAAAACCCCAAGGTGCGATGATTCATGTTATCGAAACAGATAGCACAAACTTTTGGATTAGAATTGCTAAGAAAAACCCACAATTATATAAAACAAACCATATAGATAAACATGGCCATATAGGAATGGAATTGCCTAGCATTATTATAAAAAGATGCAAAAAAATCGGTTTTAAAATTATTGATACTTCTAAAATACATGCTATTATTCTGCCGCCAGAAGTTATAATTTCTTGGTTTGATGGAGATTTTGATCGACCTTTTTTTATAGATTTTTTTCTATATTTTTCAAAAATTACCTGTTCAAGCAAATATTTTAATTTCTTAATAAATTTTATTCTTGGCATGATTGAAAAACCTCTAAATAAAATTATACCTATCGACTGGACCACAGGGCTTTTGCTTTGTGCTCAAAAAAAGTAATCCTGAAAGCTATCTCATAAGAGCTGCTGATACATCAAAATTAAAGAAAGTAACAAATGGTTTTATTCCTTCCATAGCTTTAGAAGAAGGTCTAAAAGAAATGATCAAATGGTATGAAAACCAGAAAAGCATTGGTAATCAAAATAGCTGATTTATATAAATTAAAATTAAAAATTTTCAGTATTAGAATTTTATGCCATTGGTTTTAAATGAATAAAGCAGGTGAAGGACATAAGGTATTAGTATTAAATGACAAAGAGCCTAAGGAAACTTTAGAACAGCTAACTAAACAAATTGCCAAAGGAGGGAGTATTGCTTCTATTGGCAGCATGATCGGAAAAGCTCTTGGCTTTGGATTGCATATTCTATTGGGAAGGATACTGGGACCTGCACAATATGGGCTTTATGCGTTGGGGCGTAGCGTGATGGGTATTACCCAATCTATAGCTACTTTAGGTTTGAACCAAGGAGTCGTTCGATATGGAGCAATATACCGTGGTGAGAGGGATAATGCTCGAGTGAAAGGAACAATTCTTTCCGCACTTGGGATTTCTATGGTCTTCAGCATTCTTATTAGCGCTTTATTGGTCCTCTTCTCCAGTTTCATCGCTCAGAGGATCTTTAAAGAGCCTGAACTTATAAAGGTGCTTCAGGTCCTTGCTTTAGCGCTTCCCTTCTATGTGCTTATGGGTATAACAACCTCATTTGCGCAGTCGTTCCGAAGAATTTGGTATCAGCAAGGAGTTCTAAAAATCTTTAACCCAATAGTCCACTTTCTCTTGGTTGGAATAGCCTTCCTACTTGGTTTTCGACTTGCTGGCGCAGTCTATGGATTTTTGATTTCTGGAGTACTTAGTGCCGGTTTGGGATTTTATTTCTTATGGAAGATCTTTCCCGAGGTTAAGTCGCTTCTTGCACCATCATATAATATTAGGCAGTTGCTTTTCTTTTCCCTTCCGACTTTTTTCATTGGCATTTCATATTTATTACTGAATTATACTGATCGAATAATGCTGGGATATTTTAGAGCAGCCAGCGATGTAGGTATTTATAGCGCCGCATCTACTACATCTTTACAAATGGCTATATTTTTAGCTGCTTTTATCACAATTTTCTCACCCATAGTATCTAATTTATACAATCAAGCAAAACGTAAAGAATTGGAAAATTTGTTCAAGGTTGTAACCAGATGGGTATTTACCTTAACACTACCACTATTTATTATAATAGCGATATTCTCAAAAAGCATTATGCTCATATTCGGTTCAGAGTTTGTAGCAGGTTGGATAGTATTAATTATTCTTGCCTTTGCTCAGCTGGTCAATGTTGGGACAGGCCCAGTTGGTATGCTGCTGCAAATGACAGGTAAACAATATATTGATTTCGCCAATGGATGGGGACTTTTTCTTTGCAACATTGGCTTAAATTTGTGGTTAATCCCAATTTATGGTGCTTTAGGAGCAGCATTAGCAACTGGAATATCCTTGATGCTCATTCATATAGCAAGGTTGGTGGAAGTTTTAAAAATCTTATATATAACTCCTTATGATAAGCGCTTTATTAAGCCAATTTTAGCCGGACTTATTATGGCAATAGGAGCCATATTTTTTAAATTAATTATTCGAAGCTTTACAAGCTGGATTTGGATTTTTTTAGGTTTAAGTCTTTTGGTGATTGTTTACATTGCAATCCTTTATGCAATAGGCTTAGATCAGGAGGATAAGATTGTATTGTCGGCAGTTAAGAGAAAGCTTTTAAAGACAAATTTTAGTTTATTTCGACAAAAGCTTTAGCTATTAACTTAGATGTAGAAGATTGGCGTGCGGTAATACTGCTAATTCATCAAAGTTTGTGCAGTGTTAAATGGGATTTGTTTGAAACTTAAACATTTATTTTTTTCATTGAATAAAAATGAAAAATATTATTTTCATTTTTTCTTTACCAAGATCTGGTTCTACTTTACTACAAAAAATATTAATGTCTCATAGCAAGATTGATTCTGTATCAGAACCTTGGATTCTTCTACCATTCCTTTATACATTAAAACCCGAAGGAGTTTTTACAGAATATGATGCTGGAACTTGCTATCGAGCAATTCAGGATTTTATTAGTAACATGCCTAACAAAGAGCAAGATTATATAAATGCGATAAGATCCTTTGCAATTTCTTTGTATGATAAAATATGTGATCCTAATGCGAGGTATTTTCTTGACAAAACCCCTCGCTACTATTTGATCATTCAATTAATAGCTGATCTATTTCCCAATGCAAAATTTATATTTTTATTTCGCAACCCTTTGGAAGTATTGGCATCAATTATCAAAACCTGGGGAAAGGGAAAATTTAAAATTTATCATAGCTATTTGGATCTTTACGAAGGACCGAAGCTCTTAGCACAAGGGTATCGTCAATTTAAAGAAAGAAGCCTTAAAATAAGATACAACGATTTAGTAATTTCGCCGGAGGCCACACTTCGTAAAATATTCGAATATTTAGAATTAGAATACAAAGTGGATGTTATAAATTATTTTAGCAAAATAAAATTAAAGGGAAGAATGGGTGATCCTTATAATTATAGATACATTAAAATTGAAAAAAAAAGCTTAGAAAATTGGAAGAAGATTTTATGTTTTAGATTTAGACGATTTTTTGCTAAAAGGTATCTAAAATATTTAGGTGAATCCATACATAATACCTTTGGATTTGATATTAATGATTTACTCAGTCAATTAAAATCCCTAAAAGTTTCCAATAGGCATATATTTTCAGACATTTTGAACTATTATGGGGGTGCTCTCAGTCGCATTTTGGAATTGCCCATGCAAAAAAAAAGGCTCAGAAATTTGATTACAAGAAATGAAAGATTATATCTGCATTCTTGATTCCACGGACTTTGACGAGAAGATTTTTTAAGGTGCTACTTCATTAAAAGTAATCATATTAAATTGCCAGCATATTACATAGTGTAAAAAATTATTGAATATATAGGCAGAATGTACTTTATTAATATTTTTGTATAAAAAAACTGAATAAATTTTAAATCAATAATATTTATATATAGTAAAGATAGTTATGCAGTCAAAGAGACAGATTTCTACAATTATATTCATTTGGCTTTGTTTAATAATTTTCCTTTTACCTATATTTACTACTGGAACGTTCAGAGTTCCATTTTTTTCTAAATTTAAAACTGACTTTTTAATTTTGTTATCTGTGTATTTAATACCTGTTACTATATTAATTGAAAAATCAAAAATCCCTTATTCATTCTCTGATTTATTTATTTATTCGCTTTTTATTTTAATCCTATCATTATTTTATATTGCATCTTTTTGGATATCAAAATCTACTGATATCTCAATTCAATATTGGAAAGCATTAATAATTCATTGTTTATTTTCAATAATGATATTATTAACATTAAGAAATTATTATCGATATAAAACAATTTGTAATTTAATGGTATTAGGTAGCATAATTGTAAGTCTTGTCTCATTAGCAAAATTAGTTGGTATCATCCCCCTAGAATACCCAGTACCAGAAAAACAATATCTTGATCTTAATATTTATATTCAAAGCAATATAATGTATGGCATAAAAACAAATTATGGTACATTTTTTACTTCAGGACGATTTTCAATGTGGCAGAGTTTTGGTTTATGTTTTCTTTCTTATATTTTAATATTTGAAAAAAGACATTATTTAAAAAAGTTTTTGTGTTTAATAGGGTGTGTTATGATTATTAGTTCAATCATAATTGCACTTTCTAGAAATGCAATATTAGTATCATCTGTAGGGATAATTATTTTATTATTTATAAAGATCCATAGCAGTTGGAAAAGAAGCAGCTTATATGGCAGAGTTTTAATTAGTTGTCTTTTTTCAATTTTTCTATTTTTATGCATTTTATATGGAATCAAAATATTCTATTTTGCTGAAAGCGTAAGAGGTTTCGAAGGACGCTTTGATCAATGGAGGCTAGCTTTCTTTTTGCTGCAGGACCATTGGTTTTTTGGGATAGGTCCAGGTGTTTTCTCTTTATTTGCGGTTCTCAATCCATTTATGCATAATACTTATTTACAGATTTGGCTTGCTTCTGGATTTATCAGCCTTATTTTATTCATATTTCTATTTCTGTTTCCTATCATTCATATTTTCAAATTTTTAAAAATTAATTATAGTATAAAAAATTTGTCTTCTCCTGGTGTTTATTCATTAACAATTTGCATGATAGTTGTGAATGCTTGTTGGATGTTAGCATTGCTGTTCTTTCCAGGATTGCACATTCATGAAGTTTGGCTAGCAATTGGGTTAATTTCCTCTTTGCCTAATCTGATTAGAAATGAAAAGCTTTTGACCTCGTAAATATGGGATGAAAATGAATATTAAAGCAAATAATGATAAATCATTATTATATAAAGATATGCTGTCTCAGAAAGATCAATATTGGCCAAAAATGTCAATTATTACTCCTTCTTTTAATCAGGGAGGATTTATCGAAAAGACCATTTTAAGTGTTTTGAATCAGGATTATCCCTATATTGAGTATATTGTGATGGATGGCGGCTCAACGGATAATACATTATTAATACTGAAGGAATATGAAGACAGAATTATTTGGAAATCAGAGGCGGACAAAGGGCAATCAGATGCTGTCAACAAGGGCTTTGAGCTGGCGACTGGAGAGATTTTAGCCTGGCTTAATTCGGATGATACTTATAAGCCAGGATGCATAAGAACAGTAGCGAATCACTTTCTTAATAATACTAAATTAGATGTTTTGTTTGGGGATTGTAATCTTATCGATGAGTTTGATGAGCAAATTGGCATATATAAAGCTGGGCCCATCAATTTTAATAAATGGTTATATCGTGGAGAAATTTATGTGGCTCAACCAAGTGTTTTTTTTCGAAAATCAATTATAGAGAAAATTGGCAGACTTGATAAAGCTTTGCATATTAATATGGATCATGATTTTTGGATTCGTATGGCAAAAGCCGGATTGAATATGAAATATATTAATGTAACACTTTCTAATTTTCGCTTTCATAAAAGCTCGAAAACTACACAAGCCATCAGTAAACATAGAATTTATCATTTGCGTCTCTTAAAAAAATATGGAATTGGACCGTATCTCTTTTATTTTATTCGATACATTTTTCTTCTAAAAATAAAGAAAATTCTATTTGGGGAGAAAAAGATTTTAAAGAGAAAACCGCAAAAGCTTGGTAATATTTTTTGGGAGAGATAAAAAACATACTATTTATTCATAATACGGCTCAACTTGGAGGAGCTTCAAATGCCTTGTTGGATATATTATCCTATTTGGAAAAAAAAGAGTTTAATCCAGTTGTCCTTTTAAATAGACGAGGTCCATTAGGAAAAATTCTTAAAGAAAGAGATATTAAAACATATGAATCAAGATTCTCTGTATTGGCCTGCTATGAATATGCTCCGCTTAATTTTTCTATCTTCACTATCAAGAAATTGTTGACTTTCTTTATTTTTCTCCCAAAGACATTAATCACACTACTCATTATTTTAAAACGAGAAAACATTAACCTTTTATATTTAAATACAAGCGGCCTTATTGGATGCGTTTTTCCTGCTCGAATTTTTAGTGTACCGATTATCACTCACATCCGTGAAATGCCATATCATAACTGGATAGGCAAGATAATATTTAAGACGTTAAGAATTTTTTCCAAAGAAATTTTTTGTAATTCATTAGAAACTAAAAAAGCAGCTGATATGATGGTAAAGAACAGCAAACTAGTTTATGATTGGGTGGATGCTGATAAATTTTCTCCTTTATCCCCTGAAGAAGCTAAAAAATCCTTAAATATTTCAAATAATCAAATTTGTATAGGAATGGCAAATCAGCTTCTAAAAGAGAAAGGGATATTTGTATTCTTTAAGGCAGCAGAAACTATTTTATCTAAAAATTATCAGTGTAAATTTTTTTATATTGGGAAATTTACCCGAAATAAAGATCGAGTATGTTTAATGCAAATGATAGAAAAATCAGGTTTCAGCGAAAAATTCGTATTTACTGGCATGCTCAAGGATATAAGTAAACATTTAGCAGCTATGGATATTGTCATTTCACCAAATATAAGAGCAGAAGGCTTTGGTAAGACAATTATTGAGGCTCAAGCTATGGAAAGGTGTTTGATAGCTTCTGACATAGGCCCAACTGATGAGTTAGTTAGATCTGGAATTACATCAGAACTAATTGAGCCAAACAATCCAAAAGCATTAGCAGATTCTATTGAATATTTTCTTAATAATCCTTTAAAAAGAGAGCAATTTGGAAAGAATGGAAGACAGTTTGTAATAGAAAAATTCAGCCACATAAAATGGATTGATGAGATATTTACTACTATAGATTGTATTTTAAATTGATAAAATTGAAAAAAGTATGCGAAATACTTAAAAATGCTTGATAGAAATTCTATTTCTCATAAATGTTTATAGCATTATTATTTTCCAAAATATTTCGTACTTTTTGAAGTATAAGCTACTATATTGGTTATTTATGATGATGCTTACATTAAAGAATATAGGAAAAATAGTGAAAAGATGAAAATACTAGTAGTTGGTGGAGCTGGTTATATTGGTGGTAATGTAACGGATGTTTTATTAAAAAGGAGGATTCCTTTTACCGTATATGATAACCTCCTTTATGAATACCATTATTTGAAGCCTGTGGAATTTATCTGGGGAGATGTTAGAGATACAAAAAAGTTGAAAAAATTATTACCAGATTATACACACATAATATGGTTAGCTGCAATAGTAGGTGATGGAGCATGTCAGATAAAGCCAGAATTAACTATTAATGTCAATCAAGAATCAATTAGATGGCTTGCGCAAAATTATTATGGCAGAATTATATTTGCATCCACTTGTTCTGTATATGGTAAAGCTGAAAGTGAGGTGTATGAATCCTCACCTTTAAATCCTATATCGCTCTATGCTCAAACAAAGGCGGAAGCGGAGAAAATTCTTATAGAAAAAGATAGTTTGATTTTTCGTCTAGGAACAGTTTTTGGAATTTCAGATAAATACTCTCGATTGAGAATGGATTTAGTTGTCAATTATATGACAGCTAATGCCATTGTTTACGGTAAATTATCAGTTTATGGAGGAACTCAATGGCGACCTTTAATTCATGTGCATAATATCGCAGAAGCAATTGTAAATAGCTTAGATCAGGATGTTAGAGGAATATATAACCTCGCAACTTTTAATTATCAAATCAAAGATTTAGCTAAAGAGATTAGTGAATATATAGGCTGTAAAATAATGTTTGTCAAGCAAAAATTTCAAGATCAGCGCAATTATCATGTAAATGTTAACAAGGCTAAAAATGAAGGATTATTAAATTTCGAAAAAATTTATACTATTTCTGATGGAGTGAAAGAGCTGTCTAATCTAATAAATTCTGAAAGAATAAAATATACAGAAAATGATATTTATTTTAATGAAAGACACATTTCTAATTTAAATAATCATGGAAAATTTATCTAACAAGCCAGTATTGATCGAAGGCGGCATTGCCATCGATGATAGGGGACGGCTAATATTTGTTAACGATTTTGATTTTAAAGGTGTCAAACGTTTTTATATGATAGAAAATCTTTCAACAGATGTAATCCGAGCGTTTCACGGGCATCGTAAAGACGCGAAATATATATTAGTTATATCCGGATCAGCCATTGTTGCTGCTGTAGAAATGAATGATTGTCGTCACCCCAACAAAAACAATAAGGTTTACCGATTTGTTCTCTCATCAAGAAAGCCATGCATTTTATATATTCCTTCATCTTATGCTAATGGTTTCAAAGCCCTAGAACAAAATACGAAAATAATATTTTTTTCTACTTCATCCTTAGAAGAATCAGAAAATGATGACTTCCGTTTTCCATATGATTATTGGGGGAAAGCTATTTGGGAAGTTGATAATCGTTGAATATCAATAAAGGACAAAAGGAATAATGAAGAAGGTTTTAATATTTGGTGCGACAGGAATGCTTGGGAATGCAGTTTACGGAGTTTTAAAGGATAAGTATAATCTGGTTTTAACAGTAAGAGACTTGGATAAAATCAAGCTTTTAGAGAAAGCTTATGGGAGAATAAAAAATCATTTAGTAGTTACGTTTGATGTCTGCAATATTTATCAAGATTTTTTAAATAAAAAGGGCCATCCAGGGATTTATCTTCAATCTTTCTTAGATAAATTTGAGAATGTTGATTATGTTATTAATGCTATTGGCATTACTATCCCCTTTTCTTTGCAAGATTCAGCTATGACTTTTTTCATTAATAGTGCATTTCCGCATATATTAGCAAAGCTTTTTGGTGACAAGCTAATTCACATTGCGACAGATTGTGTATTTAATGGTAAAGAAGGATTTCCCTACCATGAAAATTCTCCTAAAACTCCAGTAGATATATATGGTTTATCAAAAAGTTTAGGAGAACCAGAAAATTGTCTAACTTTAAGAACCTCGATAATTGGCAGAGAGTTAGAAGATTATACCGGTCTTTTGGAATGGTTTCTTCAGCAAGATAGAAAGCAAATCAATGGATTTGTTGAGCATTATTGGAATGGTATTACAACAAAACAGTTTGGAATAATATGTGATAAGATTTTTGAACAGCCCCAAAAATATTATAAACCGGGAGTTTATCATATATTTTCCAATATAGTTACAAAGTATGAAATGTTAATGAAATTCAAAAAGAAATACAGGATAAACTGTAATATAAAATCTGATCATGAAAACAAATTGAATAGAACTCTTTCGACAGTTTTTAATTTAAATAAAAAGTTACAAATTCCTTCTTTTGACGAAATGTTGGAGGAACTATAAGTTTATATGAGAAAATTTAAGCTTATTACATTGCTTGGAATTCGACCTGATTATATTCGGTTGTTTAAGTTAATTCAGCTTTTAGATAATAGCAAAAATGATTTAGAACACTTGTTAGTTCATTCTGGACAGCATTATAATGAGGAACTTTTTGGCATTTTCTTGAAAGAACTTGGCATACGTTATCCAGATATTGATTTAGGGATTGGAAAGACTCTCAGAAATTATGATAAAAACAACCATGCCTCACAACTGGCTTTACTTTCAGAACGGATATCTGAGCTGATTGAAAAAGAAAAACCTGATGCTGTTATGTATTTAGGCGATACCAATACAGTCCTGTCCTCCGTAGTTGTAGCAAGAAGTCGTGTGCCGGTCATTCATGTTGAGGCAGGAGGAAGAAGTTTTGATTGGCGAATGCCTGAAGAAAAAAATAGAATTATTATTGATCACCTTTCTGATGTTCTCTATGCATATTTAGATCGTTATAAAGAAATTCTTATTTCTGAGGGAATTGAGTCCTTTAGAATTAAAGTTATTGGCAATATTATCTATGATGCCATTAATAATTTTATATCCAGAGCTGATGAAAGTAAGATTCTTCAAAAACTTGGCTTATCTGAAAAGAATTTTATGCTCTTTACCCTTCATAGAGAAGAAAATGCCAGCCAGGACAAAAATATCTTAGCCAACAAAATTTTGGATGTCCTTAAATTTGCTAAAGAAAAAGACATGCCTGTAGTTTTTCCAGTTATGCCTCGGACTAAAGATGCTATTACACGATTTAATTTAAACGACGTCTTGGATGACTCCTTGTTTATTCAAACTAAACCTCTTGGATTTTTCGAATTCTTAAAACTGGAAAAATATGCCAGATTAATTGTATCTGACAGCGGAACAGTTCAAGAGGAAGCATTGATCTTAGGTGTGCCTTGTGTTGTAGCTCGTCGATCTACTGAAAGACCGGAGACAATTTGGGCTGGCGCAACGATCTTAGAGAAACATGAAGGAAAAAACACACTGTATAATGGCATGGTGGAAGCTTTTGACATGAAAGTAAATTGGGATAGAGATGTTTTAAATCCTGATGGCGGTAGCCCCAGTGAAAAAGTATACTATGATTTAATTGCGCGAATAGAAATTGATTTTTTTAGTAAATCAAGAAGCTTTAAAGTAATTAAAAATAATCCTTTCGCTAAACAAGCTTATGATGAGAAATAATATGATTATAGATTAGTTAACTGATAAGTCAGCAAAAAAAGTGGTATTTCTCAATGAGTAATAACAGCAATTTGGTCAAAGAAAATAATCCTCATAGATCTAAGAAAGAGATGATTGTCTTCATTTCTGTATTAGACTTTCCAAATGGATTAGGTAATACCATGCGGATAAAAATGCTGGGAAAGGCCTTTCATAATATAGGTTATAACGTTAAGCTTCTCATACCATACGCACAAGGCTTAGTAAGCAAAGGATTGAATAAGCTTTCAGAGGGTGATTATGACGGTATTTCATTCAAGTTTTGCAATGGCAGTCCTGAGCCTCTCAAAGGAGTCTTATCTTTGTTATATTACAATATTGTGGGACCATTGCTCGTGATTAAAGAAATAGTGCGATTAAATAGAAATACAAAAATAAAGTATTTATATCTTTACGCCATACATGGTACTACCATCTATGATGATATACTTTATTTTCTTTTAGCCAAATGGATTAAAGCGCGGATAATAATTGATGTCAATGATACGCTACAGAGAAGTCTTGCAGAAAGAACAGATTTATCGCTTAAAAGATTTATTTTTAGAAGAGTAAAAGGATTTTTCATAAAAATTAAAGGCTCATTTATCATTTCACACTGTAATTATATATTTTATGTTTCCCCTTATCTAAAAAACCAAATTGAAAAAATTAAAAAACCTTCAATCCGAATGCTATTTGTGCCAATATTAATCGACTCTAAAATGATTCAGGGACTTAAGCGAGATGAGCAGAACGAAAGAAAGGTAATTACATATATTGGCAATTTTAGGGAATATGAAGGATTAGATTTTCTATTAGAATCTATAAAAGAATTAGTATTATTATATCCCAACTTTAACTGCTATCTGTATGGAGAAACTTTAAAAAACAAATACCAGGCACAAAATCTTAAAAGAACGATTAATGAGTTAACACTCCAGGAACAAGTATTTGTTAAAAAGTCCGTTCCTCATGATAAATTATTTAAAATTTTGATAAATTCTGATGTCTTAGTAGTGCCTCGAAAATCAAGTGTTGTTACATTATCAGGATTTTCTCAAAAATTTGGTGATTATTTGCTATCGGGTGTTCCTGTTGTATCTACGAGAGTAGGTGAGATCACGAACCTATTGCAAGATGAAGAACATATATTTTTTGTGGATGAAGGTAATCCGGAGGAATTTGCTCAGGCAATCTATAAGGTACTCAAAGAGAAAAAACTAGCCCAGAAAGTAGGTCGTAAAGGGCAAAAATATGCGGTGGAAAATTTTGATTACAAAGTAATAGGAGCAAGGATTAAAAACTTTTTAGAGTTAAAACATGCAGAATAAAATTATCTGAGCAGTATATCTTATGACCGAAATAGTGGAAATTCTATCAAGTTGCTTTGTCTAAGCATATAGAGAATTAAGTTATATAAAAATATAGTTCATTTGATAAATGAGGATCGTAATCGCGTTATAGAAGTTTTATTTCAATAATTGGTTGCTAAAGATTACCTGAAAAAGTAAGCAAATACTGATCCAGGGAAATTCTTATGAATTTTCTTAATTAATTGAACTTTTAAGCTCATCAGAATATGAGTTAAATTGAAATATATAAATCGAGCAATTCAATGAATTGCATGTCTAATTATTATAAAAATTAGAAAGATATTTAGCATAATATTTTTTGTGCTGCTAATCTTGGGTAAGCAGGAAAAGTGCATAAAGACCTTGTTAGCAAAAAAGGAATTTTAAAAAAAGCCCCAGATGTGAGGCTTCGCCACTGGATTTTGAAAATATTACCGATAATTTTGCCCAGTGTTTTATGGCAATATCGTGCACCCAAAATATTTTTGGCGGAAGAAATTCAAAGAATATGGCTTTGGGTATTTAGGCAACCTCAACTCTTTCATCAAAAGGACTTGTATTGAACTAGACCCCCAAGATAGGTGGTTTTTTCGATTACTTCTTAAGTTTGAGTATTTAGGAAGAATAGCATATCGCTTTTTAGCTGTAAAACTACTGGGAACTTTAATATTTAAAAGAGTTAAATCTACAAGCAATGATAAATTAAAAAATTATTAATTTATATGTTTATAAGGTCCTAATGAAGATTTGCATGATTGGAAAATATTCTGGCAACCGAGAAGATGAAGGTGTGCGGAATAGCATATATACTTTATATAATCGGTTATCAAACAGGCA
The DNA here is from genome assembly GCA_964645975.1 of uncultured Acidobacteriota bacterium. GTDB lineage: Bacteria > Acidobacteriota > B3-B38 > Guanabaribacteriales > CAZYAF01 > CAZYAF01. The sequence goes on from CAZYAF010000010.1 coordinate 125,952, forward strand.
TGAAATATTGATGTTAAATTTACATGATAGGAAGAATTTCTATAGGAATTGCTGGAGTCAAATTAGAGCATTTAATCCGCAGATAATTCATTATTTTCATGGACCAACCCTCAGAAGTTTCATACTATCAAAGTTATTAAGTCTATTTGCAGATAATACGAAAACAATACTGTCAGCTATGAATCCTCGGATAAATAGCTATTCCAAATATGTCGTTCCATTATTTAAACCTGATATTATTTTGACCCAGTCATTGAAGACGAGAAGGCTGTTTGAGCAAATGGGCTTAAAAACTGATTTCTTATCTTCTGGTGTTGATTTAAAACAATTTAGCCCGGTGTCTAATGATGATAAAGAAAAATTAAGAAGAAAATATGGGATCAATAGTAATCAGTTTATAGTATTGCATGTAGGAGCGATTAGAAAAAAGAGAAATGTAGAAATATTTTCAGAAATACAAAAGATTAAAGAATATCAGGTTATTATAGTAGGGAGTGCTTCATTATCGGCGGAGAAAAATATTATAAAAAGGCTTGCTCAAAGCGGTTGTATTATATGGAAGAGAATGTTTGATCGCATTGATGAGATATATAAATTATCAGATTGCTATGTTTTCCCAACAAAAGGAAGCAGAGGCAGTATTGAGATTCCATTGAGTGTTTTAGAAGCGATGGCATGTAATATTCCAGTTATATCAACAAGATATGGAGCTTTGGAGGAAATTATCACCGAAGGTGATGGATTCTTCTTTGCTGAAACTTTTGATGATATAAAAAAGCATTTAGAAAGCATTTATAATGGTATTAAAGTGAATACAAGAAAAAAGGTGCTAAATTACTCATGGGAGAACATAGGAAAGGATTTGCTAAGTAAATATGAATCTCTCATTATTCAATAATATTTAGTTTAATGGATAAGGGATAAAAGCAATTAATGAAGAAGAGAGGTTATTTTATTTGTTTTTCAGGTATAGATGGTTCTGGTAAGACCACGCTTGCTAAAAGATTAGAAAATACTATGCAGAATGTTTGTATTGATTTTAAATATAAGTATAGTAATTATGAGCCATTCATTATTAAACTCTTTAAGATAATCGGAAAGTTATTATTTCTAAAAGAAAGGGATTCTGCTAAGAATTATCAGCAATATTGTAATGGGAAAAGAAAAAGTTTTAAAAAACATTCCTTTCTTACCTGGTTATATAGAAGCATTCATTTTATAGATTATTTTTTGCAGATACTTTTTAAAATATCTATCCCATTAACCATAGGCAGAAATATCATAAGCGATAGGTATTTCTATGATGTTATCATTAACTACTCATTTAATTATAATTACACTTTTGAGAAAATAGATGAAACGATTAAAAGCTATCTCAGATTTTTCCCGAAACCCGATCTACTTTTTTTTATAGAAGTACCAGAAGACGTTGCGTTTAAAAGGAAGGATGATACTCCTACTCTTGAGTATTTAAAAGATCGTAAAGCAATTTATAGAGAATTAAGCAAAAAATATAGCATCCCTATGTTAGATGGAACAACTAATTTGGACAATTTATTGAATAAAATAGGTGAACAAGCAATAAAAAACTATAAACACTTGCGGGAGTAAATAATTGTCTTCAAAAGCAGACAAACTGAAATTATTAGTTATAGGTCTTGATGGAGCCACGTTCAATATTATAAATCCGCTTATTAATAAAGGTGTGCTACCAAACCTCAAGTATCTTATTGATAATGGTTGTTCGGGAGTACTAAAATCAACTATCCCGCCTCTTTCTCCTCCAGCATGGATTACCTTTCTCACCGGGAGCAATCCAGCAAAACATGGAATCTTTGGTTTTAGAACCTATGACCTTTCAAAATATACTTGTTTTGCAGAAAAATTCATCACATCAAAAAGTTATGCTGGAAACACTATAGTAGATATTTTAGGAAATGCTTATAGAATAGCATCACTCTCTGTCCCCATGACATTCCCACCATGGGAAATTAATGGACATATGATTTCAGGATTTCCAGCACCTGATTTTAAAATTTATTCCTATCCTCCAGAATTAAATCGTGAATTAGGTATAAAAGTGTTAAGTGCCTCTGGGAACTATCACACCAAGAGTACATCAAAAAAAATGAGATTAACATTCGAAATATTAAAGAATAGAAAAGAATTAGCCTTAAAGTATTTAAAAAGCAATGAATATGATGTCATCTTTATCGTGTTTAACAATACTGACGATGTTAATCATCATTTCTTGCGTTTTATTGATAAGACTAATCCTCATTATACAGATTCAGAACACAAACGATATGGTAATACTGTAGAACAAATCTATATGAAATGTGATGAAGCAATCGGTGAATTTTTTGAATACCTATCAGACGATTGTATCATCATGATTATGTCTGATCATGGGGGAGAACCTACTCCTAAAAAATACTTTAATACTAATAGATGGTTAAAAGAAATAAAACTTTTAGAAATGAAAGAAGATGCTTTTTCTTCATTTCATTCTTTCAGGCGAAAGACCGTTTTTTATTTGAAAGATCATATCCCATTTAAGGAGAATATAAGAAGAATATTACCTGAAAAGATGCTTGCTAAGATGAGCGCATCCATACAAAATACAAATTTGATTAATTGGAATAAAACATATGCTTATAGAGTTCCCATGATCTATCCTTTTGATGGTATAAATATAAATCTTTTGGGTAGACAATCCTTGGGTATAGTAAAAGATGAAAAAGAATACGAGGAAACAAGGGCATTTATCATAAAAAAGATTGAATCTCTGAATCAGCTTAATGATTTTAAAATAGTCGATAAGGTATATAAAAAAGAAGAGATTTATAATGGTCAATACCTGAATAATGCTCCCGATTTAGTATTGCACCTTTGTGATGGAATCATGGGCGGTAATTATTTGGATAAAGAAATTATAAGCCTGGTGGAAAGTTCTTATCTAAAAGTATGGGGTGGTATTCATAATATGAATGGTATTTTTATTTCCACAGGATCATCCATAAAGCAAGGAGTTGAGATAAAAGATGCAAAAATTGCCGATATTGCACCAACCATATTATATTCTTTAAAAATGTCTATACCTGACTATATGGATGGGAATGTTTTAAAAGGCATCTTTACAAAAGAATTTACTCAAAACAACCCTATCATTAGGAAAAAAGCTGAATATATCTCAAAAGATAAATCTTATGCTCTAGCCGAAGAAGAAGAAAAGAAGATGAAAGAAAACTTGAAGGGTATGGGATATCTATGAACCTGAGGAGTTATGTCCGAGAAATCTTTTAAGAATGATTTACTTCTATTAATCAGGATTATTGGATCACCATTTTTTTTTCGTTCAAATCGAGAAAAATTTACAGAAGCCAAAGAACTTTATAATCTTGCCTTTAAAAATAGAGTCGCTCTTCTTTACCTGTATACACTCAAAAAAAATAGAAAGTTAAATAAATTACAACCACAATATGAGCAGCTTGAATATCGATCACAAGAAACTTTAGCCACTGCAGCACGAATAGCAAAAGTACTTAACGAGGCTCAGATAGAATATGCAATCCTTAAAACTATTCGTCCTTACCCAGCAACTCCCAATGATACGGACATAATTTGCTTAGAACCAAATGACAAATATAAAGATGCTCTGGTTTTATTAATGAAGTCAGGTTATAGTAAATTGGGCGAAACAGCAATGCAAGTTCTTTTATCAGATCCAAGAGGAGCAGGAATTGCTAAAGGAGATAAAAGTGGAGGGATTTATTATATAGATTTTTATAAACAATTGGCAGTAGATTATATTATCTATGTAAGCAAAAAGAAGCTAAGCAAGCATCTTATCTCGATTGAGGTCGCTGGTTATAATAAGGTAAAGGTGTTGCGTCCTGAAGCTGAGTTAGCTGTTATACTTATGCATTCTGTTTTTCCTGAAATGACCTATGCATTAGAAAATTTTTTCACCACACTGCACTATTTTAGAGATTGGGAAGAGATGAATTTTGAATGGTTTGTTAAGTTTATCAAGAATAATTATATTACATTACCTTTAAGAGCAAACCTTTCTGTAACGGCATTTTTGCATATGGAAGCATTTGGTAATATCCCAGAAAAATTGCTTCATATTCTTGATAGATTGGGAGGTATATACTGGTCTGAGATTAAAAGAATTAAGAAAAAACAATTTAGTTTACCATTTAAATTTTCCTTTACAACATTTCTAAAATCATTTTCATGTAAACTAGTTGAGCTCAGTACTTTTAATAGTTTAATAGTACAATTTTTGCATATGTTAAACCCATTTTTCACATTGGATGTATTGAAAAGTCTCCATAACCGATTAAAAAAAGAAACCTATAAACATATGTAGTTTGCTGTGAACGTTCTTTTTCTTGACTATATCAAAGAAGAAATTGGTGGGGGACACTTTGTATTAGCTCGACTTGCCAACTATTTTCAGAAAAATCCCTACTTAGAAGTAACGCCCATTGTGTTTTTAAATAATTATAATAGATTTATTGATAGATTTATAGATGGCAAAGTTGCTATTTATGAATATAAAATACCTAATAAAATTCTCAGCCTCGATAGAAATATTACTAAATTTAAGGCATTTATGCATAGTTGGTTTCTTATAGTATTTTGGTTTCGGTTTAGCAAAATACTTATTCAATATTGTAAGAAAAATGAGATTGATATTATTCATGTCAATAGTATGAGAGTTTTTATATTATCCTCTATTTCCTCTATATTTTTTAAAAAAACTAAAGTTGTTTTTCATCTACATGATGCTCTTATCTCCCAAGAAAAAGGCGGGAATGTTAACCAGCTCGCGTCGAAGCTAGTTGTATTCTGTATTAAATATTTTGCAGATAAAGTTATAGCAGTTTCCAAATTCGTCAAAGATTCAGTATTAGAAAGAGGCATAAAGAAACATTTAGAAAAAAAAGTACATGTTATCCATAATGGAGTAGAACTATGTTTTTCAAAAAATAGTGATTCATCAATAGATAAGAAGAGAATAAAAAACGAAATAAAGCTATTAAGCTTCGGTGTCCTTAGCGAAAGGAAAGGATTTCATCTTAGTATTGAGGCAGTACATTTGCTCAAGCAGCATTATTCTATGAACATAGAATATAAAATATTAGGCGATGGTCATTACAAACCAAAACTGATTGATTTAACAAAAAAGTTTGGTCTTCAAAAAGAAGTAGAATTTTTAGGGTTTAAAAAAGATGTTCATCCTTATATCAAACAGGCTGATCTCATAATTATACCATCAGTGTGGCAAGATCCTTTACCATTAACAGTGATCGAATCAATGCAAGACCAAAAAGTAGTTATTGCTACAAATGTAGGTGGAATTCCAGAAATGATAGATGACGGTATTAATGGCTTTTTAGTTCCACTAGAAAATGCGCCAGAAGAAATTGCAAAAAAGGTGGCCCATTTTGCAGCACATCCTGAATTAATGGAAAAAGTAGCTAAAAAGGCTGCTCAACGGGTTAAAGAGTATTTTAATATTGAAAGGATGGCTCGAGAGATCGCTCAAATATATTTATCAGTAATATGTTGAAATCAGTTTTTCCATAAATACTTTCATGAGAGATTCATCATGAAGGTTCTTCTATTAAATCCCCCCTTTAAAACAGAATATGGTCGTTTCTCTAGGACTTCAAGAAGTCCAGCTATTTCTAAGGGCGGTACTATATATTATCCCTTTTGGCTAGCTTATGCTGCCGGAGTTTTAGAGAAAGCTGGGCATGAAGTAAAATTAATTGACTCCTGTGCTTATGTGTATAATAGAAAAAAGACCTATACGATTGCCAAGGAATTCCATCCTAAATTGATAGTTTTAGATACCAGTACACCAAGTATTTTTAACGATGTGGAAATCGGCGCTGAACTAAAGGAAATTTTTCCCACCAGTTTTATTGTTCTTGTGGGAACTCATCCCAGCGCTTTACCAGAGAAGACTTTAAGGCTTAATCCAAAAATTAATGCAGTTGCTCAGAGAGAATACGATTATACCCTACTTGATTTAGCTAATACTCTCATAAAGAAAGATGATATAAAATCAGTGAAAGGTATTGTATATCGAAATGAAAAGAAAATTTTGCATAATCCTCAGAGAGAATACATAGAAAACCTTGATGAATTACCGTTTGTAAGTTCCGTTTATAAAAAGCACCTAAATCCTTATAAATATTTCTTCTCTGCTGCTCAGCATCCAATGGTAATGATTATTAGTGGAAGGGGCTGTCCTTATAAATGTTTCTTTTGTCTATATCCTCAAACATTCCACGGGAGAAAGTATCGATTGAGAAGTTCAGAGAATGTAGTGGATGAGTTTGAATATATAATAGAAAATTTTCCAGAAATTAAAGAGATTGGGATTGAAGATGACACATTCACTGCAAATATTGAAAGATTAAATCAAATTTGCCACTTAATTATAGCTAGAAAAATAAATAAAAAGGTTAATTGGTGGGCTAATGTTAGAGTAAATCTTGATCTGGATATTATGAAATTAATGAAAGAGGCTGGTTGTCGCTTAATTATACCTGGATTTGAAAGCGGTGTTCAACAGATTCTAAATAACATGAAAAAGGGAATCACCATAGAACAATCTTTTGAATTCGCAAAAAATGCTAATAAAGCAGGATTGTTAGTTCATGGATGTTTTATGGTAGGAAATCCGGGTGAAACTTGGAAAACTATGCATGAAACCCTGAAATTTGCAGCTAAATTAAATCTTGATACTGCTCAATTTTTTCCTATGATTCCATACCCTGGTACAGAAGCTTATGATTGGGCAACAAAAAATGCATTTCTTAAAAGCTTGAGCTTTGACAAGTGGCTGACAGAGGATGGTTTGCACAATACTATCATAGATATAGAAGGACTTTCCGCTGATGATTTGACAGGATTTTGTGATTATGCCAGAAGGAGATATTATTTAAGGCCAAGGTATTTTTTATATAAACTTAAACAGTTTTTTTCTAATTATCAGGAAGCCAAAAGAACGTGGAAATCCCTTAAGATTTTTTTTAAACATTTAATGCCTTCTAAACATTCCTAATATGATGCTCTCTTTTATAATTCTCACTTGGAATAGCGAGAAATATATTGATGATTGTATTTCTTCTGTAATCCAAAAATGTAAAGAGGAAAATATTAGTTATGAGATTTTAGTGGTAGATAATGATTCTTCTGATAAAACAAAGGATATCCTGGCTTCATATAATGATAATATAAAAACAGTTTGGTTAGATAAAAATTACGGCACTACTTATCCAAGGAATATAGCATTAAAGAAAGCAATAGGTGATATCATAAGTGTTTTAGATTCTGATATAGTGCTTAAGAAAGGGAGTTTGCGATCTGTAATCCATAAATTATTATCCCACGCAGATATTGGCATTCTTGCACCCAAGCTTATATTGTGTGATGGATCTATACAAAGGTCGGTGAAAAAATTTCCTTCGCTTCCTCATAAATTACTTAAATTAAAAAAGATATGTTTGAGGATGGAACCAAAGAAAACTGAATTTTATAAAGAAATCCCTCTTCATGATATTACTGTGGATAACGCAATATCTGCCTGCTGGTTTTTCCGGAAAGAATTGATAGAAATTGTAGGTTTGCTAGATGAAAAAATCTTTTTTGCTCCCGAAGATATAGATTATTGCCTACGAACATGGAAAAGTGGTAAAAGTGTTTTTTACTATCCATATTTTGAAGCTATCCATTATACCCAGCAAATAAGCCATAAAAAACGGATAAGCCTTGTTATGCTAACTCATTTTAGAGGCTTAGTACATTACTTTATAAAACATAGGTACATTTTTAATTCTCCGAAATTTGGGGAGTGGGAACATCCTGCCTGCAAATAACTTCACATTTGCCAATTAGATACTCCTTTAATGATATATAAAACTAAAGACCCTTTTCTAAAAAGGCCATTTGATTTTGCTTTATCTTTGATTGGGATTATTATTTCATTACCTCTGTGGATATTGATTGGTATATTAATATGGTTGGAAGATAAGGGACCGATATTCTATTCACAACTTAGAGTTGGAAAGAACGGAAGGATATTTAAGGTCAGAAAATTTAGGTCAATGATAAAAGATGCTGAAAAGTATACAGGAGCTATATGGGCTTTAGAGAATGATCAAAGAGTTACAAAGGTAGGAAGGATATTGAGAGCTACAGCTATGGACGAGCTTGGTCAATTGCTGAGCATACTTAAAGGGGATATGAGCTTTGTAGGACCGAGACCTGAAAGACCTAAGTTAGTTGTAAAATTTAGGAATGAAATAAAAAATTATGACCTTCGCCATAGCGTCATACCCGGATTGACCGGCATTGCTCAGATTTATGGCAAATACGATACGCCGCCAAATCATAAATTAAAATACGAATTATTGTACATCAAAAATCAAAGCTTCCGACTCGATCTAAAGTTGATACTTTTCTCTTTCTGGATAACATTTCGAGGTAAATGGGAATCAAGGGAAAAAAAAGTAGGAAAGCAAAAAAGAAAGCTATATGCTAATTGATTAATTTAATTAATCCTAACTTGAAATATTACTATACCTTTGCTTAAAAAAATTGATAAATCATAATCTTTTTCTTTAGGAAATGTATAAGATTTCTTTTAGTTTATCGCGTTTTTGATTACTGTGGTTGATCTAGAATACGATCAGATGGTATATGAGAAGGGCTTAAGATAAGTATTGCTTCATTTCTAACGCAGGCCAACCGGCTGAAAGACCCTCTCCAAGTAGTTATCCTATACATATTGAAACCTATATCTTAAAGCCTTAAGCTGAAAGCTCCTTTTTATGTAGCTCTGCTTTATAAAAGCCTTCATATCCTCAATGATTATAAATGTATATTAAATTCTCTTCGCTCATAAGAAGTACGAGCCTCTCAAGGATCGATGAAAAAAGTAATCAATAGCTTTGGTTTTCTTCTGCTTAAGGGGCAAGAGAAATTGACAATCTAATAAAAAGAAGCTGCAACAATTGCTTCTGCTCCATCAGCGCTCCCTTAAAGCCTATGTCCTCAAAGAGAAATTGCGCAGATGGTGGAGCATCAGTGACAGAGATGAAGCAAAAACATCCCTTCTCGGTTTAATCAATAAAGCTTTGTAATCAGAAATAAAAAAGCTTTCCACCATCCCCCCTAATATTAAAGCATCTATAAGAAATATTAAACTATTTTCGCTATCCAATATCAATATCTAAGGTTGAAAAAAATCAAAACAAAATCAAAGTCATTGAATGTAAAGCTTATGTCTACAAAGATATTTAGTAATTTAAGCTAAAAATCTATAGCTATTACCATGTTTGATATCTATTATTGTGTTGAACCATAATATGGAGCTGTTACATAAAAAAGAAGATTCTCCAGAAGAAGCATTTCCTTTTTTCACTGCCTTTAATTTAGTCATAGCAGTAATGATTATAAGCTTATATTACTTCTTCTTTTTTATAAAGAACAGAACTAATAATAAAAAGAGAAAAATATATAAATAGAGGGAGAAAGTTAATATTAGATAATATGAAAAAGAAAAGGGGCAAGATATCCAGGAAAAGAATTTCTAATAATATGATTGCTGTTTTACTTATTATAGCAATTATTATTTCATGTATAGCAACATACTATATTTTATTTGATGGCTATACTCCTAAAACAATAAAGGATTCTTATCCTAGTATTGGAATGGTTGGGGTTTATGTTGAAAATTTAAATATACCAGAAGAAGGTGAGGTTAATGAAGGAAGTTAGCAATCATTTTTTATTGTTGCTGGCAATATGTGCTATTAGTGTTACTTTTATTGGGATTTGGGTTAGTGTAACAACTGTTCCCAGTTTAATGACTGGAGAAGCAGTTGGCCAAGTTAATGTAACTATCAATGAAACCGTAGGAATAACATTACAGGTTTCAGAAATAAATTTTACTATTGCTAATCCAGGAGATGATTTGGAATCAAATGACAGTTCGGATTTATCTTATTCAGATGGGTATCCTGCTCCCTGTTCAGCAACAGATGACACCTGCAATTTTAATATAACAAATGACGGAAGCGTACCCATAAATATAACAATGACAAATAATAATGAATTATTTAATTCCACCGGGATAAATTCAACTCACTATCGATGCAGTGTAAAAAATCAATATAATACAAGTGCAATGAAATATGGTTATTGCATTAATAATGATGTTACCTGGTTTGATTGCAGTAATACTGGCGGTGCTACAAATACAAGTTTCCCTTGTATTACAAACTTAAATTATACAAATAATTATGACTCTGCTTTGGTACGGATTAGGATAATGGTTCCTGGGGATGAACCTTCAGGACATAAATCTAATAGCATTACATTCATTGGAGCAAAAGCCTAATTATGGAAACATATATATTATAATCTATTCCAATTAGGTTCTGCTGAAGAATGTATTTAACCTTAGATAATTCTAATAATTCGTTAAGCAGGTTCTTAGCTTCAGCTTGCTTTCCTGCAAAAGCATATCTGATGGCTAAAGAAGGTTTTCCAATGGTGAGCTGCAGAATAGTTTGGGTTTGATTCAATTGCTCGTTTAAATTCTCTCTCATCCTTTGGAAAGTTCCAATCGTAATTTTTGCAAACAAATGCCAAGGAAGCGTGAGCTTCGGCTATCTGGCTATCAATTTTTAAAGCTTTTATTGCTGCAGATTTTGCCTTGGGAAAAACTTGCTTCGGTGATTGAAAAGCATAATCTGCAAGCAAATTATAGCTATCTGCTATTCCTACGTAAGCAAGTGCAAATTTTTTTTCTTTTTCAAGTGCCTTTTTGTAATATTCTATGCTGTTATTTATTCCTGCTTCTGTTCTTTTGTTCCAGAAATAGCGTCCTTTTAGATAGAGATTATAAGCTTCTGTATTACGAGGGCAATTATTTACTAATAAATCTCTCTGTTCTTTTTTAAGTTCTATATTCAACTCACGAGCAATTTCCTGCGCAATTTCATCTTGAATAATAAAAATACCTTTAAGCTCCTTATCATAAGTTTTTGACCAGATTTGCGAAGCATCTTTTGTATTAATTAGATGCACAATAACACGAATGTCATTGTTTTCTTTTTGAATACTGCCTGTGAGAATTGTTTCTACTCCAAGTTCTTTGCCCATTTCTTCAATGTTTTTATCAGTTTCTTTATAATGTATTACTGATGTCAGAGAAATCACTTTAAGCTCTTGTATTCTTGCAAGCTTACTAATAATTGTCTCAGCTATTCCATTACAGAAATACTCCTGATTTTTTTGAGGGCTTAAATCTTTAAAGGGTAATACAGCGATAGATGTTTTATCTTTTCCTAGTATTGATATGTTAGTTGCTTTTTCTGTCATAAAAATACGATAAATAATGATAGCTAATACTATTACGCATATTGATGTTAGAGCAACAAATAGTTTCTTACGTATTTTCAAATATTTTTTTGGAGAAGTTAATTTCATCTTTTCTTTTGTTTTGCTTAAATCCTTCTCTTTTTGTCTTCTTTTTTCTGGCTCTTTTTCAGGTTGAATTTTGGAGGTTTCTTCGCTCCTGGTTTTTAGATAAGGTTCTCCTTCCCCTGTTAGCAGCCAATTAATATTTATATTTTTAGCTTTAGATAGTTTATCTAAAAAGTCTGCTTTGGGAATTCTACCCTTAAGATAATTGTCTAAGGTCTGACGATGTATACCTAATTCGCGAGCAAACTGGGCAACATTCTCTCCTACGATTTCTTTTAATCTATCAGCGATATTTGACATAATTTATTTCCCCATATTAAAAGCAACAAATGATGATTTTTCTACTTGACATGTAAACAATTATTGATATAGTATATAGTAAAATTTATATATAAAAAATTTAGCGCTTAGTTTAATAAAAAATTACTTATTAATTATAAATTGATACTTAAAAATAAATTAATTTATTTCCTATCATTTATTTAGATTATTACTAATACATATTTGCTTGTATAATGTAATCTTTTATTTAGAGCTAATATTTTTGAATATTTGGAGAATTAAAGCATTATTATAAATTTCTAAAAAAAGGAGGTCTTACTCAAATAATAATGGAATGCCATCCCATTAAAATCTATACACAAAGAGCATCTACCTTCTTGTATATTTTAGACTATTAATTCCAATGTTTCAATAAATATTTTCCTATAAGTAAAAAGATGTTAAAAAGTAATAGAGATTTAATAATCAGCATATATATAATGCTTTTCAAAGTATATATTAAAAAGAGCTGGTTAAATAACTGCTATATTTTTTAAAATGTCAAAATTTATTAATTTACCTGATGACTATATTGAAAATAGATTCTTAGAGCTTAAAAAGGAGCTTGAACATTATAGTGCGGAAGTATGGAAAAATAAAGTTAAATTACCACAGCTATCAGAAAAAACAAAGCAATTTAAGCATTCCAATCTTATTAGCAAAAAAACTAAAGATTTTGGTCATATAGATAACTCTTCTTATTTAAAATATCTTAATAGTAATTATGATATTATTTCAGCACACACAAAATCCAAGAAAAAGTATAAAAAAAATGGTGTTCTTCAAAGAATAAAAGACTTCATATATCTTCCTCTAATTCGCCGCTTAGCTAATTCTTTGCTTTCTAATCAAAGAGAGTTTAATTCTTATTTAGTGCGTTTTTTAAATCAACTGGCAAATCACGTTGATACCCGGGATGATCAATTGGCTAATAACCTAATGGAAGTAGAAAAAAAATTTGATGAACTGATCAATGAGATTATCAATAAGGTATTAGTTACAAGAAACATGGAGATGGTGGAACGAGTTGATATTCTGTTCTCTAAGCTGAACCAAGAAATAAGTAATATTGATGTTACGCAGCATAATTTTTGGAAAAATTTAGAAAAAGCGCAAAAAGCGCAAACAGAAATTTATGAATCATTAAATAAAATAAATCAGGATATTCTCCTGCAAAGGAAATTTTTAGCTGATTTAAATTCTCAGCTAAAAATAAATGGCTCTTTGATGGAAATTAAAAATGAGGTTGAAAAATCCGAGCCTTTGAGTCCGGAAGAATATCTCAAATTTGAGGAGACTTTTCGAGGAAATTCCCAAGTAATTGCAAAAAAGCAATCTCGTTATCTTCCTTATTTTAAGGATTGCAAGAAAGTATTAGATGTTGGCTGTGGGAAAGGAGATTTTCTTCAATTACTGAAAGATAATGGAATCGGAGCCTTTGGAGTTGATAGTAATCAAGAAATGGTATCTTATTGCAGAGGAAAAAGATTAGAAGTAATAAAAGATGATGTTTTTCATTATTTGCATTCTATTAAAGATGCATCACTTGATGGTATTTTTGCATGTCAGTTTATTGAACACATAGAACCTGATAAATTTGAATACTTTATTCAACTTGGCCATAGAAAATTAGAGCCACATTCTTTCATGGTTGTAGAGACAATAAATCCTGCTTGTAGCTATGCTTTTCTTAATACATTTATACTTGATTTGACGCATAAGAGAGCAATTCATCCTCTTGCACTTAAATTTCTTTTCCAGCTTGCAGGTTTTAAAGAAATAGAAACTATTTTTCTATCAGCTATCCCACCTGATATGAAACTAAAAGAGATTTCTATTCCGGAACAATTGAATACAAAGTATAAAAAATGGTTATCTATATTTAATCGAAATGTAGATCGGATTAATAAACTCTTTCTTTCACATCAGGAATATGCAGTAATAGGAAAAAAATTGCATAGAGAATATAATAATTAATTTGTTATGAAGGTAGGAACCATTGGCATTTGCGCAGTGAAAATTCCTTTTGCTAAAGGAGGTTCTGATGTTCTTGTCGATCAGTTAAATCAGCAATTAAATTTACGAGGATACAAGAGCGATATCCTATATCTTGCTTTTCAGTGGTGGCCTAAACCTGCTATCCTGAAAAATGCTTTGGCCTGGAGACTTCTTGAGTTAGTAGATATGGATGGAAAAGAAATTGACTTAATAATATCCACAAAATTCCCTTCCTATATAATCGATCACCCTAATAAAGTAGTGTGGCTCATTCATCAACATAGAGAGATATATGATTTATATGGTACTGAATATAGTAATTTTACTGATTCACGAGAGGATATAGAGCTAAGAGATGCCATTATTAGGATGGATAAAACAGCACTTAAAGAATGCAAAAAAATTTTTACTATCTCACAAAATGTTGCCGATAGGCTGAAAAAATTTAGTAACATTGACGGAGAGCCTTTATATCCACCACCTAAACTGAAAGATAGATTTCATAATCAGCATTATGGGGATTACATCCTTTCAGTGGGAAGATTAGATTTTATTAAAAGGCTTGATAGGCTCATAGAAGCTTTTAAATATTTACCATCCAATATAAAATGTTTGATAGCGGGTCAAGGTCCTCTTCAAGAAGAATTAGAAGAGCTTATTGAAAAGCATAATCTCAAGGATCAAGTCTCTCTCTTAGGCTTCGTATCAGAAGATGAGCTTATTAAGCTCTATGCCAACTGTTTTGCTGTTTACTTTGCTCCTACAGATGAAGATTACGGATATATTACTGTAGAATCCTTTCTTTCTCACAAACCGGTTATCACTGCTCCCGATTCTGGTGGGGTAATTGAATTTGTTAAAGATATGGAAAATGGTATTATTTGCTATCTGGAACCTGAAGCAATTGCACATAAGATTGAATATTTATTAAACAATAAAAAACTCTGCCAAGAGATGGGTGATCAAGGGTATGAAAGAGTAAAGGATTTGTCATGGGATCAGGTTATAGATAAATTAACAACTGTTCAATAAGTAAATAGAATGAACAGTGCTAATCTTAGTAATATTAATCTAATGTTAGAAAATTTGATCATTTGAGTAAACATAGAAAAATTAGATGTATTATTAAATGATATCATTTAAATATCCTTAAAGCAAAATATGAGCAAGATAAATATTTTGATTTTAATTGAATATAGTTGAGTTTATTCGTTGAAATTTAATTTTTAGCACTAAAATACTTGAAAATATTTTTCTTTGAATTAATGTAAAACTTATTAAGGATTTAAATAAATGGATCTCCCAAGCACAAGAATATTATTAGATGATATCTTTGAGCTTCTCTATAATTTTTGTAATGATATTGCACTTTGTTACTTTGATGACACTCTAAACAATCGTGCAAGCTTAGTTATTATAAGAAATAAATTAAAAAGTATCGAAAAGGAATATAGAAAACTTTGTGAACTTTCAAAAAAGAAAGATTAATTAAATAATTGGATTTAAATGAATGAGAAAAGAGAGTATTATCGCTATGAAATTAATATACCCCTTTGGTTTGAAGTAGAGCCTATTTTTAAAAAACCTTTCCAATCAAAATGCAAAATGATTGACATCAATCCAAAGGGGATCTTATTTGAAGCGAAGATCTGTTTTAAAGTAGAGAAGCTTCTCGGATTACGATTTTTTCTTCCTCTTTTTAGTGAACCTGTTAGAGCTCTTGCTCAAGTAATTTGGACGAAAGAAGAAATTCCAAAAAATCTTTATAGAACTGGTGCTGAATTCCTAGACATAAAGAATGCTGAAGAGTCAAAATTCCATTTTCTTTCTAAGGAATATCCAAAGAAAATAGCTGAAGTTGTATCAAACAAAAAATAATATTAATAAAGAAGAGAAAATATTACTAAGCGAAGAGGAACGACAATTTTTGCATAAAATAAGAAGACTTAATAAAAGTAATAGAATTAAGCTTAAAAAATATATTTTTTCTTTGCCAAACAAAACAAATGAATAATATCATTCTATATTTTTTGAAAATTGACTATCTGCATATGAAGTTTTATTCTAAGCATAAACTTGAGATTTTGAATTTGTTAAAATTGCTATTTGGTAAGCAACAAATATTTATTTCCTCTTGACAAAACAATATTTGTTGTTTTATATTAAATATTATAAAAATTAAATAG
>CAZYAF010000010.1:141986-167109 GCA_964645975.1 uncultured Acidobacteriota bacterium
ATATTTAGAAGTCACAAATTCATTATTATATTAGTGAAGTTTTATCTATTATAAAACGGAATGGATTAAGAATAAATGCAATATAATATTTAATTAAAATATAAATTAAGGAGGTTGAGCTCCTAAAATAATGAAATTGGCACTGCAAAATAACCAATCATGTATTTACAGAACGATCAACCTCCATTTGTATTTTAAGTTATTAGTATAAATATTTCAATAAGAATGTCGTAATCTGTATTTCATATAACATTTGTTCTTTCTATTTTTGATTACTAATTCTTATAAAGTTTTTTTATTGAGGTTGATAGTTAAATACAATAAGAGTGCTCTTTTATATAAAGACGAAATATAAATGCTAAAAGAAAAAGCAAAACTATTTTCTAATATCTTATTTTCCTTGGATATATTATTTACTTTTTTATCTTTTTTCGCTGCCTATTTCATTAGAGATTTTCTCACCTCAAAATTAAAATATCTTAAACCTCTTTTTCCTTTGAAGGAATATATTTGGATGTTGTTATTTATTATTCCAGTTTGGGCAATACTATTTAAAATTTTTAGATTATATAAATCTAAACGACTTAGTCCATTTTGTAGTGAAATTTGGCAAATCTTTAAAGTACTATTTATTGCTAATTTGCTTTTAGGTTCCTTTATTTTTGCATTAAAATATTATTATATTAGCCGTCCTTTAATTTTCCTCTTTGCATTTATTAATTTTGCTTTTTTAACTGTTGAGCGAGCTTTAGTCAGATTAATAATGTGGCAGATAAGGAAAGACGGATATAACTATAGAACTGTGGTGATTGTTGGCATTAATGAAGAAGCTAAGCAGTTCGCTAAAATTATAGAGAAAAATAGTCATTGGGGTTTAAGGCTGTTAGGATTCATATCAGAATCTAATATAGAAAGAAAGAAAAAGGTATATGGATACCCTATCATTGGTAAAATTAAGGATATTCCTATGCTTATTAAAAAAATTGCCATTGACGAGATCGCATTTTGTCTTGATGAAATAAAATTTGAAAAGCTTAATCCTTTGTTATTAATATCTGAAGAAGCAGGAATAACTACGAGAATTGTTTGTAATTTCTTCCCACTGCATTTTGCCAAAACAGATTATGACACTGTTGAAGGTCTGCCACATCTTATTTTTTCTCCAATTCCGAATAATGAAACCGCCATTTTTATTAAAAGAGTAATAGATTTTTTCGTCTCTTTTTCATTTATTATTATTCTTTCACCACTATTTCTTCTTATAGCTATTTTAATTAAATTGACCTCTCCAGGTCCTGTCATTTTCAAACAGCTGCGCGTTGGTTTGAATGGCAGGAGATTTACGCTATATAAATTCCGTTCGATGATTTCTAATGCTGAAGAAATGAAGAAAGAATTTAAATCATTAAATATTATGCAAGGGCCAGTTTTTAAAATTGAAGAGGATCCTCGCTTAACAAAGGTGGGAAAATTTTTAAGAAAGTTTAGCCTGGATGAATTACCACAGCTTTGGAATGTAGTTAAAGGAGAAATGAGCCTGGTAGCGCCAAGACCTCCAATTCCAGAAGAAGTTGAAAAATATAATCAATGGCAGAGAAGAAGATTAAGTGTACACCCGGGGATTACTTGTATTTGGCAAACATATGGCAGGAATAAAATTTCTGATTTTAATGAGTGGGCTAAGCTCGATTTACAATATATTGATAATTGGTCTTTATGGTTAGATTTTAAAATATTATTAATGACTTTACCTCCAGTATTGATTTCAAAAGGGGCTGTATAATGCATTAGACTATGCTTTTTCTTATAAGCAAATTTATGTTTTAATATCCTTTTCAAAATTATAATGAAAGAAAAAAAATTAAATATACTAAAACTATTGGAAATATTAATTAATGTTTTTATATTTGCTTTATTTTTCCATATCTTGATAATTATTATCCTAAGTGGATATACTCTGCCATTTGGCGAGAATTTTATACATTTTGAGAACATTGGAACTCCCCTTATTATTGCAAGTATTTTAGTGAGTTTTTACTATGTATTGCTAAAATATAAAATAAAAAATAATATATGTTTTAAAGGTTTTCTGTTTGGGAAATTTATAAAAAAAATAAATATTTATCATCTCTTTTTATTCTTCATTTTTCTGGGTTGTCTATATACCTTTTATAATTCACCTCAGAGGGTGCATAGTGATGGATATCCTTATTATGCATATGCCAGGTCAATTGCATTCGATAGAGATCTAAATTTAAGCAATGAATACAAGGAATTTATTCCACAGAGATTTCATAAATACCAAATAGGCAAAAGTGGTCTTATTCATCTTTCAACCCAACTTGGACCAGCACTTTTATGGCTTCCATTTTTTATTCTTGGTCATTTACTCGCATTTTTATCTAATCTTTTTGGTGCAAATATTCCATTAAATGGTTATTTCTTGCCTTATCAAAATGCGGTTTGTATGAGCAGCTTATTATACTCATTTATAGGTATTATTTTATTATTTTCAATTTTAAAAGAATACTTCAAAAAGCATATTTCCTTTATAGCTGTTTCAGCTATCTGGCTTGCTTCCCCTCTTATTTGGTATATGGTCTATGAACCATCTATGGCTCATTCATTATCTTTTTTTGCAGTGACTTTATTTATTTATATATGGTTCAAGACTCGAAAAAATAGAAATTATTTTCAATGGTTGCTTTTGGCTTTTTCTGGAGCTCTATTAATAAACATCCGCTATTATTGTGGAGTATTTCTCCTTATCCCTGCCTTTGAATCTATTCATAGCTATTATACAAATATTAAAAAAAGAAATTGGAATTCTATAAAAGATTTGTTATTGAAAAATCTTCTGTTTCTTAGCGTAGCGATAGGTGGATTTATTGCATTTCTTATAATATCCGATTTTACTCGAGGAGCTTCTTGGTTATTTGTAAAAAAATTAAGCGGTTTTTCATTACTTTCACTTAACCTGGAAGAATTCCTATTTTCCTCGAAACATGGTCTTTTTTCCTGGCATCCAATTATGTATCTTGCAGTGATTGGTTTGTTCATGTTTTTTAAAAAAGATAAAAAATTTACCATATACGCGGTAATCCCTTTATTAATATTAATCATTACACTTAGCGGACTTGATGATTGGCATGCTGGCGACTCATTTGGAAGCAGGCGTTTGACTGGGAGTATTTTTGTTTTTGCATTAGGATTAGCTGCATTAATTGATTGGCTTCGTAAGCATCATTATATAGCTATAGGCTTCATAATGATGGCGTTCTGTATATGGAATTTTTCACTAATAGGACAATTTAAACGGATAGAAATTCCACGTCGAAATACTTTCCTTTTTAGAAAAGTTGCCCAAAATCAGATACAAGAATTATATAAAAAAAT
The DNA here is from genome assembly GCA_964645975.1 of uncultured Acidobacteriota bacterium. Classification (GTDB taxonomy): domain Bacteria; phylum Acidobacteriota; class B3-B38; order Guanabaribacteriales; family CAZYAF01; genus CAZYAF01. Next base: position 145,383 of record CAZYAF010000010.1, read on the forward strand.
TGGTCATCTCCCTTCTTTTCCTGCTAATTTTATATTTTCCCTAAAATATGGAGTACCTATAGAATCATATGGCTTGATTAAAGGTAACAGGAAATATAATAACTTGCATATTGATATTGGTGATATAAGTGACAAAAGATTTCTGGGTAAAGGATGGTATTTACCAGAGTTTGCTAATAATTCATTTTCTTTTAGATGGTCTCAAGGCACAGAATCAATAATCTTCGTACCTCTTTGGAGAGCGTATAACTATAAAATCAAATTTAGAGCAGCTCCTTTCAGTTATAAAAATAGCTCCCCTCAAATCGTGAAAATATATATAAATGAAAAGTATTTAACTCAGATAAGCCTAATAGAAGGTGGTTATATACTCTACGAAATAATGGCACCAATGGAATATTGGAAAAAAGGTCAAAATGTAGTTAAGTTTAAATACAAATATACAGCTGTACCTAAAAAGGTTTGTAACAATCCTGATGGAAGAGATTTGGCAGTATCATTTGATAGTTTTTCTATGAAGATTTTTTTAACTGATGGCGAATTGGAATTATGGGATGATAAAAATACTCTTACCTATTGGCGAGTTGAAGGACCTAAAGGTAAATCTTCTATAAATCGTGATAGCAAAGAAAAACATAGTGGAGAATATAGTTGCAGGTTTGATATAGACGAAAATAATACATTAAGAAGAATTTATCAACAATTTAACTTAAAATCTAATAAATCATATATTCTTGAATTTTGGTATAAAACTGATGTTGATAAAACTTATTATGCATTGATTACAAATCCATCTGGATATTTTCTTAATCCATCTGGAGCCTGGCAAAAGAAGTGGGCTACATATACAGGACTCATTACAAATAAAAATTGGAGTAATAAAGCTATCAACTTTGTTACTGATAAAAGTGGTGCTTATTATTTTGGAATATATAGCTATTATGCTTCATCTTCTTCGTTGTACATAGATGACATTATATTAAAAGCGGAGTAAATCTGCTATCGTTAGACCAAATTTTACATTTTATAAATATTGAGTGATTTAAAAGGAGTACATTTATTTAAATGAAAATAGCACTGATGGGCACTCGAGGAATTCCTGCTTGTTATAGCGGCTTTGAGACTTTTTACGAGAATTTGGCAACTAGATTAGCTACAAGAGGATATGATGTTACGGTATATAATAGGTCAAATTATATACAGTATAAAGAATCATATTATAAGGGAGTAAAACTTATAAGACTACCTACAATTAAAAACAAACATTTAGATACTATTTTTCATACTTTTTTGTCAATAATTCACGGTATTTTTAAAAGATACGATATAGTTTATATTTGCATAGTAGGAAATAGCCCTTTAAGTATTATTGCTCGCCTATTTGGATCTAAAGTTATCCTAAATGTTGATGGTGCTGACTGGCAAAGAGAGAAATGGAGCTTTCCTGCAAAGATTTATTTGAAATCCTGTGAATATTTTGCCACCATTTTTTCAAACGTAATAATAGCCGATTCTAAAGTCATCCAGAGAAGATATTTGCAAGAATATAATACTAAGACTATTTTTATCCCCTATGGAGCAAATATAACCCGAGTATTAAAAGCGGAATTTTTAAGGCGTTTTAATTTAGAAAAGGATAAATATATCCTTTTTGTAGGAAGATTAGTACCTGAGAATTGCGCCCATACATTAATTGAAGCTTTTAACCAAATAAAAACGGATCTAAAGTTAGTAATCATAGGAGATGCCCCTTATAGTGGAAGCTACAAGAAGAATTTAAAAACAATGTCAGACAACAGAACCGTTTTTACCGGTTATCTTTTCGGAGATGGGTATAAAACTTTAAGTTCTAATGCCTACTTTTTTGTTCTGCCTTCTGGAATACAGGGGACCAGACCAGTCCTATTAGATCAATTAGGTTTTGGCAATTGTGTTCTTGTTAGAAATTCTGCTGCAAATATAGAAGTAATTAAGGATGCGGGAATTAGTTTTAAGGGAGATAAAGATATCTGGGATTTAAAGGATAAAATGGAGTTATTAATAAAAAATCCTCAAATAGTTTATAGATATCGCAAAAGAGCGGTTAAGAGAATTGAAGAACAATATCTATGGGATGATATAGTTGATCAATATGAGGAACTATTTTGGCAGATAAAAGGATTTAGGTAAGGTAAAAATTGCAAAACAGATAACTATAAAGGAAAGATTAGAAAGTGATTAATTAGCAACAAAGTTTTTACTGGTGAGATTTAATTCAGCATAAATTTAAGTATTACATAGATGCAAATATTATATAAGAAAATCAAAAAATATTTTCTAAATGTGCAGAGGTTTAGTAGAGAAAGGCGCTTTTCTTTCTTTATACAATTCTTTAAGCCAGATGAGAAAGAATATATTATGGATTTAGGGGGTGCTGATGGGAGCTATTTCTGCAAGAAATATCCTCGAAAGGAAAAGATTTTATTGTTAGATAAAAGATTTATTATGTTAGCAAAAGCTAAGAAAGAATTTAAGAAAACGAAAATTGTTTGTGCTGATGCCTGTAATTTGCCTTTTAAAGATAAATCAATTGATTTTATATTTTCTAACTCTGTTATCGAACATATTGAGGATCAAGAGCAGTTCGCTAATGAGGTTATACGTGTTTATAAAAAGGGATATTTTATCCAAACGCCAAATAAAATGTTTCCGTTTGAAAGCCATTACATGCTACCATTATTCCAATTTTTGCCTATAGCTTTACAAAAATATATATATGAGAAAAATTTATTTAAATTTTGGGAACCTAAAAGGTCCAAATATGAAAAGATCCGCTATATTAAAGGAAAAAAATTAAAAAAGCTATTCCCAGAGGGAAATATTAATAAAGAAAAATTTATCTTCTTAAATAAATCCATTTATTGCTATGGAAAAAGCAAAAAATATTAAAATTTTTTCTATTACAAAGTTGATTTTTATATGAAGAGTCAGTTTGTCAAAGCCATACTTATTTTAGCGCTTATTTCTATAGATGTTTTTTCTATTTTTATAGCCTTTTATGCATCCTTTAAATTATGGTCTCATCTAACCTTTTCATTTCCAGACATTTCTTTCTATTATAATGCCCTAAAACTTTTAACCATAATAACTATATTTTTATTTTGGATAAATAAACTATATGCGCCTAAGACAGGACTTTTATATTTAGGCGAATTAAAGAACATCTTAAAATCATTAACATATAGTTTTTGTATAATTTTATCATTACAGTTTTTTATCGATCCTATAAGACATTCTCAAAAAAGTTTCATCTTTATTCTCTTTAGTGCTTTGCAACAGTTTTTCTTTTCTGAGATTAATTATAAATATTCTCGAATTATTACTATTTTAACTTTTATAGGAGCTTTTATTTTAATTTCAGCTAATAGATTAATATTTAATAAATTTATTAAAAAACTCTCTAGTTCACAAATTATCAATGAAAAAGTATTAATATACGGTACTGGGATACTTGCCAAGAAATTGTATAAAAGCATAAAAGCTTCACCTAGATCAATATATCAGGTTATAGCATTTTTAGATTACCCTTGTAGTGATAATAAGAGAAAAATATTTAATAATAAGATTTTTTTAGGTACGAAACAAAATGTGAAAAGAATAATAAAACAGTTTAAAATAAATAAACTATTTATTGCTTTGGATAGGAACTCCGTAAAAAAACTTTCATCAATAATGGAGGCCTGCAAAGAAGTACATTGTCAAGTTCAAGTGGTCCCGATTTTCTGTTCTATTAACAATTATAACCTGAAGCTATCTTATGATCTTGAGATGCCGACTCTCATCAGTGAAGAAAGCAAGAAACTCTTATATATTATATTTAAGAGACTTTTCGACTTCATATTTGCATTATTAACCATAAGTATTTTATTTCCCATAAATATTATTATTGCAATTTTAATAAAAATCGAATCTTCAGGTTGCATGTTTTTTAAACAAAATCGAGTGGGTAAAGATGAAAAATTATTTTCAATATATAAATTCAGAACCCTAAAAGAAAAAAGTAATCCATATGCAGTCAAACCGAAGAGTATTAATGATCCACATATAACTAGAATAGGTAAATTCCTAAGAAAAAGCGGTTTGGATGAAATACCACAACTTATTAATGTATTGAAAGGTGAAATGAGCATTGTGGGACCAAGACCAGAAATGCCATTCATTGTCAAAAGATATAATGATTTTCAAAAACAGCGCTTAAAGGTAAAGCCGGGTATTACTGGAGTATGGCAAATTAGTAGCAAACGAAGGGAAGCTATTCATAAAAATATAGAATATGATATTTACTACATCCATAATTGTTCTTTTGCTTTAGATTTAGCAATAATATGGAAAACAATCTTTATCTTTTTTAAGGGATTGATGATTACTTTAACTTCTTAATGGAGCTATTATTAAAATGCTTAAAGGGGAATCAAAATTATGAACAAAAAATTTTATGAATTGAGTGATTACTTCAATTTAGTGTGGAAAAGAAAGTTTGTTATTATTGCGAGCACTTTTGTTTATATGATAGCAGCTGGTGTAGTGAGCTTTTTACTACCAAAAATATATGAAGCCTCAGTTAGTATTATGATTTTAGTACCTAAAATGGCTGGAGCAGGGAAAATAGCCACTTTAAAACCTTTAGCTACTTATGAAGGAATAATTAAAAATAAATCTTTAGAGAAAAAAATAATAGAAAAATTTAAAATACACCAGCCACCTTATAATATGACTATTAATGATTTAAATGAGAATATTTCTCTTAAATTTTTTAGTAATTCTGATCTAATTCAGCTTAAAGTAGAATTTCCAAATGCCCAACTAGCTCAACAAATAGCTAATGAACTAGCAAAATTAGGTGTCGAACTAAACAAAAACCTAATTGAGAATGAGGCTATACAATCAAAAAATTTAATAAAAGAACAATTGGATGAAGCTAAGAAAAAATTGATTCAATCTGAAAACAAATATCTAAAATTTAAAAGTACAGCGCAAATAGAGACCTTAAAAAAAGAATTGCAAATTCAATTAAAATTAAAAGGAGATAATGAATTATTTTTGGAAAATATTGAAAGTGTTTTAGAAAGAGATAGAGCAACTTTTCAAGAAATTACAGAGCAATTGAAGTATCAAGAGAAGACATTTAAATTGATTTATAGTCTTGGAGGAGACCCTAATTATCTCCGAAGCTTGGCTGCTTTAACTAAGGCTGATATTAAGGACCTAGTGAGTTATAATGTTGAAAAAGAGGAGCCTAATCCGGTATTTTTCAATTTGCAAGATAAATTAACTAATATTGCTTCAACAATTAAAGGTAATCTAGCACAGAAATTAAAAATAGCGTCTGTATTAAAGGAAAATGCTGCTAAATTGAAACAAATAGAATATGATTTGGCTCTTAAAGAGCTTGAAATGGATAGACTTTCAAGAGAACTTCGCCAGGCTCAAGATATTTACAAAATATTTGTTGATCAGTATGATAAAATTCGAATGGAAATTACTACTTTAAGCCGAGAATTGGTCATCATTGATACTGCCATTATTCCAACAGAAGCTATTAAACCCAATATAATATTAAATGTTATTACTGCTGGATTTATTGGCTTATTTATATCCATTTTCTTATTCTTATTTTATAGCTATTTGAAAACCAGCTAAAAGAAGGATTGAAATTTTTTACTTTTCAAAAGCAAAACATACTTTTGAAAAAGATTTATATACTTTATTAGATTTGGAAAAGAAGTTATGCTGCTTAAGATAATATTTGTGCACTAAGTGAATGGCTTCACCATAAATGTCTTAAATATGCTAAGGAGATATTCATGATTCAGAAATAACCATAGAGCAAATTTTATAATTTAAAATATAGCAAATCTTTTAAGAATTCCAAATGAAGTTACTGCATACTTATATTATTAAGGATTCTTTGGTCTTGAATTTTTTCATCTTGCTGAGCAAAGGGACAGGATTTTTAGTATATATATTTCTTGCTGCCTGGTTCGGAGTGAACAATGAGATGGATGCTTACTATTTTGTAATAGGAGTTCCCCTCTTTTTAGTAGGAATTATAACAATTACCATAAACTCTATATTTGTTCCAGTTTTTGCAGAAATTAGAACAAAAAGTTCCGACAAGGTAGAAGGTTTCCTCGGAGGAACCTTTATTCTATTATGTTTTATTTTGATGGGATTAACAATTATTCTATATTTTATAGGACCATACCTAATTAAATTGTTTGTCTCATTCGATAAAGCTACATACCTCCTGAGTATCAAGTTGCTCTACATGCTGCTTCCATTAATTGTGCTGAGGGGTTTAGTGGGATTGTTGAAAGCAGCATTTGATACCTATCAGTTTTTCAATATTCCCGTAAGTATTGAAATGATAAAATTTGCTTTCACTATTTTCTTGATCTATTTTTTCAAGAGTTCTTTAGGCATTTTTAGCATTATCGTGGGAATTTTAGTGGCAGAAGGGATAAATATATTTCTTCACTATTTTACTTTAGCAAAGAAGGGTATAGGAATCAAATTCTCCTTTAAACTGGAGAGAAAAATAATCGAGCTTTTCAAATTAGGCTTACCCATGACTATTGGGGTTATAGCATTAAGCTTGAACATTATAATTGATAAAACAATGGCCTCTTATTTAGGAGAAGGAAGTATATCCATTTTGGAATATGCCTACAAAATTAGAATGATCCCTGAATCCTTAGCCCTTTCGGGCATCTTAATAGTCACCCTCTCTTATTGGTCAAAGGCATATGCTGAGGAAAGATATAATGAGCTCAGAGATAGCATAAGAAAGCTTTGCCTCTACCTAATTTTAATGTTCTCACCATTAGTAATAGGGGGTATTATTTTCCGTCAGCAGATAGTAAAAATTTTATTTGCCAGGGGAAATTTTACTCCAGCAAATGTTGAGGCAACCTCTTCAATGTTGGGCTTTTATCTAATAGGTGTAATACCCTTTTTAGTAGGTAACATTTTTTACAGGATTCATCTAGTGTTGAAAAATACTCAGCTTCTTATGCGGCTGGGAATACTTAATTGCATTTTGAATGCTAGCTTTAATTTTATTTTTATGAAACTTATAGGATTAAATGGTATCGCTTTGTCAACTTCGGTTACTTTTGCTATTATTTCGATATTGCAATATATTGAATTCAGAAAAAAAATTAAACACATAGAAGTCACTCAGTTCTTAAGGGCAGAGCTCAAGACAGAGAGTAACATAAAAATTTGACTCTAATACCAAATATATATTAGGCAGGCAAAAAATTCTAACTGAACGAATAATGAAAATAAAGCTTATATAGCAATTTTGTAAGAAGGTACTTTGTTGAAATTGACCTAAAATTTATTTTTAGAAAAGCTCACTAATAAGCTGATATTTATAGTAGATTTCATTCTAAATATGCATCTAAGGATTTTTAAATGAAATACATCATCTAATATATTGTTAATTTTAATTGAATATATAAGTACTAAATGGACCAAGCTAATTTAATCGAAGTTAAAGAAAAAAAGGTAAAGTTCAGTTGGCTGCTAGGGATATTTTTTATTCAGATTCTATTGGGAATAACAACAGCTCTATTACCTAAATTGCTTCCCCTCATAATTTTAGCAATCGCCATTTTTGCCCTTTTCATCTTTAAACCTAAATTGGCTTTGATTATTATAACCATAGCTATTACTTTAGAAGCTCCTTTGCTCAAGTATCTTCCGAGAGAACCTTTCTTAGCATTGAAATATGGTCCGGAAGCTATGATATATATATTATTCCTATTTAGTTTATTAAGAAATGCTTTTAATAAAAAACCATTATTTGGAAGTACTCCTATTAATAAGGGACTTTTGCTATTCCTATTAGCTGCCATATTAGCTTCTGTAATAAACGCTGTTAATCCGTTCATTGCAATATTTGGAATTCGTCAAGTTATCAGGTACATTTTTCTTTATTTCCTAGTTGTCAGCCTAAGCCCAGACCGGAATTTCATCCGCAAATTTGTTATATTTTTGTTAGCATTAGCTTTGCTGGAGTCTTTGTTGGCAATTGGTCAGGCAAGTCTAGGCGGAAGAGCTAATGAAATACTGGCACCAGCCTATACTTATGAGGGAATAAGCTTTGAAATACGAGGATTACAAGCTCGAACAAGGCTTACCCAAAATATTAGAGAGGGATTTTTTGTTTTTGCCACCCTGGGAAGATATAATATTTTCGGGATTTATCTCTCCTTTTTCTTTCTACTTGTTGTTGCTTTCCTATATGAGAAATATTTAAACAAATATATATCTATCCCTCTTCTATTGATTATGGGCTATGCTATATTGTTAACCGGCTCTAGATTAACCTGGCTGGGTATCATAGCCGGATTAGCAATTATAAGCTTAAAAAAACGAGATATAAAAATAGTTGTCTGCTTTATAGGTGGAATTATTATTGTTCTGAGTTATTTAATTATTACAAATATCGAAATTAAAGAGCTTCACGTATCCATTAGATCTAAAGAAGCTTCAATAGCTACTAGATTTTTAGAAATTTTTTCTTCATCAGAATGGCAGCGAAAAACCGAATATGAATGGAGTCGACTAATATTCTTGAAAAAAGCTACACTTGAGATATTCCCTGAAAATCCTTTTGGAGTTGGTTCTGGTATGCTCGGCGGAGAGGTGGCTATTCAATTTGATAGTCCTCTATTTGAAAAATACGATTTCAAAGTTAAAAAACATCTACATAACAGCTGGCTTGCAATCCTGACAGAGATTGGTATCATGGGACTTTTTTCTTTTGTTATAATGTTTTATTGCTTATATAAAACTGGGAGTCAATTGTTCACTAAAGGCGATCATAGTTTAGCACGAAGCTTTGGATTGGGATTCTGCGCTATCGTCACTGCTTTTGCAGTTCAAAGTTTCTTGACCATCTCTTTTGAAATGAGACCACCTTCTTTTTATTTTTGGATGATAGCAGCTCTAGCCACTGTGCTTAATGAAAATTATATAAAAAATAGGATTAAGTAATGACTTCGAATCAGAAAATCTTAGTTATTGGAATAGATGGTGCGACTTTTAATATTATAAATAAGCTAATAGAGAAAAATAAGCTTAAAAACTTCCAGATGCTTTTAAAAAAAGGCTCTTCTGCTACTTTATTATCCACCATCCCAGATTTAAGTCCCATTGCATGGACAACGTTCGCTACAGGAAAAAATGCGGCAAAACATGGAATATATGGTTTTGTAGCTCCTAAACAGAATAGCTATGAAGTAAACTTTATCAATGCCAATTTCAGAAGGGCTGAGCCTTTTTGGTCGATGCTCAGCCGTAATGGAAAAAAGGTATGTATAATTAATATGCCAATATCCTATCCCCCGGATATGGTAAATGGTTACTTTATATCTGGTATGGATACTCCCAGTACTCAAGGACCTTACACCTACCCTCCTGAGCTAAAAGAAGAAATCGAGCAATTGGTACCAGACTATATGATTGAATACCCCATACTTGGAGCAATAAACAGCCAAACTGGTATAAATGTGTTAAAAAACTTGGAAGTGATGGAAGATAATAGAGCCCAGTTATGCCGATGTCTGATGAAAAAGTTAGATTGGACTCTGTTTTTTTCAGTATTTATTGCTACAGATAGAATTCAGCACTTTTTCTGGCATTACTTGGAAAAAACTCATCCACGATACAATGAGCAAGAGGCAAAAGTCTTTCGAAATGCTATATATAATATCTATCAAAAAATGGACGCGATAATTGGAAGTCTTTTAGCAGAGATTGACAATGAAACAACTGTAATTATAATGTCAGACCACGGTTTCGGTCCCTTTGATGATACTGTGCCCTATTTAAATTTAAATGATTGGCTTATTGATAACGGATTATTAAATCTGAAGAAACGAGTGGTTAGAAGATTAATTATTCATATGCTGATAATTGCCAGGTCTGCAATGAGGAAATTGCTGCCAGCGAAGATAAAAACAGGACTTAAAAACTCCTTTTTTAAAAGCAAGCAATGGTTGCAGTCATACCTGTATTTTGCAGATATAGATTGGAGCTGGACAAAGGCTTATGCTACCTGGGATGAGTGCATGTCAAGATGTATTAGAATTAATCTCAAAGGTCGCGAACCTCATGGCACAGTAAACCCTGGAGCAGAATATGAATCTCTTCGAAAAGAACTTATTCAGAAAATTTCATCCCTAAAACATCCTTTGACTGGAGATAAAATTGTTGAACGAGTATTTAAACGAGAAGACCTATTCCACGGTGAATATCTTGAAGAAGCTCCAGATTTAATCGTTTTCTGGAATGATGATGCTTATTTTTCATCTAATAAACTGCAACCCAGAAGCAAGCCTATTAAGGTGAGAAAGCCTAAATTCAGGCTTTCCAATATCCAACGTTCAGGCGAACACCGGCGTGAGGGAATATTTATTATCTCTGGACCAAATATTAAAAAAAGCCTGAAAATCAACTCGGTAAATATTGAAGATATTGCGCCTACAATCCTTTATCTTTTGAAACAGCCAATACCTGAGGATATGGATGGACGAGTATTAACAGAGGTAATCGAGGAGCCATTTTTAGATGAGAATCCAGTAAAAAAGACAAAAGCTGAGAGAATGGAGAAAGGCAAACCAAAAAGCTATTCAGAAGAAGATGAAGAGGAAATTAAGAAACGATTAAGAGACTTAGGATATATCAACTAAGATAAAAAAAGAGGATTAAAAAATGAGTCTTTTATTCAGTAAAGCTTTTTCTTTAGATTTATAGCACTTATTAAAGTATTGGAAAGAATCTTTATTAATTATTAAAAGATAACAAAGGATTCAATATGCTTTCTGCAGGAAAAAGAAATTTAACTAAATTATTAGTAATAATTATTATCATAACCTCTATTTTTTATCTTGTATTAAGACAAAAGGATAATCAAAAAGAATTGAAGTCTCCAAATAGCAATGTAATTCTAATATCACTCGATGCTTTGAGATCGGACCATTTAAAATGCTATGGGTATAGCAGAAATACTAGCCCAAATATTGATCTCCTTGCAAGAGAAGGGATTATTTTTAAAAATGCCTATTCTCAGTCCACATATACTTTGCTTTCTCATATCTCTATTTACATCCTTATATCCCTCAGTTTATTTTCAGAATGGCGTAGCGAAAATAGATGAAAGGCTTATAACTTTAGCTGAGATTTTAAGAGCCGCAGGATATCAAACAGCAGGTTTTACTGGTGGTGCAAATCTGGATAGGGATTATGGTTTTTATAAAGGCTTCAATTTATATCGAGGCCGCTATTCTCAAGCGAGAACAGGTTTTAAGGAAAGCAAGGAAGATATATTTAAATGGTTAGAAGAAAATTCTAATGATAAATTTTTTCTTTTCTTGCATACTAATGATGTTCACTATCCATATTATAATAAACCCTTTGACATAAACTTAGCTTCAAAATCAAAAGCGCGTGTTACAGGAAGAGAAAATTGGAGGGAGCTTTTAAAAAAGGTTGATCAGCTTACTGAAGAAGACATTATGCATCTAATTAATTTGTATGATGGGGGAATAAAAATAGCAGATAGTTTTATTGGCGAGCTATTGAATAAATTGGTTAAATTAAAAATTGATAAAAAAACTTTAATAATAGTCATTGCTGACCATGGGGATCAATTCAAAGAACATGGACTCTTAGGCCATGGTGGGAGTGGACCTTATGAAGAAGTATGTAAAGTTCCTTTAATAATTAGAGGACCTAAAATACCAAGCAATATTGTTGTTGATAAGATTGTTGAACTAATTGATATAATGCCAACCATAATTTCTTATTTAGGAATATCTCAGCAATCTTTAATGCAAGGAAAAAATTTGTTTCAATTTATTGATAAAAGCAAGAAAGGCACCCAGATAGCCTATACAGAATGGCTAGTAAAAGGATTTGCTGATAGGTCGATACGAATGGGAAAATGGAAATTTATTAAAAGAACAATTCCACCAGAAAGGAAAAAGCTAAAGCTGGAATTATACAATTTGGAATCGGACCCACAAGAGGAAAATAATATAATTGAAAATAAGCCAGAGTTAAAAAAGCTCTTCTTAAAAAAATTAGATGATTTCTTGGTAGATAATAAAAGATTTAGGCAATTATTGTTAGATGAGGCGTCGTATCAATGGAAGATTAATTACCTTGCAGATGAAAAAGCCCATATAATTTCCGGTAAAATAAAATCTAAAACTCCTTTTGTTAGTATTTTTTCAACCAATAATTACCGTGAAAATATAACAAAATATAATAACTCACTAAAATTTTATTCTATGTTGAAGAATGGAAGTTTTGATAATGCTAATAATCCTTTGGCTTTCTGGAATCTCAGGAGTTCGTATAAGAGTCTTAAAAAGATAAAAAGGATTAACCATAATAATGCCATCTTTATTGACGGAGAGGAGATTAATTTATTTAGAAATAAAAATAATTCTCCTATTTTTCAAAAAATTGCTGTAGAGCCAAATACTGTATATATATTCGGATGCTTGATAAAAACTAAAAATTTAAAAAATAGATGTTATGCATATATTAATGAAATTTATAAGAGGAAAGGGAAGAAAAGGGTAAAAAAATATGAAACTAGATCATTAGAGGGCGATAACGATTGGGAGATTTTATATAAGTTTTTCAAAACTGATGAAAACGTAAAGCAAATAATATTTTTTCCAATAATAATAGAGAATTTCACCAATGGCCAAGCTTGGGTAGATAACTGTTTTTTGACAAAAATCTCTTCTGAAAATTGGATTAGCAATAAGGAATATCATTTTTTCTTTAATTCTATTGTATCAAGAAACGTTAATTTTACTTTAAGGAATTCAAAGCCCAAAGAACCAATCGAATTTGATTTAAAGATTGATGGAAAGCATGAAAAAGAAAAAATTCATATCGGTGAAAAAAAAGTAAATCCAGAATCAATTCCTTTTAGATTAAGTGATAAAAATAACATTTATAACCCATATATAAAAAAGCATCCAGATTTAACCAGGCATAGAGCAAAAAACTGTTTTTATATTTGGAGAATATCTCCATCTTTTGCCCCAAATAAGGTTAAACTATCTCCTGAAACTATAAGAAAATTGAAAGCTTTAGGATATATTAACTAAGATGAAAAAAGAGGATTGTAAAATGAGTCTTCTATTTAATAAAAATTTTTATAGATTAGTAATATTAATTGTTGTATTAGTAGTGGTTCTTATTAGTTGCAAAAAGACAAAAGTAGAACCTCAACTGAAGGGAGAGATTAAAAATGTTATTCTTATAGTCATAGACTGCGCCAGAGCTGACCATTTTTGCTGCTATGGATACCCCCGACAAACTACTCCCAATATTGATAAGTTAGCCAGTAAAGGGATTATCTTTAAAAACGCTGTAACTCAAGCTCCATGGACCATACCCTCCATCGCATCACTCTTTACTTTTTTTCATCCTTTAGTTCATGGAGTATCAATCGCTACATCGTCAGAAGTTAATGAAAAATCTCATAGTACTAAAACGCAAATAATCATCTCAAATAAGCTAAATGATAAATTTTTTACCTTAGCTGAAAGACTTCAGAGAAAAGGTATAACAACTATTGGCTTTTATAATAATATTCATTTAACCCCTGAATTTGGATATTCGCAGGGCTTTGATATATGGCTTAAATTTATTAAATGGTCAAACTCTCCTGAAATAACGGGACATGTTCTTGAATGGTTGAATAATCCTATAATTATTAATGATAATAATTTTAATTTAATACAAGCTAACAACTTAGTAAAAGATATTTATTTTAAAAACCTTAAATATTGGCCAAATATTATATATCGTAGACGCTCCAGAGATCACCCTCACAGCGGAAAATTCTCTGTTCATATTAGTAAAAAAGAGATGATGCAAGCAAAGCAATTTTATAGTCTTGTGCAAGAGATACCTGTTAAACCAAGGAAGAAATATATTTTTGGTGCCTATTTAAAAACAGAGAATTTGTCTGAAGAGGCATTAGTAAGCATTGAGGATGCAAGAGGCTCAGAATATGGCTTCGAAATATCATTTCCTCTATCAAAGAATAGCCCCTGGACTCCAGTGTGGGGAGCATATACTTCTTCTCCTACAACAAGAAGGATAAAATTGAGAATCGGAAGAATATTTAACTTCAAAACAGGTGATATCTGGGTAAGTGATCCGTTTTTAATAGAAATGGAAAGGGTTAAAGATAAGTTGATAGCAAAAAATTTCTTCCTTTATATTCATTATCTAGATTTACACTCTCCTTATATTGCTTCTTCTCCTTATGTTGAACTTTACAAAGGTATGCTTCCTAAAGGAGGAGACAGAGCCGTACCACATGGATTTAAGAAAGATAAACATTATAGACCAGGTCAGTCTAAGGTAGGATATTATATAAATCGATATGACGGTCTTTTGCGCTCAGTGGACGATAATATTGGGCTCATTATAGAAAAATTGAGGGTATTAGGTAAATTGAAGAATACCCTTATAATAATTACAGCCGATCATGGAGAGCAATTTGCTGAGCATAAGGGTATGGGCCATGGTTTCCTTTATAATGAAGTGGTCAAGGTACCCCTCGTCTTCTATAGCCCTAATCTTAAAAATTCGGGTAAAACATTATATAGCATAGCAAATCTTATAGACCTTGGTCCTACAATTTTAGATATATTTAATATAAATTATAAGGGCTTAGATGGTAAAAGCTTGTTGCCATTAATCATAGCTAAAAATAAAAAAGAGGGAATGATTAATAATTCTATTGCCTATTGCGAAAAAATAACTGACGAAATAATAGATTTTAGTGTACAGACAAAGGAGTGGAAATTTATATACCGTGCTGAAGGTCAGCAAAAAGAACTATATAACTTGGCAAAAGATCCCGAGGAGACAATAAATGTAGTAGCCAATTATCCCAAGATTGTCAAGCAATTAGAGCAATTGCTCCTTTCTCATATAAAAGAGTGTAAAAAGAAAAGAGAGTCTATAGGTGTAAAAATTGAAAGAATGGAGTTAGACGAAGAGACAATAAAGCAATTAAAAGCACTTGGCTACATACAATAGAAGGTATTGCTTATTTTATAAGCGAATTTGTATAAATCAAATTGGTGATACGGAATAAAAAGTGGAAGGATTTTATAAACAAGCTGAAGGTAATTTTATGGCCTCAAGAGGGAGGAAGATTTTATGGTGATTTAGGCAATAAAGGGATCAAAAATTACCACAAAAAACTGAAGGATTTTATGGTATTTTTTTTGGCTGCCTTAGTTTTCTTATAATAAAATCTCGATTTATTAACCTATAGAAATAGACAAAGTTTCAGGTTAGGCGGATGCTTTTGCTTAATCTGCTTAAAAAAATAAAATGTTTGAGTGACACAATGCCATGATATTTCAATTGACTTACTGGAGGATAAAACATGAATGAGTCATTAATTGAAAAACTGAGATGTCCAGAATGCAGATATGAAGAATTGCATGTTGATATCTTTTATTCTGAGCATTGTGCAATTTCTGAAGGTCTACTATCTTGTCCTAATTGTTTCCGCCAATATCCTATAATTAATAGCATTCCCAGGCTTTTACCTGATAACTTGATGCATAACTGTTTACATTTTCATAAAGAATTTTTTCAAAAGCATGCAACTAGGTTTCGTTCTTTTCATAATAAAAAATCTAATTTTCTAAATAATATAACTCAAAAAACGCTCCAAAGTTTTAGCTATCAATGGACAACTTTTGGTGAAATATATCCTGAATATATAAAACATTGGCAGGATTTTTTACCTAAATCACTAAAAAGCAATTTTTTTAAAGGAAAGACAGGATTGGATGTGGGCTGTGGTTTTGGAAGACATTTAAACGCTATTGCATCAAATACCATGTATAAGGAACTGGTTGGCTTGGATTTGAGTGAAGCAGTAGAATCAGCTTTTAGAAATACCAAGCATTTTGATAATATTAATATTGTCCAAGGGAGTATCACTAAGTTACCCTTTAAAAAAGGAACCTTCGATTATATATATTCTATTGGTGTATTGCATCATCTTAATGATCCTGAGGAAGGATTCAGATCCTTGGCAGAGCTTTTAAAAAGTGGACAGCATATTTATATATGGTGTTATGCCAATACTAAAACTTCGAAAATAAATATTTACCAATCTTTAAGGAAAGTTACTACAAAATTACCTTATCCTTTTTTAAAATACATATGTTTATTTGCAGCTATGGGGATTAAAGTATTTTTGAATTGGCCATCACGAGCACTAAAAAAGAAGTTACCTTGGTCGTGGTATAATAATTTTAAATTCCGCATTCTTCATGCAGACCTCTTTGATTTATTTTCGGTACCTTCAACTAAATATTACTCTTTAGAAGAGCTTGAAGATTGGTTTCGTAAGACAAAATTGGATATTAAAGAAAGAACGTTTGCCGTTAGTGGATGGACTTTGTTAGGAGAAAAAAATAATATTTTACCTGATTAAAAACCTCAATTTAAAAAGGGTTTTTTATAAATGTGCGGAATTTGCGGAATTTATAAGCCTGATGGAATGAAAATAAATCCTCGATTAATCGAGGATATGTATCAAACTATGCAGCACAGAGGTCCTGATGATCAAGGATTATATGTAGATGAAAATATTGCTCTGGGAATGCGAAGGCTAAGCATTATCGATCTCCATGGGGGAGCACAACCAATATACAATGAGGATCGAACTGTAGCTATCATACTTAATGGTGAAATATACAATTTCCACGAGCTTAGAATGGAACTTATAAACAAGGGGCATTTATTCAAAACTAAAAGCGATACAGAGACTGTTGTCCATCTTTATGAAGAATATGGGATTAATTGCTTGAATTATCTCCGAGGAATGTTTGCTTTTGCCATATGGGATGCACGTTTAAAAAGGCTTTTCATAGCAAGAGATCGGATTGGCATCAAGCCTTTATATTATGCACTAATAAATGGTTTTTTTATTTTCGCATCAGAAATGAAGGCTATCTTACAGTTTATGAAAAAAAATTATTCATTCAATAAAGAAATTGATTATACTGCTTTAAATCATTATTTGCTTTTTCAATATATTCCTGGTCCTCGTACTATTTTTAAAAAGATAAAAAAGCTATTACCTGGTAATTATATTATCTACGGGAGCGAATACGATAGTCTGAAAATTAATAGCTATTGGCAACTGCCTTACCCTAAAGTTAATAAAGGGGGAAAAGAATCTTATTATATCGAAAAGCTGGATGCACTGCTTGAAGAATCTATTAAATTGAGGCTGATTAGCGATGTTCCCCTTGGAGTTTTTCTCAGTGGGGGTATAGATTCAAGCACAATAGTAGCTAAAGTGTGCCAGCTTAAAAATCAGAAACTTAAAACTTTTTCTATTGGCTTTAAGGACCAACCCAGCTATGACGAAACAAAATATGCTCGTCAAGTTTCATCCATTATGCGTACAGATCATTACGAGCTTTTATTGGATGGAAATTCTATAGAATATTTGCCTAAACTCATATGGCATCTTGATGAACCTTTTGCTGATAGAGCTGCTTTGCCAACCTTTTTGCTCTCCAAATTGGCTCGCGAACATGTAACAGTAGCTCTATCTGGTGAGGGAGGGGATGAAATGTTTGGTGGATATCGCCGATACATTGTCCTGTATCTTGCCGAAAAATTTCACTTTCTACCAAGTTGGTTGAGGAATACAGCATCCATTTTAATGCCTAAATTTCTCCAACTTTTCAATCTAAGCTCATATTTTGATAGAATAGCCCAACCTTTTATTAGCGAAAACTATTTAGGTAAGCAGTCAAATCTTAATGAGCATCAAATACAAGAGCTTTGTTCTTATGAGTTAATGCAGCTATTATCCTCATCCCCGATGGAAAGTGACAGAAACGAACATCCGTTAAATCTTCTTAATCTGAGCAAAAGCAGCAGCTTGCTTGGTAGTGCAATATATTTCGATACACGTGTATGGCTGCCGGATAATTTGCTTACAAAAGTCGATAGAATGAGTATGGCAGTCTCATTAGAGGCAAGGGTTCCTTATCTGGATCACAAATTAGTAGAATTTGCTTTTTCTGCACCATTAAACTTAAAAATTAATAACTTAAGGACAAAATATATTTTTAAGAAAGTAAGTTCTAAACTTCTCCCAAAAAAGATAGTTTACCGCAGGAAACAGCCTTTTAATGTACCTCTAAGATTTTGGTTTCAAGGGAGAAAAGAATTATTACATGACATTCTTCTTAGTTCTAAAGCTAAAAGCCGAGGCTACTTCAACTATAGTTATCTTGAGAATATGATAAATTCTACCCTCAATGGAAAACGTTCTTTTGAGGGAGAACTTTGGAATCTTCTCTGTTTAGAGCTTTGGCATTTAACTTATATAGATAGTGTAGGTATTTCGCCAATTAGCATATAAACTTAGCAAGTCATTCAGATATTTATAGGAGGGAATTTCTGATGAATATTCTTATCTGCAATAAATATTTTTTCACTACTGGTGGCCCTGAAAGATATATGTTTCAGCTGATGAAACTGTTACAAGATAAAGGACATAAAGCTTTACCATTTTCTATAAATTTCACTCAAAACGAACCTACGGAATATAAAAAATATTTTGCTTCTCCTCCATTGGGACTTGATAATCCAAAATATGAAAACGCTAATGCAAGTCTAATAGATAAAATACGGTTTTTATTCCGTGCTTGTTATAGCCTCGAGGCTAAAAGAAAAGTTGCAAATATTGCTAAGATAGAGAAAATTGATGTTGCTTATTTGTTGAACATCTGTAATTATTTGTCTCCTAGTATAATAGATGGTTTAAAGAAAAAAGGAATCCCAGTTGTTATGAGACTCTCGGATTACAATCTCTTTTGCCCAGAATATCATTTTTATCGTAATGGAAAAGTTTGTATGCTATGCAATGATAGTCTCTTTAATGCTGTTAGGTACCGTTGCTGCAAAGGTTCTCTTGGACTATCTTTAGCTAAGGCTTCTGTTGTATTTTTTCATCGTATATTGAAAATTTATAACAAAGTAGATGCATTCATAACGCCTTCTTTAAAAATGCGCGAAGAAATGTTAAAACATGGTTTTCCTTCTAATAAAATAATTCCTTTAAATAGTTTTATAAATCTAAAGGAATATCAACCTTCATATAAAAATAAGGGCTATATTCTATATTTTGGCAGATTATCAAGGGAAAAAGGATTGTTAACTCTCATCAAAGCATTTAGTAATTTAAAGAATGATATTCACCTGACTATAGCAGGATCAGGTGATCATGAAGAGGAACTCAAAAAATTTTCTCAAGATAATAATATTAAAAATATAGAATTTAAAGGATTCCTTGATCAAACAGAATTAATAAAACTTATTCAGCATGCGATTTTTACTGTAATTCCTTCTTTATGGTTTGATAACTCGCCTATGTCTATATATGAAAGCTTCGCTGTGGGTAAACCAGTTATAGCAAGCGATATAGCAGGGATTTCAGAAATAGTTGATCATAAGGTTAATGGACTTCTATTCCAAATCGGCAATTCAGAAGATTTGGCAGAGAAAATGGATTATTTGCTTGACAATCGCCAAAAAGTGATGGAAATGGGTAAGAATGCAAGATACAAAGCAGAGACTAAGTTTAGCCCCCAGACTCACTACGAAACTCTTATTAAAATATTTAACAATCTAAAAAATGATATAAATAGTCCAAAAATAAAAAAATAAAGAGCTATTTAGTAATTATTTTATGGATACCTTATTTACTATCGGAAAAGCGGTAATAGCAATACTAATCATTATTCTTATTGCTTTAATATCCTTTATTACAATGATTATTAAATTCATTAAGCGGTTAATAATTAAAAAATAGTCTCTGGAATTTAATACATATCAGAATAGTACTTTTAAATTTTAAAAATTATGCAGTGTCCATATAGATTTCTATTATGAAAGATAAGATTTGATATATTTATGATTGACACCCATTTATTTATATACATTTTCTTATAACAGATTGGTGCTATTTTTTTCTTTTTTACTATCATTGTTGCGCACTATTCCTTTTTTCAAATTAAGTATGTGAACATTTAGGTGATTATAAGCATCAAGAACAAATGGCAAAAGAGATTCAACGAGTAGGGAAGCGATATTTTTTTCAGACGCCCAATTACTACTTTCCCTTTGAATCCCATTTTTTGGTACCGTTCTTTCAATTTTTTCCATTGTGGCTTAAAGCATTTATGATTAATCATTTTAATTTAGGATGGTACCCTAAAATCAATAATAAAAAAAAAGCAATAAAAATTGCTAATTCAATTAGGTTACTTAAAAAACGAGAATTAATGGAGTTCTTTCCTGGAGCTACCATACACAAGGAGAAATTTCTGGGATTAACCAGATCTTTTATTGTATATATGTCGTAATATATCTGAGTGCCACTTTATATAGCAGCGAATAAGAGGGAAATCAAAGATTTCCTCAAATTATATTATAGGCGAACTTCTATTAATCACGAATTATAGCAATTTCTTATTTATATTTATAAGTGATTTGCCTTATTGCACATTTAGTCTATACAGTGGCAGTGAAGAAAAGAGTGATTAGCTCAGCAAATTATATAGTATGCTTTAGAAAATACCATCTGATCAAAATATGAAAAGATAGAACGCACTCCAAAATCTTTAATAACTGATTGAATTATTTTAAGAAGTCAAATCTAAGATTATCTAAGAAAATATTTAAAAATATTTTCTTTAATTTCTAGTTGTGTGGATTTTAGATTACACTGATACTAAATTTATTATTAAATTTTTGCTCAAAAAGTGTTCATATTATTTTACTTTAACGATAACGCTCCCATTGCTTTGTTCTATTATATTTTCTAAAGCCGCTAATCTTTTCTCCAGTTCTTGAATTTTCTGTTGGTTCTCTAATATTTTTGTCGTTTGATTATCTTCAATAGTAACCATTGGTTGTTTTGGTTTAAATAAATTATTCTCTAATACCAGTAAAGAATCAGCACAAGTGCTGCAGTATTCTAATTTTCCATAATAGATATTGGGATGAGTTATAAGTACTGCTCCTTCTTCTTTAGGTCTTGTCAATAGCTCATCATCAGGGGATAGATTCTCTGGTTTTTCATATCTTGTGATGGTATAATTTGTTCTTAGTTCAGCCCCATCCATCTCTAGTAAACTTTTATCAAAAACAGTTACCTGAATCGGAATCCATAAGGGATTACCATTATTATCTTTAGGAACTTCACTAAGTTCTACAGGTAAATACTCTGGATGTTCGATCTCTGAGCGCCATATGTGCCTCAGTACTTTATTCTCTAGATCATACCAAGCAAAAATTTCTGGAGGACGAGAAGCGGTTATATATCTCCATCTCACTTTATACGCTCTTGCTGTCGATCCTCCATAAATAGAAAACCTTGATTTCAGTTCATCTTAAATCGAAAATTGAAGAAACCCTTGGAGAATCTACTGCTAAAAGGCACAATCAATGTCTTAGGCTTAGAGAAGTAATAAAAGAAAAATTAAAAAATATGTAGTTGTCAAAAATTCATGTTCAATATTATTACTTTATAGTATAGATGCTATAGATTACTAATGAATATGGATAATAAGATTTTTCTATC
>CAZYAF010000011.1:0-103127 GCA_964645975.1 uncultured Acidobacteriota bacterium
AAGATAAATATAATCAAAAACCATCTAACGGTGTAGAAAACATTTGTAAATATTGGAAAGAAAATGCTATCAAACAGTCAAAAGTCAAATTTGAACCATTATTTTTCGATAAAAACAAAGAAAGCCTTGAGGTGATATGGCGCTGCTTATTCTATCGTAACGATTTAGCTCATTGGATGAATTTGCAAGGAATATTTAAAGCTAAAATCGATAATGGGCGAATATATTATTTTTGTGAAAAATTTAATAAAAAATTAACTAATAAACCTTTATGGTAATTTTTAATAAATATTAAAGTACAATATACCTTATTTCTTCTCTCTTTTAATTAATTTTTCTATCCTCCCAATTATTATTTCTTGAATCTATAATGATTTTCTGCTATAAATAGCATGCTTTTCCAGAATAAATTATATCTAAAAATCGTATTACTATAGTGGATAGGGGTGTTGAAATGAATTCAGTCACCATTGAAAGAATAAGCAAAAGCTTCAACCACTTTAAAGCTGTGGATAAATTCTCCTTGAATATAGAAGAAGGGAACCTCTTTGGTCTTCTTGGTCCTAATGGAGCAGGAAAGACAACAACCATCAGGATGATTCTCAATATTATCCTTCCAGATGAAGGTAAGATCGCTCTTTTTGAACGACCCCTGAACGAAGATGCAAAAAACCGTATTGGCTACCTTCCTGAGGAACGAGGATTATACAGCAAAATGAAGGTCTCCGATATGCTCCTCTTCTTAGCAGCCATAAAAGGAGTTAAGCCTGGGGAAGCTCGAAAAGCAATGGATTACTGGCTGGAGCGGCTCGGCCTGTTAGAATGGAAAGCTAAAAAGGTAGAAGACCTCTCTAAAGGAATGCAGCAGAAATTGCAATTTATTGCCACTATCCAGCATAAGCCGGATTTGATAATCCTCGACGAGCCCTTCTTCGGATTAGACCCCATAAACTCTAACCTGCTTAAGGATATAATTCTGGAGCTTAATAATGAAGGCAGGACCATAATCCTATCTACCCATATGATGGAAAAGGTGGAGAAACTGTGTCGAAATATCTGTCTCATCAATAAAGGTAAAGAGGTATTGAATGGCAGCCTAAAAGAGATTAAGAAGAAGTATGGTAAGAACTCAGTTATTATCTCCTTTGATGGAAAGGATGATTTCCTAAATAATAATCCAGAAATTGAAAATATGGATCGCTACAGCAATTATGTTGAAGTAAGGCTCACCAAAGGTGCGGACACTCAGGAACTCCTTGCCAGAGCGATGCAGCAGGCTACCATAAATCGTTTTGAAGCAGTGGAACCCAGCCTTAACGAAATATTCATCGAGCTGGTGGAGGGGGGAAAATGAGCAAGGTTTTTAAGGTATTAAAGCGGGAATATTGGGAGAGAGTCAGAAAGAAGAGTTTTATCATTCTCACATTATTGGGTCCAATTCTGATGGGCGGTATGATCATGGTACCTATGTTTCTAACCCGCGTTACTGTTGAAGAGCAGAAAAAAATTGCAATAGTTGACTTATCAGGTAAAATTTATCAACCTCTGGTTAATGAACTGGACGATAAAATTAAAGGAGGAAAGAGAAGATTCATATTGGAAAAGCTTGAGCCAGGTTTGAGAAGTATAGCCGAGATCAAAAAAGAGCTCTCGCAGCAGGTGGAAAATGATCGCATTGATGCCTATATTATCATAGAAAAAAATATATTTGAAAAAGGTAAGGCTGAATACCTTTCCAAGAATGTGGCGAATATTGACGAGATAATGCGCTTTGAGAGAGCTATAAGCCAGATTATCGTCAGTTATCGGCTTAATTTGCGGGGCCTTGACCATGAGGAAATTAAAAATCTGACAAAGTCTATTAACCTTAAGACTATAAAAATCGTAAAAGGTCAGGAGAAGGAGAGCGGATTTGTCCAGGACTATATGGTAACCATGGTATTTGTAATAATCCTCTATATGACCATATTGTTGTATGGTATCACCATCGCTCGGGGAGTCATAGAGGAGAAGTCCAACAGAGTTATCGAGATTTTGATATCTTCCCTGTCCCCTTTTCAACTTATGTTCGGAAAGATTCTTGGCATTGGCGCTGTGGGCCTTACCCAGTATGTTATCTGGGGAGCTTTTGCCCTGGGTTTGTCCTCTGTAACTGCATCGGTGGTAGGAACTAACGTCTTAACCCTTTTCGCACCGGAAACAATCTTTTTCTTCATCATATTCTTCATTCTCGGCTTTTTGCTCTTTGGCACCATGTATGCAGCTATCGGAGCCATGTGCAATACCGAGCAGGAAATGCAAAATTTTCAGCCCATAATAGTGATATTCCTGGTTGTGCCCATGCTTATGGCTGTCTTTATAGTACAAAATCCCAATTCGACTGTCGCTACGGTTCTTTCTTTTATACCATTCTTCACTCCAATACTGATGTTTATGCGGATAAACCTCATTACACCATCGGCCTTACAGATTGCTGCTTCAATAGTCCTTACTGTAATCACCATTCTGCTGATGATAAAGCTCAGCGCCAAGATATTTCGTGTGGGCATACTAATGTACGGTAAAAGACCAAAACTGCCCGAAATTATCAAATGGTTAAAATATAAATAAATCGTTGAGGAGATCATAGATGCGGAGGTATAAATTTTATCAGGTTGATGTCTTCACCAACACACCCCTGGAAGGAAATCCGCTAGCAGTGTTTCCCGAAGCCGAGGGATTGACTTCGGAACAGATGCAGAAAATAGCCCGCGAAACCAACCTGTCGGAGACTACGTTTGTATTCCCTCCCAGCAATCCCAGGACTGACTTCAAGGTGCGCATCTTTACCATTGACCGGGAACTTCCCTTTGCCGGGCATCCGGTGCTGGGCACCCACTATGTATTGGCTCAGGAAGGAAGAATGGACCTTAAAGAGCTAAAAACCACCGTCTGGCAGGAGTTGGGTGTCGGAATCCTGCCCGTGGAGCTGCAAGTAAAGAATGGGCAGGTAGAGAAGGTTATAATGACGCAGGGCAAGCCCGAGTTCATCTCCACCTATGATAATGCCGAGCTCATGGCGAAAGCGTTCTCTCTACCAGCAAGCGAGATAGTTAATACTGGACTTCCCATTGAGCTGGTCTCGACCGGACTGCCGCAGTTAATGGTCCCCATAAAAAGTCTCAAGGCTATGCAGAATCTCCAGATAAACTCACCTTCCATGGATGAAGCCTGCGAACAGGCAGGAAGCCATATCCTTTTTCTCTTCTGTCTGGAAACCCTTAAGCCCGAAAGTACGGTGCATACCCGCTGTTTCGCAGATTTTATCCAGATTTTCGAAGACCCGGCTACCGGCAGCGCTTCCGGCGCTCTGGGAGCTTATCTGGTGAAAAATAAAGTGGTCAAGGTAGAACCAACAACTCACATTATCAGCGAGCAGGGCTATGAGATGGGTCGGCCCAGCACGGTCTACATTGAAGTAGATTTTAAAAGCGAGGAAATAAGTGAGGTGCGCGTCGGTGGCCAGGTCGTCAAAGTTATGGATGGCTTTCTGTATTTATAGCACGCCCTATAAATTTTTGTATTCCTTATTATAAATTCTTTCCTGAAATACAAGAGCGCTTAATGCACAATTATTTATAATAAAACATAGACAATCTTCAGTATCAAAACCGCTTTTCAATAGAAGCTTAAAAAGGTCATCAAAAGTAAAACGATCATATACAATAAATACTCCATCATGATCTCTAGGAAATTTCTTTAGAAAATCTAAATCCTCTTCCATCTAAATTACCTCTTTAGAATTTATGATAATATTTTTTTCTTAAACTGCAAAGGCTCCTTTATTAAAAATGAGCATCGGTTGTATTGCACCAACTTTTTAAAAAGCCTTTTTTATTTTTTGAAGGGAATATAATCAGAACCTCAAATTATCTGAAAATCTTTATTCTGCTCTCTTTAGATAATATTTCATATTTATAAAATCTATGGTTACAGTGTAGTGCTTGAAGAAGCCATGGGAGATTAAACCTCCGATATGAAAGCCAAAGGCATTTTCTAATCCAGAAGAGCCCGGAGAAAATAGTCCTGGTATGTTGTGCTCCTTCGCATCTCCCAAGGTAAGCTCATCCACCATAAAGGGAATGACCTTGACTTTACCTCCGCCGCCAATTCCTTCACCTGCCTTTTCTTCTTGCAATTTAATGCTTGCTGCCTTGACAGTAGACTCCGGGCAGGTAAATCCACCGCCGGCTAAGCCTGTATCCACGAAGAACAAAAGCGGTTCACTCTTATTAACTGTTCCCCAGGCTACCATATAATGGTCGCCTGCCATCCAGAAAGGAACTACCACATAATTTTCAGCTTTTGCTTTTTGTTCAAAGTGCTTTAAGTTCTCTTTTGTCCGGCGTTGTAGAATCAATTCTCCTTTGGGATAATCCAATATTGAGAGAAAGTGATAGAGTAATACCGTACCGATAATGCCGTCCACGCGCGTGCCGCCAAAAACCGGCTGAGAAAACTGCCGTACATTCATGATCGCTACGGGCACATTTTTAACCATGAAGTCGCCCAGGATCAATGAATCAATGCGGCCCTGCTGAAAAGCAGCTTTTTTACCACCCGCGAAGGTTCCTTTCTGAGAACCGAACAAAGTGGCTTTCACTTCTTGAGCAAATTCTGCATCGATTATTAGTTCGGCTCCACCGGTATCGATGAAGAAGCTGACCTCTTCGCTGTCATTAACCTTAACTTTAACAACC
This sequence comes from uncultured Acidobacteriota bacterium, assembly GCA_964645975.1. GTDB lineage: Bacteria > Acidobacteriota > B3-B38 > Guanabaribacteriales > CAZYAF01 > CAZYAF01. The sequence goes on from CAZYAF010000011.1 coordinate 4,740, forward strand.
GGCAAAGGATCGGTCATGACAAACTTTATACTGGAGACCTCAGCTTCACCCTGAATTTGATAGGGTTGAGTTCCCTTGAAACTCTCTAATTTCTCTGCCTTCACGTTCCGGCCAATATCGCGCAGCAAAGGTACAGCCTGCAAAAAATCATCCTGGCGGTAGTAGGTCTCTGCTAATAGCGATTTGGGCGCTTTTTCATCAGGCTTAAGCCCAATGGCTTTCTTTAAATACGTTTCAGCATTATCCAGATGATTTGAAAGCAGCGCAATATAACCCAGGCGAAGGTTTGCTTTATAATTATCAGGTTCTTCAGCTATTACTTTTTTGTAGACCACTTCCGCTTCAGCAAATTTTCCCGCTTTAAAGAGACTGTCGGCAGCATTAATATTTTGCTCGCTGCTTTGAGTCGGAGTACTCATACTATAATCTCCGGCAAAGAAAAGCGCTGTTATCAGACAGGTAATAATTACAGTTTTCATCGTTTTCCCCCTTTTGAAGTTTTATGACGTGGCTTAACATCTCGAATATTACTATTCTAATTTGTTAGACAAAATTTTAAAACAAAGGTTGACGTAAGTAAATTTTATACGTGGAAGTTTAATCCTTTTTTTCCGCCGGATATATTCCCTTTTTGGCTATATGATGAGTCCAGATGGCGTTTATTCCGTGCATGCATATAAAAAAGAGCAGTGCCGTGGCCATCGGGTCGAGAAATTTCAGGTTCCTGAAAAGTGCACCTGATAAGATAGCTACCCAAAGAAGGGAAAAAATTATTATTTTCAATAGAGCAAAACCACGATACTCCAGGTAAAAATCGCCCAGACCGGGGAATATAAAGGATAGCCACGCAGCCCTGCTTGCTGATTTGAAGGTCCCCCAGCAGGAGCGGCAGTTTTTCGGATATCCCTCAATTGTGCTGTAGCAATAAGGACAGAGGTTTTCCAACCCCTCAGCTCCTGAGGGTGAGAAAAGGTGCTTACTCTTGAGCTTTTCAATTTCTTTCTGCATAAATTCGCAATCCTTTTTCGGCACATAGCCAAAGGTCAAGGTACTTCCATCTTTCAAACTCATCCTGCAGTTACCCAAACGGGTTCTACCAACTTTGATGATTGCTGCATACGGTATCTGAAATCTGAGCTCCATCGGCTTGATTTCTTCCTCCTTTAATGAGAAAATTTGAGCGCCTGTCAATCTTTTGACCCCCATTATTTGCAGAAGAATGATCCTTTGTGTGGTAAATAGGATCGCCCTTCCATTTATGGAAAAGGCATAGGGCCCACTGATGAAATATTCTTCCATCATTGAGGTTAGCATACCGCTGGTAATGAAATATACCTTTTCATCTTTATGCAGCATTTTCCGCACTTCTTCATCTATGCTTTTTAGCAGCTCAAATTTTTGTGCAGAAATCGATTGTGTTCCCTCCTTTTCAATGCTAAAAATTTTAGCAAAAAAATAGGGCATGTCGTGCGATTGTAAAGCTAACAGGTCTTCAAATCTTTTAGCATCCTTTACCGAATGTATAATTGCGTTCCTCCTTAATTCTCCAGAAATTTCACTTTTCTTCTAAATACATTATATTTCAAGTTAACTGCCTTACCAAATAAAGTTTTGCCTTGACAGCAGCATGATTTTCTACTATCTTTCAAATAGATAAGTTTTATATCTAAACCGTTACAGCATTAAATAAAAAGCTATTATTAGAAATATTATTGGTTAACTATTTAAGATGCCTTTTAACTCAAAACAGACAAGAAAATTAACCGGCGCCACTCGAAAGCAGCTCTATTATTGGGAACAGAAGGGACTCATAAGCACTACCTTCGAGGTTCCTCTTAAGCCCGGTATGTCTCGAAAATATTCCCTGCTCGATTTGATACAGATTAAGGTGATTACAGAGCTGCGACAGAGGGGTATAAGCCTGCAGAAGATCGGAAAGAGCCTGGATTATATAAAGAAACATATTCAGGCAAGGAAAAGACCATTAGCAGAATTGAAATTCATCTCCAATGGTCGCTCGGTCTTCATTCATTCAGAAGAGCATATCATTGATACGGTTAAGGAAGGGCAATATGTCCTCTCTCTCGACCTGGGTGATATCGTGGAGAAATTGAATCAGGACATAAAAGAACTCATGAAGAGAAAGTGGGTGAGTTTGCAGGTTGATGGCGAAGAGTTTCGCGTTTTGGTTGACCCCCAGTTGGATACCGGCAGCATTAAGGCCCACTGGCAGGGCGTTAGGGATATCGAAGTCGAAGGTGAAACAGAAGAGGATGCCCTCCGCACTATGACTGCCGCCATCAGGCGCTTTAAAAAGGGATGGTAGGTCATTATGTCCATGGAAATAAGGAGATTATAGATGAAGATAAACCGCCGTACATTCTTAGGCTTAAGCACCTTAGCCCTGCTGGATTCCTCTCACTCAAAAGCCCGGGGTCTATCAAGAATGGATTCGTCAACAAAGAGGACGGAAGCTAAAAACAGCCCAGAGCCCTGGATCGAGATAAACCTTGCCAACATTGCCTGGAATGTCCAGCACATAAGAGAGCGAGTTAAAGGTATCCCCATCATGGCAGTTATCAAAGCCAATGCCTATGGCCTTGGGCTGGTGCCCATAGCTCAGTTTCTTCAGAAGCAGGGGATAAAATATCTGGCCGTAGTAAAGCTTCAAGAAGCTCTCCAACTCAGAGAAGCCGGTATTAAGGCCCACATCCTCAATCTGGGTCCCCTCTGCCCTGGAGCAGCCGAGCATATTGTCAACCATAACATCGCCCAGGCCGTCTATACTAATGAGGTGTCTGCCCTGTGCGAGACAGCTATGAAGGTGAAAAAATCTTCCGTGGTTCACCTCATGATTGATACTGGACTCGGCAGGGCGGGCATACCATATTATAAAGCCCTTCCATTCATTCGAAAGGTCAGCTCACTGGAAGGCGTTTCCATTGCCGGCATCATCACTGCCCTCACCGAGGACGATGAGTTCGATAAGGAACAGCTCAGCCGCTTCGCTCAGGTTTGCCAGCAGGCTCAAAAAGAGGGCATCAATGTCGGCCTGCGACATGCCATGAGCAGCGATGGCATCCTGCGGCATTCGCACTATCTGGATATGGTTCGCCCCGGTATCTTGATTTACGGACATTATCCTTCCGATAAGGCTTACGAGCAACGGCTTATAGACCTGAAGCCAGCCCTGCAGCTCAAATGCCGGGTGGCCTATGTCAAAGAGCTGCGTCCGGGCGACGGCGTCTCCTACCATCGCGCCTTTATGGCAAAGAAAAAGGAGCTGGTGGCAACCCTCCCCATCGGCTATTCCGATGGGCTGCCGCCTACCATAGTAGATAAAGCACAGGTGCTCATCGGCGGCAAGCGCTATCCCCTGATTGCTGCAGTAACCGCTAATCACTGCACCTCCCTCATCACCGGCAGCCAAGGGATAAAAATCGGCGACGAAGCGGTCCTCATCGGCAAACAGGGAAATGAAATGATACCAGCCGAAGAGCTGGCCAGGCACGCTGGCACCTCGGTCTACAAACTCCTCATCGGCCTCAACCCCCACCTCCCCCGCATCTATAATGAATAATTAATAAATGTGATATTTCCTTTATTTATGTAGGGCAGGCGGCACAGCCGCTTGGGCAACAATGTTGCTTTGCTATTACGTATCTGGAAGATTTGTTTTTGTCCCAGGAAAAGTATGATTTTGAACATGGCATAACAAAGAGGCCACGCCTCCCTTTTCTGATTTCCTTTCAGCGGGCATCTGTGTAGGGACAGGCCTTGTGTCTGTCCGAAGCAGCTTTAGCTGCTTAGTCTTTTCGCATTACTTTAATTTGTTCAAAATTCAGGGCAAAACTAATTTTTAAATTGATTAATCTAATCGTAAATGATATTATTTATAGTGCTTAGCCTTATAAAATTCCTTTTCGAGATAGTATAAATATGGAAAAACTAAAGTTCGTAGGCAGGGATAAAGAAATCCAGCAATTAAAAGATTTCCTGCAGGATAAAGAGAAATTAGTATTCTTAGTTGGAGGTAGAATAGGCATCGGTAAAACTCGCTTATTAGAGGAAATGACTGACAGCTTTATTTATGGAAAAGATTATGTGTATCCTTTTAAGATAAATCAGGATGAAACCCGCGAAAACTTCCTCTTCAGGATTTTCATGTCTCTTAAAAAGGAGCACGAGTCTTTCTGGACCGGAGATGGAGACAAATGGAAAAAAGCTATAAAGCAAATCCCAGCAGTTGGAGGTCTGATAGATACATTAATAAGCAAAGAAGATAAAAGGTCTTTTGGACTTAAGTTCGTTGATACATTAGCGTATTTTACCAGAAATACAAAAAAGGATGATAGATTGATATTCATATTAGATCCAGAGAAATATATGCATCAGGATTTAAAAGATAGTTTTATCACTATCTGGAATAACATACCACAAGAAGTAAAAGAGAGGGTAAAGTTTATTATCGCTCAGCGTCCAGAGGATAAGCTTATAAGCGATGCAGATTTTCTCAATTACGATTATGTAGAATCATTTAAAGATAAATTAGATTTTATATCAATTGAAGATAGTAAGCATATTATTGAAAGTTCAACTATTGCAAACAAATTAAGTTCCGATCAAATTGAATTTCTTTCAAAACGATGTCAGGGTTGGCCTCTGGCTCTTGATGCTGCCATAAGAATGCTGGATCGGTCATCGGATATTGATAAAAGCATAGAAGAGCTGCCAGAGAAAGCTATGAGAATAATAGAAGAATTATATGAAAATGTGAAAGAAGCTGATGCCAAGGAAATTCTCTATTATCTGGCTCTTATACCGGATTTTATTGAGCTGCCTGAGCTGGAAACAATAATAAAAAAGGACGAGTTTACCACAGACTTTATATATGACATGCTTCACAAAAAAGAAGTATCCGCCTTGCTGGATTTTGAGGAAGTTGAGGAGGAAGGAGAACCATTGGAGAAGGCTAAAATTTTTCATCCTTTCTTCAGTGAAATGCTGGAAATTGAGATGAAAAAGAAACGAAATTATCAAGCAAAATGCAAGAACATGGCTGATTATTATTACCAGCTCTGGAAAAAGGATGAAAGAGATATAATAGCTTTAGAAAATATTCCCCTATTTTATCTCAAAGCTGGTGATGAGCGGGAATATATGGAAAAAGTTGCTGAAATTTCAAAGGTGAAATATAGATTGTTCTTGATTGACAGCTTGCTCAATGATTCATATAAAGCCCTTGAAATCAGTAGAAAGCTTGAAGATAATAAATATGAATCAACCTTTTTAAACAACATCGGCCTAGTATATGACAGCAAGGGGGAGTACGATAAAGCGCTGCTGTACTATGATAAAGACTTGCAAATATGTTTAAAGGTCTATGGCGAGGAGCATCCCTCTACCGCCACCTCCTACAACAACATCGGTTCGGTATATGATAGTAAGGGGGGGTACGATAAAGCGCTGCTGTACTATGAAAAATCATTGGAAATAATGCTCAAAGTTTATGGTGAGGATCATCCTTCTATTGCCACTTCATACAACAACATGGGCGAAGTATATCGACAGAAGGGGGAGTACGTAATGGCGTTGGAATATTATGAAAAAGCTCTGGAGATAAGGTTCAAAGTCTATAGCGAGGAGCACCCGGATATTGCCGCATCCTATAACAACATCGGGCTGGTATATGATAGCAAGGGAGATTACGACAAGGCACTGCAGTACTATGAGAAAGACTTGAAGATATGTTTAAAGATACATGGCGAGGAGCATTCGGATACTGCTATCAGCTACAACAACATCGGCCTGGTATATGACAGCAAAGGAGAGTACGATAAGGCGCTGGAGTACCATGAGAAAGCTCTGGATATAAATCTTACAATCTATGGCGAGGAGCATCCGGCTACCGCCACCTCCTACAACAACATCGGTTCAGTATATCAAAGCAAGGGGGAGTACGATAAAGCGCTGCAGTACTATGAGAAAGACTTGAAGATATTTTTAAAGGTTTATGGCGAGGCACATCCCTCTACTGCCACCTCCTACAACAACCTCGGCTTAGTTTATTTATATAAAGGAGAGTTTAAAAAAGCATTAAATTTTTTAAATAAGTCCTTTAGCATTTTTAATAAAATTCTCGGTGCAAAGCACCCCAATACCCAGCAGGTCGCCGAGACAATTAGATCCATCAAAGATAAAATATCCTAAATAGCTAAAAGGATTACTCTTTTTCAAAATGGAAATACGGTAAATCCGCTTTTTTATTTTTCTTCAACGGCAAGCCGTGTAGGGACAGGCAGCACTGCTGCTCTGTTAATTAATTGCTTTTATATTTCAAAGTTACCAATTAAGCATAAATTTTGCCATCATTATAACAGAGAGGCCACGCCTCCCCTGTCCGATGCAGCTTTAGCTGCTTAGATATTACCACCCGTTATCAATTTTCTCATCAAAATATTAAGCATTGTATTTTAATAAGGAGACTATGTCTCCTTCGGACAACCACAAGGGATTATCCCTACGTCACTTCGTTCCAAAGAAAGCGGCACAGCCGCCTGGTAATATGCGCATTTGCATATAAATTTATGTTCATGAGCTATAATGAAATGTTTTAGATATGATAAATTACAGAGAAGCCACGCCTCTCCTGTCCGCATGTGCCGGAGCCGCATTGTAACTTCCCCTTTCTGCAGGGTCTCCTAAATCATTCGATTTAGGATAAAAAGTTAGCAAAACTTAAACCTGTTTGGTTTGATTTTTGCTTGTGCTTATGCTACAATTTGAGGTTCGTTATCCACGACAATTTAATGTATAGGAGGTCTTAATATGAGTAATGAGGCTATTGAAAACGCAAAAGCCCATTTTGAAAAGATTATCCGCGAGCAAATGGAGCGGATTGAGAGGATGAAAGCCGAGCCGGATTGGATCGACTACGCCAAGACAAAGCCCATCATTATTGGGATCATTGGCGGTGATGGCATCGGACCTTTTATTGCAGAAGAGTCCGAGCGAATCCTCAAGTACTTGCTAAAAGAAGAAGAGCAGAGCGGTAAGGTTGAGTTACGAACCATAGAGGGTCTTACCATTGAGAATCGAGCCAAGCATAGCAAGGCGGTTCCTGATGATGTCCTGGAGGAGATTAAGAAGTGCCATGTTACGCTCAAAGGCCCCACCACTACCCCGCGAAAAGGCGATCCCTGGCCTAATATAGAGAGTGCTAATGTAGCCATGCGCCGCTATCTCGACCTCTTTGCCAATGTTCGTCCGGTAAAAGTACCCAAAGAAGGGATTGACTGGATGTTCTTCCGAGAAAATACTGAGGGCGCTTATGTTTTGGGCAGCAGTGGAATCAATGTCAATGATGATATGGCCATTGACTTTAAAGTCATTACTACCCAGGGTACCGAGAGGATTGCCAGATTAGCCTTTGAGTACGCCAAAAAGAACAACATTAACAAGGTTACCATCGTAACCAAGGCTAATGTGGTAAAAACCACAGATGGTAAATTCCTGGACATTGGCTACAAGATTGCCAAAGAATACCCCGGCATAGAGTGCGATGATTGGTATATTGATATTATGACAGCTAAGCTGGTAGACCCCAAGCGCCGCACCCAGTTCAGAGTTATGGTATTACCTAACCTCTATGGCGACATCCTCACTGACGAGGCCGCTGAATTCCAGGGTGGTGTGGGAACTGCTGGTAGTGCCAACATTGGCAAACAATATGCTATGTTCGAAGCCATTCATGGTTCAGCTCCTCGCATGGTCCGAGAGGGAAGAGCCAAATATGCTGATCCCTGCAGCATGATCAGGGCAGGTGCCATGCTTATTTCCCATATCGGTTATCCAGATAGAGGAAAGAAACTGGAGATGGCTATGGATATCTGTGGTCAGTACGAGAAAAAGATGGTTGTCACCGGAAGAGATACTGGATGCACGGGTGCTGAAGTGGCAAATTACATAATGGAAACCCTGGAAGACCCCAAATTAGAAGAGCGCTGGAAAGCATATCAGGAGAGCGCTTAATACATAATTAAGCCTTTCCCATAATAATAAGGATAGAAGGATGTTAGCGAGGGGTAAATCTACCTTGACATTAATCTTGTTGTATGATAAATTACACTGCTAAGAATATTTTCAGAAACATATCAATATCTGCCGAGGGGTTTATTCACCCTTGCCTTATAAATATAACAATATATTATTATTATCAGAAGCCCTAATAAATTAAGGAGGCCTTTTATGGGAAAGACATTAGCTGAAAAGATAATAGGGGCGCACGCTGGTAAAGAGGTAAAGGCTGGGGAGATAGTAGTTGCAAATGTAGATGTCTGTTTAGGTCAGGATGGTACCAGTCCTCTTGCTATAAGGCAACTGCAAAAGATAAACCTGGAAAAAGCAGCTCATCCAAAAAGGAGTGTGCTCTTTATCGATCACGCATCGCCTGCACCGCGCAAAGAGCTTGCAAATGACCATATGCTCATGAGGTCCTTTTGTGAGAAAACCGGCTGTCAGCTCTCGGATGTGGGCAGTGGTATTTGCCATCAGGTGATAAACGAATCGTACGTAAAACCCTGGGATATCCTCATTGGTGCCGATTCTCATACCTGTACCGGTGGTGCTCTGGGAGCTTTTTCCACAGGTATGGGTTCTACCGATGTAGCCATAGGTATTGCCACGGGCAAAACCTGGCTGCGTGTACCCGAGACTTTCAAATTTGTGGTTAGTGGTAAATTCCAGAAGGGTGTCTTTTCTAAAGACCTCATTCTTCATATTATTGGCATGATCGGAGCTGATGGAGCTACTTATAAATCCATGGAATTTCATGGTGAAACAATTGAGAATATGGAGATGCACGAGCGGCTAACGCTCAGCAATATGGCAGTAGAAGCAGGAGCTAAATGCGGCTTAATATTCTGCGATGAAAGAACAAAAGCCTTTCTTAAAGCTCATGGAAGAGAGGGAGATTACAAGCCAATCTCAGCAGATGAAGATGCTGAATATGAGAAGGTTTATGAGATAGACGCCTCACAGATTGTTCCCACTATTTCTTTTCCTCATACTGTTGATAATACTCGAACGGTAGACCACAAAGATTGTAAGGATGTAAAAATCGATCAGGTATACATTGGCACCTGTACAAATGGTAGATTAGAAGATATAAGGGTAGCATCTCAGATTCTGAAAGGGAAGAAGAAACATGCTAAAACCAGGCTTATAGTCATCCCGGCTTCGCGCAGAATCTATGAACAAGCAGCGGCTGAGGGATTGCTTAACACCTTAGTAGAGGCAGGAGCAGCAATTGATTCACCTGGATGTGGTCCATGCGTTGGAATTCACTTAGGAGTACTGGGTGATGGAGAAGCCTGTCTCTCTACCCAAAACAGAAACTTTAAAGGACGCATGGGTAATCCTAATGGCTTTATTTATCTTTCTTCCCCGGCAACAGCAGCAGCTACCGCTTTAAAGGGGAAGATTGCCGATCCCAGAGAGGTGTTATGATGGAGAAATTAAAGGGAAAAGCCTGGAAATTTGGTGATGACATTAGCACAGACCATATTGCACCGGGAAGGTTATTCCATCTGCGCTCCAATCTACCTGAGCTGGCCAAGCATGTACTGGAGGATGCTCGTGAAGAATTTGCCAGTCAGATGTCTAAAGGTGATTTTGTTGTTGGCCGTAATAATTTTGGTCTCGGTTCAAGCAGAGAACATGCACCCACCATCATTAAATTGGCCGGTGTTAGTGCTGTATTAGCCAAATCCTTTGCCCGTATATTCTTCCGCAATTCAATTAATGTGGGCTTACCAGTTATTATCTGTGATACTGATAAAATAGATGAGGGAGATGAATTGGAGGTTGATTTAAATGCAGGTAAGGTTTTTAATCGCACAAAAGGGATTGAGCTGTTCTTTCCTCCATTACCAAAGGTAATGACAAACATTCTGGCTGATGGTGGATTGGCTAATCATATAAAGAAGCATGGCAAAATGGTGCTCGATTAAGATTAGCGTTCAGCTTCTTGCTTTTTGTTCAGATTGAGAGCATACAGCATAGAACATAAGTTAAGTATAGAGCAAAAATTGAAGAAACCTTTGCAATTGTGAGATTTTTAACCTTTAAATGATAAGGAGAGAGCTATGAGAAAAAAGATAAGTGTTATTGGAGCAGGTCATGTAGGCGAATCCGTCGCCTATGCTCTGGCTAATATGGAGATTGGCAATATTATACTGTTAGATATTGTAGAAGGTATGCCTCAGGGTAAAGCATTAGATATGCTGGAAGCGGGTCCGGTTCGTAAATACGATTCTTTCTTAACAGGATCTAATGATTATAAAGATACAAAAGATTCTGATATTGTTGTTATTACCAGTGGGCAGCCGCGCAAACCGGGCATGAGCCGAGATGAGCTGCTCGAGGCTAACGTAAACATAGTTAAGCCGGTTACAGAGCAAGTGGTTAAGCATTCACCTGATTGTATTATCATAATAGTCACCAATCCTTTGGATGCTATGGCACAGTTGGCGTATAAAGTCAGCGGTTTCCCCAAGCATCGGGTCATGGGAATGGCCGGAATCCTGGACACTACCCGATTCAGAGCATTTCTTGGCATGGAACTCAATGTTTCCGTAGAGAACATACAGGCAATGGTGTTAGGCGGCCATGGTGATACCATGGTTCCACTGCCACGATTCTCCACAGTTTCTGGTATACCAATAACAGAGTTTATCAAGCCCGAGAGAATAGAAGAAATCGTACAGAGAACCAGAAAAGGTGGTGGAGAGATTGTAGCTTTGCTCAAGACTGGCAGTGCTTACTATGCTCCGGCAGCCGCAGTGGCCGAGATTGTAGAATCTATATTAAAAGATAAGAAGAAGATCCTACCATGTGCCGCATACTTAGAAGGCGAATATGGAATTAACGGACTATTTGTCGGAGTACCCATTAAGATCGGTGCTAATGGAATTGAGGAGATTATCGAGTTGAAACTCTCTGATGAAGAGAAAGCGGCTCTTCACAAATCTGCAGATGCAGTTAAATCTGTAGTAGATTTAATGAAGCTATAAATTTATCTGGAAGGGCATAAAAGCCCTGCATTACTAAAATAATAACCAAAGCAATGCTTTTATGCCCGTACCCCTTTTTTGGGAATATCAACATAGTGCATTAATAAATCATTTAATAAAAGGCAAAACTATGAGAGAAATAAATAGTGACACAATCGTGAAGGAAGTCAAAAGACTCTTCATCGAAGCAAATTATCATCTAAATGAGGAGATGATTAAAGCCTTTAAAGAGTCTAAAGAAACGGAGGAATCTCCTACCGGGAGAGATATTCTTGACCAGTTAATGGAAAATGCTGAAATAGCAAGGGAGGGGCAATTTCCACTTTGCCAGGATACTGGTTTTGCCGTCGTCTTCGTAGAATTAGGGTCGGATGTAATAATTAAAGGAGCTACACTCCCCGATGCTATTAATGAAGGCGTGAGACAAGCTTATAAGGATGGATACTTACGCAAATCTATTTTGGGCGATCCGCTAATAAGAAAAAATACTGGAGATAATACACCTGCTATTATTCATATTGAAATCGTTCCTGGAGATAAACTCAAGATTAAAGCTCTTCCCAAAGGCGGTGGCAGCGAAAACATGAGTATGGTTAAAATGCTGAAACCAGCAGATGGTGCTGAGGGAATAAAAGAATTTGTATTACAACGGGTGAAAGAGGCCGGCCCGAATCCTTGTCCTCCAATTGTTGTAGGAGTTGGCATAGGCGGTACCTTTGAGAAGGCGGCTATGATTGCTAAAAAGGCGTTATTGAGGCCCTTTGGTAGCCATAATTCGGAGCCTCACTTTGCCGAAATGGAGAAAGAGCTATTTGAGGAGATAAATAAAATAGGAATTGGTCCCCAGGGCCTGGGAGGTAGAACAACTGCTCTTGCAGTACACGTGGAAGCTCATCCTTGTCATATTGCCAGCCTCCCGGTTGCTATTAATATTGAGTGCCATGCTCACAGGCATAAGGAAGTAGTCATCTAATCTCCTTATACCTCATATTATAAATTTTTTAAAAAGCAAATAAGAGGATATTAAAAATGGCAGAAATAAAACTTACTACCCCGATATCAAATGAGGATTTAGAAAAGCTTAAAGCGGGGGATAAAGTTCTTATAAGTGGTACTATTTTCACAGGAAGGGATGCAGCTCACAAAAAGCTTATCGAGCTATTAGATGCTGGAAAAGAGCTGCCCATTGATGTTAGAGGACAGGCTATATATTATGTTGGCCCCTCCCCAGCTCGACCGGGAAAAGCTGTGGGCTCTGCTGGACCCACTACAAGCTATCGTATGGATCCTTACACACCGAAACTTATAGCTCTTGGCTTAAAGGCTATGATTGGTAAAGGCTCTCGTTCTGCCGAAGTTATTGATGCTATGAAAAAGCACAAAGCAGTTTATTTAGCCGCGGTAGGTGGTGCAGCAGCCTTGATAGCGCGCAGCATAGAGAAGGCAGAAATAGTAGCTTATGAGGACTTGGGTTCAGAAGCAATTCGGAAGATGGAGGTGAAAGATTTCCCTGCTATAGTAGTTAACGATACTAAAGGCAATGACCTTTATAAATTAGGAACAGATCAATATAAAAAATAGCTTCCAAATCAATAGTTTTATAGCTTCATTGCTTAATCCCCTAATTAACTATTTAAAAAAAGTCAGGGTGAAAGGAGCACTCCTTTCGAATATCATGTATCGATTTCGCTTTCAATAAAGAGGAGATAACAGTGGAGAGAACTCTTTGTATCATTAAACCTGATGCCGTTGAAAGAAACTTAATTGGAAAAATTATATCGCGGCTTGAGGAGGAAGGATTTAACATAACGGGCATAAGAATGCTAAAAATGACAAAGGAGCAGGCAGAAGGATTCTATCAGGTACATGAGGGGAAGCCCTTTTTTTCGCCCCTCACCGATTATATGTCATCCGGACCATCAGTGATAATAGCTCTCGAAGCGGATAATGCTATTGTAAAGCTTCGTAATTTAATGGGAGCTACGGACCCGGCAAAAGCTGAAGAGGGTACTATCAGAAAGGAGCTTGCGATCTCTTTACAAAAAAATTCAATTCACGGTTCCGATTCGCCACAAACAGCCACTGATGAAATAGCTTATTTCGAAAATATTTTAAGAGTAGAAGAAGATTTTAGATAAATTAATTTTGTAATTATTTATAAGGTAAGAACTATGCAGAATATCATAGATTTTTTAATGCAAAAAGGAGATGAAATAATAGATTTAACCCGTAAACTGGCAGAGATGGAGTCTCCCAGTAATGATAAGCAGGCGGTAGATCGTTTTGCAGATTTTTTAGCTAAAGAATTGAGACCACTGGGAGCTAAAACGAAGATTATTGAGCAGAAAAAAGTAGGCAATTGTCTTAGGGCAGAATGGGAAGGAAATGAGGGGCAGCTTCTGCTGCTTTGCCATATGGACACGGTGTGGCCGATTGGAGAAGTAGCAAAGCGTCCTGTACGACGAGAAGGGGATAAATTGAATGGTCCTGGTGTTCTTGATATGAAAGCTAGTATTGCTATATTGATGAGTGCTTTTAAAGCTATGAAAGAGATTGGACTAAAGCCAAAAAAGAGAGTGGTTGCACTGCTAAATTCAGATGAAGAGATAGGGAGTATTGCTTCAAGAAAACTCATAGAAGAAGAAGCAAGTTGCTCTCATGCTGTTCTTTGTCTGGAGCCGTCGATGTTAGGTGGTGCTCTCAAAACACAGCGAAAAGGTGTGGGAGTATTTCAAATTAAAATAAAGGGAAAAGCGGCGCATGCTGGCTCCGGACATCAAAAAGGTATAAGTGCTATTGAAGAAATGGCACAGCAGATTATAGCTATTCATAAGTTAACGGATTATGAGAAAGGCGTAACTCTTAATGTGGGAGTAGTTAAGGGTGGTTCCCGTTCTAATGTCATAGCTGAAGAAGCAGAGGCTGAGATCGATTTGCGCTTTTTAAATATGCAAGATGGACAGAAAGTTACAGATACTATCTTGAATCTAAAGCCTCAACTTCCCGGAGCTGAACTCAAGATAAACGGTGGTATCAATCGACCCCCTTTAAGCAAAACCCCTCAGAATCAAAAGCTCTATAAGAGAATAAAGGAAATAGGGAAATCAATGGGGCTCAACATCGAAGAAGGTCTCTCAGGAGGTGGGAGTGATGCCAGTTTTACCTCTGCTCTGGGCATTGCGACTATTGATGGATTAGGGGCCGATGGTGATGGTTGTCATGCCCTGGAAGAATATGCTGTCACAAGCAGTTTACCACAGAAAGCAGCTCTTTTAGCCGCATTGCTAATAAATTTATAAGACCAGAAAAAAGCTTGCCCGTTTCGTTTCTACAATGTTGCTCAGTTTTGCAGCAAAGAAGTATTTTTATATCCTGAAAGACAAGCTTATAATAGTATCCTATGTATTAATAAAGAGCTATTATTTAACCAGAGCGCCAATAATCAGACCCCCAATTAGATATAGGATGAGCCCTTCTACCATCCACGTAATGTTAAACATATCTGAAATATCCATCAGGATATACAGACTAAGAAATCTCGGTATGCTAGCAACTAAAAAAAGTATAAAATCATAAAAAAGCCCTTTGGCGACACCGCTTTTACCTTTAAGGCCTTCCCTAATCAAAGCATAGACTAAGACAACCAATATTTCTACGATAAGCGAAAAGACCAAAGAACTTTTAATAAAAGAAGGTAGTATTGGTCTTTCAACGGGCATCGTGAGTTTGCACTAGACTTCATAATATGTGAAGTCATGATAGTCGCTCCACATGAAAAAAGCACCCAGGCTGTGGATTACCTGGCCAACAATAGCGAAAAGGATGCCAGCTACTAAAATTTTCCAGAATGAGACTTTCATTTGGAATTCCCTCCCGGTTAAATTAGTCAGGTAATTATTAAATCACGCTTGCCCTGTTTCATTTTTATTATAATTTAATTTATACATAAGGTAATTAAAAAAGTAAAGAAATGATTAGATGCAGCATTTTATCATGGAAGCTCAAATAATATAAAAAAATTTCTCCCTTTAGTATATATGTATAAGGTATGTGATATCAGGAATACTCGACTATGCTCGTTTGCTTTTTTACTAAAAAGGAACTATAATTGAAATGGAAAAAATAGTAACTATTACTATTTAAAAGGGTAAAAATAACGTGCATGAGATGTCTATCGCCAGTAACCTGAAGGAGATAATCGAAGAAGCTCTTCAAGGTCGATCAGTAAATAAAATATTGTCCTTCAAGCTCAGAATTGGTGAACTAAGAGCAGTGGAGCCAGAGGCTTTGCGCTTTTGTTTTGAGGTTTTGAGCAAAGGAACTCCTTTAGAAGAAACCATCATGATAATAGAGGACGTTCCTGCAAAAGCGCTTTGCAATAAATGCAGAAAAGAATTTTTAATAAAAGACCTCACGTTTTTCTGTCCCCATTGTGGTTCAGCTGAAATTGAACCACTTTCGGGAAATGAGCTCGATCTTGTTTCCATTGAGGTAGATGAAGATGAAAGAAATTAAAGTTAACAAAAATCTCTTAAGTGCCAACGATCAAATAGCAGCCGAGATAAGAGAAAAATTTCGCACTCATAATATTTTTAGCATTAATATGATGAGCTCCCCCGGCTCAGGTAAAACTACTCTCATAGAGCGGACATTAGAAAATCTTAAGAATTCCTTATCAATTGGTGTAATTGTTGGAGATGTTCAGACAGAGCGGGATGCTCAAAGAATAGCTCGTTTTCAAATCCCGGTAAAACAGATTGTTACCAGGGGAAGCTGTCATTTAAATGCGCAGATGGTAAAGGATGCCCTTCCCCATTTTACTATCGAAGACCTTGATTTTATGATAATCGAGAATGTAGGTAATCTGGTCTGTCCCTCTAATTATGATCTGGGCGAGGATTTAAAAGTCACCTTCATCAGCGTTACCGAGGGAGATGATAAGCCCCTTAAATATCCTGCCATGTTTCGCGTTTCCAGTGTGTTTATTATAAATAAGTTAGATCTGCTTCCTTATACTGATTTCGATATGGAACAGTGTAAGAAGTATGCCCTGAGCATTAATCCAAAGCTCACCATATTTACCACCTCCTGCATTTCAGGAGAGGGATTGGATGCGTGGTACCAATGGCTTCAGAAGGAGATCCAGCGGAGAAAGAAGTGATGAAGATCAGGGCGAAGATCTTGGTATCGGGTATCGTCCAGGGAGTGGGATTCAGACCTTTCATCTATCAATTAGCTCATAGCCTTCATTTGCATGGTTATGTAGCCAATACTTCAAAAGGGGTGGATATAGAAGTCGAAGGAAGCCGAAGCCATATCGAGGATTTCATTAGTAAAATTCGTAGCCAGAAGCCGCCTTTAGCTCAGATTACGGACATTAATGTGTCATATCTACCTCTTAATTCCTATAAAAGTTTTACCATAAAGAAAAGCGCAAAGGAGCAATTACGCACAGCATTAGTATCGCCTGATGTATCCATCTGTCAGGATTGTCTAAAGGAGCTTTTTAGCCCCGATGACAGACGATACAGGTATCCTTTCATCAATTGTACGAACTGCGGTCCGCGATACACAATCATTAATAATATTCCTTACGACCGGAAATACACCTCTATGGATACGTTTAAGATGTGTCCTCAGTGTCAGGCTGAATATGAAGATCCCTTAAACCGGCGCTTCCATGCCCAACCAAATGCCTGTTGGGATTGTGGCCCACAGGTTAATCTTTTAGATGCATCAGGTAGAGCAATAATTTGTGATGACCCTATCAAAAAAACTGTCAAACTCCTTCATCAAGGCTCGATAGTTGCCATCAAAGGATTGGGCGGTTATCATTTAGCAGTTGATGCCACCAATTCAGCTGCAGTAGAGCGACTGCGACAGAGAAAATTACGCGAAGAGAAGCCTTTGGCCATAATGTCACATGATTTAGAAACCATCTCCCGGTATGCAATCTTTGATGCTGCCGAGTCTGAGTTGTTAAGCTCTTATAGAAGACCAATCGTTCTATTGAAGAAAAGGATGCCAAACAAGATAGCTCCTGAGGTAGCTCCTCGAAATAACTATTTTGGCGTTATGCTCCCCTATACTCCACTTCATTACCTTATTTTAGAGGGAGGTTTTCTCGCTTTGGTAATGACCAGTGGAAATCTTAGCGAAGAGCCCATCGCTATTGAGAACCAGGAAGCATTGCAAAGATTGAAGGATATAGCCGACTGTTTTCTTACACATAATCGGGATATTTATTTGAGAAGTGACGATTCACTCACCAGGATAATTAATAAAAAACCTTTCTTGTTGCGCCGTTCAAGGGGGTACACTCCTCAACCCATAATCCTCAATAAAGATATGAAGCAAATCCTTGGCTGCGGAGCTGAGGATAAAAATGCCATATGCCTTACCAAAGGAAAAAATGCTTTTATCAGCCAGCACATTGGTGATATGGAGAATCTGGAAACCTACAAATTTTTTCAGATGACCATAGAACATCTTAAAAAATTGATGGAGATTGAACCCGAAATAATAGCGCATGATTTACATCCAGACTATCTCAGCACCCAATATGCCCTCAAACAAAAAGGATATAGATTAGAAGGCATCCAGCATCATCATGCTCATATCGCCAGTTGCATGGCGGAGAATAAAACAGAAGATAAGGTTATAGGCCTTGCGCTGGATGGAACAGGTTATGGACTCGATGGACATATTTGGGGTGGTGAGGTTCTTATTGCAGATTATATGAATGCGGAAAGAATTGCCCATTTTCAGTACATTCCCATGCCTGGAGGCGCTGCTGCAGTAAAAGAGCCCTGGAGAATGGCTGCCAGTTATCTTTCCAAAACCTTTGGTACGGATGTTTATTCTTTAGATATTGAATTTATCAGAAGAATAGGAGAGGAAAAGTTAAATATAATGAGTCAAATTATTTCAAAGGGAATTAATAGCCCTCTTGCTTCCAGTTGTGGTCGGCTCTTTGACGGAATAGCATCATTAATAGGCATCAGAGATAAAAATACTTATTCAGGGCAAGCTGCCATGGAGCTGGAGATGGCAATTGAACATGAGCGCTCCCATCAGGCATATCATATTAAGACAACCGAAGAGCATGATACGACTATCATTTTAATTGATTCCCTTATTCCTCAGATAATAAAGGATATAAAGGAAGAGACATCTCCGGGTATTATCAGTCTCAGATTTCACAATGCGCTGGTGGATGTTTTTACCCAGCTCTGCCTGGATATAAGAGAGCGAATGGGATTAAATGAAGTTGCCTTCGGCGGTGGAGTTTTCCAGAATCGCTTTCTTTCTATAAGACTGCAAAAAAGTTTGGAGAGTAAAGACTTTACTGTTTATACTCACAGCCTGGTGCCCACTAATGACGGAGGGATATCTCTTGGCCAGGTTTTAATTGCTGATAGGAGGTGCGCATAATGTGTTTGGGAATTCCGATGAAAGTTGTCGAAGTGCATGGTGATAGGGGTATAGTAGAGATTGGAGGAGTAAAACGAGAAGCCAGCTTTCAGCTATTAGAGAATGTCAAAGTGGGTGAGTATGTATTAGTACACGCTGGTTATGCAATAAATAAGATCGATGAAGAAGAAGCTCAGGAAACATTAGATTTGTTACGGGAAATTGCAATCGAAATGGAGAAAGATGATGAAGTTCATAGATGAGTTCCATCAACCCGAATTGGCACGCAGTTTAGTATCTAAAATCAAGCACCTGATGAAAGGACAAAATACTATCACTTTGATGGAAGTATGTGGCACTCATACTATGTCCATTTTTCGATTTGGTATCAGATCTCTTCTTCCTGATAATATAAAGCTCCTCTCCGGGCCAGGTTGCCCTGTATGTGTTACCCCCAATCATTATCTTGACCAGGCTATTGCCTATTCTCGTCTACCCGACGTGATAATCACTACTTTCGGGGATATGATGCGCGTGCCCGGCTCCTCCTCCAGTTTGGAAAAAGAGAAGTCTCAGGGACGCGATATCAGAATCGTTTATTCCACACTGGATGCTTTGAAGGTGGCGGCACAGAATCAGGATAAAAAGGTTATTTTCCTCGGTGTAGGCTTTGAAACCACGTCACCCACCATTGCCTCCTCCATGCTGCAAGCACAAAAGGATGGTTTAGAAAATTATTTCATCCTTTGCGCGCATAAGCTCATACCCCCAGCTATGGAGGCCTTGGTTACGGAGGGAGAGGTTAAAGTTGATGGTTTCATATGTCCAGCACATGTAAGCACAATAATAGGTATGGAACCTTATCGTCCTTTAGCAGAAAAGTTCACTATACCATGTGTAATAACTGGCTTTGAGCCTTTGGATATACTTCAGGGTATTTATATGTTGATAAGGCAAATGGAGGAAAGTAATCCTCGAGTTGAAAATCAGTACAGCCGAGCGGTGAAACCTGAGGGAAATCTCAAGGCCAAAAAGCTGCTGGATGAAGTGTTTGAATCAGTAGACTCTGAGTGGCGCGGTTTAGGCATCATTCCCCAAAGTGGCTATAGAATTAGAGAGCACTATAAAGATTATGATGCAGAAGAAAGAATATCGGTCGAAGTGGAGCCCACAAAAGAACATAAGGGCTGCATCTGTGGTAATATTCTCAAAGGAGTTAATATTCCCCCTGATTGCTCTCTTTTCGCCAAGGTTTGCACTCCTGAGACTCCTGTAGGTACATGCATGGTCTCCTCTGAAGGGACCTGTGCTGCCTACTACAAATATGGTAAAATATAATCTTTAATTAAACAGAGATGCTGAATATGAAGAAAGAAACTGTAATTCTCGCTCACGGTAGTGGAGGAAAAGCCTGGCAAAATTTGCTGGAAGAATTTTTCTTACCTCGATTAGCAAATCCCATTCTCTCACAGCTTTCCGATTCTGCTGTGCTTGAAATGCCTGGTTCACGGGTAGCTTTCACTACTGATTCTTATGTAGTGGAGCCGCTTTTCTTTCCCGGTGGAAATATCGGAAGCCTGGCGATTTATGGCACGGTTAATGACCTGGCCATGAGCGGTGCGCAGCCCCTCTATATAAGCGCTGGTTTTATACTTGAGGAGGGTTATTCCCTTGAAGAACTGGGCAAGATTGCTGATTCCATGCGCGATGCAGCAGAGTTCTGTGGGATTACCCTGGCTACTGCAGATACCAAGGTTGTCACCCAGGGCAAAGCCGATAAGATATTTATAAACACTGCTGGTATAGGCGCTGTACCTAACGGGGTTGATATCTCGGCAGATAAGATAGCATTAGGAGATGCAGTACTCCTCAGCGGCACTTTAGGTGATCATGGTATATCTGTGCTTGCTCGCCGTGAAGGTCTGGAGCTGGGTACTGAGCTAAAAAGCGATGCCGCACCTCTTCATCGGTTGGTGGCTGATATGATGAAAGCGAGTCCTCATATTCACTGTATGCGTGATCCCACGAGAGGTGGCTTGGCTTCCAGTCTCAATGAAATTGCTTCTCAGCGCAAACTGGGCATTGAGTTGCAGGAAGATAAGATACCTATTCGTTCAGAAGTGTCAGGGGCTTGCGCGCTTCTGGGTTTTGATCCTTTCTATGTTGCTAATGAGGGTAAGCTGGTGGCTTTTTGCCCACCGGAGGAATGTGAGAAAGTGCTTGACGCCATGCACAAGAATCCCTTAGGCAAGCAAGCCAGTATTATTGGTAGATGCATTGAGGAACACCCCGGAATAGTAACCATAAAGACCAGGGTAGGTGGCTCCAGAATTGTTGATATGCTAACCGGAGAGCAGCTCCCACGAATCTGCTGAGAAGGGAAGGAGACTGTTAATGACCGAAAAATATTTGGATGTGGAAATTAGAGTGCGTTACTTTGAGACCGACAGGATGGGCAGAGTCCACCACACCCACTATCTTACGTATTTTGAGGTGGGACGCTCAGCTTTTTGCCGCCGTACCGGCATGTCCTATGATTACATTGAAAGTGCAGGATATTATCTGGTAGTCTCCGAAGCCCACGTTCGTTATCGCTCCTCGGTGTCCTATGACGAATTAGTTAAAGTGCGAACCCACCTTGTACAGGCAGACAAAAGGAAATTTATATTCGGTTATCAATTATTAGAAGCCTCAGAAGAAAAAATCCTTGCTGAAGGTGAAACTCACCACATTGTTACTGATTCAGAAGGAAAACCTCGAACCCTGCCTGATGAGCTTTTGAATTATTATAAGCCTTTTATTCCTTGAGAAGAAACTATTCTTTTAGCCTCCTCGAAATACTATATAATTTTGTGAGAATCCAGAATTCTTTTCTAAAATTGCCTCCTGCAAAATTGATGGGCAATTATGATTTCAAAAAGTAGATATGTAGCTGTTCCAAGTATACTTAAGTTTTAGCTAATGAAGACATCTGAGAAAATATCTGCTGATTCATCTTTAGAATCATATACATTACTTAATAATGAACGGAGCGGCTGATTTTGGATTTTTTCCAGTGTTTCTTTAGGTATTTCAAAAAAAGTTCTAATAATATCAGGATCAAATTGGCTTTCAGAGCACCTTATAAGTTCTTCAAAGGCTATTTCTTTTGGCCGAGCTTTTCTATAAGGTCTATTGGACGTAATAGCATCAAAGGTGTCGCATACTTGCATGATTCGAGCACCCAGGGATATTTCTTCCCCCTTTATGCCATCGGGATATCCATTCCCATCCCAGCTTTCATGATGATGTCTGATCATCTCTAAAATATCTTCATCTGTTATCACTGGACGCAATATCTTAACAGCAAGAAGCGGATGAGTTTTTATCTGCTCATATTGCTCAGGTGTCAATTTACCTGGCTTATTGAGGACTTCCTCCTTAACTCCAATTTTACCGATGTCATGGAGCAAGCCAGCTAAATGAAGCTGTTTCTTTTTATCATTGGGTAATGATAGATGCTCCGCCACTGACAATGAATATTGAGTAACTCGAAGCGAGTGACCTTGTGTATAGCTGTCTCTCGCTTCAAGCGCAAGTGCTAACGATTTGATGGAGTTTAAATATTGTTGGCGAACCTGAGTAATAAGTTCTTCGACTTTTTTTCTTAAATCTTGTTGTACACCCTTTTTCTTTATTACAAATCACCTCCTTCAAAGAGCTCTTATTAAACATAAATAGCACATGTATAGCAAAGGATTTGGGTTTTACAATCGTGCTATTAGGCACTTATTTCTTTTATGGTAAGAAGCGTATAATTCAGGTGCTTAATAAATATACCCTCATATAGTATATAACGACATTTAGTGTCAAAATATTACATTTCTTATTAAATTTTTTTTATTTTTTATTAAATAATTTTTAAAAGATTGTGCTGCTTATAGCAAGCTGCAGCTTATCTAATTAAGAGTTCAAGTGCTTTGGAGTATTGATACTGTTTAGACCTATAGATATAGTTTTATTACTTTAATTCCTATCTTTTTAAAATAAGAGGGGGATTATTTAGCTTTTAAAAAGAAGGGCTGTGTACAGGCAAATTCTCCCGAGGAGGCAAATATTCGAGCTCTGACATATAATTCGTCCCCTTTAAAGCTATAAACCGCTCTGGTTCCATAGACTTCTTCCAGTATGGTACCATCCTTGCCGATAAAGTAAGTTGTGTATTTCCTGTCGTTATATTGTTCGATTTCAATTATGTACTCATTTTCAGTGATGATCACATCCTTTAAGAGAACTCCGATAGTCATATAAAAATTACCATTTTCAAGAGCTTGCACAATAGCCTGAGGTGATAATTCTTTTGCTTTCACCATTATCCAGCCTGTCCCAGGATGGGCCTTCCCTGGTCTAAATTCACTAATATAATAGTGTGAATCATCAGAAGCAACACCATATAGTAGAAATCCACCTGAAAGCAATCGATCCCATATTTCTTCCATCCCAAGAGCTCCCCCGGCACTGAAATTATTGCTGGCATAGGTAAAATTATACACTTCCAATAGTCGAGCATTTTTTATCTGAGAAATCTCTGCATCGGTAAAAGACCATTCCCGATTCGGATGATTGATTTGTGCAATCCCACCGGCGTTTACAATTGCATCCACATTATTTTGTAGCGTCTCCACTATGCTATTGCCGCGCTGGGGCTCAATGCATTCTGTTATATTTATAGCATTAACATGGACCCGAGCATCGTTAAACCAATCCGTTACTTCTTCGCCAGGGATAAGAATAAAATCATCATTTTTATCGGTGTCTAAATATTTGATCTCGGTGATATAGTCATGGTCTGTTATTAAAAGAAAATTATACCCATGGTCCCGATACCATCTCACTACTCTGCGGGGAAGTTCATCGCCGTCGGAATTAGTGGTGTGACAGTGTGTATTTCCCTTATACCAATGATATTCTTGTGCATGGGCACTAAAGGAAATGAATAAGAACAAAGCTATTATTAAGCAGATAAATCTTCTCATTGTAACCTCCTATAAATACGAGAAATTAAAAACAATCGCAAAAAGAATTATTAGCAATAAAATTATACACAATGAGGAAACTATTTAGAAGAGATATATTAATTTTAGTTTCCCTTAAAATTTTAATAAAAAAATTTTTCCATATACAGGCAGACAAGCGGAAATTTATATTTGGTTATCAATTATTAGAAGCCTCAGAAGAAAAAATCCTTGCTGAAGGTGAAACTCACCACATTGTTACTGATTCAGAAGGAAAACCTCGAACCCTGCCTGATGAGCTTTTGAATTATTATAAGCCTTTTATTCCTTGAGAAGAAACTATTCTTTTAGCCTCCTCGAAATACTATATAATTTTGTGAGAATCCAGAATTCTTTTCTAAAATTGCCTCCTGCAAAATTGATGGGCAATTATGATTTCAAAAAGTAGATATGTAGCTGTTCCAAATATACTTAAGTTTTAGCTAATGAAGACATCTGAGAAAATATCTGCATTTCTTGCACAATTATTATTACCCTATATATTGCCTTACTTTAATAAATTATTAAAGTCCCATAGGCAAAGAATTATTTATTAATAAAAACAGGCTGTGTACAGGCGAATTCACCGGAAGTGGCGAATATTCGAGCTCTGACATATAATTCGTCCCCTTTAAAGGTATAAACCGCTCTTGTTCCATATACTTCTTCCAGTACGGTTCCATCCTTGCCGATAAAGCTTGTGGTATATTTTTTGTCGCTATTCTGCTCTATTTCAACTATGTATTCTTTTTCTGTGATAATCACATCTTTTAAGCATACCCCAATGGTCAGGTAAAATTCGCCCTGCTCAAGCGCCTGAACAATTGCCTCAAGTGTTAATTCTTTTGCTTTCACCATTATCCAGCCTGTCCCTGGGTTTGCCTTTAAGGGGCTGAATTCGCCAATATAATTATGAGCATCATCAGAAGCAACACCATATAGTAGAAATCCACCTGAAAGCAATCGATCCCATATTTCTTCCATCCCAAGAGCTCCCCCGGCACTGAAATTATTGCTGGCATAGGTAAAATTATACACTTCCAATAGTCGAGCATTTTTTATCTGAGAAATCTCTGCATCGGTAAAAGACCATTCCCGATTCGGATGATTGATTTGTGCAATCCCACCGGCGTTTACAATTGCATCCACATTATTTTGTAGCGTCTCCACTATGCTATTGCCGCGCTGGGGCTCAATGCATTCTGTTATATTTATAGCATTAACATGGACCCGAGCATCGTTAAACCAATCCGTTACTTCTTCGCCAGGGATAAGAATAAAATCATCATTTTTATCGGTGTCTAAATATTTGATCTCGGTGATATAGTCATGGTCTGTTATTAAAAGAAAATTATACCCATGGTCCCGATACCATCTCACTACTCTGCGGGGAAGTTCATCGCCGTCGGAATTAGTGGTGTGACAGTGTGTATTTCCCTTATACCAATGATATTCTTGTGCATAGGTACTAAAGGAAATAAAAAGGAACAAAGCTATTATTAAGTAGCTAAATCTTCTCATTGTAACCTCCTATAAATACGAAAAATAAAAAATAATCGTAAAAAGAACTATTAGCAATAAAATTATAAACAATGAGGAAACTATTTAAAAGATATATATTAATTGTAGTTTCCCTTGAATTTTTAGGAAAAAAATTTATACATTTAAATGTATGAATAACCTTGGAGCCCTCCACAAAGAATTTTATTGAAACGAAGTAAGAACCTTTTATATAATAATTTCGTTCTATTATATGGAGACATAAACATTATGAGAGATAAACTATAAATGAAGAGGCGAACATTGACCAATTTCTTGCTTTGGCTTATTTTGCTGGTGCTGTGCTGGCCCCTGGCTCTCCTGGCGCTTATTGCATATCCCTTTGTCTGGCTGCTGCTCCTTCCCTTCCGACTTTTGGGGATTGCCGTTGGTGGAGTTCTTGAACTATTTAAAGCCATCATCACCCTTCCGGCAAGAGTCTTAGCCGGCCCAACGAGATAGTGGGTTTTTTTTAAAAAATCTCCATAAGAGAGACCGTGCTATTTCTTTATGCTTTTCTATGTATTTGATTATCCATCTATTTTCCCTGCGGATTTTGACATTCTGGTCGATCCCTTGCTGGAGAGTCAATTGCTCATAAAAGAAGATGATCAGTTTATATTGACCAAAGAAGGCAAGAAACGAGTTGACAAAATTTTCCCAGACCTAAGATATCATTAGAAAAAGATATTTTCTCAATAACCATATATAAGAAAAAGGCCGTTTTATTTATTATGGCCTATTTTTTTCTCAGAAAGTGATTATTTTATTTTTCAGCCAGTCGTTTTAATACTGGCTCATACTTCTTAGCAATAGCTTTAACTGCTTCCCGAAATTCGGGCGACACTTTCGCTTCGTATTCTGCTCTCTTTTTCGCAATGATTGCTCTATATTCTTTATCACTAATTTTACCAGAAGTAGCCTTCTTCACTTTTCCACCCCTTTTTCTAAAGTTTAATTCCATTTTGTATGAATGTCAAAGTAATGTTTTTTCGAAGCCAGCACAGCTGGTTTGGCAGCAATGCTGCTCCGTTATTTTTCTCCAATGGACTCCCGTGTAGGGACAGGCGGCACAGCCGCTTTGCCAGCACTGCTGGTTAGTTATTACCATCAACGGCAATCCGTGTAGGGAAAGGCCTTGTGTCTGTCCGCCCAGCAACGCTGGTTTGTTATAAAAAATTCTTAGATTTAATAATGTCTATATATGAATATCAGTTACAAACGGGGATTATAACAAAGAAGCAACGCTTCTGTCAGAAAAAGCGAAGCTTTTTATTGATCTAAAAGAATACCGAAAGTAGATAGTATAAGCTAAAATTTCATTATAGGTAAGGTTATTAATAGGCTGGATTTAGAGAAGAATAGATATAATTTATGTTCGTTTGGAAAGAAAGGATGCTTTTTCATAAAAAATTGTGGTATTTCTTAAACTAACTAATCCGTACCTTTCGGGCGGAAGAAATATATGTAGTGATTAGGTTCTGGTAAAATATTTTCAATCTTGATTAGCTTAAAGCCAGCCTGTTCAACTTTCTTGAGAAGTTTTTCCTTTGATAATAAAAATGAATCGTATTCTACGATAACTAAGATACCATTCGACTTCAAGGTAGGAATAATATTTCTTACGAGTTCAACTGGTTTTGTGAGGTCATGGTATACACTAATCATAAAGGCTATGTCCAACACCCCCTTGGGAATGTTAGTCTCGGTAACCTCTCCGAGAACGGTTACAACATTTTTAAAGCCGTGTTGTTTACAGCGTCTTTCAAGGTGCTGAAGCGCAGACTTGTCAATGTCATTGGCATACACCTTGCCAGTTTCTCCTACTCTATCCGCGAACCAGAAAGTAAAGCGTCCCCTGCCAGCACCAATATCGCCAATCACCATCACCGGTTTTAAATCCATGGCGTCCATAATTTTTTCCGGCGGGTGAAGTCTGTTAAGCTTTTTTTCCAAGGAAGTTTCGGTAAATTCTTTCTTTTGCTGAGTAAGGGATATGGACATGATTATAAAAGATAAAATGATGAATAAGAATAAAGAGTTTTTTGCATATTTTTTCATGGTAAAATCTTTTCTTAGTTTTTCTTTTTAGGACGGAAGTAGTAGATGTAATCTCTTTCCAGAAAGTCATCAATTTTAATCAATTCATAGCCGGCCTGGTCTACTTGATTGATGAGCTTTTCCTTTGCCGTTGACTCATGGGATCTATAACCCGATTTTATCGGGTCGTGCTCCACGATCACCAGTATGCCATCGGGTTTCAGCGTGGGAATTATGCTCCTTATCAGCTCCACTGGCTTATCCAGGTGGTGATACACATTAATCATGAAGGCAATGTCCAGCACTCCCTCGGGGATGTTGGTCTCAACCACCTCACCCAGCACAATGATGATATTTTTAAATCCATGTCCCTTGCAGCGCCGTTCCAGGTGGCGAAGCGACCGCTCGCTTATATCATTGGCATATACCCTGCCGCTTTCTCCTACTCTATCGGCAAACCACACTGCAAAGCGGCCGGTGCCAGCACCTATGTCTCCAATCACCATACCCGGCTTCAGGCCCATGGTATCCATAATCTGTACCGGCGGCTGTATGCGATTGAGCCACCTCTCCCAGCTCTCGGCATAGTCTTTGTTCTGCTGAGTGCAGGCAGTGCTCATTTCCGTGAGAGAGAGGAAGAGCGTGAGCAGCAGGATTGCCTTCAGCAGCTTTTTCATGGGAGCCTCTCTCCCGCTTGAATATACCGGGTTGTAGTGATGTTTACTTTTAGAAGAGTTACCCTCATCGGATTTGATTAATAATTATTAAGTTTTGTCTGGTTACTATCAGTCTCATGCTGTTATTGCTATGCTCATAGTGACCGTTAATGTTAACGTCACCCCTTTTTATAGAGGACTATCCTTTTTTGTTGTAGACCATGGTATGAGGTTCGTAGCTTAGGAATGCGTCCGGGGCACACGGAACAGATAGAATTCGCCCTTCTTGCCGGCATGCTTCACACAGCCAGAAATAGTAACCTCGCCGCACTGTCCGTCAAAATAGAGCGTCCCGCTGCCATTGAGCACAATGAACTCCATGTTGGTGTGATTGAGGTTGACCGGAATCTGAGTGAGTTCGGTCTCATCCTCGAATGGAAAGCCGATGGTCGCTTTCATCATACCCATGTTATTATTCTCAAAGTGAGCATTCATGTATATCCATTTGTCGCCCAACTTATAGCCGCCTATCCACTGTCCCTCGATATCCGTGGTTTTGATCTTAGCTCCCGCACAGAAAGTAGCAAAGAGAAACATGGTGGCTAACAATAAGGTTGTTACTGTGGTCTTCATTATCCTTTCTCCTTTCAAAATAGGTGATGATTTAGTTTCTTTCGCTGTGAATCATGGTGACTAACCAATCCACTTATCATCGACCCTCCACTGTATATAGACGAACTTAGAGCTGAAAAAGTTTACTTTTTTATGAATTTTTTAATATTTTTTAGCGGATATTTAATTTTTCGCTGATTTTATGCTGTAATACAACGCTGGATAAATCATTATTCTTGCTGGTTTCTACGAAGGAATACCGTGTAGGGACAGGGCTTGCCCCTGTCCGGCGGCCCATCTTGTCTTCAATGTTTTTATGTTAATAAAGTTGAATAGTCATCGAATGGATAAATAACGAGGAGGCTGTGCCTCTGTAGGGACAGGCCTTGCGTCTGTCCGGCGGCACAGCCGCTTGGTTATTATGTACATTCCAATCCTGGCATATTGTTATACAAATATTATTTTGTTAATTATAGAGACGTAGGGACAGGCAGCAATGCTGCTTTGCTATTAAATAATTGGAATATTTATTTTTGTCCCTTTAAAAATATGATTTTGAATATAGTATTACAGAGAGGCCATGCCTCCCCTGTCCGATGCAGCTTTAGCTGCTTATATTTTTTCATTCAACGATAGGCAGTATAGGGACAGCCTATTTGGCTGTCCGCAAAAAGCTTTATATTGTAGATTTATATTATTAAGTGTTTTTTTATTCTAAATATTTTCCTTTTTAGGTACATTAAAAGCCATAATAGTAAGATAAACCTCTTTGTTAGCATCTTCTGGTTGATGGAATATATATTTAGATATTGTTTCACTTTTTTTCTCAAGCTCACATTTAAAACATTTATGTTGTGTTACAGCTTCGGGGATTTTTATTAATACTTCACTGAAATTTTTCCTTCTGTTAAATACTAATATTGCAGTTTTTGTATCTCTCCAACTTAAGTAACTTAGGAGTTGATCGATTTTATCTAACAAACTTTTTTTACCTTCCCAAAACATGCATTCAGCAATGAATACATTTTTACCTTCATATCGAATTAAGATGTCGGTTTTGCCTTCATAATTAAAAGTTTCTCCAGTAGCTAATCCTTCATAATGTCCATTAAGATGTACTAAGAAATGCATTCGTAAATCTTCTTCCTTCATATTTGCAAAAGAGCTTGGACTTCTTTCCATAACAAGAACCATATTCTGTAATATTTTTAAAATATGTTCATAATTTTTCATATCAAGAGTTGGTTCAGGCTTAAATTGTTCAGTTGTGGCTTCTGGTAACTTAATTTGTGGCTTTCTTTTTATTTCTGGAATCACATAAGTTTCAGGAAGGTTATTTCTCTGTTCAATAGGTATTCCTAAAGATTTGACAAGATTTAAATCTTTAAGTAATTTTTCCTTTCTCCAATTTATAATTTCTTTTATACTTTGCTCTAAAGAGTTGTTAAAGTTTTCTGCATCTTTTTTTATCCATTGAGAATATTTGTTAATCTTATTCATATCATTTAATATCAGCTCTTTAAGCTTATTAGAATCATGTTCAACCATTTCATAAGTTAAATGTATTTTTTGTTCTCTTATTTCCCCACGAGGTGGATTGAAGCTACGAGTTGAAGGTATATATTGAAAAAGCCAGCCATCACCTTCATAGGGTATAGCGATATTTATTGATATTCCTTTTATATAAACAGGTTTTTCATCATTCATAATCATTCTTTCTGGATCATTGCTTACATCAATATCTACTTCTGTATCGTTATGAATATATTTATTTTCTTCATTAATTATAATAGGTTTGATTGTATATTTATTTAATAAAGAATCTATTAGATCAGTTTCGCTTACATTAAGTAGATAATTTCGATCTAAATTTACAATTTCAGATTTTATTTCATACTTTATGCTATCCAATTTATCAATTAGATTACCATTTCTGTAAAATAATAAATTTTGCATTTTTAAATCATATAATATACATTTAAAGTTTTAATATAATAACGTAGTTATTTAAAAAATCCTAGATTTTAATGCTTTTTCAATTAGGTAGTTAATGAAAGCAGAGCAGGAGACGAGCATATACTTTGCATCTTCGAAATAAATCTTCGCTTCATCAAGCATAGCATGTCGTATGCCTTCTTCATCACTAGTATATCCATAGATTTTTTCAAATCCATCCTTTAGCGCTTTATGTATAGTAATTTTACCTTTCTTCTCTATTGATTTCAAAGCGTTACCAAGAGTAGCTTTATCATCTCCTGAAATAATTTTACATATAGATTCAACAGCACTTATTGATTCTTTAATAGAATTCCTATAATCAGGATTTTTTCTATCAGATAATTTAGATAATGAATCCTCAATATGCTTGGTTACTCCGGTTAATTTAAACTCCTTGCTTCTATCAATAGCTTCTTCTATTTCATTTATCTCACTTTCATTGGTAATTGGAGTTATTAGATTACCAACAAATCGGTAACCTGAGCATTCTCGCTCCAATATAATATTACATTCTTTTTTGTATTCATCACTAAAAAAGGGGAATTCGAGATTAGCAATAAATTGTATAAAACTATAAACTTCATGCCATTCACACTTTAAAAACCATTCCCTAATGCCACGATAAATTGGTGAAACATCATTAGTTAAGTTATCAATTGGTGTCTTGAAAAAGTCACTCCATATTTTTCTAGAAAATTGTATTAAATAATAATCTTTTCTATTGTTTCTTTTTATGTTAATTAAATGAATGAACCTTAAATAAAATATATTTAACAAAGAATTTCTTAAATCATCATCCATCGAATCAATCTGAAGTTTTGTTTTAATAGGTTTTTTTCCTATTCTTTGAGAGAATGTAAGATTTTTTTTCTTTCCTTTATGCATTTTTCTTTCATTTTAAAGATTTCTATTAATATAATTATACCATCATTATATATAAACGACAAAAAGGGGGGTGTATTACAGGTTTTTAAAAATAATAGTGATGTATTTAGTCATCTTTCCTCTAACCATAATTACCTTTCAGTGTTATAGCTGTGGGATTACTATCGTGGGATATCTTTCAGGAATGCAGCATGGACATACCATTATCATTGGACTTAATAACTAAATCCTTTTCTGATTGGCTATTGTCTGAGCTATTTGCGCTATTCAGGAATTAGATAGCCGCGCAGAATCAGGTGTTGAAGCCCAAAGGGAGGTCCTTGAGGACCGGGAAAAAGATCGGGACATATCCTTGCCTTCGATGACACGACAAACCCGCTGGTCATGCTCTCACTTATTCCCCCTTCTCCGAACTGGTTGAGAATTACGGTGGACTCAAATACCCTCCGCATATTAGGATGAGGATGAGGCCCCGGGTGATCTGTTACCTCCGCTAAATTGTAAATCATTAAGCGCAGTATCATCATTTTGTAAGCCTGCTCTTCATAATGGTATTGCCAGTCTACGTCTGTAATGACAAGCATCTTCCCCTGGGGAATCCTGAAGAAACTGCTCGCTCTTGTGCCATCGGGCAGAGTTCTTATAAAATCCCACTTAGCCACACCACAGCCTTCTACTGCACCACCAACGACTTCCAGCACCACATGCTCACTTGGTGGTACTCCCATATGAGTGGTATTTGTTGGGGGCGCAGGACAAGCAACCAGCCACAGAATGGCTGAAAAGATAATGAAGCTTTTTATTATTTTATCCATAATCAAACCTCCACATATATGTTATGGATACACTCTCTCTTCTAAAAAATGTTAAGTCTTATAAATTATTATTATTAATGAAGATATAAATAAGCTCTTCTTTATTAAAGATGTCTTTTATTATGTAGATAAAAGGCCCTCTACTATGTTAAACGACAAAAAGGGGGGTTATATTACAGGTTTTTAAAAAAAGTGGCTTTGTTTTATCAGCATATTTTTATAAAAAGCTTATTCCCCTCTTGGATAAAACTTTTTATTCAGCGAAGATGGCTGCTATCAGGTTATTGCCGAAGGTGTAGACGGTGTCTTCGAAGTGTTCCAGGTGTTTCTGGCAGGTTTGGAATTCGCGGGTTAATGCACTTGATTTATCCTTCACGCTATATCTGGTGGCCAGGTTGCCGATATGCTGGTGCAGGGCCTGCGATTCGTCCATCAACTTGCACCATTGCTCCTCTATGCTGGAGAGAGCTGCTGAAGACTCTTGGTCGATAAAGAGCAATCGTAACTGGCTGCGGATGACGATGGCGTTTTTGAACCAATCGTTGGACACCCGGTTGTAGTCATCTATAATCAGCTTTTGCTGCTGCACATTGGAGATGGAATATTCATAGATGGAGATGACCCGCTGCACCGCCACAATGTATTCCGAGGTCTGGTCGAATATCCTGTTATACAGGCTCTCCCAGGCCTTTTGATGCGCTTGTATGCGGGCGTATTCCTGCTCCAGCCTGGCTTGGTAGGTATATTCCTTCTTATGCCAGTAGTAGGTCAGGAAGCTGCCGATTACGCCGGTCAGCAAAAAACCGATGACCGTTACCATAAGGGCCGAATCGTACCATAGGGTGGTTTTCTCACTTGATTTTGCCATTGCCTTTACTCTCCCTTAGTTATCATTCTTTCTTAAGGTGATAGACAATCTTCACTTCTTCTCCCGGCTTGAATGATTTCACTCTGATTTCCGCATGGATATCGTCATGATACGACTCGTAGATATACACATGATTTTTCACAATCAGGGAGCAGTCACAATAGCCACTGAGGGGGTAATTAATATCGCATAAGCTTTTGTTACCCTGCTCCCCGACTGAGGATATCCCTCCTTTACCTCTTCGAGAATAGAGATGTTCGTCCTGGAAATATATATCCGCTGCCTCCTTCTCAACTACATCACCGCTGCTGAATGCCAGTCCCTGCGCGTTTTTCAAAACAATTTCTCTTGTTTCGCATTGTTCCTCTTCTTCAACCGCTCCTTCGGTATCCGCTTCCTCATCTGGAGGCCAGGGGAGATCAGGGTCAGCTTCTGCGGAACGGAGGTCCAATTGATAAGAGCTTACTGCAAAGCCCTCTAATACCAGCCTTAGATCGATTATCCCTGATGGGGCTTGTTCTTTTCGAAGAGACATGCGGAAATGACCAGTCTCCGTAGTAGTTAACGAATAGGGTATGCCTGATTTATCAACAAAGGAAATAGTTACTCCGGGTATGGGTTTGCCTTCAGAATCGGTAACCTCTCCTTTTATTTCCGCCTTATTTCCCTTTATGTTTATATCAGTAATATTTACATTTAAAGGTTTGCTTTCTTCTGGCTGTTGTTGGCAACCGAAGAGCAGGAAAAAACTGAGAGAAGAGATGAGGAGCGATATTATTATGGATACAAATATATCTCTTTTTATATTCATGATGAAACTCCTCAATTTATAGTAGTTAGCTAAGTTAAAAGAATGCTTTTCTTATTATAGCTTATCTATTATATATAAACGACAAAAAGAGGGGGTGTATTACAATTTGGTGTGATTTTTTTTGTGGGGAGGGATTAATTCAGTTTATGTGTGGATGGTTTTTGTTGAGGGGCAAAGTGGTGTCGTTCGGTTGAATGTTATCGTGGCTTCTTTGTAATTTATTGTATATAAAGCATTTCAGTTTAGCTAAGGAAGCTGGATTTGTATGGGGATGCACATATAACCAGGCGGCTGTGCCGCCTGTCTCTGCTGCAGATTATATGGATTAAAATTTGTTGCTGCTGATTTTGATGAATTCGCCGTTCTGGCAGATAATGTCATCCTTGGTATTAATGAGTCCGTCCGGCCCCTTGGAGATTAGTTGATAGCCCTGATTTCCCCGAAGTTTGTATATTATTTTATTATCCCAGGCATCCTTAAGCTCTGTTGAAGGAATGTAATCCGGCTCCAGTGTTTTGATGTTCTCCGGATAGCTGCCCTTCTCCACATTATAAACCTCAAGAGCGGCCAGGAGCTTAGTCATGGCAGTCTTCGTTTGGCTAATCTCCGCCAGTTTCCGAACCTCTTCTTTATCTGGAAAGCATGACAGAAACACCGCCAGAATTAGCATCAGCAGTATGGTTGCTAACCTTCTCATTTTTTTTGTTTAACAGGTTGAGCAGCTATTTTTCAAAGACTGTCGGGTCGGCAACTCTCAGTGATTTTGTATCAATTTGAATAAAGCCTTTATCCCCCGGTTTAGCTGCGTAGCTTATGGTTATCTTGCCGAATTTTTCTGTATCAAATGTCTTTCTCCAGATTTTAGCTCCATAATCATATTCTGTCGCTTTAAATCCCTGACCTCCCTCCTCAGTCAGCCCTAATTCTTTAAAATGC
The DNA here is from genome assembly GCA_964645975.1 of uncultured Acidobacteriota bacterium. Taxonomy (GTDB): domain Bacteria; phylum Acidobacteriota; class B3-B38; order Guanabaribacteriales; family CAZYAF01; genus CAZYAF01. Next base: position 39,418 of record CAZYAF010000011.1, read on the forward strand.
ACTGCTGGACGTATAGTGATGACGATACTCCTCAGCCATTTCTTTTTATGAAAAAAGATTGAAAAACTGGAGCCATCTTCGAGTTTGTAATAATATAAGAGATCTTGCTTTTGGTCAGTTGTACGCTTGGGTTCTCCCAGGATTTTGACCACTTCTTCCGGGCTCATTCCGGCATCGACACCTTTGTAATGCATAGGGCTTTTCTCTTTTTCCTGAGCAAGAGCAAAGCCCATAAAAAATAGTGCCACTATCAATAATATAAATAGTTTTTTCATGGCTTTTTCCTCCCGTGATAGTTGGTTTAAGCACAAGGGTGGTAAATATAAAATTCCTCAGATGGATTACTTAGTGTTGCCCATAAATTTTGCATTTATTTTACGATAAATGAGTCCGAAAATGGAGCCCCATTTTTGCTAAGTACAAATTTGCAATTTTCCTATGGCGTATTGACACGATAGAAATCGACTCCGGAGAAATTAGCGCGCTGTGCTTTGCCGTTGATTATGGTGTCGAAGCGAAGTCTCTCGGCTGTTTCCTCCTTACCTATTTTAAAAAGTCCCTGCTTAATCTCAGTGAGAATCTCCTCTCCTTCCTGGCTTTCCGTAGCATCGGAGGTTGCCAGTATCAACTGACCTTTGCGCAGGAGGACACGAAAATTATTGAACCAGGGATTTTGTGTACGATAGTGACCGGTATAAGCCTCCCATTTCTTCGGGTATTTGAATTTAACCGGTCCCGAGTAGTTGCTATTGATATACCAGTAGTTCCCATAGGTGAGCTCTACTACTTTATTATCTTTATCACGACCAAATCTTACCAGGAAGAGGTTAAACTCAGGGTGATTAAGAAAAAATTCATCTTTGCCTCGTTGTTCCAGTATAGTCTTTTTGGTGTCCTTGAAGAGGATTAGGTGCTCCCCTTCAACCACTAATGTTATTTGCTTGCCATCGTGAGCAGTATAGGTTGTGGTATATTCAGAGGCATTTTTTATTTTTGTTCGGTCCTTGGGTTTTGGAATCTTCGGCATATCTTTGTTATGCAGGGCGGCCTGCAGGGCTTTAAGGGCAAACCAGGCTACCTGTGATGGATTACCTGGGCCATTAACGAAAGTGGCGACACCAAGCCCGTCATCAAGGTCTGCTAAAATATATGTTCTATAGCCTACCATGCCACCGCCGTGGCCCAGATAGGTATGACCATCTATCCTGGCAACATCAATACCATATCCATAGTAAAATTTACCCCTTTCCAAAACATAAGGGGTGGAGAAAGTCTCAAAGCTTTTTTCCGAAAGTACGCGTTTTTTCGCGCCTTTGCCTCGATTCAGGAGCATACGTACGTATGCTGCCATGTCCTTCGGAGTAGATGCAATGCAGCCATCTCCCACATCATATTCCACCCAGGTGGCCTCAACCAGAGGATGGGAAAAATGATGGGGGCGATCGTCATAAAAGTATTGGTAGCCAACAGCTAATCGTTTGCGTGTATCATGGGTAATAGCGGCCACGCTGGAATTCATCTCTAAGGGCTCAAAGATGCCTTTCAGGATCACATCAGCATAACGCCCACCGCTCACCGCTTCCAGGATAAAGTGTAGGGTCTGGTATCCTATGTTCGAGTAATAAAATTTTTTCCCTGGAGGATAGGCGGTTGATTGGTAACGCAGAGCCCAGGATTGATACAATGAAGGAAGAATGTCATCACGGTTAACCGGAATTCCTGCCGAATGGGTGAGTAAATGATGACAGGTGATGGGCTCATATTTAGTTTTGACCTGGAACCAGGGGAGGTAGGTTGTTACAGGCTTGTTAGGTGCAAATTCCCCTTTTTCCTGCATCTGCAGCAGCGCAATGGCTGTGAAAGATTTGCTTATAGAACCGATCTCGAAGAGTGTTGCCGGAGTAACCGGGTCTTTGGTTTTAATGTCGGCATAACCATATGTAGCTTCATGGAGCAATCCTACCCGGCTTGTTAGTGCTATAGCAAAGCCAGGTGCCTTGGTTTCTTTCAAATGCTGTTTAATGTACTGGTCAATAATTTCATAAGCGCGCTTATATTGCAGAGCTTTATCTTGCGCTTTGACCTTCATTCCACAAGAGTAAAAGGCGAGGATGATAATCAAGATACACAAGAGATATTTTTTTATACTATTTATTGCTTTGAGATTATTCACTAATTTTTGCTTATTTTTATTCATCATCTTTTCCTCGCTTATTTTTGTTATGAGTTAATAAAATACTCTTAAAGAGCGACAGATATTATTTTAAAGATTTTTTCTGTTGAATCTGCCCAAGGATTTCGAAGATGATGCTCACACCGGCAAAGGAGGTTATGTCAGAGAAATCCACAGGTGGGGATATCTCTACCAGATCGGCGGATGCGATGGGAAGATTTTTAAAGAGGAGCTTTAATAAGTCGAGCAAAAATCTGGTACTCACGCCTCCGCCTTTGGGAATGCCGGTGCCTGGTGCAAAAGCAGGGTCTAACATGTCGATATCAAGAGAGAGATAAACCCGGCTCACATCGGTCAATCTTTCTGTTGCCTGTCTGGCGGTTTCTTCCACTGGTTGATGGGCGCACTGGGCGGATGTAATTATTTTTATTTCCTTCTCGGCAATAAACTGCAGTTCACCAGGGCTATAGCAGCGCATTCCAACACCCACAATTTTATCAGCTTTCAGATTAGGAAGCTCAAAGGCCCGTCGCATGGGACAGGCGTGGGAATAAGGGGAATTATCGTATATATCCCAGAGGTCGAGATGAGCATCTAACCAAATGAGGCCAAAGTCAGAAGAATCCTTTTCTGCGAAAGCCTGAATAAGGGGGATAGTAACGGAATGGTCACCACCGAGAGAAAGGAGAAAGACGTCTTTGGGTAAACCTGCTACTTTTTTTCTTATGGTATCAAAAAAATCGGAGACTTCAAGGGATATATCCACATCGCCGATGTCCATAACACTCAGTTTGTTGAGCAAGATACCGTCTTCAGTGACAGCAGAGGATTTACGGGAAAGTTCTCGTAGTTTAGCTGGAGCAAAAGCAGCACCTTTGCGATAGCAGGCGGAACTATCATAGGGAATACCCATTATGATGACATCCGGTTGAGGAACATGCTCACCTTCTTCGTAAAGGTCGCCCCACAGTTTTCTTTTAATCATCTTTTTTCATCCTCCTCATCGAACAGATTTAATTGACCGTTGCGGTTTAGTTTAGAGAGGTAAATGGAATAGCTCTTTTCTATTCTGGCATATTCTTTGACTTTTTCAATTAATTCTGGACTCCAGTGCTCTTTTATTAAAACTTTATTAATTGCAGAAGTACTTAGCTGCGAGACCTCCATCCATTTTCCTTCAGTCTGAAGGAGTTCTTCCAATTCCTGGCGCTGTGTTTGCTGACTTTTATCGGGGAACTTCAGCTTATCTTCTATTTTAATGCTCAGCTTGTTGTCTTTACCGACTAATACCTCAAGTTTCTCTTTGCGTGCATAAGCGATAATCGCATCCTTGAGTTTTTCCAGCTCTTTACCTATTCGGTTTATTTCATTTTTTAATCTGGCATATTTCTCTACTAACATTACACCGTCATCTTTTAGATATTCGTTCTCTTTAAGTGGTGTGATCTTTGCCAGGTGCTTTCTCTTTGGGCATAAATAGTCATATTCGCACCATTCGCAGAGAATGCTCTCCCGGGAGGGGAATTGACGACAGCTTTCAATTCGTTGTATGAGCTCGATGGTTTCCTCTTGAAGCTGTTGGAGTTCTTCGGAGGTACGTTTTGAACGAAGTTCTTTATTAAAGATAAGATAATGCCAGATGAGTTCTACATCATTGTTATCGACATTCCATTCGCGTTCACCAGCAAGTTGGTAGAGGGCAAGTTGGCGGTCAGTATCAATTTTGCTCTGCGTTGGTAGTGTTCTTGATGTTTTGTAATCATGAATTTCATAGGTACCATCAGGCCGTTGAGCCAGACGGTCGATTATTCCTCTGAATTTATAGCTGCGGTAGTCACCCAGATCAGTTGCTACAGTAGCTTCCAACGCCAGTGTTTTTTCGCTATCAAAAGGGGTATAGTACTTGTAATAGTTTTTAATACATTTTTCTCCCATTTTTTTGTAGTTTTCTGGGGAGTATTCTTGTTTTACGATGCGGATATTGTGATGCCAGCGTTGTTGCCAGAGGTGGTGATAGTAATCGAGGAGCTCAGATAAATCGTTCAATCTGGAATAGAGCAGGTCAGCATAGAGTTTTTGCAAAACACAGTGGACTAAATTGCCCGTGAATGCTTCAATGTTCTCTGTTTCTGTGCGGATTCCATCGATGTATTGAAACTTATATTTTAAAGGGCACTGCTCAAATGTGGTGAGCCGGCTATGAGAATAAATAGTCATTATTCGGTTTTTTTTCTAAGCAGGGAGCCAAGGTTTTCTATAGCTTTTAGCTTTTGCTCTTCATTAAGAGACTTAACGATCTCTATTATCTTAATATCTTCTTTGGATAGTATGATTTTTTCTTCAACATATCCACATTTGGGGCATACTGTTGCTAAAGCTTTTTGGTTTGAGTAATTTTCCCATACCATCTTGAACTGTTGTTGGTCTGCATTCACAAGTTCGACGAATTGCCCGCCAATCCTGTAGAGACTGTTAGGAATTATCTCCTTACTTCGTACTACTTTTAATACGCCGCGAACAGGTGCGCCAAAACTTGGGAGAAAGAATCTGACACCCAATTTCCTGCCTTCTTTATATGTGCTTTTAGATTCGAACAAGATTCCCTTTTGACTGATATTAATGATATTACATCTTTCCCGGTAAGGTTCGCCAACGTCAGGTTCTATTTCGAGCCAGACAGGAATATTTAACTCATAGCGAAAAAATTCTCTATCTTTACTATTATCCATTTTTTTCTAAATTCAAAATTTGTATATTCCTAAGCAAACGCTTTATTATATAATTTATTTTAATTTAATGAGTTTCAGTCGCTGAACCCTTGGAGGCTTTGATTGCCCTATCATGAGCCCAGCTTTTTATCTGCTTAATTTGTTCAATCATAGTTGTGGAGAGTGGTACAATTTTGGCAATAGCTCTATAAAGGTCGTTATCATTGAGCTGCCTATTTTCATTGAAAGCGTCGACCATAGCAGAAATTACACAGCTTTCAATCTCAGCTCCATTCCATTCTTTAGTCACCTTGGCTAACTGTTTCAGGTTAAAATTATTTACAGGGTTATTACGCTTTTCCAAATGCACTTTAAAGATTTGTGCTCGTTCACTTTCAGTGGGTAGATCTAAGAAGAAAATCTGGTCAAATCTTCCCTTACGTAAAACCTCAGCAGGCAAGAGGTCAATTCTGTTTGCGGTTGCAGCAACAAATACCAATGCCTCTTTTTCTTGCATCCATGTTAAAAAGGAAGCAAATATTCGTGAGGTCTCGTTGCCACTGCTATTGGTATATCCTGCTACACACATCTCGATTTCATCAATCCAGAAGATAGCAGGAGCAACTGATTCCATAGTCTTCAAGGCACGATTAAAAGCTTCCTCGGGTGAGCCAGTAGCGCGAGAGAATACGGCGTTCATATCCAGTCTAAATAGAGGTAAATCCCATAAAGCGGAGATAGCTTTTACTGATAGACTTTTTCCGCAGCCAGAGATACCCATCATAAGCAATCCTCTGGGGGGCGATATGCCAAATTTTTTAGCGTCTTCGCTAAAGGCTTTTTGTCGTTTTAAAAGCCATTCCTTTAAGTTATCTAACCCGCCTACATCTTGTAAGTTTACACTCTGGGGAACAAATTCTATTAGACCCTCCTTTCTGGTTAGCAGTCGTTTTTCCTCATAAAGCAAGGGCAGAAGGTTATTATCTATAATTTTTCTTCCGAATAATATTTTATTAAGTGCTTGCTGAGCTTCATCCAATGTTAATCCTTGTAAGGCCCTAATAAACTTATGGATCTTATCTGGTGTAATATTAATAGCTACATCGCCTTTTGCTTTATAACCATTGATAGCAGTATTAAATAGCTGTTGCAGCTCACCATAACTTGGCAGAGCAAACTCGAAAAGTGTCACTTCCTTTTTAAGTTCATCAGGTATTATTAAAAGAGGTGATAGAAGAAAAATATATTTGTAGCTGTTTTTTAGATTGTAGTAACTATCGCGTAATTTACGCACTATTTTTGGATCTTTAAGAAAAGGATGAAAATCTTTTAAAAGAAACAGGGCATTCTCTTGAGCACGGATGATATGGTCTAAAAGTTCTAAAGGATTCTGGGTATTGCTCAAAAGTTGACCATTCAAAGTTAGCCCTATAGTGGAGGTCCAGGAATAGAATTTAAATTTCTGAGCGGCAAAACTTGAGGCCACAGTTTTAAGTGTTTGTTCTACTCTATCCTCTTCCCATGAAGTGATGTATATAATTGGATAACGGGCTATTACGAATCTTTGGATTTCACCTACAGGATTTTTTCCAGATTCTTTATTCAAAATAAATTTCCTTATATGAAAACGATAAATTTATCATTGACTTTTTATATAATTTTGATACTATAATTTCCATAGTAAATATATGTTAATCATTAATTTATAATTATAATGTACTAAATTTATCGGTTTATGTAAAGCTTTTTTTAAGGCTACAAATCAGTTTAATTTTGTATGACCATTCAATCTAAAGCAGAATTTTATTTACTATAGAAGTTAGCTTTATTACAGATTTATGAGCTTATTTTTAGTATATTTTTAGCAGAGAATTTTTTAAGAATTTTTATGATGGATATAATAATGAAGGGTAAAAGCGATATTCCAGCGAATAATTCGATAGGATATGGTTATTTATTCGATAGTTCCACAGAAAAGAACAAAGTACTAAAGGTATCGATTATTATATCTATCATTATCCATTTGCTGCTATTATGGGTAGTCTTCCCTGAGCCTAAGACTAAGGATCTCGAAGATGAGGTTTTCAGAAGTCGTATAGTTCATTTAAATTCCTATAAGATTTATAAACCTCCTAAACCGCCCAAAAAGGGCTCTCCAGTAGTAAAAAAGAGAGATAAAAATATTCTTCCCATTCCGGATCCAACTCCAGACGAACCAGAACCTGCTACCGAAGCGCTTCCGGATATTCCTCCTTGGGCGATTGAGTCTGATGACGTAGGGGATTATGAGTTTGGCTATCCTGATGCTCCTCCTGGAGGTACTGGTTGGGGTCCAGTTTATAAACCAGGTGGTGATGTTACACCACCGGTGGTGATAAAGGAAGTGTTACCCCATTATCCAGAAGATGCCAAAAAGGCAAACATTCAGGGTAAAGTATTTTTAGAGGCTATTGTAGATACTAAGGGCATTCCGCGGAGAATCAAAGTGCTTTATTCACCTGATGAGCGTTTTGGATTCGCCCAGGCAGCTATCGATGCACTGAAAAAGTGGCGATTCCGCCCGGGTACAAAAAACGGAAAGCCGGTAGCGGTTATCATTCAGTTAGAGGTAGATTTCCATCTTCTATAAGAGGTTACTTTTCAATTCCACTCGCAATATATCAACGTGATGCAAGCAGTTTTATAATAAGTATTTATTAGAAGAGCTTTATTAATTGCATATTTGTTATTAAGATCGCCATTTAGCGTTCGTCTTCAGGCTCTTGTTTCAATTGCTTAAGAAATTCTTTTGCAATAGATGCATCCTGACCTTCTGGCGCAACTTCTAAATATTTTTCAAAATACTCTATAGCTTTCTCGATCCTGTTAAAATTCATATAGGCATAAGCTAACTTAATTATTGGTTTCTCCCAATCTGGCCTCAAAGATAGGGCTTTTTGGTAATGTTCTATAGCGTTTTCTACTTTTCCTGCACCAAAGTATATTTCGCCTATATCATAGTATGGTCCTGCATCCTCGGGATTTTTTTCTAATATTTTTTGAAAATATGGGAGAGCGTTCTCTAGATCTCCTTTTTTCACAAAAGCTTCAGCAATTCTTCTGTTGATGGACATTTCTTCAGGATCTTTTTCCAGGAATTTTTCATAATGTTCTATGGCTTTATCATAGTTTTCTTTTTTTAAATAGCATTCTCCAATATTATAATAAATTTGATAAGCATTTGGATTTTTTTCTAAAAAGCTCTGAAACTTAGCAATGGCCCCATCATAATTGCCTTGTTCATAGAGCTCTGTTCCAGTAGCGAGCATTTGTCTGCTTTCGCTGTCGGCAACGATTCCACCTTGTTCTGATGTTTTCATTCTAATTTCCAATAATGGATTCTTAGACAATTGACTTATTTTTGCATCAACATAACCAGGTAGATAACCCTCTTTTTCTGCGGTGAATCTCCATAGACCACTTGCCATTCCTAAGATGAACCATTCACCTTTCTTGTCTGTAGTAGCAGTAAAGGTTTTAGAATATTTTTGGTGAGTTGCAGTAATTTTTACTCCTGGGACTATTTCCTCATTTTCGTTCAAAACTATGCCTTTAACCCTTCCTTTACCCATTCCTTCTTGACAGAAAGAAATGTTATATAAAAGTATAATAAAGGTGAAGGCAAAAAATGTTGAGATCCATTTGTTAATTATTCTATTATTCATATTGCCTCCTTTACTATTTATAATCTTTCTAAGTGATATTATAATCCTTTTCTCAACTGATGAGAAGATAAAGTTTTAAATGTATTAAATTATATTTTAGTTTTAGTGATTAAAATATTAGGTTTCAAAGATCAGACAAAAATTACTAATTGCTTAGATAATTGATGAAAAATAGACTATTTTTGTATATTTTTAGGAGAAAATCTTGTAACTATAGGATAAAAAGAGTATAATATTTTAATAGAATTTTATTTCAATTTTCGTAAAGTAACGTTTTTAAAGGTCTTAATACTATTGATTTTTAAAGTTAGATAAAGAGCAAAATAAATACAAATTTTTGAATGAAAAAAATGTTGATACTATTAGCTGAAGATAATATAGATCATGCTGAGCTTACTAAAACAAAGCTTGAGCAGGTAAAGGGTTATAAAGTAGAAATAGCTCATGATGGGTATGAATGCATTAATAAAGCAAGGGAGAAGCAGTATGATATTATTCTCACCGATTTTGCTATGCCAAAGATGAATGGTTTGGAGTTGCTGGAAAAGTTGAAGGAGGAAGGAATGGATATACCAGTGGTTATGCTTACCGGTCATGGAGATGAAAAGGTGGTTGTAAAGGTCATGAAGTCGGGTGGTTATGATTATGTAATAAAAGAGCCTGATTTCAGCTATCTTGATATACTACCTTTTGTTATAGAAGATGCTAAATTAACCCACCAATTAAAGAAAGAGAATGTAAGACTAACGCAGGAGCTCATGAAGAAAAATAAAGAACTTCAGGAAGCCAATCTTAATTTACGGGAGTTATCAATAACAGATGGATTAACCAAGATATATAACTACCGTTTCTTCCAAGAGGCATTGGCTTTAGAGTACAGAAGGTCTAAGCGTTATAATCAAGCACTTTCTTGTATTATTTTTGATATAGATGATTTTAAAAAGATAAATGATATTCATGGTCATAGAGCGGGCGATTTTATCCTCGTCGAATTAGTTACGCTCATCAAGAGTAATATTAGGGAAAGTGATCTCTTCGCTCGTTATGGAGGAGAGGAATTTGTTATTCTACTACCAGACATTAGTCTAAAGTCCTCCATTAAAATAGCAGCAAAGATCAGGGAATTAGTTGAGCTTTACGATTTTATGTGGAAAAAAGTAGTTCTAAAGATAACCATAAGCTTGGGTGTTGCTTCTACAGAAAAAGAAGGCGTAAATTCAAATGAAGTACTTTTGGAAGAAGCTGATCACAATCTTTTAAAGGCGAAAAGAAAGGGGAAAAATTGTATCTATGCAGGATTTTAAGGCTATCCAGCCAATTCCATTTAAAATTCTTTCGATTTAACCCCAGTTGAAATGCCCTCCGAAAAAAAGTAAAATGCGAAATCAAAGCAATAAGGCTACAATTTTTAATAATATAATTGCAGTATTAAATGCTCTTATTTTAATAATACTTCTTTTGTTCTTTGGATTACCTAAGGTAAATATAACTCTTTTGGCAATTTTATTGGTAGCTCAAATTTTCTTTCGCCTTTATCCTGTTCCTCTTATGCGATCCTCATATCTTTCTTTAGCATTTATTCCATTTGTAATTCTATTTATTATGGATGGTTATCTGTCTGGAGCTCTCTTTGCTTTAATATCAATTATAATAGCCGATGGATTATTCAAAAGAAAAGGTTTTATTATCGGTCTAAAATTAGGTTCTTACTTTTCCTTCGCTCTGCTTGTTAGTGGCATATTATATGACTTTTTAGGTGGGTACCATGGAGAAAAAGCGCTCTATGCAGAGAATTATTTGAATTTAGCCATATTCCTAGTTTTGTATTATATTATTCAACTTGTTTTCTTTTATGTAGCTTTAATATTAGATAAAAAAATTGAGATTTCCGAAATGCCCTCTATCTTAAAATGGGAAACTACGGTCTTTTTTATCTATAACATAGGAAGTATTTCTTTGTTGTGGTTTTACTACAACAAAGGAATTTCATCATTACTTTACTATATACCTCTAATAGTTTTGGCAGGATTTATTGTCAGACAAATAATTGAGAAGGCTATTCTGGCAGAAGAGTTGAGTAGAATAATTAATATCGGTGCTTTTATTGCCGGTAATTTAAACTTAAAAAATACCATGGATCAGACAGAAAAATTATTAAGAAAAGTAATAGAATATGAGAATTTCTATCTTGCAGTAGCTAATAAAGAAAATGATGAATTAAGTCTCATTTATAGCTCCCTTAAAGGCTTCTTGGATGAGCCGAAAGTGACGAGTTTGCAAGCGGGTCTTAGTGGGAAGGTCATTCGGGAAGGAAAACCGCTCATAATCAAAGATACCAGAAATATACAGGATAGAATAGAAATGGCGAAGGGAATGCTTTCGGAATTAATCAGTCCCATTCGATTTGGCAAAGAGATTGTTGGCATTATTGATTTAGAACATTCAGAGGCATATCATTTTACAAGCAGGGATATGGCCATGTTGAATTATATGGTTAACTACATAGCTATTGCCATCTATTTTTATAACATGATTCAACCTTTAGTAAAGATTTCTCGTGAAGCCAGAGTCTTCATGGATGAACTCACTTCAACATTACAGCAGATAAATACGAGTGCCCAGAAAATCTCCCTAACCCTGGACCAAATGTCTCAGGAGATTAATAGGCAATCAGATATGCTTATCCAGGAAACTTTATCTATTGATGCTGTTTATAATTCCGCCCAGTCTATTGCAGAACATTCCGGTATTGCAGATGAAAAGAACAAGATAGCGAGCGAGATCGTTTACACCAATCGGTCTTATATTGAGGAAACAGCTCAATCGTTGTTAGATGCTCAAAAGATAATTCAGGCTATCTCCTCAAATATAAAAGAATTTCATACTTCTTTTGATAAAATTGAGGACTTTATAGATGTTATTATGGGAATAGCACGGCAAACGGCACTATTATCTCTTAATGCTTCTATAGAAGCAGCGAAAGCAGGGGAATATGGCAAAGGTTTTTCAGTGGTAGCAAGTGAAATAAGCACTTTGGCTGAAGAAAGTGCCAAAGCTTCGGAACAGATTAAGGTTTCTGCTCAGAATATCAAAGGACAATTAGAACAGATTATAAAACAGGCACTTGCGGGAGAAGAAAAAGCTCGCGGGGCAAGTTCAATTACTGAAAGATTCTATGCATCTTTATCCAGAATATTCGATGCAACTTCAGAGTCAAATCAAATAGTAAAACAGATTGCAAAAAAAACCGTAAATCAGCGAGATGAAATTGCCAGAATAACTGAGAATACAGGTAAGCTCGACCAAATAAATCGGGAAAATGTGGTGAATACAGAAAAAATTGCTTCATCAATGGCTCAACAAACTAATTCATTACAAAATATTTTAACAAAAGCATCGGAATTAGAGGATTTATTAAATAATATCAATAGACTTATTATTAGTCTTTCAGGTGAAGAAGTTTTAGACTAAGCGTGCTTTTTCCCAAAGTGTTGCACATTTTTAGCCATTTCTACTGCAAGTTTAATAGCCTCCTTTAAGCTTGAAGGGTCTGCTATTCCTTTTGCAGCAATATCAAATGCGGTTCCATGGTCTACTGATGTTCGGATAATAGGAAGACCCAGGGTAACATTTACAGCTCCTTTTGACGCAGCCATTTTGATGGGGATAAGGCCTTGATCGTGATAGAGGGACAAAATGACATCAAACCTGCTCCTTACTCGTTGTGTGAAAAGGGTATCAGCCGGGAAGGGTCCCTCTACTTTTATACCGTTTTTCTGGCATTCTTTTATCGCTGGTATGATTTCTTTTTCCTCTTCATTACCAAAAAGCCCTCTTTCGCTGCAATGAGGATTTAATCCTGCAACTGCAATTCTTGCATTCACTAAGCCAAATTTCCACATTTCTTTTTTTAGCAAGTTGATTAATCGGATAATATTTTCTTTTTTGACCTTTTTGATGGCATCCTGAAGGCTCAGATGTGTGGAAAGGAGCACCACTCTAAAGCAGTCATATACAAACATCATGGCATATTCTTCGGTGTTTGTTCTTTTTGCAAAAAACTCTGTATGTCCAGCGTAATCATATCCCGCAAGATTAAACGCTTCTTTATTAATAGGTGCAGTTACTATCGCATCAATAGAGCCATTTAAAGCTAATTCAAGAGCTTTCTCTAAATATTCTCCTGCTGCTTTTCCATAAGAGCGGTGTAATGTACCTATCTTTACCTTAGCCATGAGGTTGGTTACATTATATATTACAGGGCCTTTGGCAGAAGATGTCTTTTCTTTTACTGGCATAGAGTAAAAAGTAAAGGGTATGCCCAATCTGTTTGCTCGTTGCAAAAGCACATTTCTATTCCCGATGAGCACGGGGCAGCACAAATCAACAATTTCTTTATCTTGAGAGACCTTAAGGGATATCTCAGGACCTATACCAGCAGGATCTCCGATTGTTATCCCTATTAATTTTTTGTTGTGCATAAGAGGAAAATGTATTTAAATTGACGCTATAAGCATATTGTAAACGAAAAATATACGTTCATAAGTATAACATTTTTATACGTAGAGGATATAGTGCTATTAATTTCCCTCAGAGACGAAGAGGTAAGTAGGCTTATCCCCGGACTAAGCTGAGCTTTCCTCTCTTTTTTCTTGCTTTTTATGCATATATTTTATATTCCGTTTGGGGACAAGGAGATTTGGAGCATTAATTCGGTTTATCTTGATACAATGTCTATCGTACCATTCGATTACACCCTCCAAAATATCGCCATCAGTCATTACTATTACCATTGTTGTTTTATTGCTCATCTGTTTGAGATAGTAGAAGACCTCAGCATTAGTCTGTTCCGGCGGACTTTGCTTTTTTTTAGAACTCCGGGTTTGATTATACATTTGGCTCTTAATCTCTGAGAGATTCGGACGAATAAGCTTTCTATTGCTCATTAACCTGCCTCCATATTATCTTGTCACTTATGATTTACTATTCGGTTCCTTTTTATTTTAAAAAGCTTGCGTAAGAAAAAAGGTTGCTTGTTTTTCTGCTCGTTTACTTACGAGATTTTTATGTTAATAATATGTGTAGTACGTTTACCATAAAGATGAGAAAATTAGCGGGTATATATTTAAGCTTGACCCTATATTTGGATTATTTTTTTATTTAAATACAATATTATTTCGTTACCACTTTTTTATTATTATAATCTTTATAAATGTAAAATGCAAGAAAAAAATTATTCAGTTTTGTTTTCTTCTTCGTTATACTCAAATGCCAAGCAGCACATCAAGCGGCCACATAATCCAGATATTTTCGCTGGATTTAATGTCAGATTTTGAGCCTTTGCCATTTTAATTGATACGGGCTCAAAATTTTTGAGAAATTGGCTGCAGCACAGAGGACGTCCGCAGAGCCCGTAGCCACAAAGTAATTTAGCCTCATCTCTGACTCCTATTTGCTTCAGCTCTATTCTTACACGGAATTTTCTTGCTAAATCTTTTACTAATTCTCTAAAATCAATTCTCTCTTCAGCCCGAAAGTAGAAAACAGCCTTCTTGCCTTTATCTAAAAACTCCATCCATATAAGCTTCATGGGAAGCTTTAAATGAGCTATTCTTTCAGAGCAAAACTTGCAAGCTTCTTCTTCTTTATCGCGAATTTTTGAGAAAATCCTTTTTTCCTCAGGTGTCGCTAAACGGAGCACACGGCCATTTTGCTCTATGGAGGGTGCACCATGTAGGCATTTGTTAACCTGCACAACCAAAGCGATTTTCTCTTCTCCTTTATGGCGAATTAGACAGCAATCGTCCTTTTTTAATTTTAATCCTTTTGATAGCAGGTAGCTTATCGGACCTCCTTTATTTAATTGGATTCCTATAATTTCTATATCTTGCTTTTCCCTTGGATGATCCTCTTCCTTATTTATATTATATTGTTCATTTCTTCTCATCATCATTTTCTTTTCCAAAAAAATTAATTATACGAAAAAACAAAGCCTCTATTGCCACTTTACGATTAGCATTTTCTTCTATTGCCTTCATAGTATAATGGATTTCTGACATAATACTCAATACTATTTCTAATGTAAATCTATTTAAGAAAGTTTTCAAATTTTCTTCTAAATCTATATTTATTAATAAAGATTTATCTCTTGTTAAGCTTAAGACCAATAAATCTCTTGTCATGGAATATAATATTTGCAATAGTTCATCTATGCTTTGCTTGTCCTTTAGTTCATCTATCCTTTCTAAAATGATACCAAGTTCGTCTCCGCTGGATAGTGATTGGAGAAAAAAGAGCTCTCTTTTGCGTTTTTCATAGCTCTCGCCTAAATTAATATTTAAGGCTCGGCCTAAACTTCCAGCAGAAAGATGAGATAGTGATTGAGCTTCTTTCGATTTAAATTGGTACTTTTCTATCAAAATGCGCTCCAATTCTCTGCTGGATATAGTTGAAAAATGCAATAGTTGGCATCGTGATCGAATAGTAGGTAATAGAGCAGATAAAAGTGTGGTAATAAGAATTATTAGAGAATTAGCTGGTGGCTCTTCAAGGGTTTTTAAGACTGCATTTGCTGCCTCTACAGACATCTGTTCTGCTGGGTCAATAATAAAGATTTTAAACTTACCCTCGAATGGTTTGAGATTAATCTGGTTAGATAAATATCTCATTTGCTCTATACTGATTTCCTTCCCTTCCGGATGGAAAATTTGTACATCTGGATGAATTCGCTTCTCTATCTTATAACAGGAGCTGCACTTATCACAAATATCTCCATTAAAACTACTACAGTTCAGAGCTTTTGCAAGCAATAAAGCCATGCTCGCTTTTCCAATCCCTTCAGGTCCGTAGAAGATATAAGCTTTAGGCAATCTATTGCTTTTAAGAGTAGTGGATAGGTGCTCTTTTATTCTTTGGTTTCCTATAAAGCTCTCGAAGTTCATATCATATCTCTAAATACGTTTTTACAATTCCGATTATTTCTTTATTTATCTCATTTATACTGCCAGTAGCTGATATTACTCTAAATCGCTCAGGCTCAAGACGAGATAATGCTAAATAACCTTCTTTTACTTTTTTGTGAAAGGAGATTTCCTCTTCTTCAATCCTTCCACCATCATTTTTGTCTGATGCTTTAGCTCTATTAGCTTTTGCCCGCTGTAAACCTATTTCAGCATCAAGGTCGAGAAGTATTGTTAGATCAGGATTCAACACGATACCCATTGTCTTATGAATGCGGTTTATTAACTCTAATCCCAACCCTCGACCATAACCCTGATAAGCAACTGAGGAATCTTTATATCTGTCGCATAGTACTATTGTTCCTTCTTGCAAGGCGGGCAAAATGCGTTCCTCTATGACTTGAGCCCGGGAAGCAGCAAAGAGGAGAAATTCTGTAAGTGGTTTCAATCCTATGCTGTTTAAATCGAGGAGAATCGTCCTTATCTTCTCGCTAATAGCGGTACCACCTGGTTCTCTAAGGTGCAGTACCTCTATGCCTTTAAAGCTTAGATATTCTTCCAGAAGCTTGCACTGGGTTGATTTACCACTTCCCTCAATTCCCTCAAAGCTTATTAGTTTTCCTTTAATTTTTGGCACTACTTCTCTCCTCGATTACATAAAGCTTAAGCACCATGTCTGTTAATCCGTACTATAAGTATGTTTATAATACTTTTGGTTTATCTTATAACCAGGCCAGCATAACCTACAACACTGGAAAAATCTCGACTGACCATCCCCGATGTGGAGTACTTGATAAGCTCAGCTTCACGAGCACCAAGCTGCTTGGCCGCTTGTATTACTGCTACTGTAGGTGCTACACCACACATAGTTATATGATTTGCTATTACTGTTTCATGTAGCCCGTCAGTGTCAAGAGCTATTATTTTATCGATCGCCATTCTGTCCTTGCGTTCAGCAGAACTCTGGTTTTCAAAATGGGTCATATCAGTACTGGATATAAGCAGTACTTTCTCATCGTATTCCTTAATGGCTTGAGCTATGGCTGAGCCTAATTCTTTGAGTATTGATAGTTGATTGAATCCCAAGCATATAGGAACAAAGGTTAAATCAGGTACCAGATATTGAATAAAAGGTATTTGTACTTCCAGTGAATGCTCATGGAAATGAGCAAGAGGGTCTTCCGTAAGATGAGAACTTTTTTCCAATATACTCAGCGCTAATTTTTTGTTGATGGTAGCAACTCCCAAAGGTGTTTCCCAGCCAGTTTCAGTCATAATCGCTCCTTCAGCGCCTGCACCTGTGTGGTTAGGGCTCAGTATTACGAATGTCTTGGGTAGATTTACACAAGAGTATACTGCCCCTGCTACTTTGCCCGAATACATATAGCCAGCATGAGGAGACACAATTGCAAATGCATCTTTCTTGGGTAGGTTAGGATCGAGGCATCTTTCGAGTTCTTCCTTTAAACTTTGCTCGCTGCCTGGATAAAATTGGCCAGCAACAGCAGGTTTTCTTATCATGATGTCTCCTTAATTGTTTATTTAAATAATGTTATGAAAGCGAAAATTTGCTGCTCCAAAGGAAATCCTTTTAATATGCTTCTCTTAAAAGCTTTTGCTCTTTTATATTATTTGTCTGAAAAAATAATTTATGAGTTGGGAAAGAAGGATGACCTTTTATTATTTCGATATTTTTAAATTAGCATTCCATAATATGCATAATAAAATAAGCAGTAAGATAGTTAAATCCATATTATTCTATTACCACCAGGACCTCACCTGATTCAACAGCTTTTCCCTGTGACACCCTGATTTCGCTAATTTTTCCGTCTTTAGGTGATTTCAGCTCATTCTCCATCTTCATAGCTTCTACGACAATAACACCTTCCCCTTCTTTTACTGGATCATTGGGGCCCTTGAGAATTTTGATAACTTTTCCAGGCATGGGAGTTGTTACAGACGCTTTTCCTAATATATTTGAGCTTTCGGTTTGTAAACTTGCACTAACTGTAGGAGAACTCAT
This sequence comes from uncultured Acidobacteriota bacterium, assembly GCA_964645975.1. Classification (GTDB taxonomy): domain Bacteria; phylum Acidobacteriota; class B3-B38; order Guanabaribacteriales; family CAZYAF01; genus CAZYAF01. The sequence goes on from CAZYAF010000011.1 coordinate 56,985, forward strand.
AAGCTCAATATGATAGTTGAAGGGTCCGACGAGCACATCGTGGTTCCGCGAATTTCCGTTTATCATTATATCGAAGACTTTTCCTTTGATATTGATCGACAATTCTCCTTCTCCTATTTTTCTACTATCTACTCGGTAGGAATTGCCATCAATTTTAACCAGATATTCATCCTCCTGTTTTTTGATTTCTATCTTATAATTTTTTCCTCCCAGGTTGCTATGAAAAATCATTGATTTTACCCTTCTTTTCCCTCCTGTTTTTTCAAATTTTCAAGAGCATTTTTATTTCCTTTGAGAAAAAACTCTTTGTCTGCCGGCTAATTTCCATTTGCTTTTCCCAGATATTTTTGTTCTATTATTCGAGTTGATATTTTTAGTTTCGTAGGCGAAAATAGAAGCTCCAATAAGAGCTACTTCATTTAGTGAGGTATCAACTTTAAATCTAATAGGCATAAAATGTTTGTCTACATATGAAGTATCATATATACCATTTAAAAAATCATCAACTTCCATGACACTCAAATGGGCAGAAATATTAGATTTAATTCCGCTGATACGATATTCATTAAGAGCTCGCCTTATTCTATCAATAGCTTCTTTTCTATTTATTCCCCATGCGACAAGTTTAGCAAGTAGAGGATCGTATTGTACAGGCACTTCATATCCTTCAAAAATCCCGCTATCCAGGCGGATACCTGGTCCGCTTGGTTCTCTTAATCCCATTATTTTCCCGGGTGAAGGGAGAAAGGAATTAGCTGTGTCTTCAGCGTAGATTCGGCATTCAATAGCAGCTCCTTTACTTATTATATCTTTCTGTTTATATTCTAATGGCAGACCGGCGGCAATTTTAATCTGGTTTTTAACCAGATCTATTCCAGTTACCATTTCGGTAATAGGATGCTCCACCTGAAGTCTTGTATTCATTTCTAAAAAGTAGAAATGTTTATGTTTGTCAACCATAAATTCCACTGTACCAGCATTTACATAATCAACTGCTTGAGCAGCGTGAATAGCTTGTACTGCCATCTTCTGACGCAGTTCTTCATCAATAAAGGGAGATGGCGTTTCCTCGATAACTTTTTGATGACGCCTCTGAATTGAACATTCCCGCTCACCGAGATGAATAATATTTCCATGGCTATCTGCTAAAATCTGAAATTCAATATGGTGAGGAGACTCCAGATATTTTTCTATGTAAACAGTGGCATTTCCGAAGGAAGAAAGGGCTTCGGACTGCGTAGCCCGAAAAGCACTCGCCAGCTCCGATTTGTTCTTTACTAACCGCATTCCTTTTCCTCCCCCACCGGCAGATGCCTTTAATAAGATTGGGAATCCCACTTTGTTAGCTTGTTCTTTTAAATCTTCGAGGGATTCAATTGCTTCAAAAGTTCCGCGTATGATAGGTACACCAGCTTCAGATATTATTTTACGCGATACTATTTTACTCCCCATGGCTTCTATTGCTTCTGCAGATGGTCCAATAAATACCAATCCTTCCTTCAGGCAACGTCGGGCAAAATCAGCATTTTCAGCCAGGAAGCCATACCCTGGGTGAATTGCATCCGCACCTGATTTTTTAGCAGTTGAGATGATATTGTCTATATTTAGATAGCTCTTTGCTGGTTGGGCAGTACCTATACAATAAGCTTCATCTGCCAACCTTACATGGAGTGCTTCTCTGTCTATCTCAGAATAGACCGAAGCAGAGGGAATACCCATTTCCCTGCAGCAGCGCATGATACGAATGGCTATTTCCCCTCTATTTGCAATCAGAATTTTTTTAAACATAAGAACACATCAGAGATTAATATCCAATTATAAAGGAATGTTACCATGTTTTTTAGGAGGGTTATGGTCAATTTTATTTTCCAGCATTTTGAGAGCTGAAATTAATTTTGGTCTGGTATATTTAGGTTCTATAATCTCATCAATATAACCTTTTTCTGATGCCACATATGGGTTAGCAAATTTGCTTCTGAACTCTTCAACTATTTTTTTCTCCAGCTCTGATGCATTTTTTGTTTTGCTTAGCTCTTTTTTATAAAGAATCTTTACTGCTCCCTCCGGTCCCATGACAGCAATTTCTGCAGTTGGATAAGCAAAATTAATATCAGTTCGGATATGTTTGCTTGCCATAACACAATAAGCGCCGCCGTAGGATTTGCGTGTAATTACCGTTATTTTCGGAACGGTTGCTTCAGCTAAAGCGTAAAGCAACTTAGCACCCTGTTTAATTATGCCACCATATTCCTGTTCAGTGCCGGGCAAGAATCCCGGTACATCTTCGAAAATAATCAGTGGTATATTAAAAGCATCACAAAATCGGACAAAACGTGCACCTTTTATCGAAGCATTAATATCCAGGCATCCTGCCAGATAATCGGGTTGGTTGGCCACAATTCCAACCGGTTTTCCATCCAGCCGGGCAAAGCCAACTACTATATTAGGACCAAAATGAGCATGTACTTCTAATAAATGATGATCATCTACAACCAATTTTATTATTTTTCGAATATCATAAGGGAGATTTGGATTGTCAGGAACTATTGTATTGAGCTCATCATCAACTCGATCTATTGGATCAGTACAAGGGATTTGTGGCGGATCTTCATGATTATTATCAGGCATATAAGACAGGAGTTCTTTGATAAGATTAAGACAGGCTCTATCGTCATCAACTGCGAAATGAGCAACTCCACTGACGGTATTGTGGGTCTCGGCACCACCTAATTTCTGTTTGGTTACTTTTTCATGAGTTACTGCTTCAATCACATCGGGTCCAGTAATAAACATATAACTGGTATCCTGCACCATTATTATGAAGTCTGTAATAGCAGGGGAATAGACGGCACCACCAGCACAGGGACCCATTATAGCTGAGATCTGTGGAATAACTCCCGAGGCCAGGGTGTTTCTCAGAAAAATATCAGCATAGCCAGCAAGGCTAACAACACCCTCTTGAATCCGGGCACCTCCTGAGTCATTGAGTCCAATAACAGGAGCTCCCATTTTCATTGCTAAATCCATGATTTTGCATATTTTCTCCGCATAGGTTTCGCTCAGTGAGCCACCAAAAACAGTGAAATCCTGAGCAAAGATGAATACTAACCTTCCCTCTATCCTGCCATAGCCGGTAATAACTCCATCGCCAAGAAATTTTTTCTTCTCCATTCCGAAGTCGATGCATCGATGAGTAACCAATTTGTCAAGCTCCTGAAAACTTCCCTCATCTAATAGAAGTTCAACTCGCTCTCTGGCAGTGAGTTTTCCTTGTTGATGTTGTCGTTGTACCCTTTCTAAACCGCCTCCTTGTTCTGCCTCAAGATTTTTGCGCCTCAGTTCGGCAAATTTTTTCTCTATACCCATACCCCTCCTTTTTAGCTTAAATTATGTGCATTAATTATAATGAAAGCCTATAGATAAATCAAGCTAATTATCTTGGACGAGCCGAGCTTGCTTATCCGCTTATTAGTGAATTCGTATGCTATTTTAATGATTTCAATTTATCAAAGTTGGTGAATAGGTTATTATTGGGTGGCTTCTTGGCATGATTAAGTAAAACTCGATTATGAAATTTAATACATTCATGCCCAACATACCTTGATTCACAGAAGAAAAAAGCTTATAATGTGGTGTTTTTTCAGCTCGAATATTTTGGTTTTTAAAATAGTATAAATAATTCCTTAATGATCAAATTTGTTTATATAAAGAAAAATATTAAAGATATATATTTGGAATTCAGCCGCTTTATTTTAAAGAATTATCCTCATTTTGTTACCAGTAGCTATTCTGACAGCTTAAGAGATTATATGCCAGTTTTTTGTTTCCATTCCGTAACATATAGCAATTTCAAGGAAAAGCTTGTTTATCTAAAAGAAAATGGATACGATTCTTTAAGCACTGCGGAATTTTTATCAATTCTAAAAGGAGAAAGTTCACCTCCCCCAAAACCAGTTCTACTCACTTTTGATGATGGGCATATCAGCTTGTGGTCAGTTGTTTTTCCTTTATTGAAAAAATTCAGTTTTAAGGCAACCGCATTTATAATTCCTGGCTATATAGAAGAACCTTGTCAAATTCATAATAAACATAATCAAGGTGATAGTCAATTTGAGCCTATTCCTTATTCAATGATAACCTGGCGCCAGGCTCAAGAAATGCAGAACAGTGGCTTAGTAGATATCCAGTCCCATACCCTTTTTCATCAAAGCCACTTCATAGGATCTATGATAGTTAATTTTTTTTCCGCAGCAGAAAGGCATAGCAGCCAGTGGCTTGAGCTGCCGGTATGGAGATGGGAAGGTAAGGATATAGAGGGGTGTATTCCTCCCCCGGGCTTACCTCTTTATAAATCCGCACCCAGAATGAGCGGAATATCTCGATATTTTGAAGATGAAGAGCTCACCTATAGATGTGTGGAATTTGTGAATAAAAGAGACGGGCTCAATTTTTTTAAGCATAAAGGATGGAAGAGAAGATTAGCATTATTAATTAGTGATTATAAGAAAAAAAATAAAAGTAAAGGCCGCTTTGAGTTGCCAGAAGAAACCATTCATGCCATTAGAAACGATCTGCTTCATTCAAAAGAGCTCATAGAAGAGCATATTCCTAATCATAGGGTTATGTTTCTCGCTTATCCCTGGGGAATTGGAAGCCAGCGTTCTGTGGAACTGTCTAAGAAAGTCGGCTTCAAAGGGAATTTTTGGGTTGTTGGACCTTATAAGAGGGCAAACCTTGTTGGAGGTGATCCTTTCTATATAAACAGAATTAAAGATGATTATATATTTAGGCTTCCGGGTAAAGATAGAAAGTCACTTTGGGAAATTTTCAAAATGAAGCTAGCAAGGCGAATGAGTGGAGAGGACATTTATTAAAATAATAATATGTTAAGTGAGGTTTTTACAAAAGGAGCGATTAAATGAAAAAAGAGTTTCTTCCTGGGTGGAGTTTAATGCTCGTTGTGGGAATAGCAGCTACTTTTATTTCTAAACTCGTCGTAGTCGGAGGAAAAAATCCTATAGAAGCAGCTGCTCTGGCAATAATATTTGGCATTATTATTAGAAATGCCGGTATCTTACCCAAAATCTTTTACCCTGGGATTAAGGCCTTTGAAAAGATTTTAATTGTGGGCATCGTTCTTATTGGTGCTTCTCTTAATTTCAGAAATATAGGTTCACAGGGTTTAAGTATTTTGGCTATCATTTTAATAACAATGTTCATAAGTTTTTTTGTGATATATTTTTTGGGAAAAGTTTTCAGATTACCGACAGCTTTAGCTGTTCTTCTATCAGTTGGAACAACTATTTGTGGTGGATCAGCAATTGCGGTTACTGCACCGCTTATCAAAGCAAAAGAGGAAGAGACAAGCTATGCTGTTGGCACCATTGCCCTATGGGGTCTTATTGCCATCCTTGTTTATCCTAAAATAGCTCAATTTATCGGAGTTACTGATGTGAATTTTGGTGTTTTCGCTGGAACAGCTATTCATTCTACACCCCAGGTAGTTGGGGCCGGATTTATCTTTTCGGATATTGCTGGAAAAACTGCTACTGCTGTCAAATTAGTTCGTAACTGCTTCATGGTTCCATTAGCGTTTTTGATAGCTCTTTGGTATACCAAAAAAACCTTGATAAGCCAGAGAGAAAAAGAAGCTAAGATAGATATAGCCAGAGCATTTCCCTGGTTTTTATTCGGATATTTCATTATGGCTGGACTTAATACTCAGGGATATTTTTCTGCTGCTGGGGTGAATGGCTTCAATACCGCAGGTAGATTTCTCATATTAATTGGATTAGCAGGAATAGGTCTTAATACAGATATCATGTCTTTTAGAAAGATAGGATTGAAACCTTTATTTATTGGATTATTAGGTTCCCTGGTAGTTGTGGTATGCAGTATAGTAATGATATCCATCATACTGTAGACCTTTTAAGGTTTTACTCAAGTAGGCATTAAGTAGAGAAATAACATGGAGAAGATAAGCGTTGCCGTTATTAACTACAACGGAGAGCAGTATCTGCAGGAATGTTTAAGCTCAATACAAGCTTCCGATTATCCGATAGAAGAGATAATTTTAGTTGATAATAATTCGCAGGATAATAGCTTAAAATTTGTAAGAGAGAATTTTCCCCAGGTAAAGATTTTTTCTCTGGAGAAAAACCTGGGACCAGGAGCAGCACGAAATATTGCCCTTAAAAAAGTCTCCTTTAATTATGTTCTTTTGGTTGATCCAGATGGTGTAATGGAGCCATCAGCATTGCGTCATCTGGTTGCTGCACTTAAGCTCAGCCCTCAGGCTGCTGCTGCCCATCCTCGGGTTTTATTTTATAATCAGAAGCAGCAAATTCAATATGATGGTAGCTATATCCATTATCTTGGTGTAGCAGTGCAGCGCCATCGCAATGAGCAAGTTTCAGACCATCCTCCAGGTGATCCAGAACCAATCGATTGCCTGGGAGGTATTCCATTGGTGAAGAAGGACATAGCTCTCAGTATTGGAGGGTATGATGAGGCTTATTTTTATGGATTTGAGGATGCAGATTTCATATATAGGCTTACGATGGCAGGTTATACATGCTATAATGTACCTTTAGCCGTGGTATATCATAAAGAAGGAACGAGTTCGCTTTCTATGCGCAAGGGTAAGCAATATCAGCCGAAAAGAGCTTTTATGGTCGTCCGCAATAGATGGTTTTTTATATTGAAAATGTACGAATGGAGCAGTATCATTTTCTTAGTACCAGCATTTCTGCTCTATGAATTTATCACCTTTGCATATCTGCTGATTAAAGGTGCTTCTGTTGAACATATAAAGGGTTTATGGGCGGTTTTGGTTAGTTTTAGAGAAATAATGGCAAAAAGAAAAGTAATTCAACGTATGAGAGTTAAGAGGGATAGAGACCTATTGAATACAGGAGACCTTACATTCGCTGTAGGCGTAATTAAGCCAGGTATTCAGGAACGAGCTAAACGTCTAATGGATGCAATATTTAAATTTTATTGGAAAGTAATATATCATTTTATCTGATATTTAATACATATAAAATAGGTCCTTATTGCAAATGTATTTAAAGATAGGTTTTATATAGGCAAGGAAATGGTGGAAAAGGAACAAGCGGAACAAGAAGAAGGAAGAAAATGGGTATGGGTATGGTTGAGAGCTGGAATAAGCATAGCCATTATTTGTATATTATTATGGCGTATTGATATAAAACAGCTCTTTCAGGCATTCTTGCAGGCAAAAGTGAGCCTGTGGGGAGTAGCATTTCTTTTTATGGTATTAGAGCAAGCACTAATGGCTCTGGCCTGGAATGTGCTCCTGCAGGCGAAGGGGTATAAAATACCGTTTATTCGTATGTTCGACATATTTTTAATGGGGAACTTTTTCGGCTTAGCGCTCCCTTCCAGCGCAGGTGCAGACGCGGTTAAGGGATACGCGGTATTCAAGCACATTGACGATGGTGTCAATACTGTTAGCTCTCTGATTCTTTTTCGCGTGTTGGGAGTAGGGCTGCTTATTACCATTGCTACTATATGCGTATTAACATTTGGTAGTTTATTTGGAGATGATAAGATAGTCTTTATCGTATTAGGACTAATGTTTTTCTTTATACTCTTTTTTGTATTCTTATCTCTTCGAATTGTTCGTGAATTGCTAAAAAAGACGCTCAACTACAAATATTTAAGAAAAATCGGTGATTTTGCATTAAGATTATATGACTCAATTATCGAATACAAAAAATACCGTTCAGCTTTGGGCAAGGTACTCCTTATTTCTTTGGGGATTCAGGCCAGTCGTATTCTGGGAATATATGTTATCGGACTTTCCATAGGTATAACCTTGTCTTTTAAATATTATATGATTATTGTGCCAATTGTCATTGTGGTAACCCTTATTCCCATAACTGTTGCTGGATTAGGTTTGAGGGAGGTCTCATTTATTTACCTTTTCGAGCAGATAGGTTTTTCGAGCACTGCCGCTTTTACTCTTTCGATTCTTACTGATTTGATAATACTACTTATTAGTCTTATTGGAGGTGCTATCTACCTCATCAAGGGTTTTTCTCCTTCAAAAGAAAAAGGCTAATATGTTACAATTACCAAAAATGACTTTTCCAACTTTTTGTAGGAGGATATGAATATGAAGTATAAAGCAAAAATTATAATTATTGCTGGTCTTCTCCTATGTTTATTCTTTTTAATGGCTTATAGCCAAAAGACTCAGGAAGGCTACTTTAAGAAACCTGAAATAAAAGAAGCCTTAGATGGAATTTGCATACGTGATCTACACTCCCATATAGGCTTTCTGGCATCAGATGAGCTGCAGGGTCGTGGTACACCCAGCATTTATCTTGATATTGCAGGACGTTATATTCAAGCAGAGTTTGAAAAATACGGGATTACTCCAGGGGGTGATGAAGGTCGGTTTAACCAGATTTATGATATTAATATGTACCCTTATGAAAAAGAAAATTTGAATGTTTCGATTTCAATTAACAATAAAGAAAGAAAATTGAGTGAGGAAGAGATGATTCCTCTTCTCATGGCACTTGTTGGAACTTCGGTGGAGGTTAGCGGTGATATTGTATTTGCTGGTTATGGTATTACTGCTCCCGAAAAAGAATGGGATGATTATAAGGATTTAGATGTTCCTGGTAAGGTAGTTTTGGTGGCAGAGGGAGCACCCTGGGAGCTGGATTTGGATGTTCCCTTTGGCTATGATAAATTGCTCGGCAAATGGATAAATGCAGCCCAACATGGAGCAGTTGGTTTTATCTATGCCACCCCATTACTTGGAAAAGAGGAACCGATGAGCGTTGCTTTCGTGAAAAGCCTTACAGGTAAAGTGCTGATGCAGAGAAAAAGTGAGAGTCCTCAAATTCTCTGGTGTGTTCCCGGAGTAGTCACGTCCTTTGAAATCGCAAATGAGATAATAAGACCTGCAAATCAAGGTGATTTAAGTTCTATAAAAGAACTGATTAACAGAGAGAAAAAGCCCCTTTGTTTTCACGTGAAACAATCTACCTTTTCATTCAAATTAGACGCTGTACCTAAAGAAGCCCATGCAAGTAATGTCATTGGTATAGTTAAAGGCTCTGATCCCAAACTGGCAGATGAATATATTGCTCTTACCGCTCACTACGATCATTTAGGCGTCGGTCATCCAGTAGGTGAAGATTCTATATATAACGGCGCAGACGATAATGCTTCAGGCACAGCCGGAATTTTGGAAATTGCTCAAGCTTTTAGCTCGCTGCCAGAAGGTATGCGGCCACGGCGTTCCCTCATTTTCATACTGGTATCGGGAGAAGAATCTGGCCTTTATGGCTCTGCTCATTATGCTGAGAATCCCACGGTACCAATGAATAGTATTCAAGCTAATATTAATCTCGATATGATTGGACGGTGTCCAGAAAAAGGAGTAGAAATTATCGCACCGGGGAGTGATGAATTAGCGAATATGATGATTGAGCATGCTGAAATGCTCGAGCTGAAGACTCAACCTGATCAGCATCCAGAAATGCGCCTGATATATCTCTCGGATCAATTTCCTTTTGTTTATAATAATATCCCAGCAGTTTTCTGCTTTACCGGTCTTCACCCTGATTACCATCAACCTTCAGATCACATTGATAAGCTTAATTTCAAAGATATGGAGAAGATTGTTCGAGCAGTTTTCTTGACGGCCTTACAGTTATCCAACCAGGAGGAGATTCCATCTTTTAAAGCACCGGCTTATTTTGTTCAACATTAGAAAAATGTATATGTAGACACCTTAAATGAGACCGTAGAAGGGATTAACGAAGATTAAGAATAAAGGTTTTCTCTGAAATTAGACAGTACAGTAGGCTGTCTAAAGAGGGAAAGGCCTTTAGCCTTGAGGGAGGCTTGCAGCATGAAACAGAAAATAAAATTTGTATTTATGCTCAGCTTACTTTTTAGCCTGATACTGGTAGTCGGATATAGCAAGAAAACTCAACCGAGCTTTCTTGTGACTCCTGAAATAGATGAAACGCTGGAAGGGATTTGTCTTGATGATTTATATTCTCATATCCTCTATCTGGCGTCAGATGAACTCCAGGGTCGACCTACTCCCAGTATTTATTGTGACATCGCAGGTAGATACATAGAAGATGAATTCTGGGAATATAGTTTAAGACCTGGAGGTGGTAATGGGACATTTCAACAGTTTTACACCATAAATATATATCCTAATAATGCAGAAAATCTGAAGGTTTCTTATTCCTTTGGAGATTTTGAATGGAAACTGAATGCGGATGAGATATACCCCTTTCTCCATGCTACAGCAGGGACTTCTATAAATGCACAAGGAACTATAGTTTTTGTTGGTTATGGAATCACAGCTCCTGAAAGAGGCCGGGATGACTATGAAAACCTGGACGTACGCGGAAAAATAGTATTAATTATGGATGGAGCTCCTTGGCCTATAAACGAGGATGATTTAATTGCTTATGATAAGTCATGGCAAAAAATAGTAAATGCCGCTCAACGCGGTGCGGTCGGATTTATCTATGGTGCTTATTCACCAAGAAGTCAGCAGCGTCGAAGTGCTGCTTTTCTTAAAAACCTTACCAATGGCTATCTTCTTCAAAGGAGAAGTTTAAATCCACGAATAGTTCATTATATTCCAGGTATATTTATTCCCATGACTGTAGCACGTCAAATTGCCAATTCAGCTAACAACGGCACTATGAGCTCTTTTCTAAGTGTATCAAGCGAAGAGAGGAAAAGCCTTGAGATTCTTTCGGGAGGATTAAAATTCTCGTTGACATTAGAAGTTGAACCGCAACAGGCGCAAACTTTTAATGTTATAGGTGTATTAAGAGGTTCTGACCCACAGCTTGCTAATGAATATATATCCATTACGGCTCATTACGATCATGTGGGCGTTGGTACTCCTGTACATGGGGATTCGATCTATAACGGAGCAGACGATAATGCCTCCGGTACTGCTGGAGTGCTTGAACTGGCTGAAGCTTTTAGCTCGCTTCCGAATGCATTACGTCCACGCCGCTCAATACTGTTTCTTCTTGTTTCCGGAGAAGAACGAGGTCTATTCGGTTCGTGTCATTTTGCAGAAAACCCAACCGTACTCACGAACAGAATTAAAGCCAATATTAATCTGGATATGATAGGCAGATATTCTGGAGATGGCTTGGAGGTAATTGCTCCGGGCAGCAATTGGCTGAGCAATGCTATGATTAGAAATGCTCAAAGTTATGGATTAAAAGCTCATCCGGATCGGCACCCGGAGGCGCGTTTGATATATCGCAGCGATAGTTTTCCTTTCGCTTATTGTAATGTTCCAGCAGCTCATTGCTTTACCGGAATTCATGATGATTATCATCAACCATCGGATGAAATTGATAAGATTAATTTTGCTGATATGGAAAAAATTGTACGTGCAGTTTTTTTAACTGCCTTAGAGATAGCTAATAGAGAGAAAATACCCCCTTTCAATCCTCCAGCTTATTTCAAACGACCATAAAGGGATCTAATTAAGAATATACAGATTTAACGCATTAATTAAAGATTATAATGAGGAGAATTGCGGTTTACCAATACGAAACATAACAGCAATAGAGGGATCAGTGATTTTGAAGAATAAGCAGATACTATTTTTTGTGGCTTTTGTGCTTTTTTTAATTTTAATTTTAAATCCATGGAGCTGCCAAAAAAAGGAATCACCTATAATAGAGGAGAAAAAACAAGAGAGAGAAATTAGTGATAAGTTATCAGATATTCCCGCGGGCACAATAGTATTTGTTAGTCAGATTAAGGGTCGTTATCAAATTTTTAAAATGCAATCTGATGGAAGCAGACTAAAAAATTTATCTAATAACAAATATAATGATGAAAATCCACGTTGGTCACCAGATGGAAGCTGGATAGCTTTTGATTCTGATCGAGGTGGTGATAAAAATATCTTCATAATGAAACCCGATGGCAATGAACATGTTAAGATTACAGCTAATAGAGCTACAGATATGCAGCCCACCTGGATGCCGGATAGCAGGCGTTTGGTCTTCGAATCCAATCGCACCGAGAGAGGTGATTTATATTTGATCGACATAGATGAGAGGAAGCCAAAAGTTCTCTTTGCCACAAATAAAGCGGGCCATAATGGTGGAGCTGACGTCTCACCAGATGGAAGCAAAGTAGTATACATGAGCAATCGCTTCATAGGGTGGGACATCTTTTTAGGCGATATAAGAGGAGATGCTGGTAAACCAGTGGCCACCGAAGGGGGTAATTGTAAGCCAGCATGGTCGCCAGATGGAAACTTAATCGCCTGGGTGAACCACAGCCGTTTTAATCCGGTTACCGATATTTGGTTGATGAAGGCGGATGGAAGCGAGAAAAGAAATCTCACTGACAATAATCCTTATTGGGCTTTTTATCCTACCTGGTCACCTGATGGCAAATGGATAGCCTTTGCCAGCGGTGAAGATAAGTTTTCTGCTGATTGGGAGATATATGTCCTGGAGATAGTCACAGGAAAATTGAAAAGGTTAACCTCTAATCGTTATCTTGATTATCAACCAGATTGGAGTCCGCATTAGCTTGAGAGTTAGAAAATAATAATGAGTATTTAATGAAGAGTGAGGGAAAATGTTGAGCCAGAAGAATGGGTTTTGGTTTATCTTGGTAATTTTTATTTTCTTCATGGGATTTTCTTTAGCTATTGATTATCCTTCTTTATGCAGAGGTTCTTTCTTTAGTGATGGAGCCACCTACTACTCCATGGCTCATAGTATTGCCTATGATGGCGATATCGAATATAACCGTATAGACCTCTTCAGAGTTTTTGAAGAGTTTCGTGGTGGTCCGATTGGCATATTTTTAAAAAAGAACGTTGAGCAGGATAAGATATTTTTCTCCAAATCTTTTATCTATCCTCTCTTTTGCTCACCTTTCGTTCGACTCCTGGGGACGAGAGGATTTTTCTTTTTCCACTCTCTTTTGCTATTGTTGGTTATGTATCTGGGCTATACTTATTTATTAAAAAGCATGAGTCCATCCTTAAGTCTTGGAATAATAGTAACATTCGTTTTTGCAGCAGTAGGAATTGTGTATTTTTTCTGGTTAACCCCGGAGATTTTTAATCTGACTCTCATATTTGCAGCATATTTTCTCTGGAGCTATAAGCAAAATAAGCCACAAGAGGATAAGAAGCATTCTTTTTGGTCAAGTTTTTTGTATTCTGCAAATAGTGATTATTTAGCTTCCCTTCTTATAGGATTAGCAACCTTTTCTAAGCCGACTAATGCTCTCTTTATTGCTCCCCTGGGATTATTTACTATGTATAAGAGAAGATGGCTTCGCACTTTAGTCATAGGATTAATATTTGTAGCGGTTGCTGTCGGACTTTTTAGCATAAATTACTACATAACAGGCGATTGGAATTATCAGGGAGGCTATCGCAAGACATTTTTACGACAATTTCCTCTGATCGATACCAGGGTGCAATTCGAAGATACCGGTCTTTCTATGACAACAAATATCGAAGGTTATGGCTGGTTTTTCGATATTGTCACCTTCTCGTATAATATCTTTTATTATTTCTTGGGCCGTTACTCCGGTATTATCTTCTATTATTTCCCTGCCATCTTTGGGATCGCTCTCTTTCTTTTACATCGCAAAAATTTCATCAGCTGGCTCATTTTTGGAACAGCTATTGCAGCCATACTGGCTAATATCATTGTAATACCTGATAACTATCTGGGTGGTGGCGGTACCATTGGAAATCGATATTTCGTCAATATCTACCCCCTCTTCTTTTTCATCATTCCTTCCTTTAAAAGAAAAAGCTCTCTCTTTATCTGCTGGATCGTTGCTGGGGTATTTCTCGCTCAGATTCTGCTCAATCCTTTGCAATCATCTCTCAATCCAGCCCAACATGGGAAGCATTATCCCTTTAAGTTGCTGCCCGCAGAATTGACCCAACTTAACGATTTACCAATAAATACAAATCCTCGTGCCCGAAAAGTGGCTCTGAGCCAGCCCACCCGCTTCTATCTATACTTTTTGGATGACAATACCTATTTTCGAGAAGCCGGTGGATTCTGGATAAGGGGATGTTCTACCGCTGAATTGATATTGAGAAGCGAAAAGAAGTTAAATAAGATTATTGTAACGGCAAAAAATTCCAAGGTAGATAATGAGGTAAAAGCTCGGATTGGGTGGCATTCCCAAAGGATTCTTTTGAAAAGAAGAAAGAATGTTGATATAACCTTCAATGCTGGCGAGGGGCTCAAATATGCGGAAACCTATCTATACCGTATTACTATAGCTTCCAAAGAGGGCTTTATACCAAAGCACTATGTTCAAGCCAGTCCAGATAACCGCTATCTGGGATGTTTTATTACTATAGATGTGGAATGATAAGATTTTATTTCTCCAATTACTCAAACTTTTGACTTAAAAAATAAAAATCCTCTATCATATGTTTTTTTCAGATATGGATAGAGGAAAATAGGCGACCGCCTTATCCACCGGAGGCTCAGCTGAAACCACTGGGAGCACAGCTCGTGGAGCTGGATTTTCCCTTAGAAGAACTACTAAAAGAGGAGAGGAGCCTCTCGGGTTTATCCGCTTTGCACCGTGGGCAACATATCTCGCTATTATCCGCATTTATCCTTTGAATTACTTCAAAGCGATGTTTGCATTTGCGGCATTCATATTCATAAATTGGCATTTCCAACCAATCCTTTCTATCTTATTACATAAAAAATTTCTTCATTATTAATATAACTCATCTGATTTATTTTATCAAGCAGTAAATATTTATCTAATCAGGTCTAAAGTTTCTTCTATTACATATTTTGAATAGAATATTTGAAATATACCCAGTATATAATAAAAAATATCTATATCTTGACAAATTTCTTTATATTAATTATAAATAAATGTATACCATAGAGGATTTTATATGAAAGAGTTTTATCTAAAACTGGGCCAAAAAATAAAGAAAATAAGAGAAACTCTGGGGATTAGTCAGGAAAAGCTGGCAGAATTATGTGGTGTTCCCAGCTCAACCATCTCCCAAATAGAAAATGGTGAGAGAAAAGTAACTGCAGATGAGTTAATAAAATTTGCAGATATATTGAATGTCTCCGTCGCAACTTTAACTGGGATAGAGAAAGATGCGAAGATTTTCTTAAGTAAAGCTAAAATGGATATGAAAAAATACCCTCAAATAAGAATAAATATACCGCAGAAAAATGTAGAAAAATTCAAAGAGGTGCTTCTTTATATCTTAAACCAGGTTGGCTGCAAAGCAAACCTTGGAGAAACGATAATTTATAAGCTGCTTTATTTTATTGACTTCGATTTCTACGAGAAATATGAGGAACAATTAATTGGTTTAACCTATATTAAAAATAAACATGGACCAACACCAATAAAGTTTAAAAAAGTTGTGGAAGAACTGATAAAAGAAAAAGAAATCGAGAAAATAGAGAGTCAGTATTATAACTATCCGCAGACAAAATATTTACCCTTAAGAAAGCCTGATCTTACTAAGCTGAAGGTGAATGAAGTGGAGTTAATTGAAGATGTATTGAAAAAGCTTTCTGATATGAACGTAGCTCAAATAAATGAATATTCACATATTGATGTTCCCTGGATAACCACTGAAGATCAGGAGATAATTGAATATGAAGCGGTTTTTTATCGAACAGCACCTTATTCAATAAGAGAATATAATGAAAATCTTTCATGAAATTAAAATGTTACCTGAATTTGAGAAGGATATTAAAAGACTTATCAGGAGATTTATAACGTTAGAAGATGATTTGGATCTCTTTATTGCCAATCAGTTGTACCTTTACCATAAGCTAAAAATAGATAATAAAGGAATTGTTACTATACCAGGTATACAGATAAAATATCCAGAGATATATAAAGCTATAAAGTTTGCCTGTAAATCTTTAAAAGGAACAGGTTCTTATTCCGGCATACGAGTAGTTTATGCTTATTTTGAAGAGGTGGATAAGATTGAATTGATTGAGATATATTATGAAGAGGATAAAGTAAACGAAGATAGAGAGAGAATATTAAGATATTACATGGGAAAAGTGTTAGAAGACAAGAAAAACAGATATAAGGATTAATGCTGAACGTCTTCTTAACGATGTAGTTTTTATAAATACTTATAAATATTTAGCTCATCACACTTTTGAGTAGCTGAATTGAATAGTTCAATTTAAAAATCTATCGCTCTCACCTTGCCAGATACTAATTCTTATGATAAACCTAAAAATTTTATTAGGGATAGTTAAATAATTTAGTCTATAAGGTTTCCTTTCCTGAATAGTTTTTATTACTTATATTTAGAGATACAAAAATCCCCCTCCTTAATAAAATGTTATTTGATATGTTTATATTGTGATAATAAGAAATTGTATTATTTTTTTAGATGCAGGAGCAGATCGAATCTATTCCGGCTACTGAGTGTTTGTAAATTGCTAATTACTAATTCATTAGATGCTGCTGGAATCTGCTCTTTATCACTCACCTTTTGTATGGTAAATCGCTGACCACTGAATCCGCTTTGGTAAAAATTACCATCAATTCTATTGAAAGTCCCGTTGGGTTCAGCATTCACAATGACTGATGCATAGTAACCCGATTTGTCTTTCCACATCATATCAATGGTTCCGTCCGTTTTATATCTTCCGGTGATATCATCAGAATATAATCCTTGCCCCTTGTATTTCCATTGCGTTTCTCAAGTAAGGTCCCTGTCATCCTGAATTAAATAGAGTTTTAGCTGTATGTCAACCCAACCCATATATAGATAGCCCTTCCAGCCACCGCTCAGCGATCTGACATTAATGATTTTTGTTGCGCTTGCCGTTGCACCTTTATCGTCGGTAACAGTAAGCTTTGCTGTAAATTTTCCTCCAGATCTGTAGGTATGATTAACAGTTTTGCCGCTCTTTGTTTCGCCATCACCGAAATCCCACTGGTAGCTGCTGATAGATTTACTGTGAAGAGATTGTCCCGAAAGTTGATTACCAGGATCAGTTGAGGCGCTTGCATTGAACGTCACTTTAAAAGGGCAATTGCCAACAGAGAAGTTTACCGTGAAGGATGCAATAGGTGGCGAATTGCTTTCTGTCGGTGTTGCAGTGGAAGACCCATTGTCTTCACAAGCAATTAATGCAATGATTATAAAGAAGCTAAGTAGAGAAATTTTGAAATACCTTATGATGTTAGCTCCCTTTAATGATTAATTATTATTAAGACAATTGAAATATATGAATTCATTTCAATTAATTATAATAGATAGCCCAGTTAAATTGTAAAAATTAGGCTTTATATTTTCTAAATAATATCAAACTATTAAAAATATTATAAGTGGCTAATTTTTTTTATAATAAAAAATATATAGTAGTTTGTCAAGTTTTTTTGATAGGTAGCAAAGAACAATCCGCTCTTATTCTTCGCTATAAAGGTGGAGCAAGATAGATATAAAAAAGCTCCTGCTTTTTGCAGAAGCAATAGTTAATGATGAGCAGAACTATGTTCTCATTCTTTGTTAGCTACCAGAGCATAATAATACTCTGAGGAATCTTCAGAAGCTATCCTTCTTATCTTTTTTTCTTTTTCCAGGAGGTTAATATATTTTAGTATTTCGGTATAGTGAATACCAAGAGATGCGGCCATTTCCTGTGGCTTACAAGGGCGGCGTTCGAGCAGCTCGAGGATGGCCTCTTCGGCTTTAATGGTGGAATCATAGCGGGGTGTTTTGGAAAAATTCGCTATGATCTCAACTTCAGCATTGGTAACCTTCTGCAGGCCATCTCTTATTTCCTCCATCCTTTTCTGCGAGACAGGCATAGCTTCTGTGAGGCGGGGAGGCCGTATTACAGTATTTAACTGTATTTTATCAAGCTTAAGCTGGGGTATAAAACGAGTGAAAGCCTCTATTTCTTCAGGAGTATCATTTATGCCCTTCACCAGCATGATCTCCAGGTAGAGCTTCCCGGGAAAAGTCCGAGAAAAATCCTTAAGTCCTTGCTTGATCCTCTCGAGATCCAGTCCTGCTGACGGACAGTTAATCTGTTTAAAACTCTCTTCAGTAACGCTGTCTAATGAGGGAACGATTATATCCGCATTCATCAGGTCATCCCGTACCTCTTTCATCCATAAAAGAGCGCCATTAGTGAGCACAACAATAGGAATAGAGCTTATTTTCTTTATTTCTTTAATTAACCTGCCGAGGTCTTTATTGAGCGTTGGTTCACCGGAACCAGCAAAGGTCAAATAATCAATCTGTTTCGATTTGCTGATAGAGTCTATTACATCTTGAAGGACTTCTTTTGCATCTATAAAAGACCTTCTTTCAATAGTCAAGTTGTTGGTTTCTTTAAGTTGACAATAGATGCAGTTATAGGTGCACGTTTTATAAGGGATGATATCTATACCAAGGGAATAACCTAATCTTCGCGAAGGTACCGGACCATAGATATGTTTTTTCATTTGCTTTTTCTTTCATTTTCTATTTCTCTCAAAGAGAGCCGTTCGATAATCTTATCAACTATTTTTAACAATTCCACCGCTGCCTGGCTATCTTTATAAGCCAATAGGAGTGGCTTGCCGCTATCAGTACTTTCTACTACCTCTAATCCTATAGGTACTTTCCCTAAAAATGGAACCTTAAGGTCCATGGCTGCTCGTTTTCCACCTCCACTTTTGAAGAGATCGATAGGCTCCTGGCAGTGTGGGCATACCATACCGGACATATTCTCAATAATCCCAAGTACGGGAACGCCGAGAATTTGAGAAAATTTTACCGCTTTGCGAGAATCCAGAAGGGCGATGTCCTGGGGGGTGGTTACAATAATCGTTCCATCTGCACCGGGTATATTCTGGCAGATGCTGAGAGGTTCATCTCCCGTACCCGGTGGAGAGTCTATTATAAGGTAATCAAGCTCTCCCCACTCCACCAGAGCTAAAAGCTGCTTAATTGCCGTTGATTTTAACGGTCCACGCCATATTATGGGTGAATCGTCATGTTCCAGCATCAAGGCATTGCTCATCATCTTTACGCCGTTGACTTCGGGCGGAATCATATTAATCCCATTTCTCTCTGGAGTTTTATTTCCTTCGATCCCCAGCATTTTGGCAAGAGAAGGACCATGTAGGTCGATATCAAGTAAGCCTACTTTCTTACCTTTTTTCACCAGACCAAAAGCTAAGTTTACCGCTACGGTGCTTTTACCTACTCCACCTTTGCCGCTGATCACCATAATTTTATGTCTGATTTTTTTCATATTTTCCATGAGCAACTTTTGCAAAGCCTGAGGATCGACGGAAATTTTTTCTTCGTTGTTCGCCATAATTGTTCTACCTTGTAAGTTATTTATTTATCAAACGTGATTTATAATAATCCGAGTATATTGCTCCTACAGGATTATGCGCTAACACTCTATCCTTCACTACCAGGGTAGTAACGGGAGCTTTTGAGTGCTGGCTAAAAAGGATATCGTGTCCAACACAGAGACCAAGAATGATGTTAAGATCAGTGCCATCTTTATTAAGCAGCTTGGCCTGCCCAATGGGATTGCACATGGTCTCGTATCGTCCTTCAATTATATGGGGAAGAGCATAATCATCTTTGTTGTTGCCTCCATTTTTACAACACACTGAGCTTACTTTAAAATGTTGACTGAGAATATCGTATAAGGTTTTTGCCTCATTCTCAAATCCGACACAAAAAGCTATGCCCAGATGGGTATAATCCATTTTCTTGCAGAAGTTAATGAGTTCCTTTAAGCGTACCCACTGCATATAACCCTCAGCTTCTATTGAAGCGGCAGCATGAAAGAGCTTCCTGACATTCTTGTCCTGATATTCTTCTATCTCAATTTCATTGCATTTTTCACCTTGTCTGCATTTTTTTTCCTCACATAATGCACAATTAACCATTTTATATCTCCTTATCGTATAAGTGCTCTATTAATATAACCATTATATAAAAGTTTAAAATCAAAAATCTCTATGCAAAAAATATCAATATTATATAAGGCTCTTTTTTTATTGATAAAAGAGCCATTTATTATAAATTTGAAGTTAATAATTGTCAACTATATGAAAAGTATTTTTTTTTCAATTACTGAAAAATATTCGTATTGATATGCCCATATTTATGAATAGTGTATATATTTTCTCAAATATTAATTGCTGTTATTCATAAGGGCTTGATACCTTTAGAGATAATGTTCGATATCATCAATATTGTAATAAAAGCTCATGATATCTGTAGAGATATACCTTAAAATATACTATATTTTATTTAAATATACCCTTGTTTTTTTTAAATGTATCTGTTAATATGCAATCCGCATTGAATAGAGATAGATGGATAGGTAAAGGAGATCTCATTCAAATTGAACAGTATTTAATAATTAAATAGGTATTGCCATGAAAATAAAGAAACTAATATTTAGATTTTGCCTGTGTTCTTTGATTCTATTATCATGTGCAGCATTTTCTTTATCATGTTCGAAAAAATCTGACGAAAGTAGTAGTGCTGCCGAAAGTGAGAAAACATCCTCAAAAGAAGTAATCGATTTTAGCCTGCCTGATCTTGACGGAAATATAGTAAACTTCTCCGATTTCAGAGGAAAAGTGGTTATTGTCGATTTCTGGGCTACCTGGTGTCATCCTTGTATGATAGAGATTCCTCATTTTATTGAGCTCTATAATACCTTTAGCCTGGAAGGCTTGGAGATAATAGGTATAACGATGCAATCTGGCTCACCAGATGATGTGGCTAAAAAAGTGCAGGAGCTGGGTATTAATTACACAATAGTAATGGGCAACAATGAAGTGGCGCAGCAGTTTGGCGGTATCCAGGGTTTTCCTACCACCTTTGTAATGGATAAAGAAGGAAAAATAGCAAAAAAATACCTCGGTGCCCTGCCTAACATTAAAGAACTCTTAGAGGCTGATATAAAGGCCTTATTCTAAAATAAAGTTAATATAAACATATATTTATACTTTCGAAGGGAGAAATAAGAAGATGGAAGCTGGTTCGAATCTTTCGTTATTTATAGCCTTCACTGCTGGTTTATTTACCTTCATTTCACCCTGTGTCCTTCCCTTAATACCATCATATCTTAGCTTCATAACAGGGATATCTTTTGAACAATTCAACTCAGCAGAAGATTCTAAAAAACTCCGCCGGGTAACGATTTTTCATTCTTTGATGTTCATCTTGGGTTTTTCCATTGTATTTATCTTGCTGGGAGCATCAGCCACTTTTTTAGGAGGTTTTTTGCGGCAATATCAGGGTCTTATAGCTAAAATTGGAGGTGCACTAATTATTCTCTTTGGTCTCCATATTTCCGGGCTCTTGAAGATAAAGTTCCTGCAAAGGGAAAAAAGAATGCATCTCAGAGACAAGCCGCTGGGCTATTTCGGCTCAGCCCTGGTAGGATTGGCTTTTGCTGCAGGTTGGACACCATGTATCGGCCCCATACTGGGAACTATACTTGTCTTTGCCGGTACCACGGCGAATCTATATCGAGGGATTTTTCTCCTGGTAAGCTATTCTCTTGGTTTGGCGATTCCATTTTTCCTGACCTCGCTGGCAATTAATAGTGCACTGCCCTATTTTAAAAAATTAACAGCTCATTTACGAATTATATCAATAATTAGCGGGATATTCCTCATCGCCATCGGTATTCTTTTAATTACCGGTTATTTTAATCGTCTGGGAATGTATTTAAGCAGTATAATTCCTTCTTGATTGTATATATTAAATCGTTAAATTATCCTTGACATACCCTCCCCCCGTATTGTATATTATAGTAGGGCTTAATAATTATTTATTTGGATATTATAAATGAATCATAAGCTATCTGACGAAGGTAATATAAATCGCTTGAAAAAAATTGAAGGGCAGATCAGAGGCATCATTCGAATGGTAGAAAATCAGAGGGAGTGCATCGATATTATCACACAGATAAATGCCGTAGAAGCTGCTTTGCGAAGAGTTCAGGATCGCATTCTTCGCCATTATTTAGAAAAGTGTGTTGCTGAAGCTATGCGTTCTGATTCCGCAGAAGAAATAGCTCAAAAGCTGGATGAGGTATTACAGGTTTTCAGGCAGTTCAGAAGATAGTGAATAACATGCTAAGCAGTGTTTTCTGAGTAATGGGTCGGTCTCATAGGTTACTAATTTATTAAATTTGGAGGATAGGCTAATGGCAAAAGACCCAGTATGTGATATGGATATTATGGAAGAGGAAGAAGCGATTACTTCAACATTCAGAGGGAAAAAATACTATTTCTGCTGCACTACATGCAAAGAAAAATTCGAAACCGATCCAGAGAATTATTTAGAAAAAAAGGACGAATAAGCTGTGCTACATTGTTGAGGGGAAGTAATTCTTCCCCTTCATATCTTTTTATCGCAATTTCGAATAATAATAGTCCGCCTATCTTGCCAATATTCTAACCCTTAAAATTAAAAGGAGCACATAGATAATGAGCGAAGCTATAGACCCTGTTTGTGGAATGACAGTAAATACGCAAAAGGCAGAGTACGTCTCCAGTTATAAAGGTAAAAAATATTATTTTTGTGCAGCAGGATGTCAAAAAAAGTTTCTGGAAGATCCGGAAAAATATCTAAAACCAAATGTGGATAAAGAGAAAGAGGAAATAGCTGCTGAAAAAAAAGAAGAGAAACAGCCATCTCCCGGAGCAAAGCAGCTACATCTGTCTATCCAGGGTATGACCTGTACCAGCTGCGCTAATACTATCGAGAAAGGCCTCGCATCTCTTAAAGGAGTAAATAAAGCTCAAGTAAATTTTGCCAATGAAAGAGCATCAGTTGTATATAGTCCCCAGGATGTGAATCCTAATATAATGCTAAAAGAAATAGAAAAGCTGGGGTATAAAGCTCATATAGAGAAGGTAAGTTTGCCCATTCAGGGTATGACCTGCGCTTCATGTGTTGACAAGGTTGAGAAGGCTCTGAAAGGATTAGATGGGGTGATATCGGCCAATGTCAACCTGGCAAGTGAAAGAGCTACAGTAGAATATATTCCATCGCTGGTAGGCATGTCTGATTTTAAACGCGCAGTGTCATCAGCTGGAGATTATAAGGTTCTTGAAGAGAAACGGGAAGATCAGGAAAGAATAGCTCGGGAGAACTATTATCAGCAACTGAAAACACGCTTTTTCATAAGTGCAGCTCTAACAGCTTTAATATTAATAGGCAGCATGAAGCGATTTATTCCCGGTTTAAGTGCATTTCCTTCAACAGTAATGCATTATATTCTCTTTTTTCTTACTTTACCTGTTCTCTTTTGGGCCGGTAGACAATTTTTCCGCGGAGCCTGGGGAGCACTCAAACATTTTTCCGCAGATATGAACACCCTGGTAGCAGTCGGAACATCAGCGGCTTTTATTTACAGTTCAGTAGCTACCTTCTATCCTGTCATATTTTCTCGGAGCGGACTCCGGCCAGAGGTCTATTTCGATACTGCAGCGGTGATAATTACCTTAATTCTGCTGGGAAAAGTTTTAGAAGCTCGTGCTAAGGGGCGTACTTCCGAAGCAATAAAAAAATTAATGGGTTTGCAACCTAAAACTGCGAGTGTTATTAGAGATGGAAAAGAAGTAGACATACCTATTGACGAGGTACTTACCGGTGAGCTTATTGTAGTGCGACCAGGCGAAAAGGTTCCGGTAGATGGAGTTATTGAGCAAGGATCATCGACAATTGATGAATCAATGATTACGGGTGAAAGCATGCCGGTGGTGAAAAAAGTGGATGATGAGGTAATAGGAGCCACGCTTAATAAAACTGGTAGTTTTCGCTTTCGGGCAACCAAGGTGGGTAAAGATACTATGTTAGCTCAGATCATTCGATTAGTTCAGGAGGCCCAGGGTTCCAAAGCTCCAATACAGCGTATGGCAGATAAAATTGCTGCTATTTTTGTGCCTGTAGTGATAACAATTGCTCTTGTAACTCTAACTATCTGGTTGATTTGGGGGCCAGAACCGGTTCTTACACTGGCATTGCTGAGTTTCGTATCTGTGCTTATAATTGCTTGTCCCTGCTCTTTAGGCCTGGCTACTCCGACGGCAATAATGGTGGGAACAGGACGTGGAGCAGAGATGGGTGTTTTAATCAAGAATGCTGAAAGCCTGGAGAGAGTATATAAAATTGACGCCATTGTCTTTGATAAAACTGGGACGCTCACAAGAGGAGAACCAATGGTAACAGACATTGTTGGATTTAATGGCTTTAAAGCTCACGAACTTTTACAGCTGGCTGCTTCTGCTGAAAAGGCATCAGAACACCCATTAGCTGAGGCTCTTATAAGAAAAGCGGAAATGGAGAAAGTGAAACTATCAGAAATTGAGGATTTTAATGCTATTCCAGGAAAAGGTATTAAAGCAAAAGTAAAGGGGCAGGAGGTTTTATTGGGAAATCAGCAGCTTATGGAGGAAGCACATATTGAGCTGCACATAATAAAAGATAAAGCAGAAATCTTAGCCCAGGAAGGAAAAATCTTAGTATTTGTTTCTTTGCAAGATAAGATCATAGGTTTGATAGGTATTGCAGATACTCTTAAGGAAGGCTCTTTCGAAGCTGTTAAGCAACTAAAGAATTTAGGAATAGAGGTCATTATGCTAAGCGGGGATAATCGTAAAACAGCCTCAGCTATAGCTCATAAGCTTGATATTAAAAGGGTTCTTGCTGAAGTGCTTCCAGAGGATAAAGCCCAGGAGGTGAAGAAGCTTCAATCGGAGAGGAAGATAGTTGCTATGGTAGGAGATGGTATCAATGATGCTCCTGCGCTTGCTCAAGCAGATATAGGGGTGGCCCTTGGCTCTGGCACTGATGTAGCCATAGAAGCGGCTGATATAACTTTAATACGTGATGATTTAAGAGGAGTTGTCTCAGCAATTAAGTTGAGCCGTCAGACCTTAAGAATAATTAAACAAAACCTCTTCTGGGCTTTTGGGTATAATACGCTGGCTATACCTATAGCTGCAGGTGTTCTCTATCCTTTCTTTGGAATATTATTAAATCCCATGATAGCTGCAGCTGCCATGGCTTTTAGCTCAGTTTCGGTGGTTACCAACTCTTTGAGATTGAGGCGTTTTAAATAGTAATGTGATGGTTTTAAGAAGGTAATGGAGGCTTCTAATCCCAGCCAAGCTTCTCTTCAACTTGATATACCATCAGGCCGAGCATATGCATTTCCACTATCAGGAAATACCAATTAATTCCTTTGCTGAGGTACTTGCCAATAACGGGAAAAACTCCCATCATACCGCCTATAATCCCGCTTACAATTCCAAAAGCCAGGGCTAAAAAGAGGACAATGAAATATTCTTTTTTGATAGCGCTTATCAGCTTGAATACTGTTACCGGATTGAGAGCAGGAATTAATCTGTTAAAAACTGCCACGATGATGGTTACCATAGGTAAATAAATCCAGGCAAAGATGATAAAGATCAGATTTATTGGATCAAAAATAATCTTAAAAAATGATGAGATGTCGCTCAAATCGAACATAAAGGCAAATTTCACATAGAGATAGATACCAAGGGGGACGAATACAATAATACTTCCTAATATCAAGCGGAAAGTGGGAGCGAGTATATCCTCCCATATATCAGTAAAATCAGGCCAGTCCGGCATTTGCCTTTTCCCCTGAGCCGATGCTTTGAGGATATAAAGGGAGTAGGGATAGATAATGAGTCCGATATAGGGCAGGACTGATACAATAAAGCCAATTATGGTCATCCATGCTCCCCCTCTTACGAAGGGGTAAGCCAGCATTTGAGGTATTTGTGCCCAGAAAGGTTTAAGCATCTTAGGAGGTTTGATTTCAATGCATCGATCATTACACCTATCGCATACTGGAACCCGAATATGACCGAATGTCTCGTACTTCACACATTGAGAACAGAATTTTCTCCCACAACTGGAACATTTCCAGCGTGCTGGCTCCTGTGGATGCGTTGTACAATATTCAAGTGCACTTCTATCTTTTGTAACTCCCTCTCTTGGTTTGGAGGCGTCAATGCTTTCTTTGAGCCGAAAATACTTCATGAGAGCAGGAATATCAACGGCAATTATCCATTCACCGCTTTCGGATAGTACCTCGTCCATCGGCTCTAACCTTCCTTCTCTTATCCATTTTTTTACGGTCATTAAATCAAGATCTTCATATTCTTCCCCTTCGACTTTCACTTTGAATTTTTGCTGTTGAGCAGGAGCTTTTGCTTGCTGCTCTGGAGGCATCAATGTATCAGGAAAAGGCTTACTATCAGTAAGAGGCGGTTTTGAGGCTTCTATTTCAGCAGCACTTTGAGGTGGAGCTGTTTCTGAGTCCGGTTTATAGGCAGGTCTCGATGTAGTATCAGCAAAGATTTTACTATCAGAGAAAGGAATTTGTGCAGATTCCTTCTCTGCGCCAATTTGTGTAGATTCAGGTGTTGTTTCCCCAGCATCAGCAAAGACCTTGCCATCGGCAAAGAAAGCATCCGAACTTGCTTTTTCATCAAGAGCAGAAGGTTCTGAAGGTGTTGAGAAATCATGTATGAAAGGAGAAGTTTCTTCTGGTTCTTTTGCAGGTTTAGATGCAGATTCAAGCGGCTTAGTTTCTGTAGATTCTTTTTGCTGAGGAGTATGAGATTTAGGCGGTTCAAAGGCTTCAGAATCTTTAACATCATCAGGGGTTTCTTTTGCTTTAATAGATGAACTTGAATCTTCTTTGGAAGGATGGGTATCTGCTGTTTTGTGCGGAATTTTGACAGGTGTCACCTTAGGTGAATACGGTGACATTTTATGAGTTTGAACATACATTTTTGGATCAGCTTCTGCAGGTGGAGTACCTTTTGCTTTAGCAGTAGCAATAAATGCATCGAAATCTTGCATTTGAAGAGAAGGTTTCTGGGGCTCTGCCGACAATTTTGATGGAGTTGGAGAAGCTTTGGTGAGGGGTGGTGTAGGTGCTTGAGCTGGTTTAATATGTTGATCAGGAGTTGCCGAGAATGTTTTTGCTGCTGGAGGTGGAGTAGGAGGTTTTACTATAAAGATATGATTGCATTTTGAGCATCTCAATTTCCGTGGTTTTTCAGCTAAAAGAGACTCCTTAATGTTATATACTGTTCCGCATTTTCCACAGCGAATTTTCATCAATCTTATCCCTTAAGGATTTATTCTATGCTTACATTTAATATAATAAAATATACTTTAAATTTATTCAAGATTTTTTTTGGATAAATAATAGGAAAGAAAGCTCTTAAATTCATAATTTTATTCCCTATCCCATGGGCGTGGGATGTAGAGCTCTTGAAAGATTCTTATAGCATAGCGGTCAGTCATACCAGCAATAAAATCACATGCCCATCTTTGAGGATTATCTTCAGGTTTTTTATAGCTATTTATTTTATCCGGGTTTTCCATAAAATAATAAAAAAGCACTTCTATAATTTTACTGGTTTTCTTGAACTCTTTCTGGGAATAAGCATTGCCATATACACGAAGGTATAAAAATTCACGCAGTTCAATAATTGCTTCTGCGATATGTGTACTCAGGGAAATGCTTTCCAGCTCTTTTTTCAAACTGGTTTCAATAATATCGGTTACCATAGTATTGAT
Organism: uncultured Acidobacteriota bacterium; assembly: GCA_964645975.1. Classification (GTDB taxonomy): domain Bacteria; phylum Acidobacteriota; class B3-B38; order Guanabaribacteriales; family CAZYAF01; genus CAZYAF01. The sequence goes on from CAZYAF010000011.1 coordinate 84,652, forward strand.
TCTGGAAGAATGGCTTTTGCCTAAAATTTTAAGCACTTTTTGGGGAAGCTCATTTTGATGAATTATTCCAGCTCGGAGAGCATCATCAATATCATGGTTGATATAAGCTATAATATCTGAGATCCGCACGACCTGTCCTTCCAATGTAGAAGGCATATCCTCATTATTACGAGAAATGATATTTCCCATACCTTTTGAGTGGTGGTGTATACCGTCTCTCACCTCCCAGGTTAGATTCAGCCCCTGTCCTTCATTTTCCAGATAGTCAACTATCCTTAAACTCTGTTCTTTGTGATGAAAACCTTCGGGCATCAAATCATTGAGCGTATCTTCTCCTGCATGACCAAAGGGTGTATGTCCTAAATCGTGTCCCAGGGAGATTGCTTCCGTGAGGTCCTCGTTAAGATTAAGAGCATGGGAAATTGTGCGAGCAATTTGAGACACCTCGAGTGTATGTGTAAGACGGGTGCGATAATGGTCGCTAGTAGGGCTCAGAAAGACCTGGGTTTTGTATTGTAAGCGCCGGAAGCTTTTGGAATGGATGATACGGTCTCTATCACGTTGAAAGTCAGTTCTAATCTTACAAGGCGTTTCCTTCCGCAGCCTACCGCGGGATTGGGAGCTCAGGCGTGACTTCGGCGATAATATATCTTGCTCTCGTTTCTCAGTCTGTTCCCTTATATTCAATTGATCACAAAAACAAATACTTTTAAATAAATGTTAAAACTAACTATTAGCAGAAAAAAATTGCTATATATTACTATATTATATAAAAAGAGTATTATTTTTCTATATCAATCATTATATCAATTAATTTAAAGTTTCCACCACCTTTTCCAAAGGTCCCACCTTTAACTCGGTAAACTTTATTTTTGTTGATATTTATTTCCCAGTATAATCTTCGCCAAAAGTCTCTTCGTAGATGATAGCCAATTATAGCTTCCCGTTTGACAGTGGAAATTGGGGATTTCCTTTTTAGGGATTTTATTTTCCAGAATTGCCCATCAGAGATTATATTATTTTGACTTTCTATCTTAAGCATTTTATTTTCGGGCTCATATATTAAGCGAGCATCAGAAAAAAATAGAATAAAACTGGTTGGGTTTTCTGGATTTCCTTCAGAATCAACTTGTATTTGGAGTGCCTGAGCCTTTTTTATTTCACTTTTATTATGGTTCTGGAAATGACCATTTTTGACTAAATAAACTTTATTCGCCTGGAGGTCAACACGCCAAAAGGTGTCTTTCCATTTTTTATATCGAAGATGGTAAATATCATATGTGGCCTCAGGTTTTGCTATATCCCAATTCTTATCCTGGGAGATAATATCACCATAAGCATGAATAGTTAAAATATTGTTTACCACATCATATCTCAAATATGTGTCTTTCAGGTGGAGTACTATACGCTGAGGAGATAAAATTTGAGGCCTACAAGGTATTAAAAATAAGGCAAAGCATATAAGACAAAGAAAACGTTTTAACAAGATAAGAATAATTTTATATTTAAAAGAGTTTAATGTTGATGTTTTATTGTGACTATTACTAAAATAATCAGCTGATTGAATCACTATTAATCAATTTAGTTTACCAGGTACGATGGTAATTTTATTTGTTTTAGTATTTTATCCTGAACCTATTCTTTCGATAATGAGTGGCTTGGCTTCTGGTTCTTCATCAGAAAAATCAAAGGCTTGAAGAGCCTCATTTTTAAGTTCTTCCAGAGAGGGTGATGATCGGTCTAAAAGAATCTCCGCTAAGATCTCACCTCGAAGGGTATATTCTCCCACTTTTTTTCTCAGGACCAATCCAACAGAATGGTTTATAGTTGAATCAGCTTTTTCTCTTCCTGCGCCCATTTTATTAACTAAAGTAGCTAATTTAAAAGCATCTATCTCGTTGATATAACCAGTGAGAGGACTTAAAACCTGATAGCGGTTATTAGGGGGATTAAGAAGCGAATAGTCATTGAGCACTTCAGGATTTCCTTTTTGCCATTGGATGAGCTGCTTAAATTTGTTCAGGGCATCACCTTTTTCCAATTTTTCTTTAAGAAGCTGAACTCCTTCTTTACGCCGTTTAACTTTATCAGCCATATAGAGCATCTCTGCTGCAAGAACAAGAGCAAGTCTCAGTACATCCTTTGCTCCTCTTCCTTTGAGGATTTCGATAGCTTCGATCAGCTCTACTGAATTCCCTATTGTATATCCCAAGGGCTGGTCCATTGATGTAATCAGAGAAATAGCTTTTCTCCCCATCATCTGACAGATATTTACTAGTAAAAAAGCGAGGACTCGAGCTTCTTCCAAGTTTTTTATTAAGGCTCCCTTTCCTATTTTTACATCAAAGACGTAACCATCGGCTCCTTCAGCAATTTTTTTGCTCAAAATGCTGGCTGTGATAAGAGGAATTGAATCAACGGTACAGGTTACATCTCTAAGAGCATATATTCTTCTATCTGCTGGAGCGATCTCCTCAGTTTGTCCCATAATCGCGACACCAATTTCTTTGAGCTGTTTTATAAAATCTTCAACACTCATATCAGTTTGAAGTCCGGGAATGGATTCCAGCTTATCGAGTGTTCCACCTGTGTGTCCCAGGCTTCGGCCTGAAATCATTGGTACATAAATTCCTGCTGATGCGGCAAGGGGAGCTAAAACCAGGGATATTTTATCTCCAACTCCACCAGTGGAATGTTTATCAATTTTTACACCGTCAATAAATTCTAAATCGAGCATGAGGCCGGAGTTCATCATAGCAGAGGTAAGGTTGAAAGTCTCTTGTTGATTCATGCCTTGGAAGCAAATAGCCATTAATAAAGCGGATATCTGGTAATCTGTAATCTGGCCATTCATATATCCTTCTATAAGGAAATTTATTTCTTTTGCACTGAGTTCGTTACCAGCTTTTTTCTTTGCAATGATATCAGAAGCTCTCATATTATTTTCTTATTTTTTATCAATTAATATTTCTGATAAAAAACTTGTTCCATAATCAAGTTTATCAATCTGAAAAGCCTCAGCCAAAGTTTGGCCTAAATCAGCAAAGCTACTCCTTGTCCCTATTTCGTATCCTCTTTTTATTTCGTTTCCCCATATAATAAGTGGCACGTACTCTCTGGAGTGATCCGTGCTCGGAGTTGTTGGATCGCATCCATGATCCGCAGTAAGCACTACTATATCGTCCCCTTTCCGTGCCTTGTCTATTTCGGGGAGTAAACTGTCGAACTCCTCAAGAGCTCTTGCATATCCTAATGGGTTATTTCTATGCCCATATAGCATATCAAAATCGACGAGATTTGTAAAGATTAATCCTTCAATAGGTTCTTTCATTACTTGAATGGTGAGCTGGACGGATTGAGCGTTGCTCTTTGCGGGAAGGCTTCTTGTGAGACCTTTCAGGGCAAAAATATCTCCAATTTTTCCCACGCCAATTACATCTAAGTTTTTCTTTTTTAGCTTATCCAACAATGTCTCATCAGGCGGAGCAAGGGAAAAATCTTTTCTTCTTGTTGTCCTTACAAAAGCGCCGGGTTTGCCGATGAAAGGTCGGGCGATAACTCTGGCAACTCTATCTTCTCCTGTGAGGATTCTTCGAGCCACACGACAGAAATAGTAGAGTTGCTCTGGCGGAATAACCTCTTCGTGGGCAGCAATCTGGAAAACAGAGTCGGCTGAGGTATAAATAATAGGGTATCCAGTTTTAATATGCTCTTCACCTAATTCTTTGATTATTTCAGTTCCTGAAGCGGGAACATTGCCCAAAGTACCTCTTCCTATTTTTTTTTCAAATTTTTTAATTATTCTTGACGGAAAACCATGAGGGTAGGTGGGGAAAGGGTAGTCCTGAACTAAGCCCATGAGCTCCCAATGACCTGTTGTTGTGTCTTTTCCTGCAGATTTCTCTGCCATCATCCCATAGCAAGCTATAGGATTATCAGACGATGGCACTCCGGGTAAAGAACGAATGTTTCCTAATCCCAGAGAGAGAAGGTGTGGTACATTGAGGTTGTTTTTACGTGCAATATTCCCTAAGGTATTGGAACCTTGATCGCCGAAGGCTGCAGCATCAGGAAGCTCACCTATACCCAGACTATCAAGCACTATTACAATAGCCCTATTGAAAGGCATTTTCAAAAAAAGATTGTTACTTATTAAAATTTAATAATAATATGTTGAAAAAGAACACCTCTAAGTCCGGCTAAAATACTTAATAAATATTTAGTATTCTATTATAACATAAAATCAATAATTAAATGTATTTTTTAAACTTTTTTGCCACTTTTTCACAAGTAGCTAAGAATTGATCTATTTCTTCTTCTGTATGAGCTGCGGAGATAGAGCCTATGCCGTGAAAAACGATGAAGCCTTCATTAAGCATTGCTAATTTAAATATCCATTCTCTCATTTCGGCATCAGACACATTTGGATTACTCAAATCTTCAGGGGTAGGTTTTTTCACATACTCTTTTACGGGAAAATTGAGCATAGCTATTGAGCTATACTTAACATCAGAAGTTGGCCAGCCAGTACATTGAACATTGATCTGGTGCGACTTAAATATTTCCTCCGCTCCTTTGCGAATTTTTTCTCCTAATGTGCCGATTTTAGGATATATTTCATCCTGATGTTCAACCAGGTGTCGGATAAGGGTAAGGCCAGCCACTAAAGCCGAAGGATGGGCCGAGAATGTTCCACCTTCAAATCTGACTATTTGTGGGGATGGCCCTTTTGGGTCACACTGCTGCAGGATATCTTCTCTACCTGCTACTGCCGCAATTGGCATTCCTCCTCCAATCACTTTACCAAAAGTGGATAGGTCGGGTTTGATTTGATAAAGCGTTTGAAGCCCACTGGGACAAAATCTGAATCCCGATACTATTTCATCGAATATTAAAAGAGATTCATATGTCCGAGTTATATCTCTGGCTGCTTGGAGATATTTTTTATCAGCAAAAAGAAAGCCTCCAGCACCAATGAAAGGTTCAATAATAAAGCAGGCTATTCTTTCTCCATATTTAGAGAAGGTATCTTTTAAATCTTCAATATTATTAAATTGGGTAATTATAATTTCCGCATTACAATCCGGATGCAGGCCGGCGGATTCCAATCTGTTAAAACCTTTATCAAAAGTGCCAATTCCTTTGAGTAAATAGGGATGGGCTCCATGCCATCCCCCTCCAACTTTTAGCACCAAATCCCTCTGGGTAAATGCCTTGCTTAACATAACAGCATACATGGTTGCTAAAGCACCGCTGGTAGTAAAGCGAATCTTTTCGGCATTTATTAGCTTTAAGATAGTTTTAGCGAGTTCTTCTTGATAAATACTAGGAAAACCTGTGAGCAATCCGGAATTATTCTGAAAAAGCTTTTGTAAAGCATCGAGTATAATATCTGGATTGTGACCTAAAATATTGGAAAAATGACCTTGCCAAAAGTCTATATAGCTATTTCCATCAATATCTATAACTTTAGAACCCTGGCAATGCACATCATATATGGGGAAAGGCTCCCATAACCTTATGGTATGAGAACCTCCCTTTATTAAATGGCGAACACTTTTTTTATAATGCTCTTCACACTTCTTATGTTTCTTTTTATATTCATTTAATATTTCAGAAATAAGGGCTTTTTTATTCACTTTTTAAACCTCATTAAAAAATTTTTGGCCACATCATTTATAACAATGGACGGGAGGGATATCTATCATGGTTTTTAAGCCTGGCTCAGCATGCAAAACTGTGGGTATAGCATTAACCAATATAGCTGCGGTAGCAATATCCCCGGCTACGCCATTCCTGATTATCATATCAATAGGAGGATTCCCATCAATATGGACAGCGTCATGAGGGTCTTTGGCTCCGACATACATCCGAAGGTCTAAATCAAGTGCCTTTTCTCCATTTCTATACCCGACAACTGTATGTTTAATACCGGTTACCTGGCCTTTTTTAAGTTCGAAGTAATCTGTTCGGTAATCTTTATCAGCTATCATAGGGTCGATATTTTCTTCAAATTTATTGATTTCCCAATTAAGCCCGTGGGCAATTAAGAGCATAGATTCTAATAATCCTATGTGGCCCAGCTTCCCCTGTTTTACCAGGTTTCTAAATTCTTCTTCTGATAGAGTGGCCCCTACTTTTTTCTGCAGAGGTAATCTTCTGGTTGAAGCATCGACCACTCGCTCTATTCTGATTTTTTTCACTTCAGCGCAAACAGAAGAGAGCATTAATACCTGTGTATCCATTACGAAACCTGGATTAACACCTGTTCCTAATATTGTTGTTTCGTTGTTTTTTGCTATTTTATCTAATTGCTTGGATTTCTCTGGATGGCGATAATAGGGGAATAGTAATTCTTCAGTAGATGAAACTACATTAATTCCTGCTTCAGCTAACGACTCAAGCTGGTCATAGACTTTGTCTACAAAGGAGGTTGTGGTATGAATTGCTACTGCTGGATTTTGTTCCTTAAAGACAGCCTGGGGATTATCTGAGATTTTAATTCCTGTGGGTGTATTTAGATCTAAGAATTCTGCTAAATCTCGTCCAACTTTATCCGGGTCAATATCTATAGCTCCTACAAGCTGGATGTCTTCTCTCTCCAGAGCCACGTTCGTGGCTCTTTGACCTATGGGGCCAACACCATAAAGAATAACCTTTATCTTTTCTCCTGCTTTCATTTAAAATTCTCCTTTCAATTTAAAAGATGACTGGATGATTCGCAAACAATTGAAATGAGTGTGGGCATAGTTAAATGAATAGATTATTTAAAATTGCTTTTGGCTATTTTTATATCAAAATGTTTGATAATCAATAATAATTAGCCAGAGATGAAGTTTTTTAATATATAAGTTTTGCCCACTTTATCAACGCAATTTTTAATAAAAAGATCGACTAAATTCTTATTCCATTTTTTATTTGCTTCTTTAAATAAGATTTCAATCGCTTTTTTTCTATTATAAGCTTTTCTAAAAGGTCTGTTTGTGATAAGTGAATAATAAACGTCTACTAATGAAATAATCTGAGAACCAACAGGTATTTGATCTCCTTTGAGTCCATCTGGGTAACCACTTCCATCCCAGTTCTCATGGTGATGTTTTATAAGAAGAGCAATTTCATTTAGTATCTTAATAGAGCTCAATATGTTAGTACCAATAATGGTATGTTTTCTGATTATTTCTTGTTCTTCATTATCAAGTTCATTTTTACTTTTCAATATGTTTTCTGGGATTCCAATGGTTCCAATATCACGTAATACCGCTGCTAATGAGATTTTCTGTATTTCCTTTTCAGCTAATCCTAATTTTTGAGCTAAACTGACGGCTGTATCTCTTATTTTAAGGCTGTGACCACGCGGATAGTGATCTTTTATGTCAATTGCTAATCCTAATGAAGTGAGGAGATCAAGCAGGTAAGGACTTAAGGATTTGTCAGCAAAGCATATTTTCAATCTTTCAGAAAGTCTCTTAACAAGCTCCTCTCCGGCTTGGAATTCTCTACTGGATAGAACAGAAATAAAAGCCTCAAGTGTTCTAAGATTCCATTGTTCTTGACCTTTGTTATAGTCTGCATTAATACCCTGAGCTTGGTTTCCACCTGAGGATTTGGCTAAATACATTGCCTGATCTGCTCTAAAGAGCAATTCTTTATCTGATTTACTTGTCAGCGGATAACTTGCAACTCCTGCGCTTATAGAAACAAAATCGATTATTTTAGAAAAATGGCGATTAACTTTCTTGCAGAGCCTTTGGGCAATCCTGACAGCAGCGGGTTGTTTAATTTCTGGAAGAAGGCATAGGAATTCATCTCCTCCATAGCGGGCTATATAGTCTGTGGCTCTAAGGCCGGAGTTTATTATATTTCCGATTTGAATTATTACCTTATCCCCTCGATGATGACCGTAATTATCATTTACCATTTTGAGGTTATCAATATCTACCATTATAAGAGATAGCGGTCTACCTGTTCGGTCGGAGCGCTTGATTTCCATCTCCAACAAAATTTGGAAATAACGATAATTATAACGCCCTGTAAGCCAGTCAGTTAGGGTAAGCATGGTGAGCTTTTGGCTTTTTTGCATTAGCTCTTTTTGTAGCGTTTTTTGTTCTGTTATATTCAGAAAAACCGATAAGGCTCCTTTATATTCGCCATTTTTTATAATTGGTGTTACACCGACAATGATCGGTATTTGTCTACCATCTTTAGCTATTACTTCAATTTCATATCTACTGGATATTCCATGAGGTCTCTTCCTGGTTTCCGTTTTTGTTTTCTCAAGATATTCTGGAGCCGTTATTTTGCTTGTATGCATTCCAAAGAGTTCTTCTTGAGAATATCCCAGCATTTTTTCAACTCCAGGATTTGCAAATGTAATAATTTCGTTGGGGTCTTCAATTAATATGCCTTCGCTTATCGACTTTACAATAGTTTCGTAATATTCCCTTGATTGAGTCAATATTTCCTCAGCTAATTTTCTTCCTGTTATGTTTTGCATTATTCCGCAATAGCCAATAGGATTACCCATTTTATTTTTAAGCAAAATTGCAGTCTCTAAGACATTTACTATCTTTCCTTTTTTTGTTCTAAGCGAAAATTCGAAATCAGAAACATGGGATTTAGACCTGAGCTGTTTGAAAAACTCTTTTCTTTTTTCTGGGTTGATATAATTTTTTGTGAGGTTCATCTGACGCAATTCTGTTTTGGTATAACCAAGTAACCGAATCCCTGCAGGATTTATGTCGAGCAGCTTTCCATTGTTGTCACAAAAATAGACCGTGGTTTTTATATTTTGAAAAAGGTGCTGATATTTGAGAAGTTCCTCCTTGAGTTGGATTTCTTTTTGTTCCATTCTATGAAGTGATTTTTCCAACGCAAAGATTTTATCTTTTAATTTTTTGCTGTCCCCTTTATCCATTACGCTAAATGGTTTTTAAAATATATATTAGAATATAATAGCTTATCGTTTAATATTAGCATATTTATGCCCTTTTTTGTGAGTTTTATTTTATAGAAATATAATCAAGCATTACACCAAGTGCACGAGTGTCGGCTGTACCCATTTCTTTTGCGGGAATAAATACAGTGCTCGTGATTTTCATTTGAGAAGGAAAGACTTTTTCAGCTTGTTTTCTTACTTTTAGAGGTATTTGTATTGCATATTCTTTAAAATAATTGTCCAGATATAACTCTTTAATTTTTGTGTTATTAATATATACCTGGATATGAGCTGCATCCAATCCCTCTGGGCGACCTCCACTCATTCTCATGACTAATGTATTACTTGTCGAAGACAGTGCTGGCAAATAGACCATAGCTTCCTCGGTGGTCCAGCGAAAGCTTTCTTTGGCAGATTTCTCCCTATGATAGAAACCACTTTTTATTAGTACATCTTTTGGCTCACCTATATCAATAAAGCTTACAGTAGGATTAAGCTGTTTTGTAGTGAGCAGTTTGTGGATTGATAGCTTAATATTTACATGGGTGATTTGTTTTGGAGGTTTATCATAGGTATATTTCATAAATGGTGCATGAAATGTATATTCATTTATCGAACCCCAGTAGTATTGTTCCTCAGCTATTTGAAAATTTTTACCGGTCAATAGATAAATGGAATCATAATGGCTCCTCCAGATAGAAAATAGCTCGGTAAACTCAGCGGGGTCAATAGCAGCCCTTCGCAGCTCTATTATATCTTTTGAACTTGTGCTCCAAAGGGGAAGGGATATTAGATGTATTAAATTTGCAGATGGTCCCTCAGATATAATGAGCGCTTTTCCTTTTACCTCATTTGATATTTTTTGTATGAATGCTGTGGCACCCTGAAATTCCCGAAAGTTGAGAATATTCAGATCAGCATTAATATAATTTATAGCAAGGAGAATAATTATAAGATATGGTAAAAATTTGAATTTTCTATTTTTTAAATTACTAGCAAAAGAAAAAATTAAATATGAGATAAATATTACAGCAGAAGGATAAATTAAAGGAACAAAACGCCGCATTAACCAATAATAGTCGGGGAAAGCTCTGATCTTGTAAAAATATTGAATGGAATAAAGAGATACCATAGAAAGCCAGATAAAACACGTGGCATTTCGACAGCGTATGAGTATAATTAGAAAACCAATAATTGCAAGTAGTAGACCAACAGGGTGGAGGAACCAACCCATCCATCTGAAGCTATGGGTATTGATATCCGTGGGTGCTGATAATAGACCTGGCCTTATAAAATACCCATATACTATTAAACAAAAAGCTAAAATAAAGGCTGTTTTGCTCAACAGCTCCTTTTTAGCGAAGAAAGAAGCTACGCTGTTTCTAAAACTTTTCCAGAATATCAAAAGGATGATGCAAAAAACTGCTATAGCTCCTAATATTTTTAGAATAGTCAGCTGCTCCCAGAACATTTTCCAAAAAGCCTCATATAGATAAGTTCGGCAGAAGAAAAGGCTGTGAATTAGGGCATGGCACAGTAATAATAGAAAAGGAATGAGGAAGGAAAAATAGTAAAATTTGAATCTTGCGGCTATTATTTTGTAACCAAAAAGCAGCAGGAAGGGAAAGATTATTAAAATGAGGTCAATTTTCAACAAAAAAAGCAGACCGAGACTCAATCCGGAAACAATTCCTGCAATTTTATTTTCTTCTTCCATAAAGGTTGCGAAAAGGGTGAGCCCAGCAAATAGTAAGAATTGAGCCATTATTTCAGAATCTGCAAAGCGAGCAAACCAGATTTGAATTATATTTATGGCAAGGAGACCGGTTACAATAAGTGCAATAATCTCGGACTTAAAGGATTTTCGGCAAAATAAAAAAACAGCCCAGATGGAGAGGAGTGCAAAAAACGGTGGCATATATAAACAATATTTTATTCCGAAAAGGGAATAAAAGAGAGCATACCATAGGGAAAATAAATGTAAAAACTGAGGTGTTATCCGTGCTTTTTGAAGGTCTTCAAGATAGAAACCCATCATAAAATTTCCATTAAAATATCGGACAAACTCTTTTTTGTTTTGATTGTTAAGCAGTGCTAATGCTTTGTTTTGTACAAAGATACTTCCGGTTTTTGCTATGTTTATTCCTGTATTAATATATACTCCGGGGTCTCTCCCTCCCAGTATCAGCTCATGAGGTTGGAAGAATAAATATGCACCTATGGCTAAAATGAATATTAAAATAAATAGATAAGGGCTTAATTTTGGAGCCTGTAGACCTTCGGGCTTTAACTTGAATTTATTCAATGCTGCACCGAAGAGACAGAGTATCCAGAGGATCAGCACTAAACGAGCAAGAGAGAAAATACCAATTTCAGCAAGCACAAGACTAAGCCAGGAGGAGAGTATAATACTGCCCAGTAGCGATAGAAAAATAAATTGTGAAAAGGGAATACTTTTATCCTGTTTTTTGGCATTACACCAAAAAGTAACGGCTAAATACCCCGGTAGAAAAAAAATAGATGGTAATGAAAAAAGTAATTTAATAACAGTTCCCATAGAAATAAGAAAAATTAGTTTAAAAGTAATTTTAAGATGGTGTTATATTTAAATCAGATAGCAGTGATGCAAGAGTTTCTTTTAGATTATTTGCAACTCCTAAATTATTTATCGTGCCCATTAATTGGGCAAAAACCTGCTTACCAAAATTTCTTCTGTTTTCAAGAAGTTTTTGTCGACCTGCTTCTTGTTTGTTTTTTAAGGCATTTTTTAGCTTGGATAAACATTCTGCATATTGCTGAGCAGATAATTCCAGTGTGTGATTTTTCTTAACATAGTCTTGAGCGTTGCAACCTATTTTGATGCGCAAATTACTATCTTCATACAATAGATCGAGATATGCAATGAGTTCTGGTGTTTCCTTTTTGCCCAAATCAATCTTGACACAGCAATCGTCAGGTAATTCAGCAAATTGACTATAATTTGTTACAACTACAGGTTTACCACATGCCATTATCCGCAATAGAGCAGCCGAAGTTTCTCCACCGCTGGGATAGCGTAAATTAAGACACACATCACTTATGGAGATATATTCTTGAAAAGATTCAAAATCGACATATCCTGTAACCCTAACCGATTTCTTCAAAGAATATTTTTTCAGTAGGGTGTGCAAATCGATATTATCAGCCACCTTACCAACTAATAAAAGAATTGAGTTTTTATGTTTTCTATGAAAAGCTTTAAACGCCTTAATCATTATTTCAGGTCTTTTAGCTTGTGTTATTAAGCCGAAGCTGGCCACAATAAACGTATCTTCTTTTAACCCTATCCTTTTTTTTGACTTGTTTGAAGCAATTTTCCTCTCAGGCCAAAACTTTATTCCTTGATTAACACAAAAGACAGGTAGTGAGGGATATTTTTTTTGGATTTTTCTTTTTAAATATTCACTGTGAACAATAGCTCCAGCTGCTTGCGCCAGAAGTCTTTCGTTAAAGGGGTAGAGAAAATAGAGAGTATCTCTTCCATAGCCCTTTAATATTTGAATTGATGCTAGCACTCCTTCATCTCCATAACATTGCTTCATTTCGTCAATATATTCTTCCCAATTACCGCTGTCCACCAACGCTTTTAGAGCAAGATGATGAAGAATATAATCGTGTAAAACTACTACTCCTGGGTACTTCATTAAGCTGTTATATATATATGCATGGGCCGGATTATTTCCTATATGATAAAGAGTAATATCATAGTCTTCTTGTTTGTCCTCATAAGCAAGGTAGTGGAAGATTTTGAAGTTTTTAGTAATCTTTTTGTTAGACGGTGGATAATTGTCAATGAATAAATCAATGTCAGCGTAGCGGATTAAATATGGAAGCAGCTCTTCAGTATAATCCGAAACACCAGTTTTAATTGGATTTAGTGGGCTGAAATAGGCAATACGCACTTTTCTACCTATTGAATTGCTGTTAATTTTTCAATAACACGATCCCAGGATAGATTTTTTACTTGGTCATATCCCTGTTCACCCATTTCCTGGCACAGTTTTTTATTATTGAATAGATATTCGATCTTGCCGGCGAGCACTTCAGGCTCGAGAGAGCAGATAATTCCATTTTCCTTATTTTGGGCGAACTCAATTACCCCACCAGAATCAGGTGCAGTGATAATAGGTTTGCGAGACAGAAAGGATTCCACTGTAATATAGCCATAGTCCTCATCCGTGGGGGCGAAATAAACAGCAAAGCAGCCGGCATATAGTTTAATGAGCTCCTCTTCTGTTACGAAGCCTAAAAGAGAAACTCTATCTTTAAGATTATGCTTTTCAATTGTTTCTTCTAATTCCTTCTGTAAAGGGCCTTTCCCTGCAATTAGGCATTTTATATGAGATGGTAAGTAAGAAAAAGCTGTTATGAGCCTATCCAATCTTTTTAAAGCATCGAGTCTACCGACAGACAATATGTAATTACCATAGTGTTCACTATAGAATTTATCTTTGAGTTTGGGCGGTGGATATAAAAGCTCACCATCGAAGTTGCTAAATTTCTTAAGCCTATTGGCCACATTTTGAGAGATGGTAAATATTTTTTTGCATTCCCCAAGAGCTACCTTATCCGTTCTGATAAGAGCATCCCGAAGTTCATTGTCCTCTCTGGTATTATCGAAATTGCAGAATTCAGAGCCATAAAGATCGTAGAGTTCTCGATGCTGATGAAAAAGCCACACTATTTTATTTGGGTGTTTTATAATATAAGAAGGGAACTTTGTGGGTATTATCAGATCTATTTCTTTTCCGTCCAAATCTACTAATTCTAAGAGTCTCCAGGCAAGGGCATTTTTTAGAATAGCAGGTTTTGGCCACCATTGGAAGGGAAGGCGAAAAATATCGCTTTGAAAGCCGCGTTGCTTTAATTGCTGGTCCAATTGCTCTACTAAAACATCTGCTCCTCCAATAGCAAAAGGTACTTGAACTGCACAAATACAAATAGTCTTTATTTTCATACTGTTACTTTCTGTACGTTACCTTTTTCCCGATAACAGCGTAGTCTTGATGAGCAAAAATGAGCTTATTAAGTCTCTCGACATTTCGATTAAATGAAGCAAGCCATCTTTTAGGTTTTATATGCATTCGGGGAGGTATGGAAATTTCTTCTAAACGTACTTCATCTGGAATGGGTGAAAGGAAGAGGGTTTCTACTTTTTCGAATCCGACAATTTCAAAAAGGAATTTCAGGGCTAAGGGATGAAGGGCTTTTGAATGACTTAAATCAAGCAAAAAGGTATTCAAATATGCATGGAGACAAGCAGGATTTATGGTTTCCACTATCATAAAAGAATCCGGCTTTAGCTTTGTATAGCCAAGCTGAATAAAATTTTTAAAATGTTCTGGAGGTAAGTGTTCGATGAATTGAGAGGCAAAGATACCATCTATAGATTCGTCTTTGAGTGCTTTCAAATGTTTAATCCCGTCGTCCTCTAAGACTTCCAATCCCTGTTGGTTGCAAAAGGAGACCATTTCGTGGTTGCTATCAATGCCATAAGCACCTATTTGGTTTTCTTTAAGTAGTTGTAGAAAATCACCTTTTCCACAGCCAACATCAAGTACTCTTTTGCAATTTTTAAAATATGGCAGATAGCATGATTGTTTGGCAATTATTTCCTGCGAAGTTCCTCGATAGGCTTGCTCAAAACGCAGATAATCCTCTGAGCTAAGAGTATCTTTAGTTTTTATTTTTTCCAAAGAATCTGCTAATTCCTTCTTTCCCCTTATTTGGTTACTCAATTCAGCAAGCTCTCTTTTATGAAGCAAGAGATTTTGGTTGAGTTCATTTAAGGTTTCATATATCTTGCTTTGCCCCTCTATTATTTTCTCCAGATCATTTTGAGAATTTAGCTGCATAACATCAAGATTAAGTATTTCCTGATCCATTTTTGAGAAGAGAATATCTATGCGCTCCACCATTTCCTGGTTTCTAATAACGAGAACTTTATTAATTATCTCATTAATCAGCTCATCGAACTTTTGCTCAACTTTTATTAGCTTATCAACCAGTAAATCGTCCTGGGAATCAATGTGGTTAGCCATTTGGTTAAGAAAGCGAACGAGCTGTGCGTTAAAATCCCGCTGTTCATGGAGTAAAGACTGAGTAAGATGGCGGATAAAAGGGCGATAGAAAAAGCTCTTGATTCTATCAAATATACTTCTCCTCTGAGCTTTTTTTTGCCACACTGGATGGAGAGAAATAATATCATAGTAATCATTTAAATATTTTAAATGAGAGGAGCTGTCTATATGGACATAATCTTTAGCCTCTTGGCTAAGCTGACCAAAAGATTTTAGTTCTGCTGGGGTTTTGCCCACCTGTGGTAGTTGGAATTTATCCACCTTTTTGAGCTGACTGATCCGGCGAATTTCCTGTTTTATTTCTGCCAGCCGTTTTTCTATATAATCCTTTGATAGCTTATTGTTTTCCTTCATTTGGTATATTTTGGTTATATTTTTTAAGTGTATTAATTATTAATGTAACGGAGTTGTCGTTTTAATAGATATTGTAGTTTTAACGGCCAACACCAAAATAACTGAAGCCCAGTTTTTTCATCCTCAGGGGATCATATACATTTCGAAGGTCAAACATAGTGGGCGATTTCATAGCTGATTTTAGTTTATTAAAGTCAAGATTTCTAAAATGGTTCCATTCGGTAATGAGGATGAGAGCATCGCAGCCCTCTGCTATTTCATAAGGGTCATGAAAATATTCTATATTTTTTAATACAGCTTTGGAACTTTCAATTGCAGCGGGATCTGTCGCTCTTATCTTTGCTCCTTTCTTCTGCAATTCCTTAATAATATAAATAGAAGGAGCTTCTCGCATATCATCTGTATCAGGTTTAAATGCTAAGCCTAAAATTCCTAATAATTTGTTTGCTACAGGGTTTAGATTTTGCTCAATTTTTTGAACAATTAATTCTTTTTGCCGCTGGTTAACTTTTAGAACACTTTTAACTATTTCAAATTGATATTTATTATCTTCTGCTATCTGAACAATGGCACGAGTGTCTTTGGGAAAACAGGAGCCGCCAAAACCAGCACCTGCATGAAGAAATTTATGTCCAATTCTGTTATCCAGGCCCATCCCTTTAGCAACTACGTGAACATCAGCCCCTACCCTCTCACAAATATTTGCAATTTCGTTTATAAAAGATATTTTCGTGGCTAAAAATGCATTGGAAGCATACTTTATCATTTCGGCTGAAGCTACAGTTGTGATGATAAAAGGGGTTTCAATAAGGTAGAGAGGCCTATAGAGGTCTTTCATAATTGCCATGGCTTGCTCGCTTTCTGCACCAATTACAATTCGGTCAGGCATCATAAAATCTTCAATGGCTGAACCTTCCCGCAGAAATTCCGGATTGGAAACAACATCAAAATCGATTTTCTCTTTCTGGTATTTCTTAATAATATTTTTGATCCTTTCTCCTGTTCCCACGGGGACTGTGCTTTTTGTCGCAATTACTTTGTAGCCATCCATATTTCGCCCTATGCTTTTGGCAACTTCATCAATATAGGATAAGTCCACTGAACCATCTTCCCTGCTTGGTGTACCTACAGCAATAAAAATGACTAAAGCATTTCTCAATCCCTTCGCAATATCTGTGGTAAAGGATAGGCGCTCCTCTTTAATATTTCTTTTCACTTTTTCTTCCAAACCGGGCTCGTAAATTGGAATCTTTCCTCTCTGGAGCATTTCAATTTTTTTAGCATCATTGTCAATACATATTACTTTAATGCCAAATTCAGCAAAACATGCTGCTGTTACGAGCCCCACATATCCACTTCCTACTATACAAATGTTCAATCCTTTTCTCCCCATGAATTATAATTTATTATTCCGAATATACATTGTAGAAATGTAACAAAATATATTTTAATTGTCAATAATTTAATAACACCCAAAATTGCCGATAGGATTTAGATGCACTTATTTTCTTCATCTGTTACCTATCTTTAAATCTACTAACGCTTTCAAAAGAGCGGTTTATAGCCATGCGAAGTTGTTAAACTTCACAAAAGCTATTTTACCAGAGATTTCATCCTTTTTGATAGAGGTGTAAGCTCTTATCTTTCTACTTCAGTTTTTTTCAGCAAAGCTGAAGGAAATGAGAACGAATTCTTTCATAGAACAAGAATTTTCCCCCATTGGCAGCCAGCTTTAATATCAGGCTTCTTCCGTTTTTTACCAGCTTCCCAGCAGTCTCTATCAGTGCCCATCGTATGGTGTAGATGGTTTTTTTATGCCAGTGCAGTGGCATTAGATAGAGCTTTTGCAGGATACTGGTGTTATAGACCAGCACTCCCGTGGCAAACCAGAGGGCATCGGCTTTAAAAACTCTGCATAAATGGCTAAACCACAATGAGATGTAATTAACTCCTCTGTCATTTTTAGCTTGGAAGGTAAAATGCTTTGCTTCATCATATCCTTACCCCTTCTTTTTTTTTGGTTTTCACCTTTTTGGTGAAGAGTATACTAACCTTAAAGCTTTAAAACAAAAGGGATTTAGCAATTTTTACTTGCTTCTATCTTTAATTTTGGGGGATTGAACCTAATGACGATGGAGAAGGATTATGCCCTGGGATGGCTCCTCTTAATCTTCTGGTTTTTGAGAACTGTCGATAATATCATTACAAAGTTCAAAGATGTTTGTTCTGTTCATTTCAATTATCCAAATTCTGTTACGTAATAGAAGTTTTTATTTTTTTATTCTTTTTTTCTTACAACCTATCTTTAACCAATATATTACGAAGATAATAATTAAAAATATAACAATATATATAGCGAACCTAAAAATATAATAAATCATTAAGCTATTTTTGGATTCCTCTTTTTCACTGATACTTGTGCTCTCTGTTGAAGATTTCTCTTCTTTTCGTTGGAATGTTTTTTTATTTTTCTGCCACCATTTTGACCAGGCATCATAATCCTCCCCAAAATGCTGTCCTGTTATTTCCTGTAATGCTTCTACTGCTTGCAGACGGATATGCCTAACTTCAACCTTCAAAGCCTCAATAAGAGGTTCTACTGCTCTTTTATCACCTATGTTGCCCAATGCTTCTGCTGCTCTTATACGGATATCCCATCCTATATCTACATCCCAATTTTCATCCTTCAACACAGCAATGAGAGGTTCTACTGCTCTTTTATCTCCTATTTTACCTAATTCTTCTACTGCTCCCAATCGGACATACTTATCTTCGTCCTTCAAAGCCTCAGTAAAAGGTTCTACTGCTCTTTTGTCACCTAATTTACCTAATGCTTCTACTGCTTCCTGACGGACATCCTCATCCTCATCCTTCAAAGCCTCAATAAGAGGCACTACTGCTCTTTTATCTTCCATTTTGCCCAATGCTCTTACTGCATACATTTGAACAAGGCTATCTTCATCCTTGAGAGCAGCAATAAGAGGTTCTACTGCTCTTTTATCTTCTATGTTGGCTAATGCTTCTACTGCTTCCTGACGGACATCCTCATCCTCATCCTTCAAAGCCTC